>SVHT01000009.1 GCA_015055615.1 Clostridiales bacterium | reverse complement strand
AACGCATACTCACCGATACTCGTTACGCTGTCACCGATTACCACACTCGTAATCGTGTCATTTTCATAGAAGGCTTCTTTATAAACACTGTAATTATTTCCGTTAATATTTTCTGGAAGAACGATTTCACCACCATTACCAACGTATCCATACAAAAGAGATTCTTCGCCGTCGGAATAGGTAATAAATCCATCTTCGGTTACGTTAACCCAAGCCGTTTCGTCCAACGACGTATGGATAACTTTTGCATTTTGCGCAATATATCCATAATCGGTAGCACCAAGGGTAAATTCTAACGGGGAAAGGTTATAAATTTCCCACAATCTCGAACAATTTTGGAACGCAGAAGAGCCAATCTTGGTCAAACGTTGCGATAAAATCGTTACCGTTGCCAAGTTAGAGCACTTAGAGAACGCAGAAGAACCAATCTCATAAACATACGTAGGAATAATAATTTCCGCCAATTTCCCACAATTATAGAACGCACTCTGCCCGATACTCGTTACACCGTCGGGGATATTCACGCTCGTCAAGCTAATACACCCAGAGAATGCATATGAACCAATACTCGTGACACCGTTGCCGATTACCACTCTCGTCAAACTCTCGCAACCAGAGAACGCACTCTGCCCGATACTCGTTACACCGTCGGGGATTTCTATACTCGTCAAGCTATCGCAATCATAGAACACATAATCACCGATACTCGTGACACCGTTGCCGATTACCACACTCGTCAAGCTACTGCAATCCCTGAACGCATAATTACCAATACTCGTCACACCGTCGGGGATTACGATTTCCGTCAAGCTCTCGCAAGAATAGAACGCATAATAACCGATACTCGTGACACTGTCGGGGATTACCACACTCGTCAAGCTACCGCAATATTGGAACGCATAATTACCGATACTCGTGACAGAGTCGGGGATGACAACTTCCGTCAAACTCTTGCACCTTTCGAACGCAGAAGAACCAATACTCGTTACGCCATCGGGAATGATTACCTTGGTAACACTCTTACAATAACTTAATGCTCTATTTATTGTGGTGTAGCCCGTAGGAATGGTTACCTCCGTCACCAATTTGCCTTTGATATACAAATCTGCGCCACTACCAAACGGCGAATTGCCTACCGCAAATACTCTATCAATCGAAGATGCGTTGACGCGTGTTAAACCGCTATTAGTAAACACATCGCTACCCAACGACGTTAAATTGTCGGGAATGGTAAATTCCGTAAGTTTATCACAACCATAGAAGGCATTGTCACGAATAGTCGTAATCGTACTCGGCAAATTGAAATTTTCAATGTTTTCACAGTTATAGAACGCATCATAAGGCAACGTTGTCACCCCTTCGGAAACGTTTACCGTACGAAGCGCCAAAGGTAAGTTAATATATTGCGTCGTGTACGACGTCGACCCAAAGATATAACCAATAGTAGTCTTTAACGGCAGGGTAATTTCTTCGATATTGTCGCAAAGGAAGAACGCGCTTTGTTCTATCTTTTTATAGGTGTTCGGGATAACAATATTCGTCAGCGTGGTCGCTTGGTTAAACGCTTTGCTCTTTATCGTCGTGATAAAGGTGTTTCTATACGACGTAGGCAGAGCGATTTCCGTATCCGCGCCGTAATATCCCGTCAGGATATATTCGCCCGTCGTTTGGTCGATTTCAAACGTATAAGGCATGGTGGTAACGTTCATCACGATAGACCCGTATTCGATACCGTATTGTTCATACGCCGTCGTGTCTACGAGGTTTGCATAGAAAGTCTGCGTGCCGATTTTGTTCGCCGTGAACGCGCTGGTGTCCCAAGTGACTTCCAACGTTACCGTTTCTTCGCCCACTTCAAAGGAAACCGCCGTGGGAAGTTCGATATCGTTTACCGTGCCGTCATAGGGAATTTCCGCCGTCAAGGCAAGCTGTGTCGCTACGTTGGAAATATCCTTGTATACCGCCTCGTATTCCTTGTTCTTATCGCCGATTACGATTTCAAATTCCTTGTCGTAACTGACGATAATGCCGTTTTCGTCCTTCCAGCACCAGAATTTTTTGCCGTGTTCGGGTTCGTCGGGGCGAATGGTTACTTTGTCACCCTTTTGGTATCTGCCGTGGTTGAAACCGTCGCCGTGCTTACCGCCGTGAACTTTTACGCTGTGATACGTGCCGTTGGCGGGTCTGCCCGTGTTGTGGCCAAAGTTGTACTGCGCCATCGTACCGTAATTGAGCATGCTGTTGTGCAGGTTCTTTTGGTTGGTGGTAAGTCCGCCCTTTTCACTCATGGTATGTACGTATTCGAGTACGCTGAATTTCATTACGTCACTGTAATACGCCTCGCCGTCGATTTCTACGCAAGCACGCGCAAAAATATCGTCCGACATTTCCTTCGCCGCCAAGCCGTCCGAATAGAAAATCAAACAGCTCTTGCCTTTGACCGTCGCCGATTGTTTACTGGTAACCGCGTATTTTTCCGTACCAACCGTATATTCTTCTTGCAATTCGTCCCAGAACAGCATTTTGATTTCGTGGTTGGCTCTGTCAAACCCGTCGTTGGATACCGCGTACAATATGTAGATAGATTCTGCATACGATACGTTGTTACTTTCAATCGTAAGCGTGGGGTTGGTTACTTCGTCCGCTTTCGCGCTTTCCTGCGCGGTCAACGCCTTGACGCCGAGTACGCCGCATAACAGCATTATCAGCGCAGAAAGCAATACGAATAATTTGTTCTTAAAAATCGCTTTCATAATATATAACTCCTTATATTATTTCCTTTTTTATTATTAAGTCCAAGCGTCGTTGTCGACGTTTTCATCACTCCAACTGTCTTCATTTGTCATTGAAAAATTGCCGTCGTCCTTGCAACCCGTCAACGAAAAAATAGAAAGCGTTAAAAATACGCCTAGAAAAAGGGCTATGATTCGTTTCATTTTTTCTCTCCTAACCTCTACCTTACGTCCAACCGCCGTTGTCTACGTTTTCGTCTTCCCACTCGGTTTCACCGCTGGTGCGTACGACGTCCGCCTGCGCGTACAGCAAAATTTGCAATTTGGGTTCTTCGTACATACATGCTCTCCTAATAAAATGGTTTCAAAAAATAAAAAAGTGTCGCTCCGCAAAACGGAACGACACCCGTAAAAATGTCCTTCTCGCTTTGCTGCGACACAATTGAATTACATAATATTCCCCAACGAAAATTGTAACGCGAAAAGAATACACTTCTACCAAAGAAGTATATTTCGCTAGGGAAATTTTATTCAATTATGTCGCAAGTTTATTTTACCACTTTTTTGACAGTTCGTCAATAACTTTTTTATATTTTTTTGCAAAAGAAAAAACGGCACGCGATTTGCGTACCGTCTTTCTTGTTTCGTTTGCTATTATTCCGCTTTGATTGCGCCAACGGGGCAGCCGTCTTCGCACGCGCCACAATCTACGCATTCGTCGTTGATTACGTAGATACCCTTCGCTTCGTCCAATACGATTGCGCCAACAGGGCAGGTATCTGCGCACGCGCCGCATGCTACGCATTCGTCCGTGATTACATGTGCCATAATTTTTACCTCCGATTTTTTGCTTTTTTTATTTTTTGCTATGCTATTATAACATATTTTTTTCAATTAGTAAAGGTTTCACGGAAAATTTTTTCTGCCATTTTTAGTTTTTTCGCAGAGTTTCCGCAATTTCTTTTATCAATGCCGCCGCTTTTTTGACGTCCGCCTCGGTATTATCCTTGCCAAAGCTCACGCGCACGCACTCTCTCGCCTCTATTTCCGTCAAGCCCATTGCCATCAATACGTGGCTAGGCTTTACCGACGCGCTGGCGCACGCCGCGCCCGCCGAAATGCTCACGCCGTTAAGGTCGAGCTTATACACGAGATCTACACCCGTCACCCCCTCAATCCGCATCGAAAGCACCGCCGACACGCCCTCGTCGCCGTAAATATGCAAACCGTCCAGCCCCGCCAATCCGTCCAAAAACGCCTTGCGTAACGTCTGCATTTTTTGGCTTGTTTGCGACACGGTAGCCACCGTTTTGCGATACGCCGCCGCCATACCGACCGTCGCCGCTACGTTCGTCGTCCCGCCACGAAGACCGCGCTCTTGCTCCCCGCCGACAATCAAGGGTTTTACCTTTACACCGCTCTTGATATACAGAGCCCCACAGCCTTTCGGCCCGTAAAATTTATGCGAGGAAACCGAGAGCATATCCACACCCAGCTCTTGCACCCGCAAAGGCATGTGCGGAGCCGCCTGCACCGCGTCCGTAAAAAACAGAGCCCCTGCCTTATGCGCAATCTCCGCCAACGCACGGATAGGTTGCACCGCCCCCGTTTCGTTGTTGACCGTCATCACGGCAACGATACCCGTCCGCGCGGAAATCAATTCTTCCAACGCTTTCGTTTCGACACGTCCCTGCCCGTTTACGGGTAAATAGCTGACCGCAAAGCCCTCTTTTTGCAATTTTTCCGCCGCCGCCAAAACCGCGTGGTGTTCAATCGCAGACACGATTACGTGGTCGCGTCCTTGCTCTTTCATCGCATACGCCCCGCCAACGAGCGCCCAATTATCGCTCTCCGTACCCCCCGAAGTAAAATACACTTCGCTCGGTTTCGCCCCTAAAAGCTCGGCAAGCGTATCGCGGGCGTTATCCACCGCGCCCATGGCTTTTCTGCCGTGCGCGTGCGGGGAATCGGCGTTGCCGAAACAATCGGTGAGATAGGGCAACATTTTTTGCAATATTTCGTTGTCGAGCGGCGTCGTTGCCGCATGGTCAAGGTATATCCGTTCCATAGTACCGCCCAATTTTTTGCTATTTCCCTTTCATTATACCCTCTTACGAAAAAAAAGTCAAGGCGTAACGCGATTTCCCGCTCGATTTCCGTCGAAAAAATATTTTTTCAGCAAAATTGTAATTTTTTTCAAAAAACCCCTTGAAAAACGTTAAAAAATATAATATAATGATTGCAATTATCGGTTCTTTGTAAAAATCGGGCTTTTGCGGTGACGGAGAGAACGCCGCGACGCGCGAAATTTTACGCCCCAAACCACCGATAAAATATTGCAACGACACAAGGGGGATTTTTATTATGGGTATCAATGGCGAAAACATCCGCAACATTGCGGTTGTAGGACACAGCGGCGAAGGTAAGACAACGTTGGTAGAGGCAATGCTCTACAACGGCGGCGTTATCGACCGTATGGGTAAAGTGGCAGACGGCACGACCGTTTCCGATTACGACGATTTGGAAAAGGCGAAGAAAATGTCTATCTACACCTCTTGCTCCAATCTTATGTGGAAAGGGGTTAAGGTGAACCTGCTCGACTTGCCCGGGTATTACGATTTTGAGGGCGAACGCAGCGCAGGTCTTCGTGCGGCGGGCGGCGCTCTGCTCGTTATCGGCGCAAACGGCGTTATCCCTATCGGCGCAGAATCCATCGTCGATTATTGCTTAAAACTCGGCAAACCCCTCATTATTTTCATCAACGGTATGGACAAGGAAAATGCCGACTACCTCGGCACGGTACAAGCTCTGCGCGCAAAATACGCAGGGAAACTCGCGCCTATCCAAATTCCTATTATGGAAGGTGGCAAAATGCAGGGTTGTATCAACGCTTTGCAGGAACGCGCGTACCTTTTCAAGGACACCGGCCCCGAGGAAATCGCTATTTCCGACAACATGAAAGACCAAGTGGAAGAAATGAAAGCTTCCCTTATGGAAACGGCGGCTGAAAACGACGAAATCTTGCTCGATAAATATTTTGAAACGGGCGATTTGACGCGCGAAGAAACGATTCGCGGTATCCGTATCGGTATTGCTTCCGTCAACACGATCCCCGTCATGGCGGGCTCGGCGCTCACCAACCGCGGCGTTATCAATCTTTTGAACGAAATCGTTACCTATATGCCTCAGGCGCGCGAACGTCTTAACACCATGGTCGAAGACCTCAACGATCCCGGCAAGGTATACTCTCTTCGCACGGACGAGGACGCGCCTTTCGCGGCGCAGGTTTTCAAGACCGTCATCGACCCCTTCTCGGGTAAGCTTAGCTATTTGAAGAGCTTCCGCGGCGTCCTTAAGAGCGGTTCGACCGTTTGGAATCCCAACACCGAAACGGAAGAAAGAATCGGTCAAATTTACGTTTTGCGCGGCAAGAAAATGGAAGCCGTTGACCAGCTCGCGGCGGGCGATATCGGCGCAGTCAACAAACTGAACAACACCAACACCGGCGACACCCTTTGCGATATGAACGCAAAAGTGCAGTTCTCCCCCATCCATTTCCCCAAACCCACGTTGTTTATGTCCGTGGCGGCGGAAAAGAAAGGCGAAGAGGACAAGGTTTTCGCAGGTCTTGCAAAGCTCAAAGAAGAAGATTACACCTTCTCGATTGAAAAGAACGCAGAAACGGGCGAAATGGTTATCGGCGGTCAAGGCGATATCCAGATTGAAATGCTCGCTAAGAAAGTAAAGACGCGTTACGGCGTGGATATGAAACTTTCCGAACCGAAGATTGCGTACCGCGAAACGATTCGTGGCAAAGCTGAGGCGGAAGGCAAGCATAAGAAACAGTCGGGCGGGCACGGTCAGTACGGTCACGTTAAGATTCGTTTCTCCCCCAGCGAAGAAGACTTCGTATTTGAAGAAGAAGTCGTTGGCGGCGCAGTACCCAAGAACTACTTCCCCGCCGTTGAAAAAGGCTTGCGCGAGAGCATGGAAAGCGGTCCTTTGGCGGGCTATCCCGTGACGGGGCTCAAAGCGGTGCTTTACGACGGCTCGTACCACGACGTTGACTCTAACGAATTGTCCTTCAAGATGGCGGCGTCGATTGCTTTCAAGGAAGGCTTGAAGAACGCGAAACCCGTTCTGCTCGAACCCGTTTACACGTTGAAGATTGCTATTCCCGCCGATTATCTCGGCGACGTTATGGGCGACATCAACAAACGCCGTGGCCGTATCATGGGTACGGATACCGAGGGCGACCGCTCCATTATCACGGCGGAAGTTCCCCTTGCGGAAATCAAGACGTATACCATGGAATTGCGTTCGCTTACCCGCGGTAGCGGTAAGTTCGTATCCGAATTCCTCGGCTATGAAGACGTGCCTCCTATGCTTGTAGACAAGATTATTGCGGACGCGCAAAAGTCCTAACCTCCTTTTATTGTTTGCGCGTGCGAAATAAAGCCTTTCGGGATCCCCCTCCCGAAAGGTTTTTTTGTGGCAAGATGATTTTGCAGCCAACTTTACTACCTTTTCGTTCGTGTGTGTATAAGCCCCGCATTGGTGGCTATCCGTATATCGACCGTATGTTTGCAAGATGACATTTTAACGACAATCCGCGCATATATTTATGGTATGAACGCCCTTTTTTTTATCGTATTTACGATATGTACCCTATCCTTGCTCTTTTTTTCGCCCGAAAACTTTCTGCCCGCCATGCTGGACGGCGCAAGCAAATCCGCCACCCTTTGCGTATCCCTTATCGCCACCTACGCCGTGTGGATGGGGCTGATGAAATTGTGGGAAGACAGCGGTGTCGCGCGCGGTGTTTCGCGTTTGATAAAACCCGTTGCCAAACGGCTCTTAAAGACGGACGACGAAAAAGCCCTTTCCGCTGTCAGTATGAACGTTTCCGTCAACCTACTCGGCATTTCGGGCGCGGCAACGCCGTACGGTATCAAGGCAGCGCAACTCCTAGACCAAACGGACAACGCCGAATATTCCTCGGCAATGTTCTTCGTGCTCAACGCCACGTCCTTACAGATTTTGCCCTCTTCCCTCGTCGCCGTCCGCGTCGCCATGCAGAGCGCCAACCCCACCGATATTATTTTGCCCACCTTCCTTGCCACGGTCTTTTCCACCGTGCTCGGCGTATTGTTGACCATGCTCGCCTATCGAAAAAAAGCCGTCGCCAAAAAGCCCACTTCTCCCCGTTTTCACCGTAAAAAAGCAAAAGCAGGGGGGACGTATACGCGATGACGCATGTTCTCACCTTTCTTATTCCAACGATTTTTTTGCTGTCGTTTGCGGTTGCGTTCGTCCGTAAAGTCCGCGTGTACGATTCGTTTACCGAGGGCGTAAAGGGCGCAATTCCCCTTATCCTATCCATTTTTCCCTATATCGCCGCCGTTACGATGCTGTCGAAATTGTTAGAGGTCAGCGGTGTGGGGAACGCTATTTCCATGCGCCTTGCGCCTGTTTTCCGCTTTTTTGGCGTTCCGCAAGAGCTTTCCCCGTTGCTATTGATAAAACCGCTGTCGGGGAGCGGCGCAATCGCGGTGTTGTCGGACATTTTAGAAGTTTACGGCGCGGACAGTTACGTTTCCCGTTGCGCGTGTGTTATCTACGGCTCGTCTGAAACGATTTTTTATATTGGCGCGGTGTACTTCGCCGGATTAAAACGAAAAAATTTGACAAAGGCGCTGTTAATTTCCGTTGTGACTTACCTCATAACTGCGGTATTCTGTTGCTTATTATGCAAAATTCTGTGAATTTGCAATTTTGCCACGCATTTTTTACGTGAAAAAATGTGAAAATGTTAATTTTTATCATTTTTTGCGCAATAGCTATCCTTTTTTGTCGAAAAAAAATTTTTTGATTTTTTTCTTTACTTTTTTATATTAGCGTGCTAAAATATACTTGTAAATCGGTTGTGGATAACCGATTGCATGAAACAGCTCATCATTTTCCCCCTTATCATATAGGTAACCGCCTTGGAATCGCAAGATTCTAGGGCGATTATCTTTTTCAAAGCTCGATTATGCGCAACAAAAAAAGGCAACCTTTCGATTACCTTTTTTTTGCATCTCTTATTTATTGTCTTCCGCAAGAATACTTTCTTGATACAATTTTATTTCTTTCTTGGTTTTGGACTCACAAATCAATCCTCTAATTCCAAAGGGTAAATTTATAATAAGCAACATCAAGATGGGAACCAATAGGTCTTTCAATTTCGCAGCAAACAATTTCCCCTTGCTTCCTATTCCAGTTTCCATGCCAAGCTTACCCATACCATAAATAAGTACAATTATCAGTATACACCAACCTATATTACTGCACACACCAATTATTGCCTTAATTTTTGAAAACACAGGGTTTTCTTTCTTCTCAGGATTTTCTAAGAAATATCCTATTCTCAATACGTTATTAAAAGCCGCCTGTTCTTTCTTGTCCCTGCTTTTACTTGCGTTTTGTTTAATATAATAACGCCATTTTTCTTTGCCAAGTGCCTCCATTTCCTGCGTTTGTTCCTTGCCACCATTAAATGATATATAGGTATTTAGACAAACATCTGCAATCATGCACATAGTGCTTATTATTAACATAAACAGCAAAACTGACGAATTCTCCATCCAAATTACACTTCTCATATACAGAGGTACTTGTGCCATATCGTCAATTTTCTTAAGAATTATAAAAAGCGGAATTACCCAGAACAGAATCATAGGCACATCAAGGATACTTCTCCACATATAAAACTTTTTATCCCGTTCCTTTCTTTTTTGCATAATCGAAGTCATTTCTGCTTCAATCTTTGCCCCTTCCGCTATGTCATCTGCTTCTACTTTCTTGTTTGCCTCTTGCGTAGACGGTGCCGCTATCGCCGCTGCAGCAACTCTTTCTTCCGCCGTTGCGTTTTGGTTGGCGCCGCATTGTCTGCATACGCTTTCACCCTCCACAATCAAGCCACCGCACTCAAAGCACGTACCGTGAAAATTCGCACCACAATGAATACATTTCTTTGCCGTGCTTGAAATAGATTCTCCACACTCTGGACATCTGACTAATGCCATTTTTCCCTTTCTCCTTTGTTTAATTTCCATATACTATGGTCAATGATTAGTATACCATAGTATTTTTAGATTGTCAACTATTTTTTATATAATGGTAAAGTAGATATTGACAACTAAGGAAGGGAAAACAAATGAGTTTAAACGAAAATATACGGAAATTACGCACGGCGAAAGGCATTAGTCAAGTAGAATTTGCCAAACACCTCGGCGTTACCAAACAATGTGTATCGAATTGGGAAAACGACAATATTTTGCCGTCCATCGAAATGCTGATTAAAATTGCCGCGTATTTTTCGGTTTCTACCGATTCCGTACTTGGTTTGGCGACGACAAAAACGCTGTCCGTAGACGGTTTAAGCGACCAAGAAATCGCGCACGTACGCGCCATTATCCAAGACCTACTCGCCTTAAAAAAATAGCATATTACCATGCAACGCAACACGCCACGCCCTATCCGTCCTTTTCGACAAAGAACGTTGCGTGTTTATCTTAAAAATATAATGTTTATAATCAAGGAGTGTTACTCTCTATGCGAAAAAACAAGAATAAAACAAGTGTTTTCCTCGAAAATCTTCCCTACCTTTGCGTTTTGGCAGTCATCGTCTCTTTCGCGGGCTGGGTGGGCGAAAATATCGCTACGCTGATTGGGAGCAGGAAAATCGATTCCCGATTTCACCTCTTGCCCTTTATCTCTCCGTACGGTCTAATCGTCATCCTGTTATACGCCGCCTTTCGCGACGTGGACAGAGCCACCTTTTTTGGCAAACCGCTCTTTAAAAAGGACACCGTTGGCACGCGTATTTGGTCCAATCTGTACTGTCTTGTCGTTATCACCGCCGCTGTTTTCGTCGGCGAATTGATTGTCGGCAATCTTTGGGAAAAGGCTTTCGGGGTTATCCTTTGGGATTATACCAATCACCCCTATTGCGTTACCCGTTATACCTGTCTTTCGACCACCCTTCTTTACGGCGCTGGGGGGTATCTGTTCTTCCGCTTGATTTTTGCGCCCCTCTTTCGGCTAATTAAAAAACTCCCCCGTAAAACCGCCAAAATCTTGGGGTATACGTTGGGAGCTTTGATTCTTCTCGATACAACAATTATGGGTATCCATATCGCCGTTTTCCGCACCGCGCCTATCTATTGGATTGTGCGTTTCCGCTAATCTATATCCTAAAATTAACGAATAGAATTGCCCATTTCGTAGGCAATCGTCATAAGCTCGGGACGTTGCAAAACGTCCCCTTTTTCATATACGCCTCTACCGTACAGCGTACCCTTTTCCTCGTATCCGTCAATGCACATCGCAAAACCGTGGAAACACGAAAGGGTAATATCCAGCGTATCCCGTTCGTCCTCCGCCGCCGTGGCGATATAATACAAATCCTTGTTCGCAATCTCCGTCCAACGCGCCACCGTGCGGTCAATCACCGCCTTTAACTGCGCGCAAATCGAATAGAAATACACGGGGCTGGACAACACCAACACGTCGCAATCGATAATCTTTTGCAACACGTCCGCCATATCGTCGTTAAAGGCGCATTTCCCGCCGTGGTCTTTGCAATAATAGCACCCCGTGCAGGGGGCAATCTTCTTTTCTACCACGCGAATTTTTTCCACTTCGTGCCCCGCCTCACGCGCGCCCTTTGCAAATTCATCGCACAAAACGTCCGAGTTTCCACCCTTTCTAGGGCTCCCCGACAAAATCAAAACTTTCTTCATTTTGTTTCTTCCTTTTTTATTGTATTTATTCGTTCGTTTAATACCGTGTATGCCCTTTTCGGGTTATCCACTTCCAAAACCGCCTGTTCCATCGGGCAAAAACCCGTGTTCGTCCGATTGCGAATCGCCCCCACTCTTTCCGCAAACGTGTACGCAATACCAAAGCGCACGAACACCTCTTCCGCCATTTCGCTAAGCACCTTTGCGTGGACCTCCGCCACGCCGAGCAACACGTATAGATACGCCGCCGCTTTGCCCACGACCTTATCCGCCGCGACAGCCCCCACACAGTTTTCGCCTGCGCCAAGCCACGTCATCAGCGGTTTTACGCCACGCTCTTTCGAGCGCAAAACAACCTTCTCGCCCACAATCGCGCAAGTGTCCCCCTCGCCTAAAAAGGCAAGGGCTTTTTCTCGCCAATTCGCCGTCATTTGAGTAGCTCCGCATACGCCGCCAAAACGTCGGCAATCTTGATTTTCTGCGGGCAAACCTCTTCGCACGCCCGACAGCCCAAACACGCGGACGGACGTTTATCCTCGGGCATTACGCTGATACGCATGGGCGAAATAAACCCACCGCCCGTAAATTTATGCTCGTTATACAGCTCTAAAAGTTCGGGAATATTCAGCCCCTGCGGGCAGTATTCCGTGCAGTAGCGACACGCCGTACAAGGCACGCTATCCGTCATCATTTCCGCTGTAATTTCCTGCAAAACGCGGAGTTCTTCCGCCGTCAACGGCTTTTCTTCCGCGCAAGTTTTGACGTTGTCTTGCACCTGCGACATATCGGACATTCCCGACAAAACCACCTTGCAATCGAGCGCCGTCTGTAAAAAACGGAAACACCACGCCGCGACGCTTTCATCGGGACGGAGCGCCTTTAATTTCGCCTCGTGCTTGGGCGAAAGGCGCGCAAGCTTGCCACCACGGACGGGCTCCATTACCCACACGGGAATATTGTACGCTTTTAGCAGTTCCACTTTTTCCTTCGCGCGCTGAAAGGACCAATCCACCCAATTAATTTGGAGCTGACAAAACTCCATGGCGTGGCCGTATTTTTCCAAAAAGCGTTTTAAGGCGGGGATATCGGCGTGCGCGGAAAAGCCGAGGTGCTTAATACGCCCGTTTTCTTTTTGCGCAACCAAATGCTTGAAAATGCGGTATTTTTCGTCGAGATATTCGTTGACGTTCCGTTCGCAGACGTTGTGGATTAAGTAAAAATCGAAATACTCAACGCCCGTTTTTTCGAGCTGTTTTTCAAAAATTTCTTCCACTTTGTCCATATTCGCCAAATCGTACCCGGGGAATTTATCGGCGAGATAATAGCTATCGCGGGGGTATTTGGATAAAATTTTACCCGTGACGATTTCCGATTGACCGTTGTGGTAGCCCCACGCGGTATCAAAATAATTGACGCCGTTTTTGATGGCGTAATCGAAAATTTCCGCCGTCTTTTCCATATCGACGTTTGCGATATTCCCGTCCACCGTCGGAAAACGCATACAACCCATACCCAAAAAGGACAATTTTTTGTCTTGGAAATTCTTATAAATCATATTGTTACCTTTGTATTATTTTTTAGATACACTCCACTCGCGTTTGCTCGGTCGGTATGACACAAGTAGCAGACTATTTCCCAGCGGAGGCGTGGTCCCATCTCACCACGTCATACCGAGCGGAGGCGTAGCCCCATCTCACCACGTCATACCGAGCGGAGGCGTAGCCGCAGTCGAGTGTATCTCTAATTATCCACGCTGATTTCTTCCCACGAAGGATTATTCAACGCAATCAACCAATCCTTTTTTCTTCGAGACCATTTCTTTAATACTTTTTCTCTCTCGATTGCAGCGTTTACGTCCGTTGTTGTTTCAAAATATACTAATTTATCAACGTTATATTTTGCCGTAAATCCTTCCACTTCTTTATTTTTATGCTGATATACTCGCCGAGCCAAGTCATTTGTTATGCCAATATATAAAACTTTGTTCGTTTTATTGGTCAATATATATACGTAATATTGTTTCATATTTTTAGATACGCTCCACTCGCGTTTGCTCGGTCGGTATGACACAGCTCTTTCTTTACGGTCACAATAGAAGTCATTTTCAATCGCTCAATCCAAGTAAATAATCCGCGCTAACGTCAAACAGCTTACATAACCGTTTCAGCATTTCTAAACTCGGTTCTGTCCGACCTTGCTCGTAACTCGCATAGCAATTCGCCGAAACCCCCAACCTTTCGCAAACGTCCTTCTGCAATAAATCACACTCTATTCTAACCGCTTTCAATCTTTCACAAAATTTCATAATACACCTCTAAAAATATTTTACCACATACTACCCAAAATGGGTTGACAATACCCATTTTGGGTAGTATAATATTTTTATCTAATTGCAAGGGCAGGACTACCTATGAAAGATATTTTAAAAACGTTGTATTATACGGAGTTGGAAGAAAACGAAGAACTTCTTTTGCATAAAAAGGGCGACGCGCATAACAGCGTTCTTCTTGCTTATCAAAACCTACTTTCCACGTTATCCGATAAACAAAAAGCGCTGTTTTTTGTCTATGAGGAAAAGAATAACGCCATGCAATGCGACTTTGACGCCGAGGTATACCGCACCGCTTTTAAAACTGCCTTTCGTTTGGCTATGGATATTTTAACAGATAAGTAGCAAAAATCCCGCTGGAAAGACCAACGGGATTTTTTTGTTTTATTCAGCTTTTATCTCGAAATTATTTTGCGCAGTTTGCTTTCAAGATTGCAAGGTTATCCATAATTTCCTTGGGCATCTTGTCGCCGAAATTTTCTGCGTAGTAGTTGGTGATTTCTTCTGCTTCCGCAGCCCAACGAGCTTTGTCAACAACGAGCAATTTGTCGAGCGTTTCTGCATCGATATCGCAGTTTTCGATGTTGATATCCTTTGCGTAAGGAAGGTAACCGATTGCCGTTTCGCGAGCATCAACGCTGCCTTCGCAACGGTCCAAAATCCAGTCAAGTACACGCATGTTGTCGCCGAAACCGGGCCACATGAAGTTGCCGTTTTCGTCCTGACGGAACCAGTTCACGTTGAAAATCTTAGGCTGTTTTTCAGCGGGAACTTTCGCGCCCATGTCAATCCAATGCTGGAAGTAACGGTCAACCGAGTAGCCCATGAAGGGTTTCATTGCCATAGGGTCGTGACGAAGTACGCCAACTGCGCCCGTAGCCGCCGCCGTCGTTTCGGAGGACATAATCGTACCTACGAACGTACCGTGGTTCCAATCTCTGGACTGATAAACGAGCGGGGTCGTCGTTGCTCTTCTGCCACCGAAGATGATTGCGGAAAGAGGAACGCCTTCCTTCGAGTTGAACGCGGGCGAAATGCAAGGGCAGTTTTCAGCGGGAGCCGTGAAACGGGAGTTGGGATGCGCTGCGTTTCTGCCGCAGTCGGGCGTCCAAGGTTTACCCGTCCAATCGATAAGCTCTGCAGGAGCCTGTTTCGTGAGTTTTTCCCACCAAACGGTGTTGTCCGCGGGGTTGAGGGCAACGTTGGTGAAAATCGTGCCTTTCATCGTGGACGCCAATGCGTTGGGGTTGGATTTTTCGTTGGTACCGGGCGCAACGCCGAAGAAACCGTTTTCGGGGTTACATGCCCACAATCTACCGTCTTCGCCTACTCTAATCCAAGCGATATCGTCGCCGACGCATTGTACCTGATAGCCTGCGTCAAGGTACTGCTTGGGAGGAATCAACATGGCAAGGTTCGTCTTACCGCAAGCGGAAGGGAACGCAGCCGCAACGTATTTCATTTCCTTGTCCTGAGGACGTTTTACGCCGAGGATAAGCATGTGTTCTGCCATCCAACCTTCCTTTCTGCCGAGGTTGGTAGCGATACGAAGCGCGAAACATTTTTTACCGAGCAATACGTTACCGCCGTAAGCCGAGTTTACGGAAATAATCGTGTTGTCTTCGGGGAAGTGCATGATATATCTCTTTTCGGGATCTACGTTACATTTTGCGTGGAAACCCTTAACGAAATCGCCGTCGGCGCCAAGCTGGTCAAGGCACATTTTGCCAACGCGCGTCATAATCATCATGTTGAGTACAACGTAGATGGAGTCGGTAATTTCAATACCGATTTTCGAGAAAGGCGAGCCTACAACGCCCATCGAATAGGGAATAACGTACATCGTTCTGCCCTTGTATGCGCCCTTTGCAATTTCGTTTACCATTGCGTAAGCTTCCTTGGGCGCCTTCCACTTAACAATCGAGTGGGGAAGTGCGTCTGCTTCGTTTTCGCAGCAAATAAAGGTTCTGTCTTCTACACGAGCAACGTCGTTTTCAGCCGTTCTGTGATAGTAGCAGCCGGGAAGCTTTTCTTGGTTGAGCTTAATCATTTCGCCCGTAGCGCAAGCTTCTTCGCGAAGCGCGTCGCGCTGGCAATCGCTCCCGTCAATCCAAACCACTTTGTCGGGCTGCGCAAAAGCCTCAACGTCTGCAACAAATTGAAGAACTTTTTTGTTGTTAGTCATAATGTATCTCCTTTGAAAATGAATTTTCTTTTTCTCTTTTTTGTTTTTGGCATATCCGCAAGCAAAAGTTCGCCCTTGTATGCCAAGTATATTATATCACAAAAAAAACGGAAAGTAAACAGTTTTATTGAAAAAATTTCCGTTTTTGGAAAAAAACATGGCAGTCCCCCCTTGACAGAATTTTTTTCGGTGTTATAATGCTCGTCCAACGCGAAACTTATCTCAAAAAACACGCCCTTTCTCCCCCATCGCGCGGTATTTTTTGGGAATTTTTGCACATATTGGAAATTAAGGAGTTCTGCCATGGAAAAAACAAAATATTCGGACAACCGTCTTGCCGAAGAATTCGATTTAATCGTTTTAAAAAACAACGCTTTGCGCGCCCAAGGGTTTCCCTGTGGGACCATTGGTACGCTCACCTATTCGTACACCGGCAAGCGCCGTCCCTTTTACGCTCTGCTGTCGCTCTCCAACGGCGAACGGGCGGAAACGCCTTTGCGTCTGCACGATTTTCGGGTACTGAACGAGAACAATTCCCGCGACCGCGCCTTGATTGCCGAGTACGCCGCCGCCCTTGCTTTTCAACGCAAAAAAACGGGCGGATAACCGTATTTTGTGTTATTTTTCATAATTTCATACGATTTTCCCGTTTTTTGCTCCCTTTGCGGGTTTTTCTCGCTTGACAAACGCGCTTTTTCCCGTTATACTATATGATATAATCGAAAAAATGGTTTGCTTTGCCGTTTTTTATCGAAAAAGGGAATTAAAAAATGAGAATTGTTATCAAAGTGGGCACTTCGACGCTCGCGCACGAAACGGGAAAATTGAACATCAAACGCACCACCGACCTTTGCGGCGTGCTTAGCGATTTAAAAAATGCGGGGCACGAAGTCATTTTGGTATCCTCGGGCGCAATCGGTATGGGAGTTGGAAAGCTCGGCTTATCGGAAAAACCGAAGGATATCCCCACAAAACAGGCGGCGGCTGCCGTTGGACAATGCGAGCTGATGTATACCTACGACCGTAATTTTACCGAGTTTGGACAGACGGTGGCGCAAATTCTGTTGACGGGTTCTGACTTTTCCGCCGAAGATAGGCACGAAAATTTCACGAACACCCTTTTTAAGTTGTTGGAGCTTGGCGTGTTGCCGATTATCAACGAGAACGACACGATTGCCACCGAGGAAATTAAGGTGGGCGACAACGATACCCTCTCTGCCCTCGTGGCGGTGAGCGCAAAAGCCGATCTTTTGGTGATTTTGTCCGACGTGGACGGCTTGTATTCCGCCGACCCGCATAAGGATACGAACGCAAAACTTATCGAGCGGGTACAGGGCTGTCCCGCCGAGTTGTTTGATTTGGCGGGCGGAGAAGGCTCGGCGCTTGGTACGGGTGGCATGCGGACAAAAATCAAAGCGGCAAAATTGTGCGTGGAAAACGGCGCGGATATGGTGATTGCCAACGGCGAAAACCCCGAAGTTTTGTACGAAATCGTCAACGGAAATTTGGGCGGTTACACCCGATTTTTTGCGGAGTGAAAGAATATGAAAACGACTCTTGAAATCTTAAAAAGCGCAAAAGCGGCGGCGGTTGGTTTGGGCATTTTATCCCCCGTCGTCAAAAACAAAGCGTTGCTTGCTATGGCGGACGCTTTGGAAGAGAACGCGGACAAAATTTTGACGGCGAACGCCGTGGACGTGGAAAACGCGAAAGGCGTTTTGCCCGACGTTATGATTGACAGATTGCGCTTGGACAAAAAACGTATTGCGGGCATGGCGCAAGGTATCCGCGAAGTTGCCGATTTGCCCGACCCCGTGGGTACGGTCTTGGACGAAACGACCTTGAAAAACGGTTTAATCGTCACCAAAAAACGGGTTCCCCTCGGCGTGGTCGGTATCATTTACGAGAGCCGTCCCAACGTAACCTCCGACGCGGGCGCGCTGTGCTTTAAGAGCGGTAACGTGTGCGTATTGCGCGGGGGCAAGGACGCGTTCAACTCCTCTTTCGCCATTGTCGAAACGATGAAAAACGCTTTGCTGGGCGAGGGTTTAAACCCCGATTTTATCAATATCGTGGAAGATACTTCCCGTCAAAGCGCAAACGAAATGATGACGGCGGTCGGTTACATAGACGCCTTGATACCGCGCGGCGGCGCAGGGTTGATTAAGGCTTGCGTGGAAAACGCAAAAGTCCCTTGCATTGAAACGGGTACGGGGATTTGCCACGTGTACGTGGATAAATGCGCGGCGATTGAAAAGGCTCTCCGCATTATTGAAAACGCAAAGACGTCCCGCCCGTCCGTATGCAACGCCGAAGAGGTTTGCTTGATACACGAAAATATTGCAGAAGATTTTCTGCCCCTCTTGCACGAACGGCTGTGCGTGGAGCGCGAGGAAAAGGGCTTGCCCCCCGTGGAGCTGCGTTGCGATGAAAAGGCGTGGGCGGTTTTGGGCGGTAAGAGCTCCGTTGTTCAAGCGAACGAAAAAGATTTCGATACCGAATTTTTGAATTATATTTTGGCGGTCAAGGTGGTTGAGAGCGGCGACGAGGCGATTGCGCATATCGGCGCACACTCGACGGGGCATAGCGATTGTATCGTCAGCGAGGATAACGCGCTTTGCGAAAAGTTCGCCCTTTACGTGGACAGCGCGGCGGTGTATATCAACGCGTCCACCCGTTTCACCGACGGCGGGGAATTTGGTAAGGGTTGCGAAATTGGGATTTCTACGCAGAAATTGCATGCGCGCGGACCGATGGGCTTGGAAGAGCTCTGTTCTTATAAATATATCGTCAAGGGCGACGGACAAATTCGATAAGGAGTACGGGATATGAAATATACGCTTGGGTTTATCGGTTGCGGTAATATGGGTGGGGCGCTGGTGCAAGCCGCCGCAAAAACCGTGGACGGAAATAAAATCGCCGTTTGTGATTTTGACAAAGCAAAGGTGGAAAAGTTTGAAAAGACCTTGGGCGCGGTCGGTACGACGGCGCAGGATATCGCTGAAAACGCGAAGTTTATCGTTTTGGCGGTAAAACCGCAGGTCATGGAAAGCGCGATTGCGGATTTTGCGGAGGTTTTACGCGCGCGTAAGGACGTGGTCGTGGTGACGATTGCCGCGGGCTTGTCGATTGGGGCGATTCGTTCCTTTATCGGCGCGGCGTTGCCCGTGATACGTATTATGCCCAACACCCCCGTTGCGTTGGGGCAAGGTATGATTTTATACACGACGGCGGACGTGTGCGAGGGCGCAGAGCGGGAATTTTTGACGGCGTTTGCGAAGGCGGGCGTTTTCGATAAAATCCCCGAAGATAAAATTGACGCGGGCAGCGCGTTGTCCGGTTGCGGACCTGCGTTCGTGTATGCGTTTGCCGAGGCGCTTGCCGACGGTGGCGTGGAATGCGGCGTACCCCGCGATAAGGCGGCTTTGTATGCGGCGCAGACCTTGCTCGGGGCGGCGGAAATGCTTTTAGAATACGGTCACCCCGCCGATTTAAAGGACGCGGTATGCTCCCCTGGCGGTACGACGATTGCGGGTATCCACGCTTTGGAAAAGGCTGGGTTTAGGGGGGCGACGATTGAGGCGGTCACCGCAGCGTATAAACGCACCTTGGAATTGAAGAAATAAAAACAAAACGGAGTTTTGCATTTTTGCAATACTCCGTTTTTTCTCATTAAAAAGAGCGTTCACCGCGATACGGTAACGCCCTTTTTTATGCTATTTTATAATACCTTTTTTAAGAACTGACCCGTGTAGCTGTTTTCCACCTGCGCTACCTCTTCGGGCGTGCCCTCGCAGACAATCGTTCCGCCGCCGTCGCCCCCCTCGGGACCAAGGTCAACGATATAATCCGCCGTCTTGATAACGTCCAAATTATGCTCGATAATCAATACGCTGTTTCCACCCTCTCGCAGTTGCAGTAAAATCTTAATCAGCTTGTCCACGTCATAGCTATGCAACCCCGTCGTCGGCTCGTCCAAGATATACAACGTCTTGCCCGTAGAACGTTTTGCAAGCTCCGTCGCAAGCTTGACGCGCTGCGCCTCGCCCCCAGACAGCGTCGTAGAGCTCTGCCCCAATTTGATATACCCAAGCCCCACGTCGTTGAGAGTCTTAATCTTATTATATATGGTCGGTACGGGCGCGAAGAACTCGCATGCCTCTTCCACCGTCATATCCAGCACGTCGGCAATGCTCTTGCCCTTGTATTTAACTTCAATCGTTTCGCGGTTATAACGTTTCCCCCCGCACACTTCGCAAGGCACGAAAATGTCGGGCAAGAAGTGCATTTCTATCTTGATAATACCGTCGCCAAAGCAATGCTCACACCGACCGCCGGACACGTTAAAGGAGAACCGTCCCGCCTTGTAACCGCGCTCCTTGGCGTCGGGCGTCATTGCAAACAAATCACGGATTGCATTGAAAACCCCCGTATACGTGGCGGGATTACTGCGTGGCGTTCTGCCAATCGGCGATTGGTCGATGGCGATTACTTTATCAAAATAATCCAACCCCTCCACCCTTTCATACGCGCCGAGTTTGTGTTTCGCGCCGTTGTGCGTGTTGGCGAGCAACGGATATACGATTTCGTTGACGAAGCTCGATTTACCGCTCCCCGATACCCCCGTCACCGCCGTTATCAAGCCCACGGGTACTTTCACGTCGATATTTTTCAGGTTGTTCTGTTTGCAACCGTAGAGTTTTAACCACTTATCCGACGGCTGTTTACGCACGAGGGGCGTTTCGATTTTCCGTCTACCCGCAAGGTAGTCGCCCGTAATAGAGCGGGGCTCGTTCATGATATCCGCTTGCGTACCGCAAGCCACGATTTCGCCACCGTGTACCCCCGCTTTCGGACCAATATCCACGATATAATCCGCCGCGCGCATGGTGTCCTCGTCGTGTTCAACCACAATCAACGTATTGCCCAAATCACGCAAGCCTTTGAGGGAATTTAACAGCTTTTCGTTGTCGCGTTGGTGCAGACCGATACTCGGCTCGTCCAAAATATACAGCACCCCCGTCAACGCGCTACCAATTTGCGTAGCAAGACGGATACGCTGACTTTCGCCCCCCGAAAGGGTGACCGCCGTACGGGTGAGCGTCAAATAGTTCAGCCCCACGTTCCGCAAAAAGCCCAAACGGCTGTTGATTTCTTTGATAATGGCGTCGGCAATCAAGTGTTCCGTTTGCGTAAGTTTGGGGAGCAACTCGTCCATGAAATCACAAAGATTGTCCACGGACATCTCGCAAAGTTCCCAAATATTTTTACCGCCGACGTATACCGACAGCGCCTCCTTTTTCAGACGTTTACCGTTACAACCGTCGCAGGGCGCGCTACGCATCAGCCGTTCGATATCGCTCTTTACCCCGTCCGAGGTCGTCGTGCCGTAGCGTCGTTGCAGGTTGTTGACATACCCTTCCCAATGCTTTTTAAAGCTCCCCGAAAAGGAGCGGGTTTGGTAGTGCATATCCACCGCTCTGTCGCTACCGTACATCAACATATCGTAGACTTCTTCGGGCAAGTCCTGCACAGGCACGTCCAACGAAAAACCGTACGCTTTCGACAGCGCGGAAAGTTCCATCAGCGCCATTGTGCCCGAGCCCAAATTCCAGCCCGTGACCCGCATCGCGCCCTCGCGCAAGGTTTTGGTTTTGTCGGGACAAATCAAGTCGGGGTCGACAAAGCTCTTAAATCCCAAGCCCGAGCAAACGGGGCAAGCCCCATACACGGTATTGAACGAAAACATTCTCGGTTCGATTTCTTCCAACGAAATACCGCAATCGGGACAAGCGTAATTGACCGAATAAAGGTCCTCTTGCCCCTCGCAATCAATCACCACCAAGCCGTCGGCAAGCTTTAACGCCGCCTCTAAGCTGTCCGTCAAACGCTTTTGCACCGTCGGTTTTACCACCAAACGGTCCACTACGACCGAAATATTGTGTTTGATATTCTTTTCCAGCTTGATTTCTTCTTGCAAATCGTATACGATTCCGTCGATTTTTACTCTGCCGTAACCGCTCTTTTTAAAGCCTTTCAGCTCTTTGACGTACTCCCCTTTTCTACCGCGAACGACGGGGGCGTTGACAAGGATTTTGCTCCCCTCGGGCATCGCCATAACCCGATCGCATATCTCGTCCACCGTCTGACGGCGAATCTCTCTGCCACATTGCGGGCAATGGGGCACGCCAATCCGCGCAAACAGCAAACGAAAATAATCGTATACTTCCGTAACCGTACCCACCGTCGAGCGGGGGTTGCGCGAGGTCGTTTTTTGGTCGATAGAAATCGCAGGCGAAAGCCCGTCGATACTCTCGACGTCCGGTTTTTCCATTTGCCCTAAAAATTGGCGGGCGTAGGAAGAAAGGCTCTCCACGTACCGTCTTTGCCCCTCGGCAAAAATGGTGTCGAACGCCAAAGTCGATTTACCGCTCCCCGAAAGCCCCGTAAACACCGTCAGTTGGTTGCGGGGAATCGTCAAGTCGACGTTTTTTAAATTGTTCTCTTTTGCGCCTTTGATAACAATATTTTCTTGCATACAGTTTTCCTTTGCGCCGTTATTTGCGCATCGCTTTGTGCAGTTTCATCTTCAACGAAGCTATCTTTTCGCGTATCTCAATCGCCCGTTCAAAATCGAGCTGCGCGCTTGCCATTTTCATCAGCGCTTTCAGCTTTTCAATCTCATCGGGGATATCCTGCATCTTGATATCCTCGTCCGTCTTTTTCTTCGTAATCACAAGGGTTGATTTAACGTCCTTGATAATCGTCTTGGGCACGATGCCGTGCGCCTTGTTGTATTCGTCCTGAATACTGCGGCGGCGATTCGTTTCCCCAATCGCGCGTTTCATACTGTCCGTCACCGCGTCGGCGTACATAATCACTCGCCCTTCGCTGTTTCGCGCCGCGCGCCCAATCGTTTGGATAAGCGAAGTATCGCTACGCAAAAAGCCTTCCTTATCCGCGTCCAAAATCGCCACCAATTTTACCTCGGGCAAGTCCAACCCCTCGCGGAGCAAATTGATACCGCAAAGCACGTCGAATTCGCCAAGGCGCAAACCGTTGACGATGTCGATACGCTCCAACGTGTCGATGTCGCTGTGCATGTATTTGACCTTGATAGAATGCTCCTTTAAATAGTCGGTAAGCTCTTCTGCCATACGCTTTGTCAAGGTCGTGATTAAGACACGTCCCCCGTCGTTTACCGTCCTTTTGATTTCGGAGAGCAAATCGTCAATCTGTCCTTTGGTCGGTTTTACCGTGATTTCGGGATCGAGCAAGCCCGTCGGTCGGATGAGCTGTTCCACCGTTTGCCCCGCTTGTTCCAGCTCGTACGGGGCGGGAGTTGCAGACACGCAGACGAGTTGCGGTACGCGCGCGTCAAACTCTGCAAACGTCAACGGACGGTTGTCAAACGCCGCTTGCATACGGAAACCGTATTCTACCAAATTCTTCTTGCGGGATAGGTCGCCGTGGTACATCGCGCGAATCTGGGGAATTGTCATATGGCTCTCGTCAATAAATACCAAAAATTCCCCCGACGGGAAATAATCGAGCAAGGTAAAGGACGGTTGTCCCGGCTGTCTGCCGTCAAAATAACGGCTGTAATTTTCAATGCCGCTGCAATACCCGATTTCACGCATCATTTCAAGGTCGTGTTCGGTACGCTGTTTAAGGCGTTGCGCCTCCAAAATTTTGCCCTCTTCTTCAAAGGCGCGCACCTCGCCCCGCAAATCTTCTTCAATCATCGCTAAGGCCCCGCGCAGTTTTTCCGTCCCCACAGCGTACTGGCTGGCGGGAAAAATCGCCACGTGCGACAGCTCGTTAATCTTGTCGCCCGTCAGCGCCTCCACCTCGTAAATTTTTTCAATTTCGTCCCCCCAAAATTCCAAGCGAATCGCCACCTCGGAGTTGGAGGCGGGGAAAATTTCCAGCGCGTCGCCACGGACGCGGAAGGTCGCGCGGTGAAAATCCGTATCGTTGCGGGAATACTGCAATTCGATAAGCTTTCGCATCAGCTCGTTGCGTTCCCACTCCATACCCGGGCGCAAGGATAAGGACAAACGGAAGTACTCCTCGGGCGCGCCAAGCCCGTAAATGCAGGACACCGACGCCACCACGATGACGTCTTTCCGCTCCATCAGCGAGCCCGTCGCGCTGTTTCTAAGCTTGTCGATTTCGTCGTTCATGCTCAGGTCCTTTTCGATATACGTATCGGTGGACGGAATATAGCTTTCGGGCTGATAATAATCGTAATAGGACACGAAATATTCCACGCGGTTTTCGGGGAAAAACTCCCGAAATTCGTTGCAGAGCTGCGCCGCCAACGTCTTATTATGCGCAATCACGAGGGTAGGACGGTTGACGTTTTTGATGACGTTTGCCATCGTGAAGGTTTTACCGCTCCCCGTCACGCCGACGAGAACTTGGGTGCGAATACCGTCCAAAACCCCTTCCGTCAGCTTTTCAATCGCTTGCGGTTGGTCGCCCGTCGGAGCGTACGGCGCGTGCAATTTAAATTCCATTTTGTCGTCCTCCTTGGGCGTTTTTTCTTCAAACAAATGTTTGCCAATATATTATACCACAGCCGTGCGAAAATGTAAACAAAAAACGGATATTTTCTTTAAAATATCCGTTTAAGCAGCACCCCGACCGTAAACGCAATCACCGCCGATACGACCGCCCAAAACACCTTAAACAACGCGTCCCGACGTCTTTGCACATACCCCCTTTTAAAGGCGTAGCCGTTGGTGCGCAACGAAATCACGTACATCTTCTCGCCCTTGCGCTCGGAAGATAACAGCTCGAAATAGTTATCGAGGGCGAGCTCGTTTAAAATCCCTTCGACGCGTTCCTCCGTGTAACGGCGTTTTTTGGGGAGCATATCCAAAATTTCCGTAGGCGAAACCAACCCCACGCCCTTATCGTGGCAGAGTGAAAATATGACGTTCATCACTTCCGTTTCCCGTTTGTTTAACACACGTCCCCCCTCGTTTTCGCAGGCGCGTCCCCACGCCTTTATAGTATTTTCTGTTTTTTTATTTTCATACAAGCGGAAAAGATTGGTTGTAAAAGCACGAAAAAACGCGCCCCTTTCAAGACGCGCTTTCTTTATGCATTTCTCTGTTTATTCCTCGCTTTCGTTCAAAATTTCATCGCTGAGCCGTATAATTTCATCGCCGTATTTATCCTTGTATTTTTTAGAAAGCTTACAGTACGTGGGGTACGCCGATAAAATCGGCGCTAAGCCCACCACGGACAAGCTAATCCCCACAAACAAGTAGTGCGACAAAAGCTTTTCCAAAACGATTGCCATGCCACCGCCAAAAAGCAACGTGCCGAGTATCCCCAACGACAATGCGACGATCATTGGCACGGAACGCGCTTTTTGGTCCAATTTTTTTAGTTGCATAAACGCCGTGTCTTTCTTTTCGGTCGGCTGATAGCGACGGCGAATATCTTCCGCCACTTTGCGCTCTGATTCCGTCGGCGCGGTATACGTATACTCGTACGGTTTGTTAGTATCCATCTGATTTATCTCCTTTATCTCCCGTGAATTCTTCTTGTACTTCTCTTTTAAAACGTTGCGAGCGTATCACCATATACAGCCCCAACCCGAACACGAACAAGCACACGCCCGCCCCCGTAAGGATATTGAAAATAGGCAAGCCTGTTTCGGAAAATTCTTGCAACATCGACGCTTGCATCGCAAGCAACGCCACCGCCGCATCCGCTAAATTGACGTTACGAAGGGCGTCAACGGTATAATCGTCCTGCTTTTTCGCCTTGATAAAATGGACGATAGACATGGCGATTTTGTAACACGTATACGTCGCTACGACGTAAATCATCAAGCCCGCGCGCCTCGTTGCCGCGCCGTTTTGCACCATTTCCCAAATGGTCGCGGACAATGCCGAAATCGTAATCATCAATCCGATACCGCAAGCGCGGTATTTGCGAATTCCCCTTTCCTTTTCCCGTTCCCTTTTCCGATGCTTGCCATGGTACAATACAATGCCGCCTCGGATAATGAGCAAAATGATATAATAGGTCGCCAGCGCGCCAAACCAAACGGAGTGGTATAACCACGAGGCGACGGCGTGGTAGGCAACGAACGCAAGGGTTACCGCCACGGAAAACACCGCAAAAATAACCGTTCTAAGCTCGTAATTTTCCATGAGTTTCCCAATGTATTTGTGGCTACGGAGTTTCCCCTTGACCGCACGGAATTGTTTTGGCAATACCGTAACGAGGGTATAGACGGCGTACGTCAGTAACACCGTCGCTACGCCGTAAGATACGTACCCGATTATCGCCAACCATGGTTTACACCTATCCAACGTCGTTAAAATTGCAACCGCAATGGAAAACCCGCAAACCAATACCGTTAAAGCATAGACGAGCGCCAATATACCCGCCTTAGGTTTCTTAATTTTTTGCCAAATATTCCACGTGAAACGTTTTATTGCACTCCATGCCTTTATCCAAAAGTTTTTACATTTTGCCCAAAAACTTTGCTCCATAGTGATTACCTTACTCGTTCACGTCTTCGTGGATAGCGACGGTAAAGGTACTGCCCTTGCCCAATTCGCTCTTGACCGAAATTTTACCGCCCAAAATATCGATTACCTTTTTGACGAGCGCAAGCCCTAATCCATTTCCCTCGTGCGCGTGCGAAGTTTCGCCTTGATAGAATTTGTCAAACAGCCGTTCGCCTGCCTCCGCAGAGATTCCGCAACCGCTGTCCGACACCGAAATCACCGCGTTTTTGCCCTGTTTTTTCAGCGTGATTGCGATACGTCCCCCGTCGTTTGTGAATTTGACGGCGTTGGAAAGCAGGTTGTTCCATACCAACTCCAAATAGCTCTGCGAAGAAAAAATCTCCATCTCTTCCAACTCGCAATCAAGCTCTATTCCCTTCTTTTCTATACTCTCCTCAAAGCCCAAAATGCACTCTGCAAGGCTCTCGTCCAAGCGAAAACGCTGTTTTTGGGGAACTATTTTTTGGTTTTCGAGCTTGCTCAGTTGCAAGATGTTGCCCGTCAAATTGGACAAACGTTTTGCCGCCAATACCACTGTTTCGGCGTATTTATTACGCAATTCCTCGTCCGTTTCCGTCTGCATAAGCTCCGAATAACTGCGAATTACCGTCAACGGCGTTTTTAATTCGTGCGAGACGTTGGAGATGAAGTCCGTCTTTAACACTTCCGATTTTCTAAGCTCTGCCGCCATAACGTTGAGATTTTCCATAATCACGTCGTATTGGTCGTATTTTTCATAGCGGTGTCGGGGCGTTAAACGTACCGAAAAATCCCCCGTGGCGATGCGTTCCGTCGCCTCCAAAATCTGCTTTGTCGGAGCGTCAATCATAATACGTCTGCGTATTAAATCGCAAACCGTGCAGACAATCGACAAAAAGAGTATCGTCACAAGCATTACGCTGGCAATCGTCTTGACGTCCCCCGCGCTCTTCTTGTTGACGACGTGGAAAATAAACATAGACACCGTTACCGTCCCCGCTATCAAAAGGAAAAACGCGACTATGCCCCCGATGGATATTTCCGTGCGCCGTTTCTTCATTTTAATACCGCCTTGTATCCCAGCCCGTGTACCGTCACAATCTCGAACCCGTCGCATTCGGACGTCTTTTCACGGAGCTTTGCCATATACACGTCCACCGTCCGCGAGGTCGCCGACGAATCGTAATCCCAAAATTCGGACATGAGCGCCGAACGGGTAAACGTCTTTTTGGGGTAGGACAAAAGCTTGAACAAGAGGTCGAATTCGCGCACCGTCAAGGGCAGTTCGCTCCCCCCTAAATACGCGGTATGTTCCTCGGCGTCCATGGTGAGATTGCCCACCGTCAAGCTCTGCGTTTCAGCAATCCCCGCGCGACGCAACAGCGCCCCCACTTTCATCATAAACACGTCCATATCAAAGGGCTTTACCACGTAATCGTCCACCCCGAGGGTGTAAGCAAAGAGCTTGGAAGGCTTGTCGTCCTTTGCCGTCATAAATAAAATCGGCGTCTGCTTATCCACCGCGCGAATCGCCTCGGCAAGCTCAAAACCGTCCATTTTCGGCATCATAATATCGCTGATAATCATCGAAAACGTGTTGTTTTCCATAGCGGAAAGCGCCTCTTCGCCGTCATAACACGCCGTCGGCGCGTACCCTTTGTTCCGCAAATACGTGCAGACCAAGCCGTTAATCGCTTTATCGTCTTCCGCCACCAAAATTTTTATCATGATTTCGCACCGTCCTTGCCTTTTTTCCTATTTTACAGTCCAATTATACCCCGTCGCTATTATCGCCACGTTAAAAAAATGTTAACGTTTTGTAAAAAGCGAAACGCCCCTTTTATAGGAGCGTTTTCGTCGTTTCCTACTCCGCTTTTAACGGATAAAATTCGTCATAATTTTGCGTTCTTTGACGGGTTCCACCCCTGCATCCTTACCAAGTTGCAGACATTTTAACAGCCACGCCATATTGTTGCCAAGGATACGCATCGTTTGCAAGCCCTCTTCGTCCTTTTCCGCCTCTTCCGCCGTGTTGCCGTGGATTTCGTTCCAATAATTAGAGCCCACGATAGGCATATTGTTAATCGTAAAATACTTATTAATTACGTCAAAGGTCGTGCTTGCGCCCGCTCTACGGCAACTAACGACCGCCGCAGCAGGCTTGTACGCCAAAAATTTGCCGCCGCTATAAAAAACTCTGTCCATAAAGCTGACGAGGTTCCCCGACGCCGACGCGTAATATACGGGCGAGCCGAACACGAAACCGTCGAACTGCGCCGCCTTTTCCACAAACTCGTTTACACCGTCTTCCACCACGCATTTTTTGATTTTTTTGCAAGCCCAACAGCCGTTACAGCCGCTGATTTTTTTACCGCCAAGCTGATAAATTTCCGTTTCTACGCCGTTTGCATTGAGCGCCTTTGCCACTTCCGCAAGCGCGGTGTACGTGCAACCTTTTTCGTGACAGCTTCCGTTTACAAGCAATACTTTCATTTTTATATCTCCCGTTTGTTTTATTTTATCCTTTATCTTTCGCCCAAAATCCGCAGGCATTGTTTAAACGCCGTCGGCAGGGATATTTCGTCTAAAATTTCGTCTAACGTATACGTATCGAACGGCGCAAAATCCGTCCGCACCCAAACGCACAGCATTTCCCAACGGATATGCGTGAAAATATGCGTGAATTTTTGTCGTCTTATCTCGGTGAACGCGGTCACGCCCCACTCACTAAGGATATTTTCGGGTGTTTCACCGTCCGTTATTACCGCAGACGGAAACTCGTTCATACCGCGCAAAACGCCCTCTTCACGGCGACGGATACAAAAGCCCTCGGGCGTTTCAATCAGGTACACGTATACCCGTTCTTGCCTTTTTTCCGCCTTTCGCGGAAGGACGGGGTATTCGCTTTGCGTGCCGTTTTGATAGGCTCGACAAATCCCCTTTAAGGGACACCGCGCGCAATCGGGGTTTTGCGGTTTGCATACGAGTGCGCCAAGCTCGAACAAGCTCTGCGTGAAATCGGCGCAAGCCTTTCCCGCGGGCGGATACACGCCCGACAAAGTTTCCTCTAAATATTTACGGTATTTCGGGTCGGATATCACCGCGCCGTTTTCCTCCAAACGCGAACACACACGAAAAACGTTGCCGTCCACCGCCGCCACGGGCATTCCGTAGGCAATCGACGCAATCGCGCCTGCCGTATAAGACCCTACCCCGGGTAGCGTTTTTAAGGATTCCACCGTCGTCGGAAAAACGCCGTCGTGTTCCCTCACAATTTGTTGCGCCGCCTTTTGCAGGTTTCTTGCTCGGCTGTAATACCCCAAGCCTTCCCACAGCTTTAACAGCTTTTCCTCTTCGCACGTGGCAAGGTCGTACACCGTGGGCAACTGCTCCATAAAGCGAAGATAGTATTCCTTAACCGCCTCCACACGCGTTTGTTGGAGCATAATCTCGGACACCCATACCCGATACGGGGTGGGCTCTCTTCGCCACGGAAGGTCGCGTTTGTTCTCCCCATACCACGAAAGGAGGGGGGACGGTATGCAATGAAAGTCAAATTTCGCTGTTTTTTCCATATGTACTTATTCGGCTTTCGGCTCGGCCTTTGAAAGCGAATTCAAGAAAATGACCGTTTCCGTAATAGAGGGTTGCGCTGGATAAGAAATGGGCGTAGGCAAGGATAACCCGCCTTCCTCGTTGACGTACGTCACGTCCGCCTTGCCCTCCTCGCGCAGGCTGACAAGACAGTTCCCCACGCCGACAAACGCGCCGGGATAACCGCTGAAAATACTCTTCATCAAATCCACGCCCGTGATGACGTCCACGTCCGCGTTACGCTTGAACAAATCAAAAATTTCGCGATATTCCTCCAAATCGCCGTTTACGTTACAGCCGTCAATACGCTCTAAACCGTCCAATACAAGGAAGAGCCTAGGATATCCGCGCCCCGTTTGACGTTGCGAGAGCAATTCCTTAACCGTAGCAACCGCCAACGCCAAATCTTCTTTGGTAAAAATGTACGGCACGGCAACGTCCATTGCGTTTGCGCGCATCAATTCCCCATATTCCGTCTTAGGCGATATTATCAAAAAACACGCCTCTTCGCGGGTATACAAACGGGAAATCGTCAACAGCATACGGCAGATAAAATTGGAGCGCTGTCCCCCCGTCACGCAGGTATGGCGCACGGTTAAGGGCCGTTCGCGCTTTTGCGCAAGCACGATATTTTCCACAACGTCCCTACCCAAAGGCAAGCCTTTTCGCAATTCCTTTAACTTCGTTTCGTCCGCGCACAAATTCGCCAAGGACGCCACGTATTCTTCCATATTCATCGTCGTGTTTCCTTTCTTTTTTCTTCTTTTAAGTGTAACATATCCACAAGAAAATGTCAAGTGTTCCGCAAAAAAAGCGCGCCCGACTATCCGCCGAGCGCACTTCGCCTTTTATGTTTTTGTTTTATCGGATATTGTATACCGATTTTGCCTTCAAATCGGTCGCCTCGCCCGATATAATTTTTACCCGCTTTTGCCCCTTATCCATATCGAAGAAGTTATCGGACAAAACCAAATTGTCGTTATCGTTACGGATATAAACGTATTTTGCGAAAGCGTCGGCGGTAATAATCAATTCGTCCCCGCTCTTTTCCACTTTGATTTTCGGATCGAGGAATTGATAATGCTTGGGTTTCGTAAACAACACCGTTCCCGCAGAAACGATTCCCCCGTTTACCCTGAACGAGAACGATAAGTAGTTTCTTCTAACGTCCGTTTTGCAAAAATCGATTTCGTCCAAGCTTGCGTACGAGAGCGCTTTCACCGACAAATCTGCCTTACCGCTCTGCAAAACTGCGCCGTCGTTTGCGCGGAGTGACCACTCGACTTCGCCCGCAACGTCCGTCAGCGTATCGTTGTTGACGAAAATTTTCGCCTTGGTTTCATAGCCGTAATACCGCTCGTCCGTGATATCCTTACGCGTGGAATATTCGCCCGTTTCTTCGCAAGAGATATGTATCGGCTCGAAAAACCGTTTCGCTTCGTAATGCAACGCCTTATATCTGCCGTTGCCGTCAACGCTCGACCAGCTTGCAACGGGCCAGCAATCGTTGAGCTGCCAATACAGCGCACCCATACACCTACCGCGGTTGCGACGCAAATGCTCTACGCCGTATTTGATTGCTTCCGCTTGCAAAAGTTGCGACGCATATACCAAATTTTCAAACTTGGACGGGTACAGATAGGTTTGCGAAAGGTAATTTAAGATTTTGCCGTTTGCCGACGCGTTTCTCTGGTGCAATTCCATCACCGCGCTAAACGGGTTTCTATCCTCGGGCAACGTAAATTCCTCAATCGTTTTTATCGACGGGAAGGATTGGAATCCAAATTCGCTTAAAAATCTGAAATAATGCTTTCGATATTCGCTAAAAGGCAGATTTCCGTGCCATACCTGCCAATAATGCTGGTCGCCTACGTTTTCATCTTGCGGATTATCATAAAAGCCATGCGACGACGGGGAGGACGACACAAAGGATATTTCAGGACACACTTTTTTCACGATATGCGGAATTACAAACTCTGCCATCGTTAAATAGCCCGCCTTTTCTTCCTTCGTCCACCAATCGGGAATCCCCGCCTCTTCTTCGATTTCGTTATTGCCAGAAAGAACGCCTATGCACGCGTGATGACGGATACGCTTTAAGTTTTCTTCCACCTCAACGGATATGTTTTCAAAAAACTCTTCGTCCCAAGGATAGGCGGAACAAGCGAACATCATATCCATAAAGACGATAATACCCATTTCGTCGCACAGTTCAAAGAAGTAGTCGTGCGGATAAAAACCGCCTCCCCAAACGCGAATAGAGTTAAAGTTGGCAAAGATACAATCTTCCAACAGCTTTTTCGTTCTATCGCGATTGAGTCTGCTTAAAATATTATCCTCGGGGATATAATCCGCGCCCATTGCAAAGATTTTTACACCGTTGATTTTGTAGCAGAATTCTTCCCCCCACTCGTCCTTTTCACGGCTGACAACAAGCGTGCGAAGCCCGATTTTTTTCTCGCTGACGTCCACGGCTTTTCCGCCGAATAAACACTCGGCAACCACGCGGTAAAGGGGTTGTTTTCCATATCCGTTCGGCCACCAAAGCTGGGGATTTTTTATCTCCGTTTCCACGCCGTTTGCAATCGAAATTTCTTCGCCGTCGGGAGTAATGATTTTCAAGTTTGTTTCCGTAGGAATACTCGTTTCCGCCGTAACGCTAACGAACACCCGTCCGTTTTCGTGCCGTTGCAAAATTCGCACGTCCGTAATGCGGGGCAGGTCGCCGTCGATAAGATAGATATCCTTCCATATCCCTGCGTCGGGGAGCATAGGGCCCCAATCCCAACCACTCATATAACTGGCTTTGCGCACGTAAGAAAAGCCCACCATCGTTGCACACGAACCGCTGCTGATGCTCTTTTCCTTATGTTTCGCTTTAATGTATGCGTCGTACGGAGGGAAAACTGCCTTGATTACGTTGTTGCCGTCTACCAAATACTGCGTAACGTCAAAATAGTAAGCGCGGTGCATATTGTCCGTATGCGCGACGAAACGCCCGTTGATATACAAATCGCAAAGAGTGTCTATCCCCTCGCAAACGAGCAGGATATTTTTCGATTTTTTCGCGTACGAAAACTCCTTGGTGAAGACGAATTCTTCGTCCATAATTGCCAAAGCTTTTCTTTCGTTATCCCGATAAAAGGGGTCTTCCATCAGCCCGTTTTGCAATAACGCAGAATACACCGAACCGGGTACGTCCCCTACCGTATCGTAAGTATTGCTCTGAATCTTCCATTTCCCGTTAAGTAAAAACTTTTCCATAACGCTCTCCTCTCTTGTTTAAAATCCTTCCAATTCGTCCAAAGACAGTTCAAAAGACGGAACAAAATGCTCGAAGAAATATTCCACCTCGGGCATATTGCGCGCATGCAAATCCTCCTCGATGCTCTTTTTCGCCTTAATAAATTCGCTGTTACCGCTGCGGAGCTCTTCCGCGCATTTGATATACGCCGCCAAACGGTCCGCCGCCTTGACGAGGCGGTACTCTACACTACTCTCATCTGCAAGTACGAAAGGGGCAATCCCTTTTTGCATTTCTTCGGGGAGCATACCCGCCATTTTTTCGCAAGCGCTCTTTTCCAATTCCTTATACGCGCCGTGAATGCTGTTGTTGTAATACTTAATCGGCGTGGGCAAATCCCCCGTCAAAACTTCGCTCGTTTCGTGATACATCGCATACAGCACCGTCTTCAAAACGTCTGCCTTGCCACCGAACACGTCGTTGTGTATGGTGACGAGCGCGTGGGACAAAAGCGCAACCGATTGCGAGTGTTCCATGATATTTTCTTCGCGCGTGGAACGCATCAACTGCCAACGTTTGATGTATTTCATTCTGTCCATATAAGCGTAAAAATCGTGGCGCATAATTTTTTACTCCTTTTTTTACCCAAAGGCTTGACTTTTGGTCCTTTGTGGTCTATAATAAACATATAAAGGTAACGCCACAACAAATGCGTTGGGGCAAAACCAAAAAAATTTAATTATCCGTCGTGGGTGCCTGTCAAAGGCTGAGATTATACCATTTGAATCGGCAAGGTAATACTTGAGCGAGAGATCGATAACCGTTTTTCCCTTTTTCCGTGTTCGTTGCAACACGTATAGGGGGGTAAAGAAGAAATTGCACGCCCGACGATTTTGCGATTGTTCGCAAACAGGGGCGTTTTTCTTTTTCTAAAAAGCGCGTACGGCGGAAAAAAGGAGGTTTTTTATGTTTCTCTCTTCCCTTCTTTCTGCGGTGTATGCCGTTGAAAAGTTCGAGCCCATTGCAAAATGGCTGACCATTGGCGTAATCGCCGCAGTACTGCTTTGCGGATTGATTATCTTTCTTGTCAAACGAACGGCTTTCGCGCCCGTTTGCAAATGGCTTGCGTTCGGTTTGGCGGCTTTTCTGCTCGTCCTTGCCATCGTCTTTTTCGCCTTGGATATCGCCAAAAATTACAGCGATAGCTACGCAGAAGAAAATTGGCTGGACAAACGGATTTTAGTGCGGTTGGTTTTACTGCCCTTAATCGTATTGACGTCCGTAGCTCTGTGCGCTCTGACGACGTTTTCTATCGTCGCAAAATGCGCCCCGAGCAAGAAAAAACTCGTTGGGCTTGTCGGCGGAATCCTCTGCGCGCTCGCGCTCCTTTTCGTGTTGATTTGCCTTGCGCTTTACTACAAAGAAAAAATCGCAAACGACGGGTATTACAATTCCGATTCCGCTACGGTAAAACAAGTCGCCTTGTATCTTTCGGCGGGCTTTACCGTCGTCCTTATCGTCGGATTGACCTTTATCGACAAGGAAAAACTTGGGTTTAACAGTCGCGCGCTCGCCTATGCGGGGATTTGCGTCGCCATGAGCTACGCTCTGTCCTATATCAAGCTGTGGGATATGCCCGCAGGAGGTAGCGTCACCCTCGTCAGCCTTTTCCCCGTAATGCTCTACGCCTACATTTTCGGCATGAAAAAAGGCGTATTCGTCGGGTTTGTGTACGGCACGTTGCAAGCGCTGCAAGACCCGTGGATTATTCATCCCGCCCAATTTTTGCTCGATTATCCTATCGCCTTTTCCGCCGTTGGCTTGGCAGGGATTTTCCGTTCCCTTCACGCCTTGCGCAAAGCTCCGCAGGTCAAATTCGCGCTCGGCGCATGCCTTGCAGGAACAATGCGTTTCGTCTGCCACGTCCTTTCGGGCGCGCTCGCCTTTGAGGCATATGCCGAGGGACAAAACGTCTGGGCATACAGCTTAGGCTATAATGCCTACGTGTTTATCGACGTCGCGCTGGTCGTGGTTGCAGGAATCTTTGTTTTGTCCTCTAAGACTTTTGTAAAAACGCTTCTTTCCCTTCAAAACAGCAAAACTACACCGACGGAAAGCAAGAACTAAAAAAACGCTGAGGGTTAATACACGGCAATCTCGTCGAAAACGGATTTGTTGACAATCAATTTCTTTTCGTCGAGGTCAACCTTGACAATAACGCCTTTTACGGCAGGGAAGAGGATACTTTTCCCTGCTTTTTCTATGGTGTATACGTCGGAAGAAAGATTGCGCACGTCCGTAACCACGCCGAGTTCTTCCCCTTCCTTCGTAACGCAAGTCAGCCCTAAAATATCGACGATATAATACCGTCCCTCTTCCAAAGCGGGCGCGTCCTCGCGTTCCCCTTCCAGCTTTTTACCGCGGAAAAGCTCCGCCGCGTTTCTATCGGGAATACCGCGCAAGCCCAAATACGCCGCCCCGTCGTTACCGACGCGGAAGGAAAGAATTTTATAGGGCTTGTCGTCGATGTATACCGTGCCGAACGCCTTGACGTCTTCGGGAAAATCGGTAAACGTCTTTATCTTTAATTCGCCGCGGATACCTTGCGGTTTTAATACTTCGCCGATGATTAGACGATCCATAGTTTACTCCTTAAAAATTGCAAACGGCGTAGGAAAAAATCCGTTCAACGCGGACATACCCCTACCCTTTTAATCAAATGGCAAAAAAAAGGCTTTACGGAAAAAGCCTTTTTTTATTGGTTTTTAGATACGTCGTTTACTCTGCGTCTACGGCGTCGCCACCGCGTTCGCGAATCTCAATCACGTATCTCTTACTGCTTGCAGGGGTTACCAAACGAACGATGGTGCGCATCGCCTTTGCAATTTTACCCTGCTTGCCAATCACCTTGCCCATATCCGAGGGAGAAAGGACAACCGTCACCTCGATAACGCGTTCTTTTTCGTTAACGATATATTCGACGTTTTCCTTATCCTCTGCGAATTGGCCAACGATGTATTTGATTAAATCAAGCATAGTTTGCCTCCTAAGTTTGGTTGACGCGCCGAGCCGTTTTTATCAAGCAACTCGGCACACGCCCTAACGATTATTTGTTCGATTTCTTGCCTTTCGTCTTGGAAGGGCTGAGCTTTTCGCTCTTTTCAACAACGCCTGCCTTTACAAGCAAGTTCTTAACCGTTTCCGTGGGCTGAACGCCTTTGGAAAGCCAATCTTTCGCAAGGTCTGCCTTAACGTCAAGTTCGATGGGATCGCAGGTAGGTCTGTAATGACCAACGCAATCGATGTATTCGCCCGTTGCAGCCTTTCTGCTGTCAACAACTACGATACGGTAGATAGGGTTCTTCTTGTCGCCCATTCTCAAAAGTCTCATTTTTACCATGATAAATACCTCCAAAGTATCTTAAAAATTTTTTCTTTTTTATTCCAATCGGCGTTTTCCGCCGTTTGTTTTCTCTTGTTAAATTGGTTAGAACGGAAGCTTGAACTTCCCTTTGCCGCCTTTGAGCTGTTTCATCAGCATCTTCGTTTGGTCGAATTGCTTTAACAGCTGATTGACCTCTTGCACGCTCGTACCCGAGCCCGCCGCAATACGGCGTTTTCTCTTGCTGTCGATAATGGCGGGGTTGTCACGCTCTTGTTTCGTCATCGAAAGGATAATCGCTTTCGTGCGTTCGATACGCTTTTCGTCCACATCCCCCTCGTTGACCTTGAATTTTCCCGCGCCCGGGAGCATCGAGAGCATTGCCTGTGCGCCACCCATCTTTTTCATCATCGAAAACTGCTCTAAATAATCGTTGAGCGTAAAGGTGTTGGCGAGCATTTTTTGCTGCATTTTCTTCGCGTCTTCTTCGGTGATAGCTTGCTGCGCTTTTTCTATCAAGGACAGAACGTCGCCCATACCCAAAATTCTCGACGCCATACGGTCGGGATAGAAAGGCTCTAAATCCCCCGCCATTTCGCCTACGCCGATAAATTTGATAGGCTTGCCCGTAACTGCCTTAATTGAAAGACAAGCGCCGCCGCGCGTGTCGCCGTCGAGCTTTGTCAAAATCACACCCGTGACGTCCAAACGGGAATTGAACGTTTCGGCAACGTTTACCGCCTCTTGCCCCGTCATCGCATCGACAATCAAGAGCGTTTCGGTAACGTCCACTTCCTTTTTAATATTTTCAAGCTCTTGCATCAACGTATCGTCGATTTGCAAACGCCCTGCCGTGTCCAAAATCACGGTATCGTAGTTCATCGAACGCGCGTAATCAATCGCTTGTTTTGCCGTTTTTACGGGGTTTTGCGTGCCCTTTTCAAACACTTCCACCTGCACGTTTTTGCCCACGACTTGGAGCTGGGTAATCGCCGCGGGACGGTATACGTCGCCCGCCACGAGCAAGGGGCGTTTGCCCTGCTTTTTCAAATGTAACGCAAGCTTTCCGCAGAGCGTCGTTTTACCCGCGCCCTGCAAACCGCACATCATAATCACGGTCGGCAAGCGGGGGGCCACTTCCAATTTTGCGTTTTTTGAGCCCATCAAATCAATCAATTCTTCATTGACGATTTTGATAACCTGCTGCGCAGGGTTGAGCGACGCCAAAATTTCTTGTCCTACCGCCTTTTCGGAAACGTCCGCAATAAACTGCTTGGCAACCTTTAAGTTGACGTCCGCCTCCAAGAGCGCAACACGAACCTCTCGCATCGCCGTGCGGATTTCAAGCTCCGTCAGTTTGCCACGTTTCGTCAGCTTGGAAAATATATGATTTAAGCGTTCCGCTAATCCACCGAATAATGCCATATCGTCCTCTTTTTAAACGTTTACGCCCTTTTGCAAAGCGTCAATCTGCGCCTGCATTTCCTCTACCGTACGCGCAAAGCCAAGCTTTTCTTCGTACTTTTCCAACTGCTTACGGCATTTCTGCAAGCAATCGGAAACGCTCTGACGGGACACCCCTTTCTGTTCGGCAATCTCGCCCAAGGACAGGTCGTAATTAAAATACAAATCGGAAATTTCTCTCTGCGTCGCCGTAAGCAAGGGCGAATACAAGTCCAGAAGCTGCAAAAAATGCAAATCGTCTTTCATTTTTCGCCTCCTCTCCGTTTTCCGTAGCCTATTATACACCATAAAAAAACGCCTGTCAAGCATTTTTACTTGACAGGCGCAATTTTTTTCTTTTTATTCCCCAATTTACGGCGTGCCTACGCTAAAACCTTGCAAATTGCAACAAGTCCACCAAAATGGCGAAACCGAACAGCGCAATTAAGCCGATGAAATTGATAATCGCCTCTACCTTGCGGTTTACCGGTTTTTTAAATATCCACTCGATTAAGCAGAAGATGACTTTGCACCCGTCTAACGCCGGTACGGGCAATAGGTTGAATACGGCGAGGTTGACGCCAATAAAGGCAGCAATAGAAAGGAAGTTTTGGAAACCGCTCGCCGCTACTTCCGAGGTAAGCTTTATCGTCGTGGCAGGACCGCCCACCGCGCTAAGCCCGAGCTTACCCGTGAGAAGTTCGCCCAAAGAGCGCAATACCGTTCCGCCGATTTTAAAGGAGTATACGAACGAGTGTCCAATCGTACCGAAAAAGCCGTCCTTGACGTCCGTGGGCACAAGCCCTCCGCCGTTGATGAGCGTGTTTTCCAATTCCCCGTCCTCGTTTGGAATATTCTCACGGTACGCCAAGCCAAGGGGGTATAATACCGAACCGCTGTCCGACATATTTCTGGGGTTGGAGTCTTGCGCCAAGGTAACGTCCACTAATTGTTTTCTACCCTCGCGGATTACCAAAACGTGTACGACTTGCCCCGCCTTTTTACCGTCCAATGCGGACATATAATCGGTGATAAGGTACAAATCTTTTCCGTTGATTTCCAAGATAATATCGCCCGTTTGCAATCCGTTTTCGTATACTTCCCACGCCTCTTCGCTTGCCCCCTCAATGGGTTTTTGCTTTTCCACCATATACACGGGTCTGCCGTAACAGCCGAACATCACAATAATCAAGGTCAGCGCCAAAAGGTAATTCATCAGCGCGCCCGCAATCAAAACGATAATGCGTTTCCAAGGGGCTTGGTCGGTAAAGCGCGCGCCTTTAGGTTCGGGATATTCGTCCTTAGGGGGCGTCTTTTCTTCCTCCTCGCTTTCCTTTTCCACGCTCGTATCCGACTGCATTTCCGCAAAGGGCTCTTCCTCTTTCTCAGCGGGCGTTTCTTCCTCAATTCCGTCCTCGCCGTCAAAGGCGCAATACCCCCCTAACGGAACAAGGCGCAAGGCAAAGGTTTCCCCCGTCTTTTTGCTCCGTTTTTTAAAGAGCGCGGGACCGAAACCAATGGAAAATTCGTTGATTTTAAAGCCGAGAATTTTCCCCGCAACGTAATGCCCGAATTCGTGGATGGTAATCATTGCAAGCAAAATTACGATTGCCAGCGCCACACCGCCAATCGTTTTCCACGTTCCTGCACTTATCAAGAGATTAGATACGTTCAATGCTCTTCCCCTTTTTTAACCGTTTAGCCTTTAATATACTCTCTCGCCAACGCGCGGGCGCGGGTATCCGTGTCCACGAGCGCGGCGTAGGAATCGGGTTTTGCCCGTTCCGTCTTCTTCAAAGCGTCCTCAATAGTGTCCGCTATTTTTGTAAAAGATATCCGTCCTTCTAAAAATGCGCGCACGGCAATTTCACCCGCGCCGTTGAGCGCGCAAGGATAATTATCCCCCATTTCCGCCGACGTCAACGCCAAATCGTAGCACCTGAAACGCTTTCGCTCCAAGGGCAAAAACCGTATTGCGCCAAGCGATACGAAATCGAGCGGTTTTAACGCGCAATCAAAGCGGTCGGGATAGGTCAGCGCCAACTGTATAGGCAATTCCATCGTCGGGTAGCTCATCTGCGCCAAAATCCCGCCGTCGTCGAATTCCACCATCGAGTGGATAATGCTTTCAGGTTGCACAACCGTGTCGATTTTTTCAAGCGGGGCATTGTAGAGCCACTTCGCCTCAATCACTTCAAAGCCCTTGTTGAGCAGGGTTGCGCTGTCAATCGTAATCTTCGCGCCCATTTGCCAGGTCGGGTGTTTCAAAGCGTCTTTTGCCGTTACCTTTTGGAGTTGTTCGGGCGTGTACGCGTAAAACGGACCGCCACTCGCCGTGATAATTAGACGTTTAAAGGGCGCGTCCGTACGGAAATGGAGCGCCTGCCAAAGGGCAGAATGCTCGCTGTCCACGGGCATCAAATCAATGCCTGCCTCTTTGATTTTTTGCATTACCAATTCGCCACCGCAAACGAGAGTTTCCTTGTTGGCAAGGGCGATGTTTTTTTGCAGCTCCGCCGCTTTTAGGGAGTATTTCAACCCCGCAAAACCCGTCGCCGCCACAAAAGCAACGTCGCCGTAGGCAATCGCCTCTTCCGCCGCCCGTTCGCCGTAGCCAAACGTTACGCCCTCGGGGATTTTATCCACAATTTGTTTGCCGATTTTTTCATCCGCCAAAGCGGCGTATTCGGGACGAAATTCGTTTACCTGCTGTAAAAACAGCTCCGCAGAGGAATTGGCAACGATACTTTTGATTTTGAATTTTTCGGGATACCGACGGACGACCGAGCAAACCTGTCGCCCGATAGACCCCGTCGAACCGATCAAGGATATCGTTTTCATCGTCTTTGTTCCTTACAAAACCATCCCCGCAAGCCAATGTATTGCGGTAAACGCAATATACACCGCCACCGTCGCAAAAAACGTTCCGTCCAAACGGTCGAGCGCGCCGCCGTGTCCAGGCATAATATTGCCCATATCCTTTAAGCCGACTTTGCGTTTGATGCTACTTTCCACCAAATCGCCAAACGCCGTCGCCACCGCCGCCAGCAGACCGATACCGATATACACGGGCAGAACAATCGCCATTTTTTCGTACGTACCCACGCACGCGTTATAGATAAAATACAACGCTACCGCGCCGAGAATACCGCCGACAAGTCCGCCGATACCGCCAATTACCGTTTTATTGGGGCTGAGCTTTGGCGCCATTTTCTTGGGGAATTTGCCTTTCATATACCGCCCGAACAGATACGCAATCGAGTCTGCGCAAGGGGAAATGACAAAAATGAACAGTATCATTACGCGAGAATCAAGCGCAAAACGAGCCAACCGCCCGTCGCCCGTCGCGTGATTGGTCAACACCAACAAGCAAAGCAAAAGCGTAGGATATACCGCCGAAAAGAGGGAAAGCCCCAGGCTTTCGAGCGTCACTTTTTCATGCGCGATTACAAGCAAGGAAAAGAGCGCAACGGCAAGCGCAAAAACGCCTATACCAATTACCGTCCAACCGTTCCCCCATTTCCATTGGCAAATTGCCAAGGCGGGTATAATCACCGCCGTAAACGCATATACGATACCGCGCTCGATTTTAGAGGTTTTTTCTTTTACCGCGCGGAGCATTTCAAACGTGCCAAGCAATGCAAAGGCATAGATTAAAACGTCGAAACAAAAATCGCCGTACGGCACGCCGTTTACGGTCGGCACAACGATTTTCAAGCAGAAAAACGCAACCAAAATCGCAATGTATACCGTACCCGATAATAAACGAATTTTCATAAGTATTTCTCCTTTTTAGAGGACCTTGGTAAAAAACGCAAGGGCGGCGCACGCCGTACATTTCAGCCGTCGCATACCTGCCCCTTCCGTGATATCTATTCTTTCTGTTCTATCTGTTCGTCCGTCTTCCCAAATCTGCGGGTGCGGCGGGAAAACTCTACAATCGCTTTGTCCAATTCCTTGTCCGAAAATTCAGGGAACATTTTATCCGAAAAATACAATTCGGCATACGCCGCCTGATAGAGTAGGAAATTGGAAAGTCGCACTTCCTTCCCCGTACGGATAATGAGGTCGGGGTCGGGCACTTCACCCGTATAGAGCAACCGCGAAAAGCTCTCTTCCGTTACCTTTTCACCCGTTTCCACCGCTTTGTTAACCGCATGCACAATTTCATCGCGAGCGCCGTACGCAACCGCCACGTTAATACCCTTACCGACAAACGCCGAGGTATCTTTTTCCGATTGTCGCAAAATTTTCTGCACGTCCTCGGGGAGCAACGAAACGTCGCCGAGCGCGCGAAGACGTACCCCACGGTCGCATACACGCGCCATATATTCCTTAAAATGATTGCGGAACAGATTGAACAACCCTTCCAGCTCTTCCTTCGGGCGTTTCAAATTTTCTGTGGATAACGCGTACACGGTGATGTATTCCACGCCCAAATCAAAAGCATGCTCCATCAAGCCAATCATACGCTCCATACCCATTTTATGCCCAAACGAACGGGGCATCAAACGTTTTTGCGCCCAACGGCCGTTTCCGTCCATAATAATTGCGATATGACGGGGGATTTTGGTGTCCTTTGTTATTTTATTCTTGCGCAGAGCCACATTAGACCTCCCAAAACGCAGTTTGCAGACAAAACCTCAGCAGTGAAAGACAACCGATACTTTTTCCGATTAAACGGACATAAGTTCCTTTTCTTTTGCCGCAATAACCGCTTCCACCTTCGTCATATAGCCCGAAACCGTCTTTTCAACGTCCGCCTCGCAACCGCTTGCTTCGTCCTCGGAAATTTCTTTTGCCGTCTTCGCCTTTTTAATAACGTCCATCGCTTCGCGACGGTGGTTACGTACGGCAACCTTGGATTCTTCGCCCATCTTCTTCGCCTGTTTTACAAGCTCGCGACGGCGTTCTTCCGTCATATCGGGGAAGACCAAACGAATCACGTTACCGTCGTTGGAGGGATTCAAGCCGATGTTCGAGCACAAAATCGCCTTTTCTACCGCTTTCAAAAGGGACTTATCCCAAAGGCTGATTTGCAAGCATTTTGCGTCCAACGCCGAAACGTTGCCAAGCTCTACAAGCTTGCTCATACCGCCGTACGCCTCCACTTCCAATCTATCCAAAATGCGGGGATTTGCTCTGCCCGTACGGATAGCGCCGTAATCTCTTTCCAAGGCATTCAGCGTATTTTCACACTTTTCTTCAAACTCTAACATCATCTCTTCAATCTTTTCGTTTTCAATCATAGTTCTTCTCCTTATGCTTTATTTGTTAATTATACGGAAATCATCGTGCCGAGATCTTCACCGCAGACCGCGCGCACAATCGAATTTTCTTCGTTTAAACCAAACGCCAACGTCGGAACGTTGTTTTCCATACACATCGTCGCCGCCGTAAAATCGATGACCTTCAAATTGCGGTTGATAATGTCCGCGTATTTAAGCGACTCGTATTTCTTGGCGTAGGGATTGGTTTTAGGGTCGGAATCGTAAATGCCGTCTACGTTCTTTGCCATCAACAAAATATCCGCGCCGATTTCGCAGGCTCTAAGCGCCGCCGCCGTATCCGTCGAACAGTAAGGATTGCCCGTACCGCAAGCGAAAATAACGATTCTGCCCTGCTCGAAATGACGCAACGCCTTGCGCAGAATAAAGGGCTCTGCTAAGGACACCATGCTCAGCGCCGTCTGTACACGTACGGGCACGCCGTGCTGTTCAATCGCGTCCATCATCGCAAGCGAGTTCATAACCGTTGCAAGCATCCCCATTTGGTCCGCCGTTGTGCGGTCCATGTTCGTGCCCTGTCTGCCACGCCAGAAGTTACCGCCACCGATAACCAAGCCAACCTGTACCCCCATGTTATGGAGCTGTACGATTTGGTCTACTACGGGCGCAATCACTTCGTGGTTCAAGCCAAAACGCTGATTGCCGGCAAGTGCCTCGCCCGAAAGTTTCAACAAAATTCTTTTGTATTTAGGCTGCATGGATAGATTTTCCTCCTTATCAAAAGCCATAATATTCTATCCTAAACATTATAACATATTTTTGCGAATAAATCTATACTATTTGCAAAAAAAATCGTCAAAATTGGAAGATTTTTTCGACGTTTTTCGCGACGCAGCAAAAGGACGTAAAAAACGTCCCGACCTTTTACAGTCGGGACGTCCGTTTTTCTTTTTTGCAAAGATTTTAGTTCTTCATTGCCGCAACTTGCTTTGCAACTTCTTCGCTCAAATCTTCGCTCTTCTTTTCAAGACCTTCGCCCATTACGAAGAACGCAAACTTGTTGATGGACGTCTTTGCGCCGCTCAAAAGTTCTGCAATCTTCTTGGAATCGTCTTTGATGAACGCCTGTTCAACAAGGCAGTTTTCTTCGTAGAATTTCTTAATTCTACCCATAACCATCTTTTCAGCGATTGCCTCGGGCTTGCCTTCGTTCATCGCCTGCTGTTTCAAAACTTCCTTTTCCTTTTCAACAACTTCCGCGGAAACTTCGTCCTTGGTAAGGTATGCGGGCTTCGTGAAAGCGATTTGCAACGTAATATCGTGCGCAACTTCCTTTGCCGCGTCCGTAGCTTCGCCGTTCATGTCGAGCATAACGCCGAGCTTACCGCCAAGGTGAATATAGCTTTCCAAGAAACCGTTGGATTCATAACGTACGAATCTTCTAACCGCAATCTTTTCGCCGATAACCGCGATTTTGCCCTTCAAATATTCTTCAACCGAGCTACCGTCTGCTACCGCGCAACCGAGCAACGTTTCTACGTCTGCGGGGTTGCATTTTACAACGACCTTTGCGCATTCGTTTGCGATTTCAAGGAACTGAGGGTTCTTCGCAACGAAGTCGGATTCGCAGTTGAGTTCGATCAAAACGCCTACGTTGCCTTCTACGTAGCAAGCAACGATACCTTCCGCTGCGATACGGGACGCTTTTTTGTCTGCCTTTGCAATACCTCTTTCACGAAGAAGGTCTGCCGCTTTGCTCATATCGCCGTCAGCGTCGGTAAGTGCCTTTTTGCAGTCCATAACGCCTGCGCCCGTCTTTTCGCGGAGCGCCATTACGTCTTTTGCCGAAATTGCCATAATTATTTTCTCCTTATTTTTTAATTTCAAGAAACGGACAAATCCGTCCGTTTGGGTATTGTCAAAAACTTACGCGTTTTCTTCCGCTGCCGCAACCACTTCTTCAATGGATTCGGGAGCTACTTCTTCCTCTGCGGGAGCAACGAACGCTTCTTCGCCCTGGTTCGCTTCGATAACCGCGTTTGCAATTACGGAAGAGATGAGCTTGATTGCGCGGATAGCGTCGTCGTTACCGGGGATAACGTAATCGATTTCGTCGGGATCGCAGTTGGTATCGGTGATTGCAACAATCTTAATGCCGAGCTTTTTCGCTTCTTTGATAGCGATATCTTCGTTGTGAGGGTCAACCACGAACATTACGCCGGGCATAGCCTTCATCGCTTTGATACCGTTCAAGTTCGCCTGCAATTTGCCCATTTCCTTCTTCAAAAGGATAACTTCTTTCTTGGGAAGATTTTCAAAGTCGCCGTTTGCTTCCATAGCTTCGAGCTTTTCAAGGTATTCTACGCGGCTTCTCATCGTCTTAAAGTTCGTCAAGCAACCACCCAACCAACGGTTGTTTACGTAGTACTGACCGCAACGTTCCGCTTCTTCCTTGATAGCGTCCTGCGCCTGTTTCTTCGTACCAACGAAGAGTACCGTCTTGCCAGCTTTAACGCTGTCGCATACGAAAGCGTAAGCTTCTTCAATCAAGTTCGCGGTGAGCTGCAAGTCGATGATGTGGATATCGTTTCTTGCCGCGAAGATGTACTTCTTCATTTTGGGGTTCCACTTTCTGGTTTGGTGACCGAAGTGAACGCCTGCTTCCAAGAGCTGCTTCATAGTAATAACTGCCATAATTCAAACCTCCGTTTTTCCTCCCCGCCTTGTGTTGGCTCGTAATGACGTCCGCATTGAAAGATTTTACGGACACGGATTACGCACAATGAGCGAGTGTGAATTTTCAGCCTTTCTATTTTAGCACAAAGCCAACCAAAGCGCAAGTTATTTTACAGCAAAATCAATGATTTTTTTGCTTTTTTGGAAATTTTTGCAGGTTTTTCTATGAAAAAAGCCCCGCGGAAGGGTTGTTCCGCAGGGCGTATATTTTCTATTCTGATTTTCACACAGCAAAAATCATTTCGCCGTCACAAAAATCGAACAGCGCGTTATCCAAATAACACGCGGTTGCGCTAAAATCAAAGCTCGTCGTGTCTTGGTCCGATTCGTAAAAGCCGTCCACGCCCTCCAACGAATCCTGCGCCCAAGGTCCGCAGTTATAGATATCGCAACCCGTAAACGTAATCGCCGTCGTGGACGTTTCTTCCGCAATATCAATCGCAATCGCGGGTTTTACGCTGATGCTCTCAAACACGCAATTTTCCACCGTCACGTTGATGACGTCCATACCGTTAATTTCATGCACTTTCAGCGCGCGATACCCCGTGAACGTACAGCCGTCGAATCTCGCCGAGCCGTCCGCCACCCAAACGCTGTATTGGTCGGTAGCAACCGATTTAATTTCGCAGTTGATAAACTCCGCTTCCGCGTCGTTTCTAAGCTGAATCGAACAATCGATTTTGCAGTTTTCAAAGCGTACTTTTCCGCCGAATTCCGCATAATATTTTCGATATTCGTTCATTTCAAAGCCGTGCGTATTGTTTTCGATGGTCAAATTCCTAAACACCAAAACGCCCCCGTACGCCTGCACGACGCCACCGCCAGCGCCAACAACCGTCAGCTTTCTTTCGCTGTACGGCCCACCGTCCACCGTGAACACGTTGTCCTCGCTGTACCCGCCAAGATAAATGGGCGTATCCATAGCAACCGATTCAATCGTCAAATCCTTCCCCGTATTGTAGGTAACCTCGCCCGTTTTTTCTGCAAAATATTCCGTCAATTCTTCCTCGGACGAATAATCGGGCACAAAAATTTCCTCTTCCGAAGAACTGTCGTCCGCATCGCTACTTGTATCGCTTGTATCTTCGCTACTTACGTCGCTGTCCACGTTGCTACTTTCGTCGCTTTCCACGTCGCTGTTTTCGCTACCGCTTTCCATCGGGCTTGAAACCGCGGACATGCCAACGCCAGCGCCGTCCGAACCGCAAGCGGAAACAACCGCCACGCCAAGCGTCATACCGAGCGCAAGCAACGCGCATAACCACTTTCTCATATCTTATCCCCTTTTTGGCATTTAGTCGTCCAAGCTTTCCGCCTCTTCGCTGTTTTCAAACGCTTCGTATTGGTGGCAGAATTCCGCGAACACCTCGTCTAAGAGCTGTACGTCCTCAATGGGCACGAGCATAGCGTCGTCCCCCTCGCCTTCCAACGCAAAGATGATAACTTCGTCCTCTTCCTCTTCCGTTTCGGGCTCTGCCTTTTGGAATACGCAATACATATTTTTGCGGTATTCGATGGTTGCGATGTGATATAATTTTTCAATAGTACCGTCGTCCGCTTCCACCTCAAAAATACGGTCGTCTTCTTCGTAAATTTCGTCTTTCATTTCACTCATGGCTTGTTCCTCCGCCTTTTTATTTTTCATGTTTTCTCGGGAAAGATAGCTCTCCAAAATATAGGACGCCGCAATCGAATCAATCGTCTTTTTCCGATCGTCGCGCTTGATACCGCCCATAATTTGCGTTTCGCGCGCCTGCATCGTCGTAAACCGTTCGTCCTCCAACACAATCGGGAGGTCGGTCGCTTTTGTCAGCGCCTCTACAAACTCCCGCGTTTTTACCGTTTGGATACTCTCCGTGCCGTCGTAATTGACGGGCATACCGCACACGATTACGCCCACGCCCTTATCCTTTGCAATTTTGGCGATTGCCGCCACGTCTACCGCAAAATCTCTGGTGCGGACGTACGTTTCGCAGGGCATTGCGTATTCGTTGAACGGGTCGGAAACCGCCACGCCGATTCTTTTATTGCCTATATCAAAGGCGATTGCTCTCTTTCCTATCATACCTCTATTATACCACAAAAAACTTTGTCCGTCTATACTTATCGCAAAAAAAATTGACGTTTTTGGGTATGTAAAGACGATTTTTTTCACATACTCCCTTTGACGGATTGCCGTCGGGGAGGTTTTTATGGAGAAATTTGCTTGCGGGTTGGCGATTGGTTGCGTTGTCGGCGCGCTCGTCACCGCCAATAATTATAAAATGCGGACGTTGGTACGCAAAACACAGGAAGAAATGAAGGCGAAATTCGATAAGATGATGGACGAAAAAATTCAGGCAGCGGAAGAGCTGACGGAAGAAATTAAAGACAGCGCGGAAGACGCGGTTAAAAGCGCCGTGGCCAAGGGCGAAGAAACCCTTTCTAAAATGAAAAAAGCCGCCAAAAAGGCGACGAAAAAAGCAGAATAATTTTTTGTTTTACGCCACGGTGCAACAATGCGTACCGCAAATACGCCTAACGCCAAAGGGACAAACAAAAAAATTAGGGGAGCGCATACAACGCTCCCCCGCTTTTTATGTTTTGTTATTCCTTAGTTGGATTTTTTCGCGTTAATAGATTTGCTTACAATCGTTACAACCAAGTTTGCAATGCTGAATACGATCAACAAGATAGGTCTAAGAAGGTCAGCCTTCGCAGAACCACCGCTTTCAGCCACCATCGTCTTGCCAGCCGTAGCCAAGAAGATAACCGCTATCGTCGAGAAAATCAAGCAGATAATTGCCCAAGGCAAGCAGCTGTTTTGCTTGTCGTTGACAAGGTTACCAACGTTTCTGAACAAGGAAAGCACGAAGAAAATTACTGCCACGAGAAGCATAAACTGCGCAAACATCAACACAATCGCCGCGCCGTCATTTGCCGTATCAGCCATAGCCGAGAACGCGCTCATGTTATACTTCATTTCGCCCCAATATCCATTTGCTTTGAACGAAAGGCCCGTGTGTGCCGCGATAAGCAATACTACAAAGCTTACGACAGCGCAAGCAATGCCGAGAATCTTGCCGGTGTTGAAGCTGGACGCACCGTCCAAAAGCTTGCAAACAAACGCGCCAACAATCGCAATCGTACAGAAAATCAAACCGAAAATCGTAGCGCCGTTAAGCGTTATAGCCTCTTCACTCATACCACCTTTATAGGAATAAAGCGAAAGCGCAGACAACAACGTAGCGCCCAATACGTAAACGAGCATAACCTTAATGGACGCCTTAACCGTATCGTTTTCCTGCGAGAAGGACTTGATAAACTTAATAATCGCAATAATCCCGAAGACAATTACCAACACCAACGTTACAAGAGCAACAAAGAAACTAAACAGTCTACTAAATATTGCCGCCAGCATTTCCCCAGCATCAATATACCCAGCGTTCATATCAGCATAGTCAAGGTATTTGCTAAGTTCTTTAAAGTTGTCGCCAAAATACCAGAAGATGTTCTTTGCCATAGGTACCTTTACCTTCATGCCAAATTCTACTTCTACCATACGCGTACCAATGAAGAACATAAGGATGAGCGCCAACGCCGCGCCAGCAAACGCAAACACTTTACCCAACATCTTCATCAAGCTGTTCGAGCTGCCGCTCTTTACAGCAACCTCTTCTTCCGCCGATTCCTCAGCCGCCAATGCACCGTCTGCAGCCGCGCCACAGATGGGACAGAAATCGCCATCGAACGCATAACCGCATTCCTTGCAAATCGTTTTGTTTCCGCCTACTGCGCTACCGCATTCGGGGCAGAAACTTGCGCCGTCTTCAAGAACGGCACCGCACGTTTCACAATTCATAAATTACCTCCAAAAAATAATTTGATACCATTATTATAATATTTTTTATTTCACTTGTCAATACTTTTTCATCTATTTATCACAATAAAAAATTATTCGTCAAGTTTATAGACAGGCAAGGCAAAAAATAGCGGGAACGTTACGTTCCCGCCTTTTGTTTGCTTTGTATTCTTTTTATCATCTATCCAAGAATTTTACTCTTTCCTTTTCGCAACGTTTTTTACAAAGATAGGTCACCACCCAATTCATTGCGCTGAACAAGAAAGCGAGAACGGGGAATACCGAAGTTGCCGTGCAACCGCTCCCCACAAGCTTTTCTGCCGACGAGGCAACCGACGCCGTAAACAGCCACGCCAATAACGCGCAAAGCGTCGCCAAAACCGCCCAACAAATACCGCTCTTATGCTTGCCGATTCTCATAAGGTTTTGGGACTGTCTAACCCAACCAAGCACCGAGAAAATCAGCACAAGTCCAAAGAAAATCTGCGCAAATTGCGCTTTGAGTTCCATGGATTTGGACAAATCGCTTACTCTGTCGCCAAAGCCTGCTACCGTCAAAAACGTAAACGTGAAGGGCGAGCCCTTATATACCGCGCCGTTTACCTTTGCCTCTACCGTCGTCAACGCCGTAAACAAGAAGGTTGCCAACGTCGCAACAAGACAGGACACCGCGCACAGCGTCTTTACAGCGCGAGCGCGCGTATGCTCAAAGCCCAACGTTTCGTAAACCTTACTGCCGATAATTGCAAGCACAGCCACACAGCCGACAATCAGCCCTACCACCGTCATCGCGTTCATCGCAACGGTATCCGTCCCCATAAGAGGCAGGGTAATCGCCATATTTTCCATCGCATACAAGCCTACCGTGCACGTGCAGTAAACAATCACCGCGATCATCGCAAACAAAATACATTTTCCAAATTCCTGTTTCTTGAAATCGCGCACGAAGAAGAAAATCGCAAAACCCGCAAAGATTGCCACACCCAACAGCATAACGACGGAAATACCGCACGTTGCAACCATATAGGTGATATCCAACGACTTACACGCGTTGACCAAATCGGTCGACTTATCCAAAAAGCTCCAATACTCGTCCCAATTATTTGCTTTCGTTTCCAAAATGGGATCATTGAAATAATAAAAGACGCTCTTTTGTCCTTCCAAACCGACAAAAAACATGCACACAACCGCCGTCAGCATAGCCACCAACGCTACGCCAACCGTCGCCCTTTGCAAAATCGTCTTTTTTTGCATAACGCTTTTATCGTCCATTTCGCTCTCCATATCCTATTGATTTCTATTATTATAACGCATTTAGCAGTATCTGTCAATCGTTTTTTGTTATTAAATACACGCAAATTCCTTCGCCGATTTTTCTTTTTTCACAGCAAAAACGGCTCCGCCTAAATATCGTGGAGCCGTTTTTATCCATTTTCCTTGTTTTTGATTTTTTTTGATTATTTCGCCTTTTGCTTTTCCGCTTTTAACCGCGCGTTTTCTTCACGCAAACGTTCGTTTTCCTCTTTTAACGCCTGCGCCAAACGGTTATAAAGCCCGTTAATTTCCTTCTCTAACCGTCTTTGCAAAAAATCTTTTTCGGGCAAACGCGGTTGGGGAATTTCCCTTTTGGCTTGCCTTGCAGAGAAAAATTGTTCCTCCGCCAAACCCATTTTTTTTGCAATGCTTGCGATACGTCCCGGCTCCTTTTTTAAGGTGTTGCGGTATTTGTTCTGCAAACGGAGCATCAGCTTGTCGTCCCCGTTCGCCAAATTAAAAATCGCCTTCCGCACCGACAAGCCCTTGCTCTTTTCCGCCAAGATACTGCGGATTGCCTCGTCCGTTTCCTCTTCGGTAAATTCACGGATTTTCTCTACGGACAGCTCCGAGCCGTCCACGAGCTTTGCGATACGCGCGTCGCCCTTTTCGTTTTTCATCAGGGCATAGTAGTAATTCCGAACGCTCCCCTTTGCTCTGCCGTTGTTGATACCGTACGTTTCAAACAAATAAGTAAGCGTTTTTCCCTTGCGTTTTCCTTCCTTGATGTATTCCACCAAATTTTTCGCCTCTTCTTCCGTGTAACCGTTGATTTTGTTCATGGTTTTTTCCTCCGCTTTTTTAAGTTGCGTGGAAATTATTTACTTATTTTTTCCTTTTTATACTTTTTAAAATGAAAAAAACATAGGATACAATATGAAAATTTATTTTTTATCTGCTATCCCTTGCGCTCTGCGCCTCGGCGGGGTCTTTTTCGGTATGACCGACCGTTTTGAACGCTACGCCGAAATTTCGTTAAAAGATAACGTTTTCGTGGAATTCTTACCCGAAAACGCCCTGCCCGTCACTTTCTTTTTGACGGATAATATCCGCTTTTCCCCGCCATTACATTGCGAAGTGTATCTGCTTGCCGACGGTATTGCTATCTACGCCGCGGAGTTTATCCCCACCGATTTTACCTTAAAGACCTTGTGGCAAAAACGGTTGGACGATACCCTTTTTACCCTCTTTTCGCAAGGACAGCTACAACTCGCGGTTGAATCGCCCGAGTATGCTTTCACCGCATACCTTCCCCCTACCTTTTGCGAGCCCAACACGGAAATCCACGGCGAATATATCGCGCTTAGCGGGAACACGCGCGCGGGCAAACGCCTACTCGTTTTCCGCAAAAACGGCGAAAGGGTTTTGGACGAACACGTTTTGTCCTACACCCTTTCGGGGGAAATCTTGCGCGCGGAATTGCCTTTATCCGAGCGTTTGGGCAGAACGGCGGTTTGCGCTTGGTCTTTAAGTGGCGATTTTCAAAGGACGGAATTTTCTTTGCGCGCCCGCGCGAGCGCGCAAGCAACGGACGGTAAAAACGCCTTGCAAATCCCCGACGATTTACTTGCCTACGCCTTTTTTGAGAGTGTGTTAATCGGGGCGGATTACGCCGATTTCCTCTCGGACGAGTTAGCGCCCGACAAGGACAAAATCGTCGGTTTTTTGGGGGATTTTATCGACGTCGTTTTGACGGACGACCCCCTCGTCTGCGGTTTGGTACGTAAAAGGGCCGAACGGCTGTTTTCTCTTTCCTATTATCGCGTAAAGATACAAAACGGGAAAATTATCGACGTAAACGGCTAAAATTTCCAATAATATTTATCTTCACACAGTTGACAAGTCCCTCCTCTTTGTTGTACAATACTCTACGGAAAAAAATCAAACAAGGAGGATAGCAGTTATGCAAAAGATTATTTGTAAAAAAGTTTACGACACCGCAACGGCTACGCTCGTTAAGAAAGTAACGTTTGGCGTTTACGGCGACCCTAAGGGCTATGAAGAAAGCTTGTACCAAACGGAAAGCGGTCATTTTTTCCTTTACACCAACGGTGGCGCGGAAAGCAAGTATACCAAAGAAGACATTACCCGTATGGGCGCTGACAAAAAAGACGCTTGGCTGAAAGCAAATTCGTAAGACTTTACAAACAAAAAAAAGAACACCCTACAACCGCAAGGTCGTAAGGTGTTTTTTTATATTGCTTATGCGTATTTGGTGATACGAACGCTCTTGACGATAATCGGCTCGTTCGGGAGCTGATAGATGATTTCCGAATTATTACTGTCGGGCGTTTCCGTTACAAACCAATCCTCTTCGTTGTCCCCGATATACTCTTCAATGGCGTCCTCTAAGGTCTCCAACGTGTACGGGTTGTTCAGCGTTGCAAACGTACAATGGGATCTGTTCGTCGTCGCCGAGGTTATCGTCGAAATATAGAAAATCGACGTTGCAGAGTTATGCATTTCCTTTCTTTCGATGAGCTGCCCTTGCATATTCTGCACCCATACCTTAGCGTTTTCATCGCCCTCGGTATCGTAGTACATAGACAACGAGCCGTATTGCTGTTTCAACACGCCGCTGTTTTCAAAGCCAACCGAATAATTGTTTTCTTTAAATTCGCCGTAAAGGGTGTAACGCGGGTTTTCCTGCGATTTATCCCCCCATACCGTATGCGGGAAGGACGCTAACATCGGGCTCGACGTTACCGTTTCGTAATAATCTTCGTATTCGAGGTCGCCGTTTTCGTCCAACGAGTACGCGCCCGTGAACAGACGATTCTTCGACATTTGATAATCGTGAATACACATTCCGTCATAGTATTGGTTTTGCACCAACCAAATGAAATGATTTACCGTTTTAGGCGTTTTATCGTTGTGCAGTTGGTAGCTGAGTACGTAGTCCTGCCCGTTGAATTCCAAAACAATCATCGCCTCGGGGCTACCCTCGTCACACGCCGTAAAGGTGCCTACGCAACCGAACGTACACGTAAGTGCCAACGCGCCCAACGCTATCTTTTTCACGATTTTTTTAAGCATAGTCTTTTCTCCGTATTCCATTTTATTCGTATATTATTATAAGTGTTATTTTGCTATCCGTCAAGCGGTTTTAGCAAATTTTTCCCGATTTTTGCCCATTTTACACAAAGGGCGGAATATTTTTGTCGGTTTACCACGATTTTCCGTACGCTTTATTATAACGCATATCGCAAAAAAAGTCAAGCGCGCTTTTCTTTCCTATCAAAAGTTCCGCTACTTTACGCAAAAAAAACAGCCTGCCCGATTGGACAAGCTGCTTTTTTCGTCAAGTAAAAACTTATTTAAGTTCAGCGGTAGCGCCAGCTTCCTTAAGTTTGTTAACGAGGTCTTCAGCATCTGCTTTGGGAGCGTTTTCTTTGATAACGCCCATAGCTTCAACTGCTTTCTTAGCGTCAGCAAGACCAAGGCCGGTAGCTTCCTTAACCACTTTGATAACAGCGATTTTGTTAGCGCCGATATCTTTAAGAACAACGTCGAATTCCGTCTTTTCTTCTGCTGCGGGAGCTGCTTCTGCTGCGCCACCTGCTGCGGGAGCTGCTGCAACTGCTGCGCTTACGCCGAATTCTGCTTCAAGTGCTTTTACAAGTTCGTTCAATTCAAGAACGGTCATAGCTTTTACTTCTTCAATGAGTTTCTGTACATCCATGATTTTTTAATCCTCCGATTTTTAATAATGATTTTTTAATGATTTTAGGTAGTGCTCAAAAATTAGTTGCTTTCTTTCGCCTTTGCGATCTGATCGAGAACGCCAACGAACTTGGAAAGCGACGACTGGAAGCAGCCGAGCATCTTTGCGATAAGGACTTCTTTCGAAGGGATCGCCGACAATGCCTTAACACCGTCTTTGTCAAGATACTTCTGTTCCACGTATGCGCATTTGGGAACGATTTTTTCCACAAGCGCAGGGTTTGCCTTGGTTTCCTTTGCGAAAATCGCTGCACCGCTCGTTTCGTCCGAGCAGAAGACCGTCGCGGTCGTACCGTTGAGGTCGTTGTCGAAATCGGTAATACCGAGATCGTTGAGCGCTTTTCTTACAAGCGTGTTCTTGTATACTTTGTATTCGCAACCAGCTTCCTTGAATTTTCTTCTAAGGTCCGTTACTTCCAAAACGGTAAGCTTGTTGTAATCTGCGAAAACGATGGACTTGCTGCCTTGAATTTTCGCCTTGATTTCTTCTACGATAAGTTTCTTAGATTCTACGTTAGCCGACATAGTTACCTCCTTTAAGCGTTTCCGCCTGACATAAAAAATACCTTATACCGCAATCGGCATAAGGACGTAATTACACTTTTTTAAAAAGTTTCGTATTCCTTAACCTCGGCGAGCGGTTTCCCCTTCAAACCTTGCGGTACTCACTTTCTGCGGCTGATTTTTACTATGCTATTATAGCATCTCCGTCAAAGGCAGTCAACTGTTTTTAACCGCCTTTGACGAAAATTTTTACTTTTTTTGCCGAATTTCTTCGGACGGTCTTAAAACGGATAGATACAAGCAAGACAAGAAGGTCGCGAGGGCGCGTACAAAGACGTACGTGACCGAACGGCAACGCTGAAATACGCCGTATATATACGTTTTTCTTAAAACGGATAGATACAAGCAAGACGAGAAGGTCGCAAGGGCGCGTACAAAGACGTACGCAACCGAGCGCCGACGACGTATTGCGCCGTATATATCTGTTTTAATTAGAGTTTGGGAACGACTTTGATGCCAGGGCCCATCGTCGATGCAAGCGTTACGCTCTTAAGATACGTACCTTTTGCAGCAGCGGGTTTCGCCTTAACGATTGCGTCCATAAGCGCGGTGTAGTTTTCAACCAACTTTTCTGCGCCAAAGCTCTTCTTACCGATAGGGCAGTGGATAATTGCAGTTTTGTCAAGTCTGTATTCAACTTTACCAGCTTTAACTTCTGCGATTGCCTTTTCAACGTCCATCGTAACCGTACCCGATTTAGGGTTGGGCATCAAGCCCTTGGGACCGAGGACACGACCGATACGACCTACCATACCCATCATGTCGGGGGTGGTGATCATTACGTCGAAGTCGAACCAGTTTTCGTTCTGAATTTTTGCGATGAGTTCTTCTGCGCCTACGAAATCTGCGCCTGCAGCCTGCGCCGCGTCAGCTTTCGCACCTTTTGCGATAACCAAAACTCTCTTCGTTTTACCGGTACCGTGGGGCAATACGAGTACGCCACGAACCTGTTGGTCAGCCTGACGGGGGTCAACGCCCAAACGAACGTGCAATTCGATCGTTTCGTCAAACTTTGCCTTAGCCGTTTCCAAAAGTACGTTTACTGCTTCTGCAGCTTCGTACTGTTTCGTCAAATCAAATGCTTTTACGCTATCCTGATATTTCTTGCCGTGTTTCATCTTTTACCGCCTCCTTATTACTCTTCGACGGTTACGCCCATAGAGCGAGCGGTACCGGCAACCATGCTCATTGCGCTTTCAAGCGACGTGCAGTTCAAGTCAGGCATCTTTGTCTTAGCGATTTCTTCTACCTGCGCTTTCGTCAACTTACCAACTTTTACGGAGTTGGGTTTTGCGCTTGCCGTGTCCAAACCAAGAGCTTTCTTGATAAGAACGGGTGCGGGAGGGGTCTTCAAAATGAACGTAAACGAACGGTCTTGATAGATCGTTACGACTACGGGGATGATGAGACCGGGTTTGTCTGCCGTCTTTGCATTGAATTCCTTCGTGAAACCGGGAAGGTTGATACCGAACGGACCAAGCGTAGAACCTACGGGAGGGGCCGGGGTAGCTTTACCGGCGGGAAGTTGCAATTTTACGACTGCTGTAATCTTCTTTGCCATAATAAAATTTCTCCTTAGTGGTTTTTGCAAGACGCCTTAAAAGATTTGACGTCTCTCCCACTTATTTAACAAAATCAAGAACCGCGTCTTTTATGCGGTTCGGTTTCGACGGATTATTCTTCGTCCGTCTTTTCTTCGGGCAACGGCGCGTCCACCTTGCGGATTTGGATATATTCCACTTCCACGTCCGTCGTTCTGCCGAACATGGTGGTCGCAATCTTCGCCTTTTGCGCGGTAGAATTGAGTTCCTTTACCGTACCGAAGAAGCCCTTCAAAGGACCGTCCTCAATCGAAACGGTATCGCCGATAGCAAATACTTCGTCGGACACGAATTCTTCCAAGCGCATTTTGCGAATTTCTTCCGCTTTCATCGGGATAGGTCTGCCCTGAGGGCCACAGAAACCCGTTACGCCGCGCGTGCTGGTTACGTAATACCAAATCTGATTGGTATAAATCATTTTGATAAAGACGTAGCAAGGAAGAAGTTTCTTTTCAACGATTTTTTTCTTACCGTTCTTCTCCTCGATTACCTGTTCCATCGGAATTTTCAAATCCACGATGTAGTCGCCGAGATTGTTGTTCTCGATCAACTTTTCCAGGTTGTCCTTTACCATAGCCTCATACCCGGAATAGGTATGCAGGATATACCATTTAGGCTCTTCGTTCATTGGCATATACAGTCCCTCCGACTTATTTGTTCGTCAAAAGCCCTAACAGCTCCATCAAGCCACGGTCAACACCCATAATAATCAAAAGGAATGCCGTAACAACAACGAGAACAACGCCCGTCGTTTTTAAAACCGTGGGGAATTTAGGCCACGTTACTCTCTTGATTTCGGAGAACGTTTCCTTGAGCTTTGCGCCAACGCGCTTAAACCAATTGGGTTTTTTATTCTTTGTCTTAGTTGCGTTTGCCATTTGTTACCTCGCGTGCGCAATCGGATAAGCCGTGCTTACCTTGCGCAAAAATGGATTATTTAGACTCTTTGTGTTCGGTGTGCTTTCTGCAGAAAGGACAGTATTTGCTCATAACGAGTCTGTCGGGATCGTTCTTTTTGTTCTTAATGCTGTCGTAATTTCTGTGCTTGCATTCCGTACATTCAAACGTGATTTTCGCTCTAGCGGTTTTAGCTTTACCTGCCATAATCAAAAAACTCCATACAAAAAATTACACCCCCTCTTGGGTGCGTGCAATTAAGTTTATCACACTTTCAAGGGGATGTCAATCTTTTTTTAAAGCTTTTTCAATTTTTTTTGCATTTTTACAAAATTATTTTTCGGCGGTTTTTTCGGTGTTTTTACCCGCCTTTTCCTCGGTCACACAAACGCGAAAAATCGCCGTTTCACCCGGAAGAGAAAAGGTAAATCCGTTTTCTCCCACCTCTGTTACCAGTCCTACCATCTCTTCTCTAACCAGCGCGCAAAGCGCCTCAGCAAAATCCTTTGCCGTTGCCGTTTTTTCTTGAAATACCGTTGTTTGCATATAAATTCCTCCCGTTGTTTTTTCGCGCGTACAATATTTTATATATTATATTGTATATATAGTATAACAGAAGAAATTGCGTATTTCAACCTTTTTCCCCGAAATTCGCCTGTCTGTTTTTGTCTAATCCGCACTACTTTTGTCGAACTTTGTCGAACGGGAATTTTCTTTGGCAAACGGTACGCCTTTTTGTAGTTTTTTATAAAAAAATTTGTTCCTTTATGCCGAAAAAGGGAATTTATAAGCCGTATTCTTTCGCCAGCTTTTCAAACAACGGCAACGCCTTTTCAATGCGCTCGGTCTGCACGCAATAGGCGATACGCACCCAGCCTTTGTATCCAAAATCCGCGCCGTTGACAAGGAGCAGTTCGTACTTTTTCGCGCGTTCGCAGAACGCCGCCGCGTCCTCTTCCGCCGCCTTTACAAACAGATAAAACGCGCCATCGGGATACACGCAGGTAAAACCGTACTCGGTCAAGGCGTTATACAACAGGTCGCGGTTGCGTTTATAAACGCTCAAATCCGCCGTCATACCGTCGCATTCCGCCGCCACACGCTGAAAAAGCGCAGGCGCGCAAACAAAGCCCAAAATACGCCCCGCGCCACATACCGCCGCGTACAAGGCCTTGGCGTCCTCCGCCTTTGGATTGACCGCGATATAGCCCACGCGCTCGCCCGGCATGGACAGCGATTTTGAGTACGAATAACAAATAATCGTGTTGTTATAATATTTCATCACGCAGGGCACGAGGGTTTCCTTGTCGTACACCAATTCGCGATAGGGTTCGTCGGAGATAAGATAAATCGGCGCGCCGTACTCCGCAGAGTATTTTTGCAAAATCTCGGCAAGACGGGCAATCGTTGCGCCGTTATACACAACCCCCGAGGGATTGTTCGGGGAATTGATTAACACCCCTTTCACGCGGGGATTCATCGCCTTTTCCAAGGCGTCGAAATCGGGTAGCATCGTCTTTTCGTCCGAGGGCAGAACGGTGAGCTTTGCTCCCGTACCCGAAACGAACACTGCGTATTCGGGGAAATAGGGGGCAAACACGATAAATTCGTCCCCGTCGTTTGCCAAAGCGTGGAAGGTAATCGTCAAGGACGCCGCCGCTCCGCACGTCATATACAAATCGTCGCCCGAAAGCGCTACGCCAAAGCGCGCCGTAAACTTTTCCGCAATCGTATCGCGGACGGCTTTATCCCCCTGCGCGGAAGTATAACCGTGCAACGCCACCGACGGCATTTCGTTTACGATACGGCAAATGCTTTCGTTGACTGCGTCGGGCGCGGGCACGGACGGGTTGCCAATGGAAAAATCAAACACGTTTTCCGCGCCGATTTCCGCGCTGCGTTTTTTGGCGTATTCGAAAATCTCTCTAATCGTCGAACGCTTACTGCCAAGCTGATACATTTTTTGATTATACATTTTCGTTTTCCTCTTGTTTTTTATCTTTTCTCTTCTTCAACCAACGCACCGCCGAGTCGCACAAAATCACACCGCCGAGCGCGCCAACGCCCAAAAACGTAACCGCTTTACCCTCTTTCAAATACGGCGTTTCATAGCGAAGCACCACCGTCTGCGTTTCGTTACTGCCCGTAATTTTCAGCGCCATAAACGCCGTGTCCGCCTTCAAAATTTGCGTTTCCTTGCCGTTCACGTACGCCGTCCACCCTTCCGAGTAAGGCAACGTGAGCAACAAATATCCGTCCGTTTGCTGTACGAGGTGTCCTTTCACAGCGTTTCTGCTAAGTTTCACGTTTTGCAAGGTCGTAGCCGTGGCGAGCTTATTCAGCGAGGCTTGATATTCCGATACGGGCGCGGCGTGGATTGCCATGTCGTCAAAGCGAACCATTTCGTCCCCTTCTTCTACCCAAACCTTAAAGGTAAGCTCGGACACGTTCGCGTCCACCACGCCGAAATGCAAATAGATATCCCGCATATCGCTATACATCAAATTCCCTTTGGGCGAGAAGGAATATTCCTTTTGCACGCCGTCGTGCTCAACGATAATCAGCGTATTTTTCTTCACGCCCTTTACGCCTTTGATTACGAAATATACTTCGTGTCCGCGCAAATCCGTTTCGTCCATATCCACCGTGATGATTCTCGGCGTTTTCTTGGGTATCGTACGCAATACCTGCATGCCTTGGTTATCCTCAACGGGACAAACGACCAGCTTGGACGTAAACTCCGTTTCATTGTCCTGCGCGCCGTCGAGTACAACGCCGTTGAGCAGCATATACTGCCGTTCCAAAACGGGCAAGCTTAAATACTGCTGACGGGAATAGACCTTGTCCGTCACAAACCCAAACGGCAGATAATTGTCGTTTTCGTACAAATTCGCATAGCCGTCTACTTTGCTAAACCCGTACGGGTTCCCGAACACGTCGTAGCTGTATTTGACAGACAGCAAGGTTTGCAATGCGTAACGGCTATCCAAACCGGACATACCCAAATTCTGCTCGGGATTATACACGCCGTTTTCCTTTAAAAATTCGTGCACACCGCTGTCGGAAATGGTGTTGTAGAGCGAAGTGCCGTAGTAGCCGTTGTTCATACCGCGCGTACCGAAGTTATTATACCATTCCCCCGTCGCCGCCGCGTCGCCACGGAAATATTCCCCCTTGCTCTGCTCCGCGATATACAGCTCTTCTTGGGAGAACAGCGTTGCGTAACGCTCTTTGCCGTCGTGTTGCGAGGAATAGATGGCGTAATAGCTAACGCAATACCCAATCGTCAACGCAAAGCCCAGCACGAATAAAATAGTGGGCTGATAGATTTTTTTGAAAATTTTGGGAACGCCCTTACTCTTGATAAGTCGAATAACGCGATACGCCGCATAACCAACGCCAATGGCAATCGCCACGGACAACACGTAATACCACCACTCCGTCAACTGCGCAATCGTCATCACGCAAGGCAACGCGCTCGCCGCGAGCACCGCGATATACGCCACGAAGAAACCGTTGATTTTCTTCACGGAAGTATCGTCGTATTCCTCTTCGTTGCCGTCCGTCGATTGCAATGCAATCAAAACGTACGCAAAGAAATTCAGCCCGTACGACCAACGGTTGTTGCTGTAATTGAAAATGTTCATCGCATAGCCGAACAACGGCATCAAATACCCGATTGTCAGCAAAATCACAAACCAAGCGTGCAGGCGCGTGCGTTTGTCCTTTTTAAACAGCGCGTATAAAACGAGCACCGCATTGGCAACGTTGATAGAAACGACGCTGTAATTTTTTGCCGTCATCGGCACCATCAGAGACGCGCCCTGCGTCAAAAACATTTGGAAATTGAAAATTTGCACACCCTTAGAGCCGTTTCTCGCCGCGTGCATATATCCGTAAAGATTGGGAAGGAGCACAACCCCCGCTAACGCAACCGCCAACAGATAATACGCGCCAACGGGCAAGAGCTTGCAAAAGAACCCCTTCACCGTCTTCTTTTCCTCACGCAACGATGCGTTGTGGAAATAGTACGCAATCGCATACGCTACGACAAATACGCTCATCGAGAAGAATACGTAGAAATTGGAAACCAAGCAAAGGAACACCGCCACAATAAAGACGTAGGGGCGTTCTTTGTTAAAGAGCTTGTCTACGCCCATAATCGCCAAGGGCAGGTAGATAGGCCCGACCGCCAAATTGTAGTGGCGCACGAACGTAAACGCCACAAAGCCCGACAACATATACGCCACCGAGAGCATCATCGCGCGGGAATTACGCACCTTTTTATAGCGCAAATACGCAAACATCGTAAGCGCGCAGGCGAGCTGTTTAAGCGCCATGGTAATCGTATAATTCGCCATTGCGTTAAAAGGCAAGCCGAACAGAATACAGTTAAACGGGTCGAAGAGCGAATAGAAGGAAAAGGACGTGAGATAATCGCCACCCAAACCTACGTAAAAATCATAGCTCCCGATTGCGCGTAACCAGCCCAACCCTTTCATGTGTTCAAAGAAGGTAACAAACTGGGTTGCGCCGTCCCCGCTCCCACCCGTCCAAACGGTGTACGTATTGCGGAAAACGAAAGGCAACAACACGAAGAGCAAGCTGACCGCCGAAATTAAAACCATCCACAGCCAAGCCTTTACCGCTTTCATACTATCTAATTTTTCCATACCCCTTACGCACTTTCCGTAAAAAGCTTGCATACGCGCTTTAAAGGTCTTTTTTTCGTTGATTTCCGCCGACATACTATCCTCCGTTGCCTTTTGGCTCTTGGTTATCAGCATATAGTATACCACGCTTTCCTTTTTTTGTCAACCGAATAAAATACTATACAAAAAAACGCCCCTTGTAAAGAACAAGGGGCGCACCAAGCTAAGAAATGGTAGGTTTGATTTAGAAGGTAAACGTAAAGACGTTTTTCCCCGATTGCGGGATTTCGTACTTTTCGTCCAAATCGGGTCCGCAAGAGTGCGAGCCCACGCCACGCATACCCAAATCGACGCAGAGATTGACAAAATCGTTGTTTGGCAACTCGAAGTTGTGTTTCGTTTGGATAAGCTGCGCCGTTGTATAGGGATTGACGGAGAAGGAAAATTCCCCTTCCGCCGTCAGCGCAAACAAGCCGTCCACGCGCAAGTATTTGCTTGCGTAATGACTCCCGCTTTCCTGCGGACGAATATATTTGTATTCATAATTTTCCGTGGCGTTGCGCTCAAAATACCCGTACTCGCTCGCCGCGCGTTTATCCACGTAGCTCTCCCCTTTACCAAAGCCGACAAAGGCAAATCTTTGATAGCGTTTATCCACGGCAAATTCCAAACCGAAGCGGGGCAAACGCTGTACGTAGGCAGGGAGCTTGTACGACGTTTCCACCGTAAGCGCGCCTTTACCAACGAGATATTTGATTGTAAATTCCGCAATCGGCATACGGCAATTCGCCGCGATTGCGCCCTTAAAGGCGTAGCCGTTTTTCAATTTTTCGCTCTCGTATACGCAAGCCTTGCACTCGCCAAGGCGGTATTCCGTATCCCATTTTGCCAGCAACAGCCTATCGTTGTCGGTATAGCGGTTGACGTTGAAGCGCATCGGCGTTTTTAAAATTTCCGCGCCGTCCACTTTGAGCGACGTGAGCGCGCCCGTGTATTCGTCCACGGCGATCTCGACGTTTGCGCCGCTGTTTTGAATAGGCGGTAAGGATACGTCCTTGCGCTCCGCGAGGGTTTTTCCGCCGTAGACCGCCTGCATTTCCAAGGCGGCGGATTTGAGTTTACGGTCGGGCGTTACCAACCCGTCGCAACAGAAATTCCCGTCGTGCTCCCTCTCGCCGAAATCTCCGCCGTATAAAAAGCCCTTTTTCGTACGGATACCGTGGTCAGCCCACTCCCAAACGAACGCGCCCATACATTGCTCGCTACCGTTGATTATCTGCCAATAATCGGCAATATCGCCACAGCTGTTCCCCATGGCGTGGGTATATTCGCAAAGTACGTACGGACGGGTTTCCTTGGGGTTGTTCAACACGTCCTTTTGCATCTTTTCAATGCTGGGATACATCATACTGACCATATCCACCAGCTTGGTGTAGTAGTATTTCTTATCCGCCTCTTGCAAGCCCTCGTAATGCACGGGGCGGGTATTGTCCCGCTTGCGAATATATTTTGCGCCCTTGAAAAACGCCTTGCCAAACGAGCTTTCGTTGCCAAGCGACCAAATGATGACGCTCGGGCGGTTTTTATCCCGCTCGACAAGCGCCGTGTGGCGATCCAAAATACCGTCCGCAAAAAATTCGTTTTCGGCATATTCCGACCACGGCTCGTGGTCGTAACCGCCGTACCTTGTGCACGCGCCGTGCATTTCCAAATCCGCCTCGTCCATAACGAACAGACCGATTTTGTCGCAGAGCTGATAAAACTGAGGCATATTCGGATAGTGCGACGTGCGCACCGCATTGACGTTTAACTTTTTCATCAAACGCAAGTCCTCTACGATATTCGCAAGGCTGACCGTCGCGCCCGTATCGGGGTGAAAATCGTGTCGATTTACCCCTTTCAGCTTGATATGCTCGCCGTTGATTTTAAAGACCTTACCCTCGATTTTTACCTCGCGGAAACCGACCTTTTCAATGATTTTTTCGCCCTGCGCAAACAGCGTAAGGGTATACAAATTCGGCGTGTCCGCCGTCCATTTTTTCGGATTTTTCACCGTAAATTCGACACGTCCCCCCGCCTTTACAAACGCTAACTTTCGCAAAAACTCCAAACGGATATCCACCGCGCTCTCGTTGACAAAACTCAAAACCCCGTATTCCCCCGCAAACGAAGTTTGTATACGGTAATCGGTGACGTGTTTTTGAGGGCGTTTCAAGAGATATACGCTACGGAAAATCCCCGAAAAACGGTACTTGTCCTGACACTCAAGATAAGTCGAAACGCTCCATTTGAGCACCAACACGTCCACGCGGTTTTCGCCGTTTACCAAAAGGTCGGTGACGTCGAACTCGCTGGTTGCGTGCGAAATTTGCGAATACCCCTTATACGTGCCGTTGATATACAGATAAAAGGCGTTGTCCACCCCCTCGAAGTTGAGGTAATACCGCTCGTCTTCCTTTTTGTCCAAAGCAAACGCACGGCGGTAATGCCAACAAGGGTTATCCCGCGTAACGTGGGGCAACAGCACGGGGAAGGGGTACTGCACGTTGAGATATTGCGTTTGGTCGTAACCGTGCATTTGCACGCAGGCGGGCACGGGAATTTCCTTTTCCATGCCCTCGTTTACGTCCGCCTCGTACACGCTACGGTGCGCCTTGATTTGCCAAACGCCGTCAAGGGATAAAAAACGACTGCTCGATTTTCTGTCCGTAATCCCGTAAACCGTCTTCACCTTGTCCGTTTCCGCAAAGGGAATATAATAACTTCTGTGTTTTTCTACGCCAACTCTTGCAAAGCTCTCGTATTCTTTCATCGTAGCACCTATTTTCCTTTTTTCGTGGCTATATTTTATCATATCTAATAGAAAAAAGCTATTGCTTTTTCTCTTTTTTCCACGCCGGTTTTTGCTTTTTATCTACTTTTTAAAAAAAACTATGGACAATCTCCGATTTTTTGTATATAATAAACATGACGTCCTTAGGAGGAAACGATGCTGAACCCTTTTGCAAAGCAAGATTTTGACGGCTTGTACGCGTTTATGCGCCCGATTTGGCATGAAACGTACGGCGAAATTTTACCGCCGACGCAAATTGATTTTTTGCTCGAAAAATACTTCTCAGCACAGAGTTTGCAAGCCTACCTTGCGCAAGGCTATGAGTATTTCAAAATCGACAACGTCGGCGTTTTGGTGATTGTCGAGCGGGAAAACGAAATCTATTTGGACAAGCTCTATCTCTTGCCCACCGACCGCGGAAAAGGCTACCCCCAAAGGGTGTTTTCCGAGCTGTTAAAGCGTGGCAAGGATATTCTTTTGAACGTCAACAAAGGCAATCAGCGCGCGGTGTCGTGCTACAAAAAGAACGGCTTTTTCATTGAAGAAACCGTCGATATCGACTTGGGCGACGGCATGGTCAACCAAGACTACGTTATGCGCAAGCGACAAGAAAAATAAATCGAACATTAAACGAAAAATTGAGGTGATTTTATGAGTAATTACGGCTATTTTAACAAGGCGTTGGGCAGTTATACCATTACGGATTTACCCAAGGTCGGCTCTTACGAATACATATACAAAAACGACGAACTGCTTGTAAAGGTGGACCAATTCGGCTTGCAGACGGCGCAGATCCGTCCCCCCGTCGGCGAGGCTCTTTTCAAGCGCGAAAAGAGAGAAGTCGGTTCCCCTGCCAAGGTATATTTTGAATACGGTACGGGGGTTTTTCACACTTTCGACGTATTTCACGCCGATAGCTTGCAAATCGATTTCACGCCCGAAAAGGCGACCTACGCCCTGCGCTTTGGCGATTTAAAGGTAACGACCGAGCTCTTTGTCGCCGCCAAAGGCATGCGCTTTGTGTTAAAAACGACCTTTTCCAACCTTAGCGACAAGCGTTTGGATATCAAGGTTTTGCCTTGCGTTTATCCCTACGTCAACGCCCTTTTGATGGCGCCTTGGGACAAGCCCGAGTGGTATACGAAAACAGAGTTCTGCAACGGCGAAACGCCCCTCTTTAAAACTACGAGATACAGCGTGAGCGGAAAAAAGGAAGAACGCAGATATTTCACTTGCCTTTCCGATACCCCCTTTGACGGATTTGAATTGAGTAGCGAACGACTGCTTGCGGACACGGACAATTTCACCCGTATTCCCGACGCGTTCAGCGGTAAAACGGAAAACGTCCTCTACGCCTTTGAACAATGCTTTTCGGCGGTGACAAGCTTTGCTTTGGAGGGCGGAAAATCGCGCGCGCTCACCCTTGCCTTTGCCTGCGCGGAAAGGGAAGAGGACGTAGACGGAGCGGTTGCAAACTCCCTTGCCTACTTTAACGGCGACGCTGTGGAGACGGAGCTTTCCGCTCTGCGCGAAAAATATAACGGCATTTTCAGTAAACGCACCATTGAAACGAAGGACGACGATTTTAACCGTTTCGTCAACGGATTTTTGCCCTTGGAGCTCGATTGGGTGTCGGCGCTCGATCGAGGTTGGCCCACGGGTATGCGCGGCGTACGGGACGCGGCAAACGATTTCCAAGGCTTTTTGGCATACGATAAGGCGCTGTGTCGCAGCGTGATTGCGAATATCTTTTCCAAACAGCGTAGCGACGGTTGGTACCCCCGCCAAGTCCCCTTTGGCGACAGCGATAAGTTCGATTTGCGACACTTTGTCGATTCGGCGTGTTTCTTCACCGAATTTGTATACGATTATTTGGCGTTCACCGACGATAATTCGATTTTGGACGAAGTTTTCCCCTATTACGATACGCCGAGCAAAAAGGAAAGCGGACTGGCGCACCTGATTGCGGGCATGGAATATCTGATGCGTCCCGAAAACATCGGCGAGCACGGTCTTGTTAAAATGCAGGGTGGCGATTGGCTGGATTGTCTTAGCTCTGCAGGCATCAAGGGCAGAGGCGAAACGGTTATGGTTTCCTGTCAGCTCGTTATGTGTCTGAAATACCTGACGGAAATTTTGGCAAAACGGGGCGTTAAGGAGGAAAAATACCTTGCTTTTGCAAACGAGATTGAAAAGACAATCAACAGATGTAGCTACAACGAGCAAGGTTTCTATAACGGTGTGTTTACGGACGAGGGCGAGTGGATTTTTTCCACGAAGGACCCCGACGGGGAACGCCGTGTATACGCACCCACCAATGCCTACGCCATTATTTCTGGCGTAGCCAAAAACAAGGAACAAGCGGTTCTTAATAACCTCAAAGCCTTGCGGACGGAAAACGGTTACAAGCTGTTCTCGACGCCGTTCGGTTTTAAACAGATAAACGGTATCGGCAAAATGGGCACGGGCGATTTTCAGCCTTTCTTTGCGGAAAACGGGAGCGTATACAACCACGGCTCGCAATGTTTCTTACTCCGCGCCTTAGCGGAAGTGGGCGACAGCGAAACCTTCTCGGACGTTTTGAATTTTGCTCTGCCTTTATATGCGGATTACCACGCGCCCGACGCGCTGTGCGGTGCTCCGTACGCAATCACGAACTGCTATCACCTCGTCCCCTCTTTCCATGGCAGAACGGGTTTCTCGTTTTTGACGGGGAGCGTGGCTATGATTGAACGCGCGATTTATTCGTGGATGCTGGGGATACGGTTTGGCTTGGACGAAATCGTGATAAAGCCTTGTATGCCTAGTTGTTATGCGGACACGGCGGCAAACGTGGAATACGGCAACGCGCGCTTGCGTATCGAATATATCGGGAGCGGCTCGGTTGTTACGGCGGCGACCTTGGACGGCGTGGCGCTCGCGGTGGAAAACGGCGGAGTACGCATTGGTAAATCGACGTTTGACGGCAAGGCAGAATACCTTATCCGTATAACCCTTGGATGAGAAATATATTGTAATAAAAGAGCGGCTCGCCTAATGGCAAGCCGCTCTTTTTGTATAAAAACAGCGGACAACCGATGGTTATCCGCTGTTTTTGGTGCGGTCGACAGGAATTGAACCCAGGTCGGAAATTTCCAATCCCTTTACTTTAAAGGCTTTCAGGCATTTTGTTCCCGAAAAGTCCCCAAAATGAGTTTCCTTTATAAAAACATTGCCATCGCAAGTGGAAGATACAAATACTCGTCAGTTTCTCTTAAATCACCCTTAGTTAAAACAATAGGCTTGGTTGTTTCTTTTTTGTATTTTTTACTAAAATAATCTAAAGAAGCATGTTCTTTTGCATTGCCACTTTTTACTTCAATAGGGGTTGTTTTATTTTGTTGTTTGATTAAGAAATCAACCTCGTATTTTTTATTATCGGCATTTGCTTTATCATAAATTTCATAAAATCGAAGCGGCTTTCCGTTTGTGGTAAATATTTGCGCTATCAGATTTTCTGTCATCATACCTTTATTCACAGAAAGTTTTCCCAACACAAACGATTTATACAAATCGCTTGTTAAATAATTGTCACCAGCCGCTAAGGTCAACAATAAGCCTGTATCTACCATATAGCATTTAATCTTATCGGTTTGTAAGGAAAAACCGTCAAACATAGTCGGCTCATCAAGCCCATAACATAAGCAACCAACCATTGAATCGTTTATCCAGTTAATAGCGTCCTTATAGGAAGAGAAACGATCGCCTTCTTTCAAAGAGGAATATTTAATTTTCTTATCATGATGCGCGAGTTGTGAAGGGATTGCATTAAATATCGCCGTAGCTTCTGCAACATAATTTTCCGCATATTTAACGATATCTTCGCGATATAGTTTTATAATAGTACGTTTTGATTTTTCTACATCATTATAATTTTTTGTTTCTACATATTTTAAAACTGCTTGTGGCATACCGCCTACGACCATATAAATACGCAACTTCTCATTAACAACTTTAAGTAAATTGCCAAGTGGCTTTTTCTGCTCAAAAGAGTTTTTTAAAAAGTTAAACGTAACCTTATCTCCAATAGCGTTTAAAAATTCTTCAAAATCCAACGGATACATTCTCATTTCCTCTTCTTCGGACGGAATGAGAATATCTTTTGTGTTCTTCTTAATAGAGATTAAAGAACCTGTTTCAATATAATCGTATCGCCCATCCGCAACGAGATGCTTAATAAGTTCTCGCGCTTGTGGATATTTCTGTATTTCATCAAAGATAAAAACGGAATTCCTTACAAACAATGGGACAGAGTACAACAAAGAAAGCTGATTAAAAAATTCATCCAACATTCTTGGATTGCCATACTTTTTGAATATCTGTAAAGTGCCAGGTAAAGGGCGCGAAAAATCAATAAGGATATACGATTTATATTCATTTTTCGCAAACTGTTCTGCCAAGAAGCTTTTGCCTACACGTCTTGCGCCTTTTATCAATATCGCTTTCGCTTCCGTAGAACTGTTTTTCCAGTCCAACAATTCTTTGTACGACTTTCTTTCTAATAACATTTATTTAACTCCTCATCAATTTGTACTGCATATTATAGCACATTTCAATTAGAATGTCAACAAATTTTTGAATATGCTTTTCATTTGAAATCAACAAATTTTCGAACATAACTTTTACCGTAAATCAACAAATTTTCGAATATAGAAACATATCATAAATTTATTTAAAATGACAAATGACCGCAGAATGTGCCTATATAATACAAGTCGTCGGCGCTTCGCGCCGCCGAATAGGCACATTCTGCTAACCGACAAAGCAATTAGGCAAAAGTGATTGAAATCGGTAAAAGCACGCCCATCGCCGCTGAACCGCTTGGCGATTGGGCGCGATCTTTTTTGCCTTTTATTTACAATCAACAGTCTTTTGTGTATCAATTGCAGGTTGTCGCATTAGGCAGACATTTGTGCGGTTCATCTTCGTCTATCGTGATGATCTCGCCGTTCAACGTTACGATTTCCGTTTTCACCCCTAAAACGAATTTATTTTCATTAGACAACATAGGGACAAACAATTCTCTTTTCTTTATATACCCCGTTACGTAACCAGGACAATTCTTGGACACCATCAATTTTCCGCCCTTATCCAAATATTTCAATACGTAATGATACGCGCACCCAGCCAACTGCGGAATGACGTCTTCTATTGTCGAAAGACCAAACTTTTCATTAAACTCCGTGTTGCGCGTATGCGTTTCCACTTGTTTAGTAACGGGATTGTATTTTGTTTCCACAAAGTTTTCCCCTGGCAAAGTCCCGTCGGGGATAAAAATCAAAGCGTGAAAATGCAATCGAACACTTCCGTCCCAGCCTTCCCATACGCCAAGATATTTCCAACCGTCACGCTTTACTTTATTGGAAAGATAATCCCTCAACCGCTGCTTAAATTCATCCACGTTTATCTTTTTATCGTCATACGTGAACGTAACAAAATAATTAAAACGGTTCATGGTGCATTTTCTAAACGCACGCAAATAACGGCTGTTTTTGTTATGCCTGCGCCGTTTCATATTTTTATCTACGAATTCAGCCGCTCTATGATAATTCTTATA
>SVHT01000008.1 GCA_015055615.1 Clostridiales bacterium | reverse complement strand
AGGGTTTCAGCGAGTGCCAATCGGCTTTAAGTCCCGTCGCCTCAACCAAAATAAAGCTCTGAATTCTAAAGGGATTCAGAGCTTTTTTGTTTTAACTTTTGATGAACTTTTTTCATCTAGGTCAACACTTAGGTCAACAAGATAAAAACTTCTAAAGGATTATGGAAAGAAAAAAGAATAGGGTAAAAGACAACGTAGGCTCGCAAAAGTCAAGGTGTCATTTTACACTCCCACGCAAGTGCAATTCGACAAAAATAGTTGTACTATAGAAAAACCGCCCACAAAGCAATTTTGCTGATACGGACATCTTTATTTTCCAAATTATACATATGTACGCCATTGTACTATTTAATGAGTTTGTCTTGACTTTTTATCTTTCCTATGATATAATTTTTTTAGAGAGGTTTGGATATAATCAAAATTTTGATACAAGAATGTAATAGGAGATCTTCAATATGAAGATTAATGATAACATTATAAAAAATGATGTAGACGCTGAAAATCAAACACACGAGAAAAATATTTTTGGACTGACAAGGAGTACATGTAAATGTTTACGAAAAAAATGGTGGTATTCGGGCTTGGCGCAAGGGGCAATATATATGCGACTTTTGCCAAAACTTATCCCGATAAATTTGAGTTGGTTGCAATTATAGAAAACAATCCCGAAAGACTTGATTTTGCAAAAATGGAGTACCCAGGTACGCGTTTATTTGCAAATTATCATGATTTTTTATTGGAAAATATAGAGGCGGATATTATTGCTGTCGCAACACAGGACGACGACCATAAAGAACACGCGATTGCGATGATGAAAGCGGGGTACGATCTTTTACTGGAAAAACCGATAGCAAACAACAAAGAAGATTGCATGGCGATCTATGAAGCAAGCAAGCAATATGGCAGAAAAGTAGTGGTTTGCCACGTTTTACGATATACGCCTTTTTATTCTACGGTAAAACGCATTGTTGACAGTGGAAAACTTGGCGAAGTGATAACCATTCATGCAAGCGAAAACGTTGGGTATTATCACCAGGCGCATAGTTTTGTTCGCGGACCCTGGCGTAACAAGGCGCAATCCAGCCCGATGATTTTGGCGAAATGCTGTCACGATATGGATATTTTACGGTATTTGATGGGGGAGGAGTGTTTATCGGTCAATTCTTATGGGGGATTGTATTATTTTAACGAAGCGCATGCTCCCAATGGTGCGACGAAATATTGCAGTGATTGTCCGCATAAGGATTGTATTTATAAAGCGCAGACGATTTATCTTTCCGAAGAGGGTAGATTTTTTTCTTGCTATTTCACAACGAAGGAAAAGACGGATGAAAACATACTTGCCGATTTGAAGGGAACGCAATATGATAAATGCGTGTATCAAACGGATAACGATGTGGTAGATCACCAAGTAACGATTATGCAGTTTGCCAAGGGTAAGACGGCGTGTCATACTATGACGGCGTTTAGTAGAGAAATTTACCGTGACATAAAAATTCATGGGACCAAAGCAGAGCTCGTAGGCGTGGTAGAAAATAACTCCATGGAAATTCGCTATTTCGGTGGTGAAGTTGAAAAGTTGACGATAGATATTTCTGAGGCAAACGTTGGCGGACATATGGGTGGCGACTTCTTTATGATGAACAGCTTATTTAAGGCGTTAAACGGCGAAGAAGCGGAAGGCATTACCTATTTGGACGTATCTATTGAAAGCCATTTGATGAGCTTTGCAGCGGAAGAATCACGCATAAACAAAGGCGCAACTTGTTTGTTATACAAAAATTAAGAGGTGGACGAGAGGTTATGAAGGTTGCAATTATAGGCTATGGCGGTCGAGGACGACTTTATTCGGACATATTAAAACATAAAGAAGCTGAAATTGTTGCGATATGTGATTGCGATAAAGAAAAGTTGAGCCTTGCCAAAAAAGAATTGAATGTTTCGGACGATATTTTATTTTCTAGCGAAGAAGACTTTTTTGCGAGAGGGAAGATTGCAGATATTTTATTTGTCTGTACGCAAGACGAATTACATTTTGGGCATGCGATGCAAGGGTTGGAGCATGGATACGATTTATTGCTTGAAAAACCCATTGCTTGCACCATGGACGAGTGTAGAGCTATTGAAACGAAGGCAAATGAATTACATAGAAATATTTTTGTTTGTCACGTATTGCGTTATACGCCGTTTTTCACGGAAATCAAAAAGCAGCTTGATAGTGGAAAATTTGGCAAGGTTATAAGCTTGTCTATGACTGAAAACGTTGCGTATTGGCATCAGGCGCATAGTTACGTGCGTGGAAATTGGAATAATGATAACCACGCGACTCCAATGATTATTGCAAAATGTTGTCATGACCTGGATTTAATTTCTTGGTTTATGGATGATACCTGCGAGCGAGTTAGTTCTTTTGGCGAATTGAGTGTATTTAAGAGGGAGAATGCACCTAAAAATAGCGCAGAATATTGTTTAGACTGCGGTTTGAAGGATACTTGTCCATACAGCGCAGAAAAGATTTATATTAAAGATAGGGCAGAAAAAGGAAAGCTGGACTGGCCTTGCGATATTATCATAAACGAGCCTACCGTTGAAAAGCTTTATATGGCTTTAAAGACAAGTAAATATGGTAAATGTGTTTATAAATGCGATAATAATGTAGTGGACCATCAAGTCGTGAATATGCAATTTAAAAATGGTGGGACTGCCCAGCTTACCATGACAGCATTTTCCGAGGAATGTTTCCGTGAGATTCGCTTGCATTGTGAATATGGAGATATAGCTGGCAATATGATAGACAATATTTTAACGTGCAATATCTTTGGTAAAGAAACTTATCGTGTTAATGTGAACGTTTTAGGGGATACTGCTTACGGACATGGTGGCGGTGATGTCGGTATGATGGAAGCATTGTTGGATTTTTATAATGGAAATAGTCCGTTAAAAACGACGATTGCCGAATCCATGCAAAGCCATTATATTGGCTTTGTTGCTGAAAAATCGCGCAGAGAAAGCGGAAAACTGATTTCCTTGATATTGTAGTCAAATTGACAAGAAAGACTAGTTGGATGCGATGCGGAGAAGTGTGACGGATGTAAATTGGATTTTTGAAACAAAATAATTTGGCGAAAGATTGGCGAATACGGGCTCAATCCCTTATAAATAAAGGGTTTCAGCGAGTGCCAATCGGCTTTAAGTCCCGTCGCCTCAACCAAAATAAAGCTCTGAATTCTAAAGGGATTCAGAGCTTTTTTGTTTTAACTTTTGATGAACTTTTTTCATCTAGGTCAACAAAAAAACTTCGTTCGCAGACAGAATGTAGGTTTCCTTAAAAAAAGGTTTTGCAAGAAATGCAATATAAGTATGCGGAAAATACTATGGCATTTCTTTTTTATTATGCTATAATATATGTGATAAAATGTGAGATTATGGGCTTTTGAGGAGAATTTTGGCATAAAAAAACAACCCACGTGAAAACGGAGGTTGTTTACAAAAATAGGTCAATGATGATTTTGTTTGTCTGTAATAGGATCTTTTCCTAAAAAATATTTATACTGCCTAAAAAAAGTTGAATAATTTGCATAAGAGCACATTTCAGCGGCCTTGGTTGCGGTAACACCCGAATAAATCAATTGCTGGGCATGTAAAATTTTCTTCTGGTTGATATATTGTTTTACGCTGATATTTAGGTGCTTTTTTAACGTATGCTCAATCCAAGAGGGGCTTACAAAAAAGGAATCGGCGAGTATTTTCGTCGTGATAGGAGCCTCTATATTCGTGTCGATATATTGTAGAATACCGTGCAGTCTGTCATCTCGAACGTCGGGTTGTTGAATCTTTTCCTGCTCAATATATTTGAGGTGGGATAGAATCAGGTTTAAGGACGTTTTTTTATGGTATACAAACTCTTCTTCCGAAAAGACGGGTTCGGTCTCTTTTAAACTATCAAAGATTTGCTTGATGGGATGATTGGAAGGAATATGATATACCTCGTGTAATTCTGGTACAAAGCATTGGTTTTGAGGGGTCAGCAAGTCCAGCGGAAAGTTGATATGCGTCCATTCGTAAGGTCTTAATGACAAAACTTTCAAACAATGATATTGGGAAGGCTTGATAAACAGCAGGTCGTTTGATTTTAAATGATAGGTAGAGCCCCCAATAATATAGTCTACGTCTCCGCTGAAAAAGAAAAAAAGCTCGTAGTCACTATGCATATGTGAATAGTGGCTGTTTTTATTTGGAGTGGCGTATATTTGGTGATGGTATCTAAAAGGATTGTGTTCCATACAGAAATTATAACACATAAAAGCGAAAAATGCAATAAGAAACGTAAATTTTCTTAAAAATATTATATTTTTGTGGGATCTGGACGAAATTGTGCGGAGCGCAAAAAGAGAGCGATAAGCTTGTTATGGTATGACGGCTAAAATTTTGTCTTGCGAAATATTCAATGAATATAAGCCAAAAGCTACTTTTAAAGGGCTTGCAATTTTAGGAAGTATATAGTATAATTGCAGAGTAACAAAATCAGTAGAAAAGACGGGTAGAGAGAATTGTTTTTTGCTTAACGGCTACGACGAAAAAGGAGTAAGTTAAAAACACAAGAAATTGAGTTTTGGGTTTATATAGAGCTATGAGGAATTTATACGAAACGCTTTTAAAAGAATATTGCGACGCTTTGCTCTCGGCGCAAATCCGTTGCGAGGATCGGACGTTTCACGGCGGTATATGGTGCCGCTCGTGTAAAATGATACACGGCAGATGTCCGGACGCGGTGTTCGGGTTGGTCGTGATGGCGAAAATTTCGGGCGAGCAAAAATACTTGCAAGGGGCGAAGGATGTCTTTGCGTATGGGGAAAATATGCTCTGCACGGACGGCGGTTTATACAATGACGCCCAGGCGGCTTGGCGGTATACTACGACTTTTCATCAAATTGCCGTAATTGAGGCGTTACGCGCGGGGAAAGATATTCTTGACCAAGATACCAAGACGGCGTTTGAAGGGCGCGCAAAAGGTATGGCTACGTGGTTATATAACAATTTGGACGAGCGTTCGCCTGCGAATATCAACTATGCAACGACAAACGGCTTAGCAATGGCGTTATCGGGAAATTATTTTCGGGAAGAAAAGTATTTGCGGCGGGCAAAAGAGCTCGTTGATTACGCAATGTTGCATATCAGCGAAAGCGGGCTTTTATACGGCGAAAGCAAACCGCACGACAAGCTGTCGGCAAAGGGTTGTCCTTCGGTGGATATCGGTTATAACGTGGAGGAATCCATACCTGCCTTGGTAAAATATGCCGTAGAGGTAAAGGACGAGGCGCTTTTAGAACGCTTAATCCCTATCGTAGAGGCGCATTTGAAGTTTATGTTACCCGACGGCGGTTGGGATAATAGCTTTGGCAATAGAAACAATAAATGGACGTATTGGGGCTCTCGTACGTCGGACGGTTGCGCGCCGATGTTTTTACTGCTCGCAGACAAGAATCCGGCGTTTGCTGAGGCGGCGCTTCGCAATGCGGAAATGTTGAAAAAGTGTTCGGTGGACGGCTTTTTATATGGAGGTCCGCATTATTATCAACACGGCGAGCACGCTTGCACCCATCATTTGTTCGAGCACGTCAATTCGATTGCATTTGCAGTAGAACATATCGACGAAAAATATCTTTCGCCTAAGCGTACGGCGATTCCGTCGGATGCGGAGGACGTCTACGATTACTATCCCGAAGTGAGAACGTATAAGTTTGCAAAAGGGGAGTATTCCGCAACGCTTACCGACTACGATTTCGATATTGCTTTTAGCGGACACGCTACGGGCGGTACGCTGACGGCGCTGTATAGCAAAACGAAGGGGCCTATGGTGATGGGATCGGTTACCGACTACGTTTTGGTGGAACCGACGAATATGCAACAGACTTTAGATAGGGAGCATCACCGTTCGCTTTTGCCCCGTTTTGAGACGTTGAAAAACGGGGAAAGATACAGTTCTACGTTCTATTTACATGCGGACGTAAAGAGCGAAAAAGTGCAAGACGGCTATACCATGTCTGCGTTGACGGGCCTTGCCTCTAAGGGTTTAGAGGTTTTGGACGGCGTAAAACCGAGGATACGTTATACGCTGACAGAAAGCGGGTTACGGATTACGATTACAGACGCAATCGGCGTTAAGTACGTACTGCCTTTGATTGCCGGCGAGGTCAAGGTGATAAAGGGCGAAATAGAAGGCAAGGACGAAATTTTCTTCCTAACGGGCGGATTTATTGCGCAAGAATACACGTTGATTCCCAATACAAACGGGGAAATGGAATTTATCATTACTTAAAAAAAAAGAGGCAAGGTACCAAAAGTAACTTGCCTTAATGTTTTATTTTTCGTTTTTAAAATCCTTCATCGGGTTGACGCCGAATAATTTCATATATAAGCGATAAAAGGTAACGTAATTTGTATAGCCGCATTGCAGGGATACTTGTGTAGGGGGGGTGCCACTTGTGATCATGCTCTTGGCTAGTAGCATTTTCTTTTCGGTGATATATTTCTTCGGAGGGATTTTTAACTGTTCGGTAAATAACGCTTTTAGATACCCTTCCGATACGGATAAGGCGGTAGAAAGCTCTTTCACCGTATTAAAATTAAACAGATTTACGTTGATGTAATTGACGGCTCTCTCTATTAACGGGTGCATAATTTTGTGCGAAGTAACGATATCGTTTGCATGGAACATCTGGATATTGATAACGATTTCTTGCGCAAGGGAAAGCAATAGTTTTATAAAGATGTCTTTGGGACAGTTATGAAAATAGAAATCCACTTTATTAAAAATTTCGTGAATTCTGCCCTTATTGCAAGGGAGCAATAGGAAGTTGTTCGGCGCGGTAACGTCGCCTATATTAACGTCGGAGGGATGAAAAAGAATACCGATTTTTTCATAGTCCTGTTGGTTGGTAATAGAGAAAAAGTGATAGGAATACGGCTTGATTAGAATAAGGTCGCCCGTCCTAGCAACAAAGCGCTTGTCTTCGATGGTATATGCAATTTCCCCTTTGACAACGTAAATCATTTCGACAAGGGAATGCGAGTGTTTTGCCAAATGGCGTTCGTATTCGTTATCGTAGACGATATGATTATAAATACAGTTATCGTGCTTTAATTCGGATATTTTTTGCATAGTGGCCTCCGTATAAGTAGAGTATAACACACTTTTTTGAAAAGTTCAATAGGTGGAAATAAGGAAAAAGCGGAAGATGTGACGAAATGTAATATTTTTTCATATATATTGTAATATTCATTTAAAAAAAATATGTTATAATGTATCTGTGAAAAAATGCTCGCCCGAAAACGAGTAGAAAAAATGAAAAATTTTTTGGCATAATTTTGGTATAAAATCAGAAAAAAATAAGCGTTTAAGGAGAAGATTATGATTAAAATTGGTGGCGTAAGTTTAGACGTTTCGCATCCTATGGGTTTTGCAGAAGAGCTTGAAAAATATTGTATGGATATGAAATACGAATATATCTGTCCGAAAACTTTCCGTGGGGAAGAGGAAGCGGATTGGTTTGTAAAGCGTTTCCATTTAAAAGGAAAGGTGGAGACCATTGAGGAAATGGTGGATAAGGTGGACGTTGGTTTTGTGCAATCTTGTAATTGGGATAAGCATTTGGAACAAGCCATGCCCTTTATAAAAGCGGGTAAGCCCGTGTTCATTGACAAGCCTGTTATCGGCAACGTTAAAGACGCAGAAACCTTGCGGGAGCTTGTAAAAAACGGCGCGTACGTAATCGGGTCGTCTTCGGCGCGTCACGCGGATGAGATTCAGGCGTTTTTGAAAAAGCCCGTGGAAGAGAGAGGGGATATCGTATCCATCTTCGGTACGTGCGGTGTGGACGAGTTTAACTACTCTATTCACATCGTGGAAATTTTTTCGGAAATAGCGGGCGCGAAGGCAACGGCTTGCCGTTTTGACGGTTACGGCGTAGCGCCTGACGGGCATAAAGTAGAAACGTATACTTTGGAATTTGAAAACGGAATGATTGCCCATTATCATACCTATATCGGCGGGTGGAGACCCTTCCATTTGACGATTATGACGACGAAAGGCTCCTATCAAATCGCGATTGACAGCAGTAAAATTTACGTGAGCCTGCTCCGTGAAATTTACCGTGAGCTGAAAAACGGGAAGAGTAATCTTGCAGACGTAGAAACGCTGATTAACTGTTCGCTCGTGATGCTTTGCGGTAAAAAATCGAGAGATGAGCTTGGTGGGGCAAGGGTAGAGATTTCTCAGCTGACGGAAAAGGATGCGTTTGACGGGTATGCTTTTGAAAAGACGTATGCTGCAAATGCGAGTAAAATTTATAAGGATTGAGGTGTATAAATATGGAAAAGATTGCGGTACTTGTCAATAAAGAATTCAGAGAAAGAGTATTCGGTGAAAAATATTATGAAAAACTTCGTGAAATGGGCGAAGTAAAGATTTACGATAGGGATGATTTTTCCGATTCCACATACACGTTGGAGTTTGTGAAAGGTTCTACGGTTATTATTACGTCTTGGGACAGCCCGAAAATCGACAAGGATATTTTGGACGCTTGTCCTGATTTGAAAGCAGTTACGCATGCGGCGGGCAGTATCAAGCCGATCATTTCCGATGAGTTTATCGCAAGAAAAATCCGCATTACGAATTCTGCGGTTGCAATCGGCGAAGGGGTTGCGGAGTCTGCCCTTGGGTTTGCCATTTCGGCTTGTAAGGGGTTCTATGCGTTAAACGAAGATACGAAAAACGGGCTCTGGCAGGAAAATATCAAGACGAAGGTAAAGGATTTTTACGATATTACCATCGGCGTAATTTCCGGCGGTTACGTAGGCCGTCATATGGTGAAGCTGTTGCAGAATTTCCACGTGGACGTATTGTTGTACGACCCCATTTTGACGGCGGAACAAATTAAGGAAATCGGGGCGACCAAGGTCGAGCTGAACGAGCTATTGAGCCGTAGCGACGTGGTAAGTATCCACGCGCCTGCAATCCCTGCGACGGAAAATATGCTCAATAAAGACAATCTTTGCTTGATGCAGGACGGCGCGGTGTTAATCAATACGGCGCGCGGGACGATTGTCAACGAAGCGGATTTGATTGCCGAATTGAAAAAGGGCAGAATTTTCGCTTGTATCGACGTTACGAATCCCGAGCCCCCCGCAAAGGACAACGAATTGCGCGCGCTTAGCAACGTGGTGCTTACCCCGCATATTGCAGGTACGTCCACGAACGGATTGAAACGCGTTGCATTGCACGTGTGCGAAGAAATTGCGCGTTTGTTGAACGGCGAAAAGATGCGTACGGAAGTAAATTTGGACGATTTGGCAAAATTAGCGTAAACGAGTGGGGAGTAAAAATGAAACAATTTGCAATTATTGGGTGCGGCGCGATTTCCCGAATTCATGCGAAAGCAATTCAGAGCTTGGATAACGGGAATTTGTACGGCGTCTATGATACAAGGCGAGAAAGCGCTGAAAAATTTGCAGCTGAATATAAGGGTTGTAAAGTCTTTTCAACGTTAGACGAGCTGTTTTCTTGTGAAGAAATAGACGTTGTTAATGTTTGCGTTCCCAGCGGTTTACACGCCGAATTGACAATTAAAGCCGCGAAAGCGGGAAAACACGTTATCGTGGAAAAGCCGATGGCGATTACGAAAGAACAGCTGGATAATATTATAAATGTAACGCAGGAGCATAACACGAAGGTTGCGGTGATTACGCAGCTCCGTTTTACGCCGGCTTTTCAAAAAGTAAAGGAGGCTATCGACAGCGGAAGACTTGGGAAAATTTTGTTGGCGGATTTCCGCGGGAAATATTACCGCGCGCCCGAATATTACTCGTCTTGCGGTTGGCGTGGTACGTGGGAAATGGACGGTGGCGGAGCGCTCATGAACCAAGGAATCCACGGGATTGACCTTATTCAATATTTAATGGGCGGGGTAAAGAGCGTATATGCGCTTTGCCGTACGCAGGATAGAGATATTGAGGCAGAGGATAGCGCCTATCTAATCGTAGAGTATAAAAACGGGGCGATTGGGTCTATGCACGGCACGACTGTTGCTAAGCCTGGTTATCCTAGGGTGTTAGAGATTACGGGTACCAAAGGTACGATAAAAATCGAAGAAGACGAGATTATGGCTTGGGATATCGACGGCGAAAAGGTGGAAACCAAGCACGCGAGTTTTAACGCGGGCTGCGAGCCTTTGGCGTTTACCCACGAATATCACAAAATGCAGTTTGCAGATTTGTTGGAAGCGATTGAACAGGATAGAAAGCCGATGGTAGACGCGGAAGAAGGCAGAAAACCCGTAGATATTATTCTTGCCGCGTATGAATCCAACAAGACTGGTAAGAGGATTGATTTGGAATGAAAATAGTAAAGACGAGCGGTAGTTACGTTCCTGAAAAATTAAAAGCGCCGTTTGGGTTCAAGGGCGGATTTTTGTCCGAGCTTTGGCAGGTGGTTTGTCGCGTGGAAAGCGAACGTCATTACGGCGTAGGCGTGGGCGTACAAAGCGTGCTTTGGTCGGACGCGGCGGTATTTACCACAAATCCCGAATCGGTTGGCAATCAATACATGTACGAGGTTACTACGTACGCCTTGAAACTATTAGAGGGCGCGGAAGGGGAAACTCCGATCGAGCTAATAGATGGGATTTACGAAGAGACTCTTCGCTATGCAAGAGGGCTTACCAACGTAAAGGAAAACTTGCGCGAAACGTTTGTTAGAAACGCCTTAGTGGCGGTGGATAACGCGCTTTGGCAGTTATACGCAAAAGAAAAGGGAACGCAAGATTTTATGGCGTTGATTCCCGAAGAATTTAGAGCACCACTTTGTGAAAAACACGATAAGCTTTGCAATATTCCGCTTGTCACCTACGGGGTAAAGGAAACGGATATTAAGAAGTTGCTGGACGACGGCACGATTTTAATGAAAATTAAAATTGGGTTTGACGATAACGGAAAAATGAGCAAAGCAGAGATGTTGGAGTGGGACAAAAAGCGTCTTGAACAGATACATCGCATCGCCAAATCGTACACAAGCGAATATACGCAAGGTGGAAAGATTTTATATTATTTGGACGCGAACGGAAAATACGATAGCGTAGCCCGTTTGGAGAGCTTGCTTGGCTTTGCAAAGGAAATTGGCGCGTTGGAACGTATCGTATTGTTGGAAGAGCCGTTTGAAGAGGAAAACAAGGTTTTCGTAGGGGATATGCCCGTAAGAATCGCCGCTGACGAATCGGTGCACTCGCTAAAAGACGTGGAAGAAAGGATAGCGCTTGGGTACAAGGCGATTACCTTAAAACCGATTGCAAAAACCCTTTCCGAAACGTTGAAAATTTTGAAAAAAGCTTGGGAAAAGGGTGTCGTTTGTTTCTGTGCAGACTTGACGGTCAACCCGCTTATGGTGGAGTGGAATAAAAACGTCGCCGCAAGAATCGGTACGTTGCCTGAAATGAAAATCGGGATTTTGGAGAGCAACGGCGAACAAAATTACGTGCGTTGGGAAGAGCTGTATCAGGCGCATCCTTGCGCGGAAAATGCCTTTGCCCGTTGCAATAAAGGCTTGTATTCGCTCAATGAAGAGTTCTTCGCTGTATCGGGCGGTATATTTAAGAGTTCTTCTTATTACGATACGTTATAATATGGTAGGAGGTCAGATGTAATGGCAGATTTGATTTTATCGGCTTTTTCGGACGAATATGCCGGCGGGTTGGTTGAACAGTGTAGAGCGTTGAATAGCTTTGGCATTTCGTATATGGAAATGCGCGGGGTAAACGGTAAAAACGTATCCACGCTGACAAAGGCGGAAGTGTTGGACGCGAAACGTACGTTGTCGGATTACGGAATCAAGGTTTCTTCCATTGGCTCGCCGTTGGGAAAAATTAAATTGGACGAAGACGTAGTCGCGCATCTTGAAACGGCAAAGCGAGTTTTCGAGACGGCAAACGAGTTGGGTACGAAGCATATCCGTATCTTTTCCTTTTACCTTCCCGAAGGGAAAGGCAGAGAGGAATGCAAGGGGCAGGTATGCGACGAATTGGAAAAATTGCTCGTATTGGCAGAGGCGCACGGCGTTACCTTATGCCACGAAAACGAGGCTTTGATTTACGGCGAAAGCCCTGAAAAATGTTACGAGCTTTTGCAGTATTTCGGCGGAAAATTGAAATGCGTTTTCGACATGGGGAATTTCGTTTTAGACGGCTATAATCCCATGGACGCATATCAATTATTGAAAGAACACGTTGAGTATTTCCATATAAAGGACTCTCTGTACGCGGGGGCGATTGTTCCGGCGGGAAAGGGCGAGGCGCAAATCAAAGAGATTTTAGACCTCTATAAGGCGAGCGGGAAAAAGGATACCTTTATCACCTTAGAACCGCATCTGCAAACCTTTTCGGGCTTGAACGCTTTGGTTGGGAAGACCTTTGAAAATCCTTATAAATACGAAAATCAGCAGGTGGCCTTTACGGACGCTGTGGAAAAATTGAAAGAATTGTTGTAAAGATGAAGATAGTATTTTTTGGCGACAGTATTACGGATATGTATCATCACAGGGATTCCGACGGGATGCCTTGGAATTATGGCTTTGGCTTTACCTTTTTTGTGGCAGGCGCATTGCAGTCGTTGGATTTTGAGAAATACCAGATTGTCAACAGGGGAATCGGGGGCAATCAGCTTGCGGATTTATATGCACGTGTCAAGATGGACGTTTGGAACGAGAAACCGGACGTGGTGAATATTCTAATTGGCGTCAACGACGTCGTGCACGAAATTACCCAAAACAACGGGGTTAGTTGTGAACGTTGGGAAAAAATGTATCGTATGCTTATTGAAGATACGCGGTCGCATTTGCCTAACGCAAAAATCGTATTATGCGCGCCGTTCGTACTGCACGGCTATGGCGTGGACGAGCATTTTGAAAAGTATGCAAAAGTCGGCGAATATGCAAAAATCGTAGAGAAATTGGCAAAGGAATACGGTACGTACTTTATTTCTTTCCAACGCGTACTGGACGATTTGACGAAAACCAAAAAGGAATCTCATTTGCTCTATGACGGAATTCATCCCACGGTGGTTGGCGCAAAGGCTTTGGCGGATACGTGGGTGGACTATTTCCAGAAAAATATTGAAAAAAACCCTTTTTAAGGGATAGGAGATGCTGAATATGACAGCTTTAAAAGTGGACAAATTGGAAGTGCAAATTTATGAAAACAGAACCCTGATGGGTGAGGCGGCGGCAAGGGATATCAAGGCGAAAATTGCCGAGTTGCTCTCTCAAAAAGCGGAAATCAATATGATTTTCGCGGCGGCGCCCTCTCAAAACGACGTGTTAAAAGCGCTCGTAGAAGACAAAGAGATTGCTTGGAACCGTGTCAACGCCTATCATATGGACGAGTATATCGGCTTGGATAAGGACGCTCCGCAGGGCTTTGGTAACTTTTTGAAATCCCATATTTTCGGGCTGGTGCCTTTTAAGAGCGTGAATTATATTGACATTACGGCGACGGATCCCGACGCGGAAGCGGAAAGATACGGCAAGCTTTTGGACGAAAATTTGACGGATATCGTCGTTATGGGGATTGGGGAAAACGGACATATCGCTTTCAACGACCCTCCCGTAGCGGATTTTAAGGACAAAAAGACGGTCAAGCCCGTAAAATTGGACGAGGTTTGCAGACAGCAACAGGTAAACGACGGTTGTTTTGCAAGCATTGACGAAGTGCCGACGCACGCAATGACGCTGACGGTGCCGACGCTGGTAAGAGCGCCTTATCTGTTCTGCATTGTGCCCGTTGCGACCAAGGCGAAAGCGGTGTATGAAACCTTGAACGGGAGCATTGACGAGCATTGCCCCGCCAGCATTTTAAGAACGCACGAAAACGCAATTTTGTATTTGGATAACGAGAGCTCGAAATTATTATGATGAAGATTAAAAGCGATAAAATAGTCGTAGGGAAAGAGCTGTTTGACGGGTACGTGTACGTGCTGAACGGCAAAATAGCTGAAATCACGAAAGAGGATAAGCCGTCGGACGAGAGTTACGATTTTACGGGCAAATACGTGTCGGCGGGGTTTATCGATATACATACGCACGGCGCGGGCGGATACGCGTTTATGAATAGTAGCGTAGAGGACGTGATTGCAGGGTGTAATTTTCATTTAAGACACGGCACGACGAGTATTGTGCCTACGATTTCCGCTGGGGAATTCCAAACCATGAAAAACGCCGTCGTCAATATCGACGAGGCGAAAAAGAGCGGAAAAGCAAAGGGGAATATTTTAGGCGCGCATTTAGAGGGCCCGTATTTATCCCCTAAGCAAGCGGGAGCGCAATGCCCTGCGTTTATTACTCCGCCGATAAAAGGGGAGTACGAGAGCTTGGTGGAAGAGTACGGCGAGAGCATCGTACGTTGGACGTATGCGCCCGAAAACGACGAGAACGGGGCGTTTTGCCGTTATCTTACAGAGCGCGGAATTATCGCTTCGGCGGGGCATACGGACGCAAAATACCCCGATATGGCGGTGGCTATTGACAACGGCTGTAATTTGATTACGCATTTGTATAGCTGTACGTCTACGGTTACGCGGGACCATGGTTTCCGTTCGTTAGGGGTTATAGAAAGCGCGTTTTTACGCGACGAGCTGTACGTGGAAATTATTGCAGACGGAAAACATCTGCCCTCCGACCTTATCAAAATGATTATCAAAATCAAGGGCGTGGATAAGGTGGCTTTGATTACGGATAGCTTAGAGATTGCAGGCACGGACGTCAAGGAAGGCGTGATGAGCGGTACGGAATTTATCGTTGAGGACGGCGTTTGCAAGCTGAAAGATAGAAGCGCGTTTGCAGGGAGCGTCGCAACGGCAAACCGTCTAATAGAAACGTTGGTAAAGGCTTGCGGTTTCGACGTGCCTACGGCGGTAAAAATGCTGACGGAAACACCTGCAAAAATCTTAAAGATCAACAAGGGCGTTTTAGAGAAAGGCTATGATGCGGACGTTGTTGTTTTTGACGGGGATTTTGTTGTTACGGACGTATTTGTAGGCGGGAAAAAGGCAGAATAATTCCTTCGTCCCTTTTTGCGGAAAATGCAATACAAATAAGCGAAAAACGGTATGGTATTTAAAGTATTATTATGTTATAATGGCATCGTACCAAGATACGGGACTTTGCATTAGGGGGAAATCTTTATTATATAATGTAATAAATTTCCAACTAACTTGTAATGTATGAAAGAAAAAAATATGATATAATAGAATCGTGGCGGATAATTATATCAAACAATAAAGACGAGAGGAAAGCGCGGGGAAGTTATTATGAAATTGAACTTTAACTCTTATAAAGATAAGGTATACGCTTGTTGGGTCGGTAAAAATATCGGCGGTACAATGGGCGGTCCTTACGAAGGGGTTCGTACTACGCTCGACATCAAAGGGTTTAAGACGAAACAAAACGAGGTTTTGCCCAACGACGACCTCGATTTACAGCTCATTTGGTTGCATGCCATGGAGTTTGAAGGCCCTAGAAATATCACGGCGGAGGTTTTGGGCGAATACTGGATTTCCTTTATCACAGGGTATTGGAACGAATACGGTATTGCAAGACTGAATATGGAAAGGGGGGTAAAGCCTCCCGTTTGCGGGGATATGCGCAACGATTGGAAACACTCCAACGGCGCGTGGATTCGTACGGAAGTGTGGGCAACCCTTGCGCCTGCATATCCCGACTTGGCGGTTCGTTATGCGATTGAGGACGCTAAGGTCGACCACGGCATGGGGGAAGGTACGTATGCTGCGGCGTTTGTAGCGGCATTAGAAAGTGCGGCATTCGTTGTTTCCGACGTAAGAAAGCTGATTGAAATCGGGCTTTCTAAAATTCCTGCGGAAAGCAGAATGGCGAAATCCGTGCGCTTGGTAATGCAATGCTACGACGAGGGTAAGACTTGGTTGGAAGCAAGAAATACTATATTGGAAGCAAACGCAGACATTGGCGACGGTTGGTTCCAGGCGCCCTCTAACGTAGCGTACGTTGTGCTTGGGATTCTTTACGGGCAAGGCGATTTTAAAAAATCGATGCTTACGGCAATCAACTGTGGCGACGATACCGATTGCACGGCGGGTACGATAGGTTCGATTTTAGGGATTATGTACGGCACGGAGGGCTTGCCCAAGGATTGGTGCGAGTATATGGGCGACGACATCGTGACGGGTACGATTAATACTTGCCTTTCGTGGCCGAGAATTACAACCTGTACGCAGTTGACGGAAAAGGTTGTATCGTTAGCGCCGTCCGTACTTCGTTTCAATCAAATGAACGCGGTAAAAGTGGAAATTGGCGAAGGTGAAGACGAGTACACGCAGGACGAAATCGATAAATTGGGACTTCCTTACGGCAAGAACGAAGAAACGGATGCGATGCGCGCTTCGCTGTTTAGTATGAAGGAAAATACCTTCCAGACGAAACTCGGGTATGCAACGGCGATTGTTTCCTACGAAAACGGAACGGATATTAAGCCGAACGAAGAAAAGAAGATTTCCGTCAGAATTATCAACAACGTAAAGGCGTATGGGAACAAGCCGAACACGATACGTATCAAAGTTTGGTTGCCCGAAGGTTTTACGGCGGACAAGACGGAAGTGGACGTGCTTGCTCCGCATTGGACGCCGTTTACAACCGATTGCATTTCGGAGAAAGTGGAAATTACCGTGAAGGCAGGGGAAAATCTCCAAGCGACTAACAAGGTGTTGTTAGAGATTGGCGCATTGGGAAGATATACGCAAGCGTATGTGCCTGTCATCTTTTTAAACGAATAATATAGGAAAACTATACTATAAAAATTAATAATTGGAGGGGACTTATGAGCAAAATGAAGAAGGCGTTGTTGGTGCTTTTATCCATGACAATGTCAGCAACTCTTTTCGTTGCCTGCGGAAAGGATAATAATTCTTTTGGCAATGGAAGTACAAGTAGTGAATCGTCGTCAACAGGGTCCGTTGATAGCGATGCAGATTCTTCGTCGGGGGCTGTTGATAGCGATGCAGATTCTTCGTCGGGGTCCGTTGATAGCGATACGGATTCTTCGTCGGAAGACAGCTCTTCCGGTGTGGAACACTCGCACGAGTATACGGAGTTGAAAAACGACGAAAACGGGCATTGGTACGAATGCGTATGCGGCGAAGCGGAGAGCGCGGTGGAACACACGTTCGACGTCGCGAAATCGGATGCCGAACAGCATTGGACGGAATGTGTCTGCGGTTGGAGCAGCGAAAAGGTAAATCACGAATTCGATGACCTGAAATACGACGCAGAAAACCATTGGTATGAATGTGAATGTGGCGAAGTGTCGGGCATAGAAGGTCATAATGGCGGCGAAGCGGCTTGCACCGGCGCGGCGGTTTGCGTGGTATGTAACCAGCCTTACGGTAGCGTAGGCGACCACATCTACAACGTGCCTAACAAAGACGATACGTATCATTGGAACGAATGCGCTTGTGGCGCGATTGACGAAAGCTCGAAGGTAGCGCACGAGTACAGCGAAGCGAAGAAAGACGAAACGAACCATTGGAACGAATGCGAATGCGGCGCAACGTCCGACGTAACGGCGCACGATTACGCAATCGAAAACAAAGACGAAACGAACCATTGGAAGGAATGCGAATGCGGTGCAACGTCCGACGTAACGGCGCACGATTACGCAATCGAAAACAAAGATGAAACGAACCATTGGAACGAATGCGTATGTGGCGCAACGTCCGACGTAACGGCGCATTCTGCGGCTGAGGACGCGGAATGGATGGCAGACGCGGAAAACCATTGGAAGGAATGCGTATGCGGTGCGGAATTGGAAAAGACGGCGCACAGCGGCGAATATGCTTACGTGGATAACGGCGATACGCATACGAAGAGTAACGTTTGTTGCGGTTTCGAAGTAGAAACGGTAGAACATAACTACAACCTTTGGGATACGACCAACGCAAACTATGATTATAAGGCTTGCGAATGCGGTGCGATAGACACGACGCAAGCGTTCGATAAGTCGGTTTCCTTGATTAACCAAGAAGTGCTTTTGACGGATAGCGCACCCGCGCTTAATATCAGCGGTGTCGAATACGCAAGTATCGTCAGCATTAAACTCGGCGATTACGATTTCGGTACGGACCCTGCGGCTTTGGTGATTTCCGAAGAATTCAAGGCAGACACGAAAAATCACGGCAAACAGACGGTTGTGATTACGGCAAAGGACGCAAACGAAGCGGAACACGCAATTTCCGTGCCCGTAACCTTCATCACGAAAACGATTGCCTCGGCGGCTGATTTCAAATCGATTCAACCTACGTCGGCGGTAAAGGGTGTTTGGGGTTATTACGTTTTGACGGCAGATATTTCGGATACCTCGTTTGCGAGCAGTTCTTATGTGGGCGATTGGGAAGAAACAACCGGTTTCTTTGGGACGCTTGACGGCGCAGGTCATACCATTTCGACGGCGGCGAACGGCGCTGGCGGTCTTTTCGGTATCTTGCGTAGCGCAACGATTAAAAACTTGACGGTTAAAGATATTTGGAGATCTGCATGGGCAAGTGGCGGCGCTTCGTTGCTTGCAAAGGCTTGCTTTAATTCTACGTTGGAAAACGTGACGTTCACGTACGTAGCAGGTAATACGAGCGCAACGTTGGGTAATGGGCACGGTTGGATCTGCATTTCAGAATTTAGCGGCAACCTTTTAAAGAACGTTACGGTCAACGATACCCAAGGCTACGGTTCGCTTTTCGGGTATAAGTTCTATAACAACGTTTTCGATAACGTAACCATCAACGGTACGTATAAGGAAATGGGACATACTGCTCCCGTAGTAGATGAAGAAGGCAATGAAGTCGAAGCGGCTAAATCGGTAACGTACGACGAAGTTGCAAAAGCGGAAGCTGTTGAAATGGAAAAGGTAACCTTGGAAACGAGACAAGACTTTGTTTTGGAAGGCGCGGTTTCTACGCTTGACCTCGGCGATTATAACGACGCAACGGTTGTTGCGATTAAGACGAGTACGGGCTATGAATTGTACGGTCTTTCTTCCGACGTAGCAACGTCTACGTTCAAAGCTGCCAAAGAATTCCACGGCGAACAGAATATTATCGTTACGGTAAAAACCGCAGACGGTAAGCTGTTGGAGGTTACCGTTCCCGTAACCGTTATTACGAAAGCGATTTCGACGATGGCGGATTTGCAAACGGCTGTAAAACATATGGGTGCAGACCTTTACGGATATTATATCCTTGCCAACAACGTTGCTTATACGGAAGAAGGTTACGTAGGTAAAAACGCGTCGTATGCTTGGAACGCTGGTACGGGCTTTAAAGGTACGTTAGACGGCAGAGGGTATACGATTACCATGGCGGGCAACAATACTCAGCACGGTATTTTCGGTACCTTGCATGGAGCAACGATAAAGAACGTACATATTACTAATATGTGGTACAACGGTTACGGCGCAGCTACCCTTGGTTATACGGCTTATAACACGACGTTTGAAAACGTAACGATGACGATTTACGGCAATACGATTAGCGATATAGGGTCGAGTGTAGGCGCGGTAGTCGGCGCGGAAACGGGCGGTTGTACTTGGAAGGACGTAACCATTAACGTTGATAAGGCGCAGGGTACGTTGTTCAAAACTATCAACAAGGACAACAAGATGGATACGTTTGAAAACGTGACGGTAAACGGCACGATTACGCAGTTCTGCGACAAAGGTACGCCTGACGGGGTTACCATCGTTACACCGAACGCATAAGCAAAGCAAAGGAGTTTTGCGGAATATTATTCCGTAAACGATAGACAGAGCAATAGGGAATACGGTGTAAAAACCGTATTCCCCACAGCTATGTATAATCAAAAGAGAAAATTCCTGTAAAAAGATAAACACCTTTATGTAAGGACGAGTGAAAGAGTAGTATGAAAAAAATTCGCACGGTATTTTGTGGTTGTGGACATAGAGCGTTTGGAACGGGGAATTCCGTTATGACCATTGACGCTTATGAAACGGTAGGCGTATGCGATCCCTATGAAGATAAAGCGATATCGCTCGCAGATGAATTTGAAAAAAAGACGGGCAAAAGACCCGCTGTATATACAGATCATATAAAAATGTTTGAAGAGTTGACCCCCGATTTGGCTGTTGTCGTGGCAAATTGGGAGGTACACGTACGCATTTCCATTGACGCTATGAAACGCGGTATTGCGGTGGCGATGGAAGTGGGCGGTGCGTACGACGAAGAAGAGTGTTTCGAGCTCGTGGAAACGTATGAAAAAACCAAAGCGCCCTTCTTCTTCCTTGAAAATTGTTGTTTTAACAGGGACGAGCTGTTGGCGACGAGTTTGGTTAGAAACGGAGTGCTTGGCGATATTATGTATTGTTCGGGCGCGTACGGACATAACCTTTGCAAAGAAATTTCTTACGGGGATATCAATCGTCACTATCGCTTGCGTAATTATATGCATAGAAATTGTGAAAACTATCCCACGCACGAGCTGGGTCCCATTGCAAAAATTTTGAATATCAATCGCGGAAACCGTATGGTTTCGTTGGTATCGCGTTGTACGGGGCCGTCGAGGGGCTTGCACGATTACGTACAGGATAAGCCCGAGTTGGCGTATTTAAAAGACGTGGAATTTAAACAAGCGGACATCGTAGAGACGATGATTACCTGTGAAAACGGGGAACTGATTACCATTCGTTTGGACACGACCTTGCCGAGAATGTATTGCCGTGAATTTATCGTGCGCGGTACGAAGGGCTTATACAATCAAAACAACAATATGGTTTTTGTGGACGACCCCAATTTTAGCCATGACACCAACCGCTTGACGTTGCCCGACGGGAGCGAAACGGAAGCGCTTATCGAATCCGTAGGGTTGCATTATTTCTACGACAGCGCAAAACAGTACGAAGAAAAGTATTTACCTAAGATGTGGAAATCGGTCACCCCCGAGATTTTAAAGCAGGGGCACGGCGGAATGGACTACTTTGAGTTTGAAGTGCTTGCCGATTGTTTGGTAAACGGCAAGGAAATGCCGATTGACGTATACGACGCGGTATCGTGGATGTGCATTACCTACCTTTCCGAGCGTTCTTTGCAAACGGGTATGCCCGTTGAAATCCCCGATTTCACGCACGGCATGTACAAAACAAGACCGCCTATGGACGTCATAGAGCTTCCCAAAGTAGTGAAGTAAAAGTAGTTGGAAAGGAAAAGAGAGTACAGGAGTTATTCGGTATGAAAATAAACGACATGATTCTTAAAAATGACGTGAAAGCGGAGAATCAAACCAGTGAAAAGTTCAAGATATACGAAAGCGAGAACTGCAAAAAGAGGGTGCTCTTTTTAGGGAATTCAATCACCTTGCACGAGAAAGCGCCACATATTGGTTGGAATCGCAACTGCGGTATGGCGGCAAGCTGTGAGGAAAAGGACTACGTACATATCGTTCTTCGTTATTTGCGCGAAAAATATGGAGAAATCGGTTATTGTATCGCAAACGTTGCAGAGTGGGAAAGAAATTATTGGGAAGAAGACCGCATGCAACAATGGAAAGAGGCAAGAGATTTTCGTGCTGATATCGTCGTTTTGCGCCTTGGCGAAAATATACGCAAAGACCGTTTTGAAGAATATCCATTGCAAGGATATTTACGCGAATTTATTAAATATTTTATAACGGATGAAACGAAGGTTGTGATTACGGACACCTTTTGGGAGCACGGTTATATTTGCGATAGCTTAAAAGCCGTTGCGAAAGAAATAAACGCGGAATTGGTAAGTATTTCCGACCTTGGTTACAAGGATGAGAACAAAGCTGTGGGCTTGTTTGAGCATGCAGGGGTTGCGGGGCATCCAGGCGATTTAGGTATGGAAAGGATTGCGGAACGCATTATCGATCGGTTAGAGGAATTAGACTAAAAAATAACGATGAGATAAGCTACAAGCGAATAAGTAAGAACGAAAGATGTTTTATCGACAGAAGGTGAAAAAATATGAGTAAAAAGACTATGCTTGCTTTGGTTATGGCGCTTTTCTTCGTGCTAGGCGCGGGTGCTTGCGCAGAGGGAAACGCGGGGAATAGCGGTACCAGCCAAGAGTCTTCAAGCAATGTAGACAATCAAATTAGTTCCGATGATTTCAACGAAACGGACAGTAGCGTGGACGGTTCGGACGAAACGGACAGCAGTGTGGATAGCTCCGACGAAACGGACGACAGTGTGGACACTTCGGACGAAACGGACAGCAGTGTGGACGGTTCGGACGAAACGGACAGCAGTGTGGATAGCTCCGACGAAACGGAAGATAGTTCCGACGAAACGGAAAATAGTTCAAGTGAAAACTCTTCCGGGGAAACTTGGACGGGGATATATAAGCCATAATCGAAAAAAGTGTAAAAGAAACATAAATTTAAGGAGATATGACAATGGTAAAAAATGGATACGAATCACCTAATGTTTGGTTTGTGCTGTTTGAAAGAGAAGACATCATAACGTCTAGCCCGGACGTTGGTGTCGATGGTGGTAGCCAAGATGGCTGGTGGAATAATAATTAAAAGGAGGGAAAAGCATGAAAACGTTTAAAAAGATTTTAATTGGTATATGTGGCGTAATGATGCTTGGGTGCGTTGCGGTAGCAGGCAAAGCGATTTCCCCCCAAGAGGTGTCCGCGTCTACGGTTACGGTAGCAAACGAAGCGGAATATTCCGTATACGGCGGCGCAGTGCGTGTTTCGGACGCAACGCGTGGACCCGGGGTGAAATTCCACGTCGTAATGACGCCTAGCAAATTTGATACGTACGGTACAATCAATTCGGACGGTACCGGTGTTTTGGACGACGGCGTAACGACGGGTACGTTGCTTTTGCCGTACCACTTAACGAACGGTCAAGAGCTGGTCGTAGGCGGAACGGGTTATGGCGCGGCGGTTTCCGATTCCAACACTTCAAACGTATGGCATAAAAAGACGTTGGGCGGGACGGAATACATGCAGACCATCGTCTACCTGTATAATATTCCCGAAACGGATTTCGGTACGGCTATGTCCGTAAGAGGCTACGTTTCGGTAGGTGGAAATTACGTATACACCGAGCAGGTGGACGGGATTTCCATGTCCTTCGTTGCAGAGTCGGAGTACAACAACAAGAACTCCAACTTGAACGCGGAGCAAAAAGAATCGTTGAAAGAGACGTATCTTGATAAAACTATAAACTACCATATAAACGGGAACGTAACGACGGAAGAGGTATATTTTGAAAACACGACGTTGGAAACGCCTACGCCCGAGGCAACGCTTTCGGACGGTTCTACGTTTGTAGGTTGGGCAACCAAGAGCGGTAAGATTCAAAAGAATATCACGTCTACGATTATTAAAAATCATCAAGATTTCTACGCTATGTACAGAAAGAGCCTCGTGCTCTCTTCTGCAAACGCGCAGTCTATTTCTCTTGTGAATTACGACTACGACAGCGTTGTTTCGATTAAGTACGGCTCGTATGATTTGGGTACGAACCCTGCAAGCTTGACGTTTAGCGACGCTTTGAAAGCGGATACGCAAAACCACGGCGAGCAGAATATCACTGTAACGCTTACAAAAGACGGAAAGAACTTCACGGTTACGATGCCCGTGCTGTTCGTCACGAAAGAAATTTCGTCAATGAAACAATTCGCAGATACCTGCCGTTATTACGGTACGGATATCTACGGCTATTATACGTTGGCAAACGATATCGCCTATACGGAAACGGGCTTTACCACAACGGCGGCGGCTACGTATAAGTGGATAGGTGAAGCGGCGGGCTTCAAGGGCACGCTTGACGGGCAGGGCAAGAAGATTACCTGGAACGGCAGTAGCTATTCGCACGGTTTGTTCGGTACGTTGTATAATGCAACCGTGAAAAACGTGACGTTGGCACAATCGTGGTATAACGGCGGTTGGGGCGCTACCTTGATTGCTTGTACGGCTTACTACTCGACGTTTGAAAACGTAACGATTACCATTGCTTCCGGTACGCAAACGACGGTAGACAATCCTCCCGTTATCGAAGAAATGGGCGGTTGTACGTGGAAGAATTGCAGCATGACGGCTTCTGCGTCTATCGGTACGATGTTCAAAACCATCAACAAAGACGGTAAGACGGATACGTTTGAAAACGTGACGGTAAACGGCACGATTACGCAGTTTGCCGGCGGATTTGCGACGGTTAACGACGCGCCGCAGGCAAGCGTGGAAGAAGTAACGCTTGCAGAAAGACAAGATTTTGTTTTGGACGGCGATTGGAAAATTCTCGACCTCGACGCATATAACGGCTTGGAAATTTTGAGCGTAACCACCTCTAACGGGGAAACGTTGAGCAGTATCTCTCCTTTCTCCGCGAAATTGAAGTTGACGGATTTGACCAAGCACGGCGAACAGAATTTCTACGTAACCGTATTAAAGGCAGACGGTAACAAAGCGATTGTGACCGTTCCCGTAACCGTTATCACGAAAGAGATTTCGACGATGGCGGATTTGCAAACGGCTGTAAAACATACGGGTACGAACCTTTATGGGTATTACGTTCTCACCAACAACGTTGCGTATACGGAAGAAGGTTACGTAGGCCAAAATGCGTCGTATGCTTGGAACGCTGGTACGGGCTTTAAAGGTACGTTAGACGGCAGAGGGTATACGATTACCATGGCGGGCAACAATTCTCAGCACGGTCTTTTCGGTACGCTGAACGGCGCAACGGTAAAGAACGTACATATCATCAATGCTTGGTACAACGGTTGGGGCGCATCTACCCTTGGTTATACGGTTTATAACACGACGTTTGAAAACGTTCAAATTACTATCAATGGCAATACGGTCAGCGATATATCGTCGAGTGTAGGCGCAATAGTCGGCGCGGAAATGGGCGGTTGTACTTGGACGGACGTAACCATTAACGTTGACCAGGCGCAAGGTACGTTGTTCAAAACCATCCATAAAGGTGGCAATACGGATACGTTTGAAAACGTAATCGTTAAGGTTCCTGCTCTTACGCAGTTCTCCGACCAAGGTACGCCAGACGGCGTTACGATTGGCGACGTGGTAACCCTTACCAACACGTACGAGTTCGTTCTTGACGGTACGAACGCAGGCAAGCTTGCGCTTGGCGAAGGGTACGAAGGCGCGACGCTTTCTAAGATTGAATACAATGGCACGGATATCACTTCGTCTATTCCCGATAGCTTGAAGTCGGATTACAGCTTGCACGGAACGACGCAAACTTTGACGGCGTTCATTGAAAATGGTATCATGACCACGAAGCTGATTATCCCCGTAACCTTTATTACGAAAGCCATTTCCACGATGGAAGAATTGGAAGAGGCAGTTCGTTATTACGGCACGGATAAGAACGGGTATTATATCCTTGCAAACGACGTTTCCTACGAGGAAACTGGTTTTGCTTGGGATAAGGCGGCGTCGGCGGCTTGGAGCGCGACGAACGGCTTTATCGGTACGTTGGACGGCAGAAACCATACGATTACCTTAACCACGAACGATAACAATTTTGGTTACGGCTTGTTCGGTACGTTTAACGGCGTATTTAAGAACGTAACCATCAACGCGATGAACGCGAACAATTACAGTAAATCGATTATCGCAAGAGTATCTTGCGGTACGGTAGAAAACGTAACGTTTAATATCTACGCTATGGCAACTTCGGACGCGGCGCGCGCATATCAAAATCAGACGATTGGCGCGATGGTAGAATCCGCAATGTATAGCAGCGCGAAGAACGTATGGAGAAACGTAACGGTTATCGTGGACACGGAACTCAACTTCCTGTTCCCTGCGGCAAACAATTCCGCAACGTTTGAAAACTGTACGCTGAGCGCACCTGGTTACAACGGTATCAACGGCACGACGAAGGACGTTGCAGGCTGGACGTATTTAGCACCGCAAGTAGAAGAAGTGACGTTGGCGGGCAATCAAGATTTGTTGTTGACGGAGTCAACGTTCGCGCTTGACCTTGGCGCATACAGCGATATTACGGTTACTGCCATTACCAGCGGTAGCGTAGACTTGGGTACGGACGTCAGCGATTTGGCGAATGTATCTAACCTTCCCCTCGGTGAAAACACCGTACTTGTAGAAGGTAAAAAAGGCATAAACTTATATGAAATCAGCGTGCCTGTAACGGTTGCAACGAAAGCCATTTCCACGATGGAAGAATTGGAAGAGGCGGTTCGTTATTACGGCACGGATAAGAACGGGTATTATATCCTTGCAAACGACGTTTCCTACGAGGAAACTGGTTTTGCTTGGGATAAGGCGGCGTCGGCGGCTTGGAGCGCGACGAACGGCTTTATCGGTACGTTGGACGGCAGAAACCATACGATTACCTTAACCACGAACGATAACAATTTTGGTTACGGCTTGTTTGGTACGTTTAACGGCGTATTGAAGAACGTAACCATCAACGCGATGAACGCGAACAATTACAGTAAATCGATTATCGCAAGAGTATCTTGCGGTACGGTAGAAAACGTAGCGTTTAATATCTACGCGATGGCTACTTCGGATGCGGCGCGCGCCTATAAAAATCAGACGATTGGCGCGATGGTAGAATCCGCAATGTATAGCAACGCGAAGAACGTATGGAGAAACGTAACGGTTGTCGTGGACACGGAGATCAACTTCCTGTTCCCCGCGGCAAACAATTCCGCAACGTTTGAAAACTGTACGTTGAACGCGCTTGGTTATAACGGTATCAACGGCACGACGAAAGACGTTGCAGGTTGGACGTTTAACGAGTTGGGCAAAGACGTGATTTTGACGGATGAAACGACGCAAGTCATCGACCTTGGTATCACGGACGGCAACGTAAATTCCACGCAAACGTATGCGCTTAACGTGGAAGGCTTAACGGCGGCAAACTTTATTTCGGCAAGCTATAACGGCAATCCAATCAGCGCAACGGGTATGAACCTGAACGTTGCAGATTTCGGTAAGAGCTATGGCGAAGGAACACTCGATATCGAGTATTATTACGGCGAGGAAGTAAGAACGCATAGCGTTCCCGTATTGCTTGTTACGAAGATGTTGAAGTCGGCGAACGACGTAATAAACTTCCTTACGTGGGCAGACGCCTACAACGGCGCAACGGGTGATAATATCTACGACGGATATTACGCGCTTGCAAATGATATTGCTTATAACGGTACGTACACGCCTAAGATGGTTGTTCCCATGGCAAGTAAAGGGGATAAGACTATCGGGTTCAAGGGTGTATTCGACGGTATGGGGCATACCATTGAAGGAATGAAGGTCATTAACAGCAATTACGAAACGAGCATATATGGAACAAGCGACGTATACCGTTCCACGGCGTTTATCAGTATTTTGCATAAAGAAGGTAAAATCAAAAACGTAGCGTTCACGAACGCGCAGGTACAATTTTGTAGTTATCTTGCATCGTGGGGCGAAGGCGTTATCGAAAACGTTTACGTTGGTTATACAGGCGAACTTGCAAACGGCTGGAATTCGACGGTAAACGAAATGAGAGCAACGGGCGTTTCTCCGGTAACCATGCGTAATTGTATCGTCTATTATGATACGGCATGGACGCAAGGACAAATTCTCGGTAAAGTACCCGTGAGCGCAAACGCTTATCAAAACGTGTACGTTATCGGTCCTGAAAATACGAAGGTTATCGAATACTGGAACGATTCGACGTTGGATTCGAGAAATTATCTTTATCCTCTCGGAGACGATAACTTCGGGTATTACACTTCGATGGCAGACTGCCTTGCAGAACACGAAAATGAAATTTGCAGTTGGGGCGACTACTTCGACGTGGACGCAAACGGTTTGGTGTTCAACGGTACCTATTTGTGGGAAGGCGTGGCTAGCGAGCAAGACTTTACGGGTAATATCTTGATTTCTGCCGATAAAACGACTTCCGATTATACGATTGTTTATGAAGGCGGCAACGCAGAGGCCTTGAATGCGGCGACGTTTATCGCAGAGCATATTCAACGCGCTACGGGTACGGTTACGTATGCGGTAAGCGATACGAACAAAGGGCAAATCATGGAAACGGTTACGGGCGGTATTCGTTTGACGATGACGACGGCAATCCCTGCGGATTGGTCGGAAAGCTCCGCATATATCGTAATCGGCGACGTGGACGTGACGGGCGCGCCTAAGGCTGCGGCTGGTCAGTATATCATTAAGACGAACGGTAACACGGCGTTTATCCATGCGGATATCGACGAGGAATATATCACGGCGGCAATGGCGTTCTTGGAAGAAGCGATTGGCTATAAGGCTCTTTCCGACGATACCGTTTACTACGATAAGGTAAATGGCAGTGCGGTTGCGATGCCGGAAATCGACGTGGATTATGATTCCGCATTTAACGTTCGTAACTCGACGAACGCGTACTACACGTGGAAGAACGACCAAATGGGCTTGAACGGCAGATATCATTTCTCTATCGGTCCTATAAACGAATACGGCAACGTGGCGGCGTTCCACAACAGCATTTATTGGTTGGATTACGAAACGAATTCTTCTACGCACGCGGCGTGGTTTAGAACGAGTAGCGGGGTTGTAGACGTTTGCTATGCAGCAGGCGGTCAGCAGAACGAGTCCAACGCAGAATACGTGGCAATGGTTGCTACGGCGGCAACGAATATGCGCGCAATCCTTAACGCAAATCCTGGGAAGACGGATATCAGCTTCTCGTTGATGGATAACGATATGACGGGTTGTACGTGCAGCGTATGCGCGGCAAACCGCACCAACGCGGCGATTACCTTCTTGAACGACGTAGTTGCGAAGATTCAAGAACAAGACGGTCATGCGGATAGAGCGTTTAGAATTTTCATCTTGGCGTACTACTATCTTATCGATGCGCCTACGGTGGATATGAACGAGCATCTCGGTGTTATTTACGCACCCGTTCGTATGAACTCTTATGAGGCTAAGTCGATTTACGACAGCGCAAACGATGGCATAAGAGAAGATATTCAGGCGTGGTTGCAGAAGACGAAGAATATCGGTTTCTGGTTCTACGGCACGTTGTATCATAACTACATGATTTTCACCGATACCTACGAGAGTATGTTGACGTGGTGGGAATTCGCAGCGCGTACGGTCAAGAATGCGGGCGGAGAGATTACTTGGGTTTACCAAAACGGTCAAAACCGACAAATGGCGGCAACGGCGTTTGAAGACTTCAAGCATTACGTAGTTTCGAAAGCGCAAGTAGAAATTTTGAACAAGGTGACCGTGGACGGATCCGATGCAAATTACTCGGCGCAAATCAAGGCGTACTTGCTTGAACTTGAAAGCGAATTCTTTGGCTTTACGGTAAACGGCTCGACGAAGACCTTCAAAGACGGCGGTTATTACGGCCCTGCGGCGGCGAACGAAGCTATGTATAATATGTATACGCAGATGAAGTCCGATTACGCTGGCATCGAGGGTAATAACGACGGTACTATATACGAGGATATCGACACCATTAAATACAGCAACTGGATTTTCACCGCTGAAGCGAATAGATTGAACGACTACATTGCAAAAGGTAAGACGGACGGCTATTGGGGCAATTACACCTCGGAGATGATTACCAGATATATGGGCTACGTAGAAACGGCGCAAAACGCAATTAACAGCTACACGGGTAGCATGAAGACGCTGTATAGCCAGCATATTTTGGTAGAATCGCTCTCGCCCAGATTTATGATTTGCGTAGCGGGCGGTTCGGATAAGTCGAATTACGGCTTTGCAGATGGTTACAACGGAACGAATATTACAACCTTGCGTACGAACTTGAAAGCCGATTTGACGGCGCTCGGTATGACGTATTACGGCGAACATTATAAGTTTGACGACTTGTATACGAATTGGGGAATCTAACGGATAAGGCAACGATACTGCCACGAAAAGTGGCAGTATCGTAAACAAAGCTGTAAGGAGAAGAAAATGGTATCTTTATTGCGTCAGCCCAACTTTGCATATGGGGCAACGGAGGCAAGTCCTTTCCGTTTTGAAGAGGATTTGACCAACGACGTAAAATACGAATATATCGTAGAAGGGAATTCGGCAAAGGTTGTCGTATATCCTAGCGGTAGTCCCGTAAAATATCTGAAATTGCGTTTTAACGGCGATTTTCAAAAGGTGGACAAGGTATTTGGCGATCAATGGGAACGAGTGGGTATTCGCGCGTATTTGGAATGGCGTTCGATGATGTCTTCCCGCATTTTGCCGTGGTATTGCTATCTGATAGAAGAGGGAAAAATGTCCTGCTACGGTGTAAAAACGGGCGCTGATTGTTTTGCCTTTTTCCAAGTGGATACCGATGGCATTACGTTGTTTTTAGACCTTTGCTGTGGCGCAGACGGTACGGATTTACAAGCACCATTGGTGGCTTGTGAAGTTGTAGAACTTTTCGGGGAAAAGGGAGAAGATTGCTATCAAGTCGCTTGCAGATTTGCAAAGCGTATGTGCGAAAATCCCGTTTTGCCCAAGCAACCCATTTTTGGCGTAAACAACTGGTATTGGGCGTATGGCAATATTTCCCATGAAATCGTAATGGAAGAAACGGATCAGTTGATACAGCTTACAAAAGGCTGTAAACACCGTCCGTATATGATTATCGATGATGGTTGGGAGAAGAATCGTGTCGTAGGTATTACAGGAGAAAACGGCGTGTATATCGGCGGCGAGTGGGAACCTAACGAACGTTTTGGCGATATGCGAAAAACGGCGGAGGGGATTCGCGCAAAAGGCGCTAAACCCGGTCTTTGGTTTCGACCGTTGCTTACAAGGGCAGACGTTCCCGAGGAAGCAAAGCTTTGTCAAGAGTCGGGGGGTACCGTTTTAGATCCTTCCCATCCGTTTACCCTTGCGCAAGTGGAAAAGGACGCAAGAAAATTTGTAGACTGGGGATTTGAACTCATTAAACACGATTTTACGACAATCGAAGCGACGGGGATGGTTACCCTTTCTTCCGAGCAGATTGATTACGGCATTTGCAAGCCAAACAGACATTATTATGATAGAACGAAAACCACGGCAACCATTTTGAAGAACTTGTATAAGGCGATTCAAAAGGGTGCGGGGGATAGTGAAGTCATCGGGTGTAATACCGTCAGCCATTTAACGGCGGGAATTCACTCGACGTACCGTATCGGCAACGACACCAGCGGGCGTGCGTTTGAATGGACGAGAAGGGACGGCATAAACAGTATTATGCGTTTACCGCTCAATAACGTTTTCTACAACGCCGACCCCGATTGCGCTCCGTTTACGGAAAGGGTAAAATTCGAGGCGAATATCGACTTCCTTGAAATGTGCGCTTTGACGGGCATGACGACTTTGGCGTCTATCAAGCCAGGGCTTTTATCAGCAGAAGAAATGCAAAGGGTCAATGAGGTATTCCTCCTTGCGGACCAAGATTGCGAACGCTACGGTATTTTGGACTTTGACAAAAACGCTTTTCCCGAACGATTTATTTCCGCAGACGGAAAGACGGAAAAACGGTATAATTGGAATAGAATTTACAACGGTTCAAGGGTTGTCTTGACCTGGTATGACTAACGAGGAAATCGTATGGATGCAAAAATGAAAAAATACATTGAGCTTGTTCAATCTTACGCGAAAGCAAATTATCGCAAATGTTTTCGAGAAAGCGGTGGAAAATTTGTATATCCGTATTTTGTACCAGGTGCTTCCTATGCTTATGAGTTATGGGATTGGGACAGCTGGCTGACGGATATCGCGCTTGCCAAAATTGCGGGCGACGAAGATATTGTAGAGTACGAGAAGGGATGCGTGCTGAATTTCTTAGACCACGCGGACGAGGAAGGCCGTATTCCCATCAATATAAAAGCGGATAGGGAATCTATATTCGATTTGAAACCGAATACGGAAGTGAATATTCATAAACCCTGCCTTGCGCAACACGCGTTGTTTGTTTCGGAAAAAGACGGAAATGACGCAAGCTGGTTGAGCGAGAAATTCAGCGTTTTGATGCGTTTTTTGGCTTGGTATGATGAAAATTGCTATCACCAAGAAACGGGCTTGTATTTTTGGATTAACGATTTTGCAATCGGCGTAGACAACGACCCTTGCGTTTTTTACCGCCCCAATAAGAGTACGGCTTCCATTTATTTGAATTGCTTGATGTATAGCGAATTGCGCGCTATGGCAAAGCTGTGCAACTTTTTAGAAAAGAGGGACGAGGAAGAATATTATACGGCAAAAGCGGAAGCTTTGAAAAATTCTATCCAAGCGGAATGCTGGGATGATAGAGACGGCTTTTTTTACAGCGTAGATATCAATTTAGAGCCGATAGATCCCAATCAATGGTTGCATTGCGGGGGACCGAGACATTGGAAATCCATACCGATGCGTATTGGCGTGTGGACGGGCTTTTTAACGATGTGGAACGGTATCGCCACGGAAGAACAAGCCAAACGGATGGTCGAAGAGCATTATCTAAACGAGAAAACGTTCAACGCTCCGTACGGCGTAAGATGCTTGTCAAAAGCGGAAAGCCGTATGTATACAATTAAGAAGACGGGCAATCCATCCTGCTGGTTAGGACCGATTTGGGGGAATTGCAACTATATGGTATTTGAGGGTTTGTTGCGTTACGGCTATACGGCATTGGCGAAAGAGCTCGCGGAAAAAACGATACGTCTTTTTGGTCAAGACGTAGAAAAATGTGGCGAGTTCCATGAATATTATCATCCCGAAACGGGAGAAGGCGTTAATAACCAAGGCTTCCAGAGCTGGAATTTGCTTACCTACAATATGGCGGATTGGTTAAAAAATCAGTAAAAGAAAAAAATATATATATCCATAGGAGGATAAAAAGATGAAAAAGACAAAAATTTTGTCGTTGGCATTGGCGGCATTGCTGTCGATTGGTTCGGTAGGCGCCGTGACGGGCTGCGCGCACGGAGATAGCACGGGCGGTGGCAATAACGGTCCAACGGAAACGATTGACACGAGCAGAACACAGCTCTACGTTAGAAACTATCAAGGCGGTTTCGGTAATAAGTGGTTGCATAACGGTAAGGAAAAATTTGAAAAGAAATACGAGGGTATTTCTTTGGAACCGGGTAAAACGGGTTTGCAGGTTTTGATTACCGATAAAAAAGAAACGCCGAATATCGCAAACATTAAAAACGATATTTACGAAGTCTATTTCGTGGAAAAAATTCAATATCTCTATCTCGTAAACCAAGGCGTTGTAGCGGATATGACGGACGCCGTAACAAAAGAAAATGCGTTTGAAACGGGCAAAACGATTGAAAGCAAGCTCACGGACGAACAAAAGGCGTTTTACGGCATACAGAAGGACGGCGAAACGAGATATTACGCGTTGCCTCATTACGTTGCAATGCAAGGTATCGTTTACGATATGGACTTGTTTGATGAAAGAGGGTATTACTTCATAGACGGCTATGAAACGCAGACCGACCTTCCCAATAAGTTTATCTATGACGAAGGCGATAAAAAGAGCGCTGGTCCCGACGGTACGTACGAAACGGATGACGATGGTTTGCCCGCAACGTACGATGATTTCTGGGATCTTTGCGAATATATTTATCAAGACGGTTACACGCCGTTAAACTGGGGCGGTAAAGGCGGTGAATTCTATATTACCGCATTGATGACGCAGCTTATGGCGGATTATCAAGGTAAAGACCAGTTTATGATGAACTCAACGCTCGAAGGCGTTATGAACGACATGATTAAGATTGAAAACGGCGCAATCGTGTTTGATGAAGACGGCAATCCCGTAATGGAAAGCGTAGAACTTGATCCCGAAAAGAATAACGGTTACGAAACGTTTAGAAACGCAAGCTATTACTACGCGTTAGGGTTTGTTCATAAGTTGATTAGAAATATGTATAGATATTCTGATGCGACGAAGACGGATACGACTTCTTATACCGCATTCGACGCGCAGGACGATTACGTACAATCCAGACACGCCACGAAAGCGAAGAGAATGGCGATGTTGATTGAGGGTAGCTGGTGGGATAGCGAAACGACGGATACCTTCAACGATATGGTTACAACCTATGGTGAAAAGGCAAAGAAAGAAAATTGCAGATACGGCTGGTTGCCTCTTCCGAAAGCAAATGCCGCGCAGGTAGAAAAGAAGATTAAAAACACCATGCTTAACACGATTGACGCGCTCTGCTTTGTAAAGGAAGGCATTGCAGATTGGAAAGAAGAGCTCGCTATGGAATTTGTACAGTTGATGCACACGGACGAAGCGTTTGTTGATTTCACGGTACAAACGAACGCGTATAAAGATTTCAAGTATTCTATCGATGAAGAGACGGTTGCAAAGCTTTCGCCTTTCGGACAGGAAATGTATAAGGATTGGGTTTCCTACGATATCGTTTCCTTCAACCATAACAACCCGCAGTATTATGAAACGACGTATATGACGTCGGCATCCAGAAGATATGGTATTTCTACGACGGATACCTTCCCGAGCCTTGTCTTTGCCGCAAACGCTGCGATGACGCCGGAAGTTTATTTTGTCAAGACGCTCAGCTACGTTAGAAAGAGCAACGCGCGTTGGAATTAATAATCAATTTTAATGGCAAGCGCCATTGAAAACGTCGCTATAACGTTTGAAAATGTGTTACACACCGCCTATATTGCAAGATGAAGGAAATATAGGCGGTGCTGACAAAACGTTTAGGCAAACAAATTTTATAAGTTTAGGAAATTTACTATGAAAACAACAACCAAAAAGAAAGGTATTGGACGGAGAGGGGATTTAATTTTCCATTGGGCGCTGTTGATTTGGCCGTTGGCGCAATTTGCGGTTTTTTACGTAGCCGTCAATTTCAACTCCTTTAAGATGGCATTTGAGAGGGTTCCGGGAAAATCAATCTTTTACTATTTCCAAAATATATTCGATGCTGACTATATGTGGCTCGACGTGTGGGGAGCAGTAAAAACATCAGCAATTTTTTACGTGATTTCGATGGTGGTTAGCGTGCCTTTGGCACTGCTGTTTGCCTACTATATCTCTAAAAAATTGTGGGGCGGAAAACTCTTCCGGTTGTTCTTGTTCCTGCCCTCCATTGTATCTAGTATGGTAATGGTTGTTCTTTTCCATCAGTTTGTAGATAAGGCGTTAGGGACGATTTGGGAAGACTTGTTCCATTCTTCCAACAAACCGCTTTTGATATCGCCCTCAAACCCCGATTCCTACATATCCGTTATGCTGTTTTATATTTGGACGAATTTCGGGACGACAACCTTGATTTACTCTAATAAGATGGCGGAAATATCCCCCGAAACGTTAGAGGCGGCGCAATTAGACGGCGCAACGTCGTGGCAGGAATTTTTCCATATCGTGATTCCGTTTACCTATCCTACTTTATCGGTGTTCTTGGTAACTGGATTTGCAACGATTTTCACCAACCAATATAATCTGTTCTCGTTCTTTGGTTCGGGGCTCGGCTTCGATACGGGGACGATGGGGTATTATATCTTCAACGCCGTACAAGACGCGGCGGGGAAAGGCTCGTATGATGCGACCGTATTTAATCAATATGCGGCGTTGAGCCTTGTAGTTACGGCTGTGCTTGTACCGCTTACCTTGGGTTTGCGTTGGGCGCTGGATAAGTTTGGACCGCAGGAATAAGGAGGAATAGCTATGGCGAAACGAAAAAATAAATTTTCTCCTTTGACGATTGTCTTATGCGCGGTTCTTTGCTTATACGTTTTATCGATGCTGGGAATCTTTTATTGGGGAACTATTACGGCATTTAAAAAACCGTCGGAATTTAAGCATTTCGATGACCCGAACACCTACAAATTACCCAAGTTATGGTATTGTAACATTATTGACGCGTTTAACGTTTTGAGAATGGAAGTGGGCGCGGGGAAACCTGATGCGGAATTTGGAAATATCTTGTTGAATTCCTTGTTGTATGCGATGGGATGCGCGTTCTTTAAAACGTTGGTTCCCTGTCTTACGGCATACAGCTGCGCACGGTTTAATTTCAAATCTTCTAAGGTTGTACATTCGATTGTTCTTATAGCAATGATTGTTCCGATTGTCGGTAGCTTACCGTCGGAATTGGATATGGCATATAGGTTGAGGTTTCACGACCATATTTGGGGCTTGTGGATTATGAGCGCCAACATGCTGGGGATGTATTTCTTTGTTATGTACAGCGCCTTCAAGGCAATGCCGATGGGATATTCGGAGGCGGCGAAGATTGACGGGGCGAGCAATTTACAGGTTTTGTTAAGAATCGGTATGCCCCTGATTAAAAACTTGTTCTTTACCGTTTTCTTAATCAATTTTGTAGAATTTTGGAACAATTATCAGTCCCCGCAGGTATATTTGCCTAGTCATCCTACGCTCGGGTATACTTTGTTTTTCCAAATGAAGTCAAACGGCAATTTCTCGGAAACCCCGCAGCTCATTGCGTTGGCAATCATCGTATTCTCGCCCGTGCTTCTCCTTTTCTTGATTTTCCAAGAAAAATTGATGGGGAACTTGACGTTGGGCGGATTGAAAGGTTAAATTATTTAGGAGCAATAAACCATGAAAAAAAGAAGAAATATATTTTGCTTGCTTGGTTTGCTTACGGTATGCGTTGCATCTGCAACGGCGGGCGTAGTTGCTTATACTTCCGCAAATGCAAATGCGGTGGAAGGTTGGTCGCAAAGCTTCCTTGATGCGGAGTACGACTACAAAGAAACGCTGGCTGTAACGCCGAGAAGTTATACGAAAAACGGGGCAACGCATGAGGCAAGCGTAATCGTTTGCTTCCCAGACGGTTCCATTTCCGATGCAAAGGAAATCGTACTGGACCAGGCGGGCGTCTATACGGTAAAATATTCGGTACAGGCAGGGGATAAGGTATACGCGGATAGTGAAGAATTCCTCGTAAATTATCCTGCGTACGACATATCTAGCGAAAAATCCTCCGTTTCTTACGGAACACCGAAAGGGGCGACCACAGCCGGGGTGCAAGCGCGTATTGCGCAGAACGATTCGCTCGTATTTACGCAGTATATCGACTTTACGAAAATTAAGGCGGACGATCAGCTTGTAACGGGGTACGTAACGCCCGACGTTGCAGGGTCGGCGGATTTTAGCGAACTTATTTTTACCTTTACTGACGCGGAAGATCCTTCCGTGTATTTGAAGGTGCATCATTACGGTTATGATTGGACGTACAATACGTACGTTGCGGCGCACGGACAGAATCAAGTGCCCGTCGGTATGCACCAAAGCGAAGGCTTGAAAACGAATAACGGGTACGGACTTTGGAGCTACGTTCCCTTCAACTCGGTGGGGCAGACAGGCATTGTTGCCCCTGATACCACACAGTTTTTCGTTTCCATGAATTATCAAACGATGGAAATGTATTCATTGGGTTTCCCCGGTAACATTTCGATGTATGCGGACTTGGATAACTCGGAATACGTACAAAACGTATGGACGGGGTTCCCTAGCGGTAAGGCGCGTCTTTCCGTCAGCGCATATGGTTATAACGGCACTACGGCGAACGTTTGTATTACGAACGTGTACGGCATTGACGATTTGTCGAATAGCGTTTATCTCGATACGGATAAGCCGACGATAACCGTTGACGAAGCGTTTGCAAACGAAATGCCGAAAGCGTTGGTTGGACACGATTACGTGCTTCCTACGGCAACGGCATACGACGCCTATGCAAGAGATTGTGAAGTAACGGCATCCGTATGGTTTAACTACGGCATGGAAAGTACGACGAAAGTGCCTGTAAAAGATGGAAAGATTGCCATTAAAAAAGCGGGCACGTACGGTATCGTCTATGAAGCTGTGGATAAAATCGGCAATAGCAGTAGCGTAGTAAAATACGTAACGGCTTATGAAAATTTGGAAACGGCTGATTTTGAACTTCCCGTAGACAAACAGACGAGCGCGAACGCAGGGGAATGGGTAAACGTTCCCATGGTCAACGTTGACAGTATTACGGGCGGTAGCGGTAAAAAGACGGTAAAAACTTATATTGAGATTAACGGCAAGCGTGAGGAAATTCAAGCAGGTTTCCGCGCGTTAGAGCTTGGTACGTATAAGGTAATTTATGAAATAACGGACTACGTAGGTCAAAAGACGGAAAAGGGCTATGACGTTTCCGTCACGGCAGGCGACACGCCGATACTCGAAAGAGATTTTGACGTATATCCTACGTATATTTCGGACGTAAACTACGTATTGCCTTCGTATTATGCGTATTCTATGAGCGGTGATAAGTTGCAAAGGGAACTTTGTGACGTTGTCATTACGGACGCGAACGGCGCTACGACGTATAAGGCAGGGGAGACCGCTAAGATTACCATTGCAAACCAAGGCGATCCCGTACAGTTTGAGATTAAGAGCCAAGGCGTAACGCTGGCAAGTCACACGGCGAACGGCGTATTGGCTTGGGTACAAGAAGAAGTTGGGTTGCGTTTGCACGCGGAAAACTACCTTTACGGCGAAGGCTTTGCGTGTGAAAAGACGAGCGACGGTATGGTTTTGACGGCGACGGATAGCGGTTTTGGCTTTACGTTTGCCAACGCACAATCCTCTAAATATGCCGTTATGAAATTTACAAACGTGAACGGTGCAACGGCAGATACGCTTATCCGCGTTTCGTTGGTGGACGCATTTAATCATGATTTGGCCGTTTCGATGGTTTTGGGTTATGATGGCAAGAATGCTTATATGGAAGTAGACGGCGTTCGCAAGACGTTTGCAGGCGTGTCGTTTAACAGTGACGCAGCGTTTGAAATTACGTATGAAAACGGTAGCTTTTCGATAGGGAAAGAAACCCTTGCGGTAAAGGATTTCGTTGCGTTTGAAAGCGATAAAATGTTTATCAACGTTTCGTTTGAAAATGGCGCGGAAAACGGAGGTTTTACGTTTGCGGAATTGGGCAACGTGCGTTTCAATACGGTACAAACGGATAGAATTGCGCCCGTTATTTTGGCGCAACACGAAATAGGCGGTACGTGGAAACCTGGCTCGTTCTATACCATTTACGCTCCGGTTGCATACGACGTATATTCGCCGAATATGGACTATTCGCTGACGGTTACCGATTCTAACGGCGATGCCGTAGTGGACGTCAACGGGGTTCTTTTGGAAAACGTAGACCCGTCAAAGGATTACGTAATTAAATTAGATAAGATTGGACAATATCTCGTTTCCTATTCGGCAACGGAAGATAAGGAATTTGTAAAGAGAGTAAACTCTTCGGCGCTTATTTACACGTTGAACGTTTCCGACGAAGAGAAACCCGTTATCACGTGGAAAGGTTCGTTTGTTACGGAGGCAAAGGTCGGCGATATGCTCGTCGTTCCCAATTATACGGTATCGGATAATTATACCGCGGAAAAAGATATCATTGTAAGAGTCTTTGTGGAAGCGCCTACAAGCGAAGTATTTATGTTGCCTGGTAACGCCATTGTGGTAAATCACGTGGGGAACTACAAGATTCGCGTCATGGTGGTAGACGGAGCAGGCAATATCACGAACGAAACGTATTACGTCAACGTAAAGAGCGCAGAGTAAAGGATGCAGAGGTGAATTGAGATGAGATTAAAGAAAAAATTGTCTAAAATTTTATCGTTGGCATTAGCATGTCTGACGGTTTGCAGTACGCTGTTTGTGGCGTCTTGCGATTCTTCGTCCTCTGCTAATAACGGCATGGGCGGCGTAGTGGAAGTACCTACTCCGCAGGATCCGATTAGCGACGCGTTGAACAGAGGTCCGTTGACGAATACTCTGCACAACGTAAACGTAACCCCTTCCAATAGAACGTTGGTATCGAACGCGGGTACGGCTTTGGCGACTACGGAGTACAAGATTATTGTAGATACGAGCAATAGCTATACGTTGCGCGCAGCGACCTTTATTTCGCAACATTTAAGCAATGCCTCTTACGCTACGTTTAAGGTAGAGACGCACACGCCCGGGGAAGAATTAGAGATAAATTTGGATTCTAAATACATTATCATCGGCTGTAAGGATTTGTTTACCGCTTGCGGATTGGAGATGCCGAAAGAAGACCTTGGTCCTGCGGGGTATTATATTAAATCGTACGGCGATTCGTTGTTTTTAGAAGTGAAGATGACGAACGGCTATCAGATGGGCGCCATTGCATTGTTAAAGGCGATTGTTGGTTACGATATGATTGCGCATGATACGGTCGTTTACGAAAATAACGGTGAAACGTTGCCCGATATCGATATCGTTGAACGTCCAGATTATGATTATCGTAACTATACCAACTGGATGGAAGCTTCCGGTTTGTACGGTATGGGCTATGAAGTGGACCCTATTTTCGTTGCAGTAGGGGAAAATCAAGCAAGAGTACATAACATTTTTGCATATCTTCCCGTAGAGAAATATTTGGAAGACCATGAAGAATGGTATTCTAGCAATTCCAAGCATCGTCAGCTTTGCTATACGGCCCACGGCGACCCTGTGGAATATGAAGCGATGCAGGAAGCCATGTTGGAAGTAATGATGGAAAGCGTTATTTCACAGCCGATGCAAAACGTTATTACAATTACGCAGGAAGACGCACCGTATTGCTGTGACTGCGAAACTTGTAACGCGGTATTGAAGAAAGACGGGTCTATTTCCGCAACGATTATTCGTTATATGAACGATTTGGACGTGAAGTTCCAGGCGGCGCTTGAAGCATACGCGGAAGAAACGGGGACGGAGCGCAGATACGTGCAGATTGCTTTCTTTGCGTATCATACGTCGTATGCGCCCCCTACAACGCCCGTAGAAGAAGACCCTACCTTAAAATGCAGTCCGAATATCACGGTATTTATCGCGCCTTTGGACGCAAAATATATCTATTCCTTCTACCATGAAGAAAACCGAGTATTTGCAGAGGCTGTTAAAGCGTGGAGCGAATATACCGACAATATTATGGCTTGGGTATACGAAACGGACTACCATCACTATATGTTCCCGTATAATACCTATTCTTCTATGGTTGATACCTATTACTTCTTCAAACAACAAGGTGCGAACATTATCTATAACGAAGGTCAGCGTATGAGTGAAAACGTTACGTGCTTTGGTAAATTGAAGGAGTATCTCGATTCGAAAGCGCAAATGGACGTAACCATTTCTTATGAAGAATATAAAAACAAGTTCTTCAAGAACTATTACGGCGCGGCGGCGGATATTATGGAACAATACTATAACGAACTCCGTCAATGGGAAACCTATCTTGAATCGGTGCAGGACTACGGCTTGGGTGGCGGTATTTACCAAGAAATCGGCAGCGATAAGCGTTTCTGGCCGAAAGAGATGTTAGAGGGTTGGTTAGAGCTTATGGACCAAGCCTATAAAGCCGTTGCTTATTTAGAGTTTGAGCGTCCGCAAGAGTATGCAAAACTCGTAAAGCATATCAAGATTGAAACGTTGTTCCCCAGATATGCGCTTTGCACGTTGCATGAAGCGAGCTATACGCCTACGCAAATGCTGACCATGCGTCAGGAATTTAAGGAAGACGGCGATGAGCTCGGTTTGATACAGCAAATGGAGCACGGCTATATTACGGACGTGTATAAGCAATGGGGCTTAATGTAAGGAGGACGTGAGGATGAAGAAGATAGTTGTTGGACTTATCAGTATTTTGTCGGCGAGCGCATTCCTTTTCACGGGTTGTGACAACGGAAATGCAAATCCGTCTGGTCCTGTGAACGTCCCTAAGACCGAAGCTAGTATCAATATTACCGATTCGTCTTTGGCGTTGGATTGCTTTGACTCGTATACGTTTGAGCTGAAAACGGAAAACGTGGGGGAAGTGACTTGGACGAGTTCCGACCCGTCCCTGCTTTCCGTGGATGCAAACGGCAAGGCCACGACGAACATTAAGGAAGGCAAGGTAACGGTTACGGCTAAGAGTGGAAACCTTTCCGATACGTGCGAAGTAACCGTTGTGAGAAAACAGAGTTTGCCTACGTTCGTCGTAGAAAACGATATTACGATTTCTGAGGGCGATAGCTATGCGCTTTCCCTGTATATGTATTATGGCGGGCAAGATATTACCGACTACGTGACGTTTGCCTGCGACGCTGTGGATGAAACGCAAGAAGCGGTATCCGCAACGGTGTCGGGCAACGAGGTTCTCTTTACGGGGAACGCGCTTGGCAAAACGGAATTTACGGTATATACGACGGTATACGGGCAGTTGCTTGCCGAAAGCGTGAACGTGACGGTAAAAAATACCGATTTGGTTTACGCGCTTGAAGGCGCGGTGGATAATCAGCTTTGTCTTACCAGCGCGCACGACGTATACACTTCGGATATTAGCCTTTATTATAAAGGGGAAAAAGTTCCCAGCGACAGCTTAGATTGGACCGTTTCTAACGAAGCAATCGTTACCATTGGGGAAGGCGGAAAATTGCTTGCAGGAAAGGAAGGCGTGACCAACCTTACGCTGTCTTATCAAGGCGTAGATATTTCCGTGGCAGTACGCGTAATCAAGGACCGTGTGGCTGTTTCCGTAGAACAAGAAGAAGCAGAATTCATTAACTTGGATACCCTTATTACGGCAACGCAAATCGTTTACCCGACGGAAGGGGAAAGAAAGTATGAAATCAATGAGAGCAACACGGCGTCCTTCTCGTTGAGCGAAACGGTAACGGAAGGGGAAATCGTTGAGGCTTGGGCGGATAACGTCCAGCTTGACGAAAGCTGTTTCTCGTACGCAGACGGCGTTGTGACCGTTCAAACGAAAGCGTTTGGTTTGGATATTTACGGCGAAAAAGTAATGCGTATCTCGGTGGAAACGTCGGATACAATCTACGAATATGCGTTGAATACGGTAATCGTTACAAAGGAATTAACAAACTTAACCGATTTCAAAACTGCCATTTCAATCCAATGGAAAGGGGATACCATTTACGGCTACTACACGTTGGCTTCGGATATGGATTTCAACTGGTATGAAATCAGTTGTTATGCAACCGATTGGAATTGGATGCACGGTTTTAGAGGGACGCTTGACGGTAGGGGCCATTCGATTTTGAATTTCAAAACGGTCAACTACGGTCTTACGGCGCAGTCGGGCGAAGGCGCGGTGTTCAAAAATATTAAGTTCCCCAACGTTCGTTATAACGGCGGAGAAACGACGATTTTTGGGCGCGGTGTCGTAGGCGCAACGATTGAAAATATCGAAATTACGACGACGGAAGATTCGGCGTTTAATGTGGCTGCCGATATAAAATCTTGCGGTATTTTGATTTCGCATGAAATGAGACGTTGCACGTTTAGGAATATTACCATTCACGCAGAAGGCAGAAGTCTTCAGAAAGTCTTCGGCGGTATGGGTAACGAAAAAAATACGTCCGTATACGAGAACGTTAAGATTTACGCGAGCAGTGTAACGCAATACGAGTACGATATGACGACGGCGCCTGCTGGCGTGGAATTGATTACCTCCAACTAAATCAACAGTGCGTTACGCCTTCTGTAAGCGGTAGGTTTTATCGTTTACGGGAAGGCGTAAAACTCTTAATAAGTGTTTTTGAATAAAGGAAAAATATGAATATTTACGAATATTTAAGTATAGGCGAAAACGAAAAACCATTGGACAGAATCGTTACGGACGGTGGCTTTACGGGTATTTTTAGAAAAATCGGGTGTATTGGCGACAGTCTTTCCTCGGGTGAATTTGAGTCGAGAACGGCGGACGGAGCGCGGAACTTTCACGATTTTTACGAGTATAGTTGGGGACAACATATTGCAAGAAGTACGGGCTCGACGGTTTATAACTTTTCCAGAGGCGGTATGACCGCGAAGGAATATATGGAATCGTTTGCCGACGATATGGGATTTTTCGATAAAGACAAGCTTTGTCAAGCCTATATCATTGCGCTTGGGGTAAACGATATCGTATGTAAAAATATGGAGCTTGGTTCGTTAAAGGATGTCAACAAAGAGGATTACACCCAAAACGCTAAAACCTTCGCGGGATATTACGCGCAAATTATCCAACGGTTAAAGCTTTTACAGCCGAGAGCAAAATTCTTTTTAGTGTCCATGCCACGGGAAGCTGATGATAACGATATAAAAAGAAAGGGGCATAGAGAGTTATTGGAAGAATTTACAAAATTCTTCGATAATACGTATTTGGTAGATTTATATACCTATGCGCCCGTTTATGACGAGACGTTTAAGGAAAAGTATTTCCTTGGTCATATGACGCCTACGGGTTATATCGTAACGGCTCGAATCATCGAAAGCTATATAGATTTTATCATACGCAAGTATCCAGCCGACTTCTCAGACGCGGGTTTTATAGGGACAGACTTGTATTATATTAAATAAATAAAAGCGCCTATTGCATTTTAAACCGACGGGGTTGAAACGCGGTAGGCGTTTTCTTTTTGGGTTTTAACGGGGCAATGTCGTTGGTTTTTTTTGTTTTAGTATGATATAATGGATTGGTAAACAAAAATGCAACCGTTGGTTGACACATTGTAAACCGACAAGTTCTTGCAATTTTTCTTGGATAATGGTATAATGCAAGCAAAAAAAAGGAGTTTTACTATGAAATTAAGTGAAAAGATTTTATATCTGCGCAAAAGAGCCGGATTGTCTCAAGAGGACCTTGCCAATCAGTTGGACGTATCCAGGCAGGCAATATACAAATGGGAAACGGAGGTATCTTTCCCCGAAATTGCCAATATTAAAGGAATTGCGAAGATATTCAACGTCACCTTTAATTATTTGATGAACGACGAAGTCGAGGAGATAGAAGAAGAAAAGGTGCGGGTAAACGTAGAACCTCGCAAGGTGTTTACAACCGATGCAACGCTTAAACAAAACCAACCTGATATCGACAGTGGATATCATGATACGCATCAAGGGTGGTTGAAGGAAGAAGTATCTGATTCTTATTATAATAGTAGAAGAGCGGCTGCGGAAAAAGCAATGCGAGCGGTGGGCGCAACGGAAATTTATTATTTGCAGACCTATTCGGCGACGGCGTTTTTTTACGATGAGAATAAAATGGTTTGCGGTGTTTATTTCGGTGGCGCGATTCAATTCGTATGCCCGATAGAAAATTTGGCTGGGTTTGATTTTAACAGCGGTGATAATATCACGTATAATACTAAAAAACGTATGCCTATGGCTGGTTTTAATGGCAAAGGCATCAATTCCGTCGGTATGGCGCGTGTGCCATCAGTAGGCGTTGAAATCGATACCCTGATTACGTCGTTTATTGCGTATAGAGAGGGGATGATAGTAAAGAAATTTCCATTGGATTTTAGCGTGGATTGCAAGTGTTATTTTGATAAACGCACGAACGACGAAGAGAAGATGGTGTTGCAAAACGCCCTCAAAACCGCTATCATCACGACCTTAAAAGAATTGCGCGTGCGTATAAGCGCACTTATGCAGGTTGCTCAAAAAATAACGGAGGGTTTGGTAGAGCCGAAAGAGGTGGATTACAATTTGTACGCAGTTTGCAACGAAAAAACCAACGCGACGTATGAAGAATATTTGCGCACCATTGAAAACGCGGCGATTACAGACAATCGCCGTAGTGATATTAAACAGAGTATTGTCGGCCTTTTCCTTGGCTCGCTCGTAATAGGCGCTGTTATATTGATCGGTGTAGCGCTCAAGCATCTGTAAAAGCGTTTTCGTTGTATTTATAGTAAGTAAGAACAAAAATTATTAAGGGGATATTTTTAATTTTGCCTATAACCGTTCCGAAAGGAGCGGTTAGTTTTTTACGTCTGATAAATCGCCGTTTACTATCTCAAAGCGTTTCCATTTGGTAGGGGTTTGGGCTTAGCGTTACAACCTTTTACGTTTCAATTCCGTTATAAAAAACAATATCTAACCGCAATGCCGTTGATTTTTTTATTTTAGTATGATATAATAAATCGGCAAAACAAAAAATTGCAAACATCAAAAAGTACAAAAAAGGTGCCAAACGGCGGCGCGAATTTTTTGGAGAACGTATATGATACAAAAGCAAAAACAAGTAAAAGAGCGTAATTCTGCCATAGAATTGCTGAGAATTATCACGATGGTAATGATTATATTCCATCATTTTTCTCTGCACGGCGGGTTCGAGTTTTCGTCCGTGAGCGTAAACCTCTTTTGGTATAATTTTATCGTTATCGGTGGGAAAATCGGCGTCAACGTATTCATTATTATTTCGGGGTATCACCTCATTAGCAACGATAAGAGGATATTCGACCTAACGAGGATTGCAAAGTTTTGGGGACAGGTATTTTTCTATTCCATAGCGATTTATTTGGTTTTCGGGTTGACGGGCGTTAGCGAGCTGAAAGGCAAAGCGTTAGTAGAGGCTTTGCTCCCGATTACTTTTTCAGAGTGGTGGTTTGCGAGCGGTTATTTCGTTCTGTACCTACTGCACCCGTTCTTAAACAAGCTGTTGCGCAGTTTGGACAAAGCCTTGTATCAAAAACTGATTTTGTTATTGGTGGTGTGTTGGTGTATCATACCCACGGTTACGACGTCGGCGTATGAGGGCAACGCGCTGTTGTGGTTTATAACCCTTTATACCATAGCGGGGTATATCCGCTTGCACGGTTTGAACGAGAAATTTACCACGAAACACTACGTGTTGTTCTTGCTGATTTCCGTTCTGATATCCTACGGCGCGACTTCCGTTATTGCCGTAGTCAGCGTGACAAGGGGTGGGGTTGCCTCAAACAGCCCGTATTTATATGGACAAGAAAAAATAACGACGCTGGCGATATCGCTGTCGCTGTTTATGGTGTTTGCGACGATGAAGATGAAACACCATAGGTGGATAAACGTTATCGCGTCCACGACCTTTGGGATATATTTGTTGCATGACCACGACGTTACGCGTGCGTTCTTATGGGAGAGCGTGTTTAAAAATGCCTTATATCAAGGTAGCTGGCTGTTGATTCCGTACTCGATTATGGCGGTGGCTATTGTGTTTGTCATAGGCGCGGGTATTGATTTGATAAGGCAAATGGCGGTGGAAAAACCGTTTATGTTGCTCGCAAGGTACGTGTCGAACAAAAAAATAACGCCCTTTGGCAGGCTTGGCAGGGCGCTGAAAAAGTTCTTCTTCGGCGAGCAAGGTGAAAACTTGGCGCAAAATAATGAAGAAAAGGAAAGATGACTTTTATGAAAATGAACCGTTTGGCGAGTTTTATTGTTGTGGGAGCAATTTACGTTTTGGCTGGCGCGGCGGGCGTTGTCAGTTATTTGATGATACCTGGCGAGGTTTGGTTGAGGCTTTTGCTTGCCGATTGTATCGCAACGGCGGTAACTTTTGTGTTCAGCGTAGTTTGCCGTAATGCGTCCGTGTACGACCCCTATTGGAGCGTACAACCGATTGTAATTGTGTTTGCGTTTTTATTCGTCAACAAAATCACGTTGGCGAAGGTTTTGGTGTGCGTAGCCATTGGGCTGTGGGGGGTACGCTTGACGGCGAATTGGGCGTATACGTTTCACGGCTTGGCGCATCAAGATTGGCGATATACGGCGTTGAAGGAAAAGACGGGGGCGTTGTATCCCTTCGTCAATTTCTTTGGAATTCATTTTGTCCCGACGTTGATTGTGTACGCATGCACGTTGCCTGCGGTGTACGTTATGCAGAGCGCAGAGGCGTTCTCGCCCCTTTGTTTGATTGGGTTTGCCGTATGCTTGCTGGCGGTTTTGTTGCAGGGCGTGGCGGATATTCAAATGCACAAATACCGCCGTCACCGCGCGACGCCGTTTATCCGTACGGGCGTTTGGAAATATTCGAGGCACCCCAATTATTTGGCGGAAATCTGTATGTGGTGGGGCGTAGCAATGTTTACCATATGCGCGTTGGGATTCGAGTGGTATTATCTGCTTGGCGCGGTGTCTAATACGGTGCTGTTCCTTTGCGTGAGCATTCCGCTTGCCGACGGCAGACAATCGAAAAAAGAGGGCTTTGCGGAGTACAAAGAACAAACGCGTATGCTCTTCCCCATTAAAAAGTTTTAAAGTAAAAACCGCAGTTGCAAATATGCAGCTGCGGTTTAATCTTTTCGTCCAATTAAATAATCAATATCTTCACCAAAATAATCGGCGATTTTGCAGAGATTCGTCAATGATATTTCACGTTGGCAGAGTAGATACCGTGAAATCGTTTGCTGTGGTATATCTACCTTTCGGGCAAATTCGGAAATGCTCATTTCCCCAATTAACAATTTTAAATTTTGTGCAAATGAAAACATCAACTTGTTGTCCATAATATTATTTTACACCAGATGGTGTATTTTACTTGACATTACACCAAATGGTGTGATACAATTTTATCACAAAACAAAGTTGGAGGTAATAGATAAAAATGGAAGAAAAGGTTTTAATAGAAAGCAGACCGAGTAAAGTGTGGAGAATCATTTTCTTGTTGATTGTTATTGGAATATTTGCAATCATGTTCTTGTTTTGGGGGCTGCAAATTGCGGAAATGTATGTGGAATATTCCGTGGAGAAGGCAGTCTATTATCCTCACTCTATGAGTTTTTGGACGTATTATTTTGATAGACCATTTTGGGATAGCACATTAGTATTGTCAATATTCGTATTTACTTTTTTGGGATTAGCTCTGATTGCTCTTGTGATGTATCTTGGCTATATTAGAAGTAAATTGTCAATAACGGAAATGAATATAAGGGGTGCTACGCGTTTTGGCAAAGAAGTGGTTTTGCCTTTACATATGGTGTCGGGATATTCTACCTCGGCAATAATGGCGAAGATGGTAGTCTCTACGCCATCAGGGGTTATTAAGTTTTATATGTTAGACAATTATCGCGAGATAGGTGAGGTTTTAAAAGACTTGTTAAACAAAAGACAAAAAAATACTGAAACAGAATCAAAAACGAAAGGGGAATCGTCAATAAATTTCCAGACTACATACAGCAATGCGGACGAATTAAAAAAATATAAAGAGTTGCTCGACAGCGGAGTGATTACGCAAGAGGAATTTGAGGTAAAGAAAAAGAGGCTATTAGATTTATAACGGAAATAGAAAAGGTGTTTGATTGATTCAACCAAACGAACAGCGAGACCAAAAGTATTGCTACAAGCTCATATATAAAAACGAAAAGCCGAAACCGTGAAAGGTTTCGGCTTTTGCCTTTTTAAGTAAATTGTACTTCGTTTAAATCGTTGCAGGAACGAAGAAGTATACAGCAAAGAGAAGGGATACTATGATTGCAACGATAGAAACGTTCCAAACGGGTTTTTCCTTCTTCGTGATAGCATACTTGATAAGTTCTACGAAGTAAGCGATAATCGACATAAGGGTGAAGGAGATAAGACCCACACCAATACCCGTCGTAATCGAGTAGGAGAGAACCATGATTACCATGGTAAGGAAAGCGGAAGTAGCGTTGATAGCGTTGCTGAAATCAACACTCTTGATATTGTTTTTCATCATCAAAACGCCTACGTAGATAAGCGCAGATGCTGCCGCTGCCGGGGGAATTGCCGCAAACAAGGGAAGCGCGAAGGTTGCAAGGAAGAACAAGCAAGCCGTTGTCAATGCCGTAAGACCCGTTCTACCGCCTGCGGATACGCCTGCGCCCGATTCGACGAAGGTCGTAACGGTGGACGTACCGAGCATTGCGCCCGTACAAGTAGCAACTGCGTCGCTGATCATAAGTTTGCCGTAGTTATGGGGTTTGTTGTTTTCGTCGGACAGAATTCTGTTGCCGCCGCAGCAACCAACGATTGTACCCATGGTGTCGAACATATCAATCATACACATCGTGATGATAATCATGATAATCGTGAAGATGGAAACGCCTGCGGGGATAAGACCGCCACTACCGCTCTTAAATACGCTCGTGAACGAACCGAATACGGAGTTTTCACCGCCAGCGAAGAAGTTTTATAGTTTTCCCAGAATTTCCAAGAAATAGCGCCGTCGCCTTTCAAAATACTAAGGTCGGTAACGCCGAAAGGGATACCGATAATCGTTGCGCCGATAATACCAAAAATAATGGAACCCTTAACTTTAAATTTATCCAAAATAGTAATCAAGAACAAGCCCGAAAGAGCAACGATTGCCATTTTTGCAGCTACCTTGTAGATAGGTTCAATCATATGATGATCAACAACAGTACCTACGTTGACAAGCTGTTGTCCCCAATTGGTAAACTTAACAAAGCCGACTTGTGTGAAATGGTTGGTAACGATGACGCCCGCATTTTGCAGACCGATGTATGCGATAAACAAACCGATACCAACGGAAATTGCGCTTCTAACCGCAACGGGCATACCGTCAAAGACGAGTTCGCGGAAGGTCTTACCTTTAATCTTAATAAGGGATAACAGTAAGAAAGCCAAGCCCGAAATTAATACGAGCATAAAAGCTTGACCAGGGGTGAACTTGCCGTAGCCGCCCCAACCGCCGATGATACCGCCGAGCATGGAGTTCAGACCCATACCAGACGCCTGCGCCAAAGGCATTTTTGCAAGGAACGCCATTAGCAAAGTACCGATGACCGCGCCGAACGCCGTCGCCATAAACGCCGATGCCCAATACGCACTGCCTCTACCAAAAATTTGGTCGGGATTAACCGTCAAAATGTACGCCATTGCAAGGAAGGTAACAACACCTGCAACGAGTTCCGTTTTGACGCTCGTCTGTTTCTCTTTGCCGTCGTAGCCCAAGAGTTTACCAAACTTGTTCATATGAAACAAACCTCCTATTTGTGCATATATGCACATATTTTCTTTTATTCTATCACACTTTTTTCACAATTTCAAGGGGGAAAGCGAAAAAAGTTGGCAAAATCTGATATTTTTTTATTGAGGAAAGGCAAGGACGAAGTGGAAAAATTTTTTATATTATGGCAAAGAAAAATTTTTCCGCAAAGACTTGCATATATGATAGAAATGTGATAAAATAAAAAGAGGTGTGTTGTTTTTTGTCGAAAAACGTCGATAAAAAAGAAGAGAGAATAGAGGTGTTTTAAATTGAAATTAAAGAATATTGCAGGGTTTCATAGCATAGACGACTATGCGCGCGACAAGCTGGCGCGCTATGGCCGTCAGGAAAAGAACTTTGAAACGCTGTTTTCGTATATGTTTTCTGAAAGGGAAAATATCATGGCGGAGATTTCCGACGGCTACCGTATTCAAAAGATTACGTACGGGGAATGCGCGGATAAAATCGCAAGTATCGTTCCCGCCGTAGAAAAAATGCTCTCCGTTGCGCCTAAGGGCTCGATTGTGGGCTTGTATATGGCAAACAGCATCGAGTGGATTGAGCTTTTTTGGGCGATTTTGCGGGCGGGGTACAATCCGCTTTTGATGAATTCCCGCTTGAACGCCGACGTGTTGGAAAACGTGTTGCAGGAATACGGCGTTGCCGCCGTGGTATCGGACGGCAAAACCTTTTGCGTGCCGACGGTAAACGCCGCGGACGCTTTTAAGGGGCAAGCCGAAACCAAAACGGAAAATGCAGTGTGGGGGACGGAAGTGCTGTTTATGACCTCGGGCACGTCCGACAATATAAAACTTTGCGCGTATACGGGCGAGAATTTCTATTATCAGATTTGCGACAGCGTAAATATTATTACCAAATGCCCGCAGATGAAAAAGCATTACGAGGGCGAGTTGAAAATTCTTGCCTTGTTGCCCTTTTACCATGTGTTCGGTTTTATTGCGGTGTATATGTGGTTCGGGTTCTTTTCGCGGACGTTGGTATTTTTGAAAGATTTGACACCGCAGACCTTGCTCAATACGGTGCAAAAGCACAAGGTGACGCATATTTTCGCCGTGCCTTTGGTATGGGAAACGGTGTATAAGAAGGCGTTGCAAAAAATCCGTTCACGCGAGGCGAAAACGTATAAAAAATTCCAAAAAGCGATGGCGTTTGTCAGCAAGCACGAAAAGCTCGGCTCGCTTTTATCCAAAATGGCGTTTAAAGAGGTGCGTGAGGGGCTCTTTGGGGACAGTATCTGTTTCTTGATTACGGGGGGTAGCGGTATCTCGCAAGAGGCGCTTGCGTTCTTTAACGGCATTGGGTATCACATGGCAAACGGCTACGGCATGAGCGAAATCGGCATTACGTCCGTGGATATTTCCATGAAACGGAAGGAGTTGAACAAAGGCTCGGTCGGCGCGCCGTTCGGGGGCACGCAGTACAGCGTTTCCAAGGACGGAGAATTGCTGGTAAAAGGCAAGACGATGGCAAGCCGTATCATGCAGAAAGGCGAAGTGAAAATCACCGACTTTGACGAGTGGTTTAACACGCGTGACCTCGCTAAGGAAGAAAGCGGTAAATATTACTTGCAGGGCAGAGAGGACGATTTAATCGTTTGTAAAAACGGCGAAAAAATCAATCCCGAGCTATTGGAAGGCAAGTTGCAGATTAAAAATGCGGACGAGGTATGTCTGTTTACGGACGGCAAAGGCACGCCGACGTTGCTCGTCAGCGTGACGGGTTGTTTCTCGGCGGAGGGGTTCCGCGAAACGTACGACAGCGCCGTTGCGGAATTGGAAAGGGCGCAGATTAAAGACGAGGTACCCGTGGTGGCGTTGACGACGGATAAACTCCTCGGCGCAAGCGATTTTAAGGTGAGCAGAAAGAAGATTGCCAAACGTTACAACGCGGGACAGCTCATGCTGATTGAACGCGAAAACGCGGAAAGCCATACGCAATTCTTACTCTCGGTTTTGGAAAAGGAACTGTGCGCTTGCTTTGCGCAGGTGTTGCAAAAGAAGGAGGAGGAAATTGCGGTAACGGCAGATTTCTTCACAGACCTTGGCGGTAGCAGCTTGGATTATTTTACGTTGCTTGATATGATTAAGGATAAATACGGCGTGGAAGTGGCGACTTCGGAAAATAGAAAGCTGTCTTCCGTGCAGGAATTTTATCAATTCATCAAGAAATAGAAAAAGGTTAACTTTTGGAGGTGTGTAATGGTTAACTCGTTAAATAAAAAGTGGAAAGAGTTTTTATACGGCTTTTCGGGGTTCGGTCCCAACTTTTTAATGGTTTTGATGGGGGCGTACTTTACGGACGCTATCAATCCGTCGGCGCTTGGCGAAGCCGGGAAATACATGCGGTTTGCAAGTGGCGCTTGCTTTATTATGCCCGCAGTTTTTCCGATTTTGTATGCGATTGCAAAGGCCTTTGACGGCATTATCGATATTCCTTTTGCGCATATCACGGATACGCTGTCAACGAAATGGGGCAGACGCAGACCTGCCATTTTGGTTTGCTTGTTGCCTATGATGTTGGCGTACGTCATGTGTTGGTTACCGATTGGCGGTGCTGGGCATCAGGCAATTAATACCGCTTGGATTTTGGTATGGGCGTTGATTTTCTTCGCGACCTATACGATGGGTATGATTGCGTACTACGGCTCCCTTTCGACGACGTGCGTAAACGAACCGCAACGTCTGCGCGTATCGGGGTATAAATCCTTCTTCGATACCATTTCCTATTGCTTGGTATACGCGCTTGTACCCCTGGTTTTGGACGGTATGAACGTTTATATCAACAATTTCGTATATATTTGTTCGCCCTTGATGTTGACGCTGGTAATTCCTCTGTTTATGATTAAGGAAGGGGCAAAATACGGCTATCCCGAAAACGAGGGGTTAAAGGAAGAAAAAGTTACCCTTGGCGAAAGTATTCGCTTGACCTTTAAAAACAAAATCTTTATGAGATGGCAGGTTGTAAACTGCTGTACCTTCTTCGGTTTGCAGATGTTCCTTGTCAGCATGAACGCGCTCATCACGGGCGGTATGGGTATGGACGGCGCGCAAATGGCGATTTTGAATACCTGCGCGTTTGCTCCCGTGCCCGTAATGCTGTATCTGTTTAATAAACTGAAAGCGAAAAAGGGTACCCGCTTTACCTATCAAAGCTGTTTGATATCCTTTGCGGTATCCATTTTGTCCTTCTTCTTTGCGTCCACGTTTATGCTGGGCACAAACAACGTAGGGATTCAATACGTTATCGGCTGTCTTGGCGGTGTTTGCGGTAGCTGGGCAATCGGCGCGTTCTTTATGATGCCCTACCTTGTTCCTGCGCAGATTTCCAGCGTGGAAGAAAAATTGACGGGTAAAAACCACTCCGCAATGTACTTTGCGGGCAACGCCGTTTGTACGTCTATCGTCAGCGCAATTTCCGGTTCGCTGATTTATGAACTTATTAAAAACCTGTTCATTTGCAAAGGCACGTGGGGCGTAAAATGGGCGACGGGTAAATACGCCTTGGATATTGCCGCATTGAAATTCGGTGCGGACGCGTCGCAGGTGTTTAACCTCGGGCTTTTGCTCGTTCCCTTTATCGTAGCGATTTGCTGTGTTTTGGGCGCGTTCTTGGCAAGAAAGATGCCGAAAGACTACACCGCAGAGTGCGTGGGCAGAGAACTCAAAAAGCTTGACCCGAGCGTTGATTTGTCCAAGCTTGAAATCAGCGAAGAATACAACCACAAAGAAGAAAAGGGCGAAATCTTGTTCGTACAGATTGGTCTTTCCGTACTTTCGGGCTTTATCTTCGGTTTCGTTTGGTTGGCGTTCTTGTTCAACTCGATTAAGAAAATTGCGAAGAAATTCTCTTCGGGCTTGGCGTGGGTATGTTCGTGTCTGATCCCGTTCGCCTCTATTATCTTCACGCTGAAAGCGTTCAAGGCAATCAAGGCAAAAGCGAACGAGGTCGGCGCAAAAACGGTTGGAAACCCCGCTTTGTTTATCATTTTCGGTATTATGTTCCCGATTTTGCCCATTAACGTAGTCAGCCTTTCGCTGTTGCAGAAGAATATGAACAATATTTACAAAGCGGAAGAAAACGCGGAGAATGGCGTGGAAGAAACGGCGTCCGTAGAAGGGGCTACTGAGCAAGCATGATTTGGTTTTGTAACTGGTTCGTCAAAGTGACGGCGTGGCTTCTGCACGTCTTTGCGTTCCGCAAAAAGATTTACTACGAAGACAAAAAAGTGCAAAAGCGCGGGATTCGGGGAAAGGCGATTGTGGTTTCTAACCACTATTCTATTTGGGATTATCCCTTGTTGATGTTCGTCTTTCACCGCCGTTCGTTACGTTGTCAAATAGCGGAAGTAATGTACCGCAAAAATTTTGTTTTGACGGGTCTTTTGAAAGGGCTTGGCGGTGTTAAGGTCGATAGAGAAACGCATGATTTTTCCTTTATGGAAAAGAGTAATAAGATATTAAAAAAGAAGGGTGTTTTGCTGATTTTCCCAGAATCTCGCTTGCCGAGGGAGGGGGAAGAAACGCCGTTGCCCTTTAAACCGAGCGCAGTATACACCGCGCTTGAAAACGACGCGCCAATCGTTCCCGTGGCGGTCAACGGCTCTTATTTTGGCAAGAAGAGAGCGAGTGTGATGATTGGGAAACCGATTGACGTAAAAGAGTGGTGTGATCCAAATTTATCCGATTCGGAAAACGTCGCTTTGGTCAACGAAAAGTTAAGAGAAAAGGTTATTGCATTAAAAGATGAGCTTGGTAGAAGAGAAAAAGCCCAAAAAGGTAAAAAAGAAAAAGAAAAAATGTAATTTCGTATACGATTTTGTGAAAGTCACGGGTGTATTGCCTACGCTGATTTGGTTTCGTCCAAAAACCGTCCGTGTCAATCAAAACGTGCCGAAACGTTTTAAAAAGGGCGTATTGATTGCGCCCAATCACGGGAGTTTTTTGGACCCTGTCAGGGTGCATTGCGTTTTTTGGTATAGACGGTTGCATTGCTTGGCGACAAAGAACTTGTTTGATACGAAATTAAAAAATTGGTTTTTCAATCAAATGAACTGTATTATGATTGACAAAGACAATTTTCATATGTCGTCCTTTCGCGGCGTGTGCGAACGTTTGAAAGAGGAAAAAGCGGTGGTGGTCTTCCCCGAAGGGACGGTCAATCGGGATGACGAGAGTTTGAAAACGTATAAATCGGGTGTGATTTTGATGGCGCATATCAGCCACAAACCGGTTGTGCCCGTATATTTTGCGCCCGTAAAGCATTGGTACAGCCGTCGTATATCCATTGTTGGCGAACCGATTGACGTCAATGCTTTGTGCGGGGCGGTGCCTACGATGGAAGAGATTGAAAAGGCAAGCAATTATATCCGCGAAAAAGAATTGGAATTGATGCAATATTATCACGACCGATTTGACAAAAAGAAGAAAAACAAGGAGAGCTAATTTATGGTAGATTTCAGAAAATACACGGACGAAAATACCTTTGCGAAAATCGTCGATTATAAAAGCGTCGGCGAAATGTGGAAAAACAGCGTGGCGTCCTATCCCGACGACGTAGCGATTGTGGACGGGGAAGCGCTTACCTATAAGCAGTTGGACGAACAGGTTTGCAAAATGCGCGCGGCGTTGCAAGAAAAGGGTATTGTCGCAGGGGATAACGTGGGGATATTGATGCCCAATTCCACGGCGTTTGCAAAGGCGTTTTTGGCGATTACGACGCTCGGCGCGGTGGCGGTTTTGTTGCCCGCGCACCTCGACGCGATGACGGTGTTCGGCTGTTCGATGAAATTTGGCTTAAAAGCCTTGATTTACGCGCCCGCATTGCAGGAAAAAACGGCGTTTGCGGCGGAAAAGAACCCTAGGCTTATCTTGTTGGACGAAACGATTTCCAGCGATAAACCCTCGGAAATTGCAGACGTGGACGGAAGCGCGCCTTGTTGCGTGCTGTTCACGGGCGGCACGACGGGCAGAAGTAAAGGCGTTCTGTTGTCCCACAGCGCGACGATGCGCGGTGTAAAAAACGGTTGCTACGGTTATCAGCACGTATTTGGGCAAAGATACTTCTTGGTGCTCCCGCTCACGCACGTATTCGGTTTGGTGCGCAACCTGCTGACGAATTTTTATACGGGTAGCGCTATTTATATCTGCCGTAACACGAAGGATATGTTCAAGGAAATCGCGGTGTTTAAACCCACGATTATGGTGCTCGTACCCGCGCTTGCGGAAATGGCGCTCAACCTTTCCAAACAGTTCGGCAGAAATATGCTGGGCGCAGACTTAAAAACGATTATTTGCGGCGCGGCGGCGGTTGCTCCCTATTTGGTTAGAGAATACGATAAATTCGGCGTGGCTCTTTTGCCTGGATACGGCTTGACGGAGAGCGCAAACCTCGTTAGCGGTAACCCCGAGGCGTTGCGAAAAGCCGATTCGGTAGGGTATATCTACGAGGGTATGGAATATAAGATAGTAGACGGCGAGCTGTGGCTGAAAGGTGTGAATATGATGGACGGATACGTTGGCGAACCGGAAGAAAACGCGATTGCGTACGAAGACGGTTGGTTCAAGACGGGCGACCTTGTCCGTATGGACGAGGAAGGGTTCTTGTATATCACGGGCAGAAAGAAAGAGATTATCGTGCTTTCCAACGGCGAAAACGTTTCTCCTGCGGAGCTTGAAACCAAATTCGGTATGATTGATACCGTACAAGATTGCTTGGTATATGAAACCGACGGCGTGTTGGCGGTGGAAATTCTGCCCCGTATGGCGGTGGTAAAGGCGCTTGCAATCGAAGACGTAGAAGGGCATTTTAAGGCGAAAGTCAACGAAATCAACGAAACGTTGCCCGCCTTTATGCGCGTAAATAAAGTGATTATCAGAACGACCGATTTCGTTCGTTCGCCCAGTATGAAAATAGTGAGAAACCAAAATGCAAATGACAAGAAATGAGATTGCTGAAAAGCTGAAAGACGTATTTAAAATGGCGGTAGGCAGCGCCTACGATGAAGAAAAATGTACGGAAGATGCCAATCTGGTTACCGATTTGGGGCTTAGCTCGGTCGGGATTTTGTATATCGTTATCGCCGTAGAGGAATTCTTTGGGATTCAATTCGACGACGTTGGGTTTGGCGATTTTAGACTCGTTGGCGACGTTCTCGATTATATCGAGAAGAAATTGGCGCAATGAAGTGGGAATTAAAAAACCCGTCGTTGGGAGATATGGTCCGTGTGAAATTGGGAGGCATTTACCATTACGGCGTGTTTGTCAGCGAGGACGAAATTATTCAGTTTGGCTTGGCTCCCTCTGCCCGCGCCATGCTCAAAGACAGCGAGATTGAGGTGTGCGTTTCTAACGTGGACGACTTCCTCATCGGCGGTTTTTTGGAAACGGCTACGCTCGATAAAAAGGAGAATAAAAAACGCCGTAAGCCCAAAGAAACGGTGGCGTTTGCTCGCGCGCGGTTGGGGGAAAAGGGGTATAATATCCTCTACAACAACTGCGAACATTTCGCTTATGAGTGCGTCATGGGTGAAAAGCGTTGCGAACAGGCGGATACGGTACGCAACCTTTTTAAAAATATGCCGATTTCTGACGTGTATTTGGCGAAAATCCCTAGTGAAACGGGCGAGGATACGCTCTATCCGCAAGCTCGTCAAGACGAAGTGGACGCTTGCGCAAACGACAAGATAAAACGCCAAAAATATTACGCTTGGAAACTCTTGGAATACGCGCTCAATCGTACGTTTGGCTACAAAATGTCGAATTTGGTTTTTGAAAAAACCAAGCGTGGCAAATGGACGACTCCCTCTTGTTTTTTCTCGATTTCGCATAGTGAAAACGCGGTGGCGGTCGCGGTGTCCAGACGGGAAATCGGGGTGGACGTTGAAAAAATAGACGGCGTGAAGGAAGGGGTTATCCAAAAGGTGCTGACCAAGTCGGAAAACAAGGAATTTTCGGCGATAGGCGTAGACGAAAACGCAAGACGCAGAGAATATCTCGTCGGCAAATGGACGCAAAAAGAGAGCGTTTTTAAGACGGCGGATAGCGGGGCTTTTCGACCGAGCAAAATAGAGACTTCGGCGCATGCTTTGGCGACGAAAAAGGTGTGCGTGGACGGAGAGGAATATATGCTGTCGGTAGCGACGGAAAACCTTGCCAACGCGCGCTATTATCTCGAAGTAGATTTAAGCAAGTAGGGGATGATTAAAACGGACGGAATGGGCAACAATAAGGAATATGAAAAGAAATTTACTCCCAATGAGAAGACAAAAAAAGTGATTGCAGGGATACTGGCGTCGGTTTCGGGCGTTAGCGGATTTGTGGTTGCTTCGTCCATTATCGGTTACGATTTATTCTTTAAACGCTACGAACGCCCCGATTACAGAATTACCCCAGGGGAATATTGTTACGAGCGCATCAAGGACCGCTTGACGAGGTCGGAGTTTTTTTACAAGACGGAAACTTCAGAACTGAAAGGGTATTATTACCCTTCGGCGCAAGGCAAGGGCTTGGTAGTGGTCGTACACGGTATTCACGCGGGCGGGGACGATTATTTGCCATTGATTGAGTACGTAGTCAACCACGGCTACAACGTGTTTTCGTACAACGTTACGGGCACGTACGAGTCCAAAGGCGATTCCACGGTGGGTATGTGCCAATCCCTCGTCGATTTGGACGGAACGCTGACCTATTTAAAGAGCTTACCTGCATTTAAAAACCAGCCGTTGTTTTTGATTGGACATAGCTGGGGCGGTTATGCGGTGACCTCAGTTTTGGAACTGCACAAAGACATACGCGCTTGCGCGGGGATTGCGCCGATGAACGACGGGTCGAAGATTATGATGGAAACGGCGCGTCGGTATGCGGGCGAGCTTGCGGTTGCGCCAAAGCCCGTATTCGACGCCTATCAAAAGATACTCTTTGGCAAGTACGTAGAATATAACGGTGTGCGCGGTATCAATTCCGTGGATATCCCCGTGTTGATTGCGCAGGGTAAAACGGATAAAGTCATTACCTATGACGGGCATTCGATTACGGCGCACAAAGCGGAAATAACCAATCCCAACGTGGTTTATTACGACGGCTACGGCTTGCAAGGTGACCATAATAATATTTGGCATTCCTTTGAGGCGGCGGAGTATCAAAACAAGGTCGCAGAGGAGCTGAAAGCCTTAAAAAAGGCGAAAGGGAAAAAATTGACTATCGATGAAAAGGCGGCGTATTATCGGAACGTGGACCACCGTCTGTATAGCGAAGTAAATGAAAAGTTGCTTTCAAAAATCATCGAAATGTTTGATAAGCAACTTTGAAAATAAAATATAAGGAGATAAAAGTATGTATTGTAGAAACTGTGGCAAATGGATCGATGATGATGCGGAACTTTGCGTAGACTGCAAGGAAACGAACGATTTTTTCTCGGAAGAACCGAGCGAAGAACCGTCTTCCGTTGCAAGAGGGACGAGCGTAGGGCATGCGGTAGAAGGTAGCAGAAAAACGGGATTGGGTAAGGCGTTGACCGCCACCATTTTGAGCGCAATTTCTTACTTTTTGATTATGTTCGCGGCAGGTTTAATTCTCGGCGCATTGGAAGAATGCGAGGAATATGGATATTATTACGAATTCTCGTCGATGATAGAGTTTTTGGAATATATCGAAATGTACGAAATAACGCTGTTTTTCTTGTTGGCTCCGATTGGCATGTCGATTCCGGCTTTGATAATGGGCATTTTGTCTATCGTGTGCTTTAAGCGCGAGAAGAACGCAGGCAGGGTAAAACCGATTCCGACCTTGATTTTGGGTATCGTAGGTCTTGTGCTTGCGGCATTGGTTCTCTTCCTTGGCTTGATTTTGTTGATGTGTTTGGCATTATAACAAGAACACTACATAAACAACCGCGGTTGCTTATACGCAACCGCGGGTTTTTTATAGCGACAATATGCTATGATATACAAAATATGTTGATGCACTTGACAAACTTCCAACTATATTGTATAATAAAAAAACAAAAAATATATTTATGGGGGTATATATGAAATTTATTGCGAATCTTTTGTGGATTATTTTCACCGGTTTGTGGAGTGCGATTCTCTACTTTATGTTGGGCCTTATTTGGTGCGTTACCATTATCGGTATCCCCTTCGGTTTGCAGGCGTTTAAATTTGCGCGTCTTTGCATTTGGCCGTTCGGCTCGAAGGTAGACGGGAATTTTGGAAAACACCCGATTGCGAACATTATTTGGTTCATTTTCGGTGGTTTTGCAGAAGCTATTTTCTTCTTGGTTTTGGGACTTGTTTGGTGTGTTACCATTATCGGTATTCCCTTCGGTTTGCAGTGTTTCAAGTTTGCAAAACTGTCCGTGGCACCCTTTGGCGCAGAAATCAACTAATAGGAATTGCAAAAAAACGGACGGCCGACATGTGCGGTCGTCTTTTTTTACGCTCTTTTGCGTTTCATAAAAACAATTTTCTCTATTTATTTGACAGCATAGAAAAGGATATGATATAATAAGAACAATAAAAACTTGCTCGTAAAAACAAGGAGAAAACAGTATGATTGATATGACGTTACTTAAAAACGCAGACCCCGAAATTTATGCAGCGATGCAGGACGAACTTTGCCGTCAGCGCGAGAATATCGAGTTGATTGCCAGCGAAAATATCGTTTCCCCCGCGGTTATGGCGGCGATGGGTTCGCATTTGACCAATAAATACGCGGAAGGGTTGCCCTCCAAACGCTACTACGGCGGTTGCCAGTACGTGGACGTGGCGGAAAATCTTGCGCGGGATAGATTGAAAGAGCTGTTCGGTTGTGACCATTGCAACGTACAGCCTCACAGCGGTGCGCAAGCGAACTTTGCGGTGTATTTTGCGATGCTCAAACCCGGTGATACGGTAATGGGTATGGACCTTTCGCACGGTGGACATTTGACGCACGGCTCGCCCGTCAACGTTTCGGGGAGCTATTTCAACTTCGTTTCGTACAGCGTTTCCAAGGAAACCGAAGTACTTGATTACGACGAAATGGAAAGAATTGCAATCGAGTGTCAACCCAAGATGATTGTATCGGGGGCGAGTGCGTATCCCCGTATCCTTGATTTTAAGCGTATCCGTGAAATCTGCGACAAAGTGGGGGCGTATATGATGGTGGATATTGCCCATATCGCAGGGCTTGTGGTGGCAGGCGAACACCCGTCCCCCGTGCCTTACGCGGATTTCGTTACGACGACTACGCACAAGACCTTGCGCGGTCCGCGCGGCGGCGTAATCATGTGCAAGGAACAGTATGCAAAGCAGATTGACAAAGCGGTATTCCCCGGCACGCAAGGCGGTCCTTTAATGCACGTAATTGCAGCGAAAGCGGTGGCGTTTAAAGAGGCGCTTTCCCCCGAATTTAAGGCGTATCAAAGACAGATTATCCGCAACGCGCAGGCGATGGCGGACGAATTTACAAAAAGCGGGATTCGTTTGGTGTCGGGCGGTACGGACAACCATTTGATGCTCTTAGACCTTCGCGAAACGGGGGTTACGGGTAAGGAACTCGAAAAGATGCTCGACGAAGTGCATATCACGGCGAACAAGAACACGATTCCCTTTGAAACGACTTCGCCGTTTATCACCAGCGGTCTTCGTGTAGGTACGCCTGCGGTAACCTCGCGCGGGTTTAAGGAAGAAGAGTGTCGCAAGGTGGCGCGTTTGGTGGCGCGTGTTATCAAAGAAAAGGAAAACTGTTTTGACGAAGTCCGCGCGGAAGTAAAAGCAATCTGCGAACAGTTCCCCGTCTACGCAAACGATATTCAATAATATATTTTTTAAGGAACGAACAAAACATGAAAACTTTGGCGTTGAGTTTCCCCAAAGCAGGGGAGAGTAAGTTTGGTGGCTACGGCGGTAAGTTGATCGATTTTACCATTAACAAACAGCTTTTGGACGCGGAAAAATGGACGTTGTTCGTGGAGCAGTTCCGTATCCGTTGGGACGGTGAAAACGGCGGTTGGCGTGGCGAATATTGGGGCAAAATGATGCGTGGCGCGTCGCTTACCTATCGCGCGACCAAAAATGAAAAGCTGTACGCCGTTTTGGTGGATACCGTCAACGATTTGCTTTCCACGCAGGACGAACTTGGACGTATCTCTGCGTATTCGGTAGATACCGAATTCAGATGTTGGGATATTTGGGCAAGAAAATATATCATGCTCGGTATGTTCTATTTCTTGGATATCTGCAAGAGCAAAGCTTTTGCAAAGAAAATCGTCAACGCCATGAAACGCCACGCGAATTACATTATCAAGCATATCGGCAACGGCAGAAAGCAAAAGACGATTTTTGAAACGTCGGGCATTTGGGGTTCGACGAATTCCTGCTCGATTTTGGAGCCGTTCGTAAAATTGCACGTTTTGACGGGCGAAAAGAAATACCTTGATTTTGCCACGTATTTGGTAGGTACGGGCTTTAACGAACAGTTTAACTTGATTGAAACCTGTCTGCATAAAACGATGTATCCCTATCAGTTCCCGACTACGAAGGCGTACGAGATGATGAGTTGTTTCGAGGGCTTGGTGGAATATTATAAGGTGACGGGCAACCCCGACCATTTGCAGGCTGTGGAAAATTTCGTCGATATGTTGGTGGAAACGGACTATACCATTATCGGTGGTTCGGGCTGTTGGCACGAGTTGTTGGACAATTCGTCCAAAACGCAAACCGAGCCCGCCGCAGAAACGGTTATGCAGGAAACGTGCGTAACGGTTACGTTCTTGAAACTGTGCGCAAAATTGCTTGCTTTGACGGGCAACGCAAAATATGCGGCGTACGTGGAAAAATCGGGATTGAACGCGCTGTACGGTGCGGTGAACAACGAAGAACAACAGATGACGAGAACGCAAGCCCGCACTTGGGACAGCAACGGCACGATGCACATCGTAACTTTGCTCGAACCGTTCCCGTTTGACAGTTACAGTCCTTTGTTCCACGACAGACGCGGGCTTAGAGTAGGCGGTTGTCAAATTATGCAAGAGGGCAAATCGTACGGCTGTTGCGTGTGTATCGGCGCGGCGGGTACGGCGATTATGGGCTTGTTTGCGGTGATGAAAGGCGAGGACGGCGTGTACGTCAACCTCTACAACGACTGCCGTTTTAAGACGGAAGATTTCGGCGAAAAAATCAGCGTAGACATATACGCAAACCCTTATCGCTATAACGGCGCGAAAATCAACGTAAACGGCAAGGGGCAAACCTTTGCTTTGGGATTGCGTATCCCTGCGTGGGCGGAAGATTTTGCGGTGTACGTCAACGGCGAAAAGGTGGACGGCGCAGAAAAGAACGGCTATCTTGTTATTACTCGCGCTTGGGGTAAGGACAAAGTAGCGGTGCGCTTTAAAACGTCCGTGAAGATGTGGGTTCTGAACAAGAAAATCGCGTTCACGCAAGGACCGATCACGCTCGCGCGCGACTGTCGTTTTGAGGATATTACCAAACCCGTGGCTATCACGGCGAGAAACGGTAAAAACGTACGTGCAAAGCGTATCAAAAACGGTGTCTTTAACAGCAACGTTGCGTATGAAATTACGACCAAAGACGGTAAGATTACCCTTTGCGATTACGCGCAGGCTGGTAAAAATTACGACGACGAAAATGCAAACATTACCGTTTGGCAGGAAAAAATTTAAAAAAGCGCGGTCAATCCGCTCATAAAAAAAGTCAACGAGGCTATGGGGAAATTTTTCCGCATAGCCTTGACTATTGTATAAAACCATGATATACTAAAACAAAGTTTTAGTAAAGGTAGGAAAAACATGAAAATCAACTTTTTAGGCGATAGCATCACGCAAGGCGCGGGCGCAAGCTGTGAAGAGGCGAAATACGTCAACGTTGTAGGGCAGATTTTGGGTTGCGAAGTGAGAAATTACGGCGAGGGAGGCACGCGTATTGCAAAACAGACCGTTCCTTCCGAATTGGATATTTACGACCGTGATTTTTTGATGCGCGCCGACGGTATGTCGGGCGATGCGGATTTGGTTTTTGTGTTTGGCGGAACGAACGACTACGGTCACGGCGATGCGGAACTTGGCGATATTGAAAGCGCGGACGAATATACCTTTTGCGGAGCGGTCAATTCGCTGATTAAAAAATTGACGGCGCGTTACGGCAAGGAAAAGCTTTGCTTTATTTTGCCTATACACCGCTATGGCGAGGATAATCCTTACGGCGAAGGGAACAAGAAAAAGGCGGTTGCGCCCTTGTCTACGTACGTGGCTTTGCTCAAAGAGATTTTACAAAAATACGGCATTGAAACTTTGGAATTCGAAAAAGAATTCCCTATCCCCGCAACCAACGACGGGAGCGACGGGTTGACGGTGGACGGATTGCATCCAAACGATAAAGGGCACCGTATTTTGGCTGAAAAAATCAGCGCGTACGTTCGCGCAAAAATGCAGTAAAAGGGCGAAAAGAGCGTTTTGAAACGCTCTGTTTTGCTTTACGGGGGCAAGCATGAAACAGTATTTAGCGGCAACAAAAGAATATACCGATATCGCATCGGGCAGACACGTATGCGCGCCTTTGTTTAAAAGGACGTTTGATTACGACAAAAAGACGGCGCGTTTGGAAATTTCCGTTGTGGGCGTGTATCGTCTTTGGGTAAACGGGACGGAAATCACCAAAGGGTGGCTTGCGCCCTATTTTTCCAACCCCAACCAAGTCGTATATTTTGACGAATACGACGTGACGGAGTTTTTAAAGGCAAAGGACAATTCGATTGTGGTTTTGCTTGGCAACGGTTTTGCAAACTCGAACAGTCACGACGGTTGGGAGTTTGAAAAGGCGTCTTACCGCGCCGCGCCCAAGTTTTATTTGGGACTTTTCGACGGCGAAAATTACGTATTGGAAACGGACGAAAGATGGACGGCGTACGATTCCCCGATTGTTTTCGACGATTACAGAAACGGCGAATATTACGACGCGCGTAGGGAAAAGGAGATGTTTACAAAGGGCAGAAAGCCCTTACTTGCGGATACGCCCACGGGCATTTATAAAAAATGCGAATCGCAACCGATAAAAACCTTTGACGAGTTGAAAGCGGTGAAAATTACGCCGAGCAAGAACGGCTATATTTATGATTTCGGACGAAATGATGCGGGCGTTTGCCGACTTTGTATCGATGGAAAGGAAGGACAAAAAATCACCCTTTGGCACGGCGAGATTGTCAACGACGGCGAACTGGATATGTCGAACCTGATGAATATCGGGCATGGTGAAAAGCAAAAGGAATACGTGCAAAAGGACGTCTATATCTGCAAGGACGGAAAGCAAGCGTATACCCCGTCTTTCGTCTATCACGGTTTTCGCTACGTATACGTCGAGGGGGTTAGCCAAGAGCAGGCTACGGAAGATTTGTTGACCTTTTTGACCTTCCACAACGATACGCCTATCCGTGGGCATTTTTCGTGCAGTAACGAAACGATTAACAAGGTGCAAGCGTGTGCCGTGCAGAGCGTTTTGTCTAATTTTCATCATTTCCCGACCGATTGTCCGCACCGTGAAAAGAACGGTTGGACGGGGGACGTGGTGCTTTCAGCCGAATATATGTATTACAATATCGAGCCGACGGCTTCGTTTAGAGAGTGGCTCTTCAATATCCGCGCGGCGCAAAAGGACGGCGCGCTGCCGGGGATTGTGCCCACGGATACGTGGGGGTATGCTTGGGGCGGCGGTATGGGTTGGGACAATATCCTTGTGGAATTGCCTTATCTTACGTACCGCTTTACAGGCGATAAAACGTGCGTAGAAGAGAATATTCCCGCGCTGGAACGCTATTTGGAATTTATCAAGACAAAGCTTACGGACGAGGGCTTGATTGATTACGGGCTTGGCGAATGGGTGGAAATCGGCGGAGATAATTGGGTTCGCCAAACGCCGACGGAGGTGGCGAATTCCCTCAATTATATCGATTTTATGGCAAAGGCGGCGTATTTGTTTGAGGTTGTCGGAAAGGCGGACGGAGCGCAGGTTGCGCAAAAGCTTCGCGCGGATATGATTGCGGCGTTCCGTAAAAAATACGTGGAAAATGCCACGGTGGCATGCAAAATGCAGACAGCGCAGACCTTGGCGCTTGCCTACGGCGTGTTTACGGAGGAGGAAGAAGAGGCGGCGTACGAGGTGTTGAAAGCGCTTATCGAGCGTGACAACGACCGTATCAAGGTGGGGTGCTTTGGGTTGAAATATATTTTCGACCAGCTTTCCGAGCGCGGCGATACCGCCAAAGCGGTGGAATTGATTGCCAATCCCCGTTTCCCCAGCCATGGCTATTGGGTGGAAAAATGCGGTATGACGACCTTGCCAGAGGGGTTCCAAGAATACGAGGACACGACGGAGCATTTGCGAAGAAAGGACGGACAGTCGTTTATCGTTTCCTTAAATCATCATTTCCTTGGGACGGTGTCGGCGTGGTTTTATAAGGCGCTCGCAGGGCTTCATATTTTGGCAAAGGATAGGGTACGTATCGCGCCGAAGTTCGATTGCGGGCTTTCTTGGGTAGAGGCAGATTTTGAAAACGGCGACAAAAAAATCGCGGTGCGTTGGGAAAGAAAGGGCGAAGAAATCGCGCTCACGGTAGAAAACGACGGCTTTGCCGTGACTTTGGACGTTGAAAACGTCGTCAGAGAAGAAAAGAAAGATAATAAAACGAATTATTACGTAAAAGCATAAAAAATTAGGAGTAACAGTATGGAACGTATATTGCCCTCGTATCCCTTGTTTATCAAGGACCCCAATTTTTCCATTTGGATGGGGACGGAACTTTTAAACGATAACGACGTGGAAACGTGGTACGGCGAAAAGAAAAAAATTTACGGTTTTTTAAAGACGAACGGTGAAACCTATTATTTTATGGGGGACGGCAAAGTGTTTGCGCCCTTCGGCATAAAAAAAGCCGAACAGACCAAGTTAAACGTCACTGCGTTTGCGACCGAATACGAGTTTGCTTGTGGAAAAACGACGCTGAAAATCCGTTTCGTCTCGCCGTTGCCTTTGACCGACCTCGACCTCTTATCGATGCCTACGTGCTATATGGAATACGAAATCGTCGGGGACAAAACAGCGGAAATTTCGCTGTTTGTAAACCGCAATCTTTGCTATAATAACGTACCCGAAACCTTTGATAAACGGGTGCGCGGTATCGTCGTGCCTATGGACGGGTTTGAAACGGCGAGCTTTGGCTTGCTCCGCCAAATGCCGTTATCGCCCAGCGCAGACTTTGGTGGCGCTGATTGGGGATATTATTACCTTGCGGGCGAAGAGGCTTGGGTGTTGGACGAAAACGAGTTGAAAGGGTATTTGGCGAACGGCTATCGCGCCTTTGTAGCGGATAGCGACGAGAAATATATCGGCGCAATCAATAAGGGGACCAAGGGCGCAATCGTGGTTGCCTATGACGACCGCGTTTCCATTGACTATTACGGTGATTTTCGCAAGGGATATTATCTCGAAAAGCATACGATTTTCGACGCGCTGACGGATACGTGGCGCAATCGCGCGAAAATCGAAGAGAAATTGCAAGCCTTTGAAAGCGATTTGCTCGCAAAGGCAGAGCCTTACGGACAAGCGTACAAGAACGTTCTGTTTGCGTCCTTGCGCCAAAGCGTCGGCGCGCATAAGCTCGTGCGGGATACCAAGGACGAGCTTTTGTGGCTGTCCAAGGAATGCGGTTCTAACGGCTGTATTGCGACGGTGGACGTGTCCTATCCGTCCATGCCGTTGTATCTGCTCTACAATCCCGAGCTTGTCAAGGGTATGATGCGCCCGATTTTGGATTTTGCGCGCATGCCCGTATGGAAATATGATTTTGCGCCTCACGACGCGGGTACGTACCCCGTTTGCGGCGGGCAGGTCTACGGCGTCAGCGAAGAAAAGAATAAGTACTTGGCAAGACTGCACGAAGGGCATTTGTTCTCGACGTTTAAGAGCCATTATCCGTTCTATATCTTGCCCGAAAGTTTCGATTTATACGATTTTAATATGCAGATGCCGGTGGAAGAGTGCGCCAATATGCTGATTATGTTCTTGGCGGTGTATCAAAAAGACGGCGATATCGACTTTTTTGCGGGTAACAAGGATTTGTGCGAAAAGTGGGTACAGTATCTCGTCCAATACGGATTAAAACCGGGCAATCAGCTCTGCACGGACGATTTTGCGGGGCATTTAGAAAACAATATCAATTTGGCAATCAAGGCAACGGTGGGGATCGGCGCGTACGCGGAGCTGCTCAAAGCAAACGGCGACAAAGAAAGCGCGAAATACCGCAAAATTGCCGAGGAATTCGCGGCGGAAATCACGCGTTTCGGGGCGGATAAAGCGCACCTGCCCTTGACGTGGGATACAGGCGAAGAAACGTTTAGTTTAAAATATAACTTTGCCTTTGACAGAGTGCTTGGGTTGGGCTTATTCGACAAAAAGGTTTTTGCAAAGGAAATCGAGTGTTATTTGTCGAAAGCGGAAAAATACGGCACGCCGCTCGACAGCCGTAAAATGTATACTAAGAGCGATTGGCTGACGTGGGTGGCGCGTTTGACGGATGATATTGAAATGCGGAAAAAATTTGTCGTCGCGTTGGACGAGTTTTTAAAATCCTCGCCCGATAGAGTGCCTTTCAGCGATTGGTACGAAGGACAGACGGGGGAATACCACGGATTTAGGGCGCGGACCACGCAGGGTGCTTGCTTTATGTTGTTGCTATAAAGGCGAATTTAGGGGGATATACGCCTAAGATTTTTTGAAAGAACGGCGTTTTTACAAACGCAGAAATTGGGAGAAGAGTATGGGATACGAATACGTAGTCGTTGCGCTTGCGGCGGTGCTCGCAGGCATAGGAACAGGACTTGTCGGGCTCAGCGCGGCCACGGCAATGGTTCCGCTTATGATTGTTTTGTGCCCGACGTTCGGCGGGGAGCACGGCGCGTATATGGCGACGGCGATTGCGCTTGCCAGCGATATACTCGGCTCGGCGGTGACGACGGGGGTATACGCAAAAAATAAGAAAATCGATTTAAAACACGGGTGGTTGATAGCGGTTTGCATTATCGGGATGTGTACGGTAGGCTCGATTGCCGCGTACTTTACTCACCAGACCGTACTTGGTACGTTCTCGCTCGTTTTGTGTGTTGCCATTGGTATCCGTTTCCTTGTGAAACCGGACTCTAAACCCCGCCCCGAAAAGGACGGAGCTGCAAAATTATCCGTCAAGGAAATCGCCGTGTCCCTCTTTTTTGGGCTTACGATTGGTTTTGGTACGGGGTTCTTCGGTACGGGCGGCGGTATGATGATGCTGATTGTGTTTACGGCGATGCTGGGTTACGAGCGCAAGACGGCGGTGGGTACGTCCACGTTTATCATGACCTTTACCGCTTTGATTGCCTCGGTAAGCCATATCTTGATTGAGCCGACAATCATTTTAGAGTGCTGGGATTTTCTCTTAATTGCGGTTGTCACAGCCACCGTTTTTTCGCTTGTCAGCGCAAAGTTTGCCAATAAAGTCAAAGGAAAGACGGTTGGGTACGTGACGGGGGCAATTCTGTTTGTCCTCGGTCTTTCGATGCTCGTCATCAACCATTTAGATGCAATCAACGTGGGTTATCTTCTTGAATATTTGCGTGTCTTGGGACTGTACGTGGCGTATATCGTCGTGTGCGCATTGATAGCGTTGCTTATCCGCTGTACGACGAAAGTGCCCGATTATATATTTAGAAAACTCCTCCATTTGGTAGCGTTTTCCTCCATTTTGCCCCTCGTTTTCTTGACGGATATTTGGTGGATTGCGGTGGCGGTCGAAGGCTTTTTCCTGCTTGCCGTTCTCGTGGTATTGCAGCTTTTTGAGAAATTCGCGTTCTATAAGAGGCTCTTTGTTGAGAAAGGAAAACACGAGGTCATATTCAGCTTTATCGGCTTGTTTGGGCTGATAACCGCTCTAATTGCGGTATTTTGGGGGATTTTTGGGGCTGAGCATCTGTATATTGCCGTTGGGGCAATTATGGCTTGGGGCCCTGGGGACGCAGCGGCGGCAATCGTGGGAAGAAATCTTGGCAAGCATAAACTGCAAGGAAAGCTTATCGAGGGCACAAAGTCGGTGGAAGGTAGCGTGGGTATGGCAATCACTTCGTTTGTGTGTCTATTGCCCGTATTGCTCTTTATGTCGCCGATGCCTTGGTATATTTGCGTTGCGTTTTCGTTGGGAATCGCACCGTTTGCCTCGCTGACGGAATTGTTTACGAAAGGGGGCTGGGATACCGTAACGGTGCCCGCAGTTTCCGCGCTGTTGTTGAGTTTGGCAATGATTTGGTTTTAAAGGAAAGAACAATAGAAAAAGCGTTCAACACATAAAGCTTTGTGAGGACAAAATATATGAGCAAAATCAAAAAATCTATTCATCCCGACGATGATTTGCATTATGAAAAAATGGGGCTGAAACGCGGCGACGTTGAGGTCTGGGAAGACGGCGCGCGTGTGGACGGTTCTAAGGGCACGTACGAGTGGTGGTATTACGATTCCCACTATCCCGACGGGACGATACTCGTTATCTTCTTGTATTGTAAAAACCCGATCAGCGCTGGCGGTGGGATAAAGCCGATGTCCACTATGGAATTGACGTTGCCCGACGGTACGAAGTTCTCGGAAGAGGTGTATGCAAGCGTGGAGGAAAGCCATTACGCGAAAGAGCAGTGCGACGTTAAAGTTGGCGATTGTTGGTGCAAAGGGGATCTCAAACACTACGACGTGGTTTTCAAGGGCAAGACGATGAGCGCAACCCTTACCCTCGACGGTACGATTCCCGCATGGCGTTCGCAAACGGGGAGTATATTCTTTGGCGACAAGGAAGAATATTATTTTGCGTGGCTCCCTGCTATTCCCGAAGGGAAAGCCGTTGCGGACGTAACCTACGACGGGGGCAAAACGCTACATCTGGAAGGCTCTGGTTATCACGACCATAATTGGGGGAATATTTCCATGTTAAAGCTTATGCACCATTGGTATTGGGGCAGGGCGAAAATTGGCGATTACAAGGTCATTTCCTCGTGGATTACCGCAGGCAAAAAGTACGGTTATAAGGACCACGACGTGTTTATGATTGCCAAAGGCAACGAAATTATCGGAGATAACGCTAACCATACGTTGCAATTTAAACCCGAGGGCAGATATATCGACGAGTATACGGGCAAACCCGTGTATAACAAGGTCGTTTACGAATATACCACGACGGACGGCGAGTTATACCGAATCACTTACGAACGGCACGGAGATATCAACAAAACTTGTTTTGTGGACGTTCTTCCAAAACCGCTGGGGACGCTTGCCAAGCTGGTCGGTTTTGACGGCGGATATTTGCGGTTTGAGGGGACGGCAACGATTGAAAAAATGGTGGAAGGCGAAGTTGTTGAAAGCGTGAGCGATCCCGCCGTATGGGAGCTGATGTATTTTGGTAAGGCTTGCGCCGATGAGAAATTCCGCTCAAAACGCGGTAGCGTATAGTTTTTTTTGCAATAAAAATAGAGCCTCAAAAGTTTTTATGGCTTTTGGGGCGACGCGGTATTTGGGCAATGAATACATAATTTCAAGAGAAACACATTGGAAAGAAGTGTTAATGACAAGGCAATTCGGTTTAAATAAAAATTGACGTAAGAATTGCTTAATTGTGGGGGCAGGTATGCGATGAAGGATGAAAAACGAAACGCTACGGGACGATTAAAATCGCTGTGGCTGTTATTTATCAATATGCTGAAAGTAGGTCTGTTCACCTTCGGTGGCGGATATGCCATGATTCACCTTTTGGAAAACGAGTTCGTATCCAAAAAGAAGTGGATTGAGGAAGACGAGTTCATGGATTTGGTTGCAATTGCGGAATCTACGCCAGGTCCGATTGCTATCAACTGCTCCACCTATATCGGCTATAAAAAAGAAAAGATTTTAGGGGCGGTTTTGGCAACGCTTGGGATGTGCATTCCGTCGTTTACCATTATCTTTTTAATTTCGTTGTTTTTCAATCAATTTTTGTCGATTGGCTGGGTTGCGTCGGCATTTAAGGGGATTCAAGTTTGCGTTGTGTTTCTCATTCTTTCCGCGGGCGTAAAAATGCTGAAGAAAATGAAGAAAAAACCGTTCAATCTCATCGTTATGTCGGCTACTTTTCTTTGTATGGTAGCGTTTGGCGTGTTCGCCGTCAGCTTTTCTTCTATTTTTTACATCTTAATCAGCGGTCTTGTCGGGCTTTTGATTTACTTAATCGGGTATTTCAAGTCAAAAAAATCACCCGAACAAAAGGAGGGTGAACAATGATTTATTTGAAGTTGTTTTTGACCTTCTTAAAAATCGGAGCGGTGTCCTTTGGCGGTGGTTACGGTATGATTTCGCTTATCCGTGAAGACTGTTTGGGATACGGTTGGCTGACGGAAGAGGAACTCTTGAACTTTATTGCCGTAGCAGAATCCACGCCTGGTCCGATTGCCGTGAATATGGCAACTTTCGTAGGTTCGTCGCAGGGCGGATTTTGGGGAGCAATGCTCGCTACGCTCGGCGTGGTATTGCCGTCGTTTATTATCATTTTGTTGGTGGCAACCTTGCTCACGAAATTGCTGAAATATGCAGGTGTAAAGGCGGTGCTTGGCGGAATTAAACCTGCGATTGTCGGAATGATTTTAGCAACGGCGCTTACGATGTTTTTGAGCGTGATTTTGAATATCAGGGCTGTGAAAAGTACGGTGAGCTTTGATTGGAAAGGCTTGGTGATATTCGGAGTATTGCTGGCGGTGGCGCTTGCTTATTTCAAGTGGAAAAAGAAAGCGTTTTCACCCATTTTGCTTATCATAATTTCGGGCATTTTGGGTGTGTTGATGTACGGAATATAGTTATTTAATTTTAGAATAGCATTGAAAAGGGGGTGACGGAAAAATCAACCGTCACCCCTCAAAATTTACTACGCAGGAAACAAAGAAAAGAAAAACGATTGAAATCTGTAAAGAGATATGCTATAATATTTGAAAAGGGGGATTTTTATATGAAAATCGTAATCGTTGGCGGAGTTGCAGGCGGTGCAACTGCGGCGGCAAGAATAAGAAGATTAGACGAACACGCTGAAATTATTATTTTCGAGCGTTCGGGTTTTATTTCGTATGCAAACTGCGGTTTGCCGTATTATATCGGCGGTGTTATCGCGGACAAGGCAGATTTGACCTTGCAAACGCCCGAAAGCTTTTACCGCCGTTTCAAAATCATTGCAAAAGTGCATCACGAAGTAACGGATATCGACGTGCAAAACAAGACCGTTTCCGTCACCGATTTGAAGACGGGAACGAGCTTTACGGAAAGCTACGATAAGCTGATTTTATCGCCTGGCGCAAAGCCGATTTTACCCGATTTTTACGCCGAAAACGAAAGAGTATTCACGCTCCGCACCGTAGAAGATACGCTCAAAATCCGCGCGTTTGTAGAGCAAAAACAGCCCAAAACAGCCGTTATTATCGGCGGTGGGTTTATCGGTTTGGAAACGGCGGAAAACCTTGCAGAACTTGGCGTTAAAACGACGATAATTCAACGTGGTAATCATCTTTTACCGACGGTTGATTGCGATATGGCGTCCTTTATTCACGCCAATTTCCGCTATCACGGCGTACAAATCTTGCTCAACGCCAATACGGAAAAATTGACGGCAAACGGCGAGAAAATATCGCTGGAACTTGCGGGCGGAAATAAACTCAACGCGGACATGGTAGTGGTTTCCGTAGGTGTTACGCCCGAAAACACGCTTGCGAAAAAAGCAGGTTTAGAGCTTGGCGTGAAAGGCGCAATCAAGGTAAACGCAAAAATGGAAACTTCCGTTCCTAATATTTATGCGGTGGGGGATGCGGTACAGGTCAAGCATTTTGTAACCGAGCAAGATTCGGTGATTTCACTTGCAGGGCCAGCCAACAAGCAAGGGCGTATCGTGGCAGATAATATTTGTGGATTGAATAGCGAATATAAAGGCTCGCAAGGCTCGTCCGTGATTAAATTGTTCGATATGACGGTGGCGACGACTGGAATTAACGAACAGCAAGCCAAAGCAAACGGCATCGAATACGAAAAGGTGATTTTAACGCAAAATTCGCACGCAGGATACTATCCGAATGCAACGGCAATGACGGTGAAGCTTCTTTTTGAAAAAGGAACCTATAAGATTTTGGGCGCGCAAATCGTCGGCTATGACGGAGTTGATAAGCGTATTGACGTGATTGCAACGGCAATTCGGGCAGGTATGAAAGCCGATGAACTAAAAGATTTAGACCTTGCATACGCTCCGCCGTATTCTTCCGCGAAAGACCCCGTAAATATGGCAGGTTTTGTTGCGGACAATATCAAAAACGGCGTCGTAAAGCAGTTTTATTTTGAAGATATTCCTGCTTTGAGAGAAAGGAATGACGTAGTTTTGCTGGATACGCGCACGGCGTTTGAATATATGCGCGGACACGCGGACGGATTTATCAATATTCCGTTGGACGATTTAAGAGAGCGTTTGGACGAGCTTGATAAAACCAAGAAAATCTACGTAATGTGCCAAAGTGGACTTCGCAGTTACTTGGCAACGCGAATTTTAATGCAAAATGGTTTTGACGCGTACAACTTTGCAGGCGGATTTAGATTGTACGGCAGTATCAACAACGAAGAAATGTTATCCAAACAATGCTATTCGTGCGGTATGGAGAAGTAAGAATTTGACGGAGAAACGATATGAAATTGAAGAGCGTTCTGATTGTTGTTAAAGACATAGAAAAATCGAGAAAATTCTATCACGACTTGTTTGGTATAGATTTGGTGCTTGACAATGACGGCAATATGATTTTAACGGAAGGTCTTGTTCTGCAAGACGAGAAAATATGGAAATCGTTTTTAGATAGAGATATTATCCCAAAAAGCAACTCTTGCGAATTGTATTTTGAGGAGCAGGATATCGAGTCTTTTATAGAAAAATTAGAAAGATTATATCCCTCGATTGAATATGTAAATCGTCTTATGACACATAGTTGGGGGCAACAAGTAATTCGATTTTACGATTTAGACGGTAACTTAATTGAAGTAGGAACACCGATGTAATCAGCAAATTCCAATTTGCGGGGAATATGTAATGACAAAACGAGAATTTCTTGAACATTGTTTGAATACGTACGGTACGACACCCGACTGTCCGTTTAGCGATGATTTTGAAACGGCGGTGCTTCGGCATAAGGACAATCGCAAGTGGTATGCTTTATTGATGAAATTATCGCGGAGAAAGTTTGGCGTTGACAGCGATGAAGTGATAGACGTGGTCAATGTGAAAGTGCCGATGGAATTGTCCTGTTCCTTTGGCGTAGAGGACGGAGTGTATCCTGCGTATCATATGAACAAGCTGCATTGGGTTTCGGTTTTATTGCCTGATGCGCCCGAAGACGTTGTGCGTTTCCTTGTGAGCGTTAGTTTTGAGCTTACAGAGCAAAAGAAAAAGCGTGTACAAAATAAATGACGTGAAGAAGGGGTGACGAAATCAATCGTCACCCCTTCAAATTTTGCTACGCAGTAAACAAAGAAAAGGACTTTGAAAAATTTCTCAAAGTCCTTAATGGTGAAGGTGCGGGGGTCGAACCCGCTCGGCTAATCTTCACACTCTTTTAATGGTATACGTCCTATATACTTGCTGAGCTTTATCGCTTGGTTGCCCTCCATTAAAGCCGATTCCCACCACAATAAAAAACATAGCCATATTAACTCCTCCTGTAAAACCTAAAAGTGATATTACGAATTCCAGTATACTGAAAGACAAGGAGAGAACATCTGCAAGGCTCAAACTTTCTATATTCAGCACCATAAAAGAGATTAGAAGTAAATTTAATGAGTGTTTAAACGACAATTTAAACACTCATTTGGTCGAGGCGACGGGGATCGAACCCACGACCTCAGCGACCCGAACAAATACGCCATCGTTTTTTGACTACTTTTGTTGACTTTTTGATGCTTTTTAGTCCAAAAACGATGCTTTCCGATGCTCTCGTTCGCACTGTTTCCACGTAGTCCGAAGCCGTAGATGGTC
>SVHT01000007.1 GCA_015055615.1 Clostridiales bacterium | reverse complement strand
AAGTACTTGCGGTTAACCGCCGGGAGGATAGGTAATCGCCGCTTTTCAAACAAAGGTTTTATCCGATTGGGTAAGACCTTTTTTCTTTTGTTTGAAAAGCGGAGGTAAATCCGTCCTACGCGGACGGTGCGGCTGAATAGACAATGAAAAGATTTCGTCGCGTTGGGCGCGCTGGGCTAAAAATACCGCTACGGCAATCCGCACGAGCAAGCTCGCTCGTCTTACCGCTTCGATATTTTTCTTGCCTTGCAAGCAAGGCGGAACTCTTTTCCGCCTATTCCCGATAGGGGATTTATCGCCGCTAGTTATTAGCGGGGAGAGAGGCTAAGACATTCTGCTTTTGTTTGAAAAAATGTGTACAAGCTATTGTATATTTTTTGTGGATATGTTATAATGTAGTAAATAAAAATGTTTAGGTGCAAGATGAAATATTGTATCGGGTTTGATATCGGTGGGACGAAATGCGCGGTTTCCTTGGGTGAAATCGCAGACGGTAATATTCGCATTATCGCGCGGGAGGAAACGCCGACAACAAATAATCCGCAGGAAACTTTGGGCGTTTTAGCGCCGTACGTCAAGACTTGGGTGGCGAAAACGGGCGCAAAGACAGCGGGCATTAGCTGTGGCGGGCCCTTAAACAGCAAGACGGGCGTTATCGTTTGTCCGCCTAATCTTGCCAAGGGTTGGCACGGGTTTGCGATTGTGGAGTACGTGCAAAAGGAGTTCGGCTTGTCGGCAAAGCTGCAAAACGATGCCAACGCGTGCGCCGTTGCTGAGTGGAAATTCGGCGCGGGCAAGGGCACGCAAAATATGATTTTCTTTACCTTTGGCACAGGGCTTGGCGCGGGCTTGATTTTAGACGGAAGGCTGTATAGCGGAACGAACGACAATGCGGGCGAGGCGGGGCATATTCGCCTCGCGAAAAATGGTCCGATTGGTTTTGGAAAATACGGTTCGTTTGAAGGCTTTTGCAGCGGTGGCGGTATTACAAGATTGGCGCAAGAAATGGCTCTGCGGTGCAAAAAAATACCCCTTTGTATCGAAAACATGGGGGGCATGTCCGCGATTACGACCAAAAAGCTGAGCGAAGCGGCGAAGGCAGGCGATGCGTTTGCTAGGCGTGTATTTTTGAAAAGCGGGGAAATGCTGGGCAAGGGCTTGTCAATTATGATAGACGTTTTGAACCCCGAAAAAATTGTTTTGGGCGGTGTGTTTATGCGCTCTTCGGAGCTCTTAATTCCGTCCATGAAAAAGGTTTTGGTACGTGAGGCGTTGGGCGAAAGCTTGTCCGTATGCGAAATCGTGCCAGCGGAATTGAGTGAAAATATCGGCGACGTGGCGGCGCTCGCCATAGCGGATATGTAAAGGAGCGAGATTATGAAAGAAAGTACGAAAATGATTTTGGCAGAGCTTTGCGCGCGCTATCCGGCACTTTGTGGACAGATTGAAAACGTAGAAAAGGCGTTTTGTATTTTAAAGGACTGTTTTGCGCGTGGTGGCAGGGTATACCTTTGCGGAAACGGCGGTTCGGCGAGCGATTGCGAACATATCGTGGGAGAACTCATGAAGAGTTTTGAAAAATGCCGTCCATTGCCTAGTGATTATGCGGCGGCGTTGAAGGCTTGCGGGGAAGAGGGCGAAATTATTTGCGCAAATCTCGAAAGTGGTTTGCCTGCAGTATCGCTGTGCGGTCATCCATCGCTCACGACGGCGTATATGAACGATAGAAATCCAGATTTTACTTTTGCGCAACAGGTCAACGTTTGGGGAAAAGCAGGGGACGTTTTGTTGACGTTATCCACTTCGGGAAATTCCAAAAATTGCGTATACGCAGCCCACGTGGCGAAGGTCAAGGGCATGCAGGTCGTCTTCTTAGGTGGGGGGACGGGGGGTAAATTGAAGGAAATTGCCGACGCGTCCATCGTCGTTCCCGAAAAAGAAACTTTTAAAGTGCAAGAACTGCATTTGCCCGTTTACCATTGCCTTTGCGCGATGTTGGAAGAAGAATTTTTTTAATCCTTTTGCGTTGAAAAGCGGAAAAGGGGCATACACGGTACGCGATGAACGAATTTTTGATAGAAAAAAGCACGGTTTTCACCGTGCTTTTTCTCGTTTGGGTATATAGAGAAATTATATCTGTTCGGGGTGGACGCATTCGCCTGTATTTGCGCTTTGGAAGATGACAAAAAAGCCAACGCCGTCTAAAAGGGCGGATACGGGTACAAACGAACAGACGTCTTTAATTTCACAAGGAGGAGAGTTTCTGTCCGTGGCCGCTAAGGCATAGCATATATATTTTGCCTGCCCGTTGTCGTATAAAACCCCGACGAGGTATTGAGGTTCTTTCTCGGTGCCCTTGATGCGAACCCACTCGCTACACGAAAAGGCGTTGGAAAGGGTATCGTCCTTGGGATATTTTTCAAAAAGTTCGTCAAGCTCGTTTTTTACGGACAAAAAGTATCCGTCGCCGTCCGTTTTAAACGGGTGGAGTAGGCTTTTAGCATCGCCATCTTCCGCAAGAGTTGTCCCGGTTTGCGTGTCCGTTTCCATTGCGCTTTTAGCGTATGCATTTTCGCTATTTTCCGAAAAGTTGTCTTGTTCACGTTTCTGCTCCTGATAATAATTTTCCGTTACAATCTTCTCATCGTCATACCCTTCCCGCGCGGTGTTAGGTGGGGGTGTTGACTCGGCAATTTCGGGGGGAGGATTCGGTCTGTTATGCGCGGGATTTTCGTTCGTTACGACCCGTCCCCTATCCTTTTGTGGATTTTGCGCAAATTTTGGCGGCGCAGCCGCGATATAATCATCGGCGTTTGTTTTGCTGGGCGTTGTGGGTTCGGCGCGAAAAGCAGGTGTGTTTTTTGGGAAAACGGGGGGCAGGGTTGCATTTAAAATCGTTCGCCAATCGTATGAGCCGTTACCGTTGATGCCATAGGCAATGGGTACGACGTCGTTTTTGACGTAGCAGACAACGGCGCAAAAACCGCCCGTGATATCCACGTCGGAGAGGATATTGAACATGCTTTTTCCGCGCAAGGACAACATTTCCGTTCCGCCCTTTCCGTCGGAGAGCAAGCAATAATATTCCCCCGTGGTTAAGGGCGCAAAATTGATGATAGAAACCTCCACGGCGAGATTTTTACCGTATTGCTCGATTTTGATTAGCCCTGAAAGGGCTTTACCATCCCCTGAAAAGCCCTGTTTTATTTGTCGCAGAATGCACATTTTTTTGACGTAATTCATAGTTTCACCTTAAAACAAATTTTGTACTTTCAGTATAGGGGAGATTTTGAGACGATGAGTACATAAAATCGTCGTTTTTTAAAGTTTTGTGTAGAAAAATTATAAAAAATCCTTGTAAAAAACAAGGAAAATGTATTGACCGATACATATTTTTAGCGTATAATATAATCATGGAGTTAAAAGGCAGTAAGAAAAAAGCGATTTTTCAATGGACGTTGCGCATTTTCTTGACCGTTGCGTGTGTTGGAATGCTCGGTTTTATTTTTTCCAACTCCTTAAAGACGGGGGAAAAATCGGCGAAACAAAGCTCTGTTATGGTCGAGGTTGTGCAAGAGGTCGTGTCGGTAATAGCGCCCAATTCGAGCATTGCCAATGCCACGGGCGAGGCGTATGACCGTTTACATACGTGGGTGCGCGCCTTAGCGCATTTTGCAGAGTTCGCCTTTTTTGGGACGCTGTTGACGTGGTGCGTCCTTTCGTACACGTGGAAAAAAGAGGCGCTGTGGTTGTCGCTCGTTGGGGTGTGCGCGGTGCCGTTTGTGGACGAAACGCTGCAATTTTTCGTCGCGGATCGTGGGGCGGAATTTCACGACGTATGCGTAGACGCGGCGGGCGGAATTTGCGGTATGCTGTTTGCGGTTGTGATTTTGCTGATTGTCTTTTCGATATACGCTAGAAGACGGGAAAAGATACGGCGTAGGGTAGAGAAAATACAATAACCCCCAAGACATGTCGCAACGAATGATAAGAATTGCATTGTCAAGAAAATAATATAGATAGTAGAAGTTATTGAACGGAGAAAAAATATGTCGCAAGTAGATTTGCAAATGGAGCTTATCAAATACAATAAGAAGACGTGGTGTAAGAGCGGGCTGTTGGGTTTCATCATCGGTCTCGCCGTGATTATCCCTGGGATTAGCGGTTCGACGGTGGCAATCATTTTTAAGCTGTACGACCAATTTTTGTACGCAATAGGCAATCTGTTTAAAAAGTTTAAGAAGTGTGTAATCTTCCTTTTGCCGATTGGACTTGGCGCGGTGCTTGGCTTTGGCGTCGGGTTCTTAGGTGTGCAAAAGTTGTTAGAAATCAATACGTTTGCGGTGGTTTGTCTGTTTGCGGGGCTGATGTGCGGCGCGTTCCCTGCGGTAAAGGACGAAATCAAGGGCGCAAAAATCACGCCCAAGCGTGTGGCGTTATTCGCAATCGGGCTTTGTATTCCCGTGGCGCTTGGCTGTGTTTCGGCGGTTTTAAAAGCAAAAGACCTTTCCGCTATGGAAATGACGCTTGTGCAAACCGAACGCTTTGCGGGGAATATTTTCCTGAATTTCAACGTATGGCACGTGTTCTTGGCGATAGCGATTGGGTTTGTCGTCGGCATTACGCAGATTGTTCCCGGGCTCAGCGCAAGCGCGTTTTTGATGTCCGTGGGTTGGTATAAGAGCTTGACGGAAAGCGTTAGCATGACTTTCTGGAAGGGAAATCCGTTGGTGTTCCTTGTATACGGGGGACTGGCGGTCGGCTTTTTGTTGGGTATGTTCGCTTTCTCAAAATTGCTTACCTTCGTGTTCGGAAAGGCGCGTCATACCGCGTATTATATGATTGTGGGTATGTCGTTGGGTTCGCTTTTGTCGATGTTCTGCAACGGCGATATTATGACGGTGTATTACGAGTGGGCGCATGGCGGCGTGGGGGCGACGAAAATTGCGCTGTCGATAGGCATTGGCACGGCGCTGTTTGTGGTTGGCGTGGTCATTGCATATCTGCTCGTGCGGTACGAGCGTAAAAAGACGGTGGAAAATACCGCAAAAGCTGAACAGAGCGAAAGCATACGGCAAGCGGAAATTGCGGAAGATTCGTCTGAAAAATAAAAAATGGTGGCGTACGGGTTGCGTTGAACAGCCTGTACGCCTTTTTTCTTGTTCAATTTAGAGGAGAGGGAAATGGGCATTTTTGCAAAGCTTGCGGAAAAAATTCGTGCGGTAATGGGAAACCACGGCTATACGTGTGATTGCTGTGGCGCGGAGATTTTCACCTATCCCGCTCAACGCCTTTGCGACCCTTGTATGGACAAGATGCCCCGTATCGGGGGTAAATTCTGTGAAAAATGCGGGCGGGAGCGTGTGTCCGAGGGGATATGCATTGACTGCAAAGCAAAAGCGCCGAATTTTGAAAAGGGAATTATGCCGTTTATCTATCGTGGACCTGCCGCCGCTATGGTCAACCGTATGAAGATTGGAGCACCAAGCCTTGCTCTGTTTTTCGGCGAAGAAATGGCGCGGACGTTTGCTATGCGTTATGATGGCGACAGAGAAGAGCCGTTGTTGATTGTGCCCGTGCCTATGAGCTTGGTGGCAAAACGCAAAAGGGGATATAATCAGGCAGAACGGCTGGCGCAGGCTGTTTGCGAGGAGCTAAACCGCCTTGGTTTTACAGCGGAAGTGGGCGTGGATATCCTGCAAAAGCACCGTGATACCGCCCAACAAAAACATATGTCTTTTGCAGAGCGTTCAAAGAACGTAGCGGGCGCATATCACGTCCACAAGCGTAGAGAGTGTCGAGATAGAAAAATCTTGTTGGTGGACGATATTATGACAACGGGCTCGACGGGGAGCGAGTGCGCGCGCCGTCTAATGGGCGCGGGGGCTACCGCCGTATACTTTCTTGCTGCAACCGCCTTATCGGAACGAAAATAACCTATTTTATATCCCCGTACCCCTACCTTTTATTGCGGGGACGTGGTGATTCTTCAAAAAAAATCACAAAAACCGCCTCGCCTCGACGTAAAAGGACCAGCGTTTGGCGGTCATTTTTTCGATGCGTGCATAATCGGATGCGGTATGCAAAATGTAATTGTCGCCGAGGTAAATAGCGACGTGTCCTATGCGTTCCGTGCCCGTTTTATATTGCCGTTCCTCGTTGGTAAAATAGATACAATCTCCCCGTTGCAATTCGCTGCGAGGCACGTGTTTTCCTTGTTTAACTTGTGTGCGAGTCGTCACGTCCAACAGTTTTCCCGCGCCTTGGTAAAACACGTATTGGACCAAGGACGAGCAATCGAATTTTTGCGCGGTAAAGCCCTTTAAGAGGTTTCCTTTGCCGTCGTGCAAACGAACCGCGCCGTACACGTACGGGACGCCGATTAGCTTGTATCCTTCTCCAAGTACGGACTCAGTTGCGCTTTCTGCTTTTTCAAGCGTGAAAACGGAAACGTACGAGGCGGAAATATAGGCTACGTTGCCACGGTAATAGGTCTTGTACCAATCGCCCGTTTTGCCCAAAACCACGTATGCGGTATTTTTCTCGGCCTTACCAAGAACGGAATACCCCGTGCCCGCGCCCGAGCGCAAATTCACATTATCGCCCGTGCAGCGTATGTAGCTTTCCGTTTGTATTACTGGGGGGACGGGGGTAATTTCTGGCGGAGTTTCGGGGGTGTTTTCGGGTTGACTGGGGGAACTATCCAAGGTGCTGTCGCTATTTGCGGGCGGAGCCTCGGCGTCGGGAAGAATAGCGGAAATTTCGCTGTTACTTTCAAAAAGAGTAGGGGACGTATCGCGATGACAAGCGGTAAGCGCCGTTATCGGCGTTAAAAGGGCGAGCAACGCAGCCGCAAACAATACTTTTCTTTTTTTCATATAAACATGCTCCTTTTGTCAATGGAATTTAGACTGACTTTTTAGCGAAAAAGCAAAAAAGTGCTGACAGTATTGTAAAGGGTGGAGGACGGAGAGTCAATAGTCAATGAAAGGAAAGTAAGGAAAATAACGGAAAGCGGGCGTAAAAATAGCAAGGTTTTTCCAAAAAGCGGAAAAAGCGGAAAAATTTTATACGGCGCATACCCTCGTGCGCTTGAAAAAAGCGAGGGGGTGTGCTATAATAATGGCGAACGAGATTTTGAGAGTTTGTGAGGCGAGAATATGCAAAAATTTTTGACGGATATGCATACGCATACCACCTTTTCACACGACGGTCAGGATAAGATTGAAACGATGTTGGAAACGGCGCGCGAAAAGGGGCTTACCTTTTACGGCGTGAGCGACCATTTCGATTTTGATTACGATTTGTTTCAGATGCGAGATGAAGAGATTGAACAGATAAAAAACGCTGACCCTGCCGATTATTTTCACGGCGCAAGGCACGCGCAGGAAGATTACGAAGGGGTGCTGAACGTGTGCGTAGGCGCGGAATTCGGGTATTCGGACAAGGCGGAAGTGCAACAAAAATATCTGCAAACGTATGAAAAATTCCGTCCCGATTTTGTGATTAACAGCGTGCATTGCGGGGATGGAAAGGATTTTTGCCGACACACGTTTACCGAGGAAAAGGGGACGACGTATCGCATGTATTTAGGGCTGATTCGCCGTAGTTTGGATGCGCCCTATCCCTACGATATCGTCGGGCATATCGGTTATATCGCGCGATACGTGCTGTACGAAGACAGAAGTTTTGCCTTGGAAGAGTTCGGCGAGGAAATCGACGATATTTTAAAGACGATCATCAAAAAGGGCAAGATTTTAGAGGTCAACTCTGCGAGTAAAATGAAGGATACGGCGACCTTGCCGAGCGAGAATATCGTGCGCAGATATTATGAGCTGGGCGGGAGAAAGGTGTCGTTTGGTTCGGACGCGCATTTTAAAGAACGGGTTGCGGATAAGCGGGAAGAGGTGGTAGACATGCTCAAACGAATTGGGTTTACGCATATCACCGTGCCTTTCCGCGGCGAGCATATTCAAGTGGAATTATAAGTTTGATAGAGGAGAAAACATGTCGGAATTGGACCTTTTGAAATTGTTGCAGCAATACGGCGAAGAAACGGAATTGGCGGATTTTACGCCCGATGAATTGCAGGATATGTTAGACCGCATGCGCGACAAGGGCGAGGAAGTGCCTTTAACCCCCGAGGCATTTAAGGAAAAGTATTTCGCCTATTACGACGACGTTAAGGATAAGTCGTTGAAAAAGCAAGATTGGTAAAACAAAAACACCCCCGAAGTGCTACCACGGGGGTGTTTTTTAACGGAAATATTGATGAATTTAGATAACGACAATGTCCATGTTTTTAAATTGCGTTTTAAGCGCGTCGGGGAATTCGTCGTCGGTGATTAAGACGTTGATATCTTCCGCGCGGGCAAAGGTGTAAGGCTTGATTTTGCCGATTTTCGAGCTATCCAGCATCATATACAAGAATTTTGCCTTTTTGCAGATAACGCGCAGGAGCTCGGACTCCATTTGCGAGCTGCACGAAAAACCGCTTTCGGGGGTAAACGCCGCCGCTGAAATGATGGCAATTTCAAAATTCGTGTCCGTGAAATATAAGGACGAGAAAGAGGATGCCGTGGCGAGGTTTTCCTTGATGAGCTGACCGCCAAGTAAGCTTACGACCACGTTTTTCTTTTTAGCGAGCTCGGTTGCAACCGCAAGCCCGTTGGTAAATACGCTACAATATCGATCGGGCATTTCCTTGGCAAGGTACAACGCCGTCGTGCCGCCGTCTAAGAACAAGGACGCGCCCTCGTCGATAAGCCCCGCCGCCTTTTGCGCGATGATAATTTTTTCATCGGTATGAATAGTCGTCTTTTTCGCGTACGGCTCGCCCGAAGTTTTTTGTACTTCGCGTACGGACATAGCGCCGCCACGCACACGGATAATTTTGCCCTCTTCCTCTAATTGGAAAAGGTCGCGGCGGAGGGTCATTTGCGATACGCGCGGAAAATGTTCTTCCAACTGCTCCAAAGTGAGCTTACCGCGTTTGTCCAAAAGTTCGGCAATTTCCTGTATACGGTCCCGTTTCATCGTTCGTACTCCTATTGTGATTTTTGTTATTCTATATCAAATTTATCACAAAAATGATAAAAAGGCAAGCGAACGAGCAAAAAAACCTTGATTTTCACAAAAAAATTGAAAATTTTCCGGGTAAAAAGAACGAGATTTACATTTTTATAGGCGCAAAGCTCACAAAATTAAGCGGTATGACGGGAGCGCGAAATAGAAAATGCACGTATTTTTGCTTGCGATTTTAGCGGTAATTGTGCTATAATAAGGATAGAAAAGCGGAGAAAGAAACGATGAACGAATATTTTGACGAAATCATTACGCAGGTAGACGAATATTTTTGCGAAAAATATGCAAATTACGATAAGCTGTGCCTTTTGCCCGGCTATAAAATGCCGTTGATGCAAGCCTCGGAAATTCGTGAGGACGGCAGAACGTACGCTTACACCCTGCCCCCCGAGACGATGAGCCTTTCCCGTCAAGAAAAAAAGACGGAAATTTTGGCGGTGTTAAAGGAACGCATGGTAGACGTGAGCTTTTCCTTTTCCTTCCGCCCGATGTCGATTTTTAGACGTTTCAAAAATCTGTTTTCCAAGTATGCGGTGCATAAAACCTTGAACAAGATTTTGGAAAAGTATAAAGCGACGGACGAGGAAGTATTGCAAAGCGTTGACGTTGCGCCTGCCATTTGGAAGGGAATTCGCAAAAACAAATATCTGCCGTCGAAAAATTTGATTTTTACCTTGGCGCTTACGCAGAGGTTCTCTTTTGAGGACACGCAGGCGCTCTTGAATCTGTGCGGATATCAATTTGAATATATCTACGTGAAAGACGTTATTATGTCGTATTTACTCAAAGAAAAGGTGTTTAACCCCGACATGCTGACGCTCATTTTCCAAGAATACAAGGTGACGAACCTTTTCTTGCGATAAACCGCGCCCAAACGCTTGCGTTTTTGCCTTCGGTGTGCTATAATAACTAAAAATTGAATATCCGAGCAGAAAAAGAGTACCCGAAAACGGGGGACGGAACAGAGAGTAACGCCGTAGGCTGAAAGCGTTGCGCGGTCCTTTACTTCGGCGAAAGTGCGTTTCTGTGTTATTAGGACAGACTAATCCTCTGCGGCGGCCTCCGTTATCGGGCATACGAGGGAAAATCTTTGGATTTTCTAAAATAAAGTGGAACAGCGTTGGAATGCGCCTTTATACTATGATAATATAGTGTAAAGGCGTTTTTTTGTTACGTATCTGCATCGCATTTCTTCGTTGCAACTGCGCGCCCCTTGCTCACGTACGTTATAGTACGCTCCCGACGGGGTGCTCGATGCGCCTTGAACTGCTCGTAGCTACGTAACAATTTGTACGTATCTGCATCGCATTTCTTCGTTGTAACTGCGCGCCCCTTGCGCACGTACGTTATAGTACGCTCCCGCCGAGGTGCTCGATGCGCCTTGAACTGCTCGTAGCTACGTAATAAAACGAAAAACAACTTATAACGCGGAAGAAAAAATCAGAAAAGAGGATAGAAAAAAGTAAAAAGGAGTGCTGAATTATGTGGTTCAAGAACTTGCGGGCCGACATTAAGGCGGCGAAACAAAACGACCCCGCGGCGCGGAATTGGTTTGAAGTTTGGCTTACCTATTCGGGCGTGCACGCTTTGTCGTGGCATAGGGTTGCGTATTTTTTCCACAAAATTAAGTTGAAATTGATTGCTCGCATCATCAGCCAAATGGCGCGGTTTTTTACGGGCATCGAGATACATCCCGCGGCAAAAATCGAGGGCGGGGTGTTCATTGACCACGGCTCGGGCGTGGTTATCGGCGAAACGGCGGAGGTGCATAAAGGCACGGTGATTTATCAGGGTGTAACGCTTGGCGGTACGGGTAAGGAGCGCGGCAAGCGTCATCCGACGATTATGGAAAACGTCACGCTTTCGGCGGGCGCGAAGGTTTTGGGCGGTTTTACCGTTGGGCAAGGCGCAAAAATCGGCGCGGGGGCGGTCGTGTTAAGGGAAGTTCCCCCGTACGCGACGGTCGTGGGCGTGCCTGGGCGTATCGTGCGTATACGGCCCCCTGAGGTGGAAGACCCCACGCACTCGGGCATGGTTGCGGCGGTGGCACTCTCGCACGAGGCAAGAGAAGAAATGGCAAAAGAGGCGGCTCGCAAAGCCGAAGAAGAGCGGAGCAAGAAAAAGTAAAATGGGCATACACGGTATGCGATGAATAGGAGTTTATTATGAAAATTTACAATTCGTTATCGAAGAGAAAGGAAGAATTTATCCCCTTGGAAGGAAACAAAGTCAAGATGTACGCTTGCGGAATTACGGTGTCGGGCGAGGCGCACATCGGACACGGCTATCAAGCCCTGATTTACGATATTATGCGTAAATATTTAAAGAAATTGGGCTACGACGTGACGTACGCGCGCAACTATACGGACGTGGACGATAAAATCATTGCAAAATCCCACGAAACGGGGATTCCCGCGGACGAATATGCGGCGATGATGATTGAAAATATCAACAAAATCATGGAACAGTTCCACGTGGACGACCCCGACGTTTGGCTCAAAGCGACGCAAAACATCGACAATATTATCGATTTCGTATCTACGCTTATTGAAAAAGGGCACGCGTATCCGACGAAAAACGGCGACGTGTATTTTGACGTCGAGAGTTTCCCCGCGTACGGCAGACTGTCCAACCGCAACATCGAGGACGCCCTGGACGGGGTGCGCGTGGACAACGACGACGAGAAGAAAAACGCGTACGATTTCGCCCTTTGGAAGAGCGCGAAACCGGGCGAAATTTATTGGGACTCCCCTTGGGGTAAGGGCAGACCGGGCTGGCATATCGAGTGTTCGGCTATGAACCGCGCGGCGTTTGGCGAACAAATCGATATCCACGGCGGCGGTAGGGATTTGATTTTCCCCCACCACGAAAACGAAATTGCGCAGACGGAAGCGTTGACGGGGAAACCCTTCGTAAAATATTGGACGCACAACGGGCTTATTAAGGTCAACGGTCAAAAAATGAGCAAATCGCTGGGCAACAGCTTGCTCCTTGCGGACTTGCTCCAAAAGTATTCGGACGAGGCGGTGAAATTTGCGCTGTTGCAGACGAACTACCGCAACGATATCAACGTTACGGACGATTTATTCCCCGAGGCGGAAAGACATTTGTACGAGTTTTATTGTCAGCTTGCGCTCGTAGACGAGGTAGTGTCCAAATTTAAGGGCGCGGAGCTTACGATTGAAAACGAGGACGCGCTTCGTGCGGCGGAATATACGGCGAAAATCGAAGAAGAATTTAACGCTTGCATGAGCGACGATTTTAATACGGCGCTTGCATTGTCGAACCTTTTTGGATATTTTAAAGATATCAAAAAATGGCTTAATGAGGGTAAGACGGGGGGATTTTTTACGGCGCTTTCTGCGGCGGCGCAAATCCGTAAAACCTATGCTTTGTTGGGTATATTTACCAAGAACGCCAAAGAGTATAAGGCGTGGTACGAAGAGAAGAACGCCGAGGAAATTCCCGCGGACGTAAAAGCGATTGCGGAAGAGCGTTGGACGGCTCGCGCCAACCGCGATTGGGCAAAGAGCGACGAGCTGAGAGCAAAGCTTGCGGAAATGGGCTACGCAGTCAAGGACAGCAAGACGGGTTACGAACTCATAAAAAATTAACGCATCGATATAAGGAGCAAGACATGAAGAATAGGAAAGCGACGATTTTGGCATTGTGCTTGGGCTTGGTTGCAATGCTTAGCCTTGTGGCGTGCGGTGGCAACGAAAACGCTCCGTTAAACAGCGACAGCAGCGGACATCCCGTTAAACCGCCCGAACAGCCGAGCCAAGGCGACGTTTTTGCGGACGAGGTGGCTTGGGCGCAAGCTCTGCAATCAACGGCGGCGAAAACGAACGCTGTGATGAACGTTACAGCGGTAACGGAAGAACGCTCGGGCGAATATTTCATGAAAGAAGTGGGCGTTGGTACAATGCAACTTGCGGACGGCAAAATGTATCAGCGAGGAGAGGGTACGTACTCGTATCATTATCTTGATGGCCCCGACGGCGACACGCTGGTAACGGGCGAAGAAGAATTTGAAACGGAAACGTACATGGGCGTCGTGGACGGCGCAGTAATAGAGTGGAGCCGAGAAGTGGGTACGGAAGAGTGGTGGTGTGAGCCCCTACCCACCGACGTCGAGTTTAACGGTACGACGGGTTCGGCGATAGAGTGCTTAGGGATACCTTTTTCGGCTTTTGCGGATAGGTACTCACAATTTCAAAACGAAAACGGCACGTATATTTTAGAGCTCACGCCGGAGGAAACGGAAGGGGAAATAGACTGCAGGGTAGAAATGAAATTTGTCGATGGGTTGCTGTATTCGTTGGTTTGGGATATGACAAACGCCATAGACAAAGATACGCCTGACGGTGGAACGGCTTTCGTGGGAACGGACAGCAGCTACATATCCCTGGTGATAGAGTACGATAGCGCGACGGTAGGCGAATTGCCCCCGATGACATGGGACGGCGAAGACGGTCCCAATATCCCGTCGAAACCCGAAACTTGCGAGCACTCGTTTAGCGAGTATTACTCCAACAACGACGCAACGTGTACGGAAGACGGTACGAAAACGGCGTGGTGCGATTACGGTTGTGGGAAATCGGACACGATAACGGACGAAGGCTCTGCAATAGACCACAGCTTTACAGACTACGTATCGAATAACGACGCAACTTGCACGGAAGACGGTACGAAAACGGCGTGGTGTGATTACGGGTGCGGAAAATCGGACACGATAACGGACGAAGGCTCTGCAATAGGCCACAGCTTTACGGAGTACGTATCGAACAACGACGCGACGTGTACGGAAGACGGAACGAAGACTGCGAAGTGTGACAACGGTTGCGGTAAAACGGACACGGTGACGGACGAGGGTACGGCAACGGACCACAGCTTTACGGATTACGTATCGAACAACGACGCAACTTGCACGGAAAACGGTACGAAGACTGCGAAGTGCGACAACGGCTGCGGTAAAACGGACACGGTGACGGATAAAGGTTCGGCAACGGGGCATAGCTTTACCGATTACAAAACGGATGACAGCGGTAAACAAACGGCGGTCTGCGACAACGGTTGCGGAGCAACGGACGTAAAGGGCGAAGCCTTGCTGGATGAAGCGGCTTGGAAAAAGGCGATTGCAGACAGCGCTGGTAAAATAAACGCAACGATAGGGTACGTATCGGTATTGGAAGCCGAAGATGAATACGGAAACTATCTGGGACAAAAGGGCAACGCAACGGCAAAGATTGCCGAGGGAGCGGTGTATGAATTGGTGACGGGGATGACCACGATGGAGGGCCCCGCCTACTACGAAGAGCCGTTTATGAGAGAAACCTACGTTGGATACGTAGACAATTTAGCAATGCAATGGTATCGCGAAAGCGACGAGAGCGCGTGGGAGTGTTCTCCGTTTAACGTGGACGGAGCGGAATTCACGGGTACGCTCGGCGAATTTATGACGATGAGAAGTGTCCCCCTTGCGTATTTTGCAGATATGTTTGCGGTGTTTACGTATGAGGACGGCACGTACGTATACGAGACGGACATAACGGACAACGGCGAGGTTGGCAGAATTGAATTGAAATTCCTTGGCGGTTTGCTGTACTCGTATGAACAGACGGTAACCGTTCAAGAAAACGTGGAAGGGATTGACGGGGACGGCGTTGCGTATATGAACTTTATCATATCTTATGATGACGCCAGCGTAATTGAATTGCCCCCGATGACGTGGGAGATTCCCGAAAGCGTGGGTTTGCGTTTTGCGTTAAATGCGGACGAAAAATCTTATTCGGTGACGGGAATTGGCAACTGCGAGGACGGTTATATCGTGATTCCCAAAATGAACCAAGGTCTTCCCGTGACGATGATTGCGGAGGAAGCCTTTGCAAATTGTACCGTATTGACGGATATCGTCATCCCCGACAGCGTGACGGAAATCGGTCCTCGCGCGTTCTTAGAATGCACGGGGTTGACGGACGTTCTTATCCCGGGTAGCGTAACGAAGATCGGTACCGCAGCGTTTTCTTCGTGTACGAACTTGAAGAAAGTACATATTCAGGATATTGCTGCATGGTGTAACATCGATTTTGGCGGTTATACGGCAAATCCTTTGTATTATGCAAAGAGTTTGTATAGAAACAATGCGCCGATGACAACGATAGAAGTTCCCGACGGCGTTACGGGTATTTCCCCGTATGCGTTTTATAATTACCAGGGATTAACGAAAATTGTTGTCCCTGGGAGCGTGGAAAGTATCGGGAAAGATGCGTTTTCTCAATGCAACGATTTAAAGGGAGTTTATATTACGGACTTGTCCGCTTGGTGTAACGTCGCTTTCGGCGGTTATACGGCAAATCCTTTGTATTATGCGAAAAACTTGTATATCAACGGCGAAGTTGTTTCCAGATTGGAAATTCCCGAAGGCGTTACGAAGATTTCTTCTTGCGCTTTCTACGGCGGCAGCGGTTTAACGGAGGTTATCCTCTCTAACAGCGTCACGAGTATTGGCGATAACGCGTTTTCTGCTTGCTGGAATTTGACGGACGTTATTATGCCCGACGGCGTGACGAGTATTGGCGATAACGCGTTTTCTGCTTGCAAAGGCTTAACGAAAATTGCTATCCCCGACAGTATCGAGAGTATCAGCAATACGGCGTTTAGCGGTTGCAATAATTTGCAATACAACGTAAAAGACGGATTGAAGTATTTGGGCAATGCACAAAATTTGTACGTATGCTTGATGGGTATGGAAACCGACGTGGAGTCGGCTGTTATTGAGAGCGGTTGTAAGGTTATTGCGACGAGGGCGCTTAGCGACTGTAGAGCTTTATTGGAAGTTGTCATTCCCGAATCGATTACGCATATCGGTAAGGACGCGTTTAAGAATTGCGACGTTTTAATCATCTATTGTGTGGCTGTAAGTAGACCGAACGAATGGACGACGGCTTGGAATTCCTCGAACAGTCCTGTGGTATGGGATTGCAATAACAACGCTGTGGCGGACGATGGCTATATGTACGTCGTGGTGGACGGTTTGCGTTATGGGCTTAAAGACGGCGAGGCGATCGTGGCAAAACAGATAAGGACTGTTGCGGAGGCGACTATTCCGTCGGAAATCGTTTATCAGGACGTGACTTACAACGTGACGGGTATTGGCAATACTGCATTTGCATATTGTAGCGGGCTGACGAAAATGATCATCCCGGATTCTGTGACAAGCATTGGAGAGGGTGCGTTTTTCCAATGTAGCGGATTGGAGCAAATAACAATCCCTAATTCCGTTACGAGCATAGGTCAAAGCGCGTTTAACGGTTGCGAAAAATTGCAATATAAAGAAGAGAACCGCTTAAAATATTTAGGCAATGAGGAGAATCCGTATTTCTGCTTAGTAGGTCCTACGGACAGACAGATTGTTGCGGCGACCGTTGCAGACGATTGTAAGATGATAATCGCGAGCGCGTTCGCGTATTGCGAAAAGTTGGCCTCGGTGCATTTTAGCGAGAACAGTCGGTTGGTAAATATCGGTAAATCGGCGTTTTCGGGGTGCTCTAATTTGGTAAACCTGACGATTCCCGACAGCGTTACAAGTATTGAAGACGAGGCGCTTTTTGGGTGCTCTGGTTTAGAGGAAATAACCTGTCCCGCATTTGCGCTTTCTCATTTGAATTATAGCAGTGTGTACGGAAGAAAATTGAAATATGTAAAAATTACCGCGGGCGACACTATTCCCAGCGAAGCGTTTGCTTTCTGCAACGAGTTAAAGAAAGTGATTCTCGCGGATAGCGTGACGACGATTGGCAACGATGCGTTTCATAGCTGTACCGCATTGACGACGGTGTCGCTTGGCGAAAACAGCCAGTTGCAATCTATTGGGATACAAGCTTTTTATAACTGTATCGCATTGACGCAGATTGCTCTTCCCGATTCCCTTACGAGCATTGGGGAAAGCGCGTTTATGGATTGCCGTGTTTTAACGGAAATTGTTATTCCCGACGGGGTTACAACTATTGAAGATGATGCCTTCGCGCTTTGTTCTAAATTGTCGAGGGTGACGCTTGGAACAGGCGTTACGAGCATTGGTAAATCCGCGTTTCAAAGTTGTGGCTTAACGGAAATTGTCATTCCTGATAGCGTACAGACAATAGGCGAGTTTGCGTTTGGTAATTGTACCGCATTGGCGAGGGTAACGTTTGGCGAAAACAGCCAGTTGACGAGTATCGGTAAATCCGCGTTCTCTGGATGCGCTTTAACAGAGCTTACGTTCCCCGATTCCATTATAGAGATTGGCGATTATGCTTTCCAAAATTGCAACAGCTTAACGAAAATAGTTATCCCTGATTCGCTTGCGAGTATTGGTAGCGCGTTTTACGGTTGCAACAATTTGAAAGACGTAACCTGTCCTGCGTCCGCAATCGAAAGCCTTACCAAAGCTAAATTGCAAAAGGTGGTTATTACGTCGGGCGAAAGCATTGGCGATTCTGCATTTGGAAATTGCGCGCAGTTAACGGAAGTTGAAATCTGCGACGGGATAACGAGTATTGGGAAAAATGCCTTCCAAAATTGTAGCAAAATTACGAAATTGAGTATTCCTAACAGCGTCAAGAGTATTGGCGACGGCGCGTTTTACGGGTGTAGCGGTTTAACGGAAATTATAATTCCCGACGGCGTTACGGAAATTGGCGGTTCTGCGTTTTCTAATTGCTCGGGGTTGAGCGAAATTTTAATCCCCGATTCCGTTCAAACGATAGGCGAGTATGCGTTTTACCCTTGTAGTAGCTTGCAATATAACGTCAAAGACGGTTTAAGATATTTGGGGAATAAAAACAATCCGTACATATATTTGATGGGCACGGAGTCAATGGATATTGCCTCGGCAAATATTGCAGACGGCTGTAAATTTATTGCTAGCAAGGCGTTTCAACACCGTAAAAAGTTGTGTGAAGTAATCATTCCAAACTCTGTTACCAGTATAGGCGCAGAGGCTTTCTATAACTGCACAAGCTTAACAGAAATTACAATTCCGAGCAGTGTGACGACTATTGGCGCAAGTGCGTTTAATGTGTGCAGAGCATTGAAGACGTTTACATTTGACGGCACGATGGAACAATGGGGCGTTGTTGAAAAGGGAATGAGCTGGAATTCGAGCACTTCCATAAAAAAGGTTATCTGTAACGACGGCGAAGTGACTTTGTAAACAGAAAAATGAAATGGGGCTGACGGCGAAAAACGTCGGCTCCTTTTTTCTTTCGTAAAATTTTCGGCGAGAGCGCGCCTATCGCTTGACAAACTCTCCGTTTTACATTTATAATGTAAAAGTAAATAAGACATCGAGGTAAACTCATGAAAAATTATACTGGACAATCCTTACGAGAGATGTATCTCAACTTTTTCAAAGACCGTGGGCACAAGGTTATCCCCTCGGCGTCTTTGATTCCCGAAAACGATCCCACCGTTCTGTTCACGACGGCTGGTATGCACCCCCTCGTGCCCTACCTTTTGGGTGAAAAACACCCCGCGGGCACTCGCCTTACCGACGTGCAAAAATGCGTGCGTACGGGCGACATCGACGACGTGGGCGACGAAAGACATTGTACGTTTTTTGAAATGCTTGGCAACTGGTCGCTCGGCGATTATTTCAAGGAAGAAATGATTCCTTGGAGCTATGAATTTTTGACGGGCGAAAAATACCTTGGTATCCCGTCCGACAAAATCGCCGTTACGGTATTTGGTGGCGACGATACGATTCCTCGCGACGACGAGGCGGCGGCCCTTTGGGAAAAGGCGGGTATTAAAAAGGAAAATATCTACTATATGCCCCGCGAAAACAACTGGTGGGGGCCTGCGGGCTTGACCGGTCCTTGCGGTACGGATACCGAAATGTTCGTCATCCGCAAGCCGAAGTGCTCGCCCAGCTGTAACCCCGACTGTAACTGTGGCGCGTTCCTTGAAATTTGGAACGACGTTTTCATGCGCTTTAACAAGCAAGCGGACGGTAGTTTTGTTGAACTTTCGCAAAAGAACGTGGACACGGGTATGGGTTTGGAGCGCGCGCTGTGCGTGCTGAACGGCAAGTCCAGCGTGTACGAAACGGACATTTTTGAAAACGCAATCAAGGTGATTGAAAGCTTAACGGGCAAGACCTACGGCGAGAGCGAAGAAACGACGAAGTCTTTCCGCGTTCTGCTCGACCATTGCCGTACGGCGACCTTTATGCTCGGCGACGAAAAGGGTATCGTGCCCTCGAACACCGACCAAGGCTATATCTTGCGTAGAATTATCCGTCGCGCGGTGCGCTACGGCAGAAAAATCGATTTGCCCGAGGGTAGCCTTGCGAAGATTTCCGCTGCGTTTATCGAATATTATAAGGACGTATATCCCGAGCTGAATATCAACCGCGAAAAGATTGCCGAAGAGCTTATCAAGGAAGAAACGAAATTTACCAAGACCTTGCAACAGGGCTTGAAAGAGTTTGAAAAGTGCATCAACGGGATTGAAAGAAAGAACGCGTTTATGGCGCAAAAAGACCCCGCGTACGTGCCCGAAAAGGTCATCGGTGGCAAGCAGGCGTTCCATCTGTACGACACCTACGGTTTCCCCGTGGAAATCACGGACGAAATGGCGAAAGAGCGCGGTTTTGGCGTCGATATCGACGGTTACAAGGCGGCGTTTGAAGAACATCAAAATAAGAGTAAGGCGGGTAGCGAACAGAAATTTGCTTGCGGTCTTGCCGACCATAAAGAGGCGACGACGGCGCTCCATACGGCAACGCACTTGTTGCACGCGGCGCTCAAAAAGGTATGCTCGCCCGACGTCAACCAAAAGGGCTCGAACATCACCGAAGAAAGATTGCGCTTTGACTTTAACCTGCCCCAGCCTATGACGGCGGAACAAATTAAGGCGGTGGAAGACCTTGTCAACGAAGTAATCGCGCAGGATATCCCCGTCGTTATGAAGGAAATCAGCTTGGAAGAGGCGAAGGCGGAAGGCTTTACGGGCTTGTTTGAAAGCAAGTACGGCGAAGTGGTAAAAACCTATACCATCGGCGATTTTTCCAAGGAAATTTGCGGGGGACCGCACGTGGAATCGACGGGCAAGCTCGGCAAATTTAAGATTCAAAAAGAACAAAGCTGTGGGAGCGGGATTCGCCGTATCAAGGCGGTTTTACAATAAATCCCCCCATACGTATCGCGTTGAACCGCAAAAAAGGACGTTATGAACGAAGTTGTTTCTGCTGAAAAAATAAAAGCGCTGACCGCGCCCATTTTAGAGAAGGGTTTTTCCTTTGAGTATTTTTATCAAAAGGGCGGGGATAGCAGCTGCGTGTATATTTGCCGTTATAAAAAGGGCAGAGACTTTTTCGATTGGCGGGAAGTGTCGGGCGGAAAGGAAATCAATATCGTCGTCTGTGTAAACGGCGGATACGTTTTCCCGTCATTAAAGCATATTTATCCCAAAGAACACCGTTCGTTTAACGTGAAACATATTTTTAAAAAAGCGACCGTTGAGGATAGACGAAAGTTCGTTGCGGAGCTTTTATGCAAAGAAATCGAAAGCGGAAAGGACAACTTTTTTGGAATTAAACTGTAACTAAAAATTGTAGGTAAAAAGTGTCTACAAAGACAAAAGCCCCCCACACGGGGGGCTTTTTTACGCTTATAACGGCTTAATTTTTACGTTTCCGCACAGCACGTCCGAATAGGAGTATGCGGTTTTGCCTAAAAAATCCTTGTCATCGGGCTTGACGGTGAATAGGGCGGGATAAATGCCCGAAAGAATACCCGAATAGCTAACGCTCTTATTTCTGCCCAGATTGACGCGCACGGCAACCCGTTGCGCCGAGCAATCTCTTACCATTTGTTTGACGTCTTTAATGTTCTTTGTCGGTTTAATCATAAAAACAGTATACCCTAAAATAAGGAAAAATATCCCTTTGACGATTGAAAAGTATAATGACGTTGCGCTGTCGTTCTATTTTTTATTGCCGTTGCATAGGATAAAACGACAAGAAAAAGCCAGATCGCAAGGAGGTCGTAAAAAATGTCAATAAAACCGCAATTTGAGAGTTATCGTTATATTGGGGAAATCTGTCGCCTGCACGGACAGTCGGTGGTGGAATGTCGCCTACCGGGGAGCGAGATAGGGAGTGTTTTGGCGGTGTACGCCAAGGCGATTCCCGCCGATTGCGCTTGCGCGGACGGCGAAGTGCAATATGGGGGACGGGTGTTGCTCACGCTCGTGTACGAGGACGGTGATAAAAAGGTGTGTCGCGCGGAACGTGGCGCGGAGTTTTTCCACAAAGCCGAGGGCGGGCAAGTCAGTCCCGCGTGTTTTGCAAAAGCCTTGCTTTCGACGGAAAACGTCAGCTGGCGCAGAGAGGGCTCGGGGTTGTACGTATCGGTGATTGTGAACGCCTCGCTTGCCGTGTACGGGAGCAAACAAATCGAGTACCTTGTCGGTGGCGAAAACCTGATTGTGAAAGGGGAAAACGTCGGGCTTTGCAAAACGGTATGCGTGACGGGCGAAACGGAGAGCGAGGACGAGTTTGATTGCGATTACGTCGGGGATATTTTGTTGCACAGTCAAACGGCGGTGGTACACAGCGCGGTGGCAAACGGCGGGCAGATTGATTTAGAGGGGGAAATTGCGCTCAATATCTGCGTTTTAACGGGCGAAGACGGCGTGGGCTCGTACGAGCGTTTGATTCCCTTCCGTATGCAAATTCCCGCGGAAGAGGCGTTTGGAAAGGTGACGGCAAGCGCCAACGTGACCGTGAAGGGGGCGCATTTGACGGCGAGCACGGACGAGGAAAAGGGACGGAGCAAATTGGTGCTTTCCTACACCCTTTTCGCGACCTGTTTCTTGCATATCGAAGAAGAAATTGCGGTGGTAACGGACGCATTTTCGACTTGTGTAGAAACGGAGCTGAAAAGGGCAAACGATGGGGGACGGTCCTTAACGAAACAAATAAAATGTAGCGAGCGCGTCAACGGCGCCGCCCTTTTCTCGCCGACGGTCGAGGGAGAATATTCGTTGCAAGCGGCGGTGTTACCGCGCATGGAAATTGCCCTCAAAAAAGCGGAAAACGGTATGGAGGCAGAGGGGGTTGTGCTTGCCGACGTGATTTTTGTGGGAGCAGACGGTAGTCATCGGAGCTCGACGTTGTCCCTGCCCTTTGTATTTCCCGTGGACGTTGCGGGTGATTACGCAGAGGTCGAAGGGATTGTATGCGGACTGAACGTACGTCGGAAAAAGAACGGCGAAACGGAGGCGGAGGCGACGTTAAAGCTGTGCGTCCGCGCGTATGAAGAAAGAAAATGGGAGTACGTTTGCGAGGTTGCGGAAGGGGAGGCGTATCCCGTGGAAGAGAGCGCCTTTTCGGTGTTTATTCCGCGCGCGGGGGAGGATCTTTGGCAGACGGCAAAACGGCTTGCGTGCGACCCCGAGGAGCTGAAAAAGAGCAACGGACACTTGGAATTCCCCCTCAAAGGCGGGGAGCGTATCTACGTTTATCGCCAAATCACCTAAATTTCACAAAAAACAGACAAAAAAACGGCAGAAAGCATTGAAATTACGGAAAAAATGTGTTACAATGAGATAAGAACAATCGGTGCGGCGAGAGTTTCTCGCCGCGCTTTTGGGATAAAAATGAACTCGGTAAAGATAAAATCGTACGCAAAAATCAATTTAACGTTGGAAATTCAAGGGGTGGAAAACGGTTTTCACCTGCTGGATTCGCTCGTGGCGAATATCGACCTTTGCGACACGATTTATCTCAAAAAGAAGTCGGGGAAATACAGCAACGTAATTATGCACGGCATGGGGAGCGAAAAAATCCCCCCCGAAAAGAACAACGCCTTGAAGGCGGCAGAGGCGTTTTCGGAAACCTTTGGCACGAACGGCGCGGAAATCACGGTGTTCAAGGATATTCCTATCGGCGCGGGCTTGGGCGGTTCGTCTGCGGATATTTGCGGTGTGCTCAACGGTATGGCGCGGCTGTACGGCGTGGAAGATAGAGAAAAATTGAAGGCGCTTGCCGATACGCTTGGCAGCGACACGGGATATATGCTAAACGGCGGTTTTGCGCGCATGCAGGGCAGAGGGGAAAGGGTTACCCCTGTTCAGGCGAATAAGACCTTGTATCTTTTGCTGATTTGTCCGAAATCTTCCGTTTCGGCGGGAGAGTGTTATCGAAAGTACGACGAATTGCCACATACGCTTGCTTGGAGAGAGAGCCAAACGGAAAACTGCATCCGCGCGTTGCAAGAAAACGACCTAAACGGCGTGGGTTCGTCTGTGGTCAACGACCTATACGTGCCGGCGTTGCATATCAACGCAGACGTGCAAACGGCATACGAACAAGCCCTCTCTTTTTCACCCTCGGGGGTGGGCATGAGCGGTTCGGGCAGCGCGGTTTTCGCGTTGTTTGAAACGAAAGAGCTCTGCGATTGGGCAAAGAGCCGTTATAAGGGGAAATTCAAGATTTACACAACCAAAACGGTCGTACCCGATTATACGGGAAAGAAGAAAAAGAAATTCGGTTTATGGCGCAATCCCTACCGTCTTAGCGAGGATGAAGAAAGCTTGCTTGACGGCGAATAACCGCAAAAGGGTGGGGGACGTGTCGTAACGAACGACAATAAACACAAAAAAACGGAGAATAATATGGAAGAAAGAATTATCGACGACGAATACGGCAGAGGCGTTCGCTTGAAAAAGACGAAGGACGGCTACGTGGACGTGACGGACGAATTGGCTGCAGAGGGCGAAACCGAAACGGAAGAAACGGTGGACGAGGTTGCCGTTGAGTTTCCGATTATGAACGGGGAAGAGGACGACGAGGATCTCGTAGGGCTCAGCACCGAAGAGGCGATTGCTCTGCGCCAGAAAAAAGCGGAGGCGTTAGCAAAGCGCAAAGCGGCGTACGAGGCGGCTTGCGAACGAGCGGAAAATCTGCTTGCCGAGGGTAACTTTACCGAGGCGGAAAAGGCGTTTGAAGAGGCGTTGAGCTTGGACGAGCTTGCAACGGTGGCGTCGGCGGGCTATTGGCGCGCGAGGACGGAAAATTTTACAAAACCCGACGTGCTTGCCCAAGAATACGCAAAATCGGGGATAGACAATTTGGAATACGATTTGGGGTATGAGGCGGTGGATATTTTGCGCCGTGATTACCGCGAAGTCTTCCAAAAACGCCACGACGACTTGGCGGAAGAGGAAACACCGCTCGCCGAAGAAGTAGAAGGAAAACAGCAAAAACGCCGTACGGTTCTCCGTGCCCGTTTGATAAGGAGCGGGGTAGGTGTGGCGGCGTTCCTTGCGGTAATGATTGCAATGCTCTTTTTGGCGTGGTCGAGCTTTGCCGACCGAGTGACCGTTCCCCAAGGTATGCGCACGGGCTTTATCGTAAAGGCGTGCGTATTTGCGGGCGTTGCGCTTTTGAGTTTTGTCGTTATGCTCTTGTTCTTCAACAAGCTGTATAATGCCTTGCGTATGCATGCGAAAAACCAAAGACTTTCGTCCACGGATGAGGGCAAACGCTTGGTGATTGTGCGCAAATACAAAGCGCTGTACGCGGCGTTGCTGAAAGAAGCAAAAACGGAAGAGCCTGCCGAAGAAATCGGCGAAGAGGGCGAGGACAACACAGCCGAAAACACGGACGAAAAATAAGAAAAAATGCAAAAAAAGCGCGGAAGTAAGGTACTTCCGCGCCGTTTTTATTATATAAGGAAGTAAATTCCCTTGCGTTTGCGTTTTTTTCGTGGTATAATAAAAGTGTATGAAGAAAATTTTGTCCTATGCAAAACCGTATAAATGGCAAGCGATGCTCGGTCCGCTGTTCAAGCTGTTAGAGGCGACGTTTGAGTTGTTGGTACCTTTTGTGGTGGCGGCAATTATCGACAACGGCATAGCGACGCGCGACCGTTCCTACGTCGTTTGGGCGTGCGCTATTTTGGCGGGTTTTGGGTTGTTCGGGTTTATCTTCGCGGTGGCGGCGCAGTATTTTTCCGCGCGGACGGCAACGGGCATGTCCGCAGGGATTCGCCGCGACTTGTTCAAAAAAATACAATCTCTTTCGTACAAAGATATCGACAAAATGGGCGAAGCGACCATGCTGACCCGCATGACGGGGGACGTGGATAAATTGCAGACGGGCGTCAATCTGTTTTTGCGACTTTTCTTGCGCTCTCCGTTTATCGTATTTGGGGCGATGCTCTGTTCGTTGGCGTACGGATGGACGCCGTTTGGTATTTTCGCCGTGGTAATCGGCGTTTTGGCAATCGTCGTGTACGCGGTAATGCTACTTTGCATGCCCTTGTATAAAAAGACGCAGAGCAAATTGGACGACGTGCTGTTGTCTACGCGCGAAAACCTTTCGGGCGCAAGAGTTTTGCGCGCCTTTTGTAAAGAGGACAGCGAAAGGGAAATTTTCAATCGCCGCAACGAAAAGCTAAACGACGGCAGAAAATTTGTCGGCGGTATCGCCGCAATCACCAATCCCCTTACTTACGCGCTACTCAATTTGGGTATCATTTGGCTCCTTTGGACGGGAGCTATCCACGTGGACGGGGGCTTGCTCTCCCAAGGCGCGGTGGTGGCTCTGTATAACTTGATGGGGCAAATTTTGATTGAGCTTATCAAGCTCGCTAACCTTATCGTCACGGTGGCGAAAGCGGCGGCGTCGGGGAGCCGTATCGAGGCGGTGCTGAATATGCAACCGTCCTTGCAGATTGTCGAAACTGAGGAAAACGAAAGGGCGAAGGACGAGCCGTTTATCGTCTTCGACAACGTTTCCGCGCGGTATACCGAGGGCGGCGATGCGGCGCTCGAAAACGTAACGTTCAGCGTGTCGCGCGGCGAAACGGTGGGCGTCATCGGCGGTACGGGTTCGGGCAAGACCACACTCGTCAATCTTATCCCACATTTTTACGACGTAAGCGAGGGACAGGTACGCATTGACGGCGTTAACGTGCAAAACAAAGACAAGCAATTCTACCTTCGCGAGCGTATCGGCGTCGTGCCCCAAAAGGCGCAACTTTTCAAAGGTACGATTCGTGAAAACCTCTTGTGGGGCAGAGCGGACGCAACGGATGAAGAACTGATGTCGGCGGCGAAATTGGCGCAAGCGGAGGACGTGATTTTAGGGAAAGGCGGTTTGGACGCGCCCGTGGAACAGGGCGGTAAGAACTTCTCGGGCGGACAAAAGCAACGGCTTACTATCGCGCGCGCGCTCGTGCGTAACCCCGAAATTCTCATTTTAGACGACTCGTCGTCGGCGCTTGATTATGCGACGGACGCGGCGCTCCGCAAGGACGTAAAAACGCTGAAAACCACGACGTTTATCGTGGCGCAACGCGCTTCGTCGGTGCGGGATGCGGACAAAATTATCGTCCTTGACGACGGCAAGGCTGTGGGCATTGGCACGCACGACGAGTTAATGCAAACTTGCGAAGTCTATCGCGAAATTTATTTTTCGCAATACAAAGACGAGGAAGGGGGTGCGGCGGTATGACGGCTGTGACAACCCCCCAAGTAAAAAAGCAGAGTACCTTGCGCCGCGTACTTTCGTACGTAGGCAGATATCCCCTTTCCATGGTGGGCGTATTGTTCTTTTCCGTGCTGACCGTGGCGGCGACTTTGTGCGTGCCCGTGTTCTTCGGCAACGGCGTGGACTGTATCGTCAAAAAAGGCGCGGTCGATTGGCACGGTTTAAAAATTTGTTTTATCGAAGTGGGTATTGCGGCGGCGGTGGCGGCAATTTCGCAATGGCTACTCAGCCTTTGTAACAACCGCATTTCCTGCAACGTAGTACGGGATATCCGCAAGGACGCGTTTGACAAAATCGGGAAATTGCCTCTGCAATATATCGACACTCACCCCCACGGCGACACGGTCAGCCGTATCGTAGCGGACGCAGACCAATTCTCGGACGGTTTGCTGATAGGCTTTACCCAATTTTTCACGGGCGTTATGACCATTTTGGGGACGGTGGCGTTTATGCTCCTCACAAATTGGAAAATCGGCTTGGTGGTGGTAATCGCCTCGCCCGCCTCTTTGTTGGTGGCAAAATTCGTTACCTCGCACACGCACAAGTTTTTCGTGGCGCAGACGGTAACGCGCGGGGAACAGACGGCGTTTGTCGAAGAGGCGATTGGCGGGCTGAAAACCACGCAGGCGTTTGCCCACGAGGACGAGAACGAAGAGAAATTTAACGAAATCAACGCGAGGCTGGAAAAGTCGTCGATGAACGCCATTTTCTACTCCTCGCTTACCAATCCTTCCACACGGTTTATCAACAACCTCGTATACGCCTTGGTGGCGATGCTCGGCGGGTTTGCGGTGATGGGCGGCGGCTTTGCGGTGGGCGGTTTTACCGTCGGCGGTTTGACAAAGTTCTTGTCGTACGCCAACCAATACACAAAACCCTTCAACGAAATCACGGGGGTTATTGCGGAACTTAAAAGCGCGTTTACGAGCGCGGCGCGTATCTTCGAGCTCATGGACGAGGAAGAAGAAATTTCCGATGCGGACAGCGCGGTTTTGGGCGCGGGCGAAAACGTGCTCGGCAACGTCCGTTTGCAAAACGTAGCTTTTTCTTACGACAAATCGGGGAAACTGATAGAAGGGCTTAGCTTGGACGTCAAGCAAGGGCAACGTATCGCCATTGTCGGCAGAACGGGCTCGGGCAAGACCACGCTCATCAATCTACTGATGCGTTTTTACGACGTAGACGGGGGGCAGGTATGCGTGGACGGCGAGGACGTGCGCGAAGTTACCCGCCGGTCCTTGCGCGAAAGCTATGGCATGGTGTTGCAGGAAACTTGGTTAAAGAGCGCAACGGTGCGCGAAAATTTAAAGCTTGGCAACCCTAACGCGAGCGACGAAGAAATGATTGCGGCGGCGAAAGCGGCGCACGCGCACAGCTTTATCAAGCGTATGGAAAAGGGGTACGACACGGTGCTGGGGGAAGGTGGCGGTTTGTCCGAGGGACAAAAACAGCTCCTTTGTATCGCGCGTATCATGCTTGTAAAGCCGCCGATACTCTTGTTGGACGAGGCGACTTCGTCCATTGACACGCGAACGGAATTGAAAATCAGCGACGGGTTCAAAAAGCTGACGGAAGGGCGCACCTCCTTCGTGGTGGCGCACCGTCTTTCGACGATTATCCACTCCGATTGTATTTTGGTTATGAAAGCGGGCAGAGTGGTGGAACAAGGCACGCACGACGAACTGTTGGCGCTCGGCGGCGAATATGCGGCGCTCTACAACGGACAGTTTCAATAACGAACGAAATCACAGCTCTGTATGAGCAAACGATACCTTGGAAATACTATGGCAAAACAAGAAAGTAAAACAAAAAAGAGAAAGGCGGGGGAATTGTACCGCAATTTTATCCAATTAGTGCTGGTGGGCAGTATCACGGGTATTTTTGCGGGGGCAATCGTAACCCTCTTCAATATTCTGGCGCACGAAGGGGAACTGATCGCGCAAAACGTTTACGCATACGTGCGTAGCAATCCCGCGTTTATTCCCTTGCTGTTTTTGGCGCTCCTTGGCGGTGCGTTTTTGATTGGCGTAGCGGTCAACGTTTCGTCCATTATCCGTGGTTGCGCTATACCGCAGACGGAGGGCGCAACGCGGGGTAGCGTCCCCTTGAAATGGTGGCGGGATCTTACCTTGATGTTTGCGTGCAGTTTGCTTAGCATTTTTATGGGCTTGTCCATTGGCGCGGAAGGTCCCAGCGTTTTAATCGGCGCGTGTACGGGGGACGGCGTTTCGTCGGGTTTGCGCCGTAATCAAATGATACGCAAATACCAAATCACGGGCGGTGCGTGCGTCGGGCTTGCGGTGGCGTCCAACGCTCCTTTGACGGGTATGGCGTTCGCTTTTGAAGAGGCGTACAAACGGCTCACGCCCGAGGTGTTTATCTGCTCGGCAACCTCCGTTATCACGGGTATGCTGACAAAACACGGCATTTATTGGTTGCGCGGACAAGAGATAGCTACGACCTTTGGGAATTATATTTTCCATCAGCTCCCGATAAAAGCCTACGGTTTTGTGGTGTTGGCAGGGATAGCCTGCGGGCTTTTGGGCGTGGCGTTTTACAAGCTCTCGTTTTTGATGCGAAAGCTCTTCAAAAAAATTTCCGTTAAAAACAGACAGAAGCTCTCGCACGGACTTCGCATAGGCGTGGCGGTGTTATTTGGCGGTATCGTTTCCTTGGTGGCGGCGGGCGTTATGGGAGGCGGACACGGCTTGATAGAAAGCATCGGCACGAAGGGGGGCGCGATTAGCGCTACGACAAAGACGGCTTTTGGGCTTAGCCTCGTGTGGACGCTGTTGATAATTCTGCTGTTAAAAATGCTGATTACGACGGTGAACGTCGGTTCGGGTATTCCTTGCGGTATCTTTATCCCTATCATAGCGATTGGCGCTTGCCTGGGTGCGTTGCTCAATACCTTTTGGTTGCGCTTGGGCATGGACAAAGCGTATTGCGATTTGTTGGTGATGATTTGTATGGCGGCGTTCTTTACCACGGTGGTAAAAGCTCCGATTACCTCGATTGTCATGATTTGCGAATTCACGGGCGGGTTTGCCCACCTTTTGCCCGTTATCATTGCCGTGTTTATCGGTTATTTAATCGGCGAAATGTTCCGCACGGGTGGCATCTACGAAACTTTGTTGGAAGAGTACGAACAGGAAACGAATATCCGCGAGCGTGTACGCGAGGTATTTACGCTGACGGTGGAACGCGGCGCTCTGGCGGAAAAACGCGAAGTGCGCGATATTCTTTGGCCGTCGGGGGTGCGCGTAACCGAGCTTGTCCGCGGCGAAGAAAAAATTCTGCCCGAAGGGGATACGGTATTGCATGACGGCGACGTATTGACGATCGTTTGCAAGACGGACAACCCCAAAAAGGTTCGCGAAGAATTGGAAAGCATTTTAGGATAACGCCTGCGCTGGCTCATCGTAACCGAGCATAACCCAACCCCTCCGTTCATATACTAAAAAAGGGGGTGGAGCGATGCGGATATACGACGAGGTGTTCAAGAATCCAACCGAGAGCGCGTGCGCGCGGTGCGTGGTCGTGCCGGGTGGAGGCGGATATTTTGAAGGCGTGAAATCGGTGGGGGATTTTTCCGCCGAGAAAATCGTGGTATATTTTCCAAAACAGGCGGTTGAAGTGGAGGGGGTAAACCTCGCCATAAAAAAGTACTACGACGGGGATTTGCAAATCGGCGGTCGAGTGACGGGCGTGCGCGTTGTTTCGCCCACAGCGGACGGGGGTAAATAATAAATGCCCGTATTTTCCGTGAAAGAACGTCTGTATATCGAAGGGCTGATGCCCGAACGCGCATTGCTTCGGTTACGGCGCGCGGGGATACCCGTGTTCGACGTAAAGAAAACGGATAAAACTACGTTGCTCGTTAGCGTCGAAAGAAAGGACGTAGAAAAAGTTTTTGCAATTTATCCCAACGTGTGTTATAATACTACTAAAAAGGCGTCCTTTACGGCTCGACGCGCTCCCAAAAAAGGGCTTGCCAAATGGTTATCCACCGCAAAAAAGCGGGTGGGGCTGTTGCTCGGCGGGTTGCTGTTTATCGGCTTGACGGCGTTTTTCGACGGATTCGTTTGCGGGGTTGATTTTGTGGGAACGGACGTGTATGCAAGGGAAACGTACGCGGCGTTGCACGAAGCGAATATCCGCACGTTTGCGCCCTATCGAGGGGGCAAGGAAGATATGGTGTGCGCAAAACTTCTCGCCATCGACGGCGTAGAGTTTTGTTCGGTAAGGAAAAAGGGACTGCGTTTGGTGGTGGAAATCCGCGTCGCGCCCTTTGCCAAAGAAACCGCGCAAAGCGGGAAATTGCACGCGGCGCAGTCGGGTACGATTGTGTCGATGACGGCGTTGCGAGGCACACCGCTCAAAAATGTAGGCGATTACGTAAACGCGGGCGAGCCGCTCGTCGGGGATTGGTTTTCCACGGAAGACGGGGGGCAGGTACGCGTTCAAGTTATTGCGCGCGTGCGTATGGCGTGCGCGTACGAGGGCGAGTGGGCTGTAAAGAGCGAGGAAGAAGCGTTTGCGGCGGCGTATCTTGCCATTGGCGTAGCGGAAAACGTAACGCTAAAAAATCGGGAAATCACGACAACGGAAAAGGGAACTTTTGCCGTCAAAATTTCTTACGAAGTCGTGCAGACGATGAATTTTTAAAAGGATAACGGGCGGCGGAGCTTTCCAAGGCAACGCCGCGCAAAGGAGAAACGAGATTGTCGATTTTTGATAAGACAACGGAATACGTAGACGTCGGGTCTGTGGACAAGCTTGCGCGCATTTTGGGCGCGTTTGACGAAAATCTCAACTTTTTGGCAAGGGAGCTTGGCATCGTAGCGTACGTTGACGGCGTAAAAATTCGGCTGGAAGGGGAGTCGCAAGCCGTCCGTATCGGCGGGCAGGTTTTAAACGCTCTGGTTAAGATGTCCGAAAACGGCGAAGAAATCGATAAGGGGCGCATGGCGTACTGTATCGAGCTTTCCAAAGAGGGCAGAGCGGGCGAAATGGCAACCTTAGAGAGTGGCGTAGTGGCAATCACGGCGCGCGGAAAGCAAATCAAATGCAAAACGGTCGGGCAAAAAGCGTACGTAGACGCCATTAAAAAGGACACGGTCGTGTTTGGCGTAGGACCTGCCGGTACGGGGAAGACGTACTTGGCGGTATGTATGGCGGTGTCGGCGTTTAAGAGCCGTCAGGTCGAGAAAATTATCCTTACCCGCCCTGCGGTGGAGGCGGGCGAAAAGCTTGGTTTTTTGCCAGGGGATTTGCACGAAAAAGTCGATCCGTATCTGCGTCCGCTGTACGATGCTTTGCAGGAACTGCTCGGGCTGGAAACGTACGGAAAGCTGATGGAAAGAGGGGCGATAGAGGTCGCTCCGCTCGCGTACATGCGAGGCAGAACGCTGTCCAACGCCTTTATCATTTTGGACGAAGCGCAAAACACGACGAGAGAACAGATGAAAATGTTCCTAACCCGTATGGGCGAGGGGAGCAAGGTAGTGGTGACGGGCGACGTTACCCAAATCGATTTAGACGGCAAGGAGAGCGGTCTTGTGCACGCGACGAAGGTACTGGACGGCGTGGAAGGGATTGCGGTGTGCCGTCTAACGGCAAAAGACGTAGTAAGGCATCCGCTTGTCATGCGGATTATACGCGCTTACGAAAAGGATGCGGAAAAAGCTGAAAAAGAGGCGAATTCCGAAAAACAGGCTCCGTCGCAAAAGGGCGGAAAACGCCGCGTAAAGAGCGCGGAAGGAGAGTAACGAAAGATGGGAGCGAAACAATTCAATTCGGCTTGGACGAAAAAGGATTCGGCAAAGAGTATCTGCCTATTTTTCCTGAATTTCATTATCTTAGTGGGTATGGCGTCGGCGGTGTTGCTGCGCAACAAGTGGTCGTACATCGCGGCGTATATGCAGACGAACGGGGCGTATTATATATACGCGCTGATTTGCATGTTGCTACTTGCCGTCATTATGTACTTATACTTTTTCTTCGAGGACCGAGATGTTTTAAGGCAAGCCTCGAAGATTTGGATTTTATTTTTGGTGTTGGATTTGTATTTCCTTGCCGCGTGGCTAATGGGGGACAAAATTAATATTTACGCCCGTCCCGTGGCGTTCGTGCCCCTGATGATTTTCGTTTTGATTAACCGCAAAGCGGCAATCTTTATGAACATTATCGGCTCGCTGTTCGTCTTTGTAACGGACACGTTTACGGGCTCGGTCGGGGTATTGCAGGTCGAATATTATTCCTCACTCATTATGTCCTTCACGGCGGGTATGTTCGCAATTTTCTTCTGTAACAAAGTAAAAACGCGTATTCGTATCGTCGCCGTCGGTATTTTAATCGTAGTCCCCATTAACGTCATTATCCTCATTTTGGAAATTGCGCCGATTCTCGGTCAGTCGGAGCCGATTACAGCGGAAGTGTTCGACCGTATTTTCCAAAGCATGGGTTATGGTTTGATTGGCGGTGTCAGCGCTACGGTATTCTTCCTTGCGCTACTTCCGGTTTTCGAGAGTGTGTTCAATACGCTGACGGTGTTCCGTATTCGCGAGCTTACCAGTTCGGACGCGCGCGTTTTGAAAATGCTCAAAGAAAATGCGCCCGGTACGTATAACCACTCGGTTATGGTGGCACAGCTTGCGGAAGCGAGCGCGGCGGCAATCGGCGAAAACGTTGACTTTGCGCGTGCGGCGGCGCTCTATCACGACGTGGGCAAACTGCACGAGCCCGGGCATTTCACCGAAAACCAAGGGGAGTACAACCTGCACGACGAGCTGACGCCCGAGCTTTCGGCGGACCTTATCCGTTCGCATGCAAAGGACGGTTACACCTTAATCCGTTCCAATCATTTGCCCGAATTTTTGGCGGATATTGCGTTGCAACACCACGGCACGATGCCTATTCGATATTTCTATGCCAAGGCGATGAAGATGTCGGACGGCGAAATCAACATCGAGGACTTTTCCTATCTCGGTCCTAAACCGCAGACGAAGCTCGCGGCGATTATCATGATTGCCGACGCGTCGGAGGCGGCGGTCCGCGCGGCGAAGGCGAAATCCGCAGAAGATACCGAGCGGGCTATCCGCGCGGTCATCGAAGAGCGTATGGACCTTGAACAATTCGCCGAATGTGACATCACGATGGCGGACTTGACAAAAATCCGTCAGGCGCTCGTCAATACGTTGACAGGGGTATACCACCACCGTATCAAGTATCCGAGCATCAAATACAAGCGTACGGAAAGCGGTGCGAAAGGAGAGCGGGACTAATGCCCAAAACACAAAAAAAATTGGATTTTCGCATACTTTGCGACGAGGGGTTTAGCGCGGAAAACGCGGCGGCGCTCGAAGACGCATTGCAGGGTTTTGTGCAGACGGACGTAACTCTTGCGGTAGAAATTTTGTTTGTGGACGGGGAAGAAATTCGCCGTTTGAACCGTGAGTTGCGGGATACGGACAAAGTGACGGACGTGCTCAGTTTTCCCGCGCTCGACGGCGTGAAAGGCGAGGCGATTAAGGGCGCGGAGCACCCCTACGAAATGGACGAAAACGGCGAGCTTTTGCTCGGCTCGATTGCAATTTGCGAGGAGCGCGCAAGGGAGCAAGCGGAAGAGTACGGGCATTCCTATAACCGTGAACTGCATTACCTAATTGTGCACGGCGTTATGCATTGTTTGGGTTACGACCACATGACGGACGAGGACAAGCAGGAAATGCGGGAAAAGGAAGAGTATATCCTTGGCAAGCTCGGTATTACGCGTTGATTTACGCGGTGACGTAAAAGCCCCCAAAAAGCAGACGAAACAGAGAACGAAAGGAGTTTTGAAAGTATGAAAAGCGGATACGTAGCGGTAATTGGCAAGGCAAACGCTGGAAAAAGCACCCTCATCAACGTAATGGTCGGGGAAAAGGTTTCTATCGTTTCCCCCAAGCCCCAAACGACGAGGGATAGGATTTTGGGCGTACTCACAGAAGACGAGTATCAAATCGTGTTTGTGGACACGCCGGGGATTTACAAAGCCCGCAACGCCTTGACGGACATGATGATGCGTACGACGGAGACCAGTGCGCGTTCGGTCGATTTTATCTTGTACGTATTGGACGGTCACGACGGGATTGGGGAAGAGGATTTTGCGTTGATTCGCAAATACAAAGCCTTGAATATTCCCATGGCGGTGGCGTATACCAAAATCGACATTATGCCCAAGGAAAATATTCCCTTGGACATGGCAAAATTTTCGGACGCGGAAATGGACGTGGACGTATTCCCCGTGTCGGCGCGTAAGGGTACGAACGTACGGAATTTGAAAAAATTCCTTGCGGATAAAATGCCCGAGGGCGACAAAGTTTTCGAGCAGGATATCGTTTCGGATAAGAGTGAACGCTTTATGATTGCGGAAATCATGCGCGAGAAGATTTTGCTGAAATTCGACAAGGAAATTCCCCACGGCATCGCCATTGTCATCAACACCTTTACGCGCAACGACAACGGCGTGTACGAAATCAATTTGGACATCGTTTGCGAGCGCGCCAACCACAAGGCGATTTTGATTGGCAAACAAGGCAGAGCCATTAAGGAAGTATCCTCGTTCGCTCGTCAAGACATGGAAAAATTCTTAGGCGGAAAGGTATTTTTGACAACCTACGTCAAGGTAAAAGAGGATTGGCGGGATAGGCCGAATATGCTCCGCGAATACGGCTACGAAGACCTTAAAAGCGACGTATAAACGTCGCGGTTCTTCGTTGCCACTCGGTCACGTGCTATGGTCGATTACGCGCCCAAACAAACGTGGGGCACCTATACACACGGTCGAAAAGATAGTAAGATTAGCTGCAAGATTATCTTGCTACGCGCTTTTTAACGCGACCGAGCGTTTGCATAAAACCTCTTTCTATTCCCCAAACTGTGATGGGGGAATAGGAAAGTATGCGGGACAAACGTGACGAAAACGAAGCGGCAAAAATGGCGTGGGAACTCTTTGAAAAGACGGGCAGTATCAGTTATTATATGCTCTACTACGACCTAATGCGGCGCAGATAAGACGCGCTCCAAGCAACAGCTTTGGTCTACGAACGGCTAAACACCGATACGGGCGAAAATATCTACACGCAAGAAAAAGCAGTAAAAATCGGTGGCGGAGCCTCTCCGCAAAGGAAAAGACGGCTATGGAGATAAAAACGGACGCAATCGTTTTGCAATCGATAGATTACAAAGACAACGACAAATTGCTCACCCTTTTTTCCCCGACGCTCGGCAAAATCACCGCGGGAATCCGCGGGGTTAAAAAGCCCAAAGCAAAGCTTGCCTTTTCGGCGCAACCCTTTTGTTTTGCGGAATATATCTTAGCGGAAAAAATGGGCAGATATACGGTAACGGGGGCATATTTGCACGAAAGCTTTTTCTCGCTCCGCTACGATATCGACCGTTTTTACGCGGCTTGCGCGGCGACGGAAGTCTGCTTCTCCATCTTAATGGAAAACGAAGAATACGAGGGCTTGTTTATCGGCTTAATCGAGTGCTTAAAGGGGTTATCGCTTGCAGGGGAAGACAGCGCGGAAACGCTGATTTCTTTTATCCTGATTGCATTGCATGAAAGCGGCTATCCCTTGGACCTTGGTTTTTTAGAGGAGCAAGACGGCGACCTTGGCGACAAGCTCTGGTTCGATTTTTCGGACGGAAAATTTACGACGTACGACCGCTGCGAACGGGGGGAACGGGCGAGCGTATGCACCTATCACACCTTGCGCAAATGCGCCGGGTTAGACTTTGATGAAAACGCGATTGCAGGTGGCAGAAAACGCGCTCTGCGCCTTTTAAAGGCGTTTTTGTCTGAAAAGACGGAGGAAAAATACGCCAATTTGAGCGAATTCATCCGTCTGTATGAAGAATAAGGAAAAAATAATCATGGCGAAAACAACAAAAAAAGAAACAGTAAAAAAAGAAGAAACGACGAAAAAACAAGAATTGCCCGTGGCGGTAACGCGCGCCGAAAAAAAGGACGCGGCAAAGAGCGTCATACGGGAAATTTTGGCGGTAAAACCGCTTAGACACAACGAACTTATCGACGAGGCGGCAAGGCTGTATACCGAGCGTTTCGGCGGGGATAACGTCAACGACGTCAACGGTCGTATCGGCTCCGTCCTCGATATCATGAAAAAAGAGAGCGACGTTATGTACGAGGGGGGCATGTACGCGTTGAAAGCGCGCGCAGTACTCCCCGAACCCGAAAAAACGGAAGAAAAACCCGCGAAGAAAGTTGCGCGTACAAGCGCGAAAAAGACGGCGAAAAACGCCCCGAAAACGGACGATAAAGCCGAGGCAAAGGAAGAAGTCAAGACGGAAGAAAACGCCGTAGAAACGCCAAAAGAAACGCCCGCTAAAAGGACGAGAAAAACGCGCGCGAAAAAGGAAGAAAAGGCGGAGCCTTTGCCCGCCGCGCCCTTGCAACCGATTGCGCCCGTAGCGCCGATTACGCCCGAGATTGCACCCGAACCGATTCCCAAACAGGAAGAGAAAACGGAGGAAAAACCCGCGCCGAAAAAGCGCGGTAGAAAACCCAAGGCAAAAGCGGAAGAAATCGCGGTAATACCCGAAAAAATTGTGGAGTCCGTAGAGGTAAAAACCGAAGAAAAGAAAGAAGAGAAAAAGGAAGAGAAAACGGAACGGCCCACAATTCAAAACCCGCCTGTTATAAAGAAAAAGGCAGAAGTTGCGGAACAGACCGCGGTGATGGATATGAGCTTTTTGTTCGGCGACGTAAAACCGCAAAAACCGCAAGAAAAGGAGCAGGAAAAACCCGCAGAAAAGACTGTGCAAAAGCCCGTTCAAAAGGGGCAAGAAAACAAGACGGTCGCGCCCAAAACGGAAGAAAAGCGCCCTATACGTGTCTTAAAGACGGTAAAAAAAGTGGTGGAAAGACCGCTGACTGCCGACGAAAAATTGCGCGAAAATTTCCTTAAAAAGCTCCGTTCGCTCGGTGGCGATTATTTTGAATATTATTCGGTGTATTTGTTAGAGCGTTATTCGATGAAAAACGGCAGACGTTTGGAGGGGTTGAAGATTAGCGGTGGCGAACACGACGGCGGTATTGACGGCGAAATCGAGCTGACCGATAAACTCGGTTTTAGAGAAACCATCTACATACAGGCGAAAAATTGGAACCCTGAAAAGGGGGACGAGCGTCTGTGGGTAGTCGGCGAAACGTTGTTACAGCAATTTATCGGCGCGTGCGCGTGTCGGCAGACAAGGGATAAAAAGCAACATTGTCGCGGGATTTTCATTACGACCTCTCGTTTTACACCCGAGGCAAAGCGCATTTTAAACGATATGTCGGACAAAATCGTGGGCTATGACGGCGAGGACTTGTACGAGGCGGCAAAGGAGTGCAAATTCGGTCTGCTCTACGAAAACGGAAATTGGAAACTGGACGAAAAACTCCTTTCTGGAACGAAAGCGTTTTTCAATTTATATTAATATAAAAACTTCCATATAAAAGAGAAGTTTTTCCCTCAACCGCGCGAAAACACTTGACAATGTCGGGGGGGGGGGTATGTTATAATGGAAGAGAGCGTTTATCGTGTGTCGCAAATACGGGCGGTAACGCTTAAAAAATAACAACAAGGAGTATCATTATGGCGTGTAAAAAATGCGGAACGGTTTCTCCCGAAAATGCTGTGTACTGTCCTGAGTGCGGCTATCGTTTAGACGGGAAGAAAGCTTGCCCGACTTGTGGGGAGTTCAACGAAGAACAGTTTAAATATTGTATTGCTTGCGGGGCGCGGATAGACGGAAAAACGACGTGTCCAAGCTGTGGAACGGAACACGAGGGAAAATTCTGTCCTCAATGTGGGATGGGAGCAACAGTAAAAAAAGCCGACAAAAAAGAGAAGAAAGTACATAACGGCATCTATAAAAAGGTAATGAAAATCGTATCCGTTTCCTTGGGCTTGGCGGCGGCGCTGACGGCGTTTGTGTTCATGTTCTTTATTGGGTTTAGCGGTGAAAAATCGATATTTTACTATTTTTCGGAAGCGTTCAAGGATTTGAAAGTCTTAAATAGCTTCAACGGTCTTTATCTTAGTGGGGCAATCAAAGGCGTTTCTTATTTCGCGGTGATTCTTTCGTGTGTAATCGCGGCGATAACGCTGGCGGGCGTAACGACGTTATTTGTATTGACGATAATACGTACGATAAAATCTCTTTGTGGCAAACAAACCCGCTCGCCAATCAAAGTGGCGCTGTGGACGGTATTTTTCTATGCGGTTGGCGTGGCGGCGCTGTACCCCTTGGAAGGCGGAGAAATTATGGGCGAAAGGTTGGCGATGAACGGCGCAACGCTTTCGGGGCTTATCGTGACGTCCGCTTTACTTGGCGCGACAGTCGTGTGCACAATGCTTAGAGATTTGAAACGTTTCAAAAACAAGTCGTTCATCGTGCGCTGTATTTGTTTGGCAAGCTGTATTGCGGTTGGCTCGGTGACGTTCTTTATGCTCCGCAACGCAGGATTAAAAGCCGTTTTAAAAATAGAAAGATCCTATATCTCCGGCGAAGGCGCGCCTGCAAACGTGAGCGCGTTCTTGCTGGGCATGTTCAGTATGTTATATAGCGACAAACCGCAGTTGAAATTTGAAATGAATATGCTCTCGGTGTTTGGGATCATTGGCGAGCTTTTGGTTATTGCGGCGATTGTATTGTTGCTGTTGTCGATATTCAAAAACGTGGGCGCTTGCGCGGAGGGAAAAGGAAAAGCTCCCGTTCTTTATTCGATATTGGCGTTCGGTTTGTCGGTTGGCGCGTTTATTGTCAGCATATTGATTTGGAATCAGGCGAAGTTGATCATTGGAACGACGTACGTAAGTGCAGACGTTTTGTTCTATTGCAAATACGTATTGTCTATTTTAGCAATGGCGTTCTCCTTTGTTAATATGGGAATTGCGATTGCGGCGCGTATGGTTTTGAAGAAAAACGAAGAGACCGAAATCGAATAATGTTTCGTAAAAAATGCAAAGACAAAAGCCCTGCGGCGAAAAACCGCAGGGCTGTATTTTTTATTGTTTTTTAATCTTCCCAGCCGAGTAATACGTTCGGGGAAGTATCTAAGATTTCGCAAAGCTTAAACAAAGTTTCCAAATCGGGTTGATATTCCCCCGACGTCCAACGGCTGACGGTCGCTTGCGTAACCCCCAACAGTTTTGCCACTTTTTCTTGCGAAATTCGATTGTGTCGCAATTCAGCTTTTAAATTTTCCGCAAATCGCAAAGTTTTCATACTCAAATTATATACAGAATACGTATAAAATTGCTTGACTATACGTTTTCCGTATGATATTATTTTTTTGTTGGCAATTTGGCGAAAAAAAGGGGTAAAAAATGAAATCTTGTGCATTTTTTGGGCATCGAAAGGGGGAATACAGTCAAGAAGAACGCATACTTTTTGAGGTACTTAAAAGGCTGATAGAGCGATACCAAGTTTTTCAATTTTATATAGGCGCAAGAGGGGATTTTGATTGGTTGGCAACCGCTTTATTGTCGGAATTGCGCAAGCAGTATCCTTTTGTGAAATTGACGAAAGTTTTATCGTATATTCCCAAAGAAAAAGAGCAAAGTCAACCGCAATATTTTGATGATAGCATATATTTATTGGAGCGCAAGGTACCGCCTCGTTTTTGCATTTTGGAAACGAATAAAATGCTTGTGGATAAAGTCGATTTTGTAATTTCGGGTATAAAATATTGTGGCGGAGGGGCGCGAAAAGCGGTGGAATACGCCGAACGGAAGAAAAAGGTTATTATTGACGTTTGTAAAGGGACGGAAGATAATTTTATCAAAGAGCTACTTTCTTAAAAAGTTAACAGCCCTGCGGCGAAAAACCGCAGGGCTGTATTTTTGGGCAAAAGATCATCGAAAAGCGAAAAAATACCACAAAAAACAAAAAAATATCCAAAAGCGCGCGTCAAAGGCTTGATATTTATTTCATTTTATATTAAAATGGAATATGGCTAAAAACAAAATAGCTGTTTTTTCTACGCCCGAAAATCGGGAAAACGATGCGGGCGAGGGCTTTTTTGCGGTTTTAGACCATTATAAAGACGAAAAAATCAATTTGGAGGAAATAAACATTATGGCAAAGAAGTATTGCTATCTCTTCACGGAAGGCAACGCGAAGATGCGCGACATCCTCGGCGGTAAGGGTGCGAACCTTGCGGAAATGACCAACATCGGTCTTCCCGTTCCTCAGGGTTTCACGATTTCGACCGAAGCTTGTACGCAGTATTACGAAGACGGCAGAAAGATCAACGAAGGTATCCAAGCAGAAATCATGGAATACATCGAAAAGATGGAAAACATCTGCGGTATGAAATTTGGCGACAAGGAAAACCCCTTGCTCGTATCCGTTCGTTCGGGCGCACGCGCGTCCATGCCCGGTATGATGGACACCATCCTCAACCTCGGCTTGAACGAAGAAGTAGTTGAAACGATTGCTGCAAAATCGGGTAACCCCCGTTGGGCTTGGGACTGCTATCGCCGTTTCATCCAGATGTTCTCGGACGTCGTTATGGAAGTCGGCAAGAAGTATTTCGAAAAGCTCATCGACGAAATGAAAGAAAAGAAAGGCGTTACGCAGGACGTTGAATTGACGGCGGACGACCTCAAAGAACTCGCAAACCAATTCAAGGCAGAATACAAGGCTCAGCTTGGTAAGGACTTCCCCACCGACCCGAAAGAACAGCTCTTCGAGGCGGTTAAGGCAGTATTCCGTTCTTGGGACAACCCCCGTGCGAACATCTATCGTATGGACCACGATATCCCTTACAGCTGGGGTACCGCAGTTAACGTACAGATGATGGCGTTCGGTAACATGGGCGAAACCTCCGGTACGGGCGTTGCGTTCACGCGTGACCCTGCTACGGGCGAAAAGGGCCTTATGGGCGAATTCTTGACCAACGCGCAAGGCGAAGACGTTGTTGCAGGTGTTCGTACCCCGATGCCTATCGCGCAGATGAAGGAAGTATTCCCCGAAGTTTACGAACAGTTCCTTAAAGTTTGCAATATCCTTGAAAACCATTACCGCGATATGCAGGATATGGAATTCACGATTCAAGACAGAAAACTCTATATGCTTCAAACCCGTAACGGTAAGAGAACGGCAGCGGCGGCTATCAAAATCGCTTGCGACCTTATCGACGAAGGCATGATTACCGAACAGGAAGCAGTTATGCAGATCGACGCGAAGAGCCTCGACATGTTGTTGCACCCTCAGTTCGACGCAAAAGCACTCAAAGACGCAGACAAGAACAACGTAGTTGGTAAAGGCTTGGCAGCGTCCCCCGGCGCGGCGGCTGGTAAAATCGTGTTCACGGCAGAAGACGCGGTTATCGAAGGCAAGAAGGGCGAAAACGTTATCCTCGTTCGTTTGGAAACGTCCCCCGAAGATATCGAAGGTATGAAATATGCAAAAGGTATCTTGACGGTACGTGGCGGTATGACCTCGCACGCAGCCGTTGTTGCTCGCGGTATGGGTACGTGCTGCGTATCCGGTTGCGGCGACATCAAAATGCACGAAGAAGAAAAATATTTCGAACTCGCTGGCAAGACCTTCCGCGAAGGCGACGCGCTTTCCTTGGACGGCTCCACGGGTAAGATCTACGATACGATGATTAAGACCGTTCCTGCAGATCCTAACTCCGGTTACTTCGGCAGAATTATGGCGCTCGCTGACAAGTTCAAGGCGCTCGGCATCAGAACGAACGCAGACAGCCCTGAAGATGCAAAACAAGCAGTTGCTTTCGGCGCGCAGGGTATCGGCCTTTGCCGTACGGAGCACATGTTCTTCGATCCTTCCAGAATCGGCGCGTTCCGTGAAATGATTTGCTCCGACACCGTTGAAGAAAGAGAAGCGGCTCTTGCGAAGATTGAACCTATGCAACAGGCTGACTTCGAAGGCTTGTTCGAGGCGCTTGGCGGTTACCCCGTAACCATCCGTTTCCTCGATCCTCCTCTGCACGAATTCGTTCCCACGAGCGAAGAAGATATCGCGGCGCTTGCAAAGGCGCAGAATAAGACGGTTGCGCAGATTAAAGAAATCATCTCTGGCTTGCACGAATTCAACCCCATGATGGGTCACCGTGGTTGCCGTTTGTCCGTAACCTATCCCGAAATCGCCGTTATGCAGACGAAGGCGGTTATCAAGGCGGCAATCAGCGTTGTTAAAAAGCACCCCGATTGGAAGCTTATCCCCGAAATTATGATTCCCTTGACGGGCGAAACGAAGGAATTGAAGTTCGTTAAAGACATCGTTGTGAAGACGGCTGACGAAGTTATCGCTGCGTCCGGCGTTGCGCTCAACTACGAAGTTGGTACGATGATTGAAATTCCCCGTGCTTGCTTGACGGCGGAAGATATCGCAAAGGAAGCAGAATTCTTCTGTTTCGGTACGAACGACTTGACGCAGATGGCGTTCGGTTTCTCGCGTGACGACGCTGGTAAGTTCTTGCCTGCATACTATGCGAACAAGATTTACGAATCCGACCCGTTTGCAAGATTGGATACGACGGGCGTTGGTAAGCTCATGAAGATGGCGGTTGACGGCGGTAAAGCGGTTCGTCCCAATATGCACCTTGGCATCTGCGGCGAACACGGCGGCGATCCTTCGTCCATCGAGTTCTGCCACGAAATCGGTTTGAGCTACGTTTCCTGCTCGCCTTACCGTGTGCCCATTGCAAGATTGGCTGCTGCGCAGGCGAACATTAAAAATCCCCGCAACTAATTTGCAAGGTTAATTAAAAAAGAGAACGGCTTGGTGTAACAAGCGAGCCGTTTTTTGTTTTCAAAGTATTGACTTTACAATGGAAAGGGGATATAATAAAATGGAACGGACAAGGGGGCTTGGGCGTATGAAATCGGAAAACATTAGAATTGCGCAAAATCGGTTTTACAGTCGGAAATGGGGTGTTTTTAACCATTTCTTATACGTAATTCAGAACGATCCAAAATATCCCAACAGTTATGGCAAACACACCGATTGGGATACTCTTGTGCGCGAATTTGACACGGAAACGTTGGCGAAAAATCTGCATGAAATGGGGGCGGGATATTATATTATCACGGTTATGCAGGGCACGAAGTATATGATTGCCCCTAACGCCACGTTTGATAAAATTGCGGGAACGAAACCGGGAGAGGCGTGCAGTACGAGAGATTTGATTGAAGACTTATACCAGTCCCTCTCGAAATACGACATTGATTTGTTTTTATATTTCACGGGGGACGGGCCGTATAAAAACCCCGAAGCGGGCGAAAAATTTGGGTTTATCGAACCGCGCGACGTTGGCGTAACCAAGCCGTTCGTGGAAAAATGGGCGAGCGTTTTGGAAGAATATGCGGTGCGCTACGGCGACAAAATCAAGGGTTGGTGGATAGACGGGTGCTATAAAGATAGGTTTAAATACACCGACGAGTGGTTGGCTCTGTACGATAAAGCGTGTAAAAAGGGAAACCCCAACGCATTGGTGGCATTAAATGGTGGTTTGCGCGAAGGGGAAATGTTTGAGGGGTACGTTCACGAAGATTTTCGTTGCGGAGAGCAGAACGAATTTAATTTGATTCCCGAACAACGGTTTTACGGCGACGCGCAGGCGCATATCCTTGCGCCCCTCGGCTCGGGGGAGAGCGCAATCGGTTGTTGGGCGACGTTTGGTGCGAAAAAGGACGGAAAAGCCTTGGCGGAGTACGTAAAGAAAGTCCATAATGCGGGCGGTGTGGTATCCATAGAAATAGGGGTGTACCGCGACGGTAAATTCGACGAAGCGCAAATAGAGGCTCTGAAAATCGTTGGCAAAGAGCTTGGAACCAAGCGTTGATAGAATTTTATAAAAACAAGAACGGCTTGTCCAAAAGGGCAAGCCGTTTGCTTATACACAAAAAAGTCACCGACGTATTGGTCGGTGGCTTGTGTTGTTATTCCTTGAAATGGTCTTGATAGAGAGCGTTGACTTCCAAACGGAATTTTTCTGCAATTTCGTCCCGTTTCAAGCCTTGTTTTACAAAATCTTGCACGTACAAAGGCTTGCCGACGACGATTTTCTTTTTCTTTCTGCCGTAGTAGATAGGGAAGATGGGCAAATCCTCGCCCGTCTTCTTGTAGTACTGCTCCGACAGCATCACAAAACCCGAGAAGAAATGGCGCATTTCGTCAAAATATCCCGCGTTAGAATCCTCGGGGAAGAGGGAAATGGCAAAGCCCTCGTCTAAACATTGCATACTGTAATGCAAGGTCTTGCGGAACCGCGCGTCGGGGTAGGAAGGGATAACCTTCATGCCGCGATAGGTGTAGATAGAAAAGATAGACTCAAAGCCCGCTTTCAAGGTCGCTTTCCACTTTTTAACGCCATTTTTTTGGATATACAAAACGTCGCGGAGGTATTTAAAGCGCATTTTATACGAGCCGAGCATTTGATACGCGCCCCACGTCACGTGGCGGATGGGTAAACTGAACTCGTAAACCATCGGGCCTTTTTTGTTGTTATGGTTGGCGATGATAATACATTTTTCGGGAAATTGCTCGCCTAAATATTCCACTCTTTTCACGCGGAAAATCGGGTTAAAAATGAATTTGAAAACGCGCCAAATCGGTTGGCGTTTTTTAGGCAGTTTCCACTTTACGTCTTTTTCTTTTTTCATGGAGGGGGTCCTTGGTTGTCTTATTTTGCCTTGGAATCAAAGGTGACTTCCGTGCCGAAGAAATACACGCCGAACATACCGGGGCCGACGGACGCGCCCATAACGGCGTTTACGTTGCCAATTTGTACGTCCTCGTCTTTAATCGGGAAACGCTTTAAGATTTCTTCCTTTAAGAACAGAGCGTCCGCCTCGCAAACGGTGTGGTGAATACACACGTAGGGGCAGATTTCCGGACGGAAATTTTCAGTCATACGTTCCAGCGTGCGGAGCAAAGACGCCTTTCTGCCTTTCACCTTTTCGATGGCTACGTTATAGCCGTGTACGTCCGCAATAATCATGGGTTTGATTTGTAACAAACCGCCGAAGAACGCGCTGACGGCGGACACACGCCCCGCGCGTTTTAAATAGGTCAAGCTTTCTACGCTCCCTTCTTGGTGCACAAAACGCTTGTTGTCTTCTACCCAAGCCGCGACTTCGTCAATCGTTTTACCCTCGGCGCGCAGCTGTGACGCGCGGATACACAGAAGGGCAAGACCGCCGCTGGAAATTTTGGCGTCGATACAGATGATTTTGCGGTCGGGGTATTTTTCCTGCAATTTGTCGCGCGTGTTAAAGCAGACGTTGACGGTGCTAGACAGCACGGCGGGGCAGGACAGAGACAAAATGTCATAGCCTTCTTGCAAATATTTTTCGAACGTTTCCGCGCAAGTCACAGCGGAAATTTGCGAGGTGGTAATGCGTTTGCCCGTGCGCAGATAATCGTAGAATTCGTTTAAAGGCAGAGTTTTCCAATCGGTGTCGTCCTCGTATTCCTTGCCCTCGTAGTTAAAGCGGTTGGGGATATAATGCACGTCGTATTTTTCGCGCAAAGCAAGGTCGAAATCGCTACTTGAATCGGTAAGAATAACAAATTTATGCATAACTGCTCCTTTGATTGTGAAATGATATAATAAGTATACCATACTTTTCTTGTTTTTTCAAGGGTTTTATAGGTTTTTGTTGAGAAGGTTTTTTGGCGCGGGGGAGTGAGGGCGAGAGTTGTTGGACGTACCGTCATGCTGGCAAGGATGGTTCAAAACAAAAAACGCCTAAAAATAGGCGTTTTTGTGTTATTTTTTATACTTTGCCCAACCGCTTATAGCACTTCTATTTCGTACTCGCTTCCGCTTTTATTCTTCGTTGAAAATATTTTCAACCAACGCCTCCACATTAATGGGTTGAAGCAAAATAGGGGTCATTCCAGGTTGCGTAGTTAACAATGAAACTTGGCTACGTACAAACGGAAACATAATCGCAACCGTATTTGTCTTTAAAATTTCCATCGCCTCTTTTTCCGTTAATCCTTCGGGGTTTAATTTAAAAAACGCCAATGCAGTAAGTTTCAATTCAAACGAATTTTCATCGTCTGCGATTAAAGTATTTAACTCTATTCGAACTTGATTTTTGTCATCTGTCTTTTCTGCGTAATTAACATTAAACCTTGTTGTTAAGTTCATTTTTCCCTGTTTCTTATTATATTTGAATGAATATTCAGGGAAATATAAGTCTTGCATTTCTAATCGACTTTTTATTTCTTTTTGTGCCATAATCTTCTCCTTAATAGCCATATCCAACTATTGCTCTTTTGCCAGATATTGTATAACTGCTTGCTTTCGCTGCAATATATCCTTCATTCGGACATTCAACAGTTATATCTAAATCAACATTACGCGTTGGTATACTATAATAATCTTGTGCAATAAGTTTAAAATCTTCTTCCGTACCATCTGCGGCAATTATTTTTACCATTCTCAATTGAGAAAGTAAATTGTCATTATTAGACAATAAGGTGAATAAAACCGAACTACTACCACTTACTTTATTTTTACCTTGTTCCCATTTTTCAATAGTCTTTTTAGTGACACCCATGATGTTAGCCAATGCGATTTGCGTTAATTTATACTTACGGCGAAATTCTTTAACATACTCTGCATTGATTTCATCTACGATATAAGAAACACTAATTCTCGGTGCATTTTTTAAAACATCAAAATTGATCATTATTTGTTCTCCTTATAAATTTTTTATTGGTATAACTCTTTAATATATTCATCCACCAACTTATTTAATGCGGCTTTTTCTTTAGGTGAAAGGTTATCTTTATCGGCATGCTCAAAAATATGTAATAGATATCCTTCTCTTTTGACCATATCGCAAAGAACTATACATCTATATCCTTTTGATTTACCAAAATTTTGCTCAGTGTTAATTGCTCGAATTTTAGTATAATTCCCTTTGTGATTAGGCGTCCAATGCATTGCTTTGCAAGTCGCTTGATCAAAACCACCTTTCATTTCTTCTGCTATATCCAAGGCAATCATATTTAACATATCTTGGGTCAATCTATGATTTCGCGCATCGGTTTTTAAACGAAAAGGGGATACTGCCCCAAAAGCATTGTCAATGATGGTTATATCTGCTACTACACTATATGATACTTTCAAGCATTATTATCCTCCTTTTCGATATTTACCCTATTTAATAGGGCAATACTTAGTATACCACATTTAATAGGGTTTGTAAACAAAATTTTAAATATTTTTTGAAATTTTTATAAATTTGTACAATTTTATAGTCAAATATGGACTTTCAACTCGCAAAATTCGAGTGCTTGACAGGCGTGTTTGTTCGGGTGGGCGATATAGTTTCGCACTTCTATCACGGTAGCAGGTACGGGTTCAAACCCGTCAAGTAGCCGTTGCAGGTTAAACGTTATGCGAATTTCGTTGTTATCCATAGTGATAAGGTGTATGATTTCCCGATAAGTTGCACATAGGACTTGTTCATCCGTTGACGTCAACCTTTGTAGGTATGTGTCCGCGCCTGACAAATAAACGAACTTTCAAGCCCGTAAGGCAAAGCGCTCGTTCCCACTCGCGGCTCCACCCTCGACTCTCGTCAGCAATCACTTAATCTTCCAAAAAGAAAAACGCACCGTTTGGGTGCGTTTCTCTTTTTGGAGCAGGTGACGAGAGTCGAACTCGCCGGGAACAGCTTGGGAAGCTGCCGCCATACCGCTAGGCGACACCTGCATTGTTCCTATATTATATACGCTTTTACGAAAAATGTCAACCGCTTTTTTATTCTTTTTCCTATCCTTTTTCAGATTTTGTCGCCCTTTTTGTCGATAAAAATACCACCCTTTCCGCAAACTGCTATAAAACAAGGAGCGTGCGCATGGAAAAGGTCGTTGCAAAATCAAAAAAAGTCTACAACAAAGGGAAGAGAAGTTTTTTAAAGGGTGCCGCATGGATTGCCGCGGGCGGGTTTATCGCAAAGCTTATCGGCGCGGTGTATCGTATTCCACTCACCAACCTTGTCGGCGGTTATGGGCTCGGGCTGTACCAAATGGTGTACCCCGTCTATTGTATGCTGTTGACCGTGTCCGCAACGGGCATTCCCTCTTCCATCGCAAAATTGACCGCGGAACGCGTCGGAAAAGGGGAAACGGGGCTACCCGTGTTCAAAACAGCCATGCGCCTCTTCCTTTTGATTGGCGTTATCGGAACGGCGTTCATGTGCCTATTAGCGCCCTTTTTGTCCGCTGCGCAGGGCAGTAGGGCGGTACTCGGGGGGTATTTTACCTTAGCACCGTCGGTGTTGCTCGTGTCCGCAATCTCCGTTTTTCGCGGGTTTTTCCAAGGCAAAAACAATATGGCGCCTACGGCGTTGTCCGAAATTACCGAACAAGCAGTAAAAGTAGGGTTTGGGTTACTGTTTGCCTATCTTTTCCGAGCAAACGTGCAACGGGCAATCATCTTCCTATTATTGGCGGTATCTTTGTCCGAGCTCACAGCGTTATTTTTAATGCTTTTTTTATTTCGTCGCGATACGTCCCCCCGCATTTCACAAAAAATCGAAGAAAAGATCTCGGCGAAGACGGTATTAAAACTCAGTATTCCCGTGACGTTTAGCTCCATAATATTGCCGCTTTCCGCTTTATTGGACAGCGTGCTTGTTCCCCGCCTTTTGGGCGCGTACAGCGCAAACGCCGTGACGTTATTCGGCTTGTTTTCAGGCGGGGCGGTGACGATAATCAATCTGCCCGTGTCGATTTGTTACGGTATTGCGGCGGCGAGCGTGCCTGCGGTTGCAACCGCTATAACAAGAAAAGGTAGGGGGACGGGGGGTAAAAAAACCGATTCTCCCCGCAAAAGAATTCTCTATTCGCTCTTTGTCACAATAGCGGTCGCATTGCCGAGCGCAATAGGGTTATATCTATTCGCCGAGCCTGCGGCAAAAATCATCTTTCGCGCGTTATCCGGGGAAGAACTGCGTACGCTTGTGGGGTTGATCCGCGCGTTTTCCGTCAGCGCATTGACGCTGTCGTGTGTGCAGACGCTCTCGGCGTGTCTGACGGCGCAAGGGAAACCGCAATATGCGGCTCTGTCCATGTTGATAGGGGTGACGGTCAAGACGGGGCTGTACGTTTGGTGGTTGCAAAACCCGAAAATTTCCGTTTTCGGAGTGGCGCATGCAACCAACGTTTGCTATTTGGTTGCGTTTTTGCTCAATTTGGTGTATAATTTAATCGTATCCAAAGAAAAACGCAAGGAGTGAGGTACAATGATTACGGTTATCGGTTTGGGCGTAGCGCAGGGCGACCTTTCGGGGCGTGGTGAAAAGGCAATTTTGGCGGCGGCTGCCGCAGATAGAAAAATCGTCGTGCGAACGGCGTTTACCGAGTCCTACAAGACGGTGCTGGCATTGGGTGTGCCCCACGTTTGTCTTGATAGCGTGTACGAAAGTAGTCGTAATTTTGCAACCCTTGCCAAAAACCTCGCCAAAGCCGTGACGGAGCAGGGCGACGACAGCGTGTATCTTGTGGACGGCGCGGCGACGGAGGATAATTCTGTCAAGGCTTTGATTAAGCGCACGCGTGGCAAAATTGAAATCATTGACGGTGTGTCGAAAACGACGGCGTTGGTGCGCGCGGCGGGCTTTGCGGACTGTTCGTATACCGCTGTTTCGGCGTATGAGTTGGCGGAGCGTGTAAAAGAGGGAAACCTTGCTTTGCCCCTTATCGTGTACGATTTGGACGACGAGGGATTGGCGAGCGATTGCAAGCTGTTGCTCGGCGGTCTGTACGGCGAAGAAAGTGTGGCAAAGTATATACACGGGGGTAAAACAAAGACGATTTCGCTGTTTGAACTTGACCGTCAAAAGGGGTATGATTACACCTCGGCGGTGGCGTTGGAACGGATAGATTTATTGCAAAAACAACGTTTTTCGATGGACGATTTGAAAGAGATTATCGTGCGGTTACGCGCCCCCGGGGGGTGCCCTTGGGACAGAGTGCAAACGTGCGACAGTATTAAAATGTCCGCCGTGGAAGAGGCGTATGAATTGGTGGACGCGATTGATTTGGACGATGACGAGAAGATTTTGGAAGAGACGGGCGATATTTTGTTGCAGGCGGTCTTCCACGCCGTTATCAAGGAAGAAACGGGCGCGTTTGATTTGACCGACGTATTGACGGGCATTTGCCAAAAACTGATTTCCCGACACACGCACGTATTTGGCGAGGACAAAGCGGAAAACGACGCGGGCGCGTTGTCCGTTTGGGAAAAGAATAAAATGACGGAAAAGCATCAGGTGACTTTTGCGGACTCTGTAAACGACGTGCCGAAATGTTTCCCCGCCGCGATGCGCGCGCAAAAGGTAGGCAAACGCGCGGCAAAGGGCGGATTGGATTTTGCCGACGCGCAGAGCGCGGCGGAGCGTATCAGCGAAGAACTGCAAGAATTTTTCACGGCGTATAACGCGGGTGATAAGGTTGCCGCCGAGCGGGAACTTGGCGACGTACTGTTTGCGGTTGTCAACGTGGGCAGAAAAGCGGGGTGCGATTGCGAAAAGGCGTTAAAGGAAAGCACCGACCGTTTCGCGGCGCGCTTTACCCTTGCCGAGGCAAAAGCTCTGCAAGACGGTAGAAAAGTAACCGACCTGAGCGCGGAAGAATGGGACGAATATTACCGCGCGGCAAAAGCCGAGCTTTGCAAAAAATAAGACGGCAAAAATAGTGAAACGAGGGGGGACGGTATGCAATTAAAGCCAATTTCCGTTGGAAATATTACAACTGAAAACAACGTGTTTTTGGCGCCGCTTGCCGGGTATACCAACTATGCCTTCCGTCGGCTCTGCAAGGGGTATGGCGCGGGACTTTGCTTTACCGAGATGGTGAGCGCAAAGGGCTTGAAATACGGCAGCGAGAACACGAAGGAGTTGCTTTATACGGACGGGGGCGAGGGGCTTTGCGCGGCGCAGATTTTCGGCAGCGAGCCGTCCACGATGCGCGCTGCGTGCGAGCACGAGGTGTTTGCGTCTTTCCCGATTGTGGACATCAATATGGGTTGCCCTGTGCCGAAGATTTACAAAAATGGCGAGGGGAGCGCGCTTTTGGAAAATCCGCTTTTGGCGGAAAAAATCGTTAAAGAGTGTGTGAAAAGCGGTAAAATCATCACAGTCAAGTTCCGAATTGGGATTACCGAAGATCACTTGATAACGGCAGAGTTTGCTAAGCGCATGGAAGGCGCGGGAGCGAGCTTGATTACCGTACACGGCAGAACGAAGGACAAAATCTATGCGGGCGAGGTAAATTTTGCGGAAATTGCGGCGGCGAAAAGTGCGGTACGCATCCCCGTAATTGCCAACGGCGGGGTCTTTTCAAACGAGGATGCAGAAAAGCTGATAAACGAGACGGGCGCGGACGGCGTTATGGTGGCGCGCGCGGCATTGTTCAACCCGCAATTATTTTGTGATTTGACGGGAACGCCAAAGGAAAACAAGCTGGAAATGTTCGAAAAACATTTAAAATGGACTAGGACGGTATGCGATGAACGCTTTACAACGGTGTTTATGCGTAAAATGGCGGCGTTTTACGTCAAGGGCGAAAGGGGTGCGGCGGCGTATAAGGATAGGCTCTTTTCTGCGCAATCCCCTGACGAGATTTTGATAATCGCCAGGGAAATTTGGGGTTAAAGGTACGGACATGAAGAAAAACAAAAAAACACGGTCGTTTAGGCCGTGTTTTTCTTATACGGTTCCGTTATTTTTCACCCTCGTCCCCGTCGATCTCTTCCGTTTCGTCTACGAAAGCGGGTTGAGCGGCAAGGTCGATAATCGATTTGATTTTGCTCAAAACGTCGTTTTTTCCGTAGCCCGTTTCCGAGCTCGTAGCAATCAAGTTTGCGGGGGCAAGATACAAGTCGGCGGCAATCGCGCGGATATGTTCGTTAAGCTTCATACGGGAAAGCTTGTCCGATTTCGTCAGCGTTACCGTAAAGGGCAGGGTGTGGTAATGGAGATACTCAATCATCTGCACGTCGTCCGCCGTGGGGTCGTGGCGAGAATCCACCAACATAAACACGTGCGAGATTTTTTCCTTATCGCGGAAAAAATCGTCCAACGTCTTCGCCCATTTTTCCTTTTCGCCCTTGGAAACGCGCGCAAATCCATACCCGGGTAGGTCTGCAAGGATAAACTCGCCGAAGTCAAAATAGTTGACAAGTCGGGTGCGCCCCGGTTCGCTACTCGTTTTGGCGAGCTTTTTACGATTTGCGAGCATATTGATAAAGGAGCTTTTTCCCACGTTCGATTTTCCGCAAACGGCAATCATCGGTTTGTCGGGAGTGATAAACTGCTCCTTCTTTGCCGCCGAAGTAATAAACGTTGCGTTTTTAATCACCAAGGGGGGCAATTTTTCTTCTTTTTTGTATTTCGTTTCGTACATGGTATGCTCCTTTTGACAAAAAACCTTAACAGCGCACGCCGTCGCGGTTGGGCTCGTCCATGGGCGGAACGACCTTAGTTTTGCGCGGTTTTTTCGCTGTTTTGGGCTTGTCCGCGGTCTGCTGATACGAGGCTCCGTCCTCTAAAACCATAGCGAAAACCTCGTCGACGCTGGATACGGGCACGAAGTGTACGTCCCGCTTTAACACGTCGGGCAATTCCTCGATTTCGGTTGCATTGCCTTGCGGAATAATCACCGTCTTAATGCCGAGTCTCCGAGCAGCCAACGCCTTTTCCTTTAAACCGCCGATGGGCAAAACCTTGCCACGAAGCGTGATTTCGCCCGTCATAGCAATCTCTCCGCTTGCTTTTTTATCCGTCAGCGCGGACAAAATGGCCGTGGCAATCGTGATGCCTGCGCTGGGCCCGTCCTTGGGCGTAGCCCCCTCGGGTACGTGGATATGCAAATCGGTTTCGGCGAACTTCTGCGCGGAAATTCCATATTTTTCCGCATGCGCGCGAATAAAGGACAGAGCGGCGAGCGCCGATTCCTTCATCACGTCGCCGAGTTTCCCCGTCAGCTTGATATCGCCCTTGCCCGCCATAGCCGTGCACTCAACCGTGAGCGTTGTGCCCCCGACCGCCGTCCATGCCAAGCCCGTTACCGCGCCGATTTCCGCTGCGCGTTTTTCTTCGTCCTTTTTATAGCGGGGAGAGCCCAAAAGCTCGACCGCCTTTTCTTTATCCACCGTCACCAAGGGCAGATTTTTATCGCCTGCGTACTGTACCGCAATTTTACGGCAGAGCGTGCCGACGGTGCGCTCCAAAGTACGTACGCCCGCCTCGCGGGTATATCCCTCAATCGTCGCAACGATACCCTCTTGCGTAAACGTCGCGTTATTATCCGTCAAACCGTTTGCAGCCAACTGTTTGGGCACGAGATAGCGACGGGCAATTTCCGTCTTTTCTTCCATGGTATAGCCCGACAGCTCGATAATTTCCATACGGTCGCGGAGAGGACCGGGAATCGTGTCAAGGCTGTTTGCCGTCGTGATAAACAAAACCTTGCTCAAATCGTACGGCGCCTCCAAATAACGGTCGCGGAAGGTCGCGTTTTGCTCGGGATCGAGCACTTCCAACAGCGCGCTCGCAGGGTCGCCGTGCATATCCGAAGTGATTTTATCAATTTCGTCGAGCAGGAAAACGGGGTTGATAGAGCCCGCGTTTTTCATGCCGTAGAGAATACGCCCGGGCATTGCGCCGATATAGGTGCGGCGATGACCGCGGATTTCCGCCTCGTCCTTAACGCCGCCAAGGCTCATGCGGACGAACTTTCTGTTCAACGCGCGCGCAATCGATTGCGCAATACTCGTTTTGCCTACCCCCGGGGGGCCGACAAAACACAAAATAGGCGCTTTCATACTGCCCGTCAGTTTCAATACGGCGAGGTATTCGGTGATACGTTCCTTGATTTTTTCGAGCCCGTAATGGTCCTTATCCAAAACGGCAACGCAATCGGCAAGACTTTCGGTATCCTGTGTTTCTTCCGTCCAAGGCAGGGATAAAACCTGCTCCAAATACCCCGTAATCACGGTATATTCTGCGGAGGACGAGGGCATTTTGCCAAGACGGCTCAACTCTTTGAGGCATTTTTCTTCCAAATCCTTGGGCAGATTTTTCGCCAAGATTTTTTCACGAAGTTCTTCCTCTTCCTTATCGTCGTCGCCAAGCTCGGTATGAATTGCCTTGACTTGTTCGCGCAGAAAATATTCCTTTTGGTTTTTGTCGATATTTTGACGGACGGCGGTTGCGATTTTCTTCTCGATTTTGGAAATCTCCAACTCGTCGTTTAGACATTGCTCAAAGCGTTTCAGCCGTTCAACAACGTTGCTTTCTTCTAAGATTTTTTGCTTGATTTCTAGGCGCACGCGCATGGTCGAGAGAGCGATATCCACGTATTCGTCCGCGTCTTGGCAACGCTCCAATCTGCCCGCCGTTTCCTTGGCGATTTTGCCGTCGGTGGCAAGCACGTCTTTAAGAAGAGCCTTCGCCGTGCGAAGATACGCCTCCTCCAAAACCTCGTCGCCGTGGACGGGGGGAAGGGGGTCGCAAACGGCGTAGAGATACCCGCTGTTTTCTTCAAAGTTTACGCTACGCGCTTTTGCGCGGTATAACCCTTCGCAGAGCACGCGGATTACGCCACCCGTGAGCTGGGCGACTTGCTTGATTTTTGCCACGCAGCCGACGGTGTACACGTCTTCTGCCGTGATATTGTCCTTTTCCGTTTCGCGTTGGGTCAAAATCAAAACCAAGCGGTCGGTTGCCGAGGCGCGGTCAATGGCTTTTAGCGTCATATCCCGTCCCACCTCAAACGAGACGTTGGTATGCGGAAACGCCACCTTACCACGCAGGGGCACGATGGGCAAAAGGTTGGTTGTATTCATTTCTTTTTCCGTGTAGTTTTCCATATATTTATTATTACCCGCATTACGCGCAGTTCAAACGATGTGAAAGGACAAAAAAGGGCGGAAATCCTTTCCACCCTTTCTTTTTTAGATTGTATGTCGCCAAAAACGTCGGCGCAAAGTTATTTCGCGTCCGTAGTACCTTTCGCGGTATCGTTCGCCGTGTCTTTTGTGGATTCTTCCACGTCGTCGTCCGTATGCGTAGGGTCGGTAGATCCGTAGGAATAGTTATAATTGTAGTAGTAATACTTTTTATAACCGCCGTAGAACTTACCTTGCTTGGGCTGTTTGTAGTCGTTGATAACCACACCCAAGACGTTCGATTTTGCAAATTTCAGCGTGTTGAGCGCGCGTTCGATATCGCTGATATAGGATACCAAGTGACGGCAAACGAGCACGACACCGTCCGTTTCGGGCGCGATTGCAAGCGCGTCGGAAAGGATAAGCACGGGGGGCGTATCGATAATTACGTAATCGTACTTGGAACGGAGATCTTTAAGCAGATTTTTCATCTCGTCACTTTCGAGCAGTTCGTAAGGCTTGGGCGAGTGGGTGCCGCAAGTGATATACGAAAGGTTTTCGTTGAGGTGCGATTGATGAACGACCTCGTCCAACGTATTTTGCCCCGAAAGGTAATCGGAAAGACCGGGGGCGGATTTGCGTTTGAAATATTTTGCAACTCTGCCCTTACGGATATCGGCGTCGACCAAAACGACTTTTGCATCAGAGAGCGCAAACATCAACGCAAGGTTTGCCGTAACCGTCGTTTTACCGTCTTCGGGGTATGCCGACGTGGTCATGATAACGACGCCACCGTCCTTTTTGGGGACGGATACCGACAGAGCCGCTTTCAAATTACGGAACGCTTCGGTAACGTCGAAGGGGGTATCTTCGTTCAAAAGATATTCGCTACGGTGCGAGTGGTGCATTTGCGTTGCCTGACGGGAACGCTTTGCGTGTGAACGGGAAGAAAGTTTTGCGGTAAATTTAGAAAAGAGTCCCATTATTTTTCCTCCTTGTTCTGCTTAGGTGCGTTGCTTTTTTTCGTCGTGTTGTTTTCGTTCATTTCAATGGTAGGCACAACGCCGAGGATAGGCACGTGGAAATCTCTGGTAATCACATCGTAATCGCGCAAACGTTTGTCCGATCTGTCGATGATAATGATAGCAACGGAGGCAACTACGCCAAAGGCAAGCGCCATCAAGATTGCCGATTTAATCGCCTGGCTCTTCGTGTAACCGCTGTTTGTCTGCGCGATGGTGTCGTTACGCGAGGATCTTTGACAATCCGTACCCGTATAGCCCGAGGGGACTGCCATTTTTGCCTCAACGAAATCGGGAACAGCATCAATCACAATCGCATAGAGCTTTTCTGCAAAATCACGGTTGGAGTCTCCGTAAACAGAAATATTTGCATAGATAAAGCTACGTGCGAATTTGTTCGCGTCCTTAATGTCTTCGTTGGAGAGCAAGAACGCGAAATGCACAGCCGAGGAAAAACGTTTAAGGTCTTTTTGGTATTTTGCAGTTTTTTCCCAAAGAGTTGAAACTGCCTGACGTTTTTCTTCCAAGTTGCGTTTTGCCGTACTCAAATTGATATTCTGAATATCCAATTCGCTGAACGCTTTGGTTACTTCTCTATATGCAGTACGTTCTTCGTCGTAAGCGGGTTTTACAATGTTTTTAAATTCGTCGGTTTCCTTGTCCGAATCCTTCAAGTCGTTGTACTTCGTATCGTTGTAAGAAGTGCCGAAAACTTGCGTCCAAGCTTTTTCCAGCGCCGCCGCTTTTTTGCTGTGTTCTGCAAACGCAGAAATGTATTTTTGTTGTGCGTCTACAAGAGCTGCTTCCGTTTCGATAATGTTCTTTGCGGAAGGAATAGCGTCGTCGATAGCGGCATTAAGCTTTTCTGCCAACGCCGTTTCGTTTTTGTTCGTCCAAACATCCTTCATGGGCAAGTACTTGTAGATTTCTTTTTCCTTGCTTTCATCAATATCAGCGGTGCTGGGATCATCAACGAATTTAGAGGTGTCTTGGCTGCGCAAGAGCATTTCTTCTGCAAAGATATCTTCGTTGAGAAGTTTAATCATGTTGTCGAAGATATGTTCGCCGTACGCGCCGTATACGCCGTATTCGCTGCCGCTCGTATTCAAACCGCTGCCGTCAGCCGACATAGTGGGGTTTTCGGGGTTGACGTAGAAACGGATTTGCGAACCGTAATACTTTACGTCCTTTGTCTGCCAAACCGAAAAAGCACCGCCGATAAAACCGCCGATGAGCACAAGCAAAATCAAAAGCTTAATTTTGCTTAAAAGAAGACGCACGACGTCCATTAAGCTGATGCCTTCTTCCTTTTGAACGTTTTTGTCCATTGTATTCTCCTTACCTAAACTTTTACTTTCTTCTTTTGGGTAGGGCTTTTCACGCGTACGCGCGCTTATCGCGTACAATATAAATAAAGCCATACGCACATAGTATATCATTTTATTTTTGCCTTGTAAAGCGTTTTTAGCGGAAAATAAAAAATAAAAGCTTGTCTGCTGTTGAAAAAATCTTCCAAAAAATTAGCGGTGCGGTATTGGATTTTTGTAACCCCCCCTTTCGTTGCGATACGTGTAGGGGGCTTTTGCAAATAAAACCGCCCTTGCAAGGGGCAAGGGCGGGATAAAAATCCTTTTTTGGTCGATTAGAATAAACGCAATGCTTTGGCGGGCAAGCTGAGACTGTCGGAGTCTCCGCCTCGTACGGTGAAATAATCTTCCTTATACGTTTTGTGCGGAACAAAATATATCTTTTTATCCTTCCAACGGCCCTGCATTTCTTTTGCGAACATTTCTTGGTCGAGGATAAGCTCCATAATTTTTTCGTTCAGCTCTATAAGGACGGCGGTATGCCCTTCCGCAAAGCAATCAAGAATGTCCGCGCGCAGACGGGTAATAACGAAAATATCGTCGTGTAAATAGCCCTTGCCCTCACAATGCTCGCAAGGTTTGACAAGGTAAGAGTGGGTGTCGCGACCGAGGCGTTTTCTCGTGAATTGCGAGATACACAGCTCGCTCATGGGCAAAACGTTGCATTTTGCGCGGTCGATAGAGAGCGCCGTCTTCAAGGTCACCGTTACCGCCTCTTTATGCGCTTCGTCCACCATATCGATAAAATCGACCACGACGATACCGCCGATATTACGCAAGCGTACCTGTCTTGCGATTTCCTTTGCGGCGGTTAAGTTTACGGAAAATACCGTTTCTTCCAGGTTGTTTTCCCCGACGTAGCTACCCGTGTTCACGTCTATGACGGTCATCGCTTCCGTGTGTTCAATGACAAGATCCCCGCCGTTGTCCAAGGGGACGATGGGGCTCGCCGTACCGTAAAGCAGGGGCGTGATACCGTATTCGCGCAGCATGGAGCGGTTTCCCTGATAAAAAATCAACTTTCGCGCGGGGATATCGCGACGGAGTTTGACAAGGCGCAACAGACGCTCGTACAGTTCCTTATCTCCGACGTGGAAGGCGGAAATGTCCTCACCGTACGAATCGCGCAGAACGCGCAAGGGCAGGTCTTCGTCCTCGTACAAAACCGAGCCGACGGGCGCGGTTTTTGCCGTTTCCAAGGTTTCTAAATACAGCTTTTTCAAGAATTCCGCCTCGGTTTTTAACTGTTTTGCCGTAGCGAAAGGGGCTTGGGTGCGGACGATAAAGCCCTCGTCCTGACTTACGCGCATATTTTCCGCCGTTTTGAGCAACGTTTCGCGCGTGCTTTCGTCCGTGATTTTACGGGAAATGCCAAGGAAATCGGTGTTGGGCAAATAAATCATCGTTTTACCGACGAAGGAAAGGCGCGTGGTGACTTTTGCGCCTTTGTTACCGCGGGGAGGTTTGGTCACTTGCACGATGATTTCGTCGCCGATTTGCAAATCCAAAGGACGGCTGTCCGCTTTTTCGGGGGTTGCGTCGTCGTATTTGGTGCAGTCGGTATAGCTCTCGTCCATGGAAAGATAGCAATTTTTTTCCAAACCGCAATGGATAAAGGCGGCGTTCATGCCCGAAAGCACGTTGGTCACTCTGCCCTTATAGATATTGCCCACGCAAGAGGTGCGCGGTTCTTTTTCGCAAGCGAATTCCGCTAGTTTGCCGTCTTCTACCAAAGCCGCGAATTGTTGCCCGCAATAACGGTCCAAAAACCATTCTCGTTTGATTTCTTTTTTCATCGCCTTATCCTTTTTGTCGTGCGTTTTGTTATTGTCGGGCTCGTGTGTTTATGTGTTTTTGAAGGGATTGTTTCCCGCTACGCAAAAAACCACGCAAGCATTAGTATAACACACGATAGCCACTTTGGCAAGAAGTTTTGCGCTTTGTTCGGCGTTTTTCTCGCATTTAGCTGGAATTTTCTTGCGTTTTTGTGGGCGAAACAAGCGTTTTCCTTAGCTCGGACAACGGAGTGTAGGGATTTTCTGCGGACAAAAAATAGGCGGAAAGCTCGTTTTGCGGTAGGTCAAACAGATGATTTTCTTGCTCGTCGTAGACCTCCAAAATCAGATAACTGCCACGGGATAAAAAGCGCAGAGCGTCCTTTGTCGGGCAAGCGGCAGAGACGGCGACTCGCTTTATTTCGACCCCCCGTACCAGCGCGTCCTTGCAAGAAAGGTCCATACGGGTGTACGTTGCTGCCTTGTCGCGGTTGCCAAGCGCGCCGAGCGTTAAGAAGACGGTAAAGGCAAGTAGGGAAAAATTAGGTTGCGCAAAAATACATTGTCGGACGAAGATTGCCAAAAAAGAGAGCGCGAAGAGAAAGCTCAACGTACGGCAGATTTTCTCCGCTCGGCGTTCTGCTCGGTGGGTTTGCGGGTCGGTGCGACTGAAAAGGCGAGCCAACGCGCACTTGCAAATTCGCCCCCCGTCCAGGGGGTAAGCCGGCAAAAGATTGATGAGAGCAATGGCAAGAGAGGAATAACAAGCGACGTCTGTAAAGGCGTATAAAGCGGGGTGTATCCACCAAAGGGCAACGAAAAAAATCGCCGTGATTAGGTTGCAAAGCGGACCGCAAAGGGCGACGAGGATTTCGTCTTTAAACGATATTCCCCGAAGGTCTCCGTCAATAACGGCGCCGTAGGGCATTAAGATGATGGCGTTGAGCTTATACCCCAATTTTGCCGCGGCAAAGGCGTGGGCGCATTCGTGTTGAATTGCAACGAGTGCGGAGAGAAAAAATAGGAACAATTCCCCCTTGAAGGCGTACCATACCCCCACGGCGACGAAAAGCGGGTGCAGGCGAAACACGCGCAAGCGTGAGGGCTTGCGCGTGCGTCTTTTATATTTGCCAAGCTTTTGCGGGTTATTCTTCCACGTCGCTAATCCACGCAAGGCAGTTTTCCTCCGTCAGCTCAAAACAGTTTAATAAATTGCCACCCGAATACATGGTTACCTGTACCTCAGAGTTGCCTGCCGTATAGCCGATGGGCACGTTGGCTTTCACCTCGTCGCCCACGGTATAATAGACGGAGTCCAAACCGTAGAAAACCCCCGTGAAGGTGTCGGTATACGCCACTTTTACGGTGTAAAGCCCGTCGTCTGTATGCGCAATTTCCTTAACCGTGCCGTTGGCGGCGGGATATACGCAACAATCGTCTGTGAACGAGAGCACGCCCGTTGACGAAAGGTTGAGCTCCGCATCCGAACGCAAGCTGACAATCGGCGACAGCTCGAAGTCGGAATAATGCTTTACGACAGTTTCTTGCTTTGGCGTATGCATCGCGCGGAAAAAGCTGTTGATGGCGCTGTTTGGCATAAATACGTTGGTGAAGAAGATGGTCCCGCACAGCGCGCACGCCAATGCAAGCTCGGTATTCAAGGCGATTCGCAAACCGCGCGATGCGCGTTTTTTTGTCTTCATCGCGTACCGTATGCCCGCGTTTTGATATTCGTCCGCCGTATAATCGCCGTCTTTCGTATCGTCTTGCTCGATATTTTCTTCCGTTCGCACTTCGCCGGAGGCGTACAGACGAACGGTATGCAGGCGGTCGGGTTCCGGTTCAAACGAGAGATAGCCTTCGCTGTTTAAACCTTCTGCAAGCAATTCTTCTTCCGTCGTTATGTTTTCCGTATCTGCAACGGAAGATATCGGTTCTTCCAACTTCTCGTTGACCTGTGCGATGACGGAATCCCGTAAGAGGGCGTCCGTATGCGGGGACAGAGGCTCGAAGTGGGGGGACGGGGGTGTTTTTTGTTGCTCGTCCACGTGTTTGCGACGGCGTTTTTTGCGTACTACGTTGACGGTAGATACGGGGATTTCTAACATTTCGGCGTATTCGATTTCTTCGTTCATACAAAAATCTCCTTCGTTGCGTTTTACTCTGTTTTATCCTATGCGGACAAAGGGCGTTTTAGAACGCCGTGGGGAAGATTTTTTCATTAAAAAAACGGGCTTGCACCCGTTTTATCAAAGCTTACGCAATATACTTGTCAAAGAAGAAACGCAACGAGATTACGCGCGTATCAATATTCCGCCGTGGTTGCAATGCTGTCGTGTTTGTTTTGCAGGGAATACAAATCGAATTCGCTGTCAATGTCGAAATCGTCTACCGAATCAAACGCCGCCAATTTCGACACGGATACCTCGTACGCCGTCATCGTCTTCATTTCCGTTTCAGATAGCTTTTTCTGGTATTCGCGGCTCTGTATTCTGCCCGAAATCGCGATTTTATCGCCCACAGTCAGACTTTTGACAAACCGCGCGTTCCGTCCCCAAGCGATACACGGGATATAATCGGACTTATTATAGGCGCGGTTGACGGCAACCAGCACGTCCGCAATTTCGCGGTTGAAAGGGGTGGTCCGATAAATGGGCGGTTTACAAATATAACCGCTAAGCAAAATGCTGTTTGGGTTTTTGTCGGGCAATTCTTCCAACAGCTCCCGCACGAAGACGGTGAGCATCAGTCGGGATTTGCCGTTTTCGATTTTGTTATAGCTGCGGAACTGCCCAAGCGCAAAAATCGTTTTGCCCTTGCAAAGCATGCCCCCTTGGATAAGCCGTTCACTAAGCGTCACAGGCAGGATATCCGCCTGCCCGGAAAGCCGCATAACCCGTACGTAGAATTCGTAAAAACCCTCGCCGTATACCTCGTGAGAGAACTTTGCGTCGCTCACAATTTCGCCCGAAACGTAAACTCTATTGTTTTTTTCCGTAACGTAGTTCATTAGAAACCTCCAAACGTATTTTTTTGTCTTTTTTCATAAAACGCCCTATACCGTATCGCAACGAACGCAAAAATTTAGGCGTTTTCGTGTTGTCTGCCGTTGTGGTCAATCACGTAATTTTCGCGATAGATAAGTTCCCCGATCGGCACGAAAGTAAACCCGCGGTTTTTCAGCGTGGAAAAGATTAACGGCAGGGCCTCCGCGGTGTGTAAGCCGTTGTTATGGCAAAGGATAATCGAGCCGTTTTTTGCGCCGTTGATAACGCGCATGGCAAGCTCTGTGGCGGAGAGGTTTTTCCAATCCAGCGAGTCCACGTCCCATTGTATCGGGTAGAGCCCCATTGTCTTACACGTATCGATTAAAAGGTTGTTATAGTCCCCATACGGGGGGCGAAAAAGGGTTACTTTTTTCCCCGTCAGCTTTTCGATTGCGGCGGACGAAGTGGTCAATTCGTCCCGAATTTCCGCCTCGGAAAGCTTGCTCATGTACGGATGTGTACGGCTGTGCGTACCGATTTCGTGGCCCGCGGCGACGATTTTTTCGACGTATTCGGGGTATTTTTCCACCCAAAACTGCACGGCGAAAAAGGTGCAACGCACGTCGTTTTTTTCCATGACTTCCAGCAACGTATCGGTGTATTCCACGCCCCAAGCGCAATCGAAACTGATGGCGACCTTCTTTTCGTCCGTTTCCACCGAATAAATGGGCAACGAACGGCTGGCGGCGACGTATACGGCGGTCTTTTTTGCCGTCCGCGCGCCGTAGGCAATCGTGGAAACTATGCTCACAATCGCGCACAAAAGAAGGGCGACGACGGTAATGCCATACGGAAAGCGTTTGCGGAAAAATTGATTTGCCATAGCGGTACTTTTTACTCCATTTTACCTGCTCCCGTTTGCCGAAATCTCAACAAAAAACCCTATTTTTGGCGGGTTTTGTAAAAAATCTTTTCACGGCGTTTTTGCCAAGGCAAGCCAAGGAGCGCGTATCGTTTTTTATCGACTTTGTATCATACTTTATTCCAACCCTTTTCGCCGATATGCCAAAATTTGAAAAAACGCTGAAAACGGTTTACTTTTTTTGTAAAAGCGTGTATAATATTGCGTATATTAGGGGAAAGGAGCGAAATTATGCGTATTTGGGCAAAGCTGATGACGGACGGACATATAAAAAAGCAGTTCGTTTACGAAAATCCCGAAAAATTGACCTATTCGCATTTTTTAGATTACCTCATCGAGATTTGCCACGAGCTGGATATCCCCACCCCCGTGCTTACGAAAACGCACATTTTTAATTTTGCAAAGTTTAATCACGTGAAATTTATCGGGCGGGATTTTGTGGAAAGCTTGGGCTACGATCATCTGTTTTTAGAGAACATATTTTAAAAAAACGGCAAAGGAGCATAGGAATTATGACGGCTTTGGAAAAGGACATTTTGAACATTTTGACAGAAGACGCGCGCATTTCGCACAAAAAGATAGCGGCGATGCTGTCCGTGGACGAGGAAAAGGTGAAACAGACCGTTGCGGATATGGAAAAGAGCGGTTTGCTTGTAAAATACACGGCGATTGTGAACAGCGAAAAGGCGGAGGACGCCCTCGTGGAGGCCCTTATCGAAGTCAAGGTTACCCCTAAGAAGAAAGAGGGGTTCGACGGTATTGCAAAACAGATTGCGGCGTTCCCCGAAGTCAAAGCGGTGTATTTGATGAGCGGCGCGTACGACCTTGCCGTGTTTATCGAAGACAAGACCTTGCAGCAGGTATCCCGTTTCGTTTCCGAGCGTATCTCTACCTTTGACGGCGTAATCTCTACCGCCACGCATTTTATTTTGAAGAAATACAAAATCGAAGGCACTTTAACCGAAAAGGAAGACGCTGACTACCGTTTGTCGATCCAAGCGTAAACGATTGGCAAGCGCGGGCAAGCCTTACCGCATTGCCACGTGCGCTTAGGCGTATTTGTTCGGGCGCAGAGCCGAGCGAAATACAGTAAAATCATTTGTAAGCTTATGAGAGAATTTATCAATAAAAAAGTAAAATTGATACAGCCGAGCGGTATCCGAAAATTTTTCGATATCGTTCGAGAAACGGAGGGCGCGATTTCCCTTGGCGTGGGCGAGCCCGATTTCGTGACGCCTTGGAAGGTACGTTCGGCGGCGATTACTTCCCTGCAAAGAGGGTATACGCAGTACACGGGTAACCGTGGATTGCCTCAACTTCTCGAACTCATTTCCCGTTATTTGCAGGAACGCTTTGCTTTGGAATACGACCCCAAGCATATCCTTGTGACGGTGGGGGGGAGTGAGGCGATTGACCTTGCGCTCCGCGCGTGTATTGAAACGGGGGAGGAGGTTTTGATACCTGACCCCGCATACGTGTCGTATTCACCGCTCGTTGCGATGTCGGACGGCGTGCCCGTGCACGTGGAATGTCGCGAAGAGGACAACTTCGTTTTGACGGCGGAAAATTTGGAAAAGGCAATCACGCCCCGCACCAAAGCGATTATTTTGACCTATCCCAACAACCCCACGGGGGCGATTATGACGAAAGAGCAACTCGAAGAAATCGCCAAAGTGTTTATCAAGCACGACTTGCTCGTTATCACCGACGAAATTTATGCAGAGCTGACCTATGGGGGTAAGCACGCCTCTATCGTCAATATCCCCGGCATGAAAGAGCGCACGATTTATATCGGCGGTTTTTCCAAAGCGTTTGCTATGACGGGTTGGCGTATGGGGTTCGTCTGCGCGCCCGCGCAAATCGACGAGGCGATGTTTAAAATTCACCAATACGCGATTATGTGCGCGCCGACCATGTCTCAATACGCGGCAATCGAGGCGCTTAAAGACGGGTTTTCGGACGATTTCGCGACGGTGGAAGAGATGCGCGATTCGTATGACAAGCGCCGTAAATTCGTGCTGTATTCCTTGCAAGAAATCGGCTTGCAATGCTTTGAGCCACGCGGCGCGTTTTACGCATTTCCGTCCGTCAAGGGCACGGGCATGAACAGCGAGGCGTTTGCAAACGAATTGCTCGCCAAAGAAAAGGTGGCGATTGTGCCCGGGGGCGCGTTTGGGAAATTCGGCGAATATAACGCCCGCATTTCGTACGCGACGAGCATGAACGCCCTTTCCGAAGCGTTCGACCGTATGGCAAAATTTGTCGATTCGATAAAATAACCCAAAAAAGGAAGAAAAAGCGCCCGAAAGGGTGTTGAGAAGATGAAATTCTTCTAAAAACGGGCAAAAATCATTGACAAAGGGAATAAAATAAGATATAATGTGAAACAGAAAAGGATAAACGCCGTGGCTTTTTGGTGGACAAAAAGTCGCGGTTGTATTTTTAGCGTTCCGCAAGAGGACGGTTTTTTTCGTGCTTTTTTAGGGGTTTGCGCAGGGTTCTACGGCGTAAAATTTCGTGAAAAAGCCTTTGAAAATAACCCCTAAAACAACGGGCGGGGCGAGGAGGAGTAATGGCTGAACAGCAATTTATTATGACGCAAAAAGGTTACGATGAAGCGGTAGAACGTTTGAAGTATTTGCAGACGGTAAAGCGCCAAGAGATTGTGGAGCGTATTTCTGAGGCGAGAAGTCACGGCGATTTGTCGGAAAATGCAGAATACGACGCGGCGCGTAACGAACAGGCGGCAAACGAGGGCGAAATCGTCGATTTGGATTACAAAATCAAAAACGCGGTGATTTTGGAAGAAAACACGGACACGTCTTACGTGCATATCGGCTCGAAGGTGCGCGTATACGACGAGGAAATGGAAGAGGAAGAGGTGTACGAAATTACGGGCTCGACCGAATCCAATGCAATGGAAAACAAAATTTCCAACGAATCCCCCGTGGGCAAGGCTTTGCTTAAACACAAGGTTGGGGAAACGGTAAAGGTAGTGGCGCCCGACGGCGAATACAAGCTTTTGATTAAAGAAATTTTCTAAATTTGAGGTTTTACAAATGCAAGAAAACAAGAACGTAAAAGCGCCCGTGGAGGCGACGGAAGAAGAACAGCTTATCGAACAGGCGAGAATTCGCCGTGAAAAGCTCGCAAAGCTCGTTTCCGAGGGAAAGAACCCTTACGAACAAGTAAAATATCCCGTAGACGTAGACTCCGCAACGATAAAAGCGAACTACGAGGCATACGAGGGCAAGACGGTTGCGATGGCAGGGCGTATGATGTCCCGCCGTATTATGGGCAAAGCGTCCTTCTCGCACATTGCGGACAGAAGCGGGAATATTCAGATTTACGTAACCCGTCAAGACATCGGCGAAGAAAACTACACGTCCTATAAGAAGGACTATGACATCGGCGATATTTTCGGCTTTAAAGGTTTCGTGTTTAAGACGCAGACGGGGGAAATTTCCGTTCACGTGACTGAAATCACGCTCTTGACAAAATCCTTGTTGCCGTTGCCTGAAAAGTACAACGGTTTGCAGGATAAGGACATGAAATACCGCTTGCGTCACTTGGATTTGATTATGAATAAGGACGTTCGCGATACCTTCCGCGTCCGTTCGCAGATTTTGAAAGAAATCCGCGCGTTCTTGGACAACCGCGGGTATCTGGAAGTGGACACGCCCACGCTGTTGCCTTTGGAAATCGGCGCGGACGCAAGACCTTTCAAAACCCACCACAACGCCCTTGACCTCGATATGTATATGCGCATCGAAACGGAGCTTTTCTTAAAGCGTTTGATTGTCGGCGGTATGGACAAGGTATATGAAGTCGGCCGTATCTTCCGTAACGAGGGTATGGACGCCTACCACAACCCCGAATTCACGTCCATTGAGATGTACGAGGCGTACAGCGATTATTTCGATATGATGGATATGATTGAGGATTTGTATAAGACGGTTACGCTGAAAGTTTGCGGGACGCTCGACATTACCTATCAGGGGACGGAAATCCACATGGGCGATTGGACGAGATTGACGATGGCGGAAGCGGTGAAAAAATACGCAGGCGTCGATTACAACGACTGGGCGACGGACGAAGACGCGCGCGCAGCGGCAAAAGCGTTGGGCGTAGAGCTTGAACACGAAAACGCAACCAAGGGTTGGGTTTTGATTGAGCTTTTCGATGCGTTTGTAGAGGACAAGCTGATTCAGCCCACGGTTATCTACGATTATCCCGTAGAAAACTCGCCTTTGGCAAAGCGCAAGCCTGCCAATCCTGCGTTTACCGAGCGTTTTGAATATTTCATTTGCGGACACGAATACGGCAACGCGTTCTCGGAATTGAACGACCCGATCGACCAAAAACAGCGTATGGTAAAACAGGTAGAGGCGAAACGCGCCAAGGGGAACAACGACGCGCAGGTGGACGAAGATTTCATCAACGCGCTCGAATACGGTTTACCCCCGACAGGCGGTTTGGGTATGGGGCTCGACCGTTTCGTGATGCTGCTCACAGACAGCTCCACGATTCGTGACGTTATCCTCTTCCCGACGATGAAACCGAAAAAATAAGGTAACAAAACGCCGATTTGCCCTTGCGGCGAGTCGGCGTAATTTATAGAGATTTCATTGCACGTCAAAAAACAGCGACGCATTTGGCGGCGAGTTAATGTAAAAAGATAAGATAGTATTCGCCCTTAGACGGCGGATAGATAGGAGCGAAAATGGATGCAAAAATAACCAAATTGCGGTTGAGTAGAATGCTCTCGTACGATTGGTTTAAAATCGTATTGGCGGCGGCGGGGTTGATTGTTGTGTGGTTACTCGTCTTCACGATGACGGGCACGGCGATTACGCCCTCCCAGAAATTTACTGTTATGAATTACGTTGGGAACGTCGCGTTTTCGGAAGAGTTTAATAAAAAATACAATTCCGCGTTTTTCAACAATACCTTTTCCTATGAAGTAATAGAAACGTCAACGGTGGATTTGGCTGCCAACGAATCAATGGCGTTTGAGTTGCTGTTGGCGCGTACGACGGTGGAAGAAGGGGACGTTATCTTTATTTCGGACGAGCACGAGCTTGTCGCGACGAACAATTTTGTCGAAACGAGCAACGGCACTTCCTACGTATACGAAAAAGGCGATAATTATTTGGATCAGTTCGTTTCCAACAACCGTGGGTCTTTGTTTGATATCAACGTTTATTTGACCAATTTGGAAACTTTCTTGAACAGATACTACGGCGATTATAAGACGGTGGAAGAACCGGACGAGCAACAAATCAGATTGGATTTCAATTTCCGCACGAAAAAGGACAAGCGGTTTAGAAAGGCTACGGCGCGTGAATTGGGCGTACAAGGCGAAATTGCGCGTATCAAAAAATACCGCGAAGCGTTGATAAAGTTTAATTGGTACAGAGCCGAAAAAATCGTTGACGTAACGGAAACGGTGGTGGAAGATTTTTATGCGGACGGGCAGGAGTTTAGAGGTACGTATGCCATCAATCTGTGCCCAAGCCTGGACAAAGGGGGTAGAAAGGACGTTTACGATGCGACCAAGCCCGCAATGCATAAACTTAAAGCGGCGGTTGCCTATTACCCCGTTGTCGCGGACAGCGAAATTGGGTTTAAGCGCGAAATGACTCTTGACGCGCAAACCGCGGAAAATATGAACGTCTGTCTGTTTGATTTTAAGGGCGTAGCCGATACCTTTGAATACGAAAGCCTTTGTTATATCGTGTATATGATTGACGAATACTCGTCGGTGAAGTACGAAACGAACAATGCGTAGAATATTGCAGGACGAAAACGTTCTAAAAAATTGCAAAATTGCCAAGATGTTAATCGGGCAAACGCAACCCCACGTATCCTTTCACACGCCTGGCCATAAGGTGGGCGGTTGGGATATTACCGAGCTGTCCTATTCGGACAATCTTTCCTGTCCGACAGGTTGCATTGCGGCGGCGGAGCAGGATATTGCCGAGATTTTAGGCGCGGCGAAGAGCTTTATTTTAACGGACGGGAGTACCTGTGGCGTATTGAGTATGTTGCATGCGGCAAGGTCGGTCGGCGTACGTAAAATCGCCGTTTGCAAGGACTCGCACAAGAGCGTCTTTAACGGGTGTCTATTGCTTGGCATAGAGCCTTTGGTATATCCGCAAAAAAAAGTGAAAGAAATCCCGAAAGGGCATACCATGTCTGCGATGAAAGCGCTTTTTGGCGAGCTTTTGGCGGAGGCAGACGGGTTGTTTTTGACCTCGCCCGATTATTACGGAAACGTGGCGGATTTGAGCGAGGCGCGCGCGTATTGCGATGAAACGGGAAAATTGCTCCTAATCGACGGCGCGCACGGCGGGCATTTGCATTTTGATAAAGACTTATACGCGGGGGCGTATGCCGACCTTTGGGTGGACGGCGTACATAAGAGCCTACCCGCGCTCACCCAAGGGGCGGTGGTTTCCGCGCGGACGGAAGAGCTTGGCGAAAAATTGCGTTTGGCGCTTGACATTTTTAGGACGACCAGTCCGTCGTATCCGATTATGGCAAGCGTGGAATATGCGGTAAAATATCCGCGAAGCGCGGAATTGGAAAAACGGGTAAAGGCGTATACGAACGGAAACGGACGCGTCTATTGCGGGGGAGATTGGACGAAACTTTGCGCTATCTTCGGCGAAAGAGCGTTCGAGGCGGAAGAGGATGCGAAAAACGCAGGACTGTACGCCGAATTTTGCGACGGCAACGCGGTTACCTTTTATCTGTCCCCAATGACGAACTTGGAAGATTTTGAACGGCTGATTGCCGTATTAGAAAACCTTTTTAAAAAGTATCCGCTGACGTGCAAAAAAACGCTTGATTACGACCCGTCCCCCGTGGTTTTGCCAAAAAATAGGGCAACGGAGTGGTTGGATATCGGCGCGACAAGCGGGCGGATATGCGCAAGGACTTGCGGATTGTTTCCGCCTTGTACACCGCTTATCAAGGCGGGGCAAGTGATTACGGAAGAAAAAATTACGCTGTTGCAACGGGCGAGCAACGTCTTTGGCTTGCGCAACGGACAAATAGAAATTTTTAAGGACGAATAAAGGGGAAAGGCATGGCAAGAGGAAAATTTATTACCTTTGAGGGTTGTGACGGTTGCGGAAAAAGTACGCAGTTAAAATTGCTCAGCGAGTATTTGGCAAAGGAAAACGTACCGCATATTTTCACCCGTGAGCCGGGTGGCGGTAAGATTTCAGAAGCGATTCGCGAAATTTTGCTCAACGGTAAAAACGCGGAAATGACGGACGATTGCGAGGCGCTTTTGTATGCGGCGGCGCGTATGCAACACCTTGCCGACCGTGTAGAGCCCGCCCTTGCGGAGGGGAAATTGGTCGTTTGCGACCGTTACGTGGACTCGTCGCTTGCCTATCAAGCGTATGCGCGCGGTTTGGGCGTAGATTTTATTGCGCAAATCAATGGGCAGGCGCTTAAAAAATACCGTCCCGACGTGACGATATTTATCGACCTTACCCCCGAGGCGGCTTTTCAGCGTAAGCACGGCGCAGACGAAAACGATAGATTGGAGCAGGCGGGTATGGCATTTCATCAGCGCGTATACGCTGGCTATAAGGCACTTGCCGAGCAAGAGCCCGACCGTATCGTAGCCGTAGACGGAAACAAAACTCCGCAGGAAATTTTTGCGGACGTGCTCGCCATTTTGCGCGAACGAAATTGCATATAAAACCTTGAATATGGCTTGGCGACAGGCCATATAATGCTATATAAATAAGGAAAGAAAAAATGGAAATTTGGGAAATAGCGCTACTTGGCGTAGCCTTGGCGATGGACGCATGCGCGGTCGCTATGACGGACGGCATGACCAACCCCAAAATGCCCTTTTGGCGCGCCCTTGTTATCGGCGGGCTGTTCGGACTATTCCAAGGGTTGATGCCTTTGGCGGGATATTATATAACGGGCATTATTGCAGACGCGTTTGTGGAAACGTTTGAAAAAATATCCGCGTGGGTGTCCTTTGCGTTGCTAGCAATTTTGGGTGGCAAAATGTTGTTTGAAAGCATACGCGCCCTTGTCAAAGACAAAAGGGAAAAAACGGAGAAAACACCCCAAACGCAGGGGGCATGTCCGTGTTCAAGCGAAAATAAGCTAAAAAAAGAATGCTCCGATTTATCGGTCGGTGGACTGATTTTGCAGGCGGTGGCGACTTCCATCGACGCTTTGGCGGTGGGGGTAACCTTGCAGATGGCAAACCTCCACGGCGGTCTGGCATTAGGGGCGTGGGGCGCGTCGGGACTGATTGCGGGTATCACGCTGTTCTTGGCGCTTGGCGCGGTATACCTTGGCAAGCTCATCGGCAACAAGCTCGCCGACAAAGCGGGGGTGTTTGGTGGCGCGGTACTGCTCGGTATCGGTATCAAAATCTTAATCGAAGGTCTGTTGTAACAAGTTTAACGAAAGAGAAATAAGCGAATAAAAAAGAGGGTTTGTATTGTGAATACAATCAATTTTTCCAAAGATTTGCAGGTAAAAAAGAGCTATGACGTTATCGTTTGCGGTGGGGGCGTCAGCGGTGTCAGCGCGGCGCTCAGCGCGGTGGAACGCGGAAAAAGCACGCTACTTATTGAAAAGTCCGTTTTGCTTGGCGGTCTTGCAACGCTCGGGCTTATCAATTTGTTCGTGCCGATGTGTAACGGACGGGGCAAGCAAATCATCTTCGGCAGATGTGAAAAATGGGTACGTGACAGCGTGAAATACGGATATGACACGATTCCCAGCCCTTGGAAAGACGGCGAACCGAAAAACCCGACGGACGTGCGGTATCTGACGCGGTTTTCGCCCTATATTTTTGCGACGCAAATGACGGAAGAGGTGGTTGCGTCGGGGGTGGATTTGCTCTTTGACTGTACGGCGGTAGAGCCGATTATGGAGGGCAACGTGTGCCGTGGCGTGGTGACTGCCTCTAAATCGGGATTGGAATATTATTCGTGCAAAATGCTGATTGACACGACGGGGGAACTCGACGTAATGCGTCGCGCGGGCGTGCCTTGCGTGAAGGGGCAAAACTTTGCAACCTATATCGGCAAGCAGATTACCTTGGACGGCTGTAAACGCGCGTTGGAAAAGAAGAACGTGCAGGAGGCGTATTCAAACGTTTCGGGTTACGCCGCCACCCTTTGGGGGACGAATCAACCCGAGGGCGTACCGCTTTGGTCGGGGCTTACTTGCGAAGAAGTAAGCGATTACGTGATTAAAAACCAAATCGAAATGCTGAAAAAACTGCAAAAGGACGACCGCCTTTCCCGCGACGTCGCTATGGTGCCGTTGATGCCACAGTTTAGAACGAGCTGTTGTTTGCAAGGGGATTATACCTTTACGGCGGACGACGTGTACAAGCATTTTGACGATTCCGTCTGCGCGATTAACGATTTTGAATACCGTGATTTCTTGTACGAAGTGCCTTTGCGCGCGCTGACGAGAAAGGATTACCCGAATATGTTGACGGCGGGGCGTTGCGCGTCTGCCGAGGGGTACGGGTGGGACGTTATCCGCGTGATTCCGCCCGCCATTTTGACGGCGCAGGCGGCGGCGAACGCGGCGTGTTTGGCAATCGACGAGGGTTGCGGAGTCGCCGACGTGGATATTAGAAAATTGCAGGCGAGATTGGAAGAGGAAAACGTGATGATTCACTTCCCCGACGAATACGTTTCCAAAGACGCGCCTCGCACCGTGCCCGACAAACGCGCGCACGGGATAGAATTGACCAACGGACACTTCTAAGAGGGGTACGGGTATGAAAAACGAGTTTATGAAAGGAATGCTTATCCATATCGGAACGAACCTTTGGTTTGAGGTCGGAAACGACCGCGGGAACGATCCGAACGAACCAGGCAAGGTGTGGAAGAGCGCCGCCTCGGAAAGTATGCGTTTCGACCGCCGTTTGTTCGACGAGCTGATTGATTTTTTGCCGAACTGCGGTATCAATACGGTGGTACTCGATTTGGCGGACGGTATCGTTTACGAATCACACCCCGAGCTTGCCATTGACGGCTCGCTCACCCGTCAAGAAACTTTGGACGTTATCAAAAACTTGCGCGCAAAGGGGATAAAAATTATCCCCAAACTCAATTTTTCGACTTGCCACGATACTTGGATGAAAGAGTATTCCAAAATGGTTTCGACGGAAACCTATTACCGCGTGTGCCGAGATTTGATTGACGAGGTTTGCGCGCTCTTTAAGCCCGAAATTTTGCATCTTGGCATGGACGAAGAGGTGTACGAAAACCAAGCGCAGTACGATTACGTCGTTATCCGTCAAAACGATTTGTGGTGGCGCGATTTGTACTATTTGGTGGATTGCGTGGAGAAAAACGGCGTACGCGCGTGCATTTGGTCGGACTATGCTCGGCATAAACCGCAGGAGTTTGTGGAAAGATGCCCGAAATCCGTCTTGCAATGCCCTTGGTATTATTTCAACGTTTTCGAGGGAGAGCTGTCGGAAGAAAACAAAATCCGCGTAGCGCCTTTCAAGATTTTAGGCGACGCGGGCTTTGATATTCTCGCAGGCGCGAGCAACGAATATTTTGCGGAAAACGCACCGCTTTTACATAATTTTTGCAAAAAAAACGTTGCCGAAAGCCAATACTTTGGCATTATCCAAACGACTTGGGCGATGACAACGGAAGAGTGGCGTAAGCAACTCTTTGAGGCGGCGGAGCTTATGAAAGAAATCAAATAACGTAATGCAAACAAAAAACGGCTGTTTTACCGAGTCCCTACAAGAGATTTAATATCTAAAACAAAAGTATAGCACACTATACTTCGCAAAAGGCGAAATGTAGTGTGCTTTTTTTACTAATCAATTAAAATGAAGATAATCTGTGGTTGTTAATTGATTTAAATTAAATGTTGTAACTAAAGAAATTATTTATTAGCCCTTGATAATATGATAAGCCACTAAAAGATCCCCAGAAAGACAAAACCGTTCCGTCAGCCGAATACTCACCTATATAACCAGCGAAAGAATTTTTCTTATAGTTAGACCAAATAATTAAAAAATTGCCATTTTCATAATTTAATCTTATACAAATATCCACTGGTGAATCATAAGCGTAATACTTATTCAGAATATCCGTCTGCATAAAGGCATCTAAAAAATCTGATTTCCTTTCTTCCTGCAATATTTCAATAACCGTGGCTTTTGCAGTATCGAAAGGTTTTAAATCTTCAAAATGATTTGGCACCCACGACGCAAAATGCTTTTGGTCTGGGTTTTTATAATCAATTAACTCGATGGTTTTAACACCTTCTAAACTGTTAGGTTTTATTGTATATGTTCCTGGGTCACAAGAGCATAAGCAAAAACACATTATAATCAAAGATAAAAAGCAGATTATTTTTTTCATAAGATTATTTTCTAAATTTTCTTTGATGTATATAATCCCTTATAGGGAACGCCTTTTGACAGCCGTTTTTTCTTGCCCGAAAATCGGGGCGCAATCGTTAGAATTGAATTTTTTCTTCGATATATTGGATAGCCTCTTCCACGGGGACGCGAATTTGTTCCATGCTGTCGCGGTCACGAACGGTCACCGTGTTGTCTTCCAAGGTCTGGAAGTCGATGGTTACGCAGAACGGCGTACCGATTTCGTCCTGACGGCGGTAACGTTTCCCGATAGAACCGGTCACGTCGTAGGTCGTGGGGAATTTCTTCATCATCTTCGCATAGATTTCGTCTGCTTTTTCGGACAGATTTTTTTGCAAAGGCAATACCGCGCACTTGTAGGGAGCAAGGAAGGGGTGCAATCTAAGGACGGTACGAACGTCGTTCTTTTCTGCGTCCACTACTTCCTCGTCGTACGCGTCCGTCAAGAACGCGAGTACGACACGGTCCGCGCCGAGGGAGGGCTCTACAACGTAGGGCACGTATCTTTCGTTGGTCACGGGGTCGAGATAGGTGATGGGCTTGCCACATTCTTTTGCGTGCTGGCTCAAATCGTAATCCGTTCTGTCCGCAACTCCCCAAAGTTCGCCCCAACCGAACGCGAAGTTGTACTCAAAGTCCGTCGTCGCCTTGGAATAGAAACAAAGCTCTTCGGGCGAGTGGTCGCGCAGGTGCAGGTTTTCCGATTTCATGCCCAAGGAAAGCAACCAATCGCGGCAGTAATCTTTCCAATACGCAAACCATTCGAGGTCGGTGCCGGGCTTGCAGAAGAATTCGAGTTCCATCTGTTCGAATTCACGGGTACGGAAGGTAAAGTTACCGGGCGTGATTTCGTTACGGAAGGATTTACCGATTTGCGCAATACCGAAAGGCACGCGCATACGGGTAGAACGTTGTACGTTTTCAAAGTTTACGAAGATGCCTTGCGCCGTTTCGGGACGAAGGTAAACGGTGTTCGCGCTGTCCTCGGTAACCCCTTGGAAGGTCTTGAACATCAAGTTAAATTTACGGATAGACGTAAAGTCGGAGTTTCCGCAAACGGGACAAACGATTTTGTGTTCGTTGATAAAGGCTTCGAGGGCGTCGTTATCCATTGCCGCAACTTCAATTTTCAAACCTTTTTTCTCGGCGTAATTTTCCACAAGGTGGTCGGCGCGGTGACGGGCTTTACAGCTCTTGCAGTCCATCAAAGGGTCGGAGAAACCGCCCAAATGCCCGGACGCCTGCCAGGTGCGCGTGTTCATCAAAATAGCGCAGTCCACACCCGTGTTGTAGGGGTTTTCCTGCACGAATTTCTTCCACCAAGCCTTTTTGACGTTGTTTTTAAGTTCCACGCCCAAAGGACCGTAGTCCCACGTGTTTGCAAGACCGCCGTAGATTTCGCTGCCGGGGAAGATAAAGCCTCTGTTTTTGCAAAGGGAAACGAGTTTTTCCATCGTTACCGCTCTCTTTTCTGCCATAGCCGTATAACCTCTTCAAAAAAATTTAGTATGGTATCATTATACAATGTTCTGCCCGTCAAGTCAAACGTTTTTCGCGCGTTTGTCTACCGCGCGGGGGTATTTTTGTAAAAAATACCGAAAAAAATCGAAAAAACCCCGAGCGAACAATTCCATTTTTTTGAAAGATATGCTATAATGATAGAACGGAAATTATGAACGGACGGAAAAGCCGTCCTTTTACGAAGGAGAACGATATGCTTTCGGATATTGAAATTGCGGAATCTGCCCAACTCATCGACATACGCGAAGTGGCAAAAAAGCTCAATTTGACGGAAAACGAGTTGGAGCTTTACGGCAAATATAAAGCGAAAATTTCCCTGCCCAAGGGCGCGGAAAGAAAGGCGAAACTCATTTTGGTGACGGCAATCAACCCCACCGCTTCGGGCGAGGGGAAAACCACCGTTTCCATTGGGCTTGCGGACGGTATGGCAAAAATCGGGAAGAAAGTTTGTCTTGCCTTGCGTGAGCCTTCCCTCGGTCCCGTGTTCGGCGTGAAAGGCGGCGCGGCGGGCGGCGGTTACGCGCAGGTCGTGCCTATGGCGGACATCAACTTGCACTTCACGGGCGATTTACACGCGATTACGGCGGCGAACAACCTGCTCTGCGCGTTGGTGGACAACCACATTTTCCGTGGCAACGAACTGAAAATCGATACCAATAATTTCTATTTCCACCGTTGTATGGATATGAACGAGCGCCAGCTTATCAACGTCACAATCGGCGGTAAGGGACGCGGTGTGGAAAGAGAGGACCATTTCGATATTACGGCGGCGAGCGAGGTTATGGCGGTGCTGTGTCTTGCGACGGACATTGACGATTTGAAAAAGCGTCTTGGCAATATCATCGTCGGTTTGAACACGGACGGCGATTACGTCCGCGCAAAGGATATCCCCGGCGCGGTCGGCTCGATGGCGGTGCTTTTGAAAGAGGCGATGAAACCCAACCTCGTGCAGACGCTTGAACATACCCCCGCGATTATCCACGGCGGTCCGTTTGCGAATATTGCGCACGGCTGTAACAGCGTGCAGGCGACGTACGCGGCGATGAGCCTTGCCGATTACGCGGTTACCGAGGCAGGTTTTGGCGCGGATTTGGGCGCGGAAAAATTCTTGGATACCAAATGTCGCGCGGCGGGGATCGAGCCCGATTGCGTGGTTATCGTAGCGACGGTTAAGGCGTTGAAACTCCACGGCGGTGCGGACAAAGCAAGCCTTGCCGAGGAAAATTTGGACGCGCTTGCAAAGGGCATGCCCAACCTGTTAAAGCATATCGAAAATATCAAAAACGTATACAAAAAACCCGTTGTCGTAGCGATGAATAGATTCTTCACGGATACGCAAGCGGAAACTGATTTCGTTATCAAAACGGTGCAAGAGGCGGGTTCGGTAGCGGTATTTACCGACGTGTTCTTGAAAGGTGGCGAGGGCGGTAAGGAGCTCGCGGAAGAGGTCGTAAAGGCTTGCGAAATCCCCTCGAAAATGGAATATCCGTACGCTTTGGACGAGGGCGTATGCGAAAAAATCGAAAATATCGCCAAGAAGATTTACGGCGCAGACGGCGTAGATTTCTCGGAAGAGGCTTTGGCGAAGATTAAGACGATAGAGGAAAAGGGCTGTGGCAATCTGCCCGTAATCATTGCAAAAACGCAATATTCGCTGTCGGATAACGCAGAGCTTTTGGGACGTCCCACGGGCTTTAGAGTAACCGTTCGCGACATTGTTTTGAAGGGCGGCGCAGGCTTTATCGTAGCCATTGCTGGCAAAATTATGTTGATGCCCGGTCTTGGCGCGCACCCCGCGGCGGAGAAGATTGACCTTCTTTCCGACGGCACTATTGTAGGACTTTCCTAAACGACGTATTTGCGTCGCGCTATTTTGTCGCCGCTCAGTCACGTACGTCTATGTACGCTCCTTTGCGGCTTCGCGTATCGCTTGCAGCTACGGCGTTTACTACGGTTAAAAACGCAAAAAATCACAGCAAAATCATTTTATAAGGTATAATTATGAAACCGATTGAAGCAACCAACTTTATTGAACAAATTATCAACGACGATATCGAGAACGGAAAAATCAGCGCGGTACAAACCCGCTTTCCGCCCGAACCCAACGGGTATCTGCATATCGGGCATATCAAGAGTATGCTCGTCAATTTCGGTACGGCGAAAAAGTACGAGGGCAAATGCAATCTCTTTTTCGACGACACCAACCCGTCCAAGGAAAAGACGGAATTCGTGGACGCTATCCGCAAGGATATCGAGTGGGTGGGCTATAACTGGGCGAACGAAGTGTACGCGTCCGATTTCTTCCCGATTATTTACGAATACGCGGAAAAATTGATTATGGACGGCAAAGCCTTCGTTTGCGATTTGTCCCCCGAAGAAATCAGCGCGACGCGCGGTACGCTTACCGAAGCGGGCAAGGAAAGCCCCTATCGTAACCGTTCCGTAGAAGAAAACTTGCAACTTTTCCGCGAAATGAAAGCGGGCAAATACCCCGACGGTAGCAAATGTTTACGCGCGAAAATCGATATGGCGTCGCCGAATATGAATATGCGCGACCCCGTTATTTACCGCATTTTGCGTTGTACTCATCACCGCACGGGGGATGATTGGTGCATCTATCCTATGTACGATTACGCGCACCCGATTTGCGATTATTTGCAGGGCGTAACGCACTCGTTGTGTACCCTCGAATTTGAAGACCACAGACCGCTGTACGATTGGGTGGGTATCAACCTTGGCTTTACGCCAAAGCCCCGCCAAATCGAATTTGCGCGTCTTGCGGTGACGAATACCGTAATGTCCAAACGCTATCTTAAAAAGCTGGTGGAAGAAGGGCACGTGCACGGTTGGGACGACCCTCGTATGCCCACGGTCGCAGGCTTGCGCAATCGCGGTGTGCCCCCCGAAGCCCTCCTTGATTTCTGTACGAAAATCGGTATCGTAAAAGCGAATTCCGAGTGTCAGCTTTCCTATCTCGAAGCGTGTATCCGCGACAACCTCAATGAAAATGCAGAACGCGCTATGGCGGTTTTGGACCCCTTGAAAGTGACGATTACCAACTACGAAGGGGAAGAAATGCTCGACTCGGCAATCCACCCCTTAAAGCCCGAACTCGGCACGCGCAAAGTGGCGTTTTCGAGTGAAGTGTATATCGACAGAGCGGACTTTGCGCTCGTTCCGCCCCCGAAATATCAGCGTTTGAAACCGGACGGGTACGTGCGTTTGAAGGGCGCTTACATCATCCATTGCGACGAAGTGATTACCGATAGCGACGGCAACGTGACGGAGTTGAAATGCTCGTATATCCCCGAGAGCCGTTCTTCCAACGATACCAGCGGTATCAAGGTCAAGGGCACGATTCAATGGGTAGACGGTAAGACGGGCGTAGACGCGGAAATTCGCAAATACGCGCCTCTTTTGAAGGACGCCGAATACGCGGGGCAAGATTTTACCGAGCGTATGAATTTGGACAGCGAAAAGATTTTCTACGGCAAGGCAGAGCCCTACCTTGCGGAGAGCGAAGAGAACAAAGCCTTCCAGCTTATGCGCGTTGGGTATTATAAGAAGTGTACCGAAAACGGCAAGCTGGTTTTGTCCGAAATCGTTTCTTTGAAAGACAATTTTAATAAGTAAAAGCGAAAAAATAGGCGATAAAGGTTGAAATCCAAGACGGATTTCAACCTTTTTTATAAAAATTAAAAAAATACTTGTAAAAAACGGAAGTTTATGATATACTAACTATGCTACACAAACTGAATAAAATAGGATAGGAATATTTTCTTTAAGGGATAGTATGCCTTTTTTTAGGCTATACTTTATTCGTTTTAGGTTAGGCAAAAACGTAAATTCTAACGAGTAGAGTATAGAGATATTCCATTCTATTAGGTTTGTGTAGCGACAATCGGAGTTTGCGTTTTTCGGTGCGTTGACTTCGGTTGGCGCACTTTTTTTATTTAGGAGGTTTTTATTTTGGCAGGAAAAAAGGCATATGAAACGCCGACGTTTTGTATGGTGTTGTTAGAAACGACGGATATCGTTCGAGCTTCGAACGAGAACAACGATTTGGAATGGGATTGGAATTAAAAGGAGAAAGAAAATGAAAAAGAAAGTCAAAATCATAGCGATAAGCTTTTTAGCGAGTATAGGTGTCGGGGTAGGGCTTACGGCGACAACGCCTGTAACCACGAGCGCGGCGACGAGTGCGCCTGAAATTGAAATTGTCGGGCAAACGCTTTCCTTGGAAAACACAATACATATCAAATACGCCGTCGACGTGTCGAATACGGAAGCAACGGACGACGTAGGTATGTTGCTTTGGAAGGAGGCGCAGGAAAGCTACGTATACGGTACGCAAGCGGCGATATTGGAAGAATCCGACCCTATCCAAAACGGCGACGTAACGTATCAAACGTTCGTCTACGAGAATTTAGCTGCTTGTGAAATGACGGACGTAGTCTATACTTGTGCATACGTGGAACGAAACGGCACGTATTATTACAGTGCGCCGAAAAAGTATAGCATTTTAGAATACGCATATAACAAACTTGGGGAGACGGAGGCAACCGCGACGACGGACGAGGACTTGAAAAATCTTTTAAATTCCATGCTTTCCTACGGCGCGATGACGCAAATTTATTTTGATTATAATTTAGACAAGCTTGCGACGGATGATTTTACCTACGTGCGTATGGATAACGCCGTGTTTGAAGACGGGTTTTCTTATGGGATTTTTAAAGTGGGCGAGCAGGTAAAATTCACGATAAAAGAAGGGTATCACGTAAGGGCAGATTTGTTGGAAAATATTGCGGTTGATAATAATGGCGGATATATTTTAACGGTTCCGAACGAAAAATATATCGAAAGCACCTTGATTCATAATTACGTGGAAGTAATTGACGAGGCGGTATCGCCCACGTGTACGCAGACGGGTTTAACGCAAGGGAAACGTTGCTCGGCGTGCGGCGAAGTTATTATCGAACAAGAAACAATCCCCGCAAGTGGGCATACGTACGACCAAGAAGTTGCAAGTGGCAGTTATTTGCAAAGTGAGGCAACTTGTACGGAAAGTGCAAAATATTACTATTCTTGCGATTGCGGTGAACGTGGGACAGAAACGTTTGATTATGGCGAACCTGCAGATTGCAATTATGTTAACGGTATTTGTCAGTGGTGCGGACAAGAAGCAATAACGGAAGGGTTAGTTTTTACATTGATAAATGAGGATACCGAATATTCGGTAACGGATTATACCGGGACGGCAACAGAAGTGTATATTCCTTCTACGTATAATGGTAAACCCGTAACGAGTATCGGTGAAAGTGCGTTCGCTAATTGTGACTTAACGAGTGTTACAATTCCCGACAGCGTGACGAATATCGGTAGCGTTGCGTTCTATACTTGCATGGGTTTAACGGAAATCGTAATCCCCGACAGTGTCACGAGTATCGGTTCTAATGCGTTTGCTTATTGCATTAACTTGATAAGCGTGGAAATCTCCGACAGTATGACAAGTATTGCTGAATCGGCGTTCTATTATTGTAGAAGTTTAACGGAAATTGTAATCCCTGACAGCGTGACGAATATCGGTAGCGCTGCGTTCTCTCATTGCAGTAGTTTAACGGAAATCGTAATCCCCGACAGCGTGACGAATATCGGTATCTCTGCGTTTTATGATTGCATGGGTTTAACGGAAATCGTAATCCCCGATAGCGTGACGAGTATTGGTGATAATGCGTTCAAAAAGTGTATCCGTTTAACGGAAATCGTAATCCCCGACAGTGTCACGAGTATTAATAGTGGTACATTCTCTGAATGTAGCAGTTTAACGGAAATCGTAATTCCTAACAGTGTGACGAAGATGGGTAGCGATGCGTTCTCTGGATGTAGTAGCTTAGCGGAAATCGTAATTTCCGATAGCGTGACGAGTATTGGTGATAATGCGTTCTATGGTTGCAGCAGTTTGACAAGCATTACGTTTAAAGATACGTCTACTTGGTATTATACGGAGTGGTATTCAAACTGGGAAAAGAAAACAGGCGGAACGCAAATAGATGTGACAAATAGTTCAAGTAATGTAACATATTTCACAGACACCTATCACGATTATTATTTGTACAAATTATAAAAGGACAGGAGAAAATTTTATGACTATTAATTATGCGGTTCTTAAAGCAGAATTGGCAAAACGTTTTAATACAATGGCGCATTTGGTAACGGAAGATTTGATTAGACAGTGGTTTATTGAAACGCAAAATCTTAGCATTGGAGATACCGTCATTGAAAAACCTTACCGTTTGTTAAAACTCAAAGCGAATTTTCAAAGCAGATTAAATAGTAGGGCGCGCGCCGATTTTCATTATAACGGACAAAGCAAACAAACAGGCGAGAAAGAAGACGTGGTTATCGAATTCAAGTATCATAAAAAATCTCCATATAGTGATACGGCTAAAACGACAAATATGGGCGAAGCTTTTCGTGATTTGAATAGGCTTTCCACGTTAGCCAACAAAGAAAAATATTTTATTTATGTGTTTGACCAAGAAATGAAAGATTATTACGATAAGCACGTGTTTGATATTTTGAAAGTGGACGCTAATAAAGGAAAAACGCTTAAAAGCAGTGATATAGAAACGCTTATAAAAGGGAAAAAGACGGAAGATTTTAAAAATACTGCATTATCATCGTTTGATAGAAATATGGTAAAAAGTTTTGACGATTTTAATTACACGGTTGACTTGCATTATTCCGATTGTATCACTACATATAAAAAGCTTGACGGAAGCGACGATAAAATGTATATAATTATCGTACGAGTTAAATAAATAGTGTGTACCGAAAACGGCAAGCTGGTTTTATCCGAAATCGTTTCTTTGAAAGACAATTTTAATAAGTAAAAAACATAAAAGGCGTACCCCCGTGGTGCGCCCTTTTGTGTATTTTTAGAATTTTTCACGCGGAAAATACGGCAACTGCGCCGTTTTTGCTTTTATAGCGTTGCTTTTTATCCGTTCGTGTGTTATAATAAGGAAAAGTATTTAAAAAGGGGACGGTATGGTCTACGCATTTTATACGGCTATAGTGCTGTTGTTGCTGTGTTTCGTAAGGATAAAGCCCAACAACGCAGACACGGTGATTTTTACGAAAAACGACACGCTCTGTTTAAAGGGGATTTCGGCGGTTTTCGTGCTTTTGCATCACCTCGGTCAATACTTTGAAATACCCGACCCTATCCAATTCAACGGCTATATGGGCGGTATGGCGGTCGGAATTTTCTTTCTGCTCTCTGCCTACGGACTGACCAAAGCCAACCGCAAAAAGGGGTATTACAAACGGATTTTTCGGCAAAAAATCCCCGCGCTGTACGTGTATCAGGTTTTGATGAACACGCTCTATTATTGTCTGTTTTTCACGAAAGAGTGCGGTTCGGTCGGCGAAGTTTTAATACGTATTTTCAACTTTGATTTCTTGTTCGGATACGAGCGTTTGAACGGATTTTCGTGGTTTATTACCAGCATTTTAGTGGTGTACGCGTGCTACGGCGGTTTGGCGTACGTATGGGAAAAGGTCGGCGAAAAATGCAAAAATCAACGTTTTTGGTTTGCCGTTATCTGCACGGCAATCATCGCCGTATTGTACGTTTTGGCGTTGGCTACGCCGATAAAAACGCTGTACGGACGGAGTATTTTCTGCTTTGCCTTGGGCGTATGGGTGGCGCTGTTTGAAAAGGAAATTTTGCAATTTATGCGCGTACGTAAGCGCTACTTTATGACCTGTATAGGCGCAACCGCATTGCTGTTGCTCTGCTTTTTCTTGCTCCCCGAACAGTTCGTATGTATCGCAACGTGCGTATTCGTCACCGTGTTCTTTATCGGCTTTTCCTATCCCCGTTCGCCGATTTTCGAGTTTTTAGGCAAAATATCCTTGGAAATTTATCTTGTGCAAGCGATATTTTTCACGATTATGCCCTTTGAAAGAGAGTGGCGCGACGGCGTGCCTGTGTTTGCCCTCGTCTTAGAATCGGCGTTTGTGTTGTATATGCTTGTCAAGGGAATAAAGCTGTTGATTGCACGGCTGAAAAGCAAGGCAAACAAAAAGAAAGCGTAAAATTTATAAAACGGTATAATAACGAAAGGAAAGAGCTCTGCCACGCGCAGAGCTCTTTTGACGTTTTTTATTGAAAGGGTGGGGGACGTATCGCGACGAAATTGGTTTTACTCGAATTGATTTGCCAAAATGTCGGCGGTTAAACGCGCCAAATTCATATCCGAGCCGTCCATTTTTGCGCCGTCTTCTTTGGACAAAACGGCAACCGCGCCAAGGCAGTCCCCGCCCGACACAATGGGCACGATAACTTGCGCGGTGATACCCTCTTCACGGTTGCTCGTAATCGGCAAAATATCCCCGCCTTCCGAGGCGTTGGCGATATAACTACGCCGTTCGCGTAAAATTCTGTCCATATCTTCGGAAAGGGACTTGCCGTCCAAGTCCTTTTTACCGTCGCCAAAGGCGTGCAAAATACCGTCCGTGTCGCAAATCACGGCAAGCTTTCCGCTCAAATCGTTGAGGGAGCGCGCGGTGGCTTTGCTAAACCGCTCTAACGTCGCAATGGGGGAATATTTTTTAAGCATCAGCTCGTCCCTGTCGGTAAAAATTTCGAGGGGATCGCCCTCTTTAATGCGGAGCGTACGGCGGATTTCCTTGGGGATAACGACTCTGCCGAGCTCGTCGATTCTTCTAACGATTCCAGTTGCTTTCATATATAAAAATCTCCTTGTTTTACAGCTTTGTACCGTTAGTATTTGTAAACGAAGGAGATTTATGCTTATTATTTAATTTTTTCCATTTTAGGAAAGCCCGAACAGTACTTTCACGAAAGGTATCTTATGCGCAAGATAGCTAATCAGCGTGCTGATGGCAACGTTCGCCAACGCGAGCACGGCGATAATGGGGATATTGAGTGGCAAAAGCATAGAAACCAAATTCAACAGCGCAAGTTTGATAAGACTGTCCAAAAGGAAGAGCTGATAGGAATATTTTGAAACGTAGTTGAGCGGGGCGATTTTGAAACGCACCAAGGAAAAGAGATAAAGCAAAACGTAGGAAAGCGGGAGGGAAATCATAACCTTGCGAAGGAAGACGTTTTCGAGCATGCCCTTTGCAAAAAGGGTAATTGCCACCGTTCCGACTGCAAGGCTCAAAACCAATGCGCCGTGTTTTATCCATTGTTTACCCAAAAGTTTTTCGGCGTTTACCTGTTTTAAGATATAGCCAAAGAGGAACCACGTGCCAAAGGAAATCGCTGCGTAGATTTGAAAGGGACCGTTTCTAAGTACGTCACCAAGATAGAGAAAACCGCCGTCTGCGAATAATCCCCAAAATCCGTTGGCAATATTAAACGCAAGAAGAAGCGAAAATATACCGACTAAAACCAATTTGTTTTTCAATTTCCACAAAAGCGGAGCAATCAAGAACAGAACGAATAAACAGTAGGAAAACCAATAATAATTCCCGCCGACGTAGGCGTTTACAAACTCTTTGGCGATACTCTTAAAATCGTAGAGATGGTCGATAAAGATGTTGGGGATAAATTTCAGCGTGGTGAACACGAAGAAGGGAATTAGTAGTTGAAAGAATTTTTTCTTGTAGTATTTCGGGACGTTTTGCTGATGGCAAAGATACCCCGAAATCATAAAGAAGAGGGGGACGTGTACGGAGTCAAGCACGGCGAGAAAGGTATTGTACGCATGGTTGTCCTTCCCGACGTTAAAGTGGGACTGCCCGAAGGTCATAGAGTGCATTATCATTACGAGAATAATAGCAATCGCGCGCAGATAATTTATCGTGTTGCTTTGTTTTCTTTTTTCCATAGAGATTGCAGACATGTTTTCCCTTTAACGGCGTTTGTTTTGTGCCGAGTGTAAAAATTAAAGCTGTAACAAGTATACCATGGTGAAAAATAAAAGTCAATTAAAAAAGACAAAAGACAAGGTTATGAGGGGAAAAAGGCGGAAAAGAAATTTTTTGAAAATTTTTCAAAAGTAGGGATAAAATGAGTTGACAAAGGGAAGATGTTGATATATAATATAGTTCGTTAATGCGGTCGTGGCGGAACTGGCAGACGCGCAAGACTAAGGATCTTGTGGGTAACTCCATGCAGGTTCAATTCCTGTCGACCGCACCAAAATCGGGTAATTATGCAAAATAAATGCATAAATACCCGATTTTTTTGTATATTTGACGTGTTTATGCAGTCGATTTTTGTAAAAATTTACGTTTTTGACCTTCATTGGGAACAAAATTGGGGACTTAAATCTATTCTTCCAAGTCCTTCAAAAGAATAGCGTTCATGGTTTCGCTTTTTCCACAAAAAATCTACCCTATACAGATTTATTTCTGTTAGAGTGGAATTTTTTATTTTATCGCGTTAGATGTCAAATACAACGTTTTGCATTTGCTCAATCATAAACTTGTCGGGGAAGTGTGTGTATACTCTTCCTACCAATCTTTCAGAGCTATCGCCCATCCAAATATCCACAATGTCAGGGCGAACGTATTGTTGACAAACGGTTGCAAAGGTATGACGTAAAAAGTATTGCGTTACTTCTTCATCGTCCATAATACGCTTAAAAATGCGGTTTAAAACATCCGTTCTATGTAATGCTACTACGGGTGCATTCAGATCTAACATTTCGCGCGCTTGACGGCAAATGGGTATCTTTTTATATTCGATTTTACCGTTTTTGCGTTTTGCGTTCCGCGCAACCAAGAAATTGCCTTCAAAACGAGCGTCTTCTAATTCGCAAGGTCGCAACCCGAAGAATAACAAAATCAAAAACGTGCGTTTATAATCGCTGTATTCAGGCAAATTCAAGCGTTCTATCATCTTCTTGACTTCCTCTTCGGTTAACGCACGACGGCTGTTTCTTTCCGCTTTTTTGAAAGGGATTAAAAGCATAGGATTATGCGTAATAATACCGCTCGCTAGCGCATACTTAAACACGGAATTCAGGATAACTCGCAAGTCTTCATATACACGCCCTTCTACCTGCGACATAATTCTATTGATGTCAATCGTTTTAATTTGCGAAATCATCAAATCCCCAAGCACGGGATACAAATAGCGCGTAGAATAGCTTTCATAATTTTTATGCGTGCGTGGATTCAGCTTGTCTTTCTTAAACTCCAGCCACTCGTTTGTAATAAAGCGGAAGGAATTTTTTGCGCCTGCGTAATTCTTTTTGCGATGGTTTTCCAATTCGTCAGGCGCAGTCATTTTTAAGAAACGACGTTTTGCCTCGTCAAGATTGGCAGAAGTGGCGCTAATATCAAATCCGTTTCTGCGATAACGAATCTCGTAAACGATAGCATTTTTGCCGCGTTTGCGTTTGATAACATGCGCCACCAAGCCGTTGGCGATAAATTCTTTTCTAAACGTTTTATCCATTTTAGAAATCTCCTTTTGTGAAAATGTAATAATAGAAGAAACGGCTTTGGTCTTTTCCGTTTCTTGGGCAGGAAAATCAGCCCTTTTCCCATAGGAAGAGAAAAGGGATTGCAAAAGCATTTTGATTTTCTCGGTTGCATTAGGCTCAGACGCCAATGCGGTTACGTAGGTTGCAGTTAAGTTTAATTCAGCAGTTGTCATTGTCCTCCTTTTTGAAAATTTTGGTCAGTTCCCTCGTCAGAGAACATAAACGCGTTTACTTTTACCTAATTTTCTTGCTGACTTTCAAGCCGTAAAAGTGGATTTGCTTGAAAGTGAATGTATAATATCATATCCACAATGATTTTTGAACGACAAAATTTTTCTAAGACAGATTTTGTCGTATGGGTTGTAAATTTTAGAAAAATAAAGCTTTGTATTTTACTTGTACACGTTGTCTTCTGTGCCATACGGTTACGCGGTTCACGCCTAAAAATTCCGTAATTTCAGTGGACCTCATGCCTGCCATATAGCAATCTAAAACTTCGTGTTCACAAGGGCTTAACCCCATACGCGCAATCGTGTTATCTACGTTCGCATAATCCTTTTCTTGGTAAGTATCGATTTCTACGGATAATTCTTCGGTGTAATCGTTGATGTCACGAGAACGGTTGATGGTTCTGCGGATTCTGTCAATGTGACGGCTGACCAACGTATATGCGGCTTTCTTAATGGTGATGATTTTGTCGCTGTGTATCGCATAAACGTCATTAAGGCTTTTGCCAATAAACTGACAAAGGAAACAGGTTGCTTCTTGCACAAGATCGTACGCATCGGAAAAAACGTGCGTAGGTTCGTTACAACGGTTCAAATCTTTGACAAGACCGATATAGAGCCTTTCTAAGGGCTGACGGGTATAGGCGTAATAGCTACGCAGAGTTTTGAGGGTGATGAGTTCACCCATTTTTTGTACGTTATCGGTAGAGATGGTTTCCGATAATACGTTATAGGGGTTAGATGGTTTAAGCATTGAGTTTACCTCCGATTTTATCTTTTGCCTTTTGGGCAGGGGCAAAGGAGCATAGGATAAAAGGTCGGCAAACTAGATTTTATAATCTTCCCGAAAGTCAACGAAGAACAAAAAAATTGTTGCTCGAATAAAGCAACAATTGAAAAAAGTGCAAGAATTTTTTTGCGTTTACTTTCGGGTTATCCTATGCTACCATAGCCACAACCAAAAGCAAAAATTGGAGAAAGTATATTGTTCCTTTTACTTAAAAATATTGTTCCGAAAATATTTATATTATTCCGCACAACACGTAATCTCAATGATGGTTTGACGTCTTGTAATATGATTTGTCTGCATATATATTTATTTCCCCTTGACAATATTTGTAAAAAATAGTATAATTATTTCAATAATTATAATTGGGTGTATTATAACCATAAATAAGGCGTAAAGAGGCATTATTATGAATCCTGAACAACAAGCACGCGAAATCATTGATAAAAAGTTAATACAATCGGGATGGGTGATTCAAGACTTGAAAGCACTCAATCTTTCCGCATCTTTGGGCGTTGCCGTTCGGGAATTTCCTACCAGCACAGGTCCTGTGGATTATGCCTTGTTTGTGGATGGTATTCCCGTTGGTGTTATCGAAGCGAAGAAAACTGAACTCGGTGAAAACATTACAACGGTAGAAGGTCAATCCGCGCGTTATGCAAACAGTACTTTTAAGTGGATAAAAGGCGATTATAAAATCCGTTTTGCGTATGAAGCTACGGACAAGCTGACGAGATTTACCGATTATAAGGATATTAAATATCGTTCGAGAACCGTATTTTCTTTCCATCGCCCTGAAACGTTGGCAAGACTCTTAAAAAAAGCGGACACCGTTCGTAACAATATGAAACGTTTCCCCGAATTCGATCCTACGGGTTTCCGTGCTTGTCAAATTCGGGCGATTGAAAACCTTGACAAATCCTTTGCGGAAAATCACCCGAAAGCCCTTGTTCAAATGGCAACGGGCGCAGGCAAAACGTTCACGGCGATTACGGCAGCGTACCGCCTTTTGAAATACGGCAAAATGAACCGTATTCTTTTCCTTGTAGACACCAAGGGTTTGGGCGAACAGGCGGAACGCGAGTTTTTAGCCTACCGCCCCACGGACGACCCTCGTTCATTTTCGCAAATTTACGGGGTACATAGACTGAAATCTTCCTATATCCCCGATGGTGTGCAAATTTGCATCAGCACCATTCAAAGAATGTACTCTATCTTAAAGGGTGAAGATATGGACGAATCGGTGGAAGAAACGTCCTTTAACGAATACGTTACGGCAGACAGCAAACTCCCGAAAGAAGTCGTTTATAACGAAAAATATCCACCCGAATTTTTCGATTGCATTATCGTGGACGAGTGCCATCGTTCCATTTACAACGTATGGAATCAAGTGCTTGAATATTTCGACTCGTTTATCATCGGCTTGACGGCAACGCCCGACAAGCGTACTTTCGCGTTCTTTAATGAGAACGTTGTCAGCGAATACCCTCGCGAACAAGCTATTATTGACGGCGTAAACGTTGGCGAAGATATTTTCTTAATAGAAACCCAAGTCGGCAAAAACGGCGCGCATTTAATGAAGCAAATGATAGAAGTCCGTAGCCGTCTTTCCCGTGAAAAGCGTTGGAAACAAATGGACGAGGACGTCGATTACGAAGCGACTCAGCTCGATAGAAACATCGTCAATCCCAGCCAAATCCGCACGGTAATTCGCTCGTTTAAGGAAAACGTATTTACAACACTGTTCCCTCGCCGTAGAGAAGTCCCCAAAACGCTTATTTTCGCAAAAACGGATAGCCACGCAGACGACATTATCCAAATCGTCCGTGAAGAATTTGGCGAAGGCAACGAGTTCTGCAAAAAGATAACCTATTCCGCAGATAATCCCGAAAGCGTTTTAAGCTCTTTCCGCAACGATTATTATCCCCGTATTGCCGTTACCGTCGATATGATTGCAACGGGCACGGATGTAAAGCCTATCGAATGCTTGATTTTCATGCGCGACGTGCGCAGTAAAAATTACTTCGAGCAGATGAAAGGTCGCGGAACGCGTACTTTAAGCAAGGACGATCTGCAAAAAGTCAGTCCTTCCGCTACAGATAACAAAGACCATTTCGTCATTGTGGACGCTGTTGGCGTAACCAAATCAAGAAAAACGGACACCCGTACTTTGGAAAGAAAACCGTCCGTCAGCATGAAAGAATTGATGATGAACGTCGCGCTCGGCGATAAGAGTGAAGACACGCTCACCTCTCTTGCAAACCGTATTATCCGCTTGAACAGCCAAATGACGGCAGGAGAGAAAAAGGAATTTGTGGAAACGGTAGGCGCAAGCGCAGGACAAGTAGCGGAAAAACTGCTCAATGCCTTTGACGAAGATATCATCCAACAAACCGCGCAAATTCAACACGCAACAACCGAGCCCACGGAAGAGCAAATCGCGGAAACGAAAAAGACTTTGATTGTCGAAGCCGTCGCGCCCTTCCAAAAACCCGAAACGCGCGATTATATCGAAAACGTTCGTCGCAGTCACGAACAGATTATCGACAACGTGAATTTGGACGAAGTGATTTTTGCAGGCTTTGATTCTCAGCAGGAAGAAAACGCCGACCGCGTAATTTCTTCTTTCCGTGAATTTATCGACGAAAACAGGGACGAAATTATTTCCCTGCGCATTATCTACGACCAAAAATACAAAGACCGCCCTATGGTAATCTCGCAGTTAAAAGGCTTGTACGAAAAATTAAAAGCGAAAGGGATTACGATAGAGCGTTTATGGGATTGTTATGCCATTAAAAAGCCCGAAAAGGTCAAACGTGGTACGGCGGCACAGCTTGCCGACCTTATTTCCATTATTCGTTTTGAAATGGGCTATACGGAAAATCTTGCGCCCTTTGCGGATAGAGTCAATTATAACTTTATGCAATGGACGCTTCGTCGCAATGCAGGTGCAGTACACTTTACGGACGAGCAAATGGAATGGCTCCGTTTGGTAAAAGACCATATTGCCGTATCGCTCAGTATTGAACCGAGCGATTTAGATTTGAACCCCTTTGATAGAAAAGGCGGACTTGGTCGTTTTTACGAAGTATTCGGCACGCAGTATGAAAGTATTTTACACGAAATGAACGTTGAATTGGTAGCTTAAAAGGAGGAAAATGTATGACGCCTTA
>SVHT01000003.1 GCA_015055615.1 Clostridiales bacterium | reverse complement strand
GGAGTCTGGACCGTTTCTCAGTTCCAATGTGGCCGATCACCCTCTCAGGTCGGCTACCAATCGTCGGCTTGGTGGGCCGTTACCTCACCAACTACCTAATTGGACGCGAGCTCATCCATATCCGATATAATCTTTTACCCCAGAGAGATGCCTCCCCGTGGTCTTATGCGGTATTAGCAGTCATTTCTAACTGTTATTCCCCTGATATGGGCAGATTGCTCACGCGTTACTCACCCGTCCGCCACTCACTTAGTCCCGAAAGACTAAGTTCGTTCGACTTGCATGTGTTAAGCATGCCGCCAGCGTTCATCCTGAGCCAGAATCAAACTCTTAAGTTTAATTGTTTAAAGTCATTATCCCTTTCAAGATAATAACGGCTCTAACTATTTTTGTTATCTCTTTGCTGACTTGCTTTCAAGGTCACTTGCTTTTACAAGTTTCTTTGAAATTAACGGAAATTACCTTTCATTTGCTTGTTTGTCAAATAAAATCTCATTTCTTTCTTATTCCATTTTTAATCTTCTTCTACCAGGCTACAGCCCGGTGCCGTCCGCTCTTTCGGCGACAGCTTGTATATAATACCACAAACTATTTCGCCTTGTCAAGCATTTTTTTCAACTTTTTTCACTTTTTTCAAAGTTTTTTCAAAAGTTTTCCTTTTTTTCTTTCTTTCTGCTTGCCCTCGCGACAGCTTTCCTATACTACCACGAATAAAAAGTAAAGTCAAATATTTTTTATCACTTTTTTCAAAAAACATTAAAAAAGTTAAAATTTATCATTTTTTCGACGAAACTTTCAAAATCGTAAGAGTCACGGACTCGCCGTTGACGTCTACCGTCTTGGTAAAGCCGTTTTCCGCGCTACCCTCTTCCACAGAAACCGCCAAAACGTCTTCTTTAAATGCAGCCGACGCCAAAACGTCCTTTACTTTTCCTTCCGCTATATAATATATGGAAATGCGGTCGGTGATTTGATAATCCGCCTCTTTGCGCATCGATTGTACTTTGGAAACGATTTCGCGTTCGATACCCTCGACGATAAGTTCTTCGGTGAGCGCCGTATTGAGCGCAACCGTAACGCCCTTATCGCTGGCGGAAATAAAGCCCGCTTTGCTTTCGGTGAAAATCTGCAAGTCCTCTTCCTTTAAAACGACTTCGCTGTCGCTTTCCAAAACGTACTCGCCACCGCCAGCAACTGCGTCGACAATTTTCTTCGCCGTCGCGCTGTTGCTACCTTCCAAGAACGCCTTAATCATACCGAGCTTTTTGCCGTATTTAGGACCAATGGTTTTGAGTTGCGGTTTGAGTTTGTACGAAATAAATTCGTTTGCGTCCGCCGCCGATTTGTATTCCTTAATATTCAACTCGTCCAAAGCAATCGCTTTCAAGCCCTCGGAAAGCTCGCCCGCGCGAGCGGTAACAACGAACATTTCGGACAGAGGCTGACGGTTTTTCACGTTGCCCGTATTACGAGCGGCTCTGCCGAGGTTTACGATATCGAGAACGGTATCCATACCCTTTTCGAGCTCCTCGTCCACCATATCTTTATCATACGCGGGGAAATCGCAAAGGTGTACCGATTCGGGCGCATCTTTGAAGAACGCAGGCACGAGATTGAGATACATTTGCTCTGCAATAAACGGCGTATAAGGCGCGGTCAATTTTGCAAACGTTGTCAAAACGTACCAAAGGGTGGTATACGCCGCCGCTTTGTCGTCCGTCATTTCGCTACCCCAATATCTGTCTCTGCCACGGCGAACGTACCAATTAGACAGAATATCCGCAAAATCTTGCAACGCGCGCGCGCTGTCCGTAATATTATATACCGCAAGCTGTTTATCCACCGTGTCGATGAGGGTATTCAGCTTAGACAAAATCCATTTGTCCATAAGCGAGAGCTTACATTTCTTTAAATCGTATTCGGCGGGATTATAACCGTCGATATCCGCATACAAACAGAAGAACGCGTAGGTATTCCAAAGCGTGCCCATATATTTTCTCTGCGCCTCGCTGACTGCCTCGGGATAGAAACGGGACGGGAGCCAAGGCGCGGACGAGGTATAGAAATACCAACGAACGGCATCTGCGCCCTGTTTATCGAGCACCGACCAAGGATCCACGACGTTGCCTTTGTGTTTGGACATTTTGATACCGTTTTTGTCGTTGACGTGCCCGAGCACGATACAATTTCTAAACGGTGCTTTGTCGAAAAGCAACGTGGAAATTACAAGCAAGGTATAGAACCACCCGCGCGTTTGATCGACTGCCTCGGAAATGAAATCCGCGGGGAAAGTCTGATGGAACAATTCCTTGTTTTCAAACGGGTAATGGTACTGCGCGAACGGCATAGAGCCGGAGTCGAACCAACAGTCGATAACTTCGGGCGTACGGCGCATTTTACCGCCGCATTTACCGCAAGTACACGTCAAATCGTCCAAGTACGGTCTGTGCAGTTCGATATCCTTCGGCGCACCGCATTTTTCCACAAGTTCCGCGCGCGAGCCGATAACCTCGATTTCACCGCAATCGGGACATACCCAAACGGGCAGAGGCGTACCCCAATAACGGTCGCGCGACAAGCCCCAATCGATTACGTTTTCAAGGAAGTTACCCATACGCCCTTCCTTAATCGTATCGGGCATCCAGTTCACCGAACGGTTGGTTTCAATCAAACGGTCCTTAATTGCCGTTACCTTGATAAACCAGCTCGATCTCGCGTAATAGATGAGCGGCGTATCGCAACGCCAACAGAAGGGATAGTTGTGCATAAATTCCATCGTCTTTAACAGCAACCCGCGGGATTTGAGTTCTTTGACGATAGCCGGGTCAGCCGCTTGCGCGCCGACGCCCGTAAATTCGCCGCACCCTTCGGGGAATTTCCCCTCTTCGGTAATCAGCTGTACGACGGGCAAGTTATAACGTTTGCCGACTTTATAGTCGTCCTCACCGAACGCGGGCGCAATGTGTACGACGCCCGTACCGTCCGAAAGCGTAACGTAGTTGTCGCACGTAACGTAATGCGCTTTTTCGCGGTAGTTGAATTTTTCCTTGCCATAGGGATAGAGCGCCTCGTATTCGGTATATTCGTACTCGATACCCTTTTTCGTGGAAAGAACGGTATACCCCTCTTCGCCGAGCACCGATTTAAGCAAACCCTCCGCCAAGATGTATTTTTCACCGCTCTCTTCCATTTCGACCATGACGTAGTCGAATTCGGGGTTCATACAGAGCGCGACGTTAGAGGGCAACGTCCAAGGGGTCGTCGTCCACGCCAAAATGTAGGTATTTTCCGCGTTCTTAACACGGAATTTAACAAACGCCGTCAGCTGTTTTACGTCCTTGTAGCCTTGCGCAACTTCGTGGGACGAAAGCGCCGTCCCGCAACGGGGGCAATAGGGCACGATTTTGTGACCCTTATACAGCAAACCCTTTTTGTGGATTTCTTTGAGTGCCCACCACTCCGATTCGATATAATCGTCGTGATAGGTTACGTAAGGGTTGTCCATATCGCACCAATACCCTACGCGGTCGGACATCTTTTTCCACTCGTTAGAGTACTGCCAAACGGACTGCTTACATTGCATAATAAACGGCTCGATACCGTAGCTTTCAATGCCCGTTTTGCTCTCTAATCCGAGTTTCTTTTCCACTTCGAGTTCGACGGGCAAACCGTGGGTATCCCAACCCGCTTTACGCAAAACGTGGTTGCCTTTCATCGTCTTGTAGCGGGGCACGATATCCTTCATAACGCGGGTCAAAATATGCCCGATATGCGGTTTACCGTTCGCCGTAGGAGGGCCGTCGTAGAAGGAAAATTCCTCTTTCCCCTCCGTCGCCTTCATACTCTTTTCAAAGACCTTTTTCTCGTTCCAGTATTCCACGATTTCCTTTTCGCGTTCCACGAAATTCAAAGACGTGTCCACTTTCTTATACATAGCCATATATTTACTCCTTATAATAAGGTTTTTTATAAAAAACAAAACCGTAGCGTCTTGGAAAAACACTACGGCTTTTTAACCACCAAAACAAACCAACATTTGCCACAAGGGATAACGGCCCGTGACCCCGTACCCGATTACTTCGCCGTGGCGGTTCGTCGAGTCAGCTAATAAGGTGATATCTTTTACGCGCCCCTTCTCCCTTTCACCAAAACGGGATTTCTCTTTGCGGTAGCCCTCGTAAAAGCGTTGTCCTTTTTCAAACGCTTTATCTTATTCACTTGTGTATTATTATAACGCATTTTTTTGCCTTTGTAAAGCAAATTAGCTTACTTTTAGAGCAAAACTTCCTTGTTCGTGCCGTAGAAAATATCGTCGCGGAAAGCGAGCTTTTTGCAGACCTCTTCAAACTTTTCCCAAGATATGAGGTTTGCGTCCATTTCGTAGCTGTGTCCCCAAATATACAAAAGCTGGTCTTCGTCCGATTCGCTTGCTAAGAATTTGTCCACAATCTCTTCGAAACAATCCTCAATATAACATACCGTGGGGTTATAGCGCAACAAGCCTTCCTTTTGCACCTTGAACGAGTGCGTCGAAGTCGTCGTACGCGAATATTTAATCGGCGAATTTTTAGCAATGATACCCGCTACTCTGTCGTCGTTGGGACCGTTGGGATACGCCATGCCGACGATGGGATAACCGCAGAGCTTTTCAAGGGCAATTCGGTCCTCCTCCACTTGGCGGATAATCGTTTCTTCGTCTAAACCGACAAGGGTGGGATGGGTAAGGCTGTGCACGGCAATTTCGTGCCCTGCGTATAACGTTTTCACCTCGCTTGCCTTGATTTTCGTGTGGTTAACTTTAAGACGTTCTAACCGATTGGGAAGACCAAGCAAGCCCGAATTGATATTAAAGGTACACTTTAAACCGTACTTGTTTAAAATCTCAACCAAGCGGATATCTTGCGTTACACCGTCGTCAAAACTGAACGTAACCGCCTTTTTCTTTCCGTTCCACATACCTTTGCTCCTTTTTGATTACGGCGAAACGCGGTTGATATCGCGAGGGAACATCGTCGCTTCGCGGACGTTCTTTGCGCCAAGTAAGTGCATCGTCAATCTTTCGAGCCCCAAGCCCAAACCGCCGTGGGGAGGCGCGCCGTATTTATGCAACATAAGATAGGTGGCAAATTCTTCGGGATTCATACCGAGCTTTTCCATCTTTGCGACTTGTTGCTGATAATCGTGCACACGCTGACCGCCCGACGTGATTTCCAAGCCCCTGAACAAAAGGTCGAAAGACAAGGTATATTCGGGGTCTTCGGGGTCGTCCATGGTATAGAAAGGACGCTTTTTGGACGGATAATGGGTGATGAAAATAAAGTCGGAATTGAACTGCTTTTTCGCATATTTGCCAAGGATTTGTTCCTCTTCGGGGTCGAAGTCCTTCATATCCGTAGGCTGATACTTGAATTTCTTCATGATAATCTCTTTCGCTTCCATAAATTTCAGGACGGGAATTTCCTTAATTTCGGGAATTTCGATATGCAAGAGTTCGACTTCGTTTTTGTATTCCGTTCTCAAAAGATTCATGATGTATTTGAGAACGCCCGCCTCCATATTCATGATGTCTTCAAAGCTGTCGATAAAGCCCATTTCAAAGTCCATGGAAATGTATTCGTTAAGGTGACGGCTGGTGTCGTGGTGTTCCGCGCGGAATACGGGCGCAATTTCAAATACGCGCTCGTATACAGCCACCATTGCCTGCTTGTAGAGCTGAGGGGACTGCGCCAAGTATACCTGCTTGCCAAAATAGTCGAGCTTGAATACGTTCGTGCCCCCCTCTGCGCCTGCAAAGTTAATCTTCGGCGAGTGGATTTCGGTAAAGCCCTGCGCGCTCAAATATTCTCTAAAACCGCGCTGAATACCTTCTTGCAATTTAAAAATTGCGCGTTCCTTGGGGTTACGCAGAGTAACGGGACGATAGTCGAGCTTGGTCGACAAATCGCAATTTACCTGCTTTTTCGTGATAACGACGGGGGGAATTTCCGCGGGGTGAGAAAGCAATTCGATACCGTGGATTTGCACCTCGTAACGCTTGCTACCGTCCTTGGTTTCGCCCGCTACCACCTTACCCGTAATCTTCGCCGCGCACTCTTCCTTGACGTCCTCGCCCATGCGATAATCGGAAAAGCTTTCCGCGTACACGCATTGAATCGTTTCGCGCGCCGTACGCAAAATGACGAACGCAAAATCCGACATCATACGGATATTATGAATCGTGCCTTTAATCGTTACAATTTGGTTTTCGTACTTCTCAAAATCTGCGTACGCCACCGTATTTTCGTTAATTTCACCCGTGATAAACATACTTTTACCTCTTTTGCAAAAATTTTGCATTTTTTTCACCTTTCTATTTTAATCTGTTTGACAAAAAAAAGCAAGAAAATTATAATAGATTTATCAAAAATTCTTTTTTGGAGAATAATTTCTATGCGAGTTTTGGCTATCAACGATATTTCTTGCGTCGGTAAATGTTCTTTGACGACCTCTTTGCCGATTATTTCCGCTTGCGGTGTCGAGTGCAGCGTTTTGCCTACGGCAATTCTGTCTACACATACGGGCGGTTTTACGGGTTACACCTTTCACGACCTCACCAGCGAGATTCCCGATATCCTTGCGCATTGGAAATCTTTGGGCTTGAAATTCGACTATATTTGTAGCGGATACCTTGGCAGTATCGACCAAATTGAAATGGTCAAAAAGGTAAAGGACGAGCTGTTGAAAGAGGACGGTAAATTTATCGTTGACCCCGTTATGGGCGACGGCGGTAGACTGTACGCGGGATTTACCGACGCGTTTATCGAAAAAATGCGTGATTTGTGCCGTCTTGCCGATTATATCCTTCCCAACGTCACCGAAGCGTGTTATCTCGCCGACGTCCCCTATCCCTTGACAAAGGACAACGCCGAGGCTTGCCTTAAAAAATTGCAAAAGCTCTGTCCCCAAGCGATGATTACGGGCGTTGTAGACGGAACGGATATTACCGTATGGTATACGGACGAACAGGGCGAAACGCAAACGTATGCGCATAAAAACGTAGAAGGTTTTTTCCATGGCGCCGGCGACGTGTTTGCCTCTGCCTTTATCGGCGCTCTCGCCCGTGGCAAGTCGGAAAAAACGGCGATTGCGCTTGCATCCGATTTTGTAGCAGCCTCTATTCGACGTACCGCCGTTGAAGTGCCCGACAAACGTTACGGCTTGAATTTTGAGGCGGAAATTTATCCGCTGTTGGAAAAATTAAACGGCTAACTTTCCCCCTTTCATTTTGTTGACAAAGCCAAACGAGCCGAGTATAATATAGATACAATCTGCGGTGTACGGAGTTCGACGCTTTTGCGGAATCCACATTATTTATTCGGGAGCGGTTATTCGTGGCGATAGGCAAGGCCTGATTTCGGGAAGTCCGACGCGTCAAGATGCGGCACCCACCTGCTGATAGCGGGTTCACCCTTCGTCGAGGTGCGGCACAGGCGGATTCTTTTGTATATCATTATCCCCCAAACGGTTATTCCGTTTAGGGGATTTTTTTGTTAGCGCACGTAAAGATTACCGCTGACAGTCCTAATTAAAATGGGCGTAGGCAACGCTTGCGTAACGCTTTGATTGCCTTTTGTTCTAAAAAGATATCGTCCGTCTTTTTGCTCGTATTTGCGCTCCGTCTGCAAAATGCCTTTTTGCGTTTCAAAGCCAATCGACGCGCATACGTCCCCCCACAAATACAGCGTGACGTTCCCTTTTTTCGTTTCAATTTCGGTGTGTTGACATACGGGAAGTCCTAAATGCACCTCGCCGAAAACGTTCTCCAATTCAATTTCCTTTGCCGTCAGCGAGCCAATCCCAATATAACCGTGCAGCGTTTCAATATCCGCGCTGTAACAAACGACGCTTTCCGCCTCGACGTTGCCCACGTTCGTTTCCACGGACAGCTCCCCCGCCTCTAACACGCCCAAAAACACGTTCGCGCTGACGCTGTTAATTTCCACGTCGATTCCTTTGGGGATTGTGACCTGCAAATTCTTTTGTGTTTCGTCAATTTCGCCCCAACAACCCGAACGGCAATATTTCACACGCAAAACTCCTTCGCTTAAATATGTGTGCACCCGTTTTTCATCGGGCAATTCGTTTTCTTCTTCTGCAACGAATACCCTATCCGAGGGCGTTTGCCCCACCTCGACGCTACCCCCCAACCAATCGATTTCTATCCGCGTAACCTCCTCGCTTTTACAAGTAAAATCCCCCGCCGTGTACGCCGCTCCATTGTCATAAACACGGAACTTGCGCCCCGCGCTCGGCTGACAGCCAACCAAGAAAAGTCCACCCAAAATCGCCGTAGCGAAAAATATGCAAAGTTTTTTCATCGTATACCCCCCGTTCTATTCTTTCAATTTCGGGCGGGTTTTATACAAAAAAGCGGAACAACCGTTCCGCTTTTTTTCTTTTTATGAAAGTTTACATACTCAAAAGGTCTTGATATACGCTAGGGAATTTCTGTACAACCTTGTCGTTGTTGAATTGGTTGAGCGCAAGCTTTTCAAGTTCGCTGGTTACGTTGCTAAGCGTCTTCGCTTTCAGATTGTCGTAGAACATTTTCGAGAACGAACCTTCCACCGCTTCGATACCGTTTTCGGAATCGCCAACCGCTTCCACGTGGTTGTAGTCGTATACCTTACCGCCCTCGTATTTGAACGAGCAGTAGATAATGTGCCAACCGTAATCGGTGGGAACAACCGCCCAAGAGCCTACGCCCTTTTCAACCGCCCATTGCGCAGCCGCTTCAAATTCGGGCACGTAACCGTTGCCGTAAGGGGATACCACGTAACCCATATACGAATTCAACGAGCCGGGGTCGGTGCTGTATGCAAACAGAATTTCGTTGACCGCCGACAGCGCTTTGTACGATTCGCTGGTAGGCAGGAAGAAGTCGTCTGCAATCGGCGTGCCGTTGAACTGCACTTGACCTCTGCGATAGATAAATTTGGAATAATCTTCTACAACGTCGTCGTCAACGTATATAACGTCGCCGTTTTCGTCCTTTACTTCGTTGCCGTCTACGTCCTTTTTCGCGTCCGTCGTATACGTCGTCATATCCGTGTACGCATTGTAAATAGCGTTGTCTTCGCCACGGTCAAGTCCGATAAGGCCAAACATATCGTTCAAAACCTCGTCCACGCCCTTGCTGTTCGTCTTTACGTCAATTTTTTCAATATTGCCGTCTTCATCTCTGTCAATCGTCCCTTGGAAAGGATATTGACCAGCGTAGTGGGTAATCGTTTCGTATTGATCTGCTTTTTCCTCAGAGAAATGGTCTTCGAAGAAGTAGTATTTTCCGTCTTCGCCTTCGTACGAGTAATTGGTGTGCTCGTCATCGCTAATCCACGAAGAACGCTGGTCCTCCGCCTTGATTTCCGACCACAATGCCTTTCTCTTCAAGAATAACTCGTTTGCCGTCAAGCCTTGCGCCTGATACATTTTGTATTCAACGCTCTGTTTCGTCGAGAGCGGAATCAAAATGTTGTATACAAAACCGAAGTTTTCAATACCGTACAATACAAACGAGGACTCGGACACGCCGTCCATAGCCGTTTTAAATGCAGAGGGTTTGTTTTCGTACGCCTTTTGCTGGCTAGCAAGCATTTCGTCGAATTGAACCTCCGCATAGGCTTTACCCTGCTCGTTTTCCTTGTTCAATTCTTTCTCTACGTCTGCCTCCAAATCCTCGTAGTACTTGGAGATAAGCGCCTGCGACAAACTCGATTCGAGTTCTACGTAGTAATAATTCAAGTGTTCAATATCCGAAGGGTCTTCAATTTTACCGCCGACGCTGGAAATCAAGCCGTAGCTGTATAAGCTCGTCAAGAACGCGTTGTAAGCCTTCTTTCTGCTGAGCGTCGTCGAGCCGTCCTGCTTTTCGTACGCGCCACATTCGCTAAGGCTGTTACGGCCCGTATAGATTTCGTATTTTGCGGGACAGTAATCGGTTTTTTCTGCGCCCACGCCCGTAGGCATCGTACGCGTTTTCGACGTATCGCCGTGGTCGTGTTCTTCCGCCTTAATATACTGCGTTTCCAAGTTGTCGAGCGTGGTGTTTAACATCTTTTTCAAGCCGTACACCGCGCGGTTATAATCTTCCATCTTGGTATTGTCGCCTTCCGTAAGGAAATATTTAAAGGACAAAACTTGGGGATGCGCCTCTAAGAGCTCTTTCTCTTCCACGCTCGCATCGTTGAGTTGCGCCTCTACGTATGCGTCGTGCTTTTCCAAGGTGAATTCGTCTTTCGCAAGATAATACGCTACGGCATACTGAATCATAATTTCACGATTAATCAAGTTGTCGAGCAACATATTGAAGGTTGCCGCATAACCGTAGGTTTCCGCATAAGACGAGCCTGCGTTAAGGAAATACGTAATCAGGTCACGTTTGGAAATGGACGACGTACCAACGATTTCGTTGACTGCCGTCGCTACTTCTTCGCCGTATCTTGCGTCATCTTTCAGTTCCGCCGAAATATTAACCGTTGCAACCGAAAGTCCCAAATCGCGGGAAGTGTCCGTTTCGATAAAGTTACAACCCGTAGCCCCTACCGTCAAAGCCAAACCAAGCAAAATCGCCGCTGTCTTTTTAAAGTTCTTCTTGTTCATAAAATCTCTCCGATTTTTTATCCTAACTATCGTTTTTGATACACGAAAAAGGGCGTAATTTTCCCTTTATAATATATCGTCAGCATTTATTATAACCTATTTTTTTTAAAAACGCAAACGTTTCTTAGCGAAATCTAAGCGAAAGTTAGCGCAAATTTTAAAAATTTTGTCATTTCCGCCATTACCGTCACGTTTTCCTTATATCCGAAAAATTCGACGACGGGTGCTTCCGTCATATTCAGACGCACGTTTTTAGCATATTTGTCCATCGCCGCCTGCACCCGCTTATCCCCGAGCGTTTCTATACCCGAAAATTCAAGCGAACCCACCCCCTTGACAAGGGATATCTTTCTTACGCCGAATTTCGCCGCGTAACTTTTCAACACCGCTATCACCAGCAAATTTTCCACCGAGCGAGGCAATTCCCCGTACGTATCCGTCAGCGACGTATAAACGCGCTTGTAATCGGCAACGGACGAAATTTCTGCAATCTGCTTGTAACTGTCCAACCTGCCCGCCGACGATTCGATATATTTTTCGGGGATATAGGCGTTGACGCGAATATCGAGCTCCGCCACCGTCTGCGTTTCCCCCGTCAATTCCTCTTTTAAGAGTTTGGAATACAGCTCGTACCCCACTCTATCCATATGCCCGTGTTGTTCCGCGCCGAGCACGTTGCCCGCACCGCGAATTTCCAAATCACGCATGGCGAGTTTGTACCCAGAGCCAAGCTCGGTAAATTCCATAATCGCCTTTAAGCGCGACGAGGCGTTGTCGCTTAGGATACGCTCCGCCTTGAACGTGAAATAAGCGTATGCCAAATGGGTACCTCTACCCACTCTGCCTTTAAGCTGATAGAGCTGTGAAATACCCAATTTATCGCTGTCGATAACAATAAGGGTGTTCGCATTGGGCAAATCGATTCCGTTTTCGATAATCGTCGTCGTGATGAGAATATCCGATTTTCCGCCGTAAAAGTCCATGACGGCGTTTTCGAGGGTCGTTTTGTCCATTCTGCCGTGTGCCACGGAAATTTTTGCCTCGGGCAAAATCTGTTTGATACGCGCCGCAAAGGTAAAAATACTTTCCACGCGGTTATAGAGCAAAAAGACCTGACCGCCACGGGAAAGTTCGCGAATACAAGCGTCGCGAATCAGCGTTTCCGTCTCTTCCACCACGTATGTCTGTACGGGTAAACGGGCAGAGGGCGGGGTTTGGATGGTAGAGATATCGCGAATCCCCGACAACGACATATGCAACGTTCTAGGTATCGGCGTTGCCGTCATCGTAAGGCAATCGATATCCTTGCGCATATTTTTGATACGCTCTTTATGTTCCACGCCAAAACGTTGCTCCTCGTCCAAAACGAGCAATCCGAGATTTTTGAATTTGACGTCTGCGGAAAGCAAACGATGGGTGCCGATAACAAGGTCGATTACCCCCTCTTCCAAGCCCTTTAAAATGCGTTCTTGTTCCTTGGGGGTATTGAAACGGTTAAGGCAAGCCACGGTCACACCAAAATCGGAAAACCGCGCCAACGCCGTATTGAAATGTTGAGAGCAAAGCACCGTAGACGGACACATCAACGCCGCCTGTTTCCCCGCCAAAACGCAGAGATATATCGCGCGGAACGCCACCTCCGTCTTGCCAAAACCAACGTCCCCGCACAGCAATCTGTCCATTACCTTCGGCGAGCACATATCCGCCTTAATTTCTTGCACGGAGCTCGCCTGGTCGGGCGTAAGCTCATGGTGGAAAGCGTCCTCGAATTCCTGCATAAACACTTCGTTTTCAGGGAAGGGATAGCCTCGGTTTTCCGCGCGCTCGGCATACAGCTGTTTGAGGTCGAACGCCAATTTTTTTAAAGAGGCTTTGACGCGCGCTTTGACGCGTTCAAAATCCGCCCCGCCGATTTTGCTGAGGGTAGGCGCCGCATCCCCGACGTATTTGGAGAGCACGTCCATACTTTCGGCGGGCACGTACAGCATATCGCCGTCTTTATACGCAACCGCTACGTATTCCTTCGTACCGTCCGTCGTTTCGATTTTTTTCATGCCGACGGCTTTACCGATACCGTGCGTTTCGTGCACGACGTAATCGCCCACTTCGGGCGCGGAGAACATATCCCCGCGTTTACGGCGGATACGCCTTGTATCGCGGACCTTGGTATACAAATCCCCCGTGCCGACAATCGCCAACTTACAACCGTGCAAAACCAAGCCTTTGTCCAGCTTGTCTTCCAACACGCAAACACCCTTCAAATCGGGCAAAGCGTCGGGCAATTTTACCGTGGAAAGGTATTCTTCGCCGAGCGTTTCGGAAAGCTTGCTCGCGCGCGCTCCGTCTCCACAATAGAGCAATACGCGATATCCCCCTTTCATCCAATTAGAAATATCCGTCATAAGGGCGGGTATACCGTTGAGATAGCGCGCCGTGGGCGTAGCGGTTAAATTGAACGTACGCAACGGCTGAAAGAAAAACGGATTGCCTGTAAACGTCTGCATCGCTACGCGACGGACGCAACCTATCTTATCTAAAAACGCCTGTTTTTCTATGAATTGCGCCTTGGAAAAATCAAAGACCTCGCCACCGTCGAACAAACGGACGAAACGCTCCTCGTGTTCCTTATAAAGCGCGTTGAATTTGTCCCAAAGCGTTTTGCTTTCGTCGAAAATCAGTACCGCATTTTCGGGCAAAACTGAAAAGAAATCCGTAGCGTTTTCCAGCAAGGGCATCAAAAACGAGCTGTCGGGGTTTTCTTGACTTAAAATTTCGTCCGCAATTTCCCTCGCGCGGGTATACGACTCCGAGGTTTTGTATTTTTTCAGACCCTTTTCAAGGGCGGTTTTTATCCGTTCTTTGTCGCTTTCCGTCACGACAACGTCGCTTGCGGAAAGAACGGTAACTTCCTTTACCCCCGCAAGGCGGTCGCCCGTAGCGATATCGTAGGGTTTGATTTTTTCCACCGTATCCCCAAAAAAATCGATACGTACGGGGTTGTCTGCTCCCACGGGATAGATATCCAAAATGTCCCCGCGAAGGGCAAACGTACCGCGACTTTCCACCTCAAAGGTGCGCGCATAGCCCATTGCAACGAGGTTTTTCGGCAACTGCGTAAAATCGTAATCTTCCCCCTCGATAAAGGTAATCGACGGCAATTTTTTAGGGAAAAGCTGTAAGAGCGCGGTAATTTCCGCCGTGACGACTTCCCCGCCGTTTTGCAGGGCGTAAAGCCCCTCGATACGTCTAAAAAGAGAATCTTTAGAAAGGGCTTTTTGATAGAGTAAAACCTCGTCTTTCGCCGCCAAAACCGAGGTCTTTTTCCCTGAAAGAGCGGCGATATTTTCCGCAGCCTTTTGCGCCGATACGCCGTCTGCCGTGACGTACACGACGGGGTAAGGCGTAAGCCCCGCCAAAAGGTATTTTAAGGAATCCGAAACGCCGAAAACCGCCGTGGGCGTGCCACGGCGGAGCTCTTCCGCATATAAGGCGTACTCTTCGCCTATTTGTTCAAGCGTAAGAAAATTGCGTTTCATTTTCTAAAAAACCTTGTCTTGCAATCAGTTGAATTTGCACATTACCTTTTCGATATCCAACCCGCGCGCGAACTCCGCCGCCGCCTCTCCCGCCTTGTGACAAGCGTCGGCAAAGAGCGGATAATCGTCCTTGCGAACGTCCGACAACACGTAATTGATGATAGGGATATCCACTTCCTCGTCGCGGATACCGATACGGATACGGGGGAAATTTTTCAGTCCCGTTTCGCCTATGATACTGCGCATACCGTTATGCGTGCCTGCGCTACCGTTTGCGCGGATACGGACCTTTCCCTTTGGCAAATCGTAATCGTCGTAAATGACAATGAGATTGCTCTCTTCAATTTTATATTTTGCCATGAGCTGTTTTACGGCTCTGCCCGAATTGTTCATATACGTCAAGGGACGGGCAAGAATTACCTTTTCGCCGTTGACGTGCGTTTCGGCAACACTCGCCTCGCATTCCTTCTTTTTGAACTTTGCGCCCAAAAGCTCCGCGGCGTCCCCCACGGCGATATAGCCCATATTATGAAAGGTTTTTTCGTATTTTTTGTCGGGATTGCCGAGTCCTACGATAAGATACATATTTTTTCCTTTTCGATAAAATCACCGCCGCAAAACCGCGGCGGCAATTTCTTTCGTTCGTTATATTAGTCGTACAATTTCGACATAGGTTTGTCAAGGTATACGTTTTCGATTGCCGCAGCGAAAATATCCGCAACGGTAAGCACTTCGAATTTGTCGAGTTTCTTTTCTTCGGGAAGATGAATCGTGTCAAGCATTACGAGTTTGGTAATCGCCGACTTTTGCAATCTTTCGATTGCGGGACCGCTAAGTACCGCGTGCGTACAGCCTGCGTATACTTCCGTAGCGCCTGCGTCTTTAATCGCTTGCGCGCCTTGGCAAAGGGTACCAGCCGTATCGATCATATCGTCGACCATCAAACATCTCTTACCAGCAACGTCGCCGATAATGCTCATAACTTCCATAACGTTTGCCTTGGGACGGCGTTTGTCGATAATTGCAAGAGGCACGCCGAATTTTTCAGCGACCTTTCTGGAACGCTTAACGCTACCAAGGTCGGGCGCTACGACTACGTCGATATTGCCCTGTTTTGCAAAGTGATTGTAAAGGGTAGGACCGCCGAGCAGGTTATCCACGGGAATATCAAAGAAACCCTGAATCTGTTCAGCGTGCAAATCCATTGTCAAAACGCGGTCTGCGCCTGCTTTCGTCAAAAGGTTTGCCACGAGCTTTGCCGTGATGGGATCACGGGAGCGCGCTTTTCTGTCCTGACGCGCATACCCAAAATAAGGTATAACCGCCGTAATACGACCTGCCGACGCGCGTTTCGCCGCGTCGATCATGATGAGAAGTTCCATCAAATTATCGTTTACGGGAGAACAGGTCGATTGGATAATGAACACGTCTCTACCGCGGACCGTTTCCGCGATATGAACGTTAATTTCACCATCGGAAAAAGTGTTGACTTCAATTTCGCCAAGCTCGGTATTGAGCTTTTTCGCGATTGCTTTTGCCAACTCTAAGTTAGAGTTACCGGAAAACAACTTGATTTCATTGCCGTGCGTTATCATGTGTAACCATCCTTATTTTTTTATCCGCGTAGCCTACGCTTTTCTACGAAAGCTTTGCGAACTTTTTCTTTTGATTATAGTTCGGCGATTCGCCGCTCCTCTTCCCCCTGCGGTTGCTTGTTCTCGTTTTTTAATTCCCGATTTCAAGTTATCCACAATACAATAATTATAATACCCTTTTTTTAGGGTTTAGTCAACCAAATAAACCCCGTTTTTAGATATCTTTTTTTGCAAAATTTTCTTCGGGCGCTTTTTGGCGTTCCTTTTCCTCTTTTTGCTTTTGGCGCATTGCAATAAAAAAACCGCTTAAAAGCGCGGAGCATTCGTCCTGTAACACGCCCCCGACCACTTCCGTCTTATGGTTTAGAAGGTTTGCCTCCGCCAGCGCGTCCGTCAGAGAACGTCCCTTTTGTTCGTACGCGCCAAAATAAATTTTATCCACGCGCGCGTTCAAGCTCGCGCCCATGCACATCGGGCAAGGCTCTAACGTGACGTACAGCTCGCACCCCTCGGGCAACCGCCAAGAACCGAATTTTTTACACGCCTTATCGATTGCCATCATTTCCGCATGCGCGGACGCAAGCTGTAACTTCGCCCTGCGATTATACCCGCGCGCAACAACCTTGTCTTCGTACACCACGACCGCGCCGATAGGAACTTCGCCTTCCGCAAGCCCACGCTTCGCCACCTTGATTGCCACGCGCATAAATTTTTCTTCTCTCGTCAAACGTCTCATACTTTTTTTCCGTATAATTTTTGATACTCGGCGGACACGACCGCCAACGAATTTCGATTTTTGTTGATAATATCTTGCAAAGCGTCCTCACCCAACGGATGAACGAGCCGTTCCAAACCGACTTCGATTGTAAAGGACGGAATTTGGAACTGCTGTATACACCAATCTTTATAGCCGCCCGCGCTATTTTTCGCCTCTGCCAGCGGATACCCCGTCGCGCGCGATAACGCCGTTGCCAGCGTAAAATCCCGTACAAGACGTTCTCTCGGCTGATAAAACCGCCAATAAATTTCTTCCCCTTTCGTGTGATAGCTAAGCGTATATTGCGGACGGATTTTTTCGGTAAAACGTTTTAAAACCAGCGTTTCCGTTTCGGAAAAAGGTTGTTCCCCGATATAATTTTCCGCGCCCGCAACACGAACATTTTTCGCGCCCGTCCCCCACCTTGCGGGGAAATTAACGTTGAGGTCCACCCCTCGTCCGTTTGCCTTCCACAGCGAAAAATCTTCGCCGTTTTCGTTTAGCGCAAGCAATTTTTCCCGCCAATCGTATGGCGCGGAGGATATCCCCACTTGGCTTAGCAAGGCTCCGTCGGGATTGATAAGAGGCAACAGCCACACACTCCCCGCGACGCCCCCGTATGCGTATTGCGCCGCCGCCAATTTCGCCGTGATATACTCTCTGCCGTGCATGGCGTATTGCGCAATGCCCACGGGCGAGCCGTCACCGAGTTTTATCGCATATATATCCCTGCCGAACAGCGTTTTGCCTATAATCGCCTTTTCCGACTCCGTGCTTTCGTAAAAACGTTGCGTAAATTCGTAAATATCCATGCAACCATTATACGCAAACCGCCGTTATTTGTGGTACGTCGAGCCCGCGTTTATCATAAACGCGCGATAGACCTGTTCCGCCAAAATCACGCGCATAAGCTGGTGCGGAAAGGTCATATCCGAAAAGGAAAGACGGCAATCAGCCACCCGCTTTACCCGCTCGGACAGCCCGCAAGACGAACCGATAACAAAGGTGATATCCTTGCCTTGATCGGTAATTTTTTGCAATTTCTCCGCAAGCTTTTCGCTGGAAAGCTTTTCCCCCTCCACGGCAAGCGCAATCACGTATCCTTTGCAAGCGCGCAAAATTTCGTCCGCCTCCGCCTCGGGATTTGTCCCTTCGGGGAGTTCCTTTACCTCAACTTTTGCAAAACGGGAAAGGCGTTTGACGTACTCCGCCACCGCCTCACGGTAAAAGCTCTCTTTGATTTTGCCTACGACCGTAAAATAAATTTTCTGCATTTCTTACCTCGTAACCGACCTTACAGCGCCGTGAGCCAATTAACCGCAAACACCACGATACCGGCAAGCGCGCACACAAAAAAGCGCACGCGTTCGGCTTTGGTTTCCTCTTTTTGACGACGGATAACGTGCGCCCGTTTCCTATCGTCCTTATCCTCGTCCGCCTTAGCCTCGGCAAGAGGCAAATCAAAGAAAAACAGATACGCAAGCGACCCAATCAAACAAAGCGAAGTGATGATAACGTAGGGCACGTACGCCACCGAAGGGATATCCTGTATCCCAAATCTCGTCAACACAATCACGATTGTATTATTGAGAAAATGTGAAACTATCGTTGGCAAAACGCTCCCCGAACGAACCGCTAAAAACGCAAACGCAATTCCGCAAACAAACTGATAAATGGTCTGCGCGGGGTTCTGATGATAGAGCGCAAACAGCGCGCCACAGAGGAATATCCCCCCTACCGTACCGAAACTGCGCAAACCTTTGAGCAACACACCGCGGAAAAATATCTCCTCAAAAACCGCCGGCAAAACTGCGATACAAAAAATAGTTGCAACCAAGCCAAAGCCGTTGAGGTTGGGCAACTGCGGTATCGTGCCTTGATACCCAAACCGCTCTAAAAAGCGTAAAAACGCGTCGTTAAGCATTCCGAGCGAGAGCAAACCAATCTGCAAAAGTATTGCCAGCAAAAAGTATTTCGGGTGACATTTTTGCTCTTTTATCGCTTGTTTTACGGGGCGTTTCAGCCAAGCAAAATATATCGCTATCGCCAAAAATATGGAAATTTGGGGAAGCAGATAATTCAAATAGAGATACCAATCGGGTTCTTTGCCTTTAAAATCAAGAGATATCCCCGCCACGCCAAGTACGATAATAACCAAAAACATAAGCGCGTAGAAGAGCATTATCATTACCGAATAGGCAAGTCCCGACGCTTTTGCTTGCGTGGGAACTGTCATCGGCAACGGCTGATTGGTATTTTTGGTTTTTTTTCTTTTATCTTGATTATTCATATATTATATTATAGCAGATTTTTTCACGTTTGCAAACAAAAAACGCGCCTTTGCGAAAAACCTACAAATTTTTCACAATACGCGTTTTTATCCACTCAGCTTGACGCGAAATTCTTTGATAATGCGGTTTTCAATGCGGGATACCTGTACTTGGCTCACGCCGATACGCTCGGCAACTTCGCTCTGCGTCATATCCCGAAAATAGCGCAATATGATAATTTTTCTATCCCGCTCGGGCAAATTTTGAATAGCGCCTTTGAGGAGCATTTTATCGAGCATATCCTCTTGATTGTCGGCGGCGGGCAGGGTTTCTATCAATTCCCGCTCCTTTCCGTCCTTATAATCGGAACCGCTATGCAACGATAAGGGCATTTTGGACGAGCCCATTGTAAACACCGTTTCCGCCTCGTCCATACCGAATTTTTCGGCTATTTCCGACACCGACGGCTGTCTTCCTTTTTCCAGCGTGTACGCCTCGATAAAGGCGTTGATTTCCTTTGCCGTTTGTTTCATGGTACGCGAAACCTTTACCACGCCGTCGTCACGCATAAAACGTTTGATTTCCCCCGCAATCATAGGCACGGCATAGGTGGAAAATTTCACTCCAAAGCTCTCGTCAAAGCCCGCTATCGCCTTTAAAAACCCCATGCAGGCAATTTGAAATAAATCGTCGTATTCCACACCCTTGCCCAAATACCGTTTGACGATACATTTAATCAGGGAAACGTTATGCTCTATCAGATGTTCTTTCGCCGATTGGTCCCCCGCTTTGGCAAGGCGAAGATATTCGATTGTGCTCTTTTCATCCAGCATGAACTCCGTCCTTTTCCAACCCGACCAATTCTCCCTCGCAAGGCGGTTGCGTATCTTCCGTCAAAGGCAAGCCTATCCGCTTTGTCAATCGAACGCTCGTCCCCTGCCCGCGCGTGCTTTCCACGGCAAAACCGTCGCAAAAGGTCTGCATAACCGTAAACCCCATACCCGAACGCTCCTCGTTTTCCAGCGTCGTATAAAAGGGCGTCAGGGCTTGTTCTACGTCCTCAATCCCACAGCCGTAATCGGTGATTGCAATATGTAAAATACCACCCGTGCACTCTTGCCCGTCCGCGCCGACGCCGTTGTTTTCCGCCGTGCACTCGATGCGTATCGCCCCTTTGCCCGACTTGCCGTAGGCGTGTACAATGGCGTTGGTTACCCCTTCCGAAACCACCGTTTTGATATCCGAAAGCTCGGACAAGGACGGATTTAAGCAAAGGGCAAACGCCGCCACCGCGCTACGGGCAAAGCGCTCGTTTTCGCTACGCGCCGCAATCTCTAATTTCATATAATTACACATATTTCGTTCTCCTTACAGTTTTGGAATTAGGGTATAAATACCGCTCATTTGCAAGATTCGGTTGGTTGCCGTAGAGGGATTCGCTATGTATACGGGTATGCCATAGCGGGTAAATTTTTTATATCTGCCGATTAAAAAACCAATTCCCGTCGAATCCATAAACGACACGTTTTGCAAATCAAACACCGCCTTTTCGGCGTTTGCGCAGTAATGGTCGGCGTATTGGTCCACCGCTTGTCTTGTCCGCGCGGCGTTGTGTTGGTCGATTTCGCCGCTGAGTTCCATATATAAAATTTTATCGTCTAACCGTGCGCGTACTTGCATATTTTCTCTCCTTGAAAGGCGTAAGAATATTGTAAAAGAGAAAGATAGAAAATTTTTGTCCTTTTTTCACGAAAAAAAATTGGTATTGTCGAAAACTTTTTTTGCTTTTCTTTAAAAAAATACTTGACATTTCTATATAAATCGTTTATTATTATCAAGCGTTGTGTCTTGACTTGACGTCGAAACAAAACGGGCCTTTAGCTCAGTGGTTAGAGCTGCCGGCTCATAACCGGTTGGTCCGCGGTTCGAATCCGTGAAGGCCCACCAAATACGTTTTATAATATGATGGCCCAGTAGCTCAGTTGGTTAGAGCGCCAGCCTGTCACGCTGGAGGTCGACGGTTCGAGCCCGTTCTGGGTCGCCATTTATTCCCCCCTTTCTTCGGAAAGGGGGTTCTTTTTTTTGCAATGCAAAAAACACCCCAAAACGCATACTGACGTTTCGGGGTGTTTCCATAATTTCGTTGTTTTTAGTTTTTAGTTTTTCGTTTCCGTATCCATGCTGTGTACGATAAAGTTCAAATGGTCGCCGATACGTTCCAAATTGCACACGAGGTTAATGAAAATCGTGTTGTTTTCGGGACGGCATTTGCCTTTGCTCAGTCTTTCGATATGCTCTGCAACCAATCCGCGGCGCATCGCGTCGATTTCTTCTTCCAACGCGTCCGACGTTTCCACCAAACCCTTTTCGTTATCCAAAACGATACGCTTTACCAAGCCGTACTGTTCGTGGAGCTTTTGGTGCATTTCGCCAAGCTTTTCGTTGATACCCTCCGAGAAGACAAGGTTGTCCTTTACCTCGCGCTTGGTATACTTCGTAAGGTTGTCTGCAAGCTCGGAAATACGCGCGATATCCCCGATATTGCTATGTAATGCGCTGACCTGCTTTTCGTCCGCAAACGAAAGACCGCTTGCCGAAGTCCGCACGAGATAGTCGCTGATTTGTTCGCCGAGTTTTGCAATATTTTCGTTGGTTTCGTATACTTTTTCAATTACGCTCAAATCTCTGTCGATAAAACCGCCAAACGCCGTCTGCAAGCTTTCCATAGACATATCCGCCATACGGAAGGTTTCCTTTTTCAACTGCCCGAGCGCAACCGAGGGCGTCGTCAAGAAACGCTTGTCCATATACACAAGCTCCCAAGGCTCTTTTTCCGTCTGCTTTTTATCGCGAATAAGAATTTGCGAAACCTTGACCAACACCTTGGTAAACGGCAAGAAGCATAACGTACAAAGCACGTTGAAGAAGGTATGGAACATTGCAATTTGAATTTGTGCGTTTTCTTTGTCGCTCACTCTACACTTGAACCACTTCGCAAAGGTAACGTCATAGAAATTCGAGCCGACCACGCTATCTTGCCAAACGAGCAACAGTATCGCAAATAATACGGAGCCAGTGATATTGAAAAGCAAGTGCATCATACTCGCCCGTCTTGCGTTGACAGACGTACCGATAGACGAGATAAGCGCCGTCACACACGAGCCAATATTCGAACCCAAAATAACAAACAATATAGCATTACCACCGCCGCCAATCATCAAGCCTTCACCAATCATGGCAATGATAATTGACGTTACCGCGCTGGACGATTGTAATAACGCTGTAAACACAACACCAAACAAAAGCAACACAAAAGGATTGCTCATTTCCTCAAGGAGTTTCGTTACTGCTGGCATTCCGCTATAGACGCTCATTGCATCGGACATAATTTCAAGCCCGAAGAATACGAGCCCCAAGCCAGCGATTGCAAGCCCAATAGATTTTATTTTGTCTTTTTTGGCCACCATCTCCATCATAATACCGATAAAGAGTAACGCAATAAAGATAGGAGCAATATCAAACGAAGTGCCCCACGCCGCAATCTGCGCCGTAATCGTCGTACCGATATTCGCGCCCATAATCATTGTCGCCGCTTGATACAAAGACATAATTCCTGCGTTTACAAAACCGACGACCATAACCGTCGTAACGCCCGAGCTTTGCACCAGCGCCGTGGATACTGCGCCCATACCGACACCGACCAATTTCTTATCCGAAGTCTTATTGAACAACTTTTTCAGGCTGTTGCCGAACAGCTTTTCCATGTTATCGCTCAAAAACTTAAAGCCGACAAGCAAACTGCCACAACCAGCAAGCATCATAATTATGTTGACTACGTGTTCGTTCATTATCTCACTCCTACCATAGTTTTGCTATGTTTACGCAATACCAACACTTTGATTATATAATATTTTTTTCAAAAAGTCATCTAAACGGAGCGCGAAATTGGCAAAAAAATAACAACTTTGTCAAAAAAAATCGCAACGGCGGTTTTTCTGTCATAAAAAGTTTTTGGCACAAAACAAAAAAATAGCGCTCATCTCTTTACAAGCGCACACGTTCGTGCTATAATATTTTCTAGCGAAAACGTGGAAAACGTACCGCCTATAAGGAGCTTATATGATACATACTATTGAAAATGAACTCTTGAAAATTTCCGTTGACACCAAGGGCGCGCAGTTGATGTCCGTTTGGTCTAAAAAGACGGACACGGAATATATTTGGCAAGGCAACCCCGCCTATTGGACGGGCAGAGCGTACAACCTCTTCCCCTTTATCGGTAGAATGTACGAGGGCGTGTTTACCTACGACGGCAAAACTTATCCCTCCCGCGCGCACGGCTTGGCGAGATATTACGAATTTGCTTTGGAAGAAAAAACGGAAAACTCGCTGACGTTTTTGTTCACGGACAACGAGGAAACGAAAAAAGAATACCCCTTTGCCTTTGAATTCCGCGTTACCTTTGTCTTGGACGGAAACGCCTTGACAACGAAGTATACCGCAACGAACAAGGACGGACGAGAAATGCTGTGCGCTTTCGGCGGACATCCCGGCATCAATATCCCCTTTGGTAAGGGCGCGTTTGAGGAATATTATCTTGATTTCGGTAAAAAGACGGACGCGCGCAGACAGCTCCTTGGTGAAGGCGATTTGTTTATGGCGGACAAAGCCGTTGCTTACGATTTGGTAGACGGCGTAAAGTTGCCCCTTAGACACGATTTGTTCGACCACGACGCCATTATTTTGGAAAACTCCTCGGGCGAAGTTTCGGTGCGTTGCGACAAGGAAAGCCGTTACGTGACCATGAAATATGACGAATATCCCTTTATCGGGTTTTGGCACGCCTGCAAGACGGACGCACCTTACGTCTGTTTGGAGCCGTGGAGCGCATTGCCCGCCATTGACGATAAAATTGTGGAATTGGAAAGCAAACCGCACATGATTAAAATTGCCCCCAACGCAACCGCAAGCAAGTCCTTTACCTTAGAATTCCACGAATAATTTTGTATAGCGAAAGCCCCGCCGAATCGGCGGGGCTTTTTTTTGCGCGCTTTTAGCGCGGTATATTTAACTTAAAAGTAAGTATCCCCGACGATGACGGGGGTGGCTTTGTCCTTATTGACGACGAGATAGCAATAGCTCCCGCCCTTTCCCGCGGGGTAGCGTAAAGAGCCGGGGTTTATCAACGTCACGCCGTCGATTTCGTCAATCATGGCGATATGTGTATGCCCGTAAAGCGCAATATCGCAACCGCGACGTTTCGCCTCCGACGCAAGACGTTCCCTACCGTCCTTTACGCCGTATCTATGCCCGTGGCAATAAAAAACCTTGGTTTGCTCCACCTCTAAAACGCCCTCTTGGGGCAATATGGACAGAAAATCACAATTACCGCCGACAACGTAGACCTTATCAGGATACAAACTGCGCGTTTCGCGCATATCCCCCGCCCCATCGCCAAGGTGGATAACGTAATCGTTTTCCGCGATACGAGGCAACAAATCAGCTACGGCTTTCGCGTTGCCGTGCGTATCGGAAATGATAATCAGACGTTTCATTTACGCTCTTCTTCCTGCCACAGTTTTAACATCTCTTGCAAACCACGGAAACGGTGGGAAACGGCGTTCTTTTCTTCGGCGGTCGCCAAACCGAAGGACTTTTTCAAATCGTCGCTTTCAAAAATGCAATCGTAGCCAAAACCGCCCTCCCCTTGTTCTTCATAGAGCACCTTGCCGTACGTTCTGCCCTCGGCGACAAGCTCCCTTCCGTCGGGATATACAAGGGCGATTGCGCTGATAAAGTACGCCGTACGGTCAGTAACCTTTTCCACATTCTTCAACAGCAAATCACGGTTTGCTTTGTCCGAGCCGTGTTCCCCTGCGTATCTTGCGCTGTAAATCCCCGGCGCGCCGTCAAGCGCGTCCACGCACAGCCCGCTGTCGTCCGCAAGGGCAATACAACCCAAAGCGTTTGCCGCGGCACGGGCTTTGATGAGAGCGTTTTCCGCAAAGGTCGTCCCCGTTTCTTCCACTTCGGCGTCAAAGCCCATTTGCTTTTGCGAAACGACCTCAAAATCGGTGAAAATCTCAGAAATTTCACGGAGTTTATGCGCGTTGCCCGTCGCGACGACGAGGCGTTTTTTTATTCTTTTATCTTCGGTTGATTGCATATTTTTCCCACCTTTTATTTTTTCTATATTGTTTAACGCGCACGCGCGCGGAGAATCGATTCGCGATAGATATCGCCTTGCACTTTGCAAAAACGAGAAGTTCTTGAGATAGGTCGAATCACACATATTGTTCTTTAACGTTGGTACGTTTTTTCCATTTCTTACGCCCATTATAACACAAAGGAAAGCGCAAAAGCAAGGTTTTATATAAAAAGTTTTTATAATTAAAAGACGTTTTTTCCAAACCTATAAACTCAAAACAAAGCGCGAACACCCGATTACCGCGGATTTTCTCGCGCTCCGCGCCACAGCGCACACAAAATCTCTAAAATCGCCCCATTTTTATAGTGTAGAACTACAAAATGACTAAAAATAAATATTGCGGTGGAAACAATTAATCCTTATAAAAATTTTTTTCTGTCGAGAAATCATACTCCCTAAAATGGTATTCTTTTATAAAATGTTTTGTAATTTTTCTATGTTTAGGATAAATTTTTATTAGGTATAACGTAATCAACGGATAACTAATCCCTGCAATAATAGCCAAAGATGAAACGTAAAATAAAAATATTCTCGCTACATATTCTACGTTTTCATAGAAAAGAGCAACCAACAAAAACATTACACCACACAAAATTAAAATTACTGGTGGAAATATCAAGGTAAATTTTACAAACCCATTATATTCGGTCGCAATTTTACCATTAAAAATATCTTTTTTCATTTTTTTAATCTTCACCCCTACCCTAAATTTGCCTTTTCAATAATTTTTACTTTAAGCGCACTAACGCCATAAAAAGCTGAACACGGTATAAAAAACTTCTTCTCTTTTGTAAAAATTTTAATATTTGCAGATATACTTACAATTTCATTATATCTAATTTTGTACGTTTTTCTAAATATACTTGTTATTAATATAAAATTATCATTATACTCAACTAATAATATTTGATAAAAATAAAATAAAATGAATACATCAAATAGCGTAGCTGACCACCAAACAATATTTGTAATTAACCAATCAAACTCCATTAGCTCGCAAAGTTGCGGTACAAATAATAGTATCATACCGATTATTAAACAAAAAATGGAAATTCCCACAAAAGCCATTTTAAGACGTTTATCAAGAAATACTTTACAGCTTGCAGATGCTATCGAATTGTTTTCTTCTTCTCTTTTCTTAAATTGGGGAATTAAAATAGATAAAACTTCACTCACTACAATTGAAGAAATTATTAAGGGTATAATATATAGCCACATTATCAAATACTCCTACAGAATTTTTTACTATTATATCATAATTTTTAATTTTTTTCAATAATTTTATATTCTAAAATCAAAGTTGTAGGTTCAAGTCCCGTCGTGGGATTGTAAAATGCTGTACTTTATCTATGTTAGTTATTAAAAAAGTCAAACGGCGTTTTTAGGAATTTAGACAACCTAATTACGCCGTTTTTGATTTCGCAATATCAAAATTTTATCAAAATAATCAAAAAGGGCTTAAAAAGCCCTAAAAATGCAAAAAAAGAAGTGAAACCGTCGTTAGACAAATTTCACTATCTTTTTGGCTGGGGCGAAGTGTTTTTGGTGGCAAAGCCACCAAAGCGTCGTCGGCAAAAACAACTCCCGTACTTATCCCATATAACACGCGCTTGCCTCCTCGCACGAACACCCGATTACCGCGGATTTTCTCGCGCTCCGCGCCGCAAACAAAAATACAGCACACCGTTTTGGTGTGCTGTATTTTTGGCTGGGGCGAAGTGATTCGAACACCCGAATGACGGAGTCAGAGTCCGTTGCCTTACCGCTTGGCGACGCCCCAATTTGAAAGAACTTGCGTTCCGTTTACTTGCGTTATTTTATCAAACTTTTTTTTATTTTGCAAGCATTTTCATACCCTTTTCAAAAGATTTTTCTCTTTTTCGTCAAAAAAACCTCTTTCCTTCTTTTTTCTTCCCCCTCTCTACGTGCTATGCTAAAATAAAAAAAGGTTCCAACGTGCTACTTTCCCAACTTCTCCAAAAAAATATTTACGTAGGCAATACCCCGCGCGGACTTATCGTCGGCATCAGCTTTTCTTTAAAAAACAACTCCGTCAAGCACCTGCTTTGCGCCTTGGACGAAAAAAACGCTCCGTTGCAACGCGTGGATTTTGCCGTGAACGTTACCGCTATCTCGGCTGTCGCCGACCAAGTTTCCTTGACGCACGTCCGCCCCGCTCTCCCGAAAACGCAGACAAAACTCTTTTTAAACCTTCCCGTCTATTCCCACGACGGCGCGTATTTAGGCAAACTCTTCGACGGCGAAATCGAAAATTTCGTACTTCTTCGCCTTACGACCGACCTCGGATACACCTTTCCCTCCTCGTCCATAACCGCCTGTCGCGATGCAATCTTTTTACGCAAACCACAACCCTATCCCCTTGGTCAACGCGTACCGTCCTCTATGCTTTCGCAATTACAGAGCGAAAAAGCGTCGGTAACAAAGCCACTTTTAGACCGCGCTCTGCGACAGGGCGCGTTGATAAAACTCACCCTATCTCTGCCACCCTTTTCCTTGCTGTCCTACCCAGAAAAGCAACCAATCACCCCTCCACGGCATATTTAGCGGCAAGCTTTAACAGCCTTGCAAACAATGCATTGACAGCGCGAAGTTGCTCGGCGCTCCATTTCTCGCAAAGGGCATATTCCTCAAAAGAACGAGCCAACGTTTCCGTTTCCAAGCGTTCCGCGGGCGACAACGGCGCGTCCTGCACCCCTGCGAGCAACCGCCGAGCATACCCAAGACGCACCGTCCCACGATTCTCGTAAGGAACACTTTTCCGTTCATGACTGCTTGCTCCCTCCTCTTCTGCGCGTAAAACGGTATGCAAACGGGCGCGCACGTAGGTATTGTCCCTTTCGGGCAAGCATTCCGTCTTTTTGGCAGAAAGATACAACGCCCTTTTCCGCCTCTCGCCACGGCGAATCAACGCGATAATCAGCGTAGTGAATAACCCGAAAACGCCTACCGTCCCCCAACTAACTGCCCGAAAAAAGGTTGCCGCGCGTATTGGCGTACCCACGGCGAACGCAACCCCTTCCATGCCGCCGACAATCAGCAGAGCGATACCCGCGTACACCCCGCTATTTTTACAAAGGCAAGCTATTGCAACCGCCACACTCAACAACGCCACGCCGAATATCCCTGCCACACACAAAAAACCGTTTCCGTACGACAGCTTATCAAGAACGTCGACCAATTTCAAAAACCACATAAAAAAACACCTCCTATAAGCGCATATAAACTATGCCCTTACAAGCGGTGTTCTTTTTTAATTATTTTATCGAATTTTGCAGTATTTTATCGCAAACCCCCATACCGTGTCGCAATCACAACCAAAAATCAAAAGACGTCGACCTGAAAACCGCGACGGATATTGACGATAGAACATTGAATTTTCGACGGCTCGATTTTTAAAACTTTCGCCGTTGCAAGGCGGTACAATTCGAGCTGCAAAGCATAACGCGAACGCAAATACTCTTCCTCATGCGACGAATACTTATAATCGACAATCCATACCCGTCCACAATCTTCGTCCACCGCCAACAGGTCGATTGCCCCTTGAAAAATCATCTCTTCGCAAGCCTCGCAAGCCGACAAAATCGGGTCCGCCCCCGCGCGTTTTGCGTACGTGTCCTTAATCGGCAAAGCCGCCAAAAATTGCTGTTCTTTATACAAACGCATACCGCGGAGCTTATAAAACACGGGATTGGACAGAATCTCCGTCAAACGTTCCTTATCCAACAGCGCGCATACCTCTGCATTTTCTTGCGCAAACGCCGCCAATTCCTCTTCAACAAGACATGTCAGGCACTCTTTTGTAATCGGCGCACCCTTTTCGTCCCACAGCATCTCAAAATTAAACCGCTCTAAAAAGGCATGGTACGCAACGCCCTCCGCCTTCGCCTTTTCGCGCGCAGAACCCGTTCCCGCCTCTTGCAAGCAACCTTCCTCCGTCCTTTCAAACTCCTCGTCCGTCACCACGCGTTTTCCAAATTCCGCGCCGAAACCTTCGTTCAAATCCGCCCCCGCAATCAACTGCGTTGCCGAGCTCTTGACAGGCAAGTTTTCGCACCCCGTATACGCATATTTCCATTGATAAGCGTCCATAATCGCGCGCACTAATTGCGGATCGGGATGATATACCAAAGCCTGCCGTTCTTCCTTTTGCAACTCCGACGTCTCTTCCTCCGCAAAGTAGTCTTTCCACACGGAAAAATCGGTCATTTCCGCAAACGAGCGCGCGTATTTTACGTTCGGCATCAACTCTTTCTTTTCAAAGAGCATATGCAGGGCGTATTGCGCGCGCGTCAACGCCACGTAATATAAATTCAACTCGTCCAACGTTGAGCTTTCCGCCTCTTTCGCCTCGTATAACCTGCGCAGACAGGTATCGGTTTTTAGCATTTTCTGTTCGTCAAAGGCACGCGGCGCCAACCCGAACACCTCTTCGACGTACACTTCTTCATGGTCACTGCCACGGAAAGGCGCGCTAAGATTATCCAAAATCACAACGGGGTATTCAAGCCCTTTGGAAGAGTGCATCGTCAGCACCTTCACCGAATCCTCGCCACCCCCCTCGCAAAACTCAATCTCATAATCCAAATCGCGCAAACGCGCCAGGAAATCGTGTACGCAAAGAGGCTCTTCCACGGACGCTTCTTCGATAAAACGATGCACTCGGCGCATACACGACGCGCCGTTTTTGCGCATTAAAATATCCCGTTCCATACCCGTTTCGCTGATAATCGCATGCAAAAGCTCCCCCGCCGAAAGGATACGCGACCGCGTGCGAACGTCCTCGAAATAGGCGTAGAATTTTTTCAATTTCCCCGTAATGCGATTGGTCTTTTCCGCCGCGTATTTCGCGCACGCGACGCGGAAAAAGGGCTCGGCTTTATACGCCAAACGAATCTCCGCCAGCTCGTCCGCGCTCAGTCCGCCCATAGCGGAAAGCAACGCGCTGCAAAGGGGCACGTCTTGCTCCGCATTGTCTATTAAAGACAGAATATCTATCAACGTCTTTACCTCGGCGTAATCGCAAACGTTGACCGCCGTCACCGTCGTCACGGGAATTTCCTCCGCGGCAAGCGCCGCCACCGTCTTGGCAATCTGCCCCTTTCTCTTTCTAGACAAAATGGCAATATCCGAATATTCTACCTTGCGATACTCTCCCTTGCTCAAATCGTAAATCTTTGATTCAAGCTCTTTATCAATAATCTGCTTGATTTTTTTGGCGGCGTCCGTCCTTTCAACGTCACTCTTTTTCGCGCTCTCACGGACGGAATATATCCCCCGTCCCTCGCTTTCCTGCGCTTTCTTCTCGTCCTTTTCCGCCGCAAAAAAGTGCACCCGTACGCGCCCGGAACCCACGGGATAGTTCCCGCCGTATTCCATACGCGCCTCGCCCTTATAATCGATTTCGTTCAAATCCGTCGTCATTGCAAGGGAAAACTGCTCGTTCACCGCATCCAAAACTTGATCGCTGCTGCGGAAATTTTTCGTCAGCTTTAACGCCGTTCCCTCTCCCTCTTTAAAGAGCTCTTGTTTCGCCAAGAAAAATTTAGATTTACTGCCACGGAATCCGTAAATAGATTGCTTGACGTCCCCCACCAAAAACAGATTTTCCCCGCTGATACGCGAGATTAAATCTTCCTGCACGGGATTGACGTCTTGGTATTCGTCCACGAACACACGCTTGTATTTTTCCCGAACCTCCGCCGCCACGCTCTCGTCTTTCAAAAGCGCCAACGCCTTGTGTTCCAAATCGTTATAATCCAAAACGCCCCGTTCTCTTTTGAGCGCCTCGTACTTATCGTCGAATTTCAAAAGATAGACCGCCAACGCCTTCGCCGTTTCCCCTGCGCGGATAAACGCCGCCAGCTCTTCCTCTCTCGTGCGGAGCTTTCCAAACTCACTCTGAAAGGCCTTGATTAAGCCGTCCTTTAAATGTTTCAGCCTTTCAACGTATATCAGCAGATTCGGCGCATTTTTGGGTTTTGTGTTGTTGCTAAACGAGGGCTTTTCACTCTTCGCCAAGGCAAAATAATCGCTCTCGCCCTGCATTGCAAGCGTCCAATCAATCAGCTGGTTTGCCAATTTCTTTTGCGCGGACATAGCGTCGGTGTAACAATCCAATTCTTCCCTTAACACGCGCTCGTAATAGGCGCATTTTTCTTGGAAACGCCACAACAATTCCTCGCAAACGGCATCAAATTTTTTCTCGTCGTATTCCGCGCTCTTTTCTAAATACTCTCTATAATCGGCGCGGATACGGAGCTTTTCATAGGTTCCCGTAATAATTTTTCGCAAGGTGTTATCACTCTTTTTGCGCCAATACAACGCCAAAAGCTGCGAAAATTGCTCGTCCTTGCTTTCGTATCCCTCGCTGAGTAACTCGTCCAACGCCTCGTTTTTGAGGGCTACGCCCTCCGCGTCGTCCCCCCCGATTACGCGGAAAGTGTTTTCCACCCCCGCCGCAAAGAAATGGGTACGGATTAAGCGGGTACAAAAGGAGTGTATCGTCGAAATATCGGCGCTCGCCACCTCTGCAAGCTGTTCTTTGAGCATCTTACGCCGAGTCTCGTCCACCCCCTCTTCGTTAATGGCGGCAATCAAAGCGTCCGACAGCTTTTCCTTCATCTGCGCCGCCGCCTTTTTGGTAAAGGTCACCGCCAACAGCTCGCTCACCGCCAACTCGCCGCTCTTGATTTGACGGATAATCTTTTCAATCATCACCGTCGTCTTGCCGCTGCCCGCGGATGCGGAAACGATTACTTTACCGCTTGCGTTTAACGCGGCGCGTTGTTCTTCGGTAAATTTACGCACGGTCGTCCCCCTCCCTTTCCTTTTTAGCGATTGCCGCAATCGACTTCGGCTCGATTGCATCTTCCTTTCTCGGCTTATGCGTATCGCAATCAAAACCGCACATACCGCCGTATTTACAGAACTTGCACGCGTCCTCGTAGGGTGTGGGCGCAATATACCCGTCCTTAATTTCTTCCCCGCCTCGCCTTGAAACCAGCACCGCGTAATCTAAGAAATCACGGAAGGTCGCCTCGTCCATAACCTTGGTCGCCTTCGGGTCCTTTTTCAACGAAGCCGCAAAATATTCACTCTTTTTTTCCTCGGTCAAATGCACGTCGCCGCAAAGAAGCGCGTCCCTATCTCCGTTCAAAAAGCCCTTCATACGGAACCGCCCCTCTTCCTCGCTTGCATACTCCATCGACGCGGGGAAATAGAACACGCCGGCGGGGATACGTTCCCCCTTTAACGCGGACATGTATAGCTGCATTTGCAATTTTCTTCCCGTGTAATAGGCGCTCGCGCTGTCGTCGATATGTCCCGTTTTATAATCGATAACACGCACGTATTTATCGGTGCCGTCCACCCGATCCACGCGTCCGAAAAAGCCGTCGCCCTCTACCTTCGTCTCCGTTTGCTCCACCAAATATGCAGAATTTTTAATTTGGCTGTACGCAGCCACCGCCACGTCCGCGCCCTCTTTTACCAACTTTTCCGAGAAGTAAACGCCCGATTCCGTATCCTGTTGCAAAGCGTACAACGAGCCTTTCAACAGCTCCTGCCCCACTTCCGTTGCATACGCGCGCATTTCGTCCACAGAATTAATCTCCGGCGCTTTTACCGTCGTTCTTTCCAAAATCTCGTGGATAAAATTCCCCGTATCGACCGCCAAAACCGCCGCCTCTTCCCGCTCCTTCAAGCGCAAACCGCGCTCGGCAAAATTCTTAAACGGACAGGCAAAATACCCCTCCAAGGAAGTGGGCGAAATCTTTCCGTCACGGAAAAACAACTCCTCGCCCCGTTGCACCGCAACGTGCCCCTCGCGCTTTTTAAAATAATCGTCGTCCGCCTGCACGCCAAGCTTATCCAAAGCCTCGTGCAAAGAGGCGTATTCCTTTCTGACGTCCTCATGGCAAAGCTCATACTCGTTCCGCTCTATCAGATACTGACGGAACGCAGGCGCCAACGCGCTGCAACGGTAACGAAAATCGTCCGTCGAAAGCGCTTTTATCGGCTGTATTTTTTCCCCGTTCACACCGCAAAACGCGCCGTGTACGTAGCGAAAAACCTCGCTCAGCGACGGATCGCTCCCGTCCGCCGCCAAGGGATAACTCAAATACAGCTTGTCCGAAAAAGTACAAAGGTTTAAACAAACACACTCCCTCGTCCTTTGATTCACCTCGGCAACCGTCGGCTCTAACGCCGCTTGCACGTCCGCCAAGCGCTTGATTTCTTTATCGGAGATAATCGCGGTATCACTCCCACAATAGGGCACTTCGTCCGTCATACCCATCGCAAACAACGCGCGCACCTTTTCGATACGGCTGTCCGTAATTCCCCCGACAAACACCGCGTCCGCTTTCAACGGAATCAACGAGATTTCCGTGGCGTCCAAGCCGTCCTTTAACACAGCCTCAAACTCCGCCACCGTCATTTCCTTGTTGCCCGTCAACAGCTCCGCCTCTATCAATACGCCCTCCAAAGCGCGCCGAATTTGCGATAAATACCCCTTTTGCGCCACGTCGTCAACCTGCGTTTCCAACTCTTCCAACCGCGCGTACGCATTAAAATCGTCCAACAGTTTCCAAACGGCGGCGCAATACGCCTTGCCTTTTCCCTTAGACGGAATATTTTTGGTTGCAAGCAAGAGCCGTTCTCTGCCCGACTCCAATTTTTGATTATCGAACGCGCGCACCGCGTCGCCCGTCTTGATTTCCCGTTTCGCGCCCCCGCGGTAATTGGCGAATTTCAGCAGATAATTTCTGTATTCGTCGCTCTCGCCAAAAAACAGATTCCCCGCAAGCGACTGCACGGCAAGCGGCGAAAACCGCTCCCGCACCACTCGAAAACAATCGAGTATAAATCGGGAAAGCGGATGATTTTTCAGCGAGCGTTTCTCATCGATAAAATAGGGGATTCCATATTCGGAAAACGCCTTTTTCAAGGGCAAAGCATACCCCTCTACGTTCGGGAGCAAAACGGCAATATCTCGATACCGTCCCCCCTCGTTTTCCTGCATAAAGCGGCGAATTTTCATCGCGACGAACTCCGCCTCGGCGTTTTTATCCTCCCCCTCGAAAACGAGGATTTTATCCGTCTTTGTTTTTCCTTTCGGACGCACGGGATTAAACAAACTCTTACGCAACTTCTCCGCGTCGCCCTCCAACGGCGTCCCCAAAGAGCGCACCTGCACGTTGCCGTACTCTCGACACACACGCTCGAACGCGTCCGCGCCTTTGTTGGCGTATAAATCCTCCTCGCCCGCGCAAAAAACGCCAATGACGTTATCCGCCGTCTCCAACGCCGCGCGCACCGTTTCCCGCGCCTGCGCCGTAAACGAGCCGTAGCCTAAGAAAAATACGTTGCAACCCTTTAACAACCCCTCTTCGCGAATTCGCTTGGGGAGCAAGGACAGATATTTACTCTCGTCCAAAAAGGCATTTTCCTTTAAAAACGAGGCATACCCCTCGTAGATAAGCGCCAAATCGGACAGTTTCCTTTTGAGCATATCTTCGGGGAGCTGCGCCATGCTCTCTCGCAAGGTTTCAGGGGTAATTTCCGACGCGGAAAACTGCGCCAACGCCTCGTAAATACACCGCGCGTTATTGCCTACCCCCGCAAGCGAGGTAAAGCATTGCAATTTCCCCTCCCGTTGCAGGCGAGTCATCACTTCGCCCACCGCCATTACCGAGCCTTGCTTGCTAATCGTCCGTCCGTCCGCCTTCATAAAACGCGCAAACGTGGACACAGACGAAAGAAAGGTCCCTCCCGTGGCGCGGAGTAACGCCCGTTCGGCAATCAAAGTCAAACGGTCCTCGCAGAAAATCAAATTCCGCCGCCCCTGTTGTTCGTATGCGTGGACGTATTCCGCCATCACTTCCATACACTCGGACAAGGTATACGCTTTTAACACTGCGTTCATGGCAACCCCCAAAAAACTTTCTTTACCACTATTATAACATATCCAACGGGAAATTTTTATCTTTTTTTCACAAGAATTTTCATTAAATCTCAATTTTGTTTTTACAAATCGAAAAATATGTGCTATAATAGGGGTAATTAGCAATAAAAAACGGAGATTTTTCCATGAAGAAGAAACTTTTCGCCGCTTTTGCGGCAACACTCGCATGCGCCACGCTCGCTTTGGGCGCTTGTTCGGCAAACGAAGCCCCTATCACTTTCGTCAATTATTGGGACCTCAACACCGAATACACCAACGAGGACCCGACGCACGAATCCCTTGTATACGACGTATCCTTTACCCCTTCTTACAGCTCGTTTGTCAATTATAAAATCGATTACGACGGCACGTACAAAACGACGCTCGATTGGGAAAAAGACGATAAAACCTACACCAGCACTTCCAGCCTCCAATTAGCGGTAACCTTTGAGGTAAACGGCGATAAGGAAACGAGAAACGATTTCGTAACCACCACGGTGAAATTCCACCAGGCGGGTGGCGTAAACAATTTGCGCCCCATATCCTCGTCGAAGACTATTCTCAGCCATACCCCTATCACCAATTCCGGCGCGTTCAAAGCCAGCGATTGCTATTCGGTATTCTGCTACAAAATCGAAACGGTATACGAAAACGGATTTGGGTATTGCACGATGACGGAATACGACGTTGATACGACGTCTCACCTCCCCGACTACGACAAGGTTTTGGAAGAAAAGAAGTTTGTGTTCGGCGCGTACAGCTCGAAATGCAGCGTTTTAGACAACGAACAGTTCCCCATCGCCTTCCGCGCAATGCCGGCAGGCACCAACGCTGCGGTACAGATCTTCAACCCCTTTGCGGGCTATTCGCAGAAGTATTCCGTAGCCCTTTCCGCCGCTCCTACCAAAGGCTCGTATAAATACAAGCTGAACGGCGAAGAAACCGAACGCACGATTGACTATCACACGGCGTCCATTGTCGTAGACGGCGAATCGTCGGGGCTTCCGCAAACGGCGGAAATTGCGACGCTTAATTGGAAGGATACCACGTTAAACATAAACCGCAACGTAATGCTCCGTTATTACACCCCGCTTGCCTATAATATGGGCACGATCGTGTACTCACTCAGCAGCGTGACCAACGCATAACAACACGAAAAGTTTTCAAAAACGGCGGACTAGTTTCGCCGTTTTATTTTTTATTTTTACCATATAATAACCCCTGAAACAGAAAAAATAGCATAGAAAAACAGCGACCGCACCGACCGCTGTTTTTTATTGTCTTTAATCGCTATCCCTCCAATTTTTTGGACTCAATCCTTTCTTTTAATTTGGATATATACCCGATTTTTGGTTTTATCGTCCACCTTAATCTTTTCGGAAATTTCCACACCGCAAACAGCGTAAACGTCCCCGCTCGGCTCGGCAATCAAGGGCAGATATTCCCGCTCGTGTGTGGGCGTTTTCTCTTCATTAAAAAACTTCTTCAAAGTCTTCGTGCCACCACCAAAACGCGCAATCACGTCCCCTTCTTGTCGAAAACGGAACACGGCAGAGGGCGGAATTTTGTCCGCGTCCGCGCGGAGCACTCGCCAACCGCCAACCTCTTCCACAGGCTCGTTCGAGAGCGTAACTTCGTACCGTCCCCCGTCAAATCCGTCCATACTAAACCTTTTCGGCGCAGATTTTTCGACTTTCTTCGTCAATGTTTTCACGTGGAACACAATACCAAGCTCGTTTTTGACCGCCTCGACACCCTTGGGCAAATCGCATTTTGCGCCCCGCTCGCTACTTTGCAGAGCGTACGCGCCGTCTAAATGCGCCGTCGTATAATCACGCTCGATACCCAGCCCCTTTATCGCCAACAAACACGCACGATAAAACAGAGGTTTTTTGTCGCAAAACGCCACGGTATACGCCCGTCCGTCCTCATCGTCGGACACACGCAACAGCCCCCGCGCGTATTCGTACAGCAATTCGTCGTCCTCCGCCGCCTTTACCGCAAACCGCGCGATATTCTCCACCGCGCCGTCCACCGCATTTTCCAACGCAGGCAATACCTCTTTGCGCAGACGGTTACGCGTAAACGCCACGTCCTCGTTCGTGCTATCCGTGCAAAAATCCAAACCGTGCGCCGTAATATACGCCACAATTTCCGCCTTTTTCCAAGCCAACAACGGACGAATCATCCACCCGTCCTCTTCCTTCATACCACTCGCGCCCGTCAACGCCGCGCCGCGCGCAATACGGAAAAGCACCGTTTCCGCCTCGTCGTTTTGATGATGCGCCGTCGCGATAAAATCGGCTTTCTTCTCGGCAATTATCCGGGCAAAAACTTCCCGACGGAAATTCCTCGCCGCCGTTTCCAAACTAACCTTTTCCCTTTCCGCGCGCGAAGGGCAGTCTTGCGCAAACACCGCCAATTCAACCTCTAACTTCTTGCAAAGCTCTTGCACGAACGCCATATCCGCAAGGCTTTCCTCCCCTCGAATTCCATGCTCGCAATGCACCGCCGACAACGAAAAACCGCACTCGCTTTCATGGCTTTTCAAATAATGCAATAAGGCGACGGAGTCCGCTCCGCCGCTTACCGCTACGCATATTTTTTTGCCCGAAAACTTCTTCAAATCCATAACAAAAACTCCGTTACCCCGCGAGCGTATCGCGTTGAACGCCAAAATCAATCGTGCCGTTTATACAATTTCCCCGCGAGCATCGCCAAGGACGCCGCCAAATCTTCCGTCTTTAAGATAATATCTTTCGGCACGCGCAAAGGCGCGGGCGCAAAATTCCAAATCGCCTGAATCCCCGCATCCACCATTTGGTTTAAAACCCCCTGCGCCGCCACTTTCGGCACGGTGATAATACCAATGCGTATCTTATGCTCTTCCACGAACGCCTTCAACGCAGACAAGGGCAAAATTTCCTTGCCCATGACTTGCGTCCCAATCAATTTTTCGGAAATATCAAACGCCGCCACGATATTCAAACCGTTGCTTTTAAAGCCTTCATACCCCAAAAACGCGCGTCCCAAACCACCCGCGCCGACGATGACCGCATCCGACAGATTATCATAGCCCAAAAACTTTTCAATATCCACAATCAACCGCGAAATCGCAAACCCCAAACGAGGCCGTCCCGCCTCGGAGGATACCAACGCCAAATCCTTACGCACCAACACCGACGAAACCGAAATATTCTGCGCAATTACCGTGGACGAGATATATTGCGCCCCTTTCGAGTCCTCTTCCTGTAAAAAATGCAAATACAACGGCATTCGCGCAAGCGTCGCCTTGGATATTTCCTTTTCGTTTTCCATACGGTTCTCCTAATCGTTTTTTATCATTATACCGCATTTTATCGATAAAAACAAGCGAATTTCACTAAAAACTTTTTATTCGCCGACAAGCGTCGCCAATATTTTTTCTTTGATAAAGGAGTTTTCTCCGTACTTTCGAGGCAAATCCCCCCCACCCATATCTAAATCAAGGGCAATTTTTCCGCTCTTTAACACCACGACGCGGTGCGCCAGCATACACGCCTCTTCAATATCGTGCGTAACGAAAACCGCCGTCTTTTTTTCCGTCTTCCACAGCGTAGCAAACACCCCTGCAAGGCGAATTTTTAAAGCGGTATCCAAAGATGAAAAAGGCTCGTCCAAGAGCAACACTTCACTATCGCTCAAAAAGGCGCGCGCAATCGCCACCCGCTGTTTTTCACCCCCCGAAAGAGCGCGCGGTTTTTTATTCCGACACGCCGTCAGTTCGGTTTTTTGCAACAGCTCGTCAATTTTTTCGGGCGTTCCGCCCACGTACCGCAGATTTTCTTCCACCGTCAAATTGGGCAAAAGTCGCGGTTCTTGAAAGATATACCCTACCTTTGTCGGCGCGCCGTCGATTGTTCCCTCAAACGCCGTCAGCCCCGCCAACATATTGAGAAGCGTCGTCTTACCACCGCCAGATTCCCCCAGGACGCACAAAATTTCCCCTTGCTTGATATCGAGTTCCAAATTCTCAAAAACGACCTGTTTTTCATACGATTTTGAAATGCAAAGTTTCATTTTACCCTCCTTTCGACGGCGCGTGCAAGCAAGGCGGTAACGCTCTCCAAAACCACCGCCGTCACAAACGTCGCTACGACCAACGCAAACAGCGTAGGAATCTCCCCCCACGCCCGCGCGTCGTCCATCAACCCGCCCAAGCTCTTCGCCGTCCGCGCAACGACCTCTGCCGACACGACAAGCTTTAACGAAAAGGCAAGCGCCGCCCCAGATTCCTTTAACACGTACGGCGCCGCCGAGGGCAAATACAGCGAAAAAATCCGCTTGCGCAAGGGCACGTCATACACACGGCTCATCACAATCAAATCCTCGTCCACGGCGGAAAGCGCCGTCAAAATCGCGGTATAGAGCATCGGAAACAGGGACAAAAACGCCACCGCAATCGGCGCGTCCCCCGCCCCCAAAATCAGCCACAAAATCAGCAATACCGCCAGCACGGGCAAGGAGCGCAGCGCCGTCACAATAGGCGAAAACACGCGCGCAAAAGCAGGCGAAAGATAGGCAATCAGCGCAAAGACCGCCGCCAAGATAAAGGAAATCACAAACGCCGTCAACGTCCTAGCAAACGTCCCTCCAAAGGACGTCCAAAACTCCCGCGTTTTACAAAGCGAGCCGAGCACGCCCAAGCATTTCCACGGCGCAGGCACGAGCAATTCGTTCCCGATTGCCACCCAAGCAAGCACCCACGCGCCGAACAAAAACGCCACCGCCACCAACGCGCTTATGCAATTTTTCAGCACAATCTTTTTCAAAAAATATCACTCCCGTTTTTACAATTTTTTAAGGCGTATACGCCCAGAAGAACGCCTCCGTCGGCAACTTTGTCGCCTGCGCGTTGACCGTAATCAAATCTTCCAAAAACGCCGTCGCCTCGTCCTTGATATCCCCCGCGTATGCAAACCGCACACCGCAACGCCCCAACACGTCCGCCGTCAAAAGGGGAGCTTTCAGGCTCGTCGTCATGTCCGCGTCCGCCATGTGCGCGTTTACCGCCGCCACAACCTCGTTTCCACTCGCGCTCGCCAGCCAAACCGCCGATTCTTGCACCTTTACCGCAAACTCCTTCAGCCATGCGCTTTTGCTTTCCACCAATTCCGTTTTTGCCAGCAAAACCGCCTGCGGATACCCGTTTTCACCGCCGTAGAGAGACTGCAAATCCCCCACGATAGAAAAATTGTTTTTCGCTTGCGCCGTCGCCGCGGGCTCTGCAATCACGAAACATTTCGCGCTCACGCTCGTCACCGCGCTTGCATCCGTGAGCGCCACCAAATTGACCTTATCTACCGCTACGCTCCCCGCGCTCGTCATTTCCTGCCAAGGGATACCGTGCTTGTTTAAAACCGCCTTAAAGGTCAACCCCGGCACGTTGTTAATCTGCAATACGCCCACCTTTTTCCCGATGAGCGTCGACAGATTCTCCGCCGTGTACCCTTCAAAAATAGGTTCGGGCGGTACAACGTCGTTCGCAGTGAGCACCTCTATCATATACAAATTCCCGTGCGTGACCGCGCCGAGCATGGTATACTCCCCGCTCTCCCCGTGCAATTTTGCCGCAGCATTGATAGGCATCACGCAAAGGTCGGCATTTTTTTCCCTATCGGCGTTCGTCGTAGTCGCGGCAATCTGCGCCGCATTTACCACGCGGTAGGTCACCCCGTCCCCAAGCGTATCTTGGCTCATCAGCCCCGCAAGCGCCAACGCAGGCGCGCCGTCGGGCATATACACCGTAATTTCCTCTGCGGGAATATCGTCCTTTTTACACGAGGTAAAGGAAAGCCCCGCCACCATACTCAAACCAATCGCCAAACATAACCATCTTTTTGTCTTTTTCATACTCTACTTTCTCCTTTACATTTTACCGAATAAAGCCTTGACGGACACACCGCCGATACGCCCGAGTTTCCCCGTCAGCGCGTTCGTGACCTCAACGGGCGCGTCCAAAACCACCGACAGAACGGACACCTGCTTTTCCTTGTACGGTATTCCCATTCTGCCCAAAACCCAATCTCCGTATTCGGACAAAAGAGCGTTGACGTGCTCGCTCACGCCCCTATCCGTTACCAAAATACTCACCACCGCAATACGGTTTTCACTTTTGTTTTCCATAAAAAATACTCCTTCGCCAACGGCAAAAGAGTACAACTATCCCCAAAAACCGCGCAACCGCAATCCCGCCGTTACGCCATTTTAACGCTCCGCGTCAGAGCAGGCAACGCCCACCCCTTCGTTTCGCTTTGTATACCCTTTTCACCGTCAGACTTTCTTTCGGCTCAAATTTCGTTTTTGTCTTTTATTAATTTTTATTCGGTCGATGTATCACCCATACCTATACGGGATATTTACAAACACGAATTGCAAGAGCGCAAGACTCGCCCGCGGTGGCTCACGTCCGCAAGTGCGGTTAACCGCATACGACAACTTTCGCGCCGTCGAATTTTTCCACAATTCGTCCCATTTTGACGGTTGCACCGCAGGGCATATAACGCCCGATTACAGTTTTGCTACAACTCTATGGATAGGCAAACCGCGGTCCACCCATTTCTGTTCGTATTCCGTCACGATATTCCAATCGGAATTTCCGTTCTCGTGCAAATCGTACGTCACGTCGCAAAGCGCAAAACCGCACGCCTTGTACTCTTCCAACGAAAACTCAAAAAAGTCCCTATCGTCCGTCTTTTGCACGATTTTTCCGCCCTTTTTCAATAGCCGTTTATACACTTCCAAAAAGCCCCTATGCGTCAAACGTTGCGTCGCATACCCAAGCTTAGGCAACGGCGTAGAGAAGTTCAGATAAATGACGTCCAAACTGTTTTCGGGAATATAGCAAGGCAGACACTCCGCGCGAATATTCAAAAAACGCACGTTTTCCACGCCCAAGCGCTTCACTTCTTCCATCGGCGTCAAAATCACGTTGCTCATTTTTTCCAAAGCCAAATAATTGACGTCCGCTTCCCTTTGCGCCAGCGCAATCACAAAACCGCCCTTACCGCAACCGATTTCCAAGGCAACGGGCAACTCTGCGCGTTCCGCGCCGAACACCGCCTTATAATCTATCAACGCGCGGTAATTCTCCGCCGCCTCTTTCATATTCAAAATCCCGTTTGCGCCGTGCGCCAACAGCAAATCGCCGCAAGAGACCATACGCGCCTCGAAATTCCTCTTCTTCCGCATCCGCATCGACATAGTACAATCCTCGACCGCCTATTCTCTCTTATTTTCTGCCCGTACTGCCAAAACCGCCCTCGCCACGTACGGTATCGCTCAGCTCGTCCGCCTCTAAAAAGCTCGCTTTCAAAAAGGGCGCAACGACCAACTGCGCAATGCGTTCCTTAGGCGCAATTTTCTGTTCAACAGCGGAATGGTTGTGCAGAGCCACCATCACTTCGCCACGATAATCAGCGTCCACCACGCCCACCTTGTTGGCAGGAGCCAACCCACGCTTACACGCCAAACCGCTGCGCGCGTAAATCAACCCTGCGTACCCCTCGGGGATTTCCATCGCCAAACCGGTGCGCACAAACTTCGTTTCGTTCGGCGCAAACACGATTTCTTCGTCGCAGAGCGCGTACAAATCCGCCCCCGCGGAAAACTCCGACCCGTAAGTAGGCAAAACGGCATTTTCGTCCAATTTTTTCACGTTAATAACAGGCATACCTTTTCTCCAACCGCCCCGCGCATACCGCGCAGAACGCATATTTTGTTATATTATAACAAACTTTATCGAAAAAAGCAAGCGTTTCTGCATATATAAAACGAGCCGACGGTTTTCACGCCGTCAGCTCTTTGCCTTCTTTTCGCTCTATACAGCTTTTTTTTACAAATCGTCTTCGAGATAATCGTACAGCATCGCGTAAACCTCGCCCAAATATTTCATCGCGACCTCGTCCTTTTCATAGGCGTTTAATCGCTCCAAAGCATTGCTGTACGTCGTGTAGTAGTAATCCTTTACAATCGCCAAACGCTCCTCAATCGGCAAAGTCAAATCCACCTTATACGGCGCGTTCAGCATTGCCTCCGCGCCCGAATATTGCAGATAAAAGAGCAAGGTATCACGCACCCAAGCCACCGCATTGTTACATTCATTGCGGAGCTTTTCCTCCAACTTCGGCCATATCCCCGATGCGATTATGCCGTTTTCAATCAACCGCCCTTTTTCTTTTTGCAAACGCGTCGCATACTCCTGCAACAATTCGTTTTTCTTAATCTGCGCCTCTTTTACTTGCGTAAGCTGTTCGTTCGTCAGCGCCGTATATTGCGACGGCGTATAAGAAATAATATCAATTTCCATATTGTTCTCCTTTTCAGTACTCCACGTCCGCGCGCACACCGGTCACAATCGCTTGGTCCGCCAACCGCATCGCAAAAGAAAACGCATTACCGCGCATCGTTATCGGAATAATCGCCCTACCGCCTGCAAAACTTGCCTCGCGCGTAAACTTCTTTCCGTCACAATCCACCGTTATTTGTAGCGTTCCCACACCGGAAAACTCCAATCTGCGCAACGTCTTTTGTCCGCGCACGCCAAACTCCGTTTTCACACTCTCAAACATAGGGGTACCGCCAACGAGAAACTTACTTCCGCCTAGGCGATACAGCCTACCGCCTCTGACAAAAAACGCCGTACCGTTTCCTTGGCTCAAACCTATCAAGTCGTAAGAAAAACACCAACTTTTTCCGTCCAACTCCGCCACAAACGATTGATACAAACCCCCAATAGTACGATAACGGAAGAAATATTTTCCCTCGCAAACAGCGGCTTGGCACTCCTCCACGCCCTCGTCCAAGATAATATCCAACGTCCTGCCAATGGGCTGTAAGTCCGTACCCTGCGCCTTCCACAGCCCGTCTTTCGCCAAAAATATCACGCCGTTTTCCACCGCGCAAACCGAGCCCTTTATAATTTGCCCACCGCTGTATACGATATCTTCCAAAACGAAATCTCTTGCGTTACCCGCCACGCGCAAACGCTTTATCGCATGCTTAAAAAAGACGTACACGTATTCGCCGACGGCAAGCAACGTAATGGGGGTGCCCAGCGCCGACGGCAACAAGATGTACCCGCTGTCGTCAATGTCATCTCTAAAAGTCCACGGCTCCGTCGGGCTAGAATACGCTAACTTACCCTCTTTCTTCACTGCAAACAAACGGTTTTTGCACGCGCATACCACGCCGATATACTCACCGAAAGGAGCCGAACCAAACACGCCCGTCGGACTCAAAAAACGCGCATTATTCGACCCAACGAACAAGTACCGCTCTTCCCCCTTTATCGAACGCAAAAACACACAACTCGTATCGTTGCCCATTATCCCCTTTGCGGAAAGTTCTGCCGTTTCCTCGTCATAATAAAGAAGATACCCGTCCCCCCGCAAAAAAGCAAAGAAGTCCTTTCCGCCCTCTTGCGCACCGCCTTGAAACCGCACGCAAAAAATCTTGGTTATATTGCTCTCACTGACTCTTACATTCTTTCCTGCGCCGTCCGTTACCACGCTTGCCCCCACGCCCGACCTTAAAGCCCCTTGCGAGAGGTCGCAATTTACCATCGTTTTCGCGTAGAGCGTTTCACTCGAACGCAGACCGCCCCCTTCGCCGCCCGTAATCCCAAACGCCGATTCACCAAGCGACCCGTACGGCGCGGCAAAGCGATCGAAAACCACCGTTTTCCTCTTACTTTTTCTCTCGATTGCGCTCTTTTCCAATCCAATCATCACACCCACCTTCTCGAACGGATACGCTCGCACTTTTGCACGCGATACGCCGCGCGAATACCGTCCTTATATTTTTTATCCCACACGGCGGCGTCCTCAAAAAGTCCCATCGCCATAGCGTACTCCGCCGCCATACCGTACGAAATCAACCGCGCGGACACAGCCGAGTTAAAATCGCTTACGTCCTCCTTTTCCTTGCCGACGGGGGTATACGTATACGTAACCTTCACCTCGCCGGGTTGCGTTTTTAAATAGCTCGGAAACAGTTGAAAGGCAGTCGAATTGCCCCACTCGTCCGTCACCTTCGTGATACGTACCGCAGGGTTTTTCAGCGCGGAAAACGCCACAATGCCCCCATCCGTGTTCAACGTATCCTCCGCAAGGAGCGGAAAATAATCGAGCGCGAGTTCATTTTCTACGATATTAAAACAGGTCAACAGCAACGCCCCCTTTTTCGAGTCCTCACTCGTAGCTCCACCCGCAAAACATGCTTGTATCGAATCCGATATTCCCAAATGCACCGCGGCGAGCTCCATACACTCTTTCACCGTCATTTTTCTCGTTACCTCCTCATATTTATTCTTTCACTTTTTCTCTATCCCTATTCGTCAAAACGGCACCCTTTCCGCGATTCAACGCGTACACGGGTGCCGCCTTTCCGAATTTTTCAAAGTTTCACGCCGTCGCTTTCACACGACGCAAGCACGCAAAACGCCGAAAAAATTATCTTTCGGGAATCCCCGAAATTTTCGCCTGCGCCGCAGGATTTTCGCAGATAAGCTCCGCATATTTGACCAAGGTTGCTTGATATACGGGTTTACCGCTCACCTGTTTCAAAATCTTACCGTCTTCCGACTCCAACCATTGCCAATCGCAAAGCTGGTGAAGTTTGAAATTCTCGCTCGTAAGCAAATACATCGTACCCTTCGGGCAGAAACGGTCCGCCAAAACGGGGATACCGTTAAAGCTGATTACGGTGTCGCCGTTTTCTAGCTGCATCGTAGGCACAGCCACGCCCGCGCCCTTGTAGTATTCGATTAACGCGCGACGTACCCCCCACGAACAGATAATAAAGTCCACCTTACAACCGCTCTTCTCGTCCACGGTATCAATGGCTTTCTGAATGCCCGATTCGCTAATCGCCGCAACGGTATTCATGTACGGAATCATACCGGGCTTACTTCTTTCCACTCCGTAAAGGGGCGCAGTCGTCGAAAAAATCGCCTCCAAGCCCGTAATTTCATCGCCGTTCGAGCCGTAAAGATAGATTTTCGTCCCAGCAGGCACCGCGCTTTCATCTACCGTCGCCGTCGTTTCAATTTGAATCGCGTTGCTCGCTCTGTCGACGATTTTAACCTTACAACAAGTAAACCCGTCGGCCAACCCCTCGAAAGCAATCAACATACCTTCCACAAAATTTTCAGGTCTATCCACGGCAATACGGCCGTTCGTGACACCGCTTACCGTCGAAAGCACGCCCGTGCCGTCGCCAAAGAGCATACGGCTAAAATTAAACGCCGCGCTCTTTTCCAACGCCTTCATTTCCTCGTTGAGAATATTGACGAACGCGCCCTCGTTGTTTGCGGACACGCGGAGCGCCTTGTCGGAAATTTCAATCGTGCCGTAAAGGTTTTTCAAAGGCGCGATAAAGGTTTTGTATTCGCTTGCGCGCGCCGTAGGTAGATTGCCCGTTTCCGTCCCCACGCCAATGCCTGCGTTAAAGCCGTTTCTAATCACCTTTCTCACGTCCTTACCCACGACGTCGTTTGCCGTGCGTTCGATTTTTGCGAAGAAAGGGTTGGATTTGTAGTTGAGCGATTCGCTAATCGCGTCCAAGTAATAAGATTTCAATACGCTGTCTGCGCTGTTAAGTGTTACCATTTTATTCTCCTTATTTTTTTGATAATTTTACCGTTTGTCACGGCTTTTTAAAATATTGCAAAGCCATCGTAGCCGCGTCGCCGATGCTCTTTGCTTTGCGCGGTGGCGAAACGAACGTCCCCACCCCCGCGGCGGTTATAGGCGGCGCGCTTCTTCCCACCGAGGACAAATATTCCCCGATGATACGAAGACGCACCCCCTCGTCACGACAAACTTGCAAATACAACTCTTCCGCCGACGGAACGTTTCCTGCAACGGACGGACCGAGCGTTTTTTCCGCGTCCACGACGCCTTCCTTTTCCGCCTTCAAATCCTCTTCCTTTTCCGTGGTTTCGACACGTCCCTGCTCGTTTGCCGTATTTTCGGCGTTTTCGTCGGATTTTTCCGCCGTTGCCGTAGGGCTAATTTTCCCGTCGGGTCTCACCTCGTCGCGCGCTTTGTTCACGTCCAAAACGAACTCGTCGAACGCCTTCGCTTTTTCCCGTCTGCTTTCGGCAGTTTTACGGAGCTTTTCCGCCCCCAACTTATCCGAACCCTCCGCGCCCTTCTCCTCGTTGAGATTCTCCGCGAGCTTTTCCAACTCTTTGAGTCGCTGACTTCTTCTCGTAAACTCCGCTTGCAACGACTCGTACGCCCTAACAAGGGCGCTTACGTCCTTAAACTTCCCCGCCACCGTCGAGACTTCCTGCGGCAGACCGTTTTGCTCCCCCGTCTCCGCCTTTTCCTTCATATCCTTCTCCGTAGCGTTTTGTTCCCCGTAAACGTTCTCCTTTTTTTCCATAATTCCTCCTTATTTACTGCGCGTTTTGCGCTTTTTTATGTTTTTCCATGTGCGCAAGGAACCTTGCCTTAATACCCTCTTGGTCCTTCGCGCGCTTAAATTCCGCCGACAGCAAAAAGCGTACGTGCTCGTTCAAATGCAACGCATGGTCGTCATATTCGTCCACCGCCACGTCCTCCGCTTTCAGCGCCAAATTTTCCTCGCTTGCCTTTGCCGTGTGCAGAGCCGAAATATCCTTTGCGTTTTCATAGCTTCCAAACCCAAAAGCCTCCAAAACACGGTTTTTGTTTTCTTGCGAGAGCTTGCCGTTCTCATCGGTCAGCAAGCCCGCCTCGTACAACTGCAACAAAACCCTCTTTTTCTCATCGGGCGACGAACTTTCTTGCGCCTCAAACTGAATATCGGACACGTCCAAACGGGACGCATTGAAATAATAAATCTGCGTTTTCTTATTTTCCCCCGTCAGCGTCATCAATCTCGCCGTCCCCGCAAACTGTCTATACAATCGCAAAATCTGTCGGGCAATCCCCTTCATCGCGCGCCGAATACACGCCGTCGTTGCCGACAAACGGTTGTCGTCTTGGTTTAAAAGCAGTTGTAGCCCCGTCGCGCTCGTCACGCGCACAGGCGTCGAATTCGTCGTCAACTCACTCACACCGCTAATGAGCGAAAATTCCTTTTCCAGCCACTCCTCTTCACTCTTAAACTCACTCGGCACGTTCCCGCAATCGAGCATCTCGGGCGCTTTCCCCCCTTGACGGTACACCAACACCTTCCCGGGCAACAGCCCCTCTTCGCTCAGCTCGTCCGTATCCACCGAGCCGTCCTCGACAGTCAGCACACCCATCGAGGCGCGGTTCAAAAACTCGTGCTTGCGGTTTCGCACCGCGTTATACGCCCGTTGCACGGGAATCAAGCGGTCAATGACGCTGCTGGAAAAGAACGCCCCAGGCAAACGCAAGCAATCCTGCTTGACAAACGGAAAGGTCCTCTCCCCGCGCTCGCCGTTGATATAGGGCAAATCCCCCTCGTAAAGGAGCTTTCCGCCCGCAACAATCTCCAATCGCCCGTCGGGAAAATCTTCGCTCGGTCGCGTGTAACGCTCAATCAACACCTCGCCGTCTTTAAGCGTTGCGGTATTTTTCTTTGCAAAGCCCGCCGAATTCTTGCCCGCAGACGGCTCGCTGTACCCCATAATCGCGGACACGTCCCTACCCTGCACCGCCACGCCGAACCGTTCGCGGATATATTCCACGGAAACCGCTTGCGCGTGAATCACGCTGCGCAGCCCGTCAAAATCCTCCGCGTCCAATCGATCGGGAAAGACCTCAAACGGGGGCACGACGGACACCTGCACTTCCCCCTCGTACACGGGCGCGCCCTGCTCGTCCACCGCAACCTGTCTACCACCCTTTTCGTTCCAAAGCACCTTGTAAAAGACGCTGCCGCACGTTTCCGCCCAGACCAAAGCTCTCGACGTTGCCTCCTGCAAACCTACCCGTTCCTGCACGTATTTCAGCACCCCGGTCGCCAGCTTTGCCGCCTGCAAATCCCCCTCTTCGTCCGAAAAAGCGCGTACACGCAGTTCCGTCTTTTGCTTTTCGAGCTTTGCAATACGGGAATCGACGGTGGGCGCGATATGGTTAAACACCCTGCGCGATTGCCAATAAAACCGCTTGTCCTCTTCCACGATTTCCCCCGACGGCGCCACGTCGCAGTACTGATTCCCGCTGAAAAAATTGATATTCAGCGCCCAGCCGTTTTCCACCGCCCTGCGCTCTTCTCTGCGCCGTAAAAAATCTTCCGTTACCTCCCGCGCAAGCTCCTGCTCCCTTTTCTCTTTCGCCCGAAGTTCCTCTTCGGAAAACGTTGTTCCTTTCATACTTTTTGCTCCTTTTGCTTATTTTTCCGTTTTCTTTTTTACCGTCTTTTTCGCGACGGATTTTTTCGATACAGTTTTCTTTTGGACGGACTTTTTCGCCGTGGCAGTTCCCACTTTTTTCGGCGTTTTTGTCTTCACCGCGATCACGTCCCCCGCCGTTTGCGTTTGCTCGCCCGTTTGTAAGCCCGTTTGCAAGCCCATCCCTAACGCCTGCAACAACCTCGCTTTTTCCCTTTCCAATTCCTCGTCCGACCACCCCGAATACTCCTCGCCCCCGTTCCCTTCCAAGAGCATTTGGACGGCTTTCAAATCGGGTGGCACGTCCTTTTTCGTCTTCTTTCGTTTGGTCAATTTCAAAGCCCCGTCCACCTCGGCATACTCCTCGGTCACCTCCGCAATTTGATACCCGAGGGCAACCTTTAACAGAGCCTCTCCAATCTTCTCTTCCTTACCGCCTTTCATATTCTCTCACTCCCTCACATACTAAAATTCCCTCGCCTAAGCCTACGAATTCTGCGCTCCTTATCCTTTTGGATAACCGTTTTTTCTTCCACACGCACCTTTTTGGGCTTTGTCATCAAATAATAGCGCATCTCGTCCAAGCTATGGTCGTCCACCTTTCTCGGCAAATCCCCGCTCCCCCAACGATACCCTTTCAGCTCGCTAATCAAATGCGCACAGCTTTTAAAAATATACAGATTGGGCAACCCGTTTTGCCGATTTAGATAACTCTTCACCCGCGCAATTCCCGAAAAAAGGTCCTTTTCTACGTTTGGGTTTACCAAGATTCCCCGCTCGTAAAACAGCTCCACCACACTCTTGACGCTCCCCAGCGTCCTTTGCTTTGCCGCGCTGTCAATCAGCGCGCAGAGCCTGCCTTGCCCGTCGGTATGCCAACCGATTTTCTCGCTGATTTGCTTGATTTTTTCCGCATGATAATCAACGTCCCTCCCCGCCTCGTAATGCTCCGCCACCACGTACACGTTGTCGTCGTAATCGACCGCATACCAATGCGCGGAAAGAGGATTATTAAACCCGGGGTCTATCGAAATCATATCCTGCCACTCGGCAGGCAGAGCAAACGGCTCGATAACGTGCACGCTCTCGTCAAATTCCGGATACACCAGCCCCGCGCCCGCAGCGGCAAATTTCCCATACCGCCGAGATTGCAACGACGGCTCGTCCAAAGTCATTTCAAGCGCCCTAATTTCTCCCTCGTCCAAATAGGGGTTATCACACCACTCGACAAACTCATACCAAACCTCGGGGTCTGCGTGACGGTTGAGATAAATTTCGTTATAGACAAAGGTCAAGCCCTTCAAAGGCGTCATCGTCCCGAAAATATCCCCCTTTTTATCCATGACGCGCATACGACACTCGATATAGATATCCTCGGGCGGTTCCTCGTCAAACCACACGAAATCAAGCGACGTACCTTGAAACTTTTCCCTGCCTTGGTCGCAACTTTTAAAGCCAATCACCGAAGTTCCACCCAACTCGTTTTTTACGCGGATAAAATCGATTACGCCATGCTCGGGCGCGTCCTTTCTACCGCTGAGCATCACGATATCGACAATTTTATCCTTGCGAAGATACCGAAGAATTTTCTTTTGCGCGACGTCCCTTTGCACCTGCGTAGACAGCGAAACCACCCAACCGCACACGTCCTTGCGGTTTTGCCGATAGGGGTGAATCCCGCGCGCCATATACACGCACTCCACCGCCCCGCACTCCGTCTTGCCCGAACGGTTTCCGCCGAATACCCAACGGTTGCGCTTTTGGCATTTGTGAAAGGCGAGCTGTTTTTCGTGTTTCTTTTCCCCTGTGTTATAGACGGCTAAAAAATCCGTTTCCCGCCGTTTTTTTATCTCCGCCTCGATTTTGCAAATCCTTTCTACAATATCTCTCATACTCTCTCCAAATCCCCCAAAAAACGCGCCCGTATCCTCTTTATAATGATAGAACGAATTTTTTTAATTGCCTTCACACCATTATGAAAAAAATCATTTTACGGGCGTTTCTGCCCCTACTGCTTATCCTATATACGTTGCTTGCCATCTGCTCGCCGTTTTACGCGCCGCCCTATGTCGTGTCGGCGCAATCTGCCACGCAATCTTCTACGCAATCGACCGCCGAGCCTCCTAAATCGGGTACGTATGCCTGCGTTTTGTCCGACGACGCCTATTTTTATCTGTCGCCAGGCGGACAGGACGGCGTTTTTCTTCTCCCCAAAACCTACTACGTCCGACTGCTTTCCTACGGCGAAAATTATTGTAAGGTAGAATATTTAGAAACGGACGCCTACACGCAAAAGGTGACGGGCTACGTCCGCACGCAACACCTCGCCTTCGTCGATTATCAGCCCAAACGCCCCTACCTTAACTACGTTTTCGAGCTAACCTACCGCCTCGAAAACACCAATCAAAGCAACGGCTTTACCGAGCTGACCTTTACCTGCGCCTATTACGGCGACTACCCCATCGGCGAAAAAACGTGGTGCTACGTCCTTAGAGATGGCGAATTCGGGCACGTCCCTAAACCCGACCATATCGAATTTGAAGAAAACACCGAATACGCCGATTACCTCGCTACGCTTGTCCAACCCACCACCCCAACCGCCAAACAAAAGAGCTCTTCTCCCGCCCAAATCGCCATTTTAATCACCCTTTGTCTGCTCGTTCCCCTGCTCGCCGCGCTCATCTTAAAATCTCCCCGCAAACCGCCCTACGAAAAGGATGAGTAAACGGTTTACCCTTTTTCTACACCTCGCTATCCCCTAAAACTCTGCGTTCGTCCGCCGAAATTTTTTTATCCTTTCCCGCCTCTACAAAGGTATGTATCTTGCGAAAAATCGCCAAGTTTTTAAACTGCTCGTCATAGGTTTTTTGGGTGATACCCGCATAGAAGAGCATCGCCCCAATCTTCTCGGCTAAACGGCTTTGACGACGAAAATACATACGTTCACTACAACCCGTTCCCCCACCTTCGCGATTTTCGGCTTGTCCTTTCAGAAAATCACGAAGTTTTTTTGTCTTTCCAAAATATCGAATATCCAGCAACGTCCGCTCCTCGTTCGTCAATTTGGCAAGAATCCTCTCCATCGTATTTTTCAGCCACTCCAAGCGGTTCTTTTCGATAATTTCCCCCGCGAGATATTCCGCCAAGCTTTCCGTCGACAACCGACTGTTATACGAAAGCATCGCTTTGTTGCGGATATGCGTCGCATAATCTTCGCCGACCGTTTTCAAGAGCGGATAGGCATACAAAATTACCTTTGCGTAATTTTCCAAAATTTCATCACCTCCACGACGGCGCAGCCGTCCATTATTTTTTTAATCAATCGGCGCCTAAAAAACAGCCGAGGCAACCGACGCGCATATTATCCCACCGACCTCGTTTTTTGCAAGGGGGGACTGCCATGTTTTTAATCAAAACCCGAACATTTGTTCGTATTTTTTAATAATTCTATCATGTAAAATATGACAAATATACGCCTATTAAATAAAAAAATAGGTATTTTTGGCAAAAAATTCCGCTAAAAAAGACCGAACGCCTTATTTTTGTTCGCATTTTATTTTTTCACTGTTTTTCCCTTGCGCTTTGCTTCCATAGACAATAGAAAAAAGCCTGTCCGCAAGACCGCCACGCATACTTTTTCCTATAAGGAAAAAACTTTGTAATAACCCTTGCTTTTTTCAAAAAATAATGGTATAATAATTCTGTATGAGAAAAATTGCGAAGAAAACTGCATTATTACTTTCTCTCACCGCCCTCGTTGCAACGACGGCGGCGCTTGGCGCTGTCCAAAAAGCAAACCTGCAAACGGCAAACGCCCAAACGCTGACGGCACAAACGGCAAGCGGACAAACCGCGCTGATTGCCCCCGACAGCTATCAAGAATATCTCTCGCTAAACAATCCAATGGACCTTGCGATTAGCGACGGCTACACGGCGATTGCGGACGGCAATTTCATCTACGTCTACGACGCGCAAAAAGATAACTACCGCAAGTACGTGCATACGCTCAACCAAGCCGATCCCAGCAAAAACAACGTTATGCAGTTGCAATTTTACAACGACGAGCTCTATTTTTTGGACGGCACCTATCTATACAGTCTGCACCCTGAAACCTTGCAGGTCAGCAACGTATCGTTGACGGAAAACGACCCGAAATTTCCCTGCTCGTCCTTCCTAATCGTAGACGACGTGCTCTATTATACGGACGTAAAAACGCAAGCGTCCATATCCTATATCACGTTGGACGGAACAAAAGCGGACACCCTTGACGCCGTAACGGGCAAACCGAGCATCTGCTTTTGGAACGGGGAACTGTATTACACGGACGCTGGCAAGCACCTTTATAAGGTAAACCCCTCCACCAAAGAGGACGCCTTAGTAGCGGCGGATTTTGCCGACGACCTCGTGTCCATGCAAATCCACGAAAACGTGTTCATTTGCACCACCCTTTCGGGCGATTTCTACGCCTATAATTTATCGGAATTCGCCACGGCGCACAGCGCAAGAGAAGTCGTTCCGTTGGCGCATTATAAAGGCGGGTATTCCACCCTTGCCCTTTTTGGCAATTACGTATACGCCGTCAAAGGCTCTTCCGTGCGCCAATATTCCTTGGAAAATTCCGAATTTACCGATTTTGAAATCTGCAACGCGTCCAGCAGCATACACCGCTTGAATAGCGCCTTAGAAACCCTGCTGTTTGACAACCGACTGTATATCGCGGACAACGGCAACAACCGCATCTCGGTATACGACGTCATAAACGACCGTTTCGATACCCCGATTATCACGGACTTCGCCCCGAAATATCTCGCTTGCGACGAAAACACCTTGCTTGCGGCAGACGACGCGCAGGCGGTTTTGTACGATTTAACGGAAGACGGCGAAGAGATCACGAGCTTTGGCAATTTTCACGGCAACCTCGTCGGCATAGCGAACGTCTACGGCAAATACTACTTCGCAACCGACAGCAATTATTATTACGCAGCGACGGAAACCACAACCGAAACGGACGGCGTAACCGAAACCGCATGGACGGTTAGCGAGAGCCAAAAAACTTCCACGCACTACGCAAAGCTGTTGACGTCGGACGTGTACGGATATCTGTACGTAGCCAGCGGTAACAGCGTGTACCGTTTCAGCGAAGAGAGCTTTTTAGACGGCGCAAACGTAGGCGAATTATTACCAATTAGCTTGCCCACCGCTACGGCAAAACTCCTTGTGGACTACAACGGCGACGTGTACGCTTTGGCAAACGGCGTCTTGCAAAAGACAACCGAGCCCAACCCATACGCCTTGAACGAACCGCCCGTATACAGCGAAAGCGCAACGGTGCAGTCCTTCGCCTTTGGCGTGGAAGAAAACGTCACGTACGTACTGTATAAAGAAAATTATCTAATCAAAACGGATATACTCGACCTACCCACGGTAAAAAATCTCCCCGTCGAGGGCGTAGACAAAGAAATTCTCGGCGACAATATCGCAAACGTGGAAATCGTCAAGCTCCGTGGCTTTGCAATGCTGATAGATTTTGACCTTTCTTCCCTTGCGGACGCAGAGGTTTTCCCCTACCTTGATTACAGCCGACGCGAAACACCGTTGACGGCGCTCAAAATCGGGGAAACACCGAGCGGTAAACACGCAATTCTCGCTTTTTACGACACCGAGAAAAAGGCGTACCGCGCCGTCCTTGCTTTAAACAGCGATTGCTTGGCGTTGACGGACGAAGAAAAGCAGGAATATTTTAAAACCTATTCCACCCCGTCAACCATGTATACGAGCAACGAAGTCCCCGTCTATAAATTCCCCCATCTGTCGAATTTACCGACGGTTGTAACCTTGCCCAGAGGCGAGCAAATCTCCGTCCTTGGCGAAATTAACGATTTGGACCACTCGTACTATCTCGTGCAATACGTTGACAGCGAAAACGTAACGCGCACGGGCTACGTACCCCAACGCTACGCGATTGCGTTTAGCGCCACGCCGTCCACGCCCGACGAAAACGTTTACGGCTACGTAAAAACGGACAAAGACGGTATTCGGACGCTCGTGATTTTGCTCCTTGGCGGAGCGGCAATTTTGATTTTGACAGACGTTTTGATTTTCCGCTTTATCAAAAAGAAAAAGGACGACTAACGTCGAAAAGTAATAAAAAAAGGAGGAACAATTCTATGACTGACAGTTATCCAAGTCCCAGCGTAGACCCGCTAAGTACGATTGCAGCCGCGGATTGTTTCCTCACGCATCCGCGCGGATAACCTACTTTTCGAGAATACGCTACCTTACAAAAAACAACGATTAGGAGGTAGAGTATCATGGAAAAAGAACTCTTTGAGTTTATCAAAGTATTTTTAGAAAAAGAAGATTTCCCCACCGCCGCGCAGCACTTACAAGAGTGCTCGACGGAAGAAATCGCAGAATTTTTAAAGACCTTAGACGAGGCAACGCTGATTCCCCTCTGTCGGGAATTGGACAGCGAAAAAATGGCGGATTCGTTGCTCCTTTTGGACGCGCCCTTGCAAGAGAGCATTCTCAGCGGTCTGCGCGACGACGAATTGGAAGCGGTCATGGACGAAATGTCCGTTGACGATACCGTTGACATCATCGAGGATATGCCCCAAGAAATCGTCCGCCGTATCGCCGAGCTGGACGAAATCTTAAAACTCCTCGAAGAGCGCAATTACGCCGTCTTAAAGCCTCTGCTCTCGTCGATGAACGCCATCGACCTTGCGGAAGTTTTTGAAGAGACGGAGCGCGACGCCGACCTTTTGATTTTATTCCGTATTCTGCCCAAGGACCTTGCGGCGGAAACGTTCGTCGAAATGGACAGCGACGTCAAGGAAAAGCTGATTCACAAGCTCAACGATAGAGAACTCAAAGCGGTCATGGACGAGCTGTTCTTGGACGACGCCGTCGACCTGATTGAAGAAATGCCCGCGTCCGTTGTCAAACGTGTTTTGGCGCAGAGCGACAGCGAAACGCGCGCCTATATCAACGAGCTTTTAAAATACCCGAAAGACAGCGCGGGCAGTATTATGACGATTGAGTTCGTTTCCCTGCGCCCCACCATGACGGTGGACGACGCTTTCGAGCGGATTCGCCGTACGGCAATCGACAAGGAAACGATTTACACCTGCTACGTCATCGACCCGACCAACACGCTAATCGGTTTGGTAACGGCAAAGCATTTGATGTTAGCTCCCAAAAACGCGTTTATCAGCGATATCATGGAAGAAAACGTCATCTATGCCTACACCGAAGACGACAAAGAGGCGGTTGCGCGGAAAATTTCCGATTACGGCTTTTTGGCTCTGCCCATTGTCGATAGGGAAATGCGCCTTGTCGGTATCGTTACCGTCGACGACGCAATGGACGTCTTGCAAGAAGAAAACACCGAAGATATCGCAAGGATGGCGGCTATCGCGCCGACGGACAAACCCTATCTGAAAACGGGCGTGTTCAGTCTTTGGCGCAACCGCGTGATTTGGCTGATGATATTGCTTATCACTTCTTCCTTTACCGCGCTGATTTTGAACAGTTACGAAGCGAAACTTTTCCCTTGCCTTGTGGCGTGCGTGCCCATGATTATGGGTACGGGCGGTAACTCCGGCTCGCAAGCCTCGGTAACCGTCATCCGCGCCCTTTCCATCGGTGAAATTGAAACGCGGGACGTAGGCAAAGTCATTTGGAAAGAACTGCGCACGGCGATATTGCTCGGGCTTACCCTTGCCGTCGTCTGCTTTGTAAAGCTGATGGTTTTGGACGGAATGATTTTGAATATCGACGGGTACACGTGGGACGTCAGCTTGGTCGTATCGTTGGCGTTGTTTGGCACAGTCATCTTGGCAAAGCTCGTCGGCGCCATTTTGCCGATTTTGGCAAAAGTCTGTCGACTCGACCCCGCCGTCGTGGCAAATCCCTTTATCACCACGATTGTAGACGTCGTTTCGCTGATTTTGTTCTGTGCCCTTTCCTTGCATATCTTGGCTTAAATTTTAGACAAACAAAAAGGCTTTGGAGTTTTTTCTCCAAAGCCTTTTTTGCAAGATAATCTTGCAGCTAGTTTTACTATCTTTCAATCCGTGTGTATAGAAATTCCCACATTTGTTTGAGAACCTCATCGACCGAATATTTTTGTTGATAATCTTGCAGCTAGTTTTACCATCTTTCAATCCGTGTGTATAGAAATTCCCACATTTGTTTGAGAACCTCATCGACCGAATATTTTTGTTGATAATCTTGCCGCTATTTTTACTATTTTCCGTATCTATTCCCGTGGTCGGGCAATACCGTAACAATCGTTTTTCCCGCATTTTCGGGGCGTTTTGCAAGGCGCAGAGTCGCCGCCACCGCCGCCCCCGACGAGATACCGACAAACAGATTCTCTTCCGCGTACAAACGGTCTTTCATAGCAAACGCCTCTTCGTCCGTCACGGTAAGCACTTCGTCGTAGAGCGTTCTATCCAACACGCTCGGCACAAAGTTTGCGCCGATACCCTGTATGCCGTGCGCCCCAGCCTTACCTTGCGAAAGAAGTGGAGAATAGGCAGGCTCCACCGCCACCACCTTGCAAGCGGGGTTTTTCTCTTTGAGAAATTTACCTACCCCCGTCAGCGTACCGCCCGTACCCACGCAAGCCACGAAAATATCCACTTTTCCGTCCGTCTGCGCCCAAATTTCAGGCGCGGTCGTTTCGTAATGCGCCGTAGCGCAAACGGGATTGTTAAATTGGTCGGCAAGAATAGCGTTCGGCGTCACGCAAAGCAATTCGTTCGCCTTTTCCACCGCCGCCTGCATACCCCTTTTACCGTCGGTGAGCACAACCTCCCCGCCGTATTCTTTAATCATTGCGCGGCGTTCCACGCTCATCGTGTCGGGCATAACGATTATCGCCTTATACCCGCGGAGCTTTGCCGCCAACGCCAAGCCGATACCCGTATTCCCCGAGGTTGCCTCGATAACCGTGCCACCCTTTTGCAAACGACCTCTCTTTTCCGCGTCGTCCAAAATCGCAAAGGCAACTCTGTCCTTAATGGAACCGCCAAGGTTATCTTTTTCCACCTTAGCAAACACCCGCGCAACGCAATGTTCCGCACCCGTAAGCGCGGTCAATTCCTGCAATTTTGTGTTTCCTATCCCTTTCATTACGGACATGGTATACCCCTTTTATAAAACTTACTTGCAATACGCCAAAATTTGCGACGGCTCGTCAATCAAAATTTGCGCGCCGTTTTCTCGCAAAAAGGCTCTGTCTTTAAAGCCCCAAGTCACCGAAAGACAATCCACCAGCGCATTTTGCGCCGTCTGTATATCCACCTCAGAATCCCCGACGTATACCGTCGTCCGTTTATCCGCCTGCAATTTTTCCATAACGGCAAGCAGGGAATCGGGCGCGGGCTTTTTGCGTATCCCCGCCTCTTCGTTTTCCCCCACCGCCGCAAGCAACAGACCGTCAAAATACTCTTCCGCCAACAGCTTTACCGCAAAATCGGCTTTGTTGGACACCACCGCCGTCTTTATCCCGCGCGCCTTTAATGCGCTAAGCAGGTTGCGTATCCCTGCATACGGAGCAGTTTTATCCTTGCAATGCTCTTTATAATACCCTTTAAACGCCCACAAAACACCGTCAAAATCGGCGTAATCCTTTACCCCGATTGCGCGTTCTATCAACTTAGCAATACCATTGCCGATAAACGCGCGGACCTCTTCTTTGCTACGCAAAGGCAAGTTATACTCACCAAGCGCCGCGTTCACCGCGCTATGCAAATCGTCCAAGGTATCCAAAAGGGTTCCGTCCAAATCGAAAATAACCGTTTCGTACATCGTCGCCTATCCCTTTTTTCGCTTAATACAACACCTTTTTGATTGCCGCCACCGCGTCCGCGCGGTTTTCCGCATTTGTCTTAATATAGATACCCGACACGTAATTTCTCGTCGTGCCTTCCGACAGCTTTAACGCCGAGGAAATTTGACGGTTGGTAAAACCCTCGTACATCATCAGCGCAATTTCGATTTCTCTATCCGACATACCAAAGGCGCGTTGCAAACGGATTTCCCGATCCGCCGCCACGTTTTTCGCTGCGTCGGTGATTCTGCGCGCAATTTTTGCCGGCAAAATCGTATCTCCGTTATACGCGTCCTTGACGGCGCTAATGAGGGCGTTACTGCCCAGCCCCTTTAAAAGATAACCGCTAGCCCCGTTGTTGATAGCGTTGAGGATATAATCGCTGTCGTCGAAGGTCGTCAAAATCACCACTTTTACGTCGGGATATTCCGTCTTGATACGTTGCGTTGCCACCACGCCGTTCATATTCGGCATACGGATATCCATCAGCACGACGTCGGGTAAAAGCGTAGGCATTTTTTGCAGAGCGTCAAAACCGTCCTGCGCCGTCCCCACGAATTCCAACCCCTCGTCCGTGCGTAAAATATCCCCGATTTCGTCGGCGAGCGTCAACTGGTCGTCCACAACCAAAACCCTGATTTTCTTGTTCTCCATATCCTATTCCTCCGTTGCCATAGGCAGCTGTATACGAATTTCAAACCCTTCGTCCTCTTCTGACGAAAAGGCTACTTCACCGCCCAAAGCGCGCACCCGTTCTTCCATTGTCGTCAAGCCAAAGCCCTTATGGACACCGTTATCTCCCGCGCCCTTGCCGTTGTCCGACAGCACAAACGTGATTTTATCCTCTTCCCGCTTGCATTCAAACCAAAAAGCCGTCGCGCCGCCGTGGCGAAGTCCGTTGGAAATCCCTTCCTTTAAGGTATTGCAAAGGAAACGGTGCAGGGCTTGATTGACGGACATATCGTCCACGTCCGAACGAATTTTAATGTCCGTACCGTCCGTAGATTCGTGTACGATAGAGAGTAGTTCGTCCTTCAAGCTGTTTTGTACCGTTCTGCCCGAAAGCAAATGCACGCTGTCGCGCAATTCTTCCAAGGCGTGTCGCGCCTGCAAATTCGCCGCGATAATCTTATTTTTCGCCTCTTCGGGATTCTCCTCGACAATCAGCTTTGCCGATTCCGTCTGCATAATCACCGTCGTCAGCGAATGCCCCGCCGTGTCGTGTATTTCCTTAGCGATACGCTGCCGTTCTTCCAAAGCGGAAACCTCGCGCGCAGCCTCGTACGCCTTTTCCAGTTCCTTTTTACTCTCGTTCAGTTCTTTCAGCGTTTTATCTAGGCGCAAAAACTGTCGGTAAAAAGCAAAGGCAACCTGCACGATAACAAAGTGCGCCGTCAACAGCACAAACGCGCCGATTGAGTCTTGCAACAACTGCCAAAGGTCTATACGCACGCCGTTGTAGGTAATACGCGCCGTATATATCAAAGCGTATAAGGGCACGCAAAGCACGTATATCCACAGCAGCGATTTGCCCCGTTTCGACGTCATATAGACTTCCGTCAAAACCAAAACGTAAATGATGAGCGCATATCTTCCGCTCGCCAAAAACAAAAATCCGCACGCCGATAATGCGCTTAGCACGTAAAACAAAGTAGACACCCTTTTGTTTTTGACCACGAACAGCTTGGCAAACTCAAACAGCGTAAACGTTGCCACGTTGATTTGCAAAGGAAACGCTTGCCACCACGCTTTTATCGAGAAGAATATTTCAAAATGCTGTAACAGCAAAAGGGATTGCACAACAATAAGCAAAATGAAAATCAGCCATCTGAAAAATAGCGAAAATTGCTGTTCGTTGCGGAAATCGTATTTGGCAAGCAAGCGCTCGAAATAGGCGCGAATCGCACCGTCTTCGCCCCGTTCCTCACGTCTGTTTCTATTTTTTTTCGACACGTTTGCCCCCTTTTCCGCTCTTGCCTGTTTCACTATTCCTTTATCAAGTTTTGCACGGAATATTTTTTGCTGATTTTTTCTAATTTTTTGTCGTTTAAATAACTGTATACGCCCTCTTTGGCGCAAATCAAATGGTCGCAGAGTACCACGTTATGATAGCTACATAAAATCTGACACTTGCCCGTCGTTTCATCGTCCGCAGCCGACGGCAAGTACGAGCCATTGGGGTGATTGTGTACCAAAACAAGCCCCGCCGGTTTTAATTCTACGAGCAACTGCGTCAAAATCATCGGGTCGAATTCCGCCCTATCCACGCCGCCGTTGGTCACGCTCTTGATGGCAAACACAAACTTGTTTTCGTCTAAAAAGTACACGTCCAGCACTTCGCGCCGTTCGTCTTTGTAGTTTTCCTTTAAATAGCTGATAAAACGATTCGTTTCAAATATGCCGCGATATGCAGCCGTTTGTCGGCGATAATATTTTTCCACCAACTTACCCAAGCTGACAAGAAAACCCGCTACGCCCTCGCCAACCCCTTTTACCTTTATCAAATCGGCATAATCCGCCGAAAACACCCCCGTCACCGAACCGAATTGCGAGAGCAAGCGGTGGGCAATATCGTTGGTATTTCTGCGTGGCATTGCCGTACATAAGAGCAATTCTAAATATTCGTGGTCCTGCAAAGCGCCCTTATCCAATTTTTCGCGCAGGCGGGTACGGTGCCCGTCGTGTTCGTGCATATCCTTTACTCCATTGTGTTATCTATCACATTTATTGTAGCATACTTTTCGCAGTTTGTCAAAGCCTGTCTTAAAAAAATATATTTTTTTAAGCAAACCCCTTTATTTTCTTTACCAAACCCTCTTTTTGGTGTATAATAAAAGGGTAAACCGCACCTAAAAAGCGGTTGGGAGTGTTTTATGGAAAATAGCAAAGTACGTCCTATGGACAAATATTTCGACCAAATCGTGCAATCGACCGTGGAAATTTTGCGGTTTGATTCCTCTTTAAAGCCTGCCATGGACGGTTGTCCGTTCGGCAAGGAAACCGCCGATTGTTTGGCGTATTTTTTGGATTTGGCAAAAAGTATGGGTTTTGAAACCCGCAATTACGACAATTACGTCGGCGAGGTCATCTTTGGCGAGGGCAAAGCGTTTGCAATTTTGGCGCATTTGGACGTCGTGCCTGCCGGGAGCGGTTGGAAATATCCCCCCTTTGGCGGTGTAATCAACGACGATCCCTCTGACGGCGGTGTGTTGGGAACAAAAATTTGGGGACGGGGCGCTATGGACGACAAAGCCCCCGCTATCGTTTGTCTGTATGCCTTGAAAGCGTTGAAGGACGCGGGCATTACCCCCAAGCGCACCTTTAAGCTCATCGTCGGGTGCAACGAAGAAAGCGGTTGGAAATGTATCGATTATTACAACAAGGTTGCGGTGATGCCCGAAGAAGGGTTTACCCCCGACGCCGATTTCCCCGCCATCTACGCAGAGAAGGGAATTTTGCATTTTACCTCCTCTTTTGCGATAAACACCCCACCCATGTCTGCGTTGAACGCGGGCGAACGGGTAAATATGGTTTGCGACCGCGCGGCGGTTACCTTGACAAAAAAAGCGGCAACCGCTCTAATCGGATATCAAAACCCCGTAGACGGGACTTCGCTTTCCTATGACAACACGACGAACGTCCTTTCCGTTTTCGGTAAGTCTGCGCACGGCTCTACCCCCGAAAAGGGAGCGAACGCTTTGGAGGCGGCACTCGCCTTTTTGAGCGGTATCAACGCCGATTGCAAGCGCGCGTACGATTTGCTCTTCGCTGATTGTATGGGCTTGAAAAAATTGGAAGACGAAACCGGTCGTTTGACCATGTCCCCCGACGTAGCGGTTTTTGACGGCAAGGTTTTGACGGTGACGACGGATATCCGTTTCCCCGCAACGCTCCCCCTTTCCGCTGTGACGGATAAGCTGGACCAGAGTGGCGAGGCGTATCAAATCGTCAATTACCAAGCGCCCTTATACAACGACCCCAACGGAAAATTGTTGACAACCCTAATGGGCGTATACAACGCCGCAACGGGGAAAAAGGAAAAGCCGATTGCCATTGGTGGCGGTACGTATGCGCGCGCTTTGAAATGCGGTTGCGCGTTTGGTCCTGAAATGCCGGGCGAAGAAAATACCATTCACCAAGCCAACGAATACGTAACCTTTGACACGTTGCGTTTTATGAGCGACGTTTATTATCAGGCTATCAAGGAAATTGCCCTCTAAGACAATCGAATAGCGCAAAAAAGCAGACCTTTTCGGTCTGCTTTTCTTTTTTTATCCGCTTTTATTCTGCAAAGTATGCCGTCAAACCGCCCATAACCAATTCGCCAAGCTCACTGGAAAACTCTTTGAGGGGTTTTTTGTTTTCGGAATTAAACCACGCGCGATAGGACCAAAACAAGCCCGCCAAAGTAAACTCGGCGGCAACGTTCACGCGCTCGCTGTCAAACTCGTAGTTGCGCACGAAAGCATTTTTTATCTTGTCACGCAGGAACGAAAGGAGCTTGCTAATTACGCGCGATTGTGAGCCCATACGCATTAATTGCGTATATAACTCGATATCCTCGGCAATCAACTCGGTCAGCGCAGGGAAAAAGTTCTGCACGTATTCCATACCGCGAACATTTTCAAGGCGCTTGGTAAAGGCGTCGAAGTCCTCTATCCAATCGTTTTCCAATTCCGCCAAAATCTCGTAAACGCTCGTATAATAATTGTATACCGTCTTTCTATCCACGTCGGCGCGTTCTGCAATTTCCTTGATCGTAATTTTTTCTACGTCCTTTTCCACCAACAGCGCCGCAAGGGCGTTGCGAATCGAACGCTGGGTTCGTATGACGCGTCTGTCTGTCTTTCTTGTTTCACTCTTCATTTGTTGATTCACCGTTTTTATCCATACTTAGAAATAATTCACACCGTGTGAAATATTCTACACGATTATTATAATACTTTTTTTCGTAATAGGCAAGCGTTTTTGCAACCGTACCGTATAAATGGCACGAAAAATACCGAAAAAGCGCAAAAAAAGATATACGATCCGCGCCTTACGCGCGAACCGCATACCTTTTAGTGAGAGAATATGAAAAAAGTTTAGTATAGTCGGTTGAATCACTTCTCCGTATAATTCTCTTTTTTTGCGCGCGGTGAAAACCTTTTCCGATTTTCTATCCGACCTTCCGCGGGAGCGTGTCGCTCCTATCAAGGCGTTCCCACCTTTCGTATCTTTCATTTTATTCTTGGTTTGTGAAATCTGTATGTTTAAATTGTGATAATATTGTGAAATTATTATAATTTTCACAAAAAATGTTTGTTTTTAACGATATTATTTACAACAAAGACGCATAGATTGCGGTGGCAACGCGCAGTCCGTCTGCCGCAGACGAAGTGATTCCGCCTGCATACCCTGCCCCTTCGCCACAAGGATACAGCCCTAAAACTGAAACCGATTGCAAACTTTCGTCGCGTTCGATACGGACGGGGGAGCTGGTTCGGCTTTCCACGCCCGTCAAAAGGGCGTGCGGATTGGCAAACCCGCGCAAACGCCTATCCATATCCACAATCGCCGCCTTTAACGTGTCGATAACGGGCGAAGGCAAGACGGCGCGAAGGTCGGCAAACGCCGTTCCCGCTGCGTACGTGGGATGCACCTCGCCAAAACGATCGCTGACTCTGTCTTGCAAAAAATCACCGACGAGCTGTGTGGGCGCGGCGTAGTTTTTACCGCCTGTAAGATAAGCGACCCGTTCGATTTTGCGCTGAAATTCCACCCCCGCTAAGGGCGAATCGTTCGCGAAATCCGCGCGCGTTACTTGGGCTATGAGCGCCGCATTGGCGTTTTCGCCGTCACGGGCATAATTGCTCATGCCGTTGGTGACCACACCCCCCTCCTCACTCGCCGACGGCATTACGTAACCGCCCGGGCACATACAAAAGGTAAACGCCGCGCGTTCGGACGCGTGGGAAACGAGTTTATAATCGGCGGCGGGGAGTTGCGTATACGCCTTACCGTATTGCGCTTTACCGATTTCCGATTGCAAATGTTCGATGCGCACGCCCACCGCAAAATCCTTTTGACGCATGGAAACGCCCCGTTTTAGCAAACTTTCAAAGGTGTCCCTTGCGCTGTGCCCTATACAGAGCGCAACCGCCGATACGTTCACCTTTTCACGAGTAAAATCGTTGTCGATTGGCGTTTCGTTGCGTACCGTCCCCATACCTTTTGCATTTTTGCGACAAAGCGTGACCGATACGATACGTCCGTTTTCCACCGAGATATCTTCCAACCGCGTGTGAAAATGCACCTCTCCGCCTTGCGAAAGGATATACGCGCGAATATTTTTCACGACTTGTTTAAGCTTATCGCTTCCTACGTGGGGTTTGGAAAGATACAAAATTTCCTCGGGCGCGCCAAAACGCACAAACGTTTCCAAAACCTCGCGATTGAGAGCGCTGTGCGTTTGGGTATTGAGCTTTCCGTCCGAAAACGTACCTGCGCCACCCTCGCCGAATTGGATATTCGTCTGCGTGTCTAAAAATTTTGTTTCAAAGAAGTTTTTAATAATCTTTTCACGCTCTTCAACGGGCGCGCCACGTTCAATTAAGACGGGTTTTATGCCGTGGTCGAGCAAACGCAAGGCGCAAAACAGCCCCGCAGGACCGCTACCGACCACCAAAACGGGGTTGGTCGGCTGTTTATAGCTCGGCAAGCGTTCGAAAACGGGCGATTGCTTTTTTTGTTCTTCCTTAGAACACTCAATCGTATAAATATAACGGATGTTGTTTTTATCTCGCGCGTCGAGTGATTTTTTCCTAATCGCAAAATAGCCGAGTTTCCCGCCGAGCTTTTTTTGCGCGATAGAACGCAAGCTTTCCTCGCTGTGCCCAATCGGCAATTTTATGTCTGAAAAGGTGCGTAAAGCCATACCGTCCCCCCACCTTTTATATTTTTTCGTCGACTTTTGCAAGCGCCGCCGCCACCGTACAAGCCGAGGAATACGCCCATTGCAGGTTAAAACCGCCGCATTGACCGTCCACGTCAAGAACTTCGCCCGTGAAATACAACCCCTCAACAAGAGCGCTTTGCAAGCTTTCGTCCGTTTCCGAGAGCGGAATACCGCCCTTGGTTACTTGCGCGTAGTCAAAGCCCAAACTGCCCGTTACCGTCAAAGGGAAGTTTTTGACGAGATGCGCCGCCTTTTTGATATCCCCTTCCGCACGGCGTAAAACCGCCCTGCCGATTTGGTTATTGACTACCCCAAAAAGAAGTTCGTTATTGTCAATGGACGTGTAGGTTTTGCGCTTTTCTTGCATCGCCGAAAGCAGGTCCGCCTCTGTATATTCGGGCAAGAAATCGATAAAGAGTTGGGTTTTGCCATCAGCAAGCCCTTGTCTAGCAATAAAGGCTGAAATGCGGAACACCGCGTCCCCCGATACACCGTAGTCGGTGAAGATAATATCCCCGCGAACAGCATACTCTCCCGACGGCGTTTTTGCCCTTAACCCGCCGTTGTTTACACGAATACCTTTGAGCGTTTTAATATACGTGACGTCCGTTTTTAACTGCACGAGCGAAGGGGACAACGGCGTTACGGTATGCCCGAAATTTTGCGCTAAGGCATAGGACGTACCGTCCGTACCGAAGTTTTTCGCCGCTTTACCGCCGACGCAAAGCACCACGGTTTCCGCTTGGCAGGTATGCGTTTGCCCTTCCCTTTGATAGGTAAGCACAAACCCGTCCGCTCCCTTTCGTATATCCGTTACGTGGGCGGACGTGCGCAATTCTACCCCCTTTTCCGTCGCATAAAAACGCAAGGCGTCGGTAAGGGCGGAGGCTTGTCTGCCTGCGGGATAGGCTCTGCCACGCTCGTCGTGAATCAAAAGTACCCCTCTGCGCGCCCAAAAAGCGCCAAAATCCTTATCGTCGTAAGCGCGCAAAATCGCCGAGATTTTTTTCTGCGAGGACGCGTCGGACGAAAAATATTCGGACGAGGTTGCCGCCGAATTGGTAACGTTACCCTGTCCGTTGCCCGTGGACGAGAGCTTTTTTCCGACACGCTCTCCACGCTCGAAAACCACCGTTTTGAAAGGGGGCGTACCATTTTTTAAGTTGTGTTCTGCCAGCGCGTTGACAAGGATTAACCCCGACGCGCCGCCGCCGATTACGGCAAGACGTATCTTTTCCATAGTTTTATTGTACAGTATTTCCGTATAAATGTCAATTTTTTCGTGTTTTTTTTGTGAATATAGCGAAAATTTTTTAAAGTCGGTATTGACTTTTTACCTTTTTTATATTACAATATTATAACAAAATTTTATTTGTCGGTTTTTTTCGACAAAAAAGGAGATTTTATGGACGCTTTATTATCGGCTGTGAAAAAAGTTCTTAGTCCTATCGTCGACGCGTTGCATTTGCGTGGCGTCGCGAGTACCGTATATCGGTATTTATTGAACAATCCGTTTATGTTTTGGGTAACCTTTGCTTTCGCGATTTTGTTGTTCGTTGCTTTTATTTTGATTATCGTTTTGGCGATAAAATCGCACAAACGCAAGAAAGCTCTCCGCAAGGCAATGAAGCCCGCGCCCGAACAAGCAACACCGCAACCCGAGGCGCAGAAAGAAGAAACCGTGGAAGAGGTTGCTCCTGTAAGTGAAGTCGCAGAAGAGGTTGTAGAACAACCCGCGGAAGAACCCGCAGAAGAACCCGCTCCCGCGCAAGAGGTTGCGCAAGAGGTTGTAGAACAGCCTACGGAAGAACCCGCGGAAGAACCTGCTCCTGCGCAAGAGGTTGTAGAAGAGGCTGCGCCTGCGGTTGTGGAAAGCACGGAAAAGGTGGAAAAGGTGGAAAAGGTTGAAAAGGTTGAAAAAGAGCCTAAGCCCGCTAAAAAGTCCCCCGCAAAGAAAACGCCCGTTCCCGCTCCCGTAGTGAAAAAGGAAAACGCGGAAGAGAAAAAGCAAACGAAATACCGTGGCAAATGGGTGTTTTACAAGGTAAGCGCTCAGCTGGAAAACGGCGACGTCAAGGACGTGACCTATTCGTTTGAATTGCGCGCCTCCAACGGCGAAAAGTTATTGGAAAGCCAAGAATACACGACGTTATCGGGCGCAAAGAAGGGCGTGGAAACGTACGTCAGCAATATCAAAGAAGGCAATTTCAAGGTGTCGCTGACCAAGAAAGGCACGTATATCTTTAAGCTTTTGAACGCAAAAAATATGCTCCTTTGCACCGGGGAAAATTATACGGGTCGCGCAAGATGCGAGAGCGCGATTGACTCCACCAAGCGTTTTGCGGAAACGGCGGTCGTGGATAACGACGTACAAGAAGTTATCGTGAAGGCGTCTGCGGACGATGAGGTTGCTACGGTTGCTCCCGCAACGGATAGCGCCGTTGGGAAATGGGTAGTTTCCAAGCAAACGGATGATATGGGCAACGAATCCTACTTCTTTGAATTGTTTGCAAACAACGGCGAAAAACTGCTCTCTTCCGAAGATTACACCTCGCAAAGCGGTGCGCTCAGCGGTTTGGAGACGCATAAGAAGAATATCGAAAAGGGTAATTTCCGTATTCTTCCGACCAAGCGTGGCGATTATATCTTTAAGTTGCTCAACGGCAACAATCAGCTCCTTTGCCTTGGGGAGCATTATAAAACCCGCCGTCAATGTCAAAGCGCAGTAGATTCTGTAAAGAGATTTGCGCTGAGCTCCCCTATCGTCAATGACGAGGACTAATTCTTGTATAAGAAAGTAAAATAAAAAAACGCGAGTTTTAACGACTCGCGTTTTTTTGATAGATACTTTGGCGTATAGCTTGTTGCTATACGCGCAAACGGGCGTTATTCCGCGCGTCTGCCCCTTAACCAAAGCACGCCGTTGGTGATGATTGGCGAAAGGATCAACCACAACGCCGCAAGCGCAATCAACGAATACACGATGATAGAGCCTGCCGTACGCGCGCCCGCGAATACCGTGGACACGAGGTTTAAGTTAAACAAACCGAATAAACCCCAGTTGATCGCGCCGACAATTACCAAAATATAAGCGATAATGTTAACGATACGCATACTTTCTTCCCTCCTGTAAGCAGTATGCGCCGACGGATAATTTTTATGCGAACCTAATAAAAAAGACTTGATTATCTCCGTTGTCTTACTATAAACCAATAATACCCCGCATAGCCGACCAATAGAGCCATGATAATCCAATAGGAAATGCACATGTAATAGTTCACACTCATATTTCCTAAAAATATACCCTCGCGTGCTGTTTCATCGTTGCCACCCTCTTTTAAAATCCAAGCCGCCAACCATACGGAAACAGACAGTATAGAAAACGCCCCTCCGACATAATCCACGAAATTGGCACGGCGCTTATAACGGATTACTAACATTAAATAGGAAGTTAAGACCAAAACGCTTATAGCAACCCCGAACGCAAGCCATTTTATTGAATTATAAATATCCTGTTTCGATTCTATTTTGTGCGATAAAGGGTCCCAAGGATGTCCATCTACCCAAATACTCATTCGTTCTACACACTTAACAAGGGGCGCACCGCTATACAATAATATTAAGATTACCAAAACAATCGGCAATATAATTAGTAAGGGTTTAGAAGATTGGACGTTCAATTTTTTGCTTTTGGAAGATGTCTTCTTTACAACTGATAACGTTTGTTCGTTATCATCCTTTTTATCTCCGTCGTTTGTATACCAATTCATAAATTACCCCTCCTGACTACTTTCTATTATCTCATCGAGGAGTTTTTTGAAATCTTCCGCCTGTTGCATAACTTCATCGTATTCGGGTGTATCGCAATTATAGCGTTGATTGTCGTTCACGGGCATTATGGAGCCATAATCGTCCCCCGCAAATTCAAGTCGAACATACAACTCCGTCAATATCTTACGCACGCTCGTTTCTTCATACTTGGTAACAATTTTGGTGCTCCGCAAATCCGAGTATTTATAAATCTTAAAATGCTTGGGCTCAGACACGTCATTAAGGTTTGGTAATAACTTTGCATACGCAATGCGCTTGTTTTCTTCATCCAACCAAATGTGGATATTATCCGTAGCCTTAAAATCGTTGCGATATTCAATATAATTATAGGCGAAAGCTGAGAAATGCTTAGACGCCTTAAAATCATTTGCGCTTAATTCTAACGCAATTTCTTGCATTCTCTTCTGCGCTAACAGGGTATTCCTGTACATTTCCATATAAAGATTATAGGTATCAGCAATTTGTCTTATCGGCCAACAAATCAGCAAAAAACAACCAGCCGTCAGAATATAAATAATTTTACTTTCGAGCATAGGCGCCAATACGATCGATAAAATAGCCGAGAGCAAAAAGACGAACGCTATCCCACCCCAATTAAGAACAACTTTCCTAAAACCTCGTTTTTTCCAAAATTCTTTAAACATAAGAATCCTCCCTAGTAAATTTGTATGTTAATTATATACGAGATTTTCTCGTATGTCAAGTATTTTACGAGAATTTTTCGTAAGATAGAAGTATGGAATTAGAGTGTATTGGACAAAGAATAAAAGAAATTCGCTTAGAACACGGTTTATCTCAACAAAGATTTGGGGCGATATTATCAGTTTCACAAGACACGGTTTCCCTTTGGGAGATGGGAAAGAGTGCCCCGACGACGGAATTTTTGATTGCTATTGCAAAGAATTTTGAGGTTTCCGTCGATTACATTCTGTGTTTGAAAGACTATTAACAAGGCGCAAACGCTCTTGTTTTTTCGTCTTGCGCCGATTTTGGCGTTGACACTTTTTATGCGAGCCTAACAAAAAAAACGCCCTGCGGTATGATGTCCGCAAGGCGTTTTTTGGTTTGGATTCGTTTCTTATTCGCTGCGAAGGGCAACTACGGGGTCTTTCTTCGCCGCCGCGCGCGCAGGAATCAGACCGCTGATTAAGGTCAAGCCAATGCTGATACAAATCATGATTACCGCCGAGCCGAAAGGCAACGACGCGAGTGTGCTAATACCCGTCAGCTTGCCGAGGACGGCATTGACGCCAAACGACAGCAGGTAAGTAACGCCTACGCCGAATATACCTGACGCCGCGCCGATAATAAACGTTTCGGCATTGAACAAGTTCTTGATATCCCTCTTTCTTGCACCGAGCGAACGAAGCACACCGATTTCGCGCGTTCTTTCTACAACGGATACGTAGGTAATGATACCAATCATGACCGAGGATACGACCAAGGATATGGACGTAAATGCCACCAAGACAATCGTGACCGCATTGAGCATCATTTCTACCATGCCCATCAACGCGCCGACTGTATCGATATATTTTACATCTTTACCATTGCCGAGTTTGATAACATGCTCGCCGTCGGCATCCGTCCATTTATATTCAGCGCCTTGTTTGCACAGCGTATTCCAACCGTCGAGGTATGCGAGCATACCCTTTTTGGTGTCAAAGGATTGGGTGTAGAAGGAAATGTTGGTGATTTCGTCCGACGCGCCGATTGCAGCGAGCGCAGCCTCTGCGTCAATCGTGTCCGTATCGCCTACGCGGTATTCCTTCAAGGGCGCAAGCCCCGGCAATTCACAGTTCCCGTTTTCTTGGAGATATTTTGCCAATTTAGAGGGATTTTCCATTTCCCCAGCCACGAAATCGTTGACGAATTTTTCCGTCAAATTCAAGCCTTCCGACAGACAGCCGAACGAAAGACCGTCCTTCAATCGCAAAATACCCGTGATACGTACCGTCTTGAACTCGTCGTTTTCCTTATCAATCGTTCTCATGCCTTTGTACATGAACGGCATATTGGGAATCGCGAAAGGCGGTTCCACGTATACGTCGTCGTTGTTGAAGAAATAATATTCTGTCTCAAATATCTCGTTGAAGGATATGGTAGGAAGCTCGTCCCTTTCGTTGTTTTCTTCGTTTCCCTTTCCTAAGTTAGACAGTTCCAAGAATTTCTCCGAATCCAGGATACCCAACTGCGCAAGCAAGATGTCCGTCAACTCGTTGTTTCCACCAATGACAAGTACCGCCTCGTTTGCTTTTTGGGGAATACCCGTTGCATTGCCAAATACCTTATCCTTTGGATTGACCGCTATGACGTCGTACTGCGACAAAACGTACTGCGCGTAATCGCTACTTTCAAGGTCGCCCGTCCCTGGCATCGTGGTGATAATTTCACCGAGCAAGGGTAAGTACTCTGCCAATTCTACGACCGAGGAATTTCCAACCTCTCCCTCGCCAAGGTCCGGATTACTCAACGCCGTGATATAGGCATCCTTAATTTGGGAAACGGACATATACATTTCCGACTGTTCCGTTCCTCCCGTCGAACCGCCAATCGAAAGGTTGAAGGGCGATTTTATGAACAAATTGGGTTTTATCTGCGCGCCCGTGGAATATTTAATCTCTTCATAATATGCCTGGGGCATTTTCTTTACGTAATCGAGATAGGCGTCGCTGATGTCGTTTTCAATCATCATACCGTTTGCCAAATTCGTCAAGAAGGAGTTGATGTACACTTCGTCGTGAAGCTGGGAAAGGTCGGGCATTGTGCCTGCATTGCTAAGCCCTGCCATAACCGCCTCGAAATCCATCGCCTTTTTCGATACCGTTACGGGCGACGACGAGAGCATATCCTCTTCCGTTTTGGCAATAAAGTTACTAAAACCGTTGGACAACGCCAAAACCAAGCACACGCTGATAATACCGATACTGCCCGCAATGGAGGTAATGACAGTTCTCCCCTTTTTCATCAAAAGGTTTTTCGCGCTCAATCCCAGCGACGTGAAGAAGGACATCGCAGAGCGTTCCTTTTTCGGTTTTTTCGCCTTGACGGGTTTTACCTCTACCGCCGTTGCTTGTTCCTGTGTTTCGTCTGCTTTTTCTACGGCTTCCGCCGTTTCCTCCGCCGTTTCCGCAAGGCGTTCTTTTTCTTCCTCTTCGGCAGAATAAGGATTGCTGTCGCTAATCACCAAGCCGTCCTGCAAGCGAACGATACGCGAGGAATATTCCTCGGCGAGTTCAGGGTTGTGCGTAACCATGATAACGAGGCGTTCGCCTGCGATTTCCTTAATCAAATCCATGATTTGAACGCTGGTCACCGTGTCGAGCGCACCCGTGGGTTCGTCCGCGAGCAAGATTTCGGGATTGTTGACGAGCGCACGCGCAATAGCGACACGCTGCATTTGACCACCCGAAAGCTGATTGGGCTTTTTGTGCATTTCGTTTTCCAAGCCTACTCTTCTAAGCGCCTCTTCCGCGCGACGACGGCGCTCGGACTTAGAAAGACCTGCAATCGTCAGCGCAATTTCGACGTTCCCCAAAACCCTTTGGTGGGGAATTAAGTTGTAGGATTGGAACACGAAACCGATACGATGATTTCTGTATACGTCCCAATCGCGGTCCTTATACGCTTTGGTGGACTTGCCGTTGATAACCAAATCGCCTTCCGTGTAATGGTCTAACCCGCCGATGATATTCAGCAAGGTCGTCTTACCGCAACCCGACGCGCCCAAAACGGACACGAATTCGTTTTTGCGGAAGTTTAAATCGACACCTTGCAGGGCGTGCACCACCGAGCCCGCGGTCTTGTAGTCCTTTTTAATTCCTTTTAATTGTAACATGTATAACCTCTTTCACCGTTTATTTTCTCTCTTTTTTCGCGGCGAACTATTTTTTATTGCTTACTTTTTGCACGATTTACAGGAGGATTGCTCCTTTTCCTTTTCGACAACCGTCAAAAACTCGTTCATCATTTCGCAAAGAGTGTAAAATTTTTCCACGCCGTATTCTTTGACGGTTTTCCCGATAAACGTTTTAAGTACTTTAAGCTCCGCAGCATACGCTTGCATCGTTTCTTCCGTCATCACAACGTAGGCAATTTTGCGGTCAACTGCGTCGGGAACACGCTTTACCACACCGTTTTCTTCCATACGGTTTACAATTTGCGAAACTGCCGAACGGGTAATCCCCAAACGGTCGGCAATCTGCGTGGAAATGAGGCGTTTACCCTCCCGCTCCGCCAAAATAATTTCGCCCAACAAACGAAGCTCCGTGTCGCTAAACGGGCTCTTTTTGTCACAGAGCACCAATGCGTCGCTACGCTGTTTCAACATAAAAATCGCCGAAAGATATCGGTCGTTTTCGCTGGTTCTGCCCACTCGTTTTTCCGTGGAATCGTTTCTTCTCATTTGTGTTTCTCCTGTCCGTCGTATCTGATTTATTCTTCCCTAACAACGTTTCCCTTAACGCCTCTTTTTTCTTGCTTACATTATAAATCTTTTCCTTGATTTTGTCAAGGGCTGTAAAGTATTTTTCCGCAGTGTTTACGCATTTTTCATCTATCTTTCACGCAAGGGTATCCCCGCGCCCCTTTTTTGTTAGGCTCTTTACTATTATGTTTTTTGTTTTGCTAAAATTCGCCGTTTTTTTGAGAGCATAACGCAAAAAAATAAACGCTCTTTTTCAATATTCTTTTCGCAAAGGCTTGTCAAATAATAAAAAACGTGTTACAATAGATTGAGTTCGTTGTAGCGAAACAATAGCGACGACTGCTCTGCGCGTACTATTTGCAGGGCTTGGAGAATAGATGTTATGAGAAGTTTATCGGAATTTTTAAAAGATTCGCTAACCGCCTATCACGCTTGCGACAACATTAAAACTGCTTTGGCTGAAAACGGCTTTTCGCCGTTACACGAAACAGCGGATTGGAACGTGAGCGAAGGGGGCAAGTATTATATCGTGCGTGGCGGTAGTATCATCGCCTTTACCATTGATTCGTTGGATGATTTTTCCTACAAAATCGTGGCATCGCACCCCGATTCCCCTGCCCTTAAAATTAAGGAAAACGCGGTGAAAAACGGAGAATTGTACGCAACGCTGAACACCGAACCCTATGGTGGCGGTATTTGGTATACCTTTTTCGACCGCCCGTTGAAAATTGCGGGGAAAGTGGTTACCAAAAACGGTTCTCTCTTGGAAAGCAAAACGGTAACCTCCCCTTTTAACGTGACGATTCCCTCCTTGGCTATTCACCAAAACCGCAACGTGAACGAGGGTTTTGCCGTCAACAAGCAGGTTGATTTACAACCCCTTTGCGCGTTGGCAAGCGCCAATTTGAATATGGAAACTTTATTGCAAAACGTGGCGGGCGAGGAAGTGATTTCGCACGATTTATTCTTGGTCAACGCAGACACGCCCTATACCTTTGGCGTAAACGACGAGTTTTTAGCCTCCCCCCGTATCGATAATTTGACGAGCGTTTATTCCTCCCTCCAAGCTTTCCTTTCGCACGAGGAAAAGAGCGGTATTTGCGTATTGGCTTGTCTGAACACCGAAGAGGTGGGAAGTCTATCGCACCAAGGCGCGGACGGGGATTTTTTGGAGACGGTTTTGCGCCGTATCGCATACGCGTTCCGTTTTGACGACAACGAATATTATAAGGCGTTGGCGACCTCTTTCCTGCTTTCTGCCGATAACGCGCACGCAATGCACCCCAATCACCCCGAAGTGAACGATCCCACCAACAAAACGGCGTTGGGGGGTGGCGTGGTCATTAAATCGCACGCAGGAAGCGCGTATATCACCGAGGCAATGTCTTCCGCTGTCGTAAAAACGATATTGGATAACGCAGACGTGCCCTATCAGTATTTCTTGAATAATTCCACTTTGAAAAGCGGTTCTACGCTCGGTTGCGCCGCGGTTCGACACCTTGGCGTGCTGGGCGCAGATATCGGTATCGCGCAGCTTGCCATGCATTCCGCAAACGAGTGTTGCGCCCTTGCCGATTGCGATGCCATCGAAAAGGGTATGCGCGCGTTTTTTGAAACAACTCTTCGCGCGGTGGACGGTGGCGTAATCGTCGAGCGGTGAGCAAGCTAATCTTACACAAAAAAAGACGGCATTTGAAAAGCCGTCTTTTTTGTTGCATTTTTATTAGTTTTTTGTGTTCATTGCATATACGGGGTATGCCCTTTTGCGTTTTTCTTATTTGATGAACGCGCGGAAAGCAAGATAGTTTTCGTACAAGTCCGCCTTGGAAATCACCTCGAAAGGCGAGTGCATGGAAATTACGGGAACGCCGATGTCAATCGTGTCCACGTTCATATTCGCGATGTATTTTGCAACCGTACCGCCACCACCGACGTCCACTTTGCCCATTTCGCCCGTCTGCCAAATAACACCGTTGTCGTTGAACAGCTTGCGAAGGTAGCCGACGAATTCTGCGTTGGCGTCGTTAGAACCGCTCTTACCGCGCGCGCCCGTGAACTTCGTAATGCCTGCGCCGTGGGAAAGGTATGCGGAGTTCATTTTTTCGCATACATCGGGATAATTGGGGTCATAACCAGCGTTTACGTCCGCCGAAAGGCACATCGATTTCGCGCGGATTGCGCCCGAGGTCGTACCAAACGAAGACGCGAGTTCGTCAATCAAGTCGGTAAACAGCGCGCATTGCATGCCCGTGTTGCCCTCGCTGCCGATTTCTTCCTTGTCCGCAAGGATAACCATTACCGTCTTGTCGTCCGAAGTTTCGTCGAAGAGCGCCGTGAAAGCGGGATAGGAACAAACTCGGTCGTCGTGGCCGTACGCGCCGATTAACGCGCGGTCAAGCCCGATATCTTTCGCCTTGAAAGCGGGTACGAGAGAAAGCTCTGCGCAGAGGAAATCTTCTTCGTTTACGCCGTATTTCTCGTGCAAAATGCGGAGCAAGTTTTCCTTAACCGTCTTATCCTTTTCGTTGTCCGCAGCCACAAAGGGGATATTGCCGAACCAAATATTGAGGTCCTCTCCGCCAATCGCTTCACCGAGGGGCTTAACGTTTTGTTTCGCCGCCAAGTGGGGCAACAAATCGCTGATACAGAACACGGGATCGCTGTCATCCTCGCCAATCTTGACGTCGAGGGTCGTTCCGTCCGTAAGCGCAATCGTGCCGTGGAGCGCAAGAGGAATCGTCGCCCATTGGTATTTACGGATACCGCCGTAGTAATGCGTTTTGGCAAAGGCTACACCGTCGCTTTCATAGAAAGGCACTTGTTTCAAATCGATACGGGGGCTGTCGATGTGCGAGGCAATAATGCGAATACCGTCCTTTTTGATATCCCCTTTGCCCACCTTGATTAAGTAAAGGTTTTTACCGCGGTTGTCGTAATAGACCTTATCGCCCGCCTTTAATTTTTTGCCGAATTCAAAGGGCACGTAGCCCGCCTCTTTTGCCGCCGCCACCGCAAACGCGCAAGCCTCTCTTTCCGTTTTGCCCTCGTCAATGAACGTCTTATAGCCTTCTGCGTATTCGAAAATCTCTTTCATCAATTTTTCGTCCGCTACTTCGTATACGTTCGTTCTTTTGTAAGCAAGTTCGCTCATAGTTTTTATATCTCCTTAATTCTTCTTTTTTCCGTTAATGCAGGAACCCCTTGATAATTTGTTCCTCCGCCTCTTTTTCAGTAAGACCGAGCGTCATCAGTTTGATAAGCTGTTCGCCCGCAATTTTACCGATTGCAGCCTCGTGAATAAGTTCCGCGTCGATATTGTTTGCGGAAAGACAGGGCGCCGCCGTCACCGACGCGTCGTCCATGATAATCGCGTCGCATTCGGTATGCCCGTGGCAAGGGGCGTTGCCATTCATTGTGGACACAAAATTCTGTTTGGAATTCCCCGCCGCCACCGAACGGGACATAATGTCCGCGCGACAACCCTCGCCGTTCATATCGACGATAAAATCGGTGTCTGCCGTCTGGTTGCCGTGCGTATACAGCTTTTCTTTGACCACGAAGTTTGCGCCCGCCTTCATCGTTGCCGTCGTAACGCGTTTGGTGGAATCGATGCCCTTGATTTGCGTGGTTTCCATTTCCATATACGCGCCTTCTTCTAAATGCACCACCGTTTTGGGGTTCATTACGTTTTTACCGTTGCCGTCCCCCGACCCGTAATGCTTTTCGACGTATCTCACGCGCGCGTTTTTGCCCACGTAAAAGGTGTGTTCGCCATCGTGGCGGGACGTATCGTTTTTACCGCCCGCGTTGTGAATACCACAGCCTGCAACAATCACGACGTCCGCGTTTTCGCCAATGTGGAAATCGTTGTAAACGACCTCTTGCAAGCCCGCCTTGCTGATGATGACGGGGATATGCATACTCTCGTTTTTTGTGTTCGGTTTGATATAAATATCAATCCCCGATTTGCCGTCCGCCTTGGTGACGATATCGATGTTTTCCGTCGTTTTTCTGCCGTGCAATTCTCCGTTACCACGGATATTATACGCGCCCTCGGGGGTGCCGTGCAAATCGGCTACTTTCGCCAATAAATCTTTCTCAATCGCGTCCATGGTACCCTCCTTTTACAGTTTGTCCGTGAGCACACGGCAAGATTCCGCCGCCAAAAGCTTGGGCAAAACCTCGTCCTTTTCGCCCGTCCTTTGCACTTCGCCGTTCGCGATTACAACGATGCGGTCGGCTATGTTCAAAATGCGTTCTTGGTGGGAGATAATCAAAATACTCCCCTTGGTCTTTTCGTACATGTTTTGGAAAACCTTAATCAAGCTGTTAAAGCTCCAAAGGTCAATACCCGCCTCCGGTTCGTCAAAAATCGAAAGGGAAGTTCCACGCGCCAAAATCGTTGCGATTTCGATACGCTTTAACTCGCCCCCCGAAAGGGACGCGTTGACTTCGCGGTCGATATAATCACGGGCGCACATACCCACTTCGGATAAATACGCGCAAGCGTCGGACACCTTTAAGGGCTTGCCCGCCGCCATGGTGATAAGGTCGCGCACGGTGATACCCTTAAAGCGTACGGGCTGTTGAAAGGCGTACGAAATACCCCTTTTTGCTCGGTCGGTCACGGATAAGTCGGTGACGTCCTCCCCGTCTAAATATATTCTGCCCTCCGTCGGTTGCAAAATGCCTGCAATCACTTTCGCAAGCGTGGATTTACCCCCGCCGTTGGGCCCCGTGAACGCAACGAAACGCTCGTCCAACGTCAGATTGATATTCTTCAAAATCTGTTTTTCGCCGAGGTCGTCGGATACGGTATAGCTGATGTTTTTCAGTTCTAACATAGTTTCCTCTTTCGGATTGTTTTTCTTTTATTTATACCGCAAAAGCGTTGAAATTAAACGGTTTTGCGGTTATTTTATGCACACGTCGCCGTTTGCCAGCTTTTCGTAATCGCCTTGCGCCAGATCGCGCGTGAACGAAAACCACGTATACGCCACTTGTAACGCGGAGAGCGACACGCTGTCGCCAAGGTTGATAAACGCCTTGCCGAGCGTATAAGGCGATTCGGAATTGCCGTGCATCAACAGATACAGCTTTGCGTCCGTCGTTTTGCTTTTTACCTGAATACTCGGATAATCGTTTGCGGACGTATAGACCACGGTCAGCCTAACCTTGTTTGGAATAACCGCCGACGTGCCCGCCTCTTCGTTGGCGGTAATTCCCGCCGTGATATCCCCGATGGTGATTTTCGTTGCGGCGGAGGCTCTGTCGATATACAGCTGTTCGTTCGCCGTTGCGTACCAAAGCGTACCAATCGTGACGTCCTTGGCGCTACCCAAGCGCAACGTACCGCTGTGGATATTCGCCCTTTCCATTTCGCCACCGCCAAGCAAGCGAAGTTCTGTTCCTTGCGCCGTGAGCGTATTCAAACGAACGGCGGTGATATCCGTCCATTCCGTCGTTTTGTCCGTTAAATTGCCCCCTACAATCACGCCGTCCACTGTGATTTCCACCGCTCTGCCTGTCGTCGTCAGCGTACTGCCGTTTAAGGTCAGCGACGGAGCCGAATACGATACGTTCCGCAATACAACGTCGCCCATAAAGGCAATCGCGTCGGGGGAAGAAAGGCATGCCATTTGGTAATACCCGTCGCCGTAAGTAAGATAACTGCCGTTAATAACAAGCGTGCCTGCGGTATGCGGAACACGGTAAAGCGTCGCGCCTTCCGTCACGATTTCCGCCCGTTTTGCCGTTGCCGAGGTTTGGGGATAGAGATACGCCTCGTACGTGACCCCCTCGCTAAGTAACCCGCAAACCGCCTCGATATTCGGGTACATAGGCGCGGTCTGCGCGGTGTATTTTCCGCTCTGTATATCCTCGGTTTTCGCCGCGCGGACGGGGTTGAGCCCTTCCTTGGCAAACGTGGGCAATGCGTACATGAAATTCACGTTCCAACCGTCTTCGGGCGTAAACGCGTCGTGCGTTTGCACAAATTCTTCGGGGTCGGTGCCGAACCATTGGCGAGAGAGCGTTTCCGTCCCCATATCGTTCCAAGTGATATCGACGTTATACCAAGCGCCGTCCACCTCTACCACGTTCCAAGCGTGGCCAAAGGTCTGCCCGTCCTCTATGGCGTATCCAGCCACCGTGATACAAGGCAAATCGAACGTTTCGCAGAGATAATCGTAGGTCTTTGCGTACGTTTCACAAACGCCCCTGCCGTACAACGCCCCGCCAACGACGTTATGCGCCCAAATAGCGTCCTCGGGCGTGTAGCCGTCCGATTTATACGCATACGTTATTTTGCCCGCCACGTAGTCGTGTATCGTCAAAGCCCGTTCGGTAAGGCTCGTCGTGCTGTCTATATAAGCGTCGCAATCGTACAGCATTGCCTCGACCGCCTCTTGCGCCTCCTCCCGCGCGCTCGCCTCTGCGTACGTGGGACTGACCAGCATCGTCACGGACGTTCTGCTCAATAAAACGGCGCTGTCCATCCAGAAAAATTCGGGGTGGTCCAGGGAAAGCGCACGCCATACGCTGACTGCCTCGTCGTCCGTCAAGCCGTACTGCAAGAAAGGTATATTCGCTATTTCGTAATAACCGTTCGTCTTCGTAACGTTTTTGTCCGAGGCGTGGAAGTTGCACGAAACCGTATAAATATCCTCGTAAAAAGAACACAATCCGTTCGATTTGTTTAAGGTCGAAAAGTATTGATACCCTTCCTTGGTCTGTGGCGAAGTAGGCGTAAAATCAATGGGAACGGTTCTGCCTAAATCCTCGCAGGTTCCGTCCGTATAGTAGGCGATTTCGTGTCCGATACCGTCTGTTTCGGTGCGCAAAAGGGTTTTGTCGGGGTTGGGATCAACGGGCTCGATTACCACCGTGTCGTCCTCGCTCTCGTCCTTGGACGAAACGCTAGCCATAGGATCCTCGTTCGGGTTCCATTCGTCTTCGGAATAGCTATCCTTTTTGTCCGACTTGTCCTCGTCGCCAAACAGCAACGATAACACGTCTGTGCATCCTACAAAGGCGAACATACTGCACGCAGCCAAACAACATGCCAAACGAAAAATCTTTTTCTTCATTTTTGCTATGTACTCCTTTCTCTGTTTTTTAATTTAAAATATTCCCATTAGCGCGCCGTGCCGTTTTAGCCAAGCCCGCTTTTCTTTCCAATTCGGTTGGTATTTCGCCACCTCTGCCCAAAACTGCGCGGAGTGGTTTTTATAGCGGGTATGCGCCAATTCATGCGCCACAACGTACTCGATGACGTCCTTAGGGGCGTAGAGCAAGCGATAGGAATACCGCAGGGCGTTGTCGAACGAACACGAGCCCCATTTACTGCGCGCGGAAGAAATGGTCACGCTCTTATACGACGTCTGCATTTTTTGCGCCGTGCGCGCGGTGACGTCCGTCAGTATTCTCCCCGCGTTTTCTTTTAACCATTGCACAAGCCGTTTTTGGGTGTTCTTTTCGGGCAAATACAGAGCGTGCGCGCTTTGGTCATAACCGATTTTCCTTTCCTTTGTCAGATAAACCGTGCAATATTCGCCGAGTAATAAAAACCGATAACCGTGCAGATTTTCGGGCGGTAATTGGATACCCGTCCCCGCCCTTTCGGCTTTTTTACGCAAAATCCAAGTTTCCTTTTCCCGCAAAAACGCAAAAATCCGTTCTTTGCCGCAGGAATAGGGCGCGCGGACGATGAGCCGATTGTTGCAATCGATAGATATCGTCAGCGTTTTGCGGTGGGAACGGATGATTTCGTCGGGTTGTACCATGCGCTTTTACGCCTCGTAACCCCTAGGATTGCCGCTCTGCCACTTCCATTGCGAGGCGCACATTTCTTCAATGCCGAATTTTGCCTGCCATTTCAGCTCTTTTTTCGCTTTGTCGGGAGCGGCGTAACAGGTCGCGATATCCCCCGCACGGCGAGGGCAGATTTTGTAGGGTAAGGTCTTACCGCAAGCCTTTTCAAAGGCGTGTATCATGTCCAAAACGCTGTATCCGTGCCCCGTGCCGAGGTTGTAGATATGTACCCCTGCGTCGTTGCATTGTTCAATCGCCGCGATATGCCCAAGCGCCAAATCGACCACGTGGATATAGTCGCGTACGCCCGTTCCGTCGGGGGTGTCGTAGTCGTTACCAAAGACGTTGATACATGCAAGTTTGCCCGTCGCCACCTGCGCTACGTACGGCATCAGGTTGTTGGGAATACCCTTCGGGTCTTCGCCAATCAAACCGCTTTCGTGCGCGCCGACGGGGTTGAAATAGCGGAGCAAAATAATATTCCAATTATTGTCCGCCTTATACAAATCCTGCATAATCATTTCCATCATGAGTTTGGTACTGCCGTAAGGGTTGGTCGTCGAAAGACGGCAGGTTTCGTCCAAGGGCAAGCGTTCGGGGTCGCCGTACACCGTTGCAGAGGACGAGAAAATAATCTTTTTAACGTTGAATTTGTCCATAATTTGGAGCAAAGATACCGTTCCGCTGATGTTGTTTTCGTAATATTTTAAGGGCATGCGCACGCTTTCGCCCACCGCCTTAAACGCGGCGAAATGAATAACCGCATCGAATTTGTGGTTGGAAAAAATGTTTTCCATCGCCGTTACGTCGCGAATATCCGCCTCGTAAAAGGTCACCGTTTTGCCGGTAATCTTCTGTACGCGACGCAAGCTCTCGAAAGAAGAGTTGCTGAAATTGTCCACGACCACTACGTCGTAGTTTTTATTCAAAAGCTCTAAAACCGTATGCGAACCGATATAACCGCATCCGCCCGTTACCAAAATCGTTGCCATTTTTATAATACCTCTTTATTCTTTGTCTTCTTTTTCGCGTTCTGCAATTTCATCCGCCGTAAGCAAGCGGGAACGCATCTTCAATACCTTTTGTTTCGTCGCTTTGACGATTTTTATCTCGATATCTTCAAAGTAAATGAGTTCGCCAATCGTCGGAAGCTGACCGCAAAGCTCCGTCACCCAACCGCCGACTGTGTTCGACTCGTAATCCTCGTCCGAAACTTCCTTTCCGTAGAGTTCAAAGAACGCCTCGGGAGGGCATTTGCCGTCCACCCAATACTCGCCCTCGGCAATTTTGCCAAAATGCACCGCCTCTTCGTCGTGTTCGTCCCAAATTTCGCCAACGAGCTCTTCTAAAATGTCTTCAAGCGTTACGATACCGAGCAACCCACCGTATTCGTCCGAAACCGCCGCCATGTGGATTTTTTGTTTTTGCAACTGCTTTAACAGCGTGGAAATGCGGGTGTATTCCGTCGTGAAGGCTATATCCTGCACAAAATGCCCCACCTGCTTTTCGCCCTTTAAGTAGTTGATATAGAAATCACGCTCGTGAATAACGCCGATGACGTTGTCAATCGTGTCCTTATACACGGGCAAGCGGGAATACCCCGTCTTTTCAAACAGCGCGCGGACTTCGTCCATGGGCGTACTCTCTTCCACCGCATACACGTCTACGCGCGGAACGAGGATATCCTCCACCTTCAAGTCGTCAAATTCGAGCGCGGAACGCACAAGCTCCGATTCGTCCTCTTTGAGCGCGCCGCTCTCTTCCGCCTCTTCTACGAGGGTGAGGAGCTCTTCGTCCGTTACCGTGTCGTCCTTTTTTAACTTGAACACCTTTGCAAGCAGGAATTTGTAACCGTCGAAAATTTTGCAGATCGGCCAAAGTATCCAATAGAAAAGCTGCATCAAGGGATAGAATAAAAAGCAGAACTTTTCGGGATATACGCTAGCGAGATATTTCGGAGTGATTTCGCCGAAAATCAATACTACAACGGTGAGTACCGCCGTCGATGTTGTCGTGGCTAAATCAGGATTTCTGATAAGCCCCGCGAATAAAATCGTAGCAAGCGCTGACGCCGTGATGTTGACGACATTGTTGCCGACCAAAATCGCCGTGACGAGTTTGTCGTACTTTTCGTCCGCAAACGTGTAAACCGCTTTCGCGCGCTTTTTGCCTTGCGCGGCAAACGTTTTCAGCTTTATCTTATTCGCGCAGGAAAACGCCGTTTCCGTCGCCGAGAAAAAACCTGAAAAGAGTACAAGAACTGCAATTGCAATACTTGGGGGTAGGTGCTCCATGATGCTTGTTGATCATCCTCCGAATCCATAAAAATATTTTTGATAAGGTTTATAACCTTAACATCCAACATTATACTACTTTCACACGGGTTTTGTCAACGCTCATAGGGGAATTTTTTTGTGTTTTCCTTGTATTTTACAAATTTTTTAACTTGTTTTCACACACTTTTCGCGGCAACGTTTTTCCAAGCTCCGTTTCCGCCTGCTTTCGCCTTGCCAAATTGCGCTTTTGCACGGCGGTTTTTTCCGCAAAATGACAGCAAGCAAAATGCCCCTCTTCCGTTTCCGTTTGCGGGGGAATTACGTTGCGACAAAGCGCCGTCGCCATGAAACAGCGGGTATGAAAGGGACAGCCTTTGGGGGGCGAGGTAGGGTTAGGCAAGCTCCCCTCCAACAGAATTTTTTGACGTGGATTTTGCGAGGGAATTGCGCTGAGAAGAGCGACCGTGTAGGGATGCCTCGGATCGGAAAATACTTGTTTTGCCGTACCCGTTTCTACGATTTTGCCTAGATACATTACGCCGATACGATCGGAAATGTGCCGTACCACGCCAAGGTCGTGCGAGATAAACAGATAAGTCAGCCCCTCTTCTTCCTTTAAGTCGGACAAAAGGTTTAAAATTTGCGATTGCACGGACACGTCTAAGGCAGAAACGCATTCGTCCAAAACGATGAATTTCGGGCGGAGCGCAAGGGCGCGCGCTATCCCGATACGCTGTCTTTGTCCCCCTGAAAATTGGTGAGGATATCGATGCAGCATATACGCTTGCAAACCGCATTTTTCCATGGTTTCCGCAATATACGCGCGCATTTGCGGAGTACCGCGACGGTAAAATTTATGTGTGGCAACCCCCTCTTCAATGAGCTGTCCTACCGTCATGCGCGGGTTTAAGGACGAATAGGGGTCCTGAAAGACAATCTGCAAGTCCTTGCGGTATTTCCGCATTTGCGAGGGTGTAAGGGCGGTGAGCTCCACGGAGGGTTGAAAAAACGGTTGATTTGGCAATTCATCGCAACCCGTACCCCCATCTTTTGCGTTTTTCTCTTCCGTCGGTGGATAATAAAACACCTTGCCCGACGTCGGTTTTTGCAAGCCGAGTATCGTACGACCGAGGGTGGATTTTCCACAACCACTCTCTCCGACCAAACCGAACGTTTCCCCTTGTCGGATATCCAAACGTATGCCGTCCACAGCGCGAAGCACAGGGCGCGCGCGCGAAAATATCGATTTTTTCGGTAAGGGAAAATACGTTTTCAGTCCTCTAATCGACAACAAATTTTTTGTGTTCGGCACTCTTGCGTTCCTCCTTTTTAGGATAAAAACAACGGATTTCGTGTATTCGCTCGCTCTCTTGCGCGGGTACGTTGAACAACGGCGGTTCTTCCGCGATACATTTTTCGGTGCGATATTTACAACGGGGCGCAAATTTGCACCCCTTGGGTAAGGCAAAGGGAGTTGGCACGTTGCCGGGGATACTTTCCAAACGCTTCCCCGCCGTTTTGGCGCTGGGCGCGGACCGCAAAAGCCCCTCCGTATAGGGGTGTGCATAGTCCGATTTTTTAAAAAGGGCGGGGGCAGGTACGCGTTCAACGATTTGTCCGCAGTACATTACGGCGACGTCGTCTGCAATTTCCCCCACCACGCCAAGGTCGTGCGTGATAAATAAAATCGCCGTATCGTTTTCCGCCTGCAACTCCTTCATCAAGCCTAAAATCTGCGCCTGTATCGTCACGTCGAGCGCAGTCGTCGGCTCGTCCGCGATTAAAATCTTCGGTTTACACGAGAGCGCCATGGCAATCATTACCCGTTGTCGCATCCCTCCTGATAATTGGTGCGGATAGCTTTTTACTACCCGTTTCGGGTTTTGAATATGCACGGCGGATAGCATCTCTTCCGCCTCTATTTTCGCCTGCTTTCTTCCCATACCGCGGTGAATAACAAAGGGCTCGCGCAGTTGTTTCCCAATACTGAAAACGGGGTTAAGCGCCGTCATAGGCTCTTGGAAAATCATAGAGATTTTGTTCCCCCGTACCCTACGCATTTTTTCGGGCGATAACGAAACCAAATCCACCCGATTTTCGCCGTCGTCGAAGTATATCCCCCCGCTTTCGATATACCCGTTGCCGTCCAAAAGGCGCAGAACGCTCAGCGCTGAAACGCTTTTTCCCGATCCCGATTCCCCTACGAGCGCAAGTGTTTTTCCCCTTTCCAGCGAAAAGGAAACGCCGTTGACCGCGCGGACAACACCACGACGTGTTTTAAAACACGTATGCAGATTTTTAACTTCTAATAGGGACATACCTTACTCCTTTGGGTCGAGGGCGTCGCGCAAAGCGTCCCCGATTACGTTAATGCAAATCACCGCAAGGGATAAAAACAGCGCGGGGAATAGCCATTGCCACCAATAATTTTGTATCACGATACTGCTGTTGCTCCCCGTCAGCATATTCCCCCAAGTAGGTCGTGGTTGTTGTACGCCAAACCCCAAATAGGACAGAGAGGATTCCGTCAAAAGACAACCTGCAAAATCGAGCGTTGCGCTGACCAAAATCACCGAAAGGACATTGGGTAGTACGTGACGAAAAGCGATTTTTCCCTCACGCACCCCCATAGCGCGCGCGGCGGTTACGAATTCCTTTTCACGCTCGGCGAGGACTTGTCCTCGCACCATACGCGCTAACCCCGTCCACGACAGCGCCCCTAAAATCAGCATGATGATTAGAAGACGCATACTTTCGCTGACGCTGTAATTTTTGATGATTTGGGATAGGAGCATTGCAAACGGCAAAAAGGGTATTGAGGAAAAAATTTCCGTGATACGCATGAGTAAGGTGTCGATTGCTCCGCCAAAATATCCCGCTACGCAACCGACCAACACCCCGATTACGAGGGAAACGAGTACCGCAACGGCACCGATTGTCAACGTGGTTTTACCGCCGTGCGCAATCCGCGTGAACACGTCCCGTCCCTTGCCGTCCGTGCCCATAATATACCCTTTCAGCCCCGCCTTGTTTGCCAACCGTCCGTCCGCGGTCGCTACGTACGTCTGCAACGAGCCTGCATACGCCCGCGCGCCTACGCTGTAAAACCCGAAAACTTCGCATTGACCGTAGACGTTATGCCCCCACGCGTATGCGTTGCCGAGATTGGTTACACCGACAAAATGCCTCGTACCGCCGTCAACGGACGTGAAATATTCCCCCGTCACCAGCCTTGGCAGAATATCCTCGCCGTTTTCAAACGCGCCCGACACCACCAAATCGCCATCTTCCGTCACCACCGCAATACATTTGCCGTCCGTGGCGATATCCACGCATCTCTTGTCGAGCATATATCTATCAAAATCCGCTTGCTTGCCCTCTTTCAAACTGACCGCACCGTAAAAAATTGGCTCCGTCCCCACGTAAATACTGCCGTCCGTCCTTAAAGCGATGGCAAACGAATTGGTAAAACAGACCTTTTGCACGTCCGCGAGCGCGTGAAACTCTTCCAAATTGCGCACCGTGTTCGTGTTTCCCCATGCGTAGGCGGTATGGTCGGCAAGCACAAGCGCCGTCGCCTGATATCCACAAACAAGCTGTACTACCTCTTCCGCCGTCACCCCGTCTGCTATCCTTTCGTGCATAGGAAGAGAGCCGAGTATACGTTCCGTCCCGAATTGACCGCAGCTGTTATCCCCCCAACAGACGATTTTGCCCGATTTGGTTATGGCGGCGATATGGTCCTTGCCCGCGCTCGCCGTTATAACGCCTTCGTTGCGTACCGTGTCGGGGGTTTTTTGAACGTCGATGCCCGCCAAACGGTTTTTTGTGTTCCCCCAAACAAAGAGCTGTCCTTCGCCATTCACTCCCACCGTGAAATCGGAAAAGCCGTCGATTGTCTTGACGTTTTTCCGTAAAGCGCGCGGTGGAGAACAAAGGGTATAGCTAGGCGGTATATTCTGTTGCAAAGGGTCGGTATAGTTGATATCTATCGGCAAAAACCAAGGCGCAATAAACACGAACAAAGACAGCAATGCTAAAAAAATCAAAGCAACCACCGCGCCCTTTCTACGAAAAAATGCTTGGCGCAATAAGCGGGAGGGACTTTCTATTTTTTCCGTTGTTCCCTCTGCCGTCAACGTAGCAAGTTCCTTTTTCGAGCCGAAAACACCGCGTTTTACCCAACGAAAAAAGCGTTTGAACGCGGACACGGTATGCCCCCAAGCACGTTGTATGACGTTTTTTTTCGATTGCATATTCCCCCCCTATTTTCCGACGCGGATACGAGGATCGACGAGTCCGTACGCCAAGTCCACGAGTAAATTCCCCACGAGCGCAAGTAGCACGTAAAACATCTGCATTGCCAACACTACCTCGTTGTCGTTTGCCGTCAATGCATCGAAATATACTTTGCCGATTCCGTTGATACCGAAAATATTTTCAATCATAATAGACCCCGAAAAAATGCCGAGCAACCAACCGATAACGAGCGCCACAATGGGGATTAAGGCGTTGCGCCACGCATGTGAGCGTACCACTCTGCCCTCACGCAAGCCCTTTGCCCTTGCCGTGCGGATACAATCAAGCCGAAGCGCGTCGAGCATTGCCGCGCGGACGTACCTCGTCATACCCCCAAGCGAACAAAAGGTCATAACAATCAATGGTAGGGCAAAGTGGTAAAGCTTGTCCAAAAACGCTCTTACGCCCGTATAATCCTTACCGACCGAGTTCATGCCCGACACGGGAAAAATTCCAAGCTTTACGGCAAACAGCCAAATAAATAAAATCGCCGTGATAAAGACGGGCATACTGTACCCTACAATCGTGCCGACTTGTACCGCAAAATCGCGCTTACTCCCCTTTTTCCGCGCGCAAAAAATACCGAGCGGTATCGTGATACCAAGCGCCGCTAACGCAGCAAACGCGTTTAAAAATACGGTGTTTTGCAAGGGTTCTTTGATGACCTGCGCAACGGGCTTGCCATAGACGACGGATTTGCCGAGGTTGCCTTGCAACAGTCCGTTGAACGTCCCATCATAAAAGGATTTTAGTCCCAACCAACGCAGATAGCGTGTAAAGAGGTTGCCGTCCAAACCCAATCGGCGTTGCCAATACAAATAACGCTCCGCATAGATTAAATTTTTATTGGCGGCGATTTCTTGCATCGCCATATCCGCCGCTTTATCGATAGGCAGCATATTGTATATCGCAAATACCAAAAAGGAAAGCACGAGCAACACCGCCAAAAGATATAGCGTTCGTTTTAGGATATAATTTGCCAAGTTTTTTCTCCTTATATTGTGTTCGTTGCGACACGTACCCTATCCTTTGTATAGAAAATCCGCCTCGTCCCGCAAGAAATTAGTACTGTAATTGTCGTATTTTTCGGGTGCAATCGTCCACGAGAGGGATTGATCGTACGCCGCCCCCGTAAAGCCCGTGGCGAAATTCACCGCGCCGTACCTCGCGCGGGTAAAACCGTAGGCGGGCATTTGACAATATTCGCCGTAAAGGGCAGAATTCATGTTTCCCGACGAATAGGTGAGATACGCACCGATTTTTGCGCCTGCGTTCGGATTGTTTTGCCAAGCGGTAATCAGTTGGTCGGTGACGGGGTTAGGTTGAGTGCCCATCCAGTTGATAACGAGGGGCATATAATACTCGCCGTTTATCTTTACCGTTTTGTATCGGTTGTCCGTAGAGGCGAACGTCAAGTTATTGTACGTCTTTTCATAGCCCGAGAGCTTTTTATAACGCACTCCACCCCTATTTTCGTCGTACGGACTGCCGTCTGCGTTATACGTCCAACCGCCCGCAATCAATTCTTCCTTTGCCCTATCCACACTGTACGGATACTTATTCAATTTTAACCTGTTTTTCACCGCCAAATAGGCGTCCAAACCCGCGTGATAAGGGGCGTGCACCACACCCCCGTACCCCCCTGTAAAGGTCTGCGCAAACTCGTCGCGGTCAATCGTGTGCATAACCGCACGGCGCACCTGCGCGAACTGCGTCGGGCCAAAATCGCAACGGAAAGCAAGCTTACCGTACCCCGCCCTGTCGTAATGGTTTTCTTTGAACCGAACGTTATCGACGACGGAGAGCGCCGCTTTCGTTTCTTCGCCCCCCGTCACCCCCGCAAGCACGTCCACACGCCCTTTCGTCAACTGGTCGAGTTGGGTTTCGGATATAATCTTGACGTAGGATATCCTCTCGATACTCGGCTTGCCACGGTGGTCCCCTTTATAGTGCGGATTTTTTCGCAAAGTCGCCACCCGTGTTGCGTTATCGTAGCGTTCCACCACGTACGGACCGCTGTACGGAAAGGCGCGCTCGTCCAAGTTGGCAAGGTTGCGCTCAATCGTATCCGACATAAGGTAGGCAGTAATGCCGTCTTTTTGCGCGCGCTGATAAAAGCCTTGCTCAATATACGCCCCCCGTCCCCCGTCCTTTATGGTATATTGCCCCAAATACAGCGCTGTGGGCAGGGGCGAAAAACCGCCGTACGTAATCGCGTAATAATAATCGGCATACTCCTTTTTTACCGTCACCGAAAAGGTGGTATCGTCCAACAGCCGCACCCCCGCAAAGGGAACGGGCTCTCCCTCGCCGACGTAGGCGTTAAAGTCCTCGTAACCAACCAAAGTCAACCCGACCGCGTCCCCGCCTCCTGCCTCTCGCATAACCTGACTACTGCCTACAAGCAGTCCCACGAGATAGTTTTCCGCCTTAATAGGCGAACCGTCTGAAAACACGAGGTTGTCTGCAATCTGTAACGTAAAAGTTTTTGTGCCGTCGGAGTTTTCCCTTTCTTCGTGAAAGCGCAAAATATTTTCGTCCGCCCACGCATACACCCCACCACGGTCCGTAATCACCGTCGAATAACCGCTGGTGAGCTCCTGGATATCCAAATCCGCCGCGCCCGCCGACGATTTACCGAAAGCGGCGTTGCGAAACGCGCCCGAAAGCTCGGTAATACTACCCAAAATAACCGAATCGCCGTTGGTCACGGTTGCGCCGACGATTGCGCTCGCCACGTCCCAATAGGGCGTGGTATCCAGCTTATCAATCTTGGCGTTGTAAATATCATAATAGCGGTTGGAATAAAGGGGCACCTCGGGTACGAGCCAATTCCAACGCTGGATAAACAGTCGCCACCACTCGTTATATGCGTCCATAGGCGTGGAAAAATTAGACGTAGGACGGGCGTTGTAAACCATTGCCATAGATAAAAAATCCATGCCGAGTTCATATTCTTTGCCGTCCACGGTGGCGTAAGCTCTGCCGTCCGCTCCCTCACGGACGGAATCCAAGCTCACCTTTTCACCGATTGCCCCGTACACGCTGTCATAATTTTCACGGTAAACGACGTCGGGGAGCACGTCTGCGACGTTCGATTTTTGGCAACCCGAAAAGCAAAAAGTCATCGACACGGGTAGAAACGAAAGCAAGAGCGCGCCTATTTTTCCTTGGAAATTTGCCTTTTTTTTCTTCATATTCAATATTGTGGAACAAGCGACGGTTTTTTATCCGCTGGGACTGCGGAAAACGTGAAAAATACTTGACGAAAGGCGGTTTATCGTGGTATACTTAACGTGATAGTGAATTTTATAAAGTCACGCGTACGCTTGCACACACGCGCGCAAGGAGTTTTTATGGACAAGAATCAGCGCAGAATTGAGACCAAATGCGTTCAGGGCGGTTACACCCCCGGCAACGGCGAACCTAGACAGGTGCCTATTATCCAAAGCACCACGTTTAAATACGCGACGAGTGAGGACATGGGAAAACTGTTCGATTTGGAAGCGAGCGGATATTTTTATTCTCGTCTGCAAAACCCGACGTGCGATACCGTTGCAGCGAAGATTTGCGAATTGGAAGGCGGCAGCGCGGCGATGCTCCTCTCGTCGGGACAAGCGGCGAATTTCTTTGCAGTATTTAATATTGCGACCTGTGGCGACCATATCATTTCGTCGTCCTCTATCTACGGCGGTACGTTTAACCTCTTCGCCGTGACCATGAAGAAAATGGGCATCGAATTTACCTTCGTTTCTCCCGACTGCACGGCAGAAGAATTGGAAAAGGCGTTCCGTCCCAACACGAAAGCAGTATTTGGCGAAACGATTGCCAACCCCGCCCTCACCGTTTTGGATATCGAAAAATTTGCAAACGCGGCGCATAAACACGGCGTGCCTTTGATTATCGACAACACTTTCGCTACCCCGATTAACTGTCGCCCGTTTGAGTTTGGCGCAGACATCGTAACCCACTCCACCACGAAGTATATGGACGGACACGGCGTTGCGGTGGGCGGTTGTATCGTGGATAGCGGTAAATTCGATTGGTTGGCGCACGCGGATAAATTCCCTGGGCTTTGCACCCCCGACGATAGCTATCACGGCATCACGTATGCCACCAAATTCGGCTTGGGCGGCGCGTTTATCACCAAGGCAACGGCGCAGTTGATGCGTGATTTTGGCTGTACGCAGTCCCCGCAGAGCGCTTTTTATCTCAACCTCGGTTTAGAAAGCCTGCACGTCCGCATGGAACGGCATTGTTTGAACGCGCAAAAGGTGGCGGAATATCTTGAACAAAACGATAAAATCGGTTGGGTGAACTACCCCGGTCTTGTGTCGAATAAATATTATGAAACGGCGCAAAAATATATGCCGAAAGGCACGTGCGGCGTCGTAAGCTTTGGCGTGAAAGGCGGAAGAGCGGCGGCGGAAAAGTTTATGAAGGCTTTGCGCTTGATTGCCATTGAAACGCACGTTGCGGACGCGCGGAGCTGTTGTTTACACCCCGCAAGCGCAACGCATAGACAGATGAACGAAGAAGAACTGATTGCGGCGGGCGTACCCGGCGACCTTGTACGCCTTTCTTGTGGCTTGGAAAATTACGAAGATTTGATTGCGGATATTGAACAAGCTCTGCAAACCATTTAAGACAAAAAAGGAAAATTCGCCGCAAAAGACGGCGAACGGTAAACGATATGCCTATTAAAATTCCCGACAATTTACCCGCGGTGAAAACGCTGACGGACGAAAATATTTTCGTCATGACCGAAAACCGCGCAATTTCGCAAGATATTCGTCCTCTGCGTATCTTGATTTTGAACTTAATGCCGAAGAAAATCGAGACGGAAACGCAGTTTGCGCGTTTGCTCGGCAATACCCCTTTGCAGGTGGAAATGGAGCTGATTCACACGAAATCTCATCAGTCGAAGAACGTCGCAGAAGAGCATTTGCTCGCCTTTTATAAAACCTTTGACGACGTGAAGAACGAGAATTTTGACGGTATGATTATCACGGGCGCACCCGTGGAACACCTCCCCTTTGAAGAGGTGGAATATTGGCAGGAGCTTTGCGAGATTATGGAGTGGAGCAAAACGCACGTCCACAGCACTTTCCACGTTTGTTGGGGGGCGCAGGCGGGGCTTTATTACCATTACGGTATTCAAAAGCACGGCGTTGCTGAAAAGATGTTCGGGGTTTTCCCCCACCGCGTCGAATATAAAAACTCCATTTTATTCCGTGGTTTTGACGACGTGTTTATGGTGCCGCAATCTCGGCACACAACGGTGCTCCGCGAAGATATCGAAAAGGTTTGGCCCTTGCGTATCTTGGCGTCGTCGGACGAGACGGGCGTGTACGCAATTACCACAAAAAACGGTAGACAGATTTTTATCACGGGACACTCGGAATACGATGCGGATACCTTGAAAAACGAGTATTTGCGTGATTTGTCGCAAGGAAAGCCCATTTCTATCCCGAAAAATTATTTTCCGGGCGACGACGATACGCAGCCGCCCCTCGTTTCTTGGCGCGGGCATGCGCACTTGCTTTTTTCAAACTGGTTGAACTATTTCGTTTACCAAAGCACTCCGTACGATATCAAAAAAGTGGAAGAGACTAAATAATATATGTTAGATAAAAACACCGCTACGGTTCAATCCGTAACGGTGTTTTTTATTCGTCAATTTTTCAGTAATTGCATATATTGCATCAACAGCGCCTTTTCCTTGTTCGACATAGCGCGGTATTTTTTTAAGAGCATATTTTCCTCGGGCGGCAGGTTCAAACGTCTATTTTCTTCGTTAAACCGAACACTCCTATATTCGTCGGTAAGCCCCAACAAATAATCGGTCGTTACGTCGAAAAATTTCGCCATCGCAACGATATACTGCGTATCAGGAATCCTTTTATCGTTTTCCCACAGCGAAATACTGTCCTGCGTGACCCCTAAAATATCCGCAAGCTTGCTTTGTGTGCAATCCATTTCCTTTCGTAATTCTCTAATCCTACCACCAATATCCTTCATCACAAGCTCCCAATGTTTCTATTGCTACTGTTGTTATAATTAATCTGCACTACAATTTTACTACATTTTGTCGTAAAACGCTTGACAAACGTCGAATTGTCGTATATACTTGAGGAGTGATTTAATCGAACGACATATTGTCGTTTTTTTGGTAGATATATATATTGAACGAATTTTCCATCTTTCTTCCTCTCACGAAAAATTAAATTTACGCTGAGAATACTTTTATATATTTTAAGGATTTTTTATGTTTCTTCCTTTCAAAAAACAATCAAATTTAAGCTACCGAATTATTCCTATACGGCAGGTAGTTGAAAAGATAGAACGTAGCTACGGTGTTACCTTGTTTCATTTATCCCCAAAAAGAATTTTCTTTATAACAAAAGACCGAGAACTGTGCCTTTGTTCTCCGTCTTCAAAATTCTATAAAACTGTTAACCGCTATTGGGTTGATATAACAATCAAGCAAAAAGAAATTCTGGATTCTTACAAAAAAAGCCTGCTTGTTTTCCGCTTAGAAAACGAGCAAATCTTCTTTGTTGAATGGACACGCCTATCACCTTTATTAACCTCTAAAACTATGCAATACAATACCCATGAGCAATATCATTGGAAATTATACATTTATAATGACTATATTCATGTTGGAAAATCAAAAAATATTTTATCAGGAGAAATCGAACCTTTTGCAAATTGGAGAAAAAATGAAAATTAAAAAACTTCATCAACAACTTTTTGTTACTTGTTTATTCCTATTATTGCTAATTTTTCCCTGTCTTAATGCCTGTAAAAAAAATAGGGAAGTTACAAAGCAAAACTTATTTGAAAGCATTGACACCTATATTAAGAACGCAGACAATTCACATTTCGCTATGCTCGCTTGGGGGTCATTTTCCTTTTTTGGGACGGAATGTTTGATGATGGAAAAATTTTTTGCAATTATAGTGGTTCTTATTATGAAAGCTTTTCTCTATCCTTTGATAAAAATTTCAAAACCACTGGTATTTCTTTTGATTATTCACTCAGCACGGAAAATCCTATGAGTTCTGTACTTATTTTTTATACCTCAGGAACAGTCTATGCCGAGGAATATAGCAATCAAAAAGCATTTACTTTTGATACTGTTTCCGTTCCAAAAAAACACGCCGATCGAATTTCTTATTTGTTTAAAGAATTTCTATCATGCTTGGAAAATGGAATCCTAAGAAATTGTGGATATAGTCTAAAAGATTTTGGATACTATTGATAATTAGCCCGTCGTTACATCGCAACAACGGGCTAATCTTTTTTATTTAATTAAATCTTTAATTACCTCGCCGGCGAGGATAAGACCGACCACGGACGGCACGAACGCAACGCTGGCGGGAATCGGTTTCCCCGTTTCCTCGTCCACCGTTTTTGCGGGCAAAGGCTCTTCCTCCGAATAGACCACTTTCAAGTGTTCTATCCCCCTTTTTTTGAGCTCTCTACGCATCACCCGAGCCAACGGACATACGCTTGTTTTAGACACGTCTGCCACCCTAAACGCCGTCGCGTCCATTTTATTCCCCGCGCCCATAGCCGAAATAATCGGCACGTTTGCCTTCTTTGCTTGCTCTATCAAAGCGATTTTTCCGCTGACCGTATCAATGGCGTCCACCACGTAGTCGTATTTGGAAAAGTCAAATTGCGCCGCCGTTTCAGGCAGATAAAATACGTTGTGCGTATACACCGTGATGTCGGGATTGATATCTTTTGCGCGCTCCGCCGCCACTTCCGTTTTTAACCGTCCCACGGTAGAGTGCAAGGCGATAATTTGGCGGTTGATATTGGACAGGCTGACCGTATCGTTGTCAATAAGGTCCAGCGTACCCACACCGCTACGGGCGAGCGCCTCTACGGCGTAACCGCCGACCCCGCCCACGCCAAATACCGCTACGCGCGCCTTTTTCAGTTTTTCAACACCCTCTTGCCCAAGCAAAAGCGCTGTTCTGGAAAATTGCATACTTTTCTCCATTTTTTATTTCGTTGCGACACGGGTATGCCCCTTTCGCATTTTTTGCCTATACTTTTAACTCTTCTTTCCACGCGTCGGGCATTACGCGGTTGGCTTTAAACCAATCCGTATCTTTAAAGAGCGTATTGTTGTTAGAGCCGTTTACAGTCACCGTTTCGCCGTCGGACGCAACCACAATATTGCCGTTCATAGACGCAAACCCGTCTTTGTTATCCGACACAATCGTCGTTACGTACACCTTGTCGGTATAGGGCGCAACGTTATCGACAAATGCCTGCGAGGGGAACATATTCATTACGTTTTCCGTGTATTCGTCACTCCCGCAGCAACAGCATACGCATACGATTTTCGGCTGAATTACCGCAAAAAGCTCGGGTGTGTTGGACGTGGGACTGCCGTGGTGTCCGCCTTTGAAAAGGTCGCATTTCGGCAAATCGTTGCTCTCAACCAACGACTGTTCGCCTTCGTGCTCCAAATCCCCCGTAAACAGATAATTCTTCTCGCCCTGCGTAAGCAACATACACACCGAATAATCGTTTTCGTCGCTCGTCGTTTCTTCGTAGAAACGCTGATACAAGATGTTCATCGTAACGCCTTCGCCAAGCTGATACGAACGTTGCGCGCCGTCCGTTTCGTTCCAACATTGCAACGCCGTATAATGTTTTGCGCCCGCCTCGACCTCCGCATCACGCAGGGCCTCGTATTCTTGACGTATTTTGGCTGTCGAATTGGACAACGGATAATCGATAATCGTTTCGCAGACAAAGCTCTCGAAAATACCGTCAATCTTGGTTGTGCCGACAAAGCCCGCGACATGGTCCTGATGGGCGTGCGTTGCAATGACGTATTCCAGCACGCCGTCCGTGCAATATTGCTGTACGTACGGCACAATCGTCTCCGCCGAGCCTTTGCGCGAGCCTGCGTCAATCAACACCTCGGTATCACCCACCTTAATCAGCGTGCAATCCCCCGTGTATTTGTTGCCAAGTTCCAAAAAATGAATGCTCAACTCTGCCGTTACGATATCGCCCGTACCGCTGTCTTCGGACGAAGTACTGTCCTCGGACGAGGTCATATCTTCGGACGAAGTACTGTCTTCGGACGAAGTACTGTCCTCGGACGAGCTAATCTCTTCGGACGAGCTAACGTCTTCGGACGAGGTCACGTCTTCGGACGAGTTTATATTTTCCGAAAAGCTCTCGCTGTTGGAGTTGTTGGAATTCTTTTCTTCCAACAAAGCGCACGCGGACAAGGTGGAAAACAACGTCAGCGACGTGACGAGCGCCAATAGTTTTTTTATCATCTTTTTCATATTCTTCCCCTAAAACGCATACTATTGCGTTTATTTTTTAAAAAACTGCCGTCGGGAAATACTCGACGGCAGTTCGTTTCATCGTTTGTTATCTCTGTTTCGCATTGCACGAACAATTACATGGATTCGTGAATCGTTCTGGAAATAACGTCATCCTGCTGTTCTTTCGTAAGCTTAATGAAGTTTACTGCATAACCGGAAACGCGGATGGTGAGCTGAGGATACTTTTCAGGGTGCGCCTGCGCATCCAAAAGAGTTTCACGATCGAATACGTTTACGTTAAGGTGGTGACCACCGTCACCTACGTAGCCGTCTAACATGTTAACCAAATTATCTACTCTGTTCGACATAATATTATCTCCTTATAATTTTATTTTTTGATTGCTACGCCGCCATTTTGCGACGGCGCAGCCGTGATTTTTTTGACTGATACCAGATTAGTCGTCTTTACCAAGCGATGCGGGCATAATCGAGAACGTGTTGGAAATACCGTCTCTCGAATATTCGTAAGGCAATTTTGCAACCGATTCCAAAGATGCCAACGCGCCGTTGCTATCTCTACCGTGCATCGGGTTTGCGCCAGGTGCAAGAGGCGTACCGCCACGGCGGCCGTCAGGCGTGTTACCCGTCTTCTTACCGTATACGACGTTGGACGTAATCGTCAAAATCGACGTCGTAGGAACGCTTTCACGATAGGTGTAGTGGCTCTTAACCTTCTTCATGAACGTCTTCAAAAGCCATACTGCAAGCTCGTCTGCTCTGTCGTCGTTGTTACCGTATTTAGGGAAGTCGCCTTCGATACGGAAATCTACCACGATGCCGTGTTCGTTACGGATAGGATATACCTTTGCGTACTTAATAGCGGAAAGCGAGTCAGCCGCGCAGGAAAGACCAGCGATACCCGTTGCGAAGAAACGGCGAACTTTCGTATCGTGCAATGCCATTTCCAACGATTCGTAAGAATACTTATCGTGCATGTAGTGGATAACGTTGAGCGTGTTTACATACAGTTCTGCAAGCCACGTCATCATGTTATCGAACTTCGCCTTTACGTCTTCAAAGTCAAGCGCGTCGTTGCTGGTAATCGGCATAAATTCGGGGGAAACCTGCATGGGCTTGCCCGTCTTTTTGTCGAGGATAAGTTCGTCCTTACCGCCGTTGATTGCATACAGCAAGCACTTTGCAAGGTTTGCTCTTGCGCCGAAGAACTGCATGTCTTTACCAACTTTCATACAGCTTACGCAGCAAGCGATACAGTAGTCGTCACCCATTTCAGGACGCATCAAATCGTCGCTTTCGTACTGGATAGAGGACGTACGGATGGAAATTTCCGCGCAGTATCTCTTGAATGCGATGGGCAATCTCTTCGACCACAAAACGGTGAGGTTGGGTTCGGGTGCGGGACCGAGGTTGTCGAGCGTGTGCAAGACACGGAAGGAGTTTTTGGTAACGAGCGTTCTGCCGTCTACGCCCATACCGCCGATTACTTCCGTTACCCACGTGGGGTCGCCCGAGAACAATTCATTGTATTCCTTCGTTCTCATGAATTTCACGATACGAAGTTTCATAATGAAGTGGTCCATGAATTCCTGTGCCTGTTCTTCGGTGATAATACCTTTTTTAAGGTCACGTTCGATATAGATATCGAGGAACGTGCTGTTTCTACCGATAGACATTGCAGCACCGTTTTGATCTTTAACTGCGCCAAGGTAACCAAAGTACAACGCCTGAATTGCTTCCTGCGCCGTCGTTGCGGGTTTGGAAATGTCGCAACCGTATTTAGCAGCCATCTCTTTGAGAGCTTTGAGCGCCTTAATCTGTTCGGAAACTTCTTCACGGTCACGTACCTTATCGGGGGTCATCGTGCCGCCCATAGCAAGCTTATCTTCTTCCTTCTTCTGGATAAGATAATCTACACCGTAAAGAGCTACACGGCGGTAGTCGCCTACGATACGGCCTCTGCCGTAACCGTCGGGAAGACCGGTCAAAATGTGCGCGGAACGAGCCGCTCTCATTTCCGGGGTATACGCATCAAATACGCCTTCGTTGTGCGTTTTGCGATATTTCGTGAAAATTTCTTTGATGGAGGGATCAAGTTCAAAACCGTAAAGCTGCAAAGCGCTTTCGGAAATACGAAGACCACCGAAGGGCTGCAACGCACGTTTGAAAGGTGCATCCGTCTGCACACCTACGATTTTTTCAAGGTCCTTATCCAAATAACCTGCGTCGTGGGACGTAAGCGTGGAAACAACCTTCGTATCTGCGTCCAAAACGCCGCCTGCCGCGAGTTCTTTCTTGGTCAAATCGCAAACGATTGCCCAAAGCTTTTTCGTAGCTTCCGTTGCGGGAGCAAGGAACGCCGAATCACCTTCATACGGCGTGTAGTTGTGCTGGATGAAATCGCGCACGTCTACTTCGTCGTTGCACCATTTACCGGGAACAAATCCTTCCCAACCTTTGTATTGCATCATATTCAGTAACTCCTATAAAAATATATTTTTTCTTGTTTATTTATCAACCTCGCCCCTCGTTTTCAAACTCTGTTTGAAAGCTTTCGGCGTTGTTTTCAATTTTTTGCCGCTTTTCTTTCCTCAATCTTTGCGTCCAACCAAATTTCTAAAATTTCTTCGGGCTGGAAACCGTGGCAACGGGCAAAAATTTCACCGTCTTCCACAAGCAATATCGTGGGAACTTTTTCTATTTCCCACTCTTCCATTAAAGGCAGAGTGTTGTAGTCCGCCTCTACGTGCACGAGGCGAATATCGTTCCGCGCGTCGCAAAGTTCTTTTAAAATCGGCATCAGCGTCAGACAGTTTGCGCAGGATTCCCCGCTCACTTCTACACAGCAAAGTCCTTTTAAATGCTCTTTGTAATCCTTTTCGTTCATTTATCTACCTTCGCTTAAAATCCGTTTTGCGTTTGCCACCTGTTCTTTCGTCGGCGTTTCCACGCCTTTGAGCGGATAGGCAAGCCCCAGCTTTTGATACTTGACTTCGCCCATCGTGTGGTAGGGCAAAACCTCCACTTTTTCTACCGTTTGCAGGCTGTCGATGAACGCGCGCGTTCTAAGCAAACTCTCTTCGCTGTCCGTAAGCCCCGGCACCAACACTTGGCGAATCCAAATTTTTTTATCCCTATCGCTTAAAAACCGAGCGAAATCTAAGGTGTTTTTGTTGCTCTTTCCCGTCAGCTTTTGGCAAGCCTCGTCGTCGATGTGCTTGATATCAAGCAAAAACAAATCGGTAACGGTCAGCAATTTTTCGTGTTTTTGCACGCTCGCCTCGCTAGCTCCGTTAAACATAATCCCCGAAGTGTCTACGCAGGTGTGTATGCCCTTTTGTTTCAGCTTTGTAAACAGCTCCGTCACGAAATCAATCTGCACCAACGGTTCGCCGCCCGTAACCGTCACACCGCCTTGGTCGCCAAAATAATTTTTGTATTTCAGCACGCGGTCGATTATCTCGTCCACGGAATATTCCGTCCCGCCAGCGTCCCACGTGTCGGGGTTGTGGCAGTATTGACAGCGCAAGGGACAGCCTTGTAAAAATACAACAAATCGGATCCCCGGTCCGTCCACCGTACCGAAAGATTCAAACGAGTGAATACGTCCCGTCATATTTTCTCCTTTCAAATACCGCCTTTCACGCCGCGCATCCGTACTTTTTTCGCTTTCAGAAAAAAGGCGTCCGCGAGCCCGCGTGACGCCCATGTGTTCTCACGAATTTCATTATAACAGACTGTATTTATTTTGTCAAGCCTTTCACGCGATTTTTTCCGTATCTTTTTCTACTTTTTCCTTTATAAAGGAAAGGGGGCGAAAAACCGCCTGCCGAGGATAAAAAAAATAGAAAACGTTGCAGGAGGACCGCAACGCTTTCTATCATCAAAAAAGGAGTTTGACATATATAGTGAGCATATTCATGAGCAAAGGGTTTCGCCTTTGTCACCATTATTATACAATGCCTTTCGACGTTTTGCAATACCCTTTTGAAAAATTTCTTCTAATTTTCACAATAAAGCGCAAAAAATAAAAACCCCGCCATACATATCGCGATGAACGGGGTTCTTGCTTGTGTTTTACGACTTGAAAACAAAGATTTTTCTGCCGATATAGTTCCAAATCAGTACGATGCAGGTCATAATCATTTTTGCAACCCACTTACTCCACGTCGTACCGAAGAAGTCAATTCTGCCAAACAATTCAAACTCGGGAATCCATTTTGCAATCAACCAAACGCCAAACAACGTCAACGCAAGCCCTATAACGGAAATAATCGTAAATACCCAAAAGGATTTTGCAGACGTAGCCTCGTCTTTGTTGCGTACCGCGCGGAACACAAAGGTTATCGAGAGCACCCAATTCACAATCATACCCACGATAAAGCCTGCGCCCGTCGCAATCCAAAGCGCAAGCATCGACCAAGTCTCCCCGTGAATCGGCACTTTGGGCAACAATACGCCGTCCAAAAGCCAAAAGACAAAATAGTCCACTACCGTGGCGATACCGCCTACCAACAAAAAGCGGAAAATTTCCCAAAACAGCTCTGTCTTCGTCTGTTTGATAATTTCATTGTTTTGGCTGTTTTCCGCCGTCTGATTTTCCATTTCGTTTTTCATTTCGTTCTCCATAAATATTTCTCCTTATTGTATCGAAAGGTACGCGCGTTACGGCTGCGTCCTTAGGTTTCGTCTTTTATCGCTGTCCGTTTACGCGCAAACGCAATAGAACAGGGCGCTACTCGCCAAAAATGCCGCTACGGTCAGCGGTAAGATACGGCTAAACGCTTTGCTCGCCCGACCGCCTTCGGTAACAAGAGTTTTTTGCACGTACCCCAGCATCAGCGCCATACCGAGAATCATCGGCATAATATAGCGGAAGTCCATCGTGCACGAATAGGGCATTTTGATGTTGAAATAAATCTGCGAAAGCGCCTGCGACTGCACGAGTAAAAAGATAAACAAGAAATCTTTCCCGCTAAGAAGTTTTCCAAGCGCCTCCTTAAAATTGTTTTTCTTTGCCTTTTTGGACCACAAAACAAAGCTCCAAATCAGCCCCACAAACAGCGCGATTGCCGAAAGGTAAGCAAAGATAACCGCTACGGCGGCGAACATATCCCCTTTTTGATAGCTAAATTCCGCAAAAATCGAGGAACGGAGCATGAAATTGAAGATATTATAACTGCCGTTATGCGTCTGGCAATACAACCGCCCAAAAATTTCCGAAAGATCGCGCGGGATAAAGAAACGGTCGAAAAAGCTTTCGTCGCCCGTGTAAAGCGATTTTACCAAGTTGTCGAATACGTAACCGAATTCTTGATTGAAACGCGCCTTAGCGTAAAATTGAAACCACAGCCCCAAGGGCGCGCAAATCGCAAGAAACGCGCCGTATTGCAAAAACAATTTCCACCAAACGAGGGAATCCGTTTTTTTGCGGAGTGTGACAAAAAACTCGTAGATAAATATCCCCGCAATCGGCAAAGCAACCGTCGCCGACGAGAGTTTCGTCATCATACCCAACCCCAAGGCAAGGGCGCAAAGCAAAATATACGGCAGGCGTTTCCCGCCTTTCCACCATTTGAGAGCAAAATACAGCGCAAGCGTACCTAAAAGATAGGACAAGCAATCGTTATTGAGTTGCCCTGCAAACTGTATCTGTCGGGGATAGAAAATGACGAACGCCGCCAAAAACACCTTCGTTTTGTTGGAAAACGAGAACAGCCCCACCGTTTTAAGCAACACCACCGCGGTAATCGTCGAATACATCACGCCGAGTATTTGACAGGACGAATAAAGGAAATACCGCTCCGCTGTCAAATAGGGGAAATTTTTACTCGGGACCATATAAGAAAATTTTACAAAAAAGCTCTCGTCCCAAGAAAAAATCTTGCCAAGCGCGGACATAAACTTCATAAAGCCCGCTTGGATAAAGGCGTTAAAAGGCGGGTGGTAAAATTGATACTTATTGGTCGTCGGCAATTTTCCATACGCATAAATCGACCATGCGTACGCCTCGTGGTCGCTCTTGTTGTTGTAGGTATCCATTTGACGGACTTTCCCCGCGGTATATAGAATATACCCCAAACGCAGAATAAAGCCCATAATCAGCATAATCACGATAATTCTGCGCGCCGTCAGCCGTTTGGTCGCGCCCAAATACACGAGCACGCCTACGCACACAATCAAGGCGCAAATCATCAGCGTTTGCGCGACAAAACCTACGCTCTGCTCTGTTATCAGCGGTTTTACCGTTAAATACGCAAAGAGCGTTATCAGGAACAAGACGGCGTAAAAACCGCCCTCTTTTGCGATTTTATGCCAATTTTTTTCCGTTTTATGGATTGGTTCCGACTGTATCAACGTCTGTTCCATTGGATTTATCCTCTCCGTCTGCTTGGTCCGTCGATTTCGTTTCGTGATATTCCTTTTCGGTATTTACACTCCACAACTCGCTCTTGTCCGCGTTGCCGTTTATGATATTTTCGCAAGCAACCATACTGGTAACCATCGAGTGGTCCATATTGTTATAGCGGTGCTGACCGTTTCTGCCTACGCAATACAGGTTTTCGATACCGCTGAGCCAATCTTTGACTTTGTCGAACTCGGCGTAGCTCCCAAAATACGCAGGATATGCCTTCTTGACGCGCAAAAGGGTGCTGTCTAACACGTTGTCACGGCTTTCAATGACGCCGATTTTTATCAATTCTTCAATCGCTTTGTTGATAAAATCTTCGTCGGAGCTCGTCCACATACCGTCCCCTTCGTTGCAGAAATATTCCAACCCCACCCAAACGTTTTCTTCGGGATTGTCCACCATATAGGGGGACCAGTTGTTGAAAATTTGGATTCTGCCAAGGCGCACGTCGCGATCCTGCACGTATATCCAACAGTCGGGAACGATATCCCCGAGCGTTTTCATCTTGGTTTTGTTCTTTACCTTTAAGCCGTTCAACAGCAAGCCCACCGTCATAAAGTCGCGGTAGGGAAGCGCGGTAGCGATATCGTATACGTCCGCGGGCGCAACGTCTTTGCCTACTGCCTCTAACAAATCTTTAATCGGCATGGACGAAATAAAGTAGTCCGCGGCATAGGTTTCCACCTCTCCGTTTTCGTTCAACGCGGACACGGTACCCACCTTTCCGTCTTTCAGCTCGATTTTGTTAACCGTTCTGCCGTACAAAATTTCCCCACCCATACGGCAAATTTCTTCCGCCATTTTTTCGTAGAGCTGTCCAGGACCTTTCTTCGGATAGATAAACTGCTCGATTAAGCTGGTTTCCACCTCTCGGTTTTTCTTCTTGAACATCTTCCCAAACGCATTTTTAATCGCCTTGGAAATGGACAAACCCTTTACGCGTTGCGCGCCCCAATCCGCCGAGATATTACTGGGATGCACGCCCCAAAGTTTTTCGGTATAATCCTCGAAAAACATAGCGTACAACGGCTTGCCAAAACGGTTGATATAGAAGTTTTCCAAATTGGTTTCAGGGCGTTTATGGATACAGCTACCGATATAGCCAAAGCCCGAGCGTATCGTGCCCCAAACGCCCATATTAACAAAGGTGCGCATCTTCAACGAAATGGGATAATCGAAAAATTTACGCTTGAAAATGATACGGGATACGCGGTCACGCACGAGCATTACTTCGTCTTCGTTTTCGGGGTCGGGACCGCCCTCTTCTAAGGGTTTCTCCCTTTCCAAAATCTTATCGTCCTTGGCGGGCGCGCCTTGGACCGGCAACATTTTCGTCCATAAATCGGTTACGCGGTCGTCCTTAGAAAAGAATCTGTGTCCGCCGATGTCCATACGATAACCTTTATATTGAGCCGTTCGGGAAATGCCCCCAACGAATTGCTCGCACTCTAAAATAATCGGCTTGATATCTTCCGATTTCGTCAGTAATTCGTATGCCGCCGTAAGCCCCGCAGGACCTGCGCCGATAATGATTGCCGTCTTTGTTCTCATAGCGCCCCCAACGCAATATTTTCTTGCTGTTTCTATTGCTTTATTATACCATTTACATGCATAAAAGTCAATACTTTCAAGAGATTTTCTATCTTATTCCCCTTTTTGTCAGCCGTAAAACCCTACGCCTATAAAAAATACCCTTCGGGCGTACCCGAAAGGTATTTTTGTTTGTTTTTATATGCCGATTATACGGATTCCGTTTCCTCCGTCGCTTCCGCAACCGCGGTTTCCGCTACGGGATTGTAACCGCCGATATACTGCGGCGTGATGTTCTTGTAGGATTTTGTACCCGTACCAGCAGGAATCAACTTACCGATGATTACGTTTTCCTTCAAGCCGACAAGATAGTCGCGCTTGGTGCGGATAGCCGCTTCGGTAAGCACTCTCGACGTTTCCTGGAAGGACGCTGCCGAAAGGAAGGAATCGGTTGCAAGCGCCGCTTTCGTAATACCGAGAAGTACACGTTTTGCAAGCGCAGGTCTGCCGCCGTTTGCCATCGCTTTCGCGCTTTCGTCTTGGAAGGTTACCATATCTACGAGCTCGCCAGGCAACAAGCTGGTATCGCCTGCGTTTTCTACGCGAACCTTTTTGAGCATCTGACGAACGATGATTTCAACGTGTTTGTCGTTGATTTCAACGCCTTGCGAACGGTATACCGTCTGTACCTGTTCAAGGATATAGTCTTGAACACCCTTAACGCCTTGTACGCGCAAAATATCCTGAGGATATACGCTACCCGCATTAAGCAATACGCCGGGCGCAACTTTTTCGCCTTCTTTTACCTTGATTTCCGCGTTGAACGGCAAGGTGTATTCCTTCTTGACTTCCTTCGTAACTTCGTCCAAAACCTTGATGTGTTTCGAGCCGTCGGAGTCGTCGATGCTGATGATACCGTCCACTTCGCAAATCGTTGCGCAACCCTTAGGTTTGCGAACTTCGAACAATTCTTCGACACGGGGAAGACCTTGCGTGATGTCCCCCGTTGCTGCGATACCACCCGTGTGGAAGGTACGCATCGTAAGCTGGGTACCGGGTTCACCGATGGATTGCGCCGCAATCGTACCAACCGCTTCGCCCACCTGTACGGGCAAGGTCGTTGCCATGTTCTTACCGTAGCATTTTGCGCATACGCCGAACTTGGACGAGCAACCGAAGATACTGCGGATAGAAACTTCCGTCAAGCCGGACGCCGCGATTGCATCCGCTTCTTTTTCGTCGATAAATTGGTTGGTGGAAACAATCACTTCGCCCGTTTCGGGATGAATTACGTCTTCTGCCGCAAATCTACCCAAAACTCTCGAACGCAAGCCTTCGATTTCCTTGCCTACGCTGTCGTAGATTGCCTTGACAGCCAAGCCCTGCGGCTTTCTGCCTGCGCAGCAATCGTCTTCGCGTACGATGATTTCGTGCGATACGTCTACAAGACGACGGGTAAGGTAACCAGAGTCAGCCGTCTTCAATGCCGTGTCGGTCAAACCTTTACGGCCACCGTGCGACGAAATGAAGTATTCCAAAACGGACAGACCGTTACGGAAACACGATTTAACGGGAACCTCAATCTTTTTACCCTGCGGGTTAACCATTAGACCACGCATACCAGCGAGCTGTTTAATCTGGTCGATGGAACCACGTGCGCCCGAGTCTGCCATCATCCAAATCGGGTTGAATTTGTCTTCTTCACCCTGCTTTTTCAAGAGGCTTGCCACTTTGTCCGTAGCCGCGTCCCATTGCGCGATAACCGCGCTGTAACGTTCGTCTTCGTTCAAAAGACCACGTTGATATTTCTTTGCAATCTTGGAAACTTCCTTTTCCGCGTTGTTGATGATTTCTTCCTTTTCATCGGGAATCTTCATATCGAATACGGAAGTCGTCAAAGCCGCAAGCGTGGAATATTTGTAACCTCTTTCCTTCATTGCGTCAAGTACGTAGGACGCCTTGGGCGCTTTACCCGTTCTGAACGCTGCCTCTACGATGTAGGAAAGGTGCTTTTTACCGATTGCCTTCGCGCCTTTGACCTTGCCAATGAACTCGGTATCGAGTTCCAAACGGAGGAAGGATTCGGGCGTGTTTCTCTTAACAAAACCAAGGTCCTGAGGAAGTCCGTCGTTGTAAATCAAGCGACCAATCGTCGTCTTGATAACACCGGAAACTTCCAACTTACCCGTCTTTTCGTTGCGGCGAACTTCCGCGTATTTCACGGGCGTTTCGCCTTCCTTGTTTTCAATCGGGCACTTGTAAGGCAGGGGCAAGTCTTCGAACATACCTTCGGGCAATTCTACCGTACGTTTAAGGTACATTTCGTCCTGCTCGTGCGCAATCTTGTTCTGATAAGCCAAAATCGCTTCGTTCTCCGATGCGTATACGGGCGCTTCGTACACTTCGCCGTTGGGGTCGGGACGACCCTGTTCGTCGTACGTCTTGCCCTCTTCTTGACGCTTAATCGTCAAGCAGTACGCACCGATAATCATATCCTGCGTGGGCGACATGACGGATTTACCGTCTGCCAATTTCAAAATGTTGTTTGCGGAAAGCATCAAGAATCTTGCTTCTGCCTGCGCTTCCACACTCAAAGGAAGGTGCACAGCCATCTGGTCGCCGTCGAAGTCGGCGTTGAAAGGTCCGCAGACAAGGGGCGAAATTTTGATTGCTCTGCCTTCGATGAGGACGGGCTCGAACGCCTGAATAGACAAACGGTGCAACGTAGGAGCACGGTTCAAAAGGACGGGATGGTCCTTGATAACGTCTTCCAAAACGTTCCAAACCATATCTTTTGCCTTTTCAACGGCGCGTTTTGCCGTCTTGATATTGTGGCATTGACCGCTCTCGACCAAGCGTTTCATAATGAAGGGCTTGAAAAGCTCGATTGCCATTTCTTTGGGCAGACCGCATTGATAAATTTTCAGTTCGGGCCCTACGACGATAACCGAACGACCGGAATAGTCTACACGTTTACCGAGCAAGTTCTGACGGAAACGACCTTGCTTACCGCGGAGCATTGCGGACAAGGATTTAAGGTCACGGTTGGACGGACCGCTGAGCGCTTTGCCACGACGGCCGTTGTCGATAAGAGCGTCCACCGCTTCCTGCAACATACGTTTTTCGTTTTTGATAATCATCTCGGGCGCGCCGATTTCCATCGTTTTCTTCAAACGGTTGTTACGGTTGATGACGCGACGGTACAAGTCGTTAAGGTCGGACGTTGCAAATCTGCCGCCGTCGAGCTGTACCATGGGACGAATTTCGGGAGGAATAACGGGAAGTACCGTCAAAATCATCCATTCGGGGCGGTTGCCGCTCTTTCTGAACGATTCGATAACTTCCAAACGCTTAATCGCCTTGATTGCCTTTTGACCGGGGCCTTTTTGGTTGTTTTGCGATTCTGCAAGCGCCTTTTTACATTCTTCGCTTTCCTTATCCAAGTCCACCGCCATCAAAAGTTCGCGAATGGCCTCTGCGCCCATACCAATTTTCAAACCGGTTACGGACGAATCACCGTACATTTCTTCCAAATCACGGAGCTGTTTATCGGTGATAACTTCTTTGTAGGAAAGTTCTTTAATCGTGCCGGGGTCAAGAACAACGTAGGATGCAAAATAGATAACCTGTTCAAGTTGTTTCGGACCCATATTCAAGAGCAGACCGATTTTGGAGGGTACGCCCTTGAAATACCAAATGTGGGATACGGGAGCTGCGAGTTCGATATGACCCATACGTTCACGGCGAACTCTTTGGCGGGTGATTTCAACACCGCACTTTTCACAGACGTGTCCCTTGTATTTAATTCTCTTATATTTACCGCAATGACATTCCCAATCTTTCATCGGCCCAAAGATCTTTTCGCAGAAAAGACCGTCTTTTTCGGGTTTTTGGGTGCGGTAGTTGATCGTTTCGGGCTTGGTTACCTCGCCGTACGACCACTCTCTGATTTTTTCAGGAGAAGCAATGCTGATTTGAATAGAATTGAAATCGTTTAATTCGTACATAATTTATCTTCCCTCCATTACTCCTCGTCCTCGAACGAATCGTCGTCCTCGAACAGTTTACCAAAGCCGAAGGTATCGTCATCGTCGTCTTCAAAATCATCGTCGTCGTCCGATTTCGTGATGTTAAAGCCGTCTTCGTCATCGTCGTCCGCTTCGAAAATGGACTTAACGTCGAAGTCGTCTTCATCCTCTTCATCGTCGTCCACGCTGAAATCGATTTCTTCGAGTTCTTCTTCTTTGCTGATTTCTCTGTTTCTTGCCGCGTTGTCAGCGTTGTCCTCATCTTCTTCCACTTCGCGGATGATGAGTTCGTCGCCCGATTCGGTAAGAACCTTTACGTCGAGCGCAAGAGATTGCAATTCTTTAAGCAATACCTTGAACGCTTCGGGAATACCCGGTTCGGAGATGTTTTCGCCACGAACAATCGATTCGTACGTCTTAACACGGCCGTTGATATCGTCCGATTTAACGGTAAGGATTTCTTGCAAAATGTGCGCCGCGCCGTACGCTTCGAGCGCCCAAACTTCCATTTCACCAAAACGCTGGCCGCCGAACTGCGCTTTACCGCCGAGAGGCTGCTGCGTGACAAGCGAATAAGGACCGATAGAACGCGCGTGAATCTTATCGTCAACAAGGTGGATAAGCTTAATCATATATTGAACGCCGATGGTTACGCGGTTTTCAAACGGTTCGCCCGTTCTGCCGTCGAAGACTTGGAACTTACCGTCGACCTTACCGTCGGGGTTCAAAAGGTTGTTTTCACGGAACATCTTTTCAAGGTCTTTTTCCGTTGCGCCGTCGAATACCGGCGTCGCAATCTTCCAACCGAGCTGTTTACATACGTAGCCAAGGTGTACTTCCAATACCTGACCGATGTTCATACGCGAAGGAACGCCCAAGGGGTTGAGCAAGATTTGCAAAGGCGTACCGTCTGCAAGGAAAGGCATGTCCGCCTGCGAAAGCACGCGGGAGATAACGCCCTTGTTACCGTGACGGCCTGCCATCTTGTCGCCGACCTGAATTTTACGTTTCTGCGCGATATATACGCGAACGAGTTTGTTTACGCCGGGATCGAGTTCGTCCTTGTTTTCTCTGGTGAACACCTTAACGTCAACGACGATACCGCCCTCACCGTGAGGTACTTTCAAGGAAGTATCGCGGACTTCTCTCGATTTTTCACCGAAGATTGCGCGGAGCAATCTTTCTTCGGGCGTAAGTTCCGCTTCGCCCTTCGGCGAAACTTTACCAACGAGAATATCGCCGCTTTGTACTTCCGCGCCGATACGGATAATACCGTCTTCGTCCAAATCTTTGAGCGCGTCGTCGCCTACGTTGGGGATATCGCGCGTGATTTCTTCAGGACCGAGCTTGGTATCTCTCGCCTCGATTTCGTGTTTTTCAATGTGGATAGACGTGAATACGTCGTCTTGAACGAGCTTTTCGGAAAGCAGAATAGCGTCTTCGTAGTTGTAGCCTTCCCATTCCATATAGCCGACGAGAATATTTTTACCAAGGGCAAGTTCACCGTTGTTGGTCGAAGGACCGTCTGCAATGATTTCGCCTTTGAATACTCTATCGCCCGTGCATACGATGGGACGCTGGTTCAGACAGGTACCTGCGTTGGAACGCTCGAACTTCTTCAAGGGATATTCGCGTACGTTGCCGTCGTCTTCCTTGATTTTAATCATATCGGAAGAACAGCTGATGACAAAACCTGCCTCTTCTGCCGTTACGATAACGCCCGAATACTGCGCGATGGAGCTTTCGATACCCGTCGCTACAATCGCCGATTCCGTCTTCAAAAGGGGAACTGCCTGACGTTGCATGTTCGAACCCATGAGGGCACGGTTGGTATCGTCGTTTTCAAGGAAGGGAATCAGCGCCGCTGCAACCGAAACGAGCTGTTTGGGCGATACGTCCATATAGTCCATCTTTTCGCGCGCCATTTCCGTGATGTCTGCCTTGTGACGGCAGCCTACGCGTTCGTTGATGAAGCGGCCCTCTTCGTCCAAGGGTTCGTTTGCCTGCGCTACGATGTATTTATCTTCTTCGTCCGCCGTAAGGTAATCTACCTGCGTCGTAACAACGCCCGTTTCCTTGTCTACACGGCGGTACGGGCTCATGATAAAGCCGTATTCGTTCACTCTTGCGAAGGTTGCAAGGGACGTGATAAGACCGATGTTTTGACCTTCGGGCGTTTCGATAGGACACATACGGCCGTAGTGCGTATGGTGAATATCGCGGACTTCGAAGGTTGCGCGGTCACGATTCAAACCGCCGGGACCGAGCGCGGAAAGTTTACGCTTGTGCGTAAGTTCTGCAATGGGGTTGGTCTGGTCCATGAACTGCGACAGCTGCGAAGAGCCGAAGAATTCGCGGATGACCGCCGATACGGGACGGATATTGATGAGTGCCGACGGCGTGATTTCCATCGGGTCCTGCGTACCCATTCTTTCTTTGATAAGTCTTTCCAAACGCGCAATACCGATACGGAGTTGGTTTTGGAGCAATTCGCCTACCGAACGAACACGACGGTTGCCGAGGTGGTCAATGTTGTCCACGTCGCCGATGCCGTAGTTCAAATCAAGGTTGCTGGAAATGGACGCAACGATATCGTCTACCGTAATGTGTTTATGGCAGAGCTTGTCAATCAAAGGACGCATTTCCTTTTTCTGTTCTTTCGTGGGAACGGGATGTTCGCTGGAAAGAATTTCGTGGAAAAGCTTACAAGCCGCAACGAATTTGCGACGATTGTCCTTTCTCTTTTCTCTGTTTTTCTTTTCTTCGGGTTTTTCGTCGGGTTCTTCCGCCTTTTCCACCGTCTTATAGATTTCGTTAATTTCGTCGGTGTACTTGTCCGCAACTTCTTCTACGCTAAGGCTAGCGCATTCTTCCGCAATGAGCTTGGAGAATTTGTAGTTGGGATAATGCACGGTGGGAAGAAGTCCGAAATCCTTTGCGCGAGCCTGGACGGGAACGTCCGAAATTTCCGCGAAATCAACCGTGTTGTTTGCAATCATCTTGTGGCGGATTTCGCCGTCTTCGGGATCTTCTACGAGCACGAAAATCTCGTTGATACCGCAGTTTTGGATTGCCTTTGCTTTCTGCTCGGAAATCTTTTCGCCTGCCTCTGCGATCACTTCGCCCGTTTCGGGGTTAATCACAGCGTCTGCAACACGGCAACCTTCCAAACGGAACGCCATGTTGAGCTTTTTGTTGTACTTGTATCTGCCCACTTTCGCAATGTCGTAGCGACGGGGATCGAAGAACAGATTGAAAAGGTGCGCCCTTACGGAATCTTCCGTAGGCGCTTCGCCGGGACGAAGACGACGGTACAGTTCGTACAAGCCGTCCGATTCGCTCTTAGCCGTATCTTTTGCAAGGGTAGCCGCAATCATCTTATCGCCTGCGAACAGATCTTCAATCGCGCGGTTGGAACCATAGCCGAGCGCACGCAAAAGCACCGTGATGCACAGCTTTTTCTTTCTGTCCACACGAACGTACAACGCGCCCTGCGCATCCTGTTCGAGTTCGAGCCATGCGCCGCGGTTGGGCATAACGGTCGTTTCGAACATTTCCTTACCCGTCTTGTCCTTGCTCGACTTGTTATACACGCCGGGCGAACGAACGAGCTGGGAAACGATAACACGTTCCGCACCGTTGATGATGAAGGCGCCGTTTTCGGTCATGAGCGGCATATCGCCCATGAATACTTCCTGGTCCAAAACTTCGTTCTTGACTTTGTTGACAAGACGAACCTTGACACGGAGCGGAAGCGCATACGTAGCGTCTCTTGCACGACATTCTTTTTCGTCGTACTTGGGTTTGTCGCCAAATCTGTGCTCTAAGAAATAGAGCTCGAAACGGTCGGAGTAGTCAGTAATCGGGGAAAAGTCCTCGAATACTTCGCTAATACCCTCTTCGATAAAGGCGTTATAGCTGTCCTTCTGGATCTCAACGAGGTCGGGAATATCGATGACTTCGTTGATGTTACCGAATTTTCTTCTTTCGGTTTTGCCGTACTTGGTTACAGGTAAATCCATCTTGTGATTTTTTCTCCTTTCATTTTTCCAGCGATCTACCGAGTATATCTTTTCATCGATAAAAATCGAAAATTTTGCCTTGTTTAGAAATTTTTATATCACTACGCTTTACTTTTGCAATCCTTTGCGGTATAATAATATATAAGGAAAGGATTTTTACCGCTTTTTAGGGCGTTTTTTGGAGATTTTTTGGGTTTTTTCCACCAAAAATTCCTCGCCCGAGCGACATTACGCCATAATAGCATAATGATACATTATCTAATTATATCCTTTGGCGAAAACCTTGTCAAGCGTTTTTCGCCCTTCCTACCATTTTTTTGAAAATTTTTAGAGGTTTTTTATGCGTATCGACAAATTTTTGAAAGTTTCGCGTATCTTAAAACGGCGCACCGTCGCCCAGGAGGCTTGCTCGGAAGAAAAAGTCATCATCAACGGCAAAGCCGCCAAACCCTCAACCGCCGTCAAAATCGGCGACGTCGTAGAGGTTTTGTATGCGTCGGGCGTATTGAAATTCCGCGTTTTAAACATCAAAGAAACGGTAAAAAAAGACGAGGCGTCGTCCTTGTATGAGGTGATTGTATGAGTAAAGTAACGGTATGCGCGATTATTTGCGCGGCAGGAAAAGGCGAAAGAGCAGGCTTTGAAAAGAACAAGCTACTCGTCCCCTTTCAAGGCGCTACGGCGCTGTATAAGACGGTTTCCGCCTTTGATTTCCCCGCAATCGACGAAATTATAGTGACTTCCTCGCAAGAAGATTTCGATGAAATTTCCGCTCTTTGCAAGGAATTTGCAAACGCCAAAGCCGTACTTGGCGGGACCGACCGCTCGCATTCGGTATACAACGCTCTGCAAAAGACGAGCGCGGATATCGTATTAATCCACGACGGCGCGCGCCCCTTCGTCAGCCGTAAACTGATTGAAAATTGCCTCGAAAGCGTTAAAACCAACGGTAGCGGTATTTGCGCAACCGTATGTACCGACACGGTTGCCACCATGAAAAACGGCAAAATTATCAGCGTGCCCGATAGAAACGCCTTGCGTCAAATTCAAACCCCGCAAGGGTTTTTCCGCGAGAATATCCTCTGCGCGTACGAGCGCGCTTTTGAAATGGACGACGGCGTTTACACGGACGATTCGTCGGTGTTCGCGCGGTTTTGCGGCGCGCCCTGCCTTTGCGAGGGAAGTTTTGAAAATAGAAAGCTGACCTACGCGGAAGATTTTGCGGACAATACCGCCCGTTGCGGTTTCGGCGTGGACACCCACGCCTTTGGCAAAGCGCAAGATTTTATTGTGCTCGGCGGTGTAAAAATCCCCTCTGCAAGCGGACTGATTGCGCACAGCGACGGGGACGTGTTGGCGCACGCCGTTATGGACGCCCTTTTATCGGCGGCGGGCTTGAAGGATATCGGGCATTATTTCCCCGACAGCGACGAACGCTGGAAAAACGCAAACTCTATGGATATGCTCGCGCAGGTCGTAGAAACCGTAGCCAAACAAGGCTATGCGGTGAAAAATCTGTCCGTAGCAATTCAAGCGGAAAAGCCTCGCTTGGCAAAATATATCGACGCAATCAAATGCAGTCTTGCAGGCGTTTTAAAATTGGACGAAAGCGCAATCGGCGTGTCGGCGGGCACCAACGAGGGGTTGGGCTACGTAGGCGAGGGTAAGGGCATTACGGTAAACGCCTACGCCCTGTTAAGGAGTATATAAGCTATGGCAACCAAAACGAAAGCTCCCACGACGCAATTCGTCTGTTCGGCGTGCGGTTACGTCGCCCCGAAATGGTTGGGCAGATGTCCCGATTGCGGTGAATTTAATACCATGCAAGAAGAAATCGTACGCGTGACAGAGCCCCAAAAAGCGGAAACCCGCAGGGGCGTGTCCGAAATGAAGACGCGCGCGTTACCTTTATCCAAAATCGGTTATGAAAAATTCGAGCGTGTAAAAAGCGGAATTTCCGAGTTCGACACCGTCCTTGGCGGCGGTATCGTGCCCGGCTCCCTTGTTCTACTCGGCGGGGACCCCGGCATCGGAAAATCTACCCTATTAACGCAAGTTTCGGCGCACCTCGCGCAAACGCAGAGTTCCCCTACCTTGTACGTATCGGCGGAAGAAAGCTGTTCGCAAGTCAAAATGCGTTGCGAACGTTTGGGTTTGAACTCTGACAATCTTTTGCTCCTCAACGAAACTTGTTTGGAAGACATCGAAAACAATCTCGGCGAGAGCAAATTCGTTGTTATCGACTCGATACAAGCGGTATACACCGAAACGCTGTCGTCGGCGGCGGGCTCGGTTGGGCAAGTACGCGAATGCGCCGCAAAGCTCATGCGGATTGCAAAATCGCAAAATATTACCTTTTTCATCATCGGGCACGTGACCAAGGAAGGCGCGCTTGCCGGGCCGAAAGTTTTGGAACATATCATGGATACCGTGCTTTATTTTGAAGGGCAACAAGAAGATAATTTCAAACTCCTCCGCGCGGTAAAAAACCGTTTTGGCTCGGCGCAGGAAGTGGGCGTTTTTGAAATGACCGACTCGGGCGTAAAGAGCGTACGCGATTACGCGGATATTTTCTTGTCGGAAACGCGCGGTTTGGCGGCAGGTTCGGCGGTTACCCCGTCCGAGAGCGGAAATCGGTGCATGAACGTCGAAATTCAAACTTTGATTAGCAAAGCCCCCTACGGACAGCCCCGCCGTATGAGTCTTGGCGTCGATTATAATAAGCTGGTCGTATTGATTGCCGTTTTGGAAAAGCGATGCGGAATCCCCTTTTTCAACACCGACGTGTATATCAATGCCATGGGTGGTATTCGCCTCAACGAGCCGTCCGTAGACCTTGCCATCTGCGCGGCGCTCGCCTCCGCGGCAAACGACGTGCCTATCGATAAATACACCGCTGTGTTTGGCGAAGTAGGTTTGACGGGAGAAATTCGTCCCGTGACGTACGCCGACAAACGAATTAACGAGTGTATTAAAACGGGTTTTAAACGGGTAATCCTCCCCGCCAAAAATATGAAAACTTGCGAAAAATACAAGGACAAAATCGAGCTTATTCCCGTGCGTTACGTCGGGCAAATGATAAAAGAGCTGAATTTGCGTAACAATCCGCAATCGTAAAAAATATAGAGGTATGAAAAACCGCCCGCTTGGTTCTCCCAAGCGAGCGGTTCTTTTGTTGCTTTTTAGTTTTGCTTATTTTGCTTATACGTTTCGTATTCAGCAGAATTCAGCCATTTGAAGTTATTGCGGTACATTTCCATTTTTCCAAAGCAGGCAAAATAGTTTTGTTTGTAGATGTAATCGCAATGTTTGATTTTTTCCACGAGCTCCAACGCGCCCTCTTTGTACGCCGCCACGTCTGCGTTGGGGTGACAATAGAGCAAGCTGTTCACGCTCCTGCCCACGATACCGCTAGCGATAAACGTGTCGTACGCGCGGGAGTACATAACCGATTCCTTATCGGAAAATACCGACGTACCGTAGAACATATTTTCGTAATGGCGAATACCGAGCAAGTCGAGAATCGTCGAGGCAATGTCCGCCGTGCAAGTAAATTTATCCACCTCTATCCGATAATTTTCCTGCGTTTCGCCCGATTTGTTATAATCGCCGTTTTCCCTTATTTTCGCCGTCAATTTTTTATCGTAAACCATGAGCGGAACGTTATACAAATCGGTATAGCGTTTTTCCGTTTTGTAATTGTAGATATCCTTTACGTATTTGCTGAGCGAGTGGTAATAGGCGTTATGGTCGCCAAACACCACAATCGTCGTATTGTCGAGCAAGCTATCGTTGGGGTCTGCCGTACGCTCGTCAGGGCGGGTTGCAAGCTCTTCCATCATCAGCTTCATCGCCGCTTCAAGCTCCATTGCCGCCGTCATATAATGATAGAGCAAATCGTCCTTTAAATCATGGTCGTTGGGGTTAGGCATACGGTTGCCAAGCGTCGCCCTAAGCTTTTGGTCCCATTGCTCCAAATTGTTGCGGTCGTAATAGATACCGTGCATCGTAATCGTCGTGATATAGGTATAAAAACGCTTGTCCGTAGGGAACATTTCGTCCTTGCAAACCTCAATCATTTCGGAGTCGAGATTGCGTTCCCCAAATTTCATGTGGTTGATAAAGGTGAGCTCGTCTGTCTTTCCGCTCTCGTAATCCAACTGCGCCTTAAACGCCATATCGTACATATCCGTCAAGCTCTCAAAACCGAACGCGCGGTGCACATCGTCGCGGTTATAGAAGGTCTTGAAACCGTTGTGATAGGAACGGCTCTGCACGCTTTCCGTCCCCAACTCTTCCGTCATCGTATTGAGGATATTGGGGATTGCCAAAGGCATTGCGTTTTCGTAATAATCGTAATTGATATACGCCGTCGTGGGATAATGCCCCATGATACTCAGCGTTTCGGAAATGTCCGTCTTTTCGCGGGAGTGGAAATTCGTCATATTGACGCTATCGCGGGTAAACGCCGTCATCGTCGGGAAGAGATATTCCATATCCTCAGGCGTGAGTTTTAACGCGTTGGGGTATTTGCTTGCGTCCGACATAAACGAGAACCATTCCAAGGTTTCGCCCAAAATCGTAATGACGTTGTTGCCCTTAGATACGCCGAAATAATCGCTGTCGTCCTCATCCCACACGGCGTCTAAATCATAGATAAATTTTTCAATCGTCTCGTTCGGCATCGTGCTTTTGTCGGGGAACATAGCGCCAATAAATTCGCCGAGCAAATTGCCCGTAACGCCGTATGCGGAATACGAGCTCTTTGCCTTGCCGTTAATCATTTCGTCATAGCGGTTTGCGTTGCGGGGATAATAGCTGAAAAAGGAAGTAAAAATGATGGAAACGCCCACGATCGCCGTGCCGACTTTTGCAAACACGTATTTCTTTTTTACCGTACACGTCGGTCTGGTCCTCGTACCGCGCAAGCCCATTACCACGTACGCAATACACAGCGTAATGCCCACGAAGAATAAATTGAAACGGATGGGAATATTTTCAAGCGTACCGAAAGCGTCGTTTTTTAAATTGAGCATTTCGTATTCAAAATACTGCTCGGTCAAATCGAAAACGACTACAAAAAATAATTGGAGAACGAACTGCACCACGAGCAATGCCGAGAAAATGCAGACCTGCAATCTGCGCGAGGGTATCAGCAAAACCAAGCCCGACAAAAGGACGAGCAAGCCCCACGAAAGGAAGGGACGGGACATAAAGGGATTCCCCTCCAAAATCCACACCGTTGCCATTTCCATTATTGCCGTAAACAGAACGAACAGTAGGAAAAAACGGTTGTCTTTTGCCCATTGCCAAAGCGCTGCGAAAAATTTATTCGGTTTTTTATTTTCAACGTTTTTCATTTTTTCGCGCCCCTCTTAGAAAATATAGATAAACAGAATAATCAGGTAGAACTTACCGTCGCTCTTCTTCGTCAACCAATACAGCAAGGGGAACAAAAGATAGAACAGCACGTACGTCCATGCGTATTTGCTCTCGCTGGAAACGATATCGTATAAGCCGAACGAGAACAGCAATATCGTTGCAAAGCCCCAAGTCAAAATCGCCTTCCAAGCCTTACTTTCAAGGACGCCGAACACCGCTTCGCCCATACCCAGCGCCACCTTGATAATCAAGACGGTCCAAAGGCATTTTGCCACCGCCAAAATAATCGGTCCGACGTTGTTGAGATAATCGTACGCCGAGGTTACCCTTTGCGCCATATCGTAGAAAGGCTTTACTTCCAACCCAATCTGCAATCCAACCACAACCAAGCAAGCCAGGATTATGCCCACGATAATCAAGACGTTCTTTAAGGGCAATACGGAAATTTCTTTCTTTTCCTTCTTGCTTTTCGGCTCTTTAATCGCCACTTGCTCGCCCGCTTGTTGCTTAGCTTTTTTACGCTTTATCAAACGCTCCACGAGCACGATAATGCCAATTTCCATCAACCAAAGCAACGTCAATACGACCTTTACGAAGAAAGGCGTAAGCTGGTTATAGGAAATTTGGATAAACCAAGGCGACGTAAAACCCGCAAGATAGGGCGTGACGAGAATCAACGCCATATACAGCGCAAACCGCGCTAAATTTATCAAAAGCTTTTTTCCATCGAACACAGAATAGTTCATAATTCTTCCTTTTTCTTTTCTGTACGTTCCCTCTTTTGAGGCTTTTCTGCCCATAAAAGAGCTCTTTTGCATAACTTTCCTTTTACATTATATATGATTTTTTTTCTTTTTTCAAGTGTTCGCAACGGAAAAACAAAAAAAATCTCTTCCCTTTGCGTCACCTTTTTGTATGACTTTTTCCCTTTTTGCTTTTTTATAAAAAGCACAAGCAAAAAACAGCCCCGAAAACAGGACTGTTTCTCTGTCGTTTTATATTTCTGATTACAGCAAAGTGGCAATCAGTTCTTCGCGGGGTTTTATCGAAAGGTAGGCGGGCGGTACGTCCAGCATCGTCTTGCAACCGTATTCCCCCTTTTCGTTGAGACGGTACGTCGCGCGGGCGCACGCCACCAAAACGGACGCCGTAAATTCGGGATTGGACCCCAGCTTTAACGAAAATTCTACGACGTGCTTGTTCTGTTTTTCCATACCCGTCACGCCGTTGCGGATAACCGCGCCACCGTGGGGCAAACCGCTATGCTTTTCTTGCATTTCCGCTTTCGAAATAAAATGCACGGTGGTATGATAGTCGGCAAAGTAGTTGGGCATGGTCTTGATTTCCCGTTCGATACGCGCCAAATCCGCGCCCTCTTTCGCCACGACAAAGCACTCTCTTTCGTGCTTTTGCGCCGTCGTTAATTGAGGCGAGCACCCACTACGTACCGCGTTCAACGCCTCTGCAACGGGGATTGTGTACTGTCTTGCGTCCTCTACCCCCTCGATACGGCGAATCGCGTCGGAGTGCCCTTGGCTGACCCCTTTCCCCCAAAAGGTATAATCTTTCCCTTCGGGCAAAATCGCATCGGCGTACAAACGCGCAATCGAAAACATACCAGGGTCCCATCCTGCGGACACAAGCGCCGTTGTCTTTGCCTGCTTTGCCACCGCCTCTACCGACGCTACGTGCGTAGGAATATTGGCGTGCGTATCAAAACTGTCCACGACGTTAAAATATCGCGCGAGCGCAGGGGTTTGCTGGGGCAAATCGGTTGCGCTACCGCCACAGATAATCATTACGTCGATTTTGCCAAGCATATTAGGCGCGTCGTTTGCCGCAAAAACGGGGATACCCGTCAACGTCTTTACGCTGTCGGGGGCACGGCGGGTAAACACACCCACCGCCGTCATATCGGGATTTTGCGCAACTGCCAATTCCACGCCGCGGCCGAGATTGCCGTAGCCGTAAATGCCGATTTTGATAGACATTTTCTTTATACCTCGTTCTTCCTTTCAAAAAATAAGCGGAAAATCTTTCAAAACGTTTTCCGTTTATCATTATAGCATATACCCCCGTGATTTTCAAGCGCTGGCGCAAAAAAAACAGCGGTATTTTTTAGAATTTTTTTATATAAAGTATTAGAAAAACTTATGGAAAAGGGCAAAAAATTTTTTTATCTATATTGACAATCGACAAAAAAAGGGGTATTATATAAAGGAACAGAGTATTTAGGCGCGTAGGCAAAGCGCTGATAAGGAGGTTTTTTATGTATTGTAGAGAGTGTGGCGCGAAAACAACTTTGCGCTTTTGTGAAAACGAAGGCTTAATTCCCTATTGCGAAAAATGTCAATCGTATATGTTTCCCCAATTCCCGATTGCGGTTTCCATGGTCGTAACCAACCGCGCGCAGGACAAAATTCTGTTGGCAAGACACGTCAACGACGAGGACTTTATCCTGTTTGCAGGGTACATTAAAAAAGGCGAGAACGCGGAAAAGACAATCCCCCGCGAAATCAAAGAAGAACTTGGTTTGGACGTAGTAAAGGCGAAGTATATGTCCTCGCGTTACCATGCAAAAAAGGAAGTGTTGATGCTGAACTTTGTCGTGGTTGTTGAGGAAAAGGCGTTGAAGATTGCGAAAAACGAAATCGCAGAGGCGCGTTGGTGCACCCCCGAAGAGGCTGTACAGCTTATCCGCAAGGGCACGACGGCAGAATTCTTCTTAAACAACGCCGTACGGGAACTCAAAAAGAAGATTTAAGCAAGCAATGGCGACTTGGAAAAACCGTCCTTTTATAGGGCGGTTTTTTATATAATAAAAAAAACACTTTTGCGGGCGGATATTTTTCGTTTTACCGTTGACTTTTATTATCCGTTTGTGCTACAATATATAGGATAAAGTTTTGAGGAGCCACAAAGGAGAACGTTTATGAACAAAATCGGGTTTGATAATAAAAAATATCTGTCCTTGCAGTCCGAAAAAATCCAAGAACGCATTGATTCGTTTGGGGACAAGCTGTATTTGGAATTCGGTGGCAAGCTCTTTGACGATTATCACGCGTCCCGCGTTTTACCCGGTTTTGAGCCCGACAGTAAGATTAAAATGCTGTTAAAACTCCGTTCGATTGCGGAGATTTTGGTAGTTATCAGCGCAAACGATATCGTTAAAAACAAATACCGTAGCGACCTTGGTATCACGTACGACGCGGACGTTATTCGGCTTATCGATATTTTTAAGAGCAAAGGTCTGTTCGTAGGTAGCGTCGTTATGACGATGTATCAGCCCCAGCCCGCTGTGGACGGGTTTATCAAACGGCTGAACAACCTCGGTATCCCCGTGTATAAACACTACGCAATCGAGGGGTATCCGCACGACGTTTCTAAAATCGTCAGCGACGAGGGCTATGGCAAAAACGAATACGTGCCGACGAGCAGAAGGCTCGTTATCGTGACGGCGCCCGGCCCTGGGAGCGGGAAAATGGCGACCTGCCTTTCGCAACTCTATCACGAAAATCTGCGTGGGGTGAAGGCGGGCTATGCAAAGTTTGAAACTTTCCCGATTTGGAATATTCCCCTTTCGCACCCCGTCAACGCGGCATACGAAGCGGCAACCGCCGACCTTAACGACGTGAACATGATTGACCCCTACCATTTGGAGGCGTACGGAACGCTGGCGGTCAATTACAACCGCGACGTGGAAATTTTCCCCGTCGTTTCGGCTATGCTGAAAAAGATTTTGGGGTATTCCCCCTACAAATCCCCCACGGATATGGGCGTAAACATGGCAGGTTTTTGCGTTGTGGACGACGAAGTCTGTCGCGAGGCCTCCCAAAACGAAATTATCCGCCGTTATTACGCCGCGCTTTGCGACGCGAAGAAAGGTAGAATTCCCAAAGACGTCGTCGCAAAATTGGAACTGCTTATGAGTAAATCGGGCATTTCCGTGGACGATAGAAAAGCGGTTGCCCCCGCCCTTGCGAAAGCGGAATTGACGGGCTCACCCGCCGTAGCTATCGAGCTCAACGACGGACGTATCGTAACGGGAAAAACGGGCGATTTGCTCGGCGCGTCGGCGGCGGCGATTTTGAACGCTTTGAAAGCGCTCGGCGGTATCAACGACGAAATCGAGCTGATTTCCCCCACTATTATCGAACCCCTCCAATATCTGAAAGTAAAACACATGGGCGCGGTCAATCCCCGTCTGCACACAGACGAAGTATTAATGGCGCTCTCCATTTGCGCAGTCAACGACCCGAAAGCGAAAAAGGCGGTAGCACAGCTCGATAAGCTGAAAAATTGCGAAGTACACTCCACCGTCATGTTGGCGCACGTGGACGAACGAACCTTTAAATCGTTGGGTATGCATTTAACTTGCGAACCCCAACGCCAAGTAATCGTCAGCGAACAAGTATAAAAACAAAAAACCGAACTCCGCGGAGCTCGGTTTTTTTATTACCTCTTAATCTATTATAAATCCAATTTCATATCGCCCTTTTTAATCCAACCCTTTTTGCGCATAAATTCCGAAATCAAAATATTGAGCAAAGCGGGCAGAACAAACATCAGCAGCACGATGCCCACGTACCCGAGAGCGCCGTTCGTATATTTAAACAAATCGAACACGCCGACCAAACCGCTCGTACCCATACCGCCGCCTTCGCCGCATTTGAGCCCAAACACACAGGTTGCCAACGGACCGCAAATCGCGCTGGATATAATCATCGGCAGCATAATAATCGGCTTTTTCATGATATTGGGAATCTGCAACATACTCGTCCCAATGCCTTGCGAAATTAACCCACTGACTTTGTTTTCACGGAAACTCGCCACAGCGAAACCAATCATATGGCAAGCGCACCCCACCGTAGCCGCGCCGCCCGCAATCAACATTGCGTTCGTATTTCCCGACGAGATCTGCGCGGAAACCGCCACCCATATCGCCGCAGACGACGTCGGCATCGTCAGCAAAATACCCATAACAACCGCTATGACAATCCCCATAACAAAGGGGGTAATTTTCGTCGCTACTGCAATCAAATTGCCAAGCTTTCCGACAAGCCAACTGAACGGATACGCCACGAATACACCACCCAAAGCAAGCACCAATACACCCAAGGGTACGAGCAAAATATCGAGCTTTGTCTTGCCTGCGTACAAACCGACGATTTCCACAACGAGCATGGTTACCACGTACGCGCCGATAGGATTCCCCGGCGCACCGAGCGCAAGCGTCGTGAACGCCCCCGCGTCCACCATTAGCTTATCCGAAAACGCCCCGACCATACCCGCAACGGCTGCGGAAAAGGTCAGCAACTTGTTTTTTTCAAGCGCATGCGCAATACCGACGCCAATCCCTGCGCCCATCAAGGTCTTTGCAATTTTGGCTATGTACAACAGCGTATTGCCCACGTAATTGCCGTTCCCGATTTCGTTTATCCAGCCTGCAATCTGTGCCAAAATCGTACCCGCAATCAAGGTGACGAACAGCCCTTGCGCCATACCCGAAAACGCCGTAATAAAATACCGCTTTGGCAACGTTTTAAAATAACGTGCGATTTTTTGTTTTACCGTCAATTTTTCCGTTTGTGCCATAAAATTAACTCCCACTTTTTTTATCGATTGATACCATTATACACACTTAATCGATAAAAAGCAAGCGATTTTATGCAATCGATAAAAAATTATTGATTCGATATATTTTTTCGATAAGTTTTTTCGATATTATATTTCGATAAATTATTACGATATAAAACATCAAAAAACCGCCCTGCCAAACGGCAAGGCGGCTCTTTTTTGCAAGCGCGCGCTTATTTTCTTTCAAAGCTGTCACAGCAGGTACAGCTTTCTGCGTCGCAGCTACACGTATTACCTACGTGGATTTTGTGCAACGTGCAAAAATCCCCTGCTTTGTTGTACTTGCAATCGGTCACGTTACAACCGATACTCGTGTTTACTTCACGTGTTTCCATGATATTTTTCCTCCTTAATCGGTAAATACAGTATGTTCAATTTCCAAAAAAATATTGACATTTGCTAAATTTTACGCTACAATATAAAAAGAAGTGAAAATGACGGAGGATATGCAGATGAAAGTTATTTTAAAATTGGACGTAAAAGGTTTGGGCAAGAAGGGCGACGTTGTGGAAGTGGCGGACGGCTACGGACGCAATTTCTTGATTAAAAAAGGTATGGCGCAAGCGGCTACCGCAAGCAATATCCACGAGGCGGCGCAAAAGAAGGCGGCGCAGGAATTCCATAAAGCGGAAGAAGTGAAGGCGCTCAAAGAATTGGCGGCGACCTTGGAAGGCAAGTCCGTGTCTGTAAAAATTAAAACGGGCGAAAACGGTAAAATGTTCGGGTCGGTATCGTCGGCGCACGTAGCGGCGGCGCTTGCGGAGCTCGGCTTTGATATCGATAAAAAGAAAATCAAAATGGACAACGTAAAGGCGCTCGGTTCCTTCCCCGCAGAAATTCGTCTGATGGAAAACGTAACCTCGAAAATTACCGTTGTCGTCGAGGCTTTATAAGTAAATTCGCTAATTTGCGCTCAATGCACCTATAAATACTCAACACGAGGTTTTTAATATGGAAGAAAAAGACCTTTTTGAGGTGGCACCCGCGGACGGCCACGCCCCGTTACCGCCCAAAATCACCAAGGATAATATCGACCCTTCAGCGAGCAGTGCCAAAGGCAAAGCGATGCTTTGGATAAAGGCGTTCGTTTATACAATTCTTTCCTCGCTCCTAATTGCCTTTGCCGCGCACAGCCTGATTACACCCAACGACTTCACCATCGGCGGGGCAAGCGGTATCGCAATTTTAATCAACGTGGCGTCGAATTATAAGGTTCCGCAATTCGCTATCATTTTGTGTTTGAACCTCCCCCTCGTTATTCTGTCCTTTTTCTTTGTAAAAAAGCGGTTTGCTATCCTTTCCGCGACAAATATCGGTCTTCAATCGCTGTGGTTGTTCCTGTTCGAGCTTGTATTTGACGATTTCCGTATCGTCTTTGGCGAGGGAGGCGAAAGAATCTTCGCGGCGATTGCGGCAGGGCTTTGTATCGGTTTGGCTATTGCGTTGGCGTTTAAGGTCGGTGGCAGTACGGGCGGCGCGGATATCGCGGCGGTCATGATTCAGAAGAAATTCAACGCTGCCTCTATCGCTTGGGTTATCTTCATGATTAACTGTGTGATTATCGGCTCGTCCGTGTTCGTTTTCTACGTAAAGGTAAACGGAAAAATCGATTACGGCGCGACCTTACTTCCCATTATGATGGCGGCGTTTGAGGCATATATCGAGAGTAAAACCAACGAAACGGTTACCCACGGATACCACTCCGCCGTTGAGTTTAGAATTATCACGGAGAAACCGGAGTTGATGTCCCGCGTGTTGATGAAAGAGCTGAGCCGTGGCGTAACCTCTATGCCGGCAAAGGGTATGTATACGCAAGAAAACCGCACGATGCTGGTCATCGTGGTTAGCCGTCGGCAAGTAGCCACCGTACGAAGATTGATAAAGCAAATCGACCCCGATTCCTTTGCCGTTATGAGCAAAGTTTCCCAAGTTTTAGGGCTTGGTTTTTTCTCGGATGAAATGTAAATTTACATAGACGGACAAAACAGTCGCAACCCCTTTATTTCAGCGGTATGCGGCTGTTTTTTTCTCATAAAAGCCGTTTTTTCTTTTTTACTCTCTAAAAAACCGAAAAAACCTTTATTTTTCAAGCTTTTTCGGCATTTTTTTTATTTTAACCCCTTGACAAATACACGCATATAGGATATAATAGTATTACTTAAAAATTTTCGCGTTTTTTAAGAAAAAATTATTATAAAGGGGATTCTTTTATGAACAAAGGCGAATTGATTAAAGCAATGGCAGCAAAAGCAGGTTTCAAGGACAAAGACGCGGCTATCGCGTACGACGCATTTATCGCTACGATTACCGAAGCGTTGAAAGCAGGTGAAAAGGTTAGCCTCGTTGGTTTCGGTTCTTTCGAAGTTAAAAACGTAGCGGCTAAAACGGGTATCAACCCTCAGACGAAAGCTCCCGTAGAAATTCCTGCTTGCAAAAAGCCCGTAATGAAATTTGGTAAAGCTTACAAAGATCTCATTAACGAATAATCAAAAATCTGCTCTATTAAAGCCGAGGCGTATTGCCTCGGCTTTTCTCATGCTATTTTTTATTTTTTATCAATCAAAATAATTGATTTTCATCGCTTTCTTGACTTCGGAAAGGGTCTGCGCCGCCACCGCGCGCGCGTCCTCGCTCCCCTTTTTCAGCATTTCCCAAATCGCGGGCAAGTCCTTTGCCAATTCTTCACGGCGAAGTCGGATAGGCTCTAACGTTTCCTGCATAACCGCGTTGAGGAATTTCTTCACCTTCATATCCCCAAGCCCGCCACGCTCGTAATGCGCCTTCAATTCGGCAAGGTTTGCGTATTCGGGCAGGTATTTTGCAAAATGCTCGTCCGTCGAAAATGCGTCGAGGTAAATGAACGTCGGGTTGTTTTTCGTGTCGCCCGGATCGGTTACCTTGATATGGTTGGGGTCGGTATACATGCCCATAACCTTACGTTTAATCTCGTCCGCGCTATCCGAAAGATAAATACAGTTCCCGAGCGATTTACTCATTTTCGCCATACCGTCCGTACCGGGCAAACGCAAACACGATTTGTTTTGAGGCAAAACCGCCTGCGGTTCGACAAGCGTTTCACCGTACAAACCGTTAAAACTGCGCACGATTTCGCGCGCTTGTTCCAGCATGGGCAGTTGGTCCTCGCCAACGGGCACGGTCGTCGCCTTAAACGCCGTGATATCCGCCGTCTGCGATACGGGATAGGTCAAAAATCCCATGGGTATCGAGCCTTCAAAATTGCGGAGCTTTAATTCCGTCTTTACCGTCGGATTGCGTTCCAAACGGGAAAGAGTTACCAAGTTCATATAATAAAAGGTAAGCTCGGTAAGCTGTTCAACGTGCGATTGCACAAAAATCGTCGATTTGTTGGGGTCCAGCCCGCATGCAAGATAATCGAGCGCCACTTCCGTAATATTCGCGCGGACTTTGTCGGGATTATCAAAATTGTCCGTAAGCGCCTGCGCGTCTGCAATCATGATATAGATTTTTTCAAATTCGCCGCTGTTTTGCATTTCCACACGACGTCTGAGCGAACCTACGTAATGCCCGATATGCAATTTCCCCGTAGGTCTGTCCCCTGTTAAGATAATTTTTTTCATATTTCTACCCTTTCGCCACGCCGTCAAGGCATAGCATTTTTTACATATTTTCCCGTCTTTTAAACCATACTGCATGTATGAAGAAAAAGCTGTTTTTAACCGCCGTTTGTTTTCTATTCGCCCTCTTTTTGGTATTGCACGCTACGCACGCATTCGAGAGATACGCAACGCCAACCTTTATGCCCGCAAAAATGGAAAGACGGTTGTTTCCGCCTAACAAGCGAATACGTTGAATTTTTTATCTCGTTTTGCCCTTAAAAGCGTATTATTTTGCGCCGTAGGTGTTACGGTATGCGTACATTGCGTCGAGGTGCTCTTTGCCGTCTACGACGCCTTTTTCGATTGCCGAAATGATATCGTCCATCGTCACCACCGAGTATACGTCGATGCCGAATTCTCTCTTCGCCTCGGAAACTGCCGATAAATCGCTGGTCAACCCCTTTTCTCTGCGGTCAACGGAGATAATCATACCCACCACGTTTACTTTTGCCGCCGCCTCTAATTTGGGCAAAATTTCACGCAACGCCTTACCGCTGGTCATAACGTCCTCGATAATGATAACTTTTTCGCCGTCTACAAGCTGTTTGCCGACAAACAAACCGCCCTCGCCGTGGTCCTTCACTTCCTTTCTGTCAAAGCAGTAGTTAACTTCCGTATCGTAGTTATGATACATAGCCACCGCCGTCGCTACGGACAGAGGAATCCCCTTGTACGCAGGTCCTACCAAGGTTTCCGCCTGCAAGCCGTTGTCGTGGATGCAAGCCGCGTAATATTCGCCAAGCTTTGCGAGCTGTTTGCCCGTCTTATAGTTGCCCGTATTGATGAAATAGGGGGCGATTCTTCCGCTCTTTAAGGTGAACTGCCCAAATTTCAAAACGCCGTTATCTACCATGAAACGGATAAATTCTTCTTTATAGGTATATGCCATGATACTACTCCTTTTACTTATCTTTGATTTAATTGCAAAACGCCCGTCAGCTCGGATACGTTTGCGATATTGTGTTTATCACACCATGTATTGAGGCCGTCGATAATCTTGGGCATTGCGTAAGGGTCGGTAAAGTTCGCCGTGCCAACCTGCACCGCCGTTGCGCCCGCCATTAAAAATTCGATTGCGTCTTCCGCGCAAGTGATACCGCCCATACCAATCACGGGGATTTTTACCGCCTGCGACGCCTCGTAAGTCATACGCACCGCAATCGGTTTTACGCCCGCGCCCGATACACCGCCCGTGTTGTTTGCAATAATCGGTTTTCTGCGTTCAATATCAATCGCCATACCCGTCAGCGTATTGATGAGCGAAACACAATCCGCGCCACCGCGTTCCGCCGATTGGGCGTTGAGGGCAATGCTTTCCACGTTGGGGGATAATTTGACGATGAGGGGGGTATCCTTCGCGCCCTTTTTGGCAACGCGGGTAACCTCTTCCACCGTTTCGGGTTTGATACCGAACGCCATACCCCCGCTCTTTACGTTGGGGCAGGAAATATTCAGCTCAATCATATCCACCAAGCCGTTTAAGCGCGCGCAAATCTTTTCGTAATCGTCCAGCGTTTTGCCCGCGACGTTTGCAATCACAACCGTGCCCGTGCTTTTGAGCCACTCCAAATCGTTTTTGATAAAGTGTTCCACACCGGGGTTTTGCAAGCCGACGGCGTTGAGGATAACGCCACGCGATTCTGCAATACGGGGTACGGGGTTGCCCAAACGGGGCTCGTTGGTCAAACCCTTCGTGGACACGCCGCCTATTTTGCCGATATCGTACAGCTCGTTAAATTCACGGCCGAACCCATACGTGCCCGACGCCGCAATTACGGGGTTTTTGAAATTGACTCCGCAAAGATTGATAGATAAATTTGCCATAATACCTTTCCTTTTTATCGGGAATTCTCCCGCGAATACTCTTATAAAATCACGTCTTTTGCGTTGAATACGGGCCCGTCTTTACAAACGCGCGCATGCTTTCCGTCCGTCATATCGCATACGCATACCAAGCACGCGCCGATACCGCACCCCATGCGCTCTTCCAACGATACGTAGCAAGGGATATTTTCCTTTTCAATCAGCGCTTTGAGCGCGCGGAGCATAGGCGTAGGACCGCAGGATAAAACGACGTCGGGACGGTTGCCCTTTGCAAGGTCCGCCGCAAACGCCTGCACCGCGTTCATCTGCGCGCCGTAACTGCCGTCGTCCGTCACCGCAATAAATTTTTGCGCTTTGGCAAAATCTTCCACGCCGCAAACCGCGCCCTTGTTACGATACCCGATATACGCCGCAATCTCTTTCGTCGACGCATACTCGCGCAGGACGGAAATTAAGGGGAACACCCCCACGCCACCACCGACAAGCGCCACTTTCTTTTCGTGCTCTTCCACGTAAAAGCCGTTACCGAGGGGCATCAAAACGTTGCATTTCGCGCCCACTTCCATACCTTTGAGCTTTTGCGTGCCCTCGCCCTTGATTTGGTAGCAGAAAGTAACTTCTCTGCCCTCCGCCTTACAAATGGCAATCGGGCGACGGAGCAAATGCGTTCCGCCCACGGCGATGTTACCGAACTGCCCACAGCGCACCTTGCAATCTTCGTTGAGCGCAAAAGTGACCGCGTGGATATTGTCGGCGATTTTTTCGTTTTTTACGATTGTTCCGATGTAATCTCTCATATTGCTTTCCTATATATTTTTGTTTAGGTTGGTTTGCCGTAAACGGCGGAGATGCGAGCAGTTCAAGGCGCGGCGAGGGCGCGTACAAGGTAGTACGCAACCGAGCCACAACGCATGTCTTTTACAAACACTCGGTCGAGTTAAAACGGCGAAGTTGCGAGCAGTTCAAGGCGTGGCGAGGACGCGTACAAGGTAGTACGTAACCGAGCCACAACGAAGAAATGCGACGCAGATACGTCGTTTTATTTTCCCATCTTTTCTATTACGGTGGACAAATCTTTCTGCATTGCGATACATGCCGCGCGCGCCGCGTCGTAATAGGTACCGCCGTTCTTTTTATACGCGCACAAAATACCGCGGGAATTATTGACTACGCCGCCAAGACCGTCTTTGCCGAAACAGCTTTTGAGCATTTCCGCATTGCCCCCCTGCGCGCCGTAACCGGGGATAAGGAAGAAGGTATGAGGCAACACCTCGCGAAGACGAGCCGCCTCCGTCGGGTGCGTTGCGCCAACGACCGCGCCTACCGCCGAATAGCCGTATTTGCCAATCGTACTTTCCCCCCACTTTTCCACCAAACCGCCTACGTATTCGTACATAGGCATGCCGTTGTCCAAAACCATATTTTGAATTTCCGCGCCCGAGGGGTTGGACGTTTTTACCAAAACGAAAATACCCTTGTCGTGCTTTTCGCATTGTTCTACGAACGGAACGATACCGTCCGAGCCGAGATACCCGTTGACCGTTACGTAATCGGACGGGAACGCCTTAATCAAACCGTCGTTGACCTGCGTTTCGCCCAAGAACGCCTTAGCGTAGCAAGACGCCGTCGAACCGATGTCGTTACGCTTTGCGTCCGCAATAACGACCAAGCCCTTTTCCGCCGCGTATTTCAGCGTTTCATAATACGCCTTCATACCCGCAACGCCGTACATTTCGTAATAGGCAATCTGCACCTTTACGGACGGAACGATATCGTACACGCTGTCGATGATTTTCTTGTTGAATTCCAAAACCCTTTCCGCCACGTCGTCAAAGGTCTTTGCCCCCGCGCGCATTTCGTCGGGCAGATAGTCAAACAACGTATCCAAGCCCACGCACGTAGGATTTTGCATAGCGATAATGCCGTCAATCAATTTATCGGTAATCATAGGTATACTCCTTGCTCTGTTTTTCGTGTTTTACGCTCTGTATTTTACGTCGCCGTCCACAATCGTGTATTTGACAACACCGTCGAGCTTTTGTCCGCCAAAGGGATTGTTCTTGCCCTTGCTGACGAACTTTTCTGGCTCAATCACCCAGCTTTCGTTTAAATCGGCAATCATCAAATCGGCTACGCCGCCCTCTTTGAGTTCGCCGCCGTCCAAGCCCAAGATACGGGCGGGCGCGCCAGACATTTTGTCCGCAATTTCGTTAAGGCTCAATACGCCTTTTTTGTAAAGGTTGGTGATAGCGAAACCGAACGAGGTTTCAATACCGCTAATCCCAAACGCCGCCAAATTATATTCCACGTTTTTATCGTCGGCGTGATGGGGCGCGTGGTCGGTAACGATACAATCGAGCGTGCCGTCCTTCAAACCTTCCAAAATCGCCTGCTTGTCAATCTCTTCACGGATAGGCGGATTTACCTTCGTGTTCGTGTCGTAGGTTTTGATAATTTCGTCCGTAAAGGAATAGTAGTGCGGACAAGTTTCCGCCGTTACCTTCACGCCTGCGCGTTTTGCGTCGCGAATCATACGCACGCCGCTGTACGTCGAAACGTGACAGATATGCACGGGCGTATCCAACTCTTCCGCCAAGCAAAGTTCACGCGCGATTATCGTATCTTCCGCCGCTCTGGGAATCCCCTTCAAACCCGCAATCGTTGCGTTCAAGCCCTCGTGTACCGAGCCACCGTCTACCAAATCCTTGTCTTCGCAATGACACAGACAGATGATATTAAAACCCTTTGCATATTCCATAGCAAGGCGCATAAGACGGGCGTTTTTCACCGCTACGCCGTCGTCGGAAATCGCCACCGCGCCAGCCTTTTTCATGCCCGCAATCGCCGCCATTTCTTCCCCTTTCAAGCCTTTCGTGATTGCGCCGATAGGGTGAATTTTGCAAAGGTTGACTTCTTTCTCTCTCGCTTTGATATAGGTCACGACGACTTTGTTATCCACGACGGGGTTGGTATTGGGCATACAGCATACCTGCGTGAAACCGCCCTTGACCGCCGCCTTTGCGCCGCTTTCGATATCTTCCTTTCTTTCAAAGCCCGGTTCGCGAAGATGTACGTGCATGTCGATAAGCCCGGGGAAAACGTGTTTACCGCTCGCATCGATTTCTTCGCTACCGTTTGCGGGGATAAAATCTGCTATTTTTACAATTTTATTTCCGTCGATTAAAATATCCTTTTTCTCTACGGAATTTTTCAAAACTACGTTGCCGTTTCTGATAATCATACCCTTTCTCCTTTACGCCTTTCTCGCGTCGTTCAAAAGACACAGCGCCGCCATACGCACCGCTACGCCCGAGAGGACTTGGTCTTCGATATGGCTACGTTCGTGGTCGATAACCCCGCTCGTGAGCTCTACCCCGCGGTTTACGGGACCGGGGTGCAACACGATTGCGTTGGGTTTTGCATACGCCAAAATCTTCTCGTCCACGCCGTAGTTTGCCGCGTATTCGCCAAGGGACGGGAAATTGCCCGCCTGCTGTCTTTCGAGCTGAATTCTCAACCCCATAACGACGTCCGCGCCGTCGAGCGCCTCTTGACGGGAACGGCATACCTTTGCGCCGAGCTGTTCAATTCCCTTAGGAAGCAAAGTTTCGGGGGCGAACATCGTGACTTCCGCGCCCATGGTTTTTAACCCGAACAAATTGGATTTCGCCACGCGCGAGTGCTTGATATCGCCGAGAATCGCCACTTTCAGTCCTTTGAGCGTACCGAAGGTTTCGCGCATCGTCAGCATATCCAAGAGCGCCTGCGTGGGGTGTTCGTTGATACCGTCGCCCGCGTTGAGCACGCTCGCCTTGACCGTTTTTGCCAAAAGGTAGGGCGCGCCACCCATATTATGGCGCATAATGATGAAATCGTTTCTTTGCGCGTCCAAGGTTTTGCCCGTATCGACCAGCGTTTCGCCCTTGGCAACGGACGAAGCCCCCGCCACGATATTGATAACGGACGCGCCGAGATATTTCGCAGCCTGTTCAAAGCTTGTCCGCGTTCTCGTACTGTTCTCGTAGAAGAGAATCGTCGCCGTTTTGTTCTGCAAATAAGATATCTTCTTTTCGCCGTTTTTAATGCGGTTTTTAAATTCCTGCGCCAAATCGAGAATTTCGGTGATTTCGGACGCAGACGCGTCGATAAGACCAAGCAAGTCTTTTCTGTTGAGCATAAAAATCTCCTTCGTATTCTGTTTGGCGGTGTTTTCCAAAAGGAAAGCCTCGCCCTTAAAAATACGCCTTGAACGAAACCGCCCAAGACGCCTAAATTGTTTCGTTGTTCCACCGATTATTATAACACTTTTTTTCGGCATTGTAAAGGGTTCGGACGCAAGTTTTTACCAACTTTTTCGTTTCCGAACCCCTTTTATTTGCTTTTTTATTAAAATCTATAGATTTTTAATAAATTTTGACGAGTTTGAACTGCAACTTGTCACAAGACGCCAAAATATATTCCACCCCACGCTTTTCCGTTTTTAAGGGAAAATACGCCGCGCCGTGGATATGCCCGAACACCGCCTTGTCCACGCCGTTTTGTTCAAACAGCTCGGTAAAGAGCGTCTCTTCGTTTTTTAAACTGAACGGCGGATAGTGTATCAACGCAATCAGCTTGTCGCCGTCCTGTTTCAGCCTTGCCCCGTCCGCAAACGCCAAGCGGAAACGCTCCGCCTCGCGACGGTACAGTTTTTCGTCTTGCTCGGTGTAATCGCTACTGCCAGGGCAGGTCCACCCGCGCGAGCCGACAATGACGTAATCGCCGATACGCACGCCGTCCGTCTGCAAGAACACAAAGCTGTCGTTAGGGGCGCTGTCGCGGAGTTTGGTGATACCGTTCCACCAATAATCGTGGTTGCCACGGATAAAGACTTTTTTGCCCGGTAAATCGGCAAGCGAACGCAAATCGACGAGGGCGTCTTCGAGCTTCATTGCCCAGCTGGTATCCCCTGGAATAAGCACGACGTCGTCGTCCTTTACGGTGGCGAGCCAATCCGATTTAATTTTATCGAAATGCCCTTCCCAATTTCCGCCGAAGATATCCATCGGCTTGTCGGCGGTGGCGGAAAGGTGCAAATCGCTGATTGCATAGATATTCATAAGCTTATTATAGCAGTTTTACAGCAAAAAAGCAAGGCTTTTTACACCCTGCTTTTTTCTTTGCATAAAGAAAAAGCAGACGAAAAACCGTCTGCTTTCTGTCCATATTCGAAATAAAAATCAGTTGTTGCACTTGCAATTTTGGGGTTTGCCTTGCGGATACAAGGGCAATTCAAAGAACCCAGCGCATACCTCTTGCGAGTACTCCTGCGCGGGAGGCAGGGCGCAATAGCCGTAGCTCGGCACCAAAATTTCAACGGGCATCGACACCTTCAAAATCACCGTCGAGCAAAGGCTGACGATAAAGCCTTGCGTTGCCGTATCGTACGTGCCTTCGGGGGCTACGACGCTGACGACCGCCCGCACCGTGAACGGAATAATCGACGGGGACGGTACGTACAACAGCACGTCAATCGGCATGGAAACCACCGCCGTTGCGCTCCCGTCCGCGCCCGTAGCGTCGGTGTAAAGGACTTCGAGAGGGATAGAAACCGTGGCTTGCACACGCGCGCAAGGCCTATCCGTTTGCCGTTCGATAACCAGCCCCGAAACGGTGGCTTCGCTACTTACCGAGCGCGCGGAAACAAAGGTCAAGGGATATGTAGGATCGGCAGGCGTCAGATCGGTGAGCGTGAGCGTATAGCTTTCCATTTGGCTCTGTTTGATACAAGCGTCAAAGATTTTTTCCGCCTGAATACAAACCTTTTCCGTCAAACCGTTGATGGGATTGCCCGTGAGCGCGCCGGGGCATCTGTCCGATTGAAAGTTGGAATAAAAAGACATGGTATACCTCCTGTTACGAAACAAAAAACGCCGTTTGCTCTCTGCGCCGTTTTTGCTCGCTTACGTTTAGATTACTATTATATTTTATTCCACGCGGGCGTTAAGTGTTCATTGCCTTATATCCGCACGCGCATACCGATATAAAACACGTCCGTGCCGTTTTTTCGCCGATACTCTTCTTCGCTCCCGCAAAGCAGAGCTTTGGTATCCCCCGCTTGCACCGTGTACTCGTTGCCTACCTCGCTGGGTATACGCAAAATCTGCCCTGCAAAGGGTTGCTCCGTCAAGCCGTTTTCTTTTACAAGCAACCACGCCGACACCGAAAATACCCCCGCGATTTCTTCCAAGCTCTGTCCCCTTTTCACCGTATATAATTTTGTCCGTTTCAGCTTTAACATCGCTATCAATATATGCGCTGAGCCGTCGTAAAATGCCCGATGTTTTCGTTCTATTTCACGCGCGTGGCTCGTACAATAAAATTATGAAAAACAAAGTGATTGTTAGCGCCTCGCTCGTCACGGGGCTGTCCGTCGCCGAACGCTTTCTCGGCTTTTTATACCGCATCGTTTTGTCCCGCCTTTTGGGCGCGGAGGGGTTAGGCTTGTACCAAATCGCTCTGTCCTTGTTCGGAGTTTTTGCCGTAGTCGGTTCGGGCGGAATCCCCATCACCGTATCGAGAATGATTTCCAAAAGCAAAGCGGAAAACGATACGCCAAGCGAACGGCGCGCCGTCAGCGCGGGCATTGTTGCTTGCCTGCTTTTAACCCTGCCTTTTTGCTTGGTTTTGGGCTTGTTCGGGGGCAAGTTTTCCTTTTTGTTTTCAGATGGGCGCGCGTTTAGCGTTTTCCGCATTTTATTGCTCGGTTTGACGTTCTCGTCCGTGTACGCCGTTATCCGCGGGCATTTTTGGGGAAACAAGCAATTCTTCGCGCCGTCTATCATGGAAATCGCCGAAGAAAGCGTCATGGTGATTGCAGGCGTTTTACTGCTTAGACGCGTACCGTCCCCCCTTGTCGGCGCGCAAAAAGCCGCTTGGTCAGTCGTCCTTTCCTATCTGTTTTCCTTTACTGCCTCCCTCGTCTATTTTCTTATCAAAGGCGGAAAACTCGCAAAGCCGAAAGGCGCGCTAAAACCCTTAATAACCTCCGCCTTGCCCATCACGTCCGTCCGCGCAAGCGGTTCGCTCGTCAACTCTGCAGTGGCGATTTTGTTGCCGATTATGCTGATGCGCGCGGGAGCGGATTCCTCGACGGCGATGAAACTTTTCGGCGTCGTTTCGGGTATGGTGTTGCCCGTTTTGTTTATCCCGTCCACCATTATCGGCTCGATTGCGCTCGTATTGGTGCCCGAGCTCTCCGAGGATTACTACCGTGGCAACACCGAGCGTTTGCAGGTAAATTTGGAGCGCGGTTTGCGTTTTTCCGTACTCGTCGCTTGCGTTTTGATACCCTTTTTCTTCGCTTTGGGCGGAGACGTGGGGAGATTGGCGTTTTCCAACCCTCTTGCAGGCGAAATGATTCGCAAGGGCTGTCTTATGCTCCTGCCGATGAGCCTGACTATGATTTCCACGTCTATGCTCAATTCCATGGGCTTTGAAAAACAGACCTTTTTATTCTTCTTTTTCGGGGCGGCGGCGTTACTGCTCAGTATTTTAATTTTGCCGAAATTCTGTGGCGCGTACGCCTTTATCATCGGGCTAAGCGCAAGCTACGTGGTCACGGCGGCGTGCAATCTATCTTTCCTACACAAAAAAGGCTTTCTCTCTGCAAAAGACGAGAAAACAACAAGTCACCCCCTTCTTATTCCCTTGTTCGCGATTTTGCCCTTTTCGGCGCTCGGTTTGTTATGCAACCGCCTTTTCAAGCTCTTTTTAGGGGAGTTTTTTGCGGTATTTATAACGGCAATCACGCTGACCTTGGCAACGACGACGCTGTATTTTGTCCTTGGATATATCCCCCTAAAACGAATTCGCTTTCACCGCAAAGCAAAGCGACAAAAGCTGTAACTTTGTAAAACGAGGACTTTTTGCGGTTTTTTTGTCATTTTTGCCGATTTTTTACCATTTTCGCCTAAAAAATTTTTCCTGCGCCCTTGACATTGTATCCAAGAAAGAGTACAATAAAAAGGTAAATAAATTGTAAGGAGATTTTTATGGGCTACAAAACCAGAGATTGGCGTAATTCCATGCGCGTTACGCTCGACTACAACAATATGACTGAAAAATTTTTGGGCGACAAGGGCTTTACCGACAAGCAACTTTCGTCCTATGCATCCAAAGCCAACGCAGCGTTTAAATACGTAAAGGAAAACCGTGGCAAGGACGAACTGTATATGGGTTGGACGGAGCTCCCCTACAACCAAAAAGAAATCGTTGCGGATATCTTGAAAACGGCGAAAGACGTTAGACGTAAATTCCAATATTTTGTCGTACTCGGTATCGGTGGCAGCGCCCTCGGCCCTATCATGGCGTTCAACGCGCTCTGCCATTTGCATTATAACGATTTGCCCAAATCCAAGAGAAAGGGCCCGAAATTCTACGTGGAAGACAACGTAGACCCCGTGCGTATGCGCGATTTGCTGGACGTAATCGAACCCGAAAAGACTTGCTTTAACGTCATTTCAAAATCGGGCGCAACCAGCGAAACGATGACGCAATACCTCATCATCCTCGACCTTTTGACCAAGGCGGGCGTCAACGTAAAGGATAACGTTATCTTTACGACGGACGAAAAGAAAGGCAACCTCAAAAAGATTTCCGACGAAAACGGCGGTATTAAGAGCTATATCCTCCCCGACGGCGTTGGCGGTAGATTCTCGCAACTTTGCCCCGTAGGCTTGTTGCCCGCGGCGGTACTCGGCATCGACATCGTCGGTTTGCTTGCAGGCGCGGCGTATATGGACAGCATCTGCAACAAACCCGCTATGCGCCACAACCCCGCCTTGATGAGCGCGGTTTTGCAGGTGGCGGCAATGGACCAAGGCAAAAACGTCGGCGTTATGATGCCCTACTCCGACAACTTGAAATTCCTTGCCGATTGGTATTGCCAACTTTGGGCAGAATCCCTCGGTAAAAACGTTACCTTGGACGGCAAGCCTTGCAACTACGGACAGACCCCCGTCAAGGCGCTCGGCGCGACCGACCAGCACTCGCAGGTACAGCTCTACACCGAAGGTCCTTTCGATAAAGTGGTAACCTTCCTTTCCCTCAAAAAATACGGTTGCGAAATGCCTATCCCCCACGGTTGCGAAAATATCCCCGACGTGGCGTTCCTCGGCGGGCATACCATGGAAGAGCTTATCCAGGCGGAAAACGCAGCGACGGCGTACGCGCTGACGAAGGCGGGCAGAATGAACTACACGCTGTGGATTCCCGAACTCAACGCGTTCACCCTTGGTCAGCTTTTGTTCCTGTTTGAATTGCAGACGGCATACGCAGGCGCAATGCTGAACATCAACACCTTCAATCAACCGGGCGTTGAAGAGGGCAAAAAGGCGACGTTTGCGCTCCTTGGCAAAGCGGGCTATTCGGCGAAAAAGGAAGAGCTTGATTCTCTTCCCGCAAAAGATCCCAACTGCATTATCTAACGAAAAAGCAAAATTCCCCCCGAGCGGTATCTTCCGTTTCGGGGGTTTTTTTCGCGGGGTATATTCTGCGTGCAAACGGGATATACTTACCTTGTAAGCGGAACGAAAAAGACGCCTTTTACATATATTGTGGTAAGGGAGCTTTCCGTTTACAAAAGAGGTAAGTTATGAACGTAAAACGCGGAGAATTGTATTATGCGGATTTATCCCCCGTCGTGGGGAGCGAACAGGGGGGCATACGCCCCGTTCTCGTTGTGCAAAACGATATTGGAAACAAATATTCCCCCACGATTATCGCCGCCGCCGTTACCAGCAAAATCAACAAAGCGAAACTCCCCACGCACATCGAATTGCCCTCGGCGTACGGGCTGGCAAAAGACAGCGTTATTTTATTGGAGCAAATACGCACCTTGGATAAGCGCCGTCTGAAAGAACGCATTGGGGAATTGCCACCCGCCACTATGGTACGGGTAAACCGCGCCATTTTAATCAGCCTCGGATTTCCCGTCAATTAAAGAAAAAATGTGACAAAATATAACAATCTCCACAGCTTTCCTTTCCGTATAATAATGGAAACGTTATCTGCGGAGTTTTTTTATGCAACAAAGACGTATTGATTTTTCCAAATGCACCATCTATACTTTGCTTGCGTTAGCGAGCTTGTTTTTGTATTTTATCGGGGACAACGGCGAACCCTTGCCCCTTGCCCTTGCCTATGCTACGGCGAGCGTGGGAATCCCCCCTACCGTGTCCGTTATCATCGGATTTTTTCCCGCGCTGTTTAGCGGAAACGTTCTATCCGTATTGCTTGCCTTGGCGCAAAGCATTTTGCTGTGGTTTGGATTTTTTCTGCAAGAACGGTTACGACGCGCCGATTTTAAAAAATCCCCCGTTTTCCCCCTACTTTTCTTGGTGTTGGGCTTTGGTTTATTCGTGGCGTTTTCGCCCTTTCAACTGTACGTAACGCCCTTTTCCTTTACGCAAAACACCGACGCGCTCACGCAAAAAACGGTAATTGCGGCGGTTCTTTTTTTAATCGCAAGTATCTTTTCGGTCGCTCTAAAAGCATTATTCCGTAAGGTTTTAAAATACCGACTGCGTGGCGACGAACTCGTTTTTCTGCTGTTTTTCTTCGTGATGATTGGCATCGGGCTTTGCCGATTTTTGGGCGTGAACGCGTACATGGGTACGGCGCTTTTCGTTTTGTTGCTCTTTTCTGCCGTCACAAAAGACGCCTCGGTAATGCTTTGCGCGTTCACCCTTGCCCTACCGCCCCTCTTCACAGCGGGCGAATCTTTTGCCAAGTTTTTTCTGCTTGGCGCGGCTATTTCTCTGTTTGCAAAATCGGGCAGACTTGCCACCGCTTGCGCGGCTTTGCTCGTCTTTTTCGGGTACGGATATTTTGAAGGTCTGTACGCCTACCCCACCCACCTTTTGGTACAATCGGTACTCTCCGCCGTACTGCCCGCCCTAATCTTCGTGTTAATTCCCTCTGCCATTGTGCGCGAATTAGAAAACAAGCTGATTTTTTACCGTGAAAAACACCTAACGCGTATCGCCATCAACCGCAACCGCGCGGCAATCGGCGAAAAGCTCTTTGAAATTTCGGCGGTTTTCCGTGAAATACAGAGCACCTTTATCGCGCTTGGTAATCACGACGCAGATGCAAGCGCAAAGGGGTATATGCGCAATTCCGTCGTGGAAAGCGTGTGTCGGCGCTGTCAAAATTACGCCGTCTGCCAAGCCAAAAACGCCGAACAATACATAGACCGCCTCATCGAAGTCGGCTGTTTGAAAGGCAAAACCAGCCTGATTGATATCCCGCGCGCCCTTGGCGAACTCTGCGTAAACCAGAGCGGTATTCTCTACGCGCTAAATCGGCAAATCACCGAATACAAACGCTATCGTTTGGAAGCGGAAAACGCCGCCGCGGGGCGAAACCTACTCGCAACCCAAGCCTTGGGCGTGAGCGAGATTTTGAAAAACCTTGCCTTGGAACAAAGCGAGCCCTTGCGCCTATATACCGAGCGTGAACGCGCTCTGTCTAACGCTATGCTAAACGTGGGCATCATTTGCAGCGAGATTTTAATCTACGGCGAGGAAGATAATCCGACCCTTTCCCTTATTACCTTTGGTAAAGCGGACGTTATTACGATTGCCAACGTGGCGTCTCACGTCTTTCAAACGGATATGATTATTTCCGAGCGTATTGCGTTGGCAAATGAAAAATTTTGCTGTATCCTGCGCAAAAAACCGAATTTTGACGCGGCGTTTGGGGTGGCAAGCCGTAAAAAATCGGGCGAAACCGTCTGTGGCGATACCCACTCCGTTATCAAAATCGACGAAAAGAAGTTCATGGTCGCCCTTTCCGACGGCATGGGCAGCGGCGAATATGCAAGGCGGGTTTCCGAGAGTACCATTTCGCTCCTTGAAAGCTTTTATCGGGCAAAAATGCCCTCTTCCCTCGTGCTGAACGCTGTCAATCGCCTGCTTACCTTTAACAAAGAAGAGCGGTTCGCCTGCGTGGATATCGCAATCGTGGACCTTGGCGACGGCATTGCGGACGTTATCAAAATCGGCTCGCCCCTCGGCTTTATCCTATCGGGCAACACGGTAAAAGTATTGGAAACACGCTCCTTGCCTATGGGCATACTCGACGCATTGCACCCCGATACGGCAAGATATCCATTGCAAGAAAACGACGTATTGCTCTTTTTAAGCGACGGAATCACCGATGCGTTCGGCTCGGCGTCCGATTTGTACGAAGTATTGCGTTCTTTGCCGACCAACAATCCGCAAGAGCTTGCCGACTGTCTATTAGAAAGCGCTTTACGCGCCTATGGCGGCAAAGCCAAAGACGATATGACGGCGCTTGCCGTGCGGCTGTTTAAACCGCGCGCCGCCTGATTTTGGGCATAGAAAAACACCCTCTTTTGAGAGTGTCTTTCCATATCATAGAGATAATTTTACTTTTCGTCTGGGATAAATGCAGGCACTAAAACCGCCACCCCCGCAAGAAGAGAACAGATTGCAGGCAAAATCGCACCTACGCCCAGGTCGCACGCTTCTATAAACAATGCCCTTTCCATATTTAATTCCGCCTGCGTATAACCTTCAAATGCTTCGGCTGTTTTATCAAAGGCAACTCCACGAATCAAACAAAAGAAGAAAATAGTGGCAACCAAAAACAATCCCGCGGCAACAAAAGCGAAAGCTTTCTTTTTCGTCATTACACCAGCAATAGCAAAAGCCATACCAGCGATTACAAATAAGAAACTAAGGAAATTGACAAAGGAAAAAGCAAAATAAGGTTCTGTAGAGGTATAAGTACCTTCTACCCATATCAGCTTGCCCCCAAAAATAAGAGCAAACCCTCTAAATTTTATCCCTTCGCCATCTTCGAAAATCCATTCACCTGCTGGCAGTGCCAAGAAAATAACTGCCAGCAACGCTAACCCTGCCGCAATAAAGGGCAGTATCTTTTTTACCTTTTGCATAAATGCACCTCCAAAAAATTTAGTATCTATATTATATCCTACATTTTGTAGGAAGTCAAGCAATATCCTACATTTTGTAGTAAAATAATTTTATGAAAAACAATATTTTTGGAAAACGACTAAAGGAATTACGCACGGAAAAAGGGTTATCGCAACGGAAATTTGGGGAAATCTTTAACGTATGCAATCAAACCGTCAGTTTTTGGGAATTGGGTAGTCGCGAACCCGATTTAGATACCTTGCTTATGATTGCACATTATTTTGACGTATCTGTAGAATATTTATTAGAAGAAAACACCCTCCGATTTTGACATCGACCAAACCATTTATCTTATGCAAAAACGCACCCGTCTTTCAACGAGTGCGTCTTTTTTGTTTTATTTGGAAATTATTCTTCCGTCGATTCTTCTTCTACGGGAGCTTCTTCTACGGGAGCTTCTTCTTCCGTTGCAGCAGCTTGTGCAGCAGCAGCTTTCGCCTGCGCTTTCGCCATACGAGCGTCTTTTCTAGCCTGCGCTTTCATTTCCTTCGTTACGATACGAGCCGCATCGATACGAGCGCGCATTTCCTGCGGTGTAGGAGGAACGAACGCCGAACCTTCCGCATTTTCTTCGATAACTTCGTAGCCAGCGTCTCTTTCAAGCAAGGAAGCTTCCGTTTCGCCGTCGAACATATGGATATGCATTGCGTCGAATGCAAGTTCTACAACGTCGTTGAGGGCAATCGAAGCACGGCTGGAAATCTTAGCGATCATCTGCGAGCTGTTGTCGATAATGGACGCTTCTTTTCCGTCGTAATCGATTTCGCAATAAACCTGCGTTTCTGCACCGAGTTTTTCGATAACGTCAACGCGCGCCTTTACAACCGTTTCAGGGGACTGCGCGATGAACGCCTGATCCTGATGGATATCTTCGGGACGAACGCCAAGCGTAATCTTCTTGTCTGTGTCGAGATATTCTTCTACGTTCTTAATTCTGCTAGCGATGCTTTGAGGCAAAAGAATTTTGTTGTTGCCCTTGAAGTTTACGTAAATCTTACCACCTTCGCTGGAAAGCGTGGATTCCTTGAAGAAGTTCATCTGAGGCGTACCGATAAAGCTTGCAACGAAAAGGTTTACGGGATAATCGTAAAGGTTCTGCGGGGTATCAACCTGCTGCATGAAACCGTCTTTCATAACAACGATTCTCGTACCCATCGTCATAGCTTCGATCTGGTCGTGGGTAACGTAGATGAACGTCGTAGCCAAACGTGCGTGCAATTTGGAAATTTCCGTTCTCATCGATGCACGGAGCTTTGCGTCCAAGTTGGACAAAGGTTCGTCGAGCAAGAATACCTTAGGTTCACGAACGATCGTACGACCGAGCGCAACACGCTGTCTTTGACCGCCGGACAATGCCTTGGGTTTTCTGGAAAGATAATCGGTGATGCCGAGGATTTCAGCCGCCGCCTTAACCTTTTGATCGATGATTTCCTTAGGTACTTTACGAAGTTTCAAACCGAACGCCATGTTGTCGTATACGGACATGTGAGGATACAATGCGTAGTTCTGGAATACCATCGCGATATCTCTGTCCTTAGGAACAACGTCGTTTACCAATCTGCCGTCGATGTAAAGTTCACCGCTGGAAATTTCTTCCAAACCTGCGATCATACGAAGGGTCGTAGATTTACCGCAACCGGAAGGGCCTACCAATACGATGAATTCCTTATCTCTGATATCGAGACAGAAATTGAATACTGCTTGTACGCCCGAAGGGTACACTTTGTTAATGCCTTTCAGCAAAAGTCCTGCCATAATCTTTTTCCTCCAAATGGATTATCATTTTTTTTCATTACTATTATTTTACTATATTTGAAAAATTTTTACAATGGGCATTTTTCACAAACTTCCTATGCCCTATTGTATATTTTGCACAATTTCCCCGCCTTTTTTGTACTTTTTTACTTTCTTTATATATTTTGGCGAGTTTTTGCATTTTTTACACACGGTTTTTATACGCCAATCCAATCGGTTTTTACCGCCGTCCTAATCCTTGCCAATTTCTCGTCCGCGTCCGCAGGAGAGTTTCCTTTTACCTGCAAATACACCTTCATCTTCGGCTCCGTTCCGCTGGGGCGAATCAACACGCGGTAGGTATCGTTGACAAAACGCAAAACGTCGCTCTTGGGGAGTCCGAACAACCCCTTCGCAAAATCGGCAAACGTAAAATCTTTTCCGTCGAATGCTTTTTCGGGATTTTTACGAATTTTAACAAGCATTTCTTGCATTTTTTCCATACCGTCCTTGCCAGGCAAGGAAATCGAGAACAAATCGGTGCGGTAATACCCGTATTTTTCGTAAATTTCGTTGAGCACGGCAAACAAACTCTTGCCCTTTCCTTTGAAATACGCGCACGCCTCTACAATCAACATCGCCGCCGAAACCGCGTCTTTGTCCCGCGCATGCGTACCAACCAAATACCCGTAGCTCTCTTCCAAACCAAGCACGTAATTGTCGGTGTTTTCCAACGCCTCGCCGATATATTTAAAGCCCGTCAAAACTTCCTTGACTTCCGCGCTGAATTCTTTCGCCATATCAAAGACAATGTCCGTGGTAACGATGGTTTTGATGACGGTCGGAGTTGCGCCGAGCGTACCCATTTCACGCTTTCTCGACAGAATATAATAGAGCAAAATACTCCCCGTTTCGTTGCCGTTCAAAAGGACGTATTCCCCCTTCTCGTTTGCCACCGCAATACCGATACGGTCGGCGTCGGGGTCGGTCGCCATAACGAGGTCGGGCTTGTAAATTTCCGCATCGCGGAGCGCCAAGGTAAGCGCCGCCTTTTCCTCGGGATTGGGATAGGGGCAGGTCGTAAAATTGCCGTCTGGCTCTTCCTGTTCCGCAACCGTATGTAACGACGTCACACCGAGCTCTTTCAAAATCGCTTGTACGTACTTTCGTCCCGTACCGTGCAAGGGGCTATACACCACGGACGGCAGATTTTCCGCCGTGATTTCAGAAATGGAAAACGCCTTAATCGCGTCCAAAAAGGCGCGTTTTACGTCCTCGCCCAAATAGACGATTAAGCTTTCGTTAGGGGTATATTCGTCAAAATAACCGTGCTTTTCAATGCAAGCGGTAATCGCCTTTGCCGCACCGTCGGTAATCTGACAGCCGAGCTCGTTATACACCTTATAGCCGTTGTATTCCTTAGGGTTGTGGCTCGCCGTGATGACGATGCCCGCGTCCGCCTTTAAATAGCGCACCGCAAAGGACAAAACGGGCGTGGGCGTGAGCTCTGCAAACAGATACGCCTTAATCCCTTTCGCCGACAAAATTTGCGCCGCCAAATAGGCGAATTCCTTAGACATATTGCGGCTGTCGTACGCAATCGCCACGCCGACGGATTTCCCGTTTGCATTTTCTAAAAGATAATCGGCAAGTCCGAGCGTTGCCTTGCCCACCGAATATACGTTCATGCGGTTTGTCCCCGCGCCAATTACCCCGCGAAGCCCGCCCGTACCGAAGGCAAGTCCTTTATAAAAGCGGTCTTCAATCGCCTTTTCGTCGTCTTTTACAGCGAGCAATTCGTCGTAAATTTGCGGATTGTTTTCCGTCTTTTTCAGCCATTGTTGATATAATTCTAAAACGTTCATTTCCTTACGTCCTTTTTTATATTGTAACGAGCATCTATTTGGTTAACAAGAAAAATCGAAAGCCCGACAAAGTAGTGCGACGCTTAAACAAGTAGTCCGCGCGGTTAAAACGGTGCAGAAGCGAGCGATACGCGAAGGGCGCGGCTTTTTCGACGGGAGCGTACATAGACGTACGTGACCGAGAAAAATCGAAAGCCCGACAAAGTAGCGCGACGCTTAAACAAGTAGTCCGCGCGGTTAAAACGGTGCAGAAGCGAGCGATACGCGAAGGGCACGGCTTTTTCGACGGGAGCGTACATAGACGTACGTGACCGAGAAAAATCGAAAGCCCGACAAAATAGCGCGACGCTTAAACAAGTAGTCCGCGCGGTTAAAACGGTGCAGAAGCGAGCGATACGCGAAGGGCGCGGCTTTTTCGACGGGAGCGTACATAGACGTACGTGACCGAGAAAAATCGAAAGCCCGACAAAGTAGCGCGACGCTTATCCGCCGTTTTACGGTAAAATTTTGCCTGTAGCAAGGTACAGTTGATACCACTCTTCTCTCGTCAAAGTCACGTCTGCCGCCGCGCAAATTTCTTTCATGCGTTGGGGGTTGGTCGTGCCCGTAACCGCTTGTTTAAAGGCGGGGTGGCGCAAAATCCACGCAAAGGCAATCGCCGTCGTCGTCACGTTGTATTTTTCCGCCAATTCCGCAAGCTTTGCGTTGAGCACGGGGAATTTTTCGTTGCCGATAAACACGCCCTCGAAAAAGCCGTACTGCAAGGGCGACCAAGCTTGCAAGGGGATATTGCGGAGTCTGCTATATTCCAAAACGTCCCCCGCGCGCGTCACCGATTCGTCCTTATACATATTGACGTTAAAGCCCGCGTCAATCAGCGCGGTATGTCCAAGAGAGAACTGCATTTGGTTGGCGACGATTTCAATGCCCGAGGCGCGGAAAAGCTGCATTTGCGTTGCGGAAAAATTGCTGACGCCAAACGCCTTTACCTTACCGTCGTCACGGAGCCGTTCAAACGCCTCGCCTACCTCTTCGGGCTCAACGAGCGTGTCGGGGCGGTGCAACAATAAAATGTCGACATATTCGGTATTCAAGCGTTTTAAACTGCTCTCGACGGAAGAGATAATGTGCTCTTTGGAAAAATCGAAACCTACGATTTTTCCGCTCTCGTCCTTGTGGATACCGCATTTTGTCTGCAAAATGTAATCTTTACGATTCACGCCCAAGTCGCGAATGGCTACGCCGAACACCTTTTCGCTGTTCCCCGCGCCGTAAACGTCGGCAAGGTCGAACATATTCACGCCCGCGCCCATTGCCTCCACCATGACCTTTTCCGTCTGTTCCAACGGCTTGTCGAAAATACGCATACAGCCCATCACGATAGACGATGCGTACATATCCCGCAAAGTACAGTATTTCATAGAGCTACCCCCTTTTGTTTTGCTATTTTTATACGCCGTTATTCCTTAAACGGCGCGTAATATTCCTTGCCCTTTTCGTATTCCACTCTGCCTTGCATATAGTCGACGAGCTCGGCAATAAATTGTTGCCCTTCCGCTTTTTTTACCGCAACGGTGAACGAAACCTTTTCGCCGTAATCGGTGGAAAGCAAACTGCAACTGTGTGCGGAAAGATATTTTTGCACGCCGTCAATGCCCGTATAATCGACGATGAGAACGTACTCTTCGCACATTTCCAAAACGCGGATATCCGCCCCGTCTAAATTCTCCGCCGCCGACGACGAATAGGCGCGCACCAAACCGCCCGCGCCCAACTTAACCCCGCCGAAATACCGCACGACCGCCACCGCCGTTTCAAACAGCTTTTTCGCCTTTAAAACCTCTAAAATCGGCACGCCTGCCGTGCCTTGCGGTTCGCCGTCGTCCGAAAAGCGTTGCAAATGTCCCGTCTTGTCCGAGATAAACGCATAGCATACGTGGGTTGCAAGGGAGTGTTTCGAGCGGATTTCCGCAATAAACGCCCTCGCCTCTTCCTCGCTTTCCACGTGCGCGGAAAAGGTGATAAATCGGGATTTTTCTATGATTTTTTCACTCTCGTGACGGGCAAAAACCGTCCGTACCGATTTTTCCATTTTCCGCTCCTTTTTCCGCTTTGCTATATTATAACATACAAGAAAATTCTTGTCAATAAAGGGAGCGACGAAAGTTCTTTCCGCCGCTCTCATTTTTGCTTATTTTACCACCACTTTGAGGTGTACTTTTTTACCCTTATGCAACACGAATTCGTTGGACGGAATCGCCATATTTGCGTCCGTAACCTTCGTTTCGTCCACCGAAACGCCACCTTGTTCGATCAAACGTCTTGCCTCGCCCTTCGATTTTGCAACGCCAGCCGCCACCATCGCGTCTACGACCGTAGCAACGTCCGAAACTTCCTTGGTCAAAAGCTCTGCGTCTGCGCCACCGAAAGCCGCTTTTGCTTGGCTCTGCGCCACGTTCGCCTTTTCTTCGCCGTGTACTTCTTTCGTCAGCTCGTACGCCAAAACCTCTTTCGCTTTGTTGATACGCTCGTCGCGGTGCGCGCAGAGCTCTTCAATCTGTTCCAAGGGCAAGAACGTGAGCAATTTCATACACTTTTCCACGTCCTCGTCCGCGATATTGCGCCAATACTGATAGAATTCGTACGGGGTGGTCTTGTTTTCGTCAAGCCATACCGCGCCCTTTGCCGTCTTGCCCATTTTTTTACCGTCCGAAGTCGTCAAAAGGGTGAACGTCATGGCATACGCAGGTTTTTGTTCCTTAACGCGAATCAAGTTTGCGCCCGCCAAAATATTGCTCCATTGATCGTCGCCGCCAAGTTCCAACTGACAGCCGTACTTTCTATACAGAACCAAGAAATCGTAGCCCTGCATCAGCATATAGTTAAATTCGAGGAAGGAAAGTCCCCTTTCCAAACGCTGTTTAAAACACTCTGCCGTCAGCATTTTGTTGACGGAGAAATGGGTACCGATTTCACGCAAGAATTCGATATAGTTCAAATCGAGCAACCAATCGCCGTTGTCCACGACAATCGCCGCGTTTTCCCCCTCGAAATCGATAAAACGCGCCATTTGCTTTTTGAAACACTCCACGTTGTGACGAATCGTTTCCTTCGTCATCATCGAGCGCATATCCGTTCTGCCCGACGGATCGCCGACCATCGCCGTACCGCCACCTATCAAAATAATAGGCTTATGTCCCGCCTGTTGCATGTGGTGCATGGCTATAAGCTGCATAAAATGCCCTACGTGCAAAGAATCTGCCGTGGGGTCGAACCCAATATAAAAAGGCACGCTTTCCTTGCCGAGTTTTTCATACAATTCTTCCTCGTACACCGTTTGCTTTACAAACCCGCGCGCACGGAGCGTGTCCATTACGTTTGCCATTGTCTATACTCCTTTTTTCAAGCCCTGTAAAGAGCGAATTATCACTATACAATGTATCACTTTTTTCGCGTGTTTGTCAAGTGTTTTGCCCGTTTTTTTATCGGCAAACGGAAGAAATTGTCTTAAAAGACAAGCTGTGGACGGTTTTCCGATACAACAGAGGGCAAAACGTCCAAAACTTTTCCCGAAAACGTCATACATGCGTACAACGCCAAAACACTCTCTTCGTGCGTCTTTTCGCGTAAGCTCTGCGCGAGTTCGGCATTGAAAGCCTGCCGTTTTTCACGCGCTCTTCTCTCTTCCATTTCCGCCAAATATTCGTCAAAAGTCAACATATTTTTTCCGCCTTTTCGTTTTTTACAAGCATAGAATAGCACAAAAAACTTGACAATATCTGTCATATATGTTAAAATATTTTTACAAAAATCAAAAAAAATTTTAAAGGTTGTGGGAATAGATATGAAATTTTCCATTTTGATTGCAATTTTATTTGATTTGCTTGCAAAGCGCAAAATGACGGCGACGTATTTGGCGGAAAAATACGAAATTTCACAGCGTACCGTGTATCGGTATATCGACCTAATGTCCACCACGATTCCCGTATACGTAAAGCGGGGCAGAAACGGCGGTATCTACATTTCGGACAATTACAAACTGCCCGTGGGCTTTATGACCAAGGACGAGTACGAGGCGGCGATTGAAGCCCTTTCCGCCATGTATTCTCAACTCCCGCAAGAACGTTTTTTGGACGCAAAGCGCAAACTGTCGGCGCAAGTTAAGGCGGAGGCGCGCGACCTTACCCTTTCGGGCGACGTGGGAAATATTTTGGTGGACGGCGGTACTTGGGGAGATACGCGCACCTTTTCGGAAAAGGTACACCTCGTCGAAGAGTGTATCCGCGACAGAATTCTTTTGGAAATCGAATACCACTCCCGTGTGGGCGAAAAAACGCAAAGACGGATTGAACCGCACGTACTCGTTTTTAAGCAGGGCGTATGGTACGTGTTTGCTTTCTGTCACAAACAGCGCGCCTTTCGACTTTTCCGTTTGGGGCGAATCGTCGCCACTTTAAAAACGGACGAAACCTTTACAAAACGCCCCTTTGCACGCGAAGATATCCCCTTGAATTATTGGACGAACGAAAAAACGGTGACGGCGAATTTTGAGATAGACGACAACGCTTTTGCCGACGCGCAAGATTGGCTGGGCGTGGAAAATATGCAATATAAAAACGGGAAATGGCAAGCAGAAGTTACCCTACCCGACGACGAGAGCTTGGTTCGCAAAATCGTCAGCCTTGGCGCGGGCATGAAGGTCGTTGCGCCCAAAGAGCTCTGCGCGCGCGTTGCTGAGCAAGCCGCGAAAATTTCCGCGCTGTATCAATAAATCCCCTACTGAAAAACAGACCGACGGTACGCGATAGACGGCCGTCGGTTTTTTGTCGGGAATATTCGAAAAACTTACCGCCTATAATAATAGTAAACGATTATAAGGCGGTACGTTATGAAAAAAATCCTTTTTACAGGCGGTGGCAGCGCGGGGCACGTTATCCCCAATCTTGCGCTTATCGACGAAATTTTAGCAACCGGCGAAGCGGACGTTTGTTATATGGGCACGGCGGGCATTGAAAAATCCTTGCTTTCCACGCGCAAAATCCCCTATTATGAGATTGCTTGTCCAAAGCTTATCCGTGGAGGCGGTTTTGCGGGACTAATGAAAAACGTCAAAATCCCCTTTGCGTTTTCGCGCGCTGTCAAAGAGGCGGAAAGGGGCATCAAAACCTTTCAACCCGACCTCGTCTTTTCCAAAGGCGGGTACGTTGCCCTGCCCGTTCTTCACGCGGCGCGTCGGTTGCGTATCCCCTGCCTTACCCACGAGAGCGATTTCTCCGCGGGGCTTGCCAACCGTTTGGCGGCGAAAAAATGCCACCTCGTTTTGACCGCTTTTCCCGAAACGGCACAGCGGTTTAAAAACGGTAAATACGTCGGCGCACCCTTGCGCCGTAGCTTATTCAACGCAACGCGTATAGAGGCGCGGAAACAATACAAGCTTTCGCCCGACGAAAAGGTATTGCTCGTCCTTGGCGGGGGGAGCGGAAGTCAAGTCATCAACGACGCTATCCGCGCGCAGATTAAGGACCTGACTGCCTTTTGTACGGTTTTGCATATCTGCGGAAAAGGCAATCGAGTGGAAAGCAACGTCAAAAATTATATTCAAGAGGAGTTCATCGCGGACATGGGTAGGGCGTACGCTTGCGCCGACTTGGTTTTATCACGCGCGGGCGCGGGCGCGCTCTTTGAAATTATTGCCATGAAAAAGCCCGCTATTTTCGTTCCCCTCGCCCACTCCTCGCGCGGGGACCAAATCCAAAACGCCGAATATTTTCGCAAAAAAGGGCTCTGTCGCGTTCTTGCCCAGGAAAACCTACACCGATTATCTGGGGCGGTCAAAACAGCGTTTGCGGATAAGGAATTATTTATCCGCCTGCAAGAGCACACGCAAGCCAACGGCACGGAAAACACCCTTGCAGAAATTCGCCGTTTGTTACGCCCGTGAGCCACGCCTATTACGGACTTCCTACGTTCCGCAAGAAAAAACGCAAAAAAAGAAAGCGCAAGCTGTTTAGCAAACGCCGTATTTTATGTACTTTTCTGTTGGTGATTTTGCTCGCTTTCGGGTTGTTTTTATATTTTCAGCGCAACGTGACAAGGGTGCTGATTGCCATCAGCGAAGCGACCATGCGCGCTTGCACGACGGTCGCCGTCAACGACGCCGTGTATTATACCCTCAGCGATGAAATGCGCTACGAGGATTTGGTGACGATTACGCGTAACGAAAGTGGCGATATCGTAGCCTTTGAGGCAAACCCGCTAAAAATCAATAAAATCGCGCGCGACACCGCCTCTATCTCTCAATCCAACTTAAAAAATTTGAGTCTAAACGGGATTCCCGTACCCCTTGGGGCGTTGACGGGCATTGAGGCGTTTGCGGGGTTAGGACCGAGTATCCACTTTCGCATTATCCCCGTCAGTAGCGTTTCCTGCGCCTTTTCCTCCACCTTTGAGAGCGTGGGTATCAACCAAACGAAACACTCGATTTATCTCCATGCGATTGCGGATATCAGCATCGTTATGCCCTCCAAAACGAAAAATTTTGCCGTCACCACGCAAATCCTCGTGGGCGAGTACGTTATCGTAGGCAAGGTCCCCGACACCTACTTGCAATCGGATATTTTCGGCAATAGGAGCAACCTATCCCCTTAGTTTTTCTTGCTCTTCGAGCGAAAAACCATTGCCATTAAAAAGGAAAAAATAACGGCGGCGGAAATCCCGGCGCTGGCGGCGGAAAGCGCGCCCGTCAACGCCCCAATCAAGCCCTTTTGCGCACCCTTAATCGCGCCGCTGGCGAGTAGATATCCAAAACCTGAAATAGGCACGGTTGCCCCTGCGCCAGCGAAATCGACCAGATATTGGTACACGCCCAAGCCTTGCAATACCACGCCAAAAAGCATGAACATTACCAAAATTTTGCCCGCCGTTAAGTCGGTATAGTTGATAATAATCTGCGCAATCATACAGATACTTCCGCCCACCAAAAACGCCTTTAAAAACTGCCACAAAACGTCCAAATACGGTTGAAACATAACCCACCTCTTTTTGGTTATTTTGCGGAATTTTCATTGGTTTTATACGTTTCCGCGCAAACGAAAAGCCGTCGCGTTTTTATCCAACGTGGCGGCTGTTTTTTTGTTCAATTATTTTATTTCTCACCCGTGTATCCCCAAGTTACGGGATATCCGTAGTCCCACATTATGTCCCAACCGCTCGGTTTTTTCTCCACCTCGCAACAAATCTCTGCATTGTAGCAATACGCAAACGAGTAATTGCCAAAGCTCGTCACAGAGCGCGGAATTACGATTTTCAACAAACTGCTACACGTATGAAACGTCCCAGAGCCAACCGTCGTCAGCGTGTCGGGAAGAACAATATGCGTGATATTCTCGCACTCACGAAAGGCATAATCGCCGATATACGTACAATCGCTAATCCATACTTCTTGCAAGGTTTTGGGTACAAAATTTTTATTTTCCGTAAAATCGTTTGCGCCGAAGATATACCCAAAATGCACGTTTTCCGTGCCGTCCTTTGTTTCGCCGATAAACGGCAACGTCATTTTACTTAACGGCGCATCGGAATCAAACGCAGAAAATCCGATTTTATGAACGCTTTTCGGTATAAAAACTTCCCTCATTTCGTTATAACCGTAAAAGGCGTAATCGGCAATTTCCGTAACGGGTACGCCGTCATAGGAAGAGTCGATATAAATCTTTTTCTCTGTCCCGTTGTAGCCCATTACGATTGCATACGTACCGTCGTCGGAAAGGGCATACTCGATTTCCTCCGTCACGAAATCAGAATCGGTAGAATCCGAAACTTCCTCTGACGGGGCATTAGAAACGCTGGATTGTTCTTCTTGGATAGAGCCCCAACGATTAGCTTCTTTTCCTTTACAAGCAGAAAATGCAAGTGTCGCAACGCACGTCGTAAACGAGAACATTTTTATCAATATCTTTTTCATACGCGTCATAATTTCCCCTCGCATTTTATTGCCACTTTATTGTTTATTAAAAGCCCTCGAATTCGTCGTAGAAACCGACTTTTTTCATACAATCTGCATAGCGTTCCCACGTCCAATCATCGCCGATATTGCAGACGAAATGGTTGACGCCGTTTACCTTTCCGTCCGTCCAACGAATCAGATAGAAACCGTCTTTTTGTTCGGGCAAATCCGCAATATGTACCAAGCCGTTTGCGCCGACCGTAAATCTACCGTCTGCTACTTTGTCGCCCGTGACCACGTTTTCTACGGTATATTCCACCGTCTTATCTTCCTGCGTGTCGTTGCTGGCAATCAACGGCAAAACGCCGTTTTTCGGCTCCGCGCACATCAAACACAAAGGCGCTTGCGAACGCTTGATATAACCGTACGCGAGCTTTTTAACGCCGTACCAATCGACCACCGCGTCGGAAATTTGCGGCCAACCGTCGATAATATTCCACCACAAAAGCCCCGTTCTTCTACCCTTCGTCGTACGGAAATATTCAATGAAAAATTTCACCGCTTCCGCTTGCGAAACCTGGCTCTGACGGGCAAATTCACCCAAATCCGCGCTCGCATTACCAAACAAACGCTCTACTTGGCTAATCATGAGCGGCAAACGATAGGCGTAAGGGTTTTCTTCTACGCACGTTTCCACACCCGCCGCGTGCGTCAGCCAATCGGGCTTGTCGCAAATATCGTAAATGGAATTCTTCGGCATTTGCTCTGCCGAAATATATTTTTCCAAAGATTTCGGGGACGGACAGCCGTGATACCCGATTTCGGACGCAAAATTCGCCTCCGCCGTGCCGTAATAATCGCCCTTAAAATAGTCGCGCGGGCCCCACAAATGGTCTTCTGCGGGCATACCGTACTTATACACAATTTCGTCGATATAGGGAGAGCTAGGCAAGTACGGACGGGTTGCGTCGTGATTGCGAATCTCGTGCAAAATCACGTCGCGCGTCAACACGTTCAAATTGGGGTTGAGATAGGACGAAGGCTCATTTTCGTCGCTATGGTCTTTCCAATAATTCGCAACGAAAGAATCGCATTCGTTATCCCCCGCCCAAAGGGTAAGGGACGGGTGGTTGCGAAGGCGAATTGCCACTTCTTTAACTTCTTCGCGCACCAAATCGCAAATGCGTTTATCGTCGGGATAATGTCCGCACGCCAACGCAAAATCCTGCCAAACCATAATACCGTGTTCGTCGCAATAATCGTAAAGCACGTCGCTAGGGTACGCGTTGCCCCCCCAACAGCGAATCATATTACACCCGATATCGTCCGCCAACTGAATACCGCGCAGCGTATATTCGTCATGGCGGGAAGGGAATGCGTCGGTAGGAACCCAATTCGTCCCCAACACGAACACTCTTTTGCCGTTGACCACAAAACAGAAATCCCCGTCTGCCCCCGAACGCGAGGTTCGTCTAAGCCATACGTGACGGAGCCCCGTACGGTATTGCACGCGGTCCACCTCCACGCCTTTATAATACAGCACGATTTCGATATCGTACAAATTCGGCTCGCCGTAGTTTTTCGGCCACCACAGATAGGGATTTTCCACGCCGAATGGCATACGAACGTTCGCCGTATACGGCACGTATTTTTTGCTGAACGTACTGTCCTTGCAACGCCCCGTCACTTCCACGGAAAAATCGAACATATATTCTGCCGTCGTTTCAATTTTAAAGCTCGTTTCTATCCAGACGTCCTTTTCGCTGTTAAAGCTTTTTACAAAGGTAAACGGATTGACAAGGCGAGATTTCGGTAAATATTCGACAGATACGCTTTTCCAAAGCCCGCCCGATACGATACGGGGCATAATATCCCAACCGAACATAGACATTGCTTTGCGTATCTGTACGGCGTCATGGTTGTATTTCAAGCCATAGCACATTGCAGGCAAATCGAACTGTCGCGCGTAAATTACCGCTGGCAAAATATGCACGAGCAAGGTATGCTTGCCCTCTTCCACGTCCTTTAAACTAAATCTGTGTTCACAGAACATATTCTCGACAAAGCCGAGCAAAGCCCCGTCCAAATAAATTTCCGCCGCCGTATCCACTCCCTCAAAACAGAGCGAGCCGTCGAATCCCTCCTGCTTTTCGTAGGTAAATTCCGTGAAATAATACAGATGTAAATTCTCGTTTTTTTGCGCCTTGATAGAGTTATCCCCAAAATAGATATCTTCCATCAAGCCCTCGCGCATAAAATCGAGTTCAAAATTCCCTGGTACGCTTGCCAAAATCGTTTGATAACCGCCTTTTTCTACGTCCGCGGGCGTTTTCAACACCACGCCTTCGCCAACCACCTGCGCATTGGGCAACCACGCCAAACGCCAATTTTCAATGTATACGTTCTTTTTCATGAGCCTATTATTCCTATCTTTCTTTGCGTGATAATATATCACGCAATTAGTATACCATAAATACCTTTACTTGGCAATACTATCCCTTTACTCTTTTGTATCGTTTTTGTGCGGTTTTTTATCATTTTTCGCTTTCTAGGCGTTCCTTTGCCAACGAATATGCGCCGTACACCCCCGCTTGATTGCCGAGCTTTGCTCCAACAATCTTCAAAGGTACGATATCCATGGCGATATACGTTCTTGCGTCTACGGCTTTGCGAAGTGGCTCGAACAACGCCTCGCCCTCGCCGACGATACCGCCACCCAAAACGATTGCCTCGGGACGTAAAATATTGACAAAATCGGCTATGCCTTCCGACAAATAGCCCACGAATTGGTCGATAACCGCCTGCGCCGTTTTATCCCCGCGCCGAGCCGCGGCAAACGCCGTTCTGCCGTCGACGTTTTCGATTTTTCCGCCCGATTCTTCCCAAAGCAAGCTGTTTAAATCTTCTACCATGGCGTGTCGGGTTTGACGGATAAGCGCCGTCGTGGATGCGTATTTTTCATAGCATCCGCGTCTACCGCAAGCGCAAGGCAAGCCCCCTTCGCGTATAGTCACGTGTCCGAGCTCCGCGCCCGCGCTACGAAATCCCTCTATCAGCTTTCCGTCAAAGACGATACCGCTCCCCACACCCGTACCGATCGTAATCAAAATACTGCTTTGATATTGCGAAGTCGAACCGAATTTCGCCTCGCCGAGCGCCGCCACGTTGGCGTCGTTTGCGATACATACCGGCTTGTTTGCGAGCTTGGAAAGGCTGTCCGCCAAAGGCACGTTATCCCAGTCGAAATTACTCCAACGGAGCACGATACCCCGCATACTGTCCACAACCCCGGGCGAACCCAAACCGATTGCCACAACGTCGGAATAATCCACGCCTGCGCCCTTTGCAAGGTCTTGGGCGAAACGGTTGAGCAGCTCCACCGTGCCCTCAAAACCGTCTTTTTTACAAGTTTTTACTTTGCTATTATACAACAGTTCGCCCTCGTAAGAGAATACCGCGCCCTTTGCGCCCATCCCCCCAAGGTCGATACCGATAATATATTTCTTCATACAAATTTCCTTATTGTCTTTCAATACAAATTACCCGTTGTCCCAAGTATGGAACAACGGGCGGAATCCTATACGTTTTATACACCGCTATACGCCGAGAAACCACCGTCTACGGGAATAACCGTACCCGTTACAAAACCGCTGGCGTTATCGTCCGCAAGCCACAGCAAGCAACCGATCAAATCGGAAATTTCGCCAAACTTCTTCATGGGCGTAGCCGCCAAAATCTTACCCGTTCTGGGGGTAGGCGAGCCGTCCTCGTTGAAGAGCAAGCTACGGTTTTGGTTGGTTACGAAGAAACCCGGCGCAATCGCGTTGCAACGGATATTGCAGGGCGCGAAGTGTACCGCAAGCCATTGCGTAAAGTTGGAAATACCTGCCTTTGCCGCCGAGTATGCCGGAATCTTCGTCAAGGGACGGTATGCGTTCATCGACGAAATATTGATGATGTTGCCCCCCGTTTTAATCATATCGGGCGCAAATACCTGCGTTACCAAGAACGCCGACGTGATGTTGAGGTCGAACACAAATTTCAAACCGCTTTCTTCGAGCGCAAAGAAATCTTTTACCCCTTCCAAATCGGGCGTCATCGTTTCGTTGTCCGTAGACGCGCGAGGGTTATTACCGCCTGCGCCGTTAATCAAGAAGTTTACCGCGCCAAAGCTCTCGTTAATCGATTTTTTCGCCTCGATAATGCTTTCCTTATCCAAGCAGTTGCAACGAATCGCAATCGCGTTGTCGCCAATCGCTTCCGCAACCGCGGCTGCCGCGTCGTAGTTGATATCCAGAAGGGCAACCTTTGCGCCACACTCTGCCATAGCCTTGGCAAATTCGCTGCAAATGATACCGCCTGCGCCTGTTATGGCAACCACTTTGTTTTCCAAATTTACGTTAAAAGGTACGTTCATATTCTTTTCTCCTATTCAGGTTTTTATTTTTTATTTTACGTTAAAACACCAATAAGAACAACCGCAAATCGTCGATATTGCGTAGCGTAGCGCGTATCGTATGCGCGTCCTCGCCCCACTCGACGGGGATTGTTTTAAGCAGCTTTTCGTAGTTTTTTTCCGCCCGTTCTTGCTTTGTGGAACGGATTTCCAATGCACACGGAAAAACGAGCTTTTTCGCCTGCATTTTTTTTGTTACCGCCCGTTTTATACCCGCGCGGATATCGGCAAAGACTTTGTCTTTGTCACGGAATTGCGCCTGCCGACGGGAAACGCCGATTTTTGTGATAGCCGTTTCCGTTTCGGGGCTAGACACCGACACCTGCCCTATACAAACGTCGTCGCTCGCCACAAAGACGGACGGAACGCCGTAATGCGCGGCAATATAGCTGTCGATATCAAATTCGCCCACCTGCTTGCCGTTGATTTTGATATACTGAATCTCAACGCTGTTATAGGTATGCGACAATACGCCGCGAGGCGAGCCCGCGCGCGAGTGATAGCCGATATACAGCACGCCGTCAAAGGCAAAACGGGGCATAAACTCCATACGCGGTTTTAAATTGTCGGGAATATATTGCTCTGCGCGCGAATCGATTTTTGCAAAATCCAAATTTTTCCCGCCGCCGTGATTATCCCAAACAACAACTTTTCCTGCACCGCACGCAAACAGTTCGTCTACGGCAACGTTGATTTCCTCCGTTGCCGAGGCAACCGCCCGTTTGTATTCGTCCGACGTTCTAGGAATTCCGTAGATAGGCGATTCTTCGTAAGACATACCGCAAACGTCGTGCACGCCCTCCAAATCCACCGCAATCAAATACGTCTTCATCTTTCTTTAATTTTTGCCGTCCAATCTGTCCAGCATATCCCAAATGCCAAGCATATACATAATACCCAAAGCGCGGTCGTACAGACCGTAGCCAGGGCGTACCGTACCCGCCTTTTCACCCCAAAGGTGTCTGCCGTGGTCGGGACGAATATAGCCGTCGAACCCGCAATCGTGGTACGCTTTTACAATTTCGATAATGCCCGTGTCGCCGTCGCAGTCGCGGTGGCTCGCCTCCGAGAAATCGCCGTTTTCAAAATGCTTTACGTTGCGGATATGCGCAAAAGCGATACGGTCGCAATGTTTTCTGACGATTGCCGCCACGTTGTTTTCGGGGTTTGCGTTCAAACTGCCCGAACAGAGCGTAAGACAGTTGCAAGGGTGGTCGACCATCTTCAAAAATCTGTCGATACTCGGCTCGTCCACCAAAAGTCTAGGCAAGCCAAAAATATCCCAAGGCGGGTCGTCCATGTGGATTGCCATCTTGATACCCGTTTCTTCGCAGACGGGCATAAGCGCCTCCAAGAAATATTTCAAATTCGCCCACAGTTTTTCGTGGTCTACGCCCTCGTACGCTTTGAAAAGCTGGTCGAGTTTCGCCATACGCTCGGGTTCCCAACCGGGGAAGGACATATTGTATTTTTCGGTGAAATCCAAAATGTATTTCGCCATTGCGTTGTAATCGTCCTGAATCATACCCTTTTCATAGAAAAGCGCGGTCGAGCCGTCGCCGACTTCGTGGAAAAGGTTACTTCTCGTCCAGTCGAAAATAGGCATAAAGTTATAGCAGATAACCTTTACGCCGAATTTCGCAAGGTTGCGAATCGTCTGTATGTAATTTTTGATATACAAATCGCGGGTAGGTAAGCCGATTTTGATATCGTCGTGTACGTTTACCGATTCGACAACGTCGATATTAAAACCGTACTTATCGCATTGCGCCTTTACCGCCGCAATTTCGTGTTCTTCCCAAATTTCGCCGGGCATTTTATCGTGCAGAGCCCACACGATGCCCTTGACGCCGGGAATTTGCTTGATGTCCTGCAAACTAATACGGTCGTTACCTTCGCCGTACCAACGAAATGTCATTTGCATAGCATATTCTCCTAGTTTTTTATATTGCTTTTATTATACCCTCTTTTCGGGGTTCTGTCAATAGTGATTTTTTATCCCTTACAAATTGGACGGACCGTACGTTTCGTGATAGAGATGATATCCAAAACCGTACCCACTGTGCACGAGTTTTTCTTCCAACTCTTCAATACAATCAATCTCGTCATTTACGTATGCGAGCAAACGGTCTTTACACGTCAGCAACCGAGCGCGGATACCGCCGATACGCACCTCTTGTACCTCCCAGCCGAACGCCTTGTTTTCACGCATCCAAAGGTCTTTTTGCGCCGCCGCAAACACGTCCAAAGCCTTTACCGTTTCGCCGTATTCCTTGACAAGCTTTTTCAAACCCTTTTTATCGTTTGCCTGATACAAAGCGCGGGTACGAATCCCTAAATCCGCCTTGTGCTCCAAGTACGCGCAAAGCTTTGCAAGCGTATCGAAAATATAGGAAAACTCTCCTGCGTTTTTCACGTGCGAGGCGATTTTTTCGCCGTATTTTGCGTACGGAATTCGGTCAAATTCCGCATAATCCACGTCGCGCATACCAAGGAAGGGATCGGTAAACGCCATAATTTTGCATACGCAATTCCATTTGTCGTCTTTGACGCCGTTTTTACGCAAGTCGTTGGGCAAATCCAAATCGAGCCACTCGTCGTAATCCCAACCGAATTTCGCCTTCATATCCGCCTTGATTTTGTCCATGTCGTAATTGCCGTCTGCAAATTGACGGATTGCGTACAGCGTGGGCAATATCGAGAAATACGAGCAGTCCTTGCCGTTATCTCCCCAAACGGTAAACATTACGTTTTCAATGCCGTTTTCATATACGCTTTGCATGGCGGGGCGCATACTTCTGAGCGAATAAGCGCCAAGGGGAGCAAACCCCTGCCAAGTCCAAGCACCGCCCGCAAACCAAACGTCGCGGTTGAATTCTTTATGTTTTTCAAACATCAAATCGTATTTTTCTTTTTCCGTCGTGTAATAATCCCAATAGGTAAGCGCCACGTTTTCGGGTACTTTCGCTATGATTTCAGGGGAAACGTGCACATCCTTCGTCTTTTCCGTTATGTAATACTCGCCTCCTGTAATTAAGCGGAAGAACATATCGCTCCACATATGGCAGGTAAAACCGTATTTTTCCGCAATTTCCGATACCTTGTTGAGGTGCTCAACGAGAATTTCCGAACGGTCGCGATAACCGTTCCTTTCGAGGTATTTGCCAAGCCCGACGTTATGCGCCTCGTCCATACCGATATTGACCTTGCGCGAAGTGAAGTTTTCGGCAAGTGTTTTGAAGATTTTATCCAAAAATTCGTAAACCTTCGGTTCGCCAATCAACAAAATATCGTCGCAATCCAACAAATTTTCCTTAAAATAAAGAGATTTTGCGGGATTGGTAAAATGCGCCAACGTTTGGATACAGGGGATTAGCTCAATACCCTTGCTTGCCGCGTATGCGTCCACTTCCTTGATTTCGTCTGCCGTGTACCCACCGCGAAGATATCCAAAATACGGCTCGCCCTCTATCTTAAAGGTGTCCTCCGTATACAGTTCCAACGCGTTAAAACCCATAGCAGCAAGATAGTCTATGTACTTTTTAAGTTGTGAAACCTTCATAACGGCGTTGCGGGACATATCCAGCATGACGCCCATCGTCTTGTATTGCATACATACTCCTAATTTTATAATTGTATTTTTTTAATTTCTTCTTCCTTTCCGCTCTGCATCGAACGCTCGATTGCGTTCAAAACAAATACCGGCGCGATAAAATCTTCGTACGAAAATTCACTTTTTCCGCCGTGCAAAAGCTTGTAAAAGCTTTCCCATTCCGCCATAAAAATTCCCAAACCAAGCGTGAGCGCTCCGCCCTTCGAGCCGTCTTTCGCCACGCGCGAGGCATAATAACAACCAAATCCGCCCTCAACGAACAAACCGTTGACGTCGTAATTTTCATAACGTAAAACCAAATTGATATTTTCGCCCGAAGTATACGCCTTAACCGATTTTGGATAGCGTCCGAAAATTTCCCCAACCACGTCTACGAGATGTTCCGAATAGAAATAGAACCCGCCGTAGCCCATTTTGGAACTGAGCGGACAAGCCACAAACCCGCCGACCGTGTCGCCGCCAACCTTATTTTCGGCGTCCGATTTGAGTTCAAGCACCGTCGTTGCGTGACGGCAGGACGACCCGCCCGTAATTTGCACGTCGTTCGCCTTTAATTCTTTCGCAAAAGCGATAGCGTCCTCTTCGGAAACGGTAATCGGCTTATCAATAAACATCGGTACACCCGAAGAAATATAGGGCTTTGCGTACTTATAATGATTGTCGCCGTGACGGGCTGTAATCACAACGCCGTCCACCTTCCCCACGCCGTCGTCGTAGTTTTCCATCGTCGGCACGTTGAACTCTGTCGCCACCTTTTGCATCGCCTCTTTTTCATCGCTGTAAACGCCAACAACCTCTACGTCGGAAAAACGTTCGTCCTCGCGAATAAATTTCAAAAAGGAATTTGCGTGCGAATTTTCACAACCTAAAATAACAATTTTTTTCATAAATTTTACCCTTCCTTAAAAAAGCATGTATGCGCCATTTGCATAGCACCTTTATTATAGCACGACAGCATTGGAAAGTATATATACAAAATTATTATTTTGTATTACCAAAATTATATACTTTTTTCCACTTTATGTCAATAGCTTTTCTTCTTTTTTTATTGCATTTTTTACACCAAACGCAGTCTAAACACAAAAACTGCGCCGCTCGCATTTTAGCGAACGACGCAGACGTTATAAATCGGTTTATACGTTTTCGATACTGATTGCATGGCAGATACAAGGGATACTCTCGCCCTGCGCGCTGGAAACGGTGGAAAGAAGGGCGCCCGTCGCCGCAAATAACACGCGGTTTATCTCTCTTTTTTGCAATTTTTGGTATATATACGCATTGAATACGACGGCGCTACACCCTGCCCCGCTGCCCCCTTGAAATTCGTCTTCCAAAACGTTGTAGACAATCTCTCCGCAATCGACGTGGTTGGGTTGAATATCTACCCCCTTTTCCCACGTCAAATCCTTTAAAATCCGACTGCCGAGCGCCCCCAAATCCCCCGTTAAAATCAGGTCGTAATCGGACACGCTCCGCCCCGTTTCCCGCAAATGCGTCAAAATGGTATGCGCCGCCGCAGGCGCCATTGCCGCGCCCATATTGTTCACGTCCGTAATCCCAAAATCAACCACTCTGCCAAAGGTCGCAAAGGTAATCGCAGGCGCGTTTTCGGCATCTTTTTCGGCGTTTTTTTGGGTGTTTTTTACACGATTTTCTTCATTGGCAGACGTGATAAACGCGCCCCCTGCCCCCGTCACCGTCCATTGAGATTGCGGGGGGCGGGTATTGCCAAGCTCCAAGGGATAGCGGTATTGTCGCTCTGCCGAGGCGAAGTGACTACCCGTTGCCGCCACGACGTTTTTATAATAGCCAGCATTGACGAGCGCCGCCGCTACCGCCATACTCTCCGTCATCGTAGAACACGCGCTATACACCCCCAAAAAGGGCGTTTCAAAATCTCGCGCGGCAAAGGACGCGGAAATGATTTGGTTGAGCAAATCCCCCGAAACGAGTAAGTCAACGTCCGTTTCGCGTTTTCCTGCGTTTTCGATTGTCTGCGAAATGGCGTACGAGAGCATTTTACACTCCGCCTTTTCGTACGTACTCTCGCCAAAGGTATCGTCCGAGAGCGTTTTGTCCACGTATTTCCCGACCACGCCCGCGCATTCTTTCGGCCCTGCAATCGTACCCGTCGCCACGATTTTTGGCATATTTTTAAAGCGTATTGTTTGCATTGCTTGCGTACCGTCCCCCCTTGTTTTATAAAAATAGATACACGACGCCTACCGCCGCGCCAGCCAAAACGCCGTACACGATTATAGGTCCTGCCACGACGAACATTTTCGCAGCCAGCCCGTATACCAAGCCTTCCGTTTTGAACTCGATAGCGGGCGAAGAAACGCTGTTGGCAAAGCCCGTAATCGGCACAATCGAACCCGCGCCTGCATTGCGACCAATGCGGTCGTACACACCCAACCCCGTCAATAGCGTTCCCATAAAAATCAAGAGTACGCTGACCGCCGAGGCAAGCTCGTCCCCGCTAAGCGACGTCGTCTGCTCTAAAATCACCCGAAAAAATTGCCCGACGCAACAAATTAAACCTCCCACCAAAAACGCGCGGAAACAGTTTTTAAAATGCTGCGTAGGGGGATCGAACGAATGCACGTACCGTATATAATTTTCGTTTTGATTTTTCTTATTTTTGCCCGTCATCGCGTACCCTCCCCCGTCGTTTGTCCATTTTTATCTATTATGGGAAAGCATGTTTCCCGCTCGTCACGGCTCTTCCCGTCGCCGTTAAAAATTTTAATTTTCCCCATAAAAACAGCTTGCGTTTTTTCCGCCTTTTTATTCTTTTTCGCAAAAGAAAAACCCCGACGTTATGCGCCGAGGCTGTTTCTATGTACGCTTTATAAAATTGTGTGATTTAAGAATAAAACTCCGATTTTGTATCTCTTTCAAAGAGTTTTGCCAACACCTTCATACAGCGGTCGCGATAGGGTTCGTCGCTTTGGCCGTAACAAATTTCGTACACCGCGTTGGTAATAGGCAAATCTACACCGTATTGTTCGCCGAGTTTCTTCATTGCCGCCGCCGTCGCTACGCCTTCCGCCAGCTTTTCAAACTTCGCGTCCTGCACCAACATTTCGCCGTATTTGCGGTTATGCGAAAACTCGCTAAACAGCGTCGCCTCGTAATCCCCCAAATGCGCCAAGCCGTACGCCGACAGCTCGTTACCGCCCATCGCCTTAATTAAACGCGCCACTTCGCGCGCGCCACGCGTCATCAAAGAACCTTTGAGCGCCACGTATCCGCAACCGTCCAAAACGCCCGCGACGATGCCCATAACGTTTTTCGCCGCCGCGCCAAGCTCCGTACCAATCAAATCTTCGCCGTAATAAAAGCGGATTAAATCGCTCTTAAACTCGTTGGCAAGACGCACTTTGAGTTCGGGGTTTGCCGAGTCGATAACCATACAGTTGGGAATTCCAGCGGTAAACGCCTGAATATGTCCCGGTCCAACCCACGCCGCAATTTTTTGCGAATCGATACCGCTTTCGGTAAGCACCTGCGACAAGCGGCAGCCCGTCGATACTTCGATGCCCTTCATGCACAAAACGAAGTTCTTTTCCGAAACGTCGTATTCCGTAATGCGTTTCATGAAACCGCGCAAACCTTGCGAGGAAATGGAAATGATAATCGTTTCCGCGTGCTCAATCGCCTCTTTCAAATCACACGTAAGGTGGATACGGCTGTCCAAATCCACGTATTCGTTTTTGCCCGTATCCCGCAAAACCTTGTACGAATAATCGTCTTCGGGTCCCCAAGAATATACGTCGTGTCCGTGATTGCAAAGATACCACGCGATAAACGAGCCCCAACGCCCACAACCTAATACTGATATTTTCATAAGGAACTCCTCCCCTTTTTTAAAGTTTATTGCGCTCGACAAACGCCCTTGCCAAGGTTACGTCGTCGGTGTATTCGATTTCCGAACCGATGGGAATACCGTGCGCCAAACGGGTAACGTCTACCCCCAACGGTTTAATCAATTTCGCGATATACATCGCCGTGGCGTCCCCCGACACGTCGGGGTTCGTCGCTACGATAACCTCCTTTACGTCGCCGCCCGAAATCCGCGCGAGCAGTTCCCGTATGCGGATATCGTTAGGGCCTATCCCCGACAACGGGTCGATAACGCCGTGTAAAACGTGATATACGCCCTTAAACTCGTGCAATTTTTCAATCGCCGCAACGTCCTTGGGCTCCTTGACAACGCAAATCACGTTTTGCTCTCTCGTGCGACAAATACCGCAGGTTTCCTCCTCGGTAAAATTGCCACAGGTTTTGCAATATTTAACCTTGCGTTTTACACCCAAAATAGCGTCCGCAAAGGCGCGAGCCTCCGCCTCGGGCATATCGATAATTTTATAGGCGTACCGTTGCGCCGTTTTCTTCCCTACCCCGGGAAGTTTGGAAAACTCGTTGACGAGTTTCCCGATCGGCTCGATAAAAATATCCATCGATTAAATCATACCCCCAAGCGCGCCCATGTCGCCGTATTTGCCCATCTTTTCTTCATAGACTTTGTCAGCCTTAGCATAACCGTCGTTGATGGCGGCCATAATCAAGTCTTCCAACATTTCCACGTCCGTGGGGTCAACAATGCTTTCGTCCAACTCGATACCGTTGATGATTTTCTTTGCGTTCATGTACACGACCACCGCTTCGCCAGCCGCCGTACCGACCACTTCCCAATCGTCCAAAAGCTCTGCCGTCTTTTCCATTTCTTCCTGCATTTTCTGCGCCTGACGCATCAGATTTTGCATGTTGTTGTTACCGCCTTTAAATCCAGCCATTTTTCTTTTCCCTCCGATTTTTTCTATCGTAATTTTTTATTTTTTTTCGTTATTTAATTTCCACCTTCACGCCAGCGAACGTTTCTTTAATCTCGTTTACGCCCTGCTGAAAGTTATCCCCTTTTTTGCCTCGAAGTCGCACCTCGAACTGCGCAACGCCAACCTCTGCCAACGCTTGCTCAATCAAGGCGTAATGGTTTTCCTTTTTTAAGGAACGGAACACCGTGTCACTCGTCGTATAGAGCACGAACAAATCGCCCTCGTATTCACACTCCAAATCCATACAAAGGGTAAGCAGTACGCCACTACGCGCAATTTTGCGCAGACTTCTTAAAAAACCGCCGAAGGTCGCTTTGCCGTTGCCAGCCACCGCTACTCTTACGGGTTTTGCCGTTTGGGGTTGGGGGGCAATCTTCGGTTTTTCCTCTTTCGGAATATCCGACGGGTCAAAATACGCATACCCGCCCGTCAGCGTTTCGTCGGGGGGCACGTCCTCGTCGGGCGGTACGTATACCCCTTCGGGCACGTCTTCCACTTCTTCTATCTCCGCTTTGGTTTCCACCGCGGGGGCTACGACGGTTTTTTCCGCTTTTATCGTCGGTTCTTCCGCCTTTATCGTAGGCGTCGCCGTTATGTTTACCGTTACGCCGTTTGCCAGCTTTTCTTCCAACGTCGCAATGCGCCCCAAAAGCGCCTCTATGTCGTAATCAACCGCAGGCATACTCGCTTTCAATACCGCCGTTTCCAACAAAATACGAGGAGATGCGGAATATTTTAAATTGGTTTCCACTTCCGCAAAAATCTCGGTCACGCGGAGCAATCTATGCCCGTCCGTCACCTTTGCAATCTTTGCCACTTCCGCATACATAGCGTCGGGCAACGCCAAAATAGCCTGTCCGTCTCGGCAAGTTTTCGCCACCGCGCAGGCGTTGAGGAAATTCAGCGCGTCCTTTAAGAGCATTCCCTCGTTTTTGCCCTCCGCAAGAAAGGATTCCGTCCGTTCAAACGCTTCGCCGTTATCCCCGTTAAGCACCGCCGCGCAAAGTTTTGCAATCGACGAAAAATCGGCATTACCCAGCACCGTGGTTACGTCTGCGTAGGTCAATTTACCGCTCGTATACGACACGCAAGTATCCGCCACGGAGAGCATATCGCGTACACTACCCGCGCCTGCGCGCGCAATCGCCGCAATCGCCTCGGGCTCGTACGTCTTACCAATGCGGTCGAATACGTAGCGCAATCTCGCCTCCAAATCCGCCTGCGGAATCAATTTAAAATCAAAGCGCATACACCGCGAAAGTATGGTTGCGGGAATTTTTTGAGACTCTGTCGTCGCTAAAATGAACACCGCATGCGCAGGGGGCTCTTCCAACGTCTTTAACAGGGCGTTGAACGCGCCGGGCGAGAGCATGTGTACCTCGTCGATGATATATACTTTGTACTTACCCGCAACGGGGGGATATTGCACCTTTTCGCGCAAGTCGCGCATTTCGTCCACACCGTTGTTAGACGCCGCGTCGATTTCCGCAATGTCGAGATTGGACGGGTCTTTGAGCGCCTTACACGCCTCGCATTTTCCGCACGCCGAACCGTCCACGGGCGAAATACAATTAATTGCCGCAGCAAAAATTTTCGCGATACTCGTTTTCCCCGTTCCGCGCGGACCGCAAAAGAGGTAAGCGTGTCCGATTCTGCCCGTTTCTATCTGATTTTTTAACACCGTTACGATATGCTCTTGGCGGACCACGTCGTTAAGCGCGGTCGGTCGGAACATGCGGTATAACGCCAGATGTGCCATACTGTTTATCCTTTTTTCGTTCGTTTTTTTCGTTTGTTTCGTTGATTATTTTTTGAATACTTCCTGCAATTTACGCTTGCTACGCTGAATAGCGTTGTCCACGCTTTTCGCAATTTTCCCCGTCGCCTCGCATATCTCTGCGCAAGACATACCGTCCATATACATCGTCATTACCTTGAACTCGAAATCGGACAGAGCTTTGCTCATTTTTTGACGGAGCTCTCTGCGGTCGTCCTGCAAAATCATCGCGTCCTCGGGGGAGAGTGCCGTGTCCGTCGCCACGTCCAATTCGTACGTGCTAAGCCCGTCGTTCAACGGCGCGTTTTTCTTTCTCGCCGCCGTTCTTACCGCGTCCATAATACGCCTTGTTACGCAAAGATGAGCAAAGTTTTTAAAACTGCTGCTACCTGCGCCCGATTTGTAATCGCCCACCGCATGGTACAGACCAATCATACCCTCTTGTATCAAATCTTCCGTTTCGCCACCCGCCAAGAAAAAACCGCGCGCAATCCCACGGACAAGCCCCGAATAACGCAACATCAACGCGTCTACCGCTTGCTTGTCCCCAAGTTTAGAAAGCTCCACCAGCTTTTCGTCCGTTTTTTCTTCGTAAGCGTTTTGCATTTTTTATCCTTTTGCGTGCGTTTGTCCCTTTGAATTATAATCTGTTACGCACCACTTCGTACGCCGCAATCCCGAGCGCCACCGAGGCGTTGAGGGAATTGACTTTGCCTTGTAAAGGCAAGGACAGAATTTTGTCGCATTTTTCCTTCGTCAAACGCTTTACACCGCTATCCTCGCCGCCGACGATCAGCGCCACGTTGCCATCGAATTTTTCTTGATAAATATCCTCGCCACCCGCCTCTAAGGCGTATACCCAATACCCCGATTTTTGCAATTTTTCCACCGCTTGGTTGAGGTTGGATACCTTGGCGACCTTCATATGCTCGGCTGCGCCTGCGGAAATGCGGATAACCGCCTCGGTCACCGACGCGCTGCCCGCCTTGGGAATTACCACGCCGTCCGCGCCCGCGCACTCCGCCACACGGATAATACTGCCGAGGTTATGCACGTCCTCGATTCCGTCGCAAAGCACGATAAAACCGCCCTTTTCGCTCTTCTTTTCCGCGATAATGTCGTCCAAATCGTAATATTCGTAGTCGGTCGTAAACGCAATGACGCCTTGATGACGCTTGGTTTCGCTCTCTTTATCAAGCACCCGCTTGTCCACGAATTGTACGCGGATATCCTTCTTGCGCGCCTCCGCAAAAATCAGCCCCAACGAGCCTTGCGCGCCCTTTTCAAGGAGCAGTTTATCAATGTTTTTATCCGTTTTCAGCAGCTCAATAACCGCGTTTCTTCCTTCCGTTTTCATACCTTTGTCCTTTACCTTTTGACGGGCTTGAACGCCTGCGCCGTTTCCGTCTTTTGATATTCCGAGCTGTCGCTGTGGGCAAGCAATTCCTTTATCCGTCCCTCTTCGCCAATGAGATACAAATAGCCGAGCACCGCCTCAAAGCCCGTCGAACGGTTGTATTCCAAATGGCTCGCGCTCTTGCTCTTCGCGCCCTTTTTTGCGTTTTTTGCACGGCGGAACACGTCCGTTTCCTCTTCCGTCAATAGGGGCAACAGCTTGTCCAAAAACTCACTTTGTCCCTTTGCCGACACGATACGCGCCGCGCATTTTTGCAAGTCGGACGACTTTCCGCCCACTTCCAGCGTCAACCGCTCGCGAACGTACAGAGAATACACCGTATCCCCCACAAACGCAAGAGTGACCGCGCTGATTTGCGCCGCTTCCGTTTTCGTTAAAACCGCTCTATTTGTCAGCATATTCTTCCCGCCGTTTTTTCTAATCGACTTATTATACCATATCCCGAAGAAAAATACAAGCGTTTCGGCAACATTTTTCACGCGTTTGCGTATATCTTTCCGCTATGCGGAAACGGAAGTTGGCTCGGCGCCTTGAAAAATGCGCCCTTATTAGGCGAGATTTTCGGATAAGTACGCCAACACCCCCGCGCCGATTTGCTCCGCCAAACGATTTTTCCACCCATCCGAGCAAAGCAATTTTTCATCCGCGCCGTTGGATAAAAAACCGCACTCCACAATTACGGTCGGGTAGGGGGTACATTGCAACATAAAATACTCCCCCGCCTTGGCTTCGCGCGCCTTTGCCCCCGCCGTTTTATAGAGTTCGTTAAGATACGTCTGTAGGGTTTTACCCAAAATGGCGCTTTTTTGATTGCCGGCGTTGTAAAAGACTTGCCCGCCTCGAACGGCGCGAGAAGAATAAAAATTTTGGTGTATGGAAAGCACCAAAACGGGAGCCGTCCTTTCGATAATTTCCCGCCGTTGCTCCATATCCCGCCGTTTAAAACCCTTTGTCGGCGCTCCGTACAAGCCCCCTTCCGTCTTTCTCGTCATCGTGACGTCAAACCCCAATTCTTCCAATTTTTCCTTTACACAATAGGAAATTGCCAAGTTGACGTCGCTTTCCTTTACCCCCGTATCTATTCCACTCACACCGCCGTCCACACCGCCGTGCCCCGCGTCCACGACAATCCGCATCCCCCCGTCGTCAAACGCGCCGACCGCCTGCGGTAAAGCGAGCGCCTGCGCGCACAAGCCCACCGCCGAAACAAACATCAAAACCACCCCGAATACACATGCAAAAAACAGTTTTTTCATACCGTTATCCTATGCCCAAACAAGCGTGTTTATGCCTTTCGTTCACACCCGTCCCCCGCCTTTTTATGAAAAAATGGGGCGGTACGCAACCCTACGTACCGCCCTATATCCGCTATCCTTATAAAAATTTCAATTCCTTCCCTTCCAAACGGCATTGATAATCGTTTTCTTTTTCCCGCAACGTCCTCTCGTCCGTCTTCTTCTCTTCTTTGACCTCTTCCTTTTGCGCCATAGGTTCTTTCGCCGTTATGCCCTCCGTCCGCTTGCTTTCTTCTTTCGGTTGCTCCGTTTTTATCACGTTTTCACACGTGTTTTTCAGAGCGTCAACCACGGCGGGCGGTTGCGTTTTTTCCTCCTCGCGCCTTGCCTGCGCCAACAGTTTCGGAAAGGTTATCTGTTCCACTTCTTTCAGCCATTCCGCTTGAATTTCTTCTACCCGTTCGGTGACAATCCGCGCCACCCCCGACGCCACCAATCTTTGATACACGGGCAAACTGTCCACACCGAACACTTCCAAGCGACAGTTTCCAGCCAAGCCCATTTTCGCCCGCTCGCACCCGTCGTAATAGGGTATGGACAGATAATCCACGCCCACGTCCGAACAAATTTTTTCCATACTCGCCAACCGCTCGGGCGAACAGCGTTTCTCTATCCGCGCTTTCAAAACGGACTTACCCGCCACACGGCGCAAACGTTTCAGTTCCTTGCGTATCCCCGCGAAACGGCAATCCGCCAGCATGGACGGAGAAATCGTCACCGTCAATTCCCTCGCCTTCATTTTCAGCGCGCATTTCGCCTCGTATACTTTGACCTTGGATAAGGTGTCGCCGTTACCGCCGATTAAGCAATCGACCTTAACGCCGCTCGTCACCACCCATGGACGGACGTATTCGAGCATAGCAGGCGTCATACGCACCGCCGCCTGACGGTGTTTTACTGCGCGTTCGAGTATCTTTTTCACTTCGCCGTTGTTCGTCAAAACCCCTTCCGATTTGACGATTGCATTGCGGATATCCGCGCGCTTTCTCTGTTTTTTAAATTCGCAATATTCCGCCGCTTCCTTGGTGGAAATTACCACGCCGTCCTTGTGTTCGTTCGGCAAAACCACCCCTTTCGTAAGTTCTTGTTTGTTTTCTTGTTTGTTTTCCATGGCTTGATTATGCGACAAACTTTGCCCCTTTATTCCCTTTTTTTGCATTTTATGATAGGACACGGCAGATATACTGCTGTTTATGAAACGTTTATCTGCGCACAATCTACTTGTTTCCCTTTCCAACACTCTCCTCAGCGCCTCATGGCAGGGGTTTGGCGGTATTCTTTTGCTGTTTGCGCTCTGTTTTTTAGGCGTGCACCTTACAAAGCTCGCCGTCGGCGATAGACAATTTCCACGCGAAAAAAGCGCAAAAACAAACCCCGAGCCGATTGAAAAAGCCCCCGAAACGAAAAAAGACGACAAACCGTCCCAAAGCGAGCCTATCTATTATATCGTAGAAAAAAAACGTCGCCGTAGCAAACCTAGCTACGGCGAACCGAAAGAATTTCGTTTTAAATAGCACGACAATCGCCAAGGCGCAATAGGGTTATAAAACCTTAGCCCAAGCGGAAAAATGCGGTATTTGCGTACCGTGTACCCCCTTTTTTAATCCGCGGTGACGAGATCGCCCGTCTTTTCATCAAAACGGGCAAAATTTTCGCCGTCCTTCCACAGTCTTTCAAGGTGATAGAAAAGGCGGGTTTCGTCGTTGAAAATATGCACGATGACGTCGCCGTAATCAATGACCGCCCATCTGCCGTCGCGCACCCCTTCCGTACGGGTAGGCACAAGCCCTAAATTCTTTTCCACAAGCTCTTCCACACGCTCGCCCATAGCGCGGATTTGCGGTACGTTGCTACCGCTTGCAATTACGAAATAATCGCAAAGGTCCGTCTTTTCGCGCACGTACATTGCCACGATGTCCTTGCCAAGCTTATCCGCGAGCGCTTTACACACTTCGATTGCCAACGTTTTACTGGTGATTTCCGACATAGTCTTTTCCTTCCTATACAATATTATCTTTTATCTTTATAAAATTCATACGCGGCGCGGGTGAGCGGATAAATCTCGCCGCCTTTGCTCTCTAAAAACAGCAACGTCTGATACAACGCCTCGGCAAGGCATTTGTCCAATCCGTCCTTATCCCAAAACAGCGCGCGCAGTTCGTCCACACCCGTATAGCGACGTTCTTCTTCCAACATATCTGCAAGGAAGATGAGCTTTTCCAATTCGCTCATACCCACTCTTGCGCTCGTATGATAGCGTATGGCGTTCAACACGTCCTCGTCGCAAACGCCAAATTGCTTTTCCGCCACGTACGCGCCTTGATATTGATGCAACACCGCAGGCGGAATATCGCCCCACTCCGCAAGGGGCGCAAAGCCCTCTAAATAGGGGGAATTTTCGGGCAAATTTTTTGCGCAATCGTGGAATAACGCCGCCGTCAAAACCGCCCTTTCCGAAAGACGCAGTCCCTTCGCCCGTTCCAACGCCAAGCGAGCCACACGTACGCTGTGCGCCGCACGTTCCGCCTTTTCCAACGCAAGCGCCTTAGGCGCAAACGGAATAGCATATAACTCTTTCGTTGCGATATGCTCTGCCACCTTTTGAGGAATTAGCCCTTCCGTGGGCAAGCCCGCGGCAAGCAACAAGCGTACCTGCGTAGAGGATACGGGCGCGCCGTTATAGTTTATAACCGCAAACGTTTTACCAAACCGCTGTTCAAACTCGGCTTGTTCGCGCTTTTGCCAACCGTCTTTTTCGTCACGGGCGCAAACCCCGAGCGTTACGTTGCTCAAAATATCCTCTGGATATTTCCACGTCGGAAAATCACGCAGCATATCCGTCCCAACCAACCAAAAAAGTTGGGCGTTTGGATACAGAGAGCGGAAATGCCGACAGGTAAGATAGGTATAACTCGTACCCCGTTGCGCAATTTCGTAGTCGCTCACTTCCACTTTGTCCAAATGTGAAAAGGCAATACGGCAAAGCTCCAACCGGTCGCAATCGGGCGCGAGCTCTTTACCCGGCTTATGGGGGGGCGCAAAGGCAGGCATAACCACGAGCTTGTCCAAGCCAAGCCCTTCGATTGCCGCTTCCACCAAACGCACGTGCTCCGTATGCACCGGATCGAACGATCCGCCAAAAATCGCTATCTTTTCCATCTTGTTTACCCAAAGACATTATACTACATATTTTTCCGTTTTTCAAGGTTTAAAGGCAGATTTTTTCGGCAAAAATACAAATATGAAACGATTTGCTTTTATTTCCGACCTCATTTTCACCTTTTTTGTAGCGACTTTGCTTGCCCTCTGCCTTTTCCGTTTTTTAGACGTCGGATTTTGGGGCGCGCTGTTTTTAGCCGTCCTCTGCGGCGGATTGATTATGGCATCCGTCGGCGCATATCTGCACTCCAAACGCAAAAACCTGCTGTTAAAACGCTCGGACGAGCAAGCAAAACAAAAATTATTGTTGCATCTGGCGTTGCTCAGCGACAGCGCAAAAACGGAATTTTTCCGTTCGGCTTTAAGCAAAGACACCCCTCTGCAACGCTTTGCCTTGCTCCGCTTACAAAACAAAAACCAGCTCTACTTTTTACATTTTAAGCTTATTCCTGTCAACGCCGACGACGTTTCTAAATACGCAAGGCTGAAAACGAGCAAGGAAAAGATTTTGCTTTGCGGAAGCATCGAAGAGCCTGCGCGCGCCTTATGCCAACGCCTGCGAATTCAAGTAAAAACAGGCGAGGAGGTATACGTATCCTTAAAAAACGCCGACGCCTTGCCTAAAAATTATCTCGGCGATACGCCAAGCGCCAAAAAACGCCGCCTTACACTTTGGTTCTCCAAGCGCAATTCCAAGCGTTTTTTAATCAGCGCAATCTTGATTTTACTCGTTTCCGCCCTAACACCCTTTTTCTATTATTACGTATTGATGAGCGCAACGCTATTATTGCTCGCCGTCTTCGTAAGGATTTTCGGAAAGACAGAGGTTTAATCTACAAGGGAAAGAAACGCCTTTCCAAGGTTTGCGACCACGTCCGTCGCCGTCAGCGAATATTCCCCTATCGTTTGTACGGCAAACTCCGCCGCTTTTCCAACGAGATACGCGCCCAAACGCGCCCCGTCAAACGCCGAAACGCCCTGCGCGCAAAGTCCCGCTATTACCCCCGACAGTACGTCGCCGCTACCGCCTTTGGCAAGTCCAGAATTGCCCGTCGTATTGATTGCGATGCGTTGTCCGTCCGTCACGATACTGGACGCGTTTTTCAACAGCACGTTTACGGCGTATTTCGCAGCGAACTCGCAAGGCGCCGTCAAGCCCTCTTCTATAATTTCTGCAACTTCTTTTCCCGATAAACGAGAAAACTCTTTTACGTGCGGCGTAAGAACTACGTCGCATTTTTTATTATCAAAAAGCTCGGCAAAATCATCTTTTTTATACCGAGCAAGACTGTTCAAGCCGTCCGCATCCAAAATCAGTCTTCCTTGAAAGTGACCGAGCAAATACGCCGCCCCCTCTGCCACGTCCGCCGAGCAACCCATACCCATACCGAACGCAACGGCGTCGTACGAGAGCAACGTTTGCGCGTTTTCTTCGCTGAACGCGTACCGTCCCCCCTCGTTTGTACTTTTTAGAAGTATTTCGGGCGTTTTCAAAACGTAATAGAGCAGAATCTCTTGGGGTAAAAATAACGTGACGTATCCTGCGCCCGAGCGCAAACAAGCAGCCGCCGTTGCGGACAGATACGCCGCGCCCGTGTATTCCGCGCTCCCCGCAACGATTGCCACGCGCCCAAAGCTACCTTTATGCGAGTTGCGTTTCCGTATCGGCAACAAGGATTTTGCCTCGTCTGTGTCTACGCTTTCCGCGTATCTCTTTTCAGGCAAGACGATACCAATATCCACGCGTTTGACTTCGCCCGAAAAATCGAGCCCGTCCGCCAACAAAACACCCGCCTTGATTTCGCCAATGCACAGCGTAACGTCCGCGCAGACCGCCTCGCCTTTCGCCAAGCCGTTATCCCCGCAAAGCCCCGACGAAATATCTGCGGACAGAATTTTTACGCCCGCTCTTTTTTGTTTGTTCATCCACGAAACCGCCCTTGCGTTTTCGCCGTCTACCGAGCCGTGAAAGCCCGTACCAAACAGACAATCGACAACTATCGAACACCCTTCCACGCAAGAAAAATCGGTAAAATTCTCACCGCCGCAAGCCAGCCATTTTTCCTTATTCACAAGGCAATCGCCCGAATATTTATCCGCAAAACATACCGTCGTCACGACACGTCCCCGCCCTTTTAAAAGGCGCGCGCAAACGAAACCGTCCCCGCCGTTATTACCGCCGCCGCAAACGCAGAGAATTTTTCCTGTCGGCGCAAGACGCTCCGCCTCGTCCGCAAGGGCATGCCCCGCGCGTTCCATCAACCCCAACGAGGGCGTACCGAGCCGTTTTATCGTATACTCGTCCGCATTTCGCATTTGTTTGTTCGTCAGTACGTACATACGCCCTCCTTTTTGTTTTCTTATAATTGCAGCGAAATCTCCGCTGCCGTAAATCGCCGTTTTTCGCCGTCGATTTCCACCCAAAGTCCCCCCTCGTTATCCACCGAAAGTAGGGTGGCGGGGAGGCGTTCTTCGCCGAAAACCACCGTGACTTGCCTACCCATATAACCGATTCTCGCCAGGTATTCGTCCACGCCCTTAGGCTGTGATAAATACTCTATCAATCGCTCTCGAACCTCTGCAACGGGAGGCGGATTTTTCATTTTTTGCGCCATAGTCGTTGCAATGCCGTCCAATTCCTTGGGCAAGACGTTGCTCACGTTTAATCCGATTCCCACAATCGAGGACGAAACGGCATTTCCCGAAAAGACGTTTTCAATCAAAATCCCGCAAATCTTTTTGTCATCAACGTAGATATCGTTCACCCATTTTATCACGGGGCAAAGCCCGTAAAATTCCAACGTTTCACACACAGCAACCGCCGCGCCAGCCATGATTTTAAACGCCTCGCGCGCAGGAAAATCCTTATAAAAAGTGAGCTTCGTTACGTACACGCCCCCCACGTCCGACGAAAACGACCTGCCTTTCGTGCCCCGACCGCCCGTCTGCATATCCGCCGTAATCACGACGTCTTCTCCCAGCGCGCGCAGCTCTTTGGCGTACTCGTTCGTTGACGAAATCGTTTCAAAACGTATTCTCTTTATCCCCTTTTCGCCGTTCATCAGTCCTCGTCCAACTCCCCAAGCGTAGCCAACGCCGCTTTCGCCGTTTCGTAATCAAAGCCCTTGCCCATCAAATGGCGGTACGCCTTTTGTAAGGTGACCTGATCGCAAACCTTACCGCGCATATATTTTTGTAAAATCGCCGTTGCCGCGGCAAGCTCCGTTTCGCCATCTAACGTATCCAGCGCCGCGTCAATTTCGTCCTCGGCAATCCCTTTACCCCGAAGCTCCATGCGAATCAGCCGTCCGCCCTTGCGTTTTGCCACGCTCTCCACGTACGCCTCGGCATACTCTCCGTCGTTCAAAAAATTATACGAACGGAGTTTTTCTACCGCGTAATCGACCACGGCGGGCAAATACCCCTTACCGCTCAAAAAGGAACGCACCTGTTTTTCCGTTTTCCGCGTGGCGGATATATGCGCGAGCGCCTTGTCAAACGCCGTATTCTTTTCACTTTCCAGCTGTATTTCCGCCAATCGTTCTTCGGTGACAATCACGCCCACTTTCAGACGGTTTTTTACCGTCGCCTCCAACGTCAACCCACAACAAAACCGCCCGTCCACGTACACGTTACAACGGGTTTTGTCTTTGATTTGCGGCGTGATTGCGGTAATTTCGTTCAAGCGAGTTCCCTCCGCGTTTCCCAAGAAAAATTTCGGTAAAAATATTATACCCCAACCGCAAGAAAAAGTCAACCCCTACCGCAATTTTCCGCCTGTAAATCCCAACAAAATTTCCTAAAATGTATTTACTTTTCCGTTGAAAAGTGTTATACTATTCATACAGACGCATATAAACGTCTAAAAAGGAGTTGCATTATGGAATTTCATACGGTTAATATCAGAGGTTTTGAAGCGCATTTGCCCATTTTGCCCTTACCCAGCGGTATCTCTATCGCCTTTTTTAATCTGCACGGCGACAGCGCGCTTACCGAGCATTGCGGAAAGGAACTCGCGAAAGAGCTTGCCGATTGCGACGTTTTAATTACGGCGGAATCCAAAGGCTTACAGCTTACCCATTGCGTAGCACGAGAGCTCGGACAACGCTACTACGCAGTGGCCCGCAAGAGCAAAAAACTGTATATGCAGGACGGCATTGAAATTGTAATTGAATCGTCCATTACCACGGGCAAAGAACAAAAAATGTACCTGTCCAAACACGACGTTGACCTTCTGAAAGGCAAAAAAGTAGGTATCGTGGACGACGTAGTTTCTACGGGCGCGTCCTTGTCGGGTTTGGAATCCCTTGTCGAAAAGGCAGGCGGTATTATCCATAAAAAAGCGTTCGTGTTAGCAGAGGCTGACGCAGCGAACCGCGATGACGTCATTTATTTGGCGACCATTCCTCTGTTTTAATTAAAACCCGACGGTAAGGGCACTGTTTTTAGCAACTTTTTCCCAACGCCTACGTTTTTCTACATAAAACGACTTCTGCGTGCATTTTTTAAGGGCGTAATTTTCAACTCGCCCTTTCTTTTTCCTAAAAACACTTGCAATCGTAGCGTTTATAGTATATAATGTAAATACAAAAATATAATAAATAAAAAAAATCAATAGAAGGAGTATACATACATTATGGCAGATACCTATATTGAGTATGACTATTTACCCAAAAAGAAACAACGCCGTTTCGCGTTGAAAAAGCACAGACGTTGGCCTTACGTTTTACTCGGCGCTTTGATAGGTTTCCTCGTTATGCCCGTGGTAATTGCGGCTACCATATTCGTCTTTGTAAACCGCCCCTTGGGTAAAACGGTAACCACCATAGACAATATGTCCGATTCGGGGCTGTATCAGACGCTGTTCGGTTACGGGCCGGAAAACCCCGGTATTTTGGACGTACGTTACAGCAATATGAAACTGACGGACGCAATCGGCGAAATTTCGGCTATTGCAGGTAAGGGTAGCCAACTCACCTTTGCGGACCTTGCCACGATTTCGCCCAAAATCGAAAAAACGGTAGACGATTTGGTTGCTTCGGCAAAAGATAAGAGCATTATCCTCGAAAAAGAAGCCCTGATGACCACCCCCTTAAACCAATTTTCTGGTCTTTTAATGGACGAAGTCAAAGAGCTTTCGCTCGGCGAATTGTTGCTTTCCGTCAGCCCTGAAATCTTTGACGACCCCAGCTCGGGCGCGATTTTGAAAAACCTCTTTTTCGGTAGAGAAGGTATCAACTACGTAGAATACGAAGAAGACGGAATACTCAAAGTTGAAATGTTGCCCTTGACCTACACCTACGACAACACGCTGAACCAGTTCGTATGTATCGACGGAACGGTTTACACGCAAAACGGCGACGTTTGGACGGCGGAAAACGAAAATTATATCAGCGGCGAAAGCGAAACGTTCGCCCTGTACTCCCCCGATGGCGAGCTGATTCACCAATTACAGAGCGGTGTTTTAAGAACCCTTAACTCCTTTACCGCCGTTACTATGCAGGACGGCATTATGCAACCGATAAAACAATCCGCTCTCTTGCTCGGTTCTTTCATGGACGGCGGCGATCCTTTGGAAATGATTGGCAAATTGGAGCTCGGTATTTTGCTCGGCGTACATTTGGAAGAAAACGCCACGTCGGAAGATAACAAAATGCTCACCGCATTGGCGTACGGCACGTACGGCGTCGATTATACCTTTGAAAACGGCAAAGTAGTTCCCCTCGGCGACAGCTCGTTTACCACGCTCAACAGTTTGATGACTTCTCCCGAAGAAGTACTCAACGACGTACAGCTCGGCACGTTGCTCGGTATCACGACCAGAACGGACGCGGAGGCGGAAGGCAATGCGATGCTCGTTGCGCTCGCGTACGGCGCTTATAACGTTGACTTCGTCTACGATGCAAACGGCGTGATTATCCAAAAGGACGGCGGCAGAGAGTTCACTACCCTCGGCTCGTTGTTAGAACAGCCCGACGCAATGCTCGAAGGGATCCAGCTCGGCTCTCTCCTCGGCATTACGACCAGAGAAGACGTGGAAAATAGCGACGCGTTACTCGTAGCCCTTGCGTACGGCACGTACGGCACCGACTTTGATTACGACGTAGACGGCAACGTTGTTCCCGTTAACGGCGCAACCTTTACGACTCTTGCAACCTTATTGAACTCGGGTAATATCGAAAGCATTTTTGCAGATATTCCCCTCTCCTCGCTGTTCAGCGTGGACGTCTTTGATCCCAACGAAGATCCCCTTACCGTTTCGTTGATTTACGGCACGAAGGGTAAGCATTACGAAATTTTGTATAATAACGGAACGCCGTATATTGAGTGGCTTCCCAACGAAGAAACGTCCGACCCCAACGACGTTTACGGCGAACGTACTTTTGGTACGCTCCGCGACGGCGATTTGACGGGTATCGTCAACGATTTGAGAGTCGGCGACGTCTTCCAGGTTACGGCCACCTCTCCCAAGCTTTTGGCGTCGATTCAGAATTGGACGATTGCAGATTTGGGCAAACAGGAAAAGATTAATTCTTTGAAACTCAAAGACGTCATCGACTTAGGCACGACGGGTGTCCTTGCGGATATGGGCGAATGGTCCATCGGCGAAATCAGCGAAGAAAAAATCAAATCGATTAAGCTTTCCAGCCTTTTGGACGCAAGCAGCGGCGGTTTGATTGGGGCGCTTGCAAATGGAACGGATGACGCTGGCAACCCTTGGACGATTGGCGACCTCAATGAAACAAACATTAAAAAGTTGAAAATCGGCGACGTTTTGTTCATCGACGATACGGCGCACCCCTTGTTCATCTATATGAAGAACAATGGCACGACACTCGGCGATATCAACAAATCTTTTATCAACGATATCACGTTAGAGAATGCGTTGGGGCTTGACGATTCCGTTACCGACCCCATCTTGTTGCAGATTAAAGATCTCTCCCTTTTGGAATTGCAAGACGCTACCTTACTGAAAAACAAAATTGGCAATTTGTATCTCTATCAAGTTATCGAAATCCCCGACGACGCATCGGGCATCTTAAAGAAGATGAGTAGCTGGAAAATCAATGAAATCAACCAAGATAAGATTAACGGGCTTCACCTTTTTGAAATCATGGAAATCAGCGACGACGATTTCTATCTCAAACACGTGAAGAACTCTACCCTTGTAACGTTGGCGGACGATATCAACAACATCACCATCGTAGATATGTTCGGCTTAAATGCAGGGAGCATTACGGGCACGTGGAAGTACTTGTTGAAGTACAATCCCGACACCCCCGACACCAATCCCAGCGATGATCCTAAACCCGAAGATTATAAGATTTCGGATATGAACGCAATGATTGAGAATATGCACAACAATATCGAGCAGGCAACCTTGCAGGATTTACACGACGACAACATGATGCCCCACCTGGGTAACGATATGTTGCAAACGGCTTTAATCTATCAAATCAAAAAGGGTGGCGTCGTTCTCGCAGATTTTTCCGCCAACATTAAAGATATCCTTGGGGACGATTATGAAATCAAGGATGTTAACGGCGACGGTAAACTCGACGATAAAACGATTGGTTCCTTAAACGTATTGGAAGTAGCGCAATACTTGACGTATCTCTTAGATGCTATTGGCAGCCTTTAACAACGGAAGTCTTTTTAAAAACCCAACCCTCGCGGTTGGGTTTTTTACAAAAACACTCGCTTTTCTTTGAAAAACGACAAAAAAACGTTTGACTATTTTTCTGCAATGGGTTATAATATCTCTACACGGCTATGCGAATAGTCGTTATAACCTTGCACGCAACCGCGTGCCGAATAAGACCAGGAGGTGAAAATTATGGCTAAATACGAAATGCTCTATTTGATCAACAACGATCTTAGCGACGAAGCAAAAGAAGCGAAAGTTGCAAAGTTTGAAAACGTTGTTACGTCTATGGGTGGTTCCGTTGCTGGCTCGGACAAGTGGGGTACGAAGAAAACCGCTTACCCTATCAACTTCAAGAACGAAGCATATTACGTTCTGATGACGTTCGAAGCAGACGGTAAAGTCGTAGAAGAGCTGAAGCGTATCGCGCTCATCGACGCAGATATCGTTAGACGCTTGATTACGAAACTCAACTAATCAGATAAGAGGGAAAAGGAATGAACAAAGTATTTTTAATCGGAAACTTAACGCGTGACCCCGAGCTCCGCGAAACCCCTTCCGGCGTTGCAATGTGCCGTTTTGGCATCGCTGTGCAAAGACCCTATTCTTCGTCCGAAGGCGAAAGACAGGCTGATTTCTTTGACTGCACCGCTTGGCGTGGGTTGGCAGAAACGATTGCGCGTTACACCAAAAAAGGCAACAAGGTTGCTGTTACGGGTAGCATTCAAATCCGCAACTACGAAGACAACCAGGGCGTAAAACGTAACGCTGTGGACATCATCGTACAAGATTGCGAATTCTTGACCCCGAAAGCAAGCGATTCGTTTGACGACGTTGCCGACGCGCCTCGCTCCTCCGCGCCCAAGAAGAAACCTACTTTGCAGGCGATGGACGACGACAGCGACATCCCTTTCTAAATCTTAGAAAGTTAAATAATTAAAGGAGTAAAATCATGGAAGAAAAAGCACCTGTTAAAAAGGCATACAAGAAAGCGCCCCGCAAAAAGGTTTGCGCATTCTGCCAGGAAAAGCTTGACGTAATCGATTACAAGGACGTGAACCGTCTTAAGAAATTCATCACGGAAGGCGGCAAAATTTTGCCCCGCAGAATGAGCGGTACGTGCGCTGCGCACCAGAGAATCCTTGCAACGGCTATCAAACGTGCAAGAATTACCGCGCTTCTCCCCTTCAAAGGCGAGTAAGTCTACATTAAAAGGAAAAACCGAAGTCTTTTGGACTTCGGTTTTTTGTTTTCGTTTTTTTGGTTTCAATGCGTTAGACTTTTATTTGCTTAGCCTTCCATTAAACCTGCCGCGCGGAGCGCCGCCAAAATTTCGTTAATTTTTTCGGCGTTGCTCGTTGGCGTTGCGTCCGTAGCCACCGCGTCTGCTACCGCCGCCGCGGGAGTCACCACCCCTGGCTCGCCTTGGGGACCTGCGGGGCCAACTTCACCCTGCGGACCTTGGGGACCGGCGGGACCTACTTCGCCTTGCGGACCAGCGGGACCTGCGGGACCTACTTCCCCTTGGATGCCTTGAATACCTTGTTCGCCTTGCGGACCTTGGGGACCGGCGGGACCGGCGGGACCTACTTCGCCTTGGATACCTTGTTCGCCTTGCGGACCAGCGGGACCAGCGGGGCCTGCGGGACCTACTTCGCCTTGGATACCTTGAATGCCTTGTTCGCCTTGCGGACCAGCGGGACCAGCGGGGCCTGCGGGACCTTGGGGACCAATCGGACCAGCGATATAGCGGGGAATTGGATTGATATAAACGCCGTTCGCCGTGGAACTGCAACAACCGAAGTTGCCGTAGGCATTTTCATTTTGATTACAGTACATAATATTTCCTCCTATTGATGAGGAGTGTAAATACTCCTCATACAATATATGCCCCTAAGGAAATTTACGTGCTTTGCAAAAACTCTAAACCGAATCTTACTCCTTTCGGCTTTCTATCCATAATTATAATATATGGTTATTTATTAAGTTCTTTCAAAAGGTCGCAGATTTCTTTATTGTATGCCGTATCCATGGTTACAGACAGATTGTAAATCTTTTTGTTGTTTCCGTCAAATATTCCTGCAAAAGCCTTGTTTTTCGTTCCAATGGGAGTCCAACTCTTTGTGTTAAGGTTGATGTTAGTATTTAGAATGAAATATTTACCTTCATAACTTTCACCAGCATTAACAGAGTTTGCAAGGTAAGCAAGATCCGCTGCGTTGTTGATTTGGTACGGATCAGCTTCAGTTCCGCTTCCAATGAAGGAGGTGCTTATATCTGTTCCGTTCCAAATAGAGGTTGTTGCGGAATATGTATAAGATACGCTTGCGGTGCAACCATAGAACGAGTTCGTTCCAACGCTTGTTACAGTAGAAGGAAGTATAATAGTTTCAATAAAACTGCAGTTTCTAAATGCATATTCGGGAATAACGGTTTGTGCCGTTATTGTTACCACTTTAATGGAATTTGGAATATCATAGTTTTCGCTTGGATGATTGTAAATAGAACCAGTATTATAACCGAATATGTATCCAAACACCGCAGAAGTTCCAGTTGATAATCCCTTCTTTTGTCCTATGAAAGGAAGAGTTATTTCAGCTATCGAGTTACATCCCTTAAATGCATCATTATTGATTGCTGATACAGAATCGGGGATAACAACCTTGGTTATAGACGTTAATCCTTCAAATGCGTGAGGACTAATAACTCTTACACTTTCGGGGAGAATAAACTCGCCTTCGGTACTGCTGTTGAACTTTTTAATTGAAGCACATTTCGCAAATGCATAATCCTTGATATTAATAATCGACTCCCCAACGTTCACAACTTCGGCTAACGAACAATTGTAGAAGGTGTATGTCTTAATTTCCGTTACAGATTCCGGAACATTGAACACACCATCAACGGTACTATTAAGACGAAGAAGCGCCGAACATCCATCAAAAGCATAAGTACCAATGCTTGTTGTGCTTGTAGGAATATTGATTTCTTCAATGTACTTGCAGTTATGGAATGCATAGTTCGGGATAATCGTCTGATTCGTAATGGTTACCTTTGTCAAAGAAGAAGGAATATACGAATTGTCATTTGCATCTTTAAACAGCTTGCTGAAATAATCAGTGTCTGTTGCGCTGTTATTTACAAACGGCAATGTCACTTCTTCTATGCAAGTGCAACCATCAAACATCGCAGTTCCCAAACTTGTTACATTGTTAGGAATAGTTACTTTCGTTATGCCTGCCAATCCTTTGAACGCATAAGATCCAATAGTCTTTACGCTTGTTGGAATGTTTAATTCTCCATCAACGGTGCTGTTAATTTTCATTATTGAAATGCATCCATTGAAAGCGTAACTTTCTATTATTTCTACTGTTGTCGGAATTGTAAAAGCTGTAAGCGATTTGCATCCTGAGAAAGCATAAGTACGGATAGCAGTAACGGCATCACCGAGGTTGATGGTTTCAGCAAGCAAACAATTAGTGAATGCGTAGCTCTTAATTTCCGTTACAGATTCCGGAACATTGAACACACCATCAACGGTACTATTAAGACGAAGAAGCGCCGAACATCCATCAAAAGCATAAGTACCAATGCTTGTTGTGCTTGTAGGAATATTGATTTCTTCAATGTACTTGCAGTTATGGAATGCATAGTTCGGGATAATCGTCTGATTCGTAATGGTTACCTTTGTCAAAGAAGAAGGAATATACGAATTGTCATTTGCATCTTTAAACAGCTTGCTGAAATAATCAGTGTCTGTTGCGCTGTTATTTACAAACGGCAATGTCACTTCTTCTATGCAAGTGCAACCATCAAACATCGCAGTTCCCAAACTTGTTACATTGTTAGGAATAGTTACTTTCGTTATGCCTGCCAATCCTTTGAACGCATAAGATCCAATAGTCTTTACGCTTGTTGGAATGTTTAATTCTCCATCAACGGTGCTGTTAATTTTCATTATTGAAATGCATCCATTGAAAGCGTAACTTTCTATTATTTCTACTGTTGTCGGAATTGTAAAAGCTGTAAGCGATTTGCATCCTGAGAAAGCATAAGTACGGATAGCAGTAACGGCATCACCGAGGTTGATGGTTTCAGCAAGCAAACAATTAGTGAATGCGTAGCTCTTAATTTCCGTTACAGATTCCGGAACATTGAACACACCATCAACGGTACTATTAAGACGAAGAAGCGCCGAACATCCATCAAAAGCATAAGTACCAATGCTTGTTGTGCTTGTAGGAATATTGATTTCTTCAATGTACTTGCAGTTATAGAATGCATAGTTCGGTATAATCGTCTGATTTGTAATGGTTACCTTTGTCAAAGAAGAAGGAACATAATAGTTGTCATTTGCATTTTTAAATAACTTGCTGAAATAATCAGTGTCTGTTGCGCTATTATTCACAAAAGGCACGACCAATTCTGCAAGATTGGTGCAACCTTCAAACATTGCTGTTTCCAGTTTTGTCACCGTATCTGGTACAACAATCTTGACAAGATCGGTTTTGTTTTTGAATGTAGATACAGATACTGTTGTCACCGGAACACCGCCAATATAAGTCGGTATCCATGCTGTTGTTGAGGTTCCTGTATAACCCGTAATCGAGTATGCAGTTGTTCCAGTATAAGTAAAGTCTGTAGGTTTGTTTTCTTCCGTCCAATATGCGTATATTTGGCTATTGCGATGGCAACATATATGCTTGGCTTTAGCGGTTATAATGGCTTTTAATAATATGAACGGCGTGATAGAAAAACTACCATGCCGTTTCTTTTATTCACCAAGCAACTCTACAAATGTTTCTTGTAGTTTTTTCAATACTTTTTGTGCGCTATCTATTTTTTCAAAAAGTTGTTCATTTATTTTTAGAACCAGTTCAACAACATAGAAAAGCACGATGGGGATTGCATTGAGATAGAGCTCTATATAATGCTTTATTTCCTCATCATGCATAAATACAAAATTTAGTTCACCTTGAACAGTTTTCTCAATTGCCGATTTCGAAGTTGCTATATGCAAGGATTTATCGCAATTGTGTTTTATACTATAAACACTATCCGATTTTCGTAAATCATATATTATATCATTTTCATATCCTAATTCTTGGGTTATTTCTTGACTTAATTGTTTGTCAATCTCTCTATTCCTTTTTATACCTGTATCTTTTTCGCTTGGATTGTCTGAAAAAACTAAATCTATGCAATCATTTGGTTTTTTATATAAATATTGTAGATAAAAAACATCATCAATTAAAGGTTTTCGTGCCAAGGTAAAAGCTATTTGAGGTTTGAAATCAAAAATAGCTTTTAAAGAATCGCACATATACAAACAAAAATCCCCTAAAAGTCTATTAAATAACTTTTTAATATAATGTGGATATAAAAGTTTATATTCTTTTATTACTGCATTTCTTTCATCATCCGTTTTTACGGTTTTTAATTTTTCTATAATTTTAATATCGTTGATAGTTATTGTGGATTTTGAATTATGAATAAGATTTTGCGCGTAAATACCTTCAAGCAGTTCCACCAATTCTTTGCTAATATTTAAGATTTCCCTATATTCTTCATCCAGACAAAGCGAACCTGTATATTTTAACATATAATCTCCCCCTAAAAACACAAACACACGTCGCCATTCCTTAAAACCCAAGGTAGCGGACGTGTGTCTGGTTGGTGCACCGTAAGAGGTTCGAACTCCTAGCCTTCGGTTCCGTAGACCGACGCTCTATCCAGTTGAGCTAACAGTGCTTTTTCCATTTTTCACTTTCCCTCTCGGCAAAGTGCTTATATAGTATAGAATTTTTTCAAAAATTTGTCAACTGTTTTTGCGCGCTTTTTTAAGTTTTATCAAAAAGTTTTCCACGCTTTTTGGGATATCCGCAAGCGGCGCATTTTTATCTTACGCCGCTTGCGCCGATTTTTACTCCATCAAAAGCGCCGCGCCACCCAAAAGTCCTGCGGAATTCCCAAGCTGCGCAATAACAATGGGCACTTGCGGTCCCAATTTACCCGCAAACAATTCCTTATCCAAAAGCGCCTGCAAAGGTTTCACCAAAGAGTCCCCTTGCGCGCATACGCCACCGCCCAAAATTACCACCTCAGGACGGAAGATGTTGGCAAAATTAGTAATACCGCAAGCAAGGTTGGCAATATACCCGTCCACAACCGCTTTCGCCGACTCGTCCGTGTCCTTATAATCAAACGCCGTTTTGCCCGTCACCTTATCCAGCGAGCCAATATCCCACATTTTACTGTTCTTATCCGCTTGCATAGCGCGTTTGGTATCGCGGATAATCGCCGTCGCCGAAGCGTACGCCTCCAAGCACCCCTTTCTTCCACAGGTACATTGTTCGCCGTTTGCCACAATAACGGAATGCCCGAGCTCTGCGCCCGCCGATTTATTGCCCTCTATCAGTTTTCCGTCCACGACGATACCGCCGCCCACGCCCGTGCCAAGCGTCAGCAAAATTGCGCTGTCGTATCCTTTCGCCACGCCGAATTTCACCTCTCCAAGCGCCGCTACGTTGGCATCGTTTGCAATTTTTACACGCAAACCCGTAAGCTCCGCAACCCTCGGTCCGATATCAAAATCTTTCCACGCCAAGTTATTGGAATAGATAACGTTGCCGTTTTTGCTGTCAATCATGCCGGGCACGCCCATGCCGATGCCTTCCACGTCATCCGCGCCAAGCCCGACCTTTTTCAAGAGTTTTTGCGCCAAAGCCGCGATATTTTCCGCCACTTTTTCCGCGCCCTTTTCGCTCTCGGTCGGCGTCTTATCCTCGTATACGATATTGCCCAAATCATCCACGATTCCGCCCTTAATAAAGGTCCCGCCAAGGTCGATACCCACGTAATATTTGCGCACCTGCGCCACAATCAGCTGCATATCCCCCGACAGAGCAACTTCGCCATACCCCGCCGGCACAAACCAACTGTCGCCAAGCGACACGCTCTTATCGCCGATTTTACCGTTGCCCGCCACACACGTAAGACATTGGAAGGTGTTCTTATCCGCAAAAAGTTTCTTTTCGCCCAAAACACGCACCGCCGTCGTCGTGAAATAACGGCTAAGCCCCAAAAGTTCGCCCTGCGCCGTTGTCAATGCAAGCGGCGTATATTCATACTTTTCAAGGCTCGTCACCTTCAACGCCTTTTCCACGTGCAATTCGCGCTCGTTGCCGTTTTTGTCTTTTCTACCATAATCATAGACACGGTAAGTCAAGTTGCTGTTTTGCTGAATTTCGCAAATCAAACAGCCCGAGCCAATCGCATGGATCGTGCCCGAGGGAATAAAATAGCAATCCCCTGCTTTGACCTCGAAAAAGTTCAAAAGGTCGGTAAGCGTATGGTTTTTAATCGCCTCTTCATATTCCGCTTTCGTCACGTCGCGCTTAAAGCCCAAGTAAATCCCCGCACCCTTTTCCGCATCCACGATATACCACATTTCCGTTTTACCGAAACTGTTTTCGTTTTTTAACGCATAGGCATCGGAAGGGTGCACCTGCACGGAAAGGTCTTGTTTTGCGTCGATCAGCTTTACCAGCATCGGAAAAAAGGGAAAGCCTTTGCAATTTTTGCCAAGCTCCGCCTCCGTTGCCGTCTCTTGCAACGTAGCGCCGTTTTCCAAACGCGTAGGGCCGTCCTTATGGAAGGAAAGTTCCCAGCTCTCCGCTACGGGGTCCTTATCCGTCTGCTTGCCGTACTTCTCCTTTAATTGCACACCGCCCCAAATATTGTCCTTGCATTCAGGATACAATTTTACGATTTCCATACTCTATCTCCGCCTTTATTTCATTTTTCCGAAGGATTGTTGTTGTCCGTATTAAAGAAATTCTGCATAGTCGTTTGCGCAGGATTGTTGTACTCTTCACGGTATCCGTCGCGGTTATAACCGCCTTGCGCCGCCGCCAATTCCTTTTCCCTTTCCTCGCGTATGCGCATTCGCTTGCGGGCGGTTTCCGAAAAGGCAATCATATATCCGCCGAGCGCCACGATAACCGCGCAAATACCGCCGCCTACCACGCCGCTAAGAATGGTCACGCCCGAATCCGGCTCGAGGGGGAACGCCGCCAGCAACGCCGTGAACAAGGTCAGGGCAGATACGAGCGCCGTCACCATTTTGAGGTAGCGCACCGCGCGAACGGCAAGGTCGTCGTATTTTGTCGAACGGACAAAGTTTATCATAGACGCGATAATGCGCCAGCACGCAAACAGCGCGAACGGAATCAACGACCACTTGGGAATTTTCATCCCCACACCGCCCATAAGCATTTCTAAAACGGAAATGGACAGCGCCGCCGACTGTATCAAAAGCATATATCCGCAATAGCGGAATACGCCGATTTTCGATTTTTTCAACGCAACAAAATCGTTTTTGTTTTTATGTTCTTCCGTCGCGTTGCGCAGTAATACGCCCCCCAGCGTAAGCACGAGCAATATATGATACAGCGCCATTGCGCCATACCAAGCCGAGTGATACCGTATCGCCATAATGGTCAGAAAGACCGTGTAGCCAACGTTGAACAAGGACGAGCATACGCCGCTGAAAATACTTCTAGACTCGTAGCTCTTGTAGATATTGCGGGTAATTTTAAATTTGCCCGCCGCCTCGCCCATCTTTTTCCGCAAACGCTGTATGGACAATATCAGCACGTAAAGGGTATACAACAAAACGAGGGCGCAAACCATATACGCCACGATTGCATAGACGGTATGCGCGTAATCGGTCACAATCGTCGCCAATGCCAAAGGACAGAGAATCAACGTCGCCGCAAAAGCAATCGTTGCAACCCAAGTCGGCGGATTATTCAGTTGTTTAATAAACTTTTTCCACTTGCTTTCCTGAGGCATAACCCTTTCTTGTCCTTTGAACTTCTCTGTACTTTTTCCCAACTCGCCCGCTTTTTATGCAGGCTTTTTCATTTTATAAATCGAAGGCAATCGCCGTAATGTCATCGCTGAATTTCCCACCGCTAAACACCCCGAGCGCCGTTTTTAGTTTCCCGATAAAATCTTCCGCCCCGTGCGATTGCATCAACACACTCTCCGTGCGCTCTATTCCAAACAGCTCCCCTTTGGCGTTCATACACTCCGTCACGCCGTCCGTGAGCAATACCAAGAGGTCCCCCTTTTCAAAGGGCAGCTCCTTTTCTTCGTAGGTTACGTTATCCACCCAATTAGAAATCGGCATACCCACCGATTCTATTTCGTGAATCCCAAAATCGTTTTTCAACAAAATCGGCGCGTTGTGCCCCGCCATAACGTAACGAAGTTTTTGCGTCTTTTTATCAATACGCACCGCCGCCACCGTAATGTACGAGCGCTCGTCTTGGTGCAATTCGTTAAACTTCACGTTGAGCTGAGAAAGCGCTTTTGCGAGGTCGGGCTCTTGCCTATCCAAGCCCGCCTTGACAAACGCCGAAAGCATACCCGCCGAAACGCCTTTCCCCGACACGTCGGCAAGCACACCGTAAGTATTGCCGTTTAACTCGTATACGTCGGGCAAATCACCGCCCACGCCAAGGCACGGAATATACATAAACGAATAATTGACGCCACCCATACTCTTGCCCGCAGGGAGCAAACGCTGTTGCATCTGTTTCGCCGAGAGCATATCCCGTTCGATTTCCGTTTGATAACTCCCGTCCGTAATCCCCAAAAACAGCTTGCCCTTGTTATCCGCAGGCAAGACGCGTATCCGCAAGGACAGCTTGTCCGTGTGCCCCGCGCGCTTGACCGTCGTTTGCAAGGTTTCCGTCTTTTCTACGCGCTCCGCAACCGCCCCTTTCATCGCGCGATAAAATGCGCAATATTCGCAAGCGGCGTTCTCTCCGCAACCGTTCTGCTCGCGACAGCCCACCACGTCCGAAAGCGTACCGCTCGGTTTTACTTCCTCGGAAACGGAACGCCGAAAAGCCACGTTCGTGAATTTCACGCGCAGGTTATCGTCAAACACAAACACCCCCTCGGGCATTGCGTTGAGTATTTTTTTATACGCTCCGTTGTTCATCATGGTCGTGATTTTTCTCCGTTGGCGATTAGATTCGCCTCAATAATACATCTTTAAGCCTTTGCCGATTTTTACGTCGAAAGGCAGGTTGGAATACAACTCCCCGTCCAACTGCACAAGGCAGGGTTTGAGCGGTTCCACACGCACGCTTTCGCACAGAAAATGCGTAGAACGTTTATGTTGTGGCATCTTCCCTTTCATCAACGCTATCAGCGCCTTGATAAGTTTCCATTTTCCCTTGATATGCTCGACGATCAGTACGTTCATCAAGCCGTCGTTGACTTCCGCAGGCGGACAAATAGGAATACCGCCCCCAAATTTCGAGCCGTTGCACGCCGCCGCAAGCAATGCCTCGTGGCGTTCCTCCACGCCGTCTTTATACAGCGTAATCGAATAGCCCTTAAACACGAAAACCGTCTTTAAAAGACTGATAAAATACTTCAATTTACCGTGCATTTTGCCACGTTGGCAACGCTCTAAAACCTCGACGTCCATGCCAAGCCCCGCAACGTTCATACACCGCCTATCGCCCACTTGCAGATAATCGACGTCTTTGGGTTCGCTCTGCAAAAAACGCTTTACTGCGTCCGCGGGTTTTAAGGAGATACCCAGCTTGTCGGCAAAATCGTTCCCCGTGCCGCTAGGAATTAACGCCAAACGGCATTGTGCAGGGTCAACGATACCGTTGAGGACTTCGTGCAACGTACCGTCCCCGCCCAAAACCATAAGGTCGTTTTCGCCCCTTTCCGTCAGCGAACGCGCAATGTTTTCCGCGTCGCCCGCCGCCGTAGTGGCGTGCACTTCGTATGCAACGTTCGCCTCTTGCAACAGCTTTTCCACAACGCGCAAATTTTTAACGCTGCGTTTTTTCCCCGAAACGGGATTGACAATAATATGCTGCATAAATTCCTTTTCGTTTTTACAACGGCGTTCTTTTGTAAAAATCTTTGATTTTTCTATAAAACTATTATATAACACTTTGTCAAGAATTGCAATTTAATTGCAATTTATTTTCCAATTTGATATACTTAAAATATAAAAAATTTCGCAAAAAGGACGAAAAATGTTAAAACGTTTACCTAAAAGCCTGCTTTCTTTGGCAAATTCCCTCCCCAAACCCCTCTACGTCGTCGGGGGCGCAGTCCGAGATTATCTACTCGGCTTTTTGAGCGACCGACCCGATTGGGATATTTGCGCGCCTATGCCCGCCGAGGATTTTGCCGTTTTTGCCACGGAAAACGGCTTTACCGTCTGTTCCGTCTACAAAAATACGGGCACGGTTAAACTTTGCGACCAAGAAAATAACGAGTATGAATTTTCCTCTTTTCGCTCGGACGAATACGTACGGGGTATACATACCCCTACCCGCGTCTTTTTCACGGAAGACATTGCGTTGGACGCCCGTCGCAGAGATTTTACCTGCAACGCCGTGTATTACGAAATTGCCACGCAAAAATTTGTCGATCCTTTGGGGGGTATCCCCGCCATCCGCGAAAAACGTCTGACGACCGTTGCCCCCGCTAAAAAAGTGTTTGGAGAAGACGGTTTACGCCTGATGCGCCTTGCCCGACAAGTAGCACAGCTCGGTTTTTCGCCCGATGAAGATTGCCTTTTGGGCGCAAAGGAAAACGCTTCTCTCATCGACGATATTTCCGCCGAACGTATCTATGCAGAGCTACTTTCCATCCTTTCCGCCGACGAAAAACACGGCGTGTTGGACGGCGCGTACCACGGTATAAAGCTCTTGGACGAAATCGGCGTATTTGAACGCATTTTCCCCGAGCTTGCCTTGGGTAAAGGTATGGCGCAACGGGCAGATTTTCATAAATACGACGTTTTGGAGCACTCCTTTCGTTGCGTCAAATACGCACCGCCCCATCTACGGCTCGCCGCCCTTTTGCACGACGTAGGCAAGCCCTTTTGCATGCAACGGGACGGAAAATACCACGCCCACCCCATCGAGGGCGAAGGGCTTGCGCGCGCAATTTTAACCCGACTGAAAGCCCCGAAAAAGACCGTGGAGCGCGTTTGCGCCCTTGTCAAATGGCACATGTACGACCTCGATTGTAAAACGAGCGAAAACAAATTACGCCGTTTTCTCGTATCCAATTACGCGTTGTTAGACGACCTACTTGCCATAAAACAAGCCGATTTTTCCGCTTGTATGGACGATATGCAAACCGCCCCTACCTGCGCGCGTTGGCGTAAGCTGTTGGACGTTATGCGTAGCGAAAAGGTAGCGTTTACGTTGAAAGAGCTTGCCGTAAACGGAAAGGATTTACTCGCCTTGGGCGTTGCCTCTCACCATATCGCAAGCGTATTGCAGGTCCTTCTTTTGCACGTGTCGTGCAATCCGCAAGACAACGTAAAAACACAGCTTTTGCGCCTTGCCGTAGGTATTGAAAAGGGGCTAAAAGCGTAAAACACCCCTATACGTATCGCATTAAACGCGCCTACAAATAAAAATATCGGCGGAGCACAAATTGTGCGCTCCGCCGTCTTTTTTACAATTTTTCTACCGTGATACCGTCCTCAATCGACGTTTCGTAAAAGCTTGCTTTGTAACCGATTGCATCGTGATACGCTTTACCAACCCGACGAATAAAACCGTCCACTTCCGTCTTTTTGACAATGGAAATCGTGCAACCGCCAAACCCTGCGCCTATCATGCGGGAACCCAAACACCCGACTTCCTTTCTGGCAAACGCCGTCAAGCAATCCAGCTCTTTTCCCGTTACTTCATACAAATCTCGCAAGCTGTAATGGCTTTCGTTGAGCAATCTGCCCAACTCTTCCAAATCCCCCGCTTTGAGTGCCGCAACCGCCTTGTTTACGCGGTCGCATTCCATAACGACGTGCTCCGCACGCTTTGCCACCACGCCCGAGAGCAGGTATTTATACTCCGCAAAAACCTTAGGCGTTATCTCCGCAAGACAGCCAACGTCCAACTTTGTCTGTAAAAGTTTTAAGGCGTTTTCCACCTCTTGACGGCGCACGTTGTATTTGCTTTCCACAAGGTTGTGGGGCTTGTTGCAATTTGCTACAACCAAGCAATATTCCCCCAAACGCAGGGGGACGTACTCAAACGAAAGGTTGGAGCAGTCCAAAAGCACCGCGTGGTCCTTCTTACCCATAGCCGAAGCGAATTGGTCCATAATGCCACAATTTACGCCCGCGTATTTGTTTTCGGCGCGTTGTGAAATCAAGGCAAGCTGTACCTTGTCGTACGCAACGCCTGCGTATTCGCAAAGGCTCACCGCCGTCGCCACTTCAATCGCCGCCGAGGACGAAAGCCCGCTCCCAAAGGGCACCGTGCAATCGTAATACAAATCGCAACCGACGATTTCTACCCCCTCTTGCTGCAAATAATAGGCAACGCCCGCCTGATAATTCCCAATTTTTAATTCCTTATAGCTATCGAGTTTATCCACGCAGAGTTCTACGATACCCTCGATACCGCGAAAGGCTAAACGCACCGTATTGCCACCCGTTTTCCGCGCGTACACGTTACAACGCAAATTGAGCGCCGCAGGAAACACCTTTCCGCCACAATAATCGATGTGTTCGCCGATTACGTTGATTCTGCCCGCCGCCGTAAACAAATCGGTCGGTTGCTCCCCGAACACGTCTTTAAACGCCTGCATCCCTTCCATCTTTGTCATTAGAATTCTCCTTATTTTCTTCGGAAACGCTCGTTTCCGTAATTTTTCCACGTTTTCTAGTAAAGTACCAAACAAAAATATATACGATTCCGCCGATTATGAGGAGCAGCGCAATCAACTGCGACGGCGTTAAAAACGGGACAATCGTTTCTCCGCGGTCGTCCGCACGGAAAAATTCGATAACAAACCGCCAAACCCCATACGCCACCATATACAAAGACAAGAGCGGCGCTTGCCATCTGTTTTGTCTGCGTTTTGCGCTCCGCATATACAGCCAAAACAACACCCCCGCCAAGGCGAATAAGAAGAGCGCCTCAAAGAGCTGAATCGGTACGACTTTTGCCTTTGAAAAGTACTCCCCTCCGATAGATACGCCGTAATGGGGTACACCAAACCATGCGTTGGTGATTTTGCCGTGACAGCATCCTTCCAACAGACAGCCGATACGCCCAAAACCGTGCGCCATAGGAATCAACACCGCCGCCATACTCGCTACGCAAGGAAACTGCTTTTTGGCTTCGCCGTTTAATTTAAAAGGCTTTGACAGGGCAAACCACATCAACAAAAACGCGCCCGCGCCAAAAATCAGACCACCGTAGAAAGTCATAGCTTTCATAAGGTCAAATATACCCGTTTCCAAGAAATTATAGAACGCCTGAAAGAGCGCTGCGCCAAAAATCCCGACCAAAATCGCCACGATAGTAGAGAGCACAAAGTGTCTTTGCAAAGGGATACTAAATCCTGCCTTTATCGCCATTAAATCCGCAAGAAAGAGCGCCGAAACCATACCGATAACCAAGCATAATTCATATCCGTTTAAACCAAGGAACAGTTCGCGAGGATACATACCGACCTCCTTTTGTCTTTTAATGCTACCATTATACAATATCTATGCAATTTTGTCAATGCTACGCCGTAAAATTTTGCGAGGATATCACAAAAGCGCCGTAAAAAATTAAAACCGCGTCGAGTTACGACACGGTTAAAATTTGCGCCAAACATACAGCCAACGAATCACAACGCTTGCACGTTCACTGCGCGGAGCTTTTCGGGATTTTTGGGATCGGGTTCGGTTTCGTACGACACCTTTTGCCCTTCCTTCAATCTCCTGTACCCCTCAGCTACAATGGCTGAAAAATGTACGAACACGTCGTTGCCGCCCTCATCACCGGCAATAAAACCGTAGCCCTTTTCAGCATTGAACCATTTCACAGTACCCTGAGCCATCTTCGGTACCCCCTTCAATTTACTCAACGATAAATCTGCCGCAAAGTACCCCCGTCATATTATTCGTTTATACTTCACATTATATCACAATTTTTTTTCCTTTGCAATACTTACGATTAAATTTTTAGCCTACTTTTCCCCATTTTTTCGTTTTTTTTGGCAATTTAGTAGACTTCTAATCCATTTTCATGCTATAATTTTAGCGTAAGGGTCATAAAATACCAAAAAAAGGATTTTTTTCATGGATTTTCTTAACGTTTTAAAAATAGTGCTTTTCGGGATTATCGAGGGCATTACCGAGTGGCTCCCCGTATCCAGCACGGGACATCTTATTCTTTTTGATAAATTCTGTCCCGTCAAAAACGTTTCGGCAGGTTTTATGGAACTGTTTGAATATTTGATACAGCTCGGTGCGATTTTTGCCGTAGTGGTTTTGTTTTGGAAGAAATTATTCCCCCTGGGAAAAACGAAAAAAACGGACGGGGAAAGCGGTACTTTAAAGAGTAAAATCGCTTGGAAGAAAGACGTTTTGTCCATGTGGTTAAAGGTCATCGTTGCGTGCGTACCCGCCCTTGCCGCTATCGTTATCGACCAATTATTCGACAAGCTTTCACCGCTTAGCGAAACCGCAATTATCGCAGGCGCGTTGATTGTGTACGGTCTTGTGTTTATCTTGATTGAAAAATGGAACGAAAAGCGCAGCGCAAAAATCACGGAAATCGCCGCTCTGTCCTATAAATACGCCTTTTTTATCGGGTGTTTTCAGGTGCTGGCGGCTATCCCTGGGACCTCTCGCTCGGGTATCACGATTATCGGCGCGCTCCTTTTGGGCGTGAACAGAACGACCTCCGCAGAGTTTACCTTCTTCCTTGCTATCCCGACCATGGTCGGTACCAGCGGGTATAAAATTTTGAAATTTTTAATGGACGGCTACACCATCACGAACGCGGAAATCGGCTATCTCATCATCGGTATGGTCGTTGCTTTTGCCGTTTCTATGCTCGCCATTAAATTCCTTATGAACTTTGTTAAAAAGCACGATTTTAAGCTTTTCGGATGGTACAGAATTGCACTCGGCGCTGTTGTCATTGGCGCTCTTATTATTCCTGCTTTGGTATAAAATTAAACCTACTATACGGCAAAACCGCGATTTCAAAAAAGAAACCGCGGTTTTTTATTCTGCCTTGTTTATTAAATTAACTTTGCGCCAATTTTTTGCAACACTTCGATTGCCTTGTCTGGCATAGCCGTCTTAAACGCAATCTTTGCGTGTCCGTCCACGCCCGCATACGAATACATATATTCTACGCTGACGCCACCGTCGCCAAGCGCAATGAGTACGTCGGACAAAGCACCCGCTTTATCGGGGACTTCCAACCCCACAAGCTCGACCTCGGACGCGATATACCCCGCGCCCTTCAATGCGGAAAGCGCCGACGCGTTGTCTTCGGTTATCAAACGCAAAATACCAAAATCCTGCGTATCTGCAATCGACAGCGCCAATAAATTCACGCCTACGTCCTTTAAAACTTTACAGCAAGCGCTGGCCTTGCCTGCTTTGTTTTCCAAAAATACTGCGATTTGTTTTATCATAATTTTTCTCCTTATCCATATTGAGAACTACATTTTGTAAAAGGCGAAGATGCAAGCGCTACGCGAAACCACAAGGGCGCGTACAAGAAGTACGTAGCCGAGGGGCGACAAAGTAGCGCGCCGCATATCCGCTGTTTTATTAGAGTTTACGCTTATCGGTAATACGCTTAGCCTTTCCCTCGCTACGCGCCACCGTACCGGGCGAAACCAACGTAATTTTCGCGCTGACGGAAAGCGCCGACGCCATATCCGCGGTCAATTTCTTGCGAATTTCTTCTACGTGCGCAACTTCATCGATAGAAATATTCGGCGAAAGTTCCACCACGATTTCCATCGTGTCAAGGTTGTTTACACGGTCCACGTTGATATGGTAATGGGGCTGAATATCGGCATTTTTTAACAGTACACTCTCAATCTGGGACGGGAATACGTTGACGCCACGAATGATAAGCATATCGTCGCTTCTGCCCGTGATTTTATTGAGTTTCACCGTCGTTCTACCGCAAGGGCAAGGGTCTGCGTTCAAGCTGGCAATATCCCTCGTTCTGTATCTAAGAAGGGGCATACCCTCTTTGGTGAGCGTCGTGAATACAAGCTCGCCCGATTCGCCGTAAGGCAACGGCTCGAGGGTGTCCACGTCCACGATTTCAGGGAAGAAATGGTCGTCTTGAATATGCATACCCGTCTTAAATTGACAATCACACGCCACACCAGGGCCTGCAATTTCACTAAGTCCATAGATGTCGCAAGCGCGAATACCGAGGCGTCTTTCAATCGTCTCGCGCATACCTTCCGACCACGCTTCTGCGCCAAACACGCCGCCTTTGAGTTTGATATCTACCCCCGGCTTCAAACCGAGTTTTTCAATTTCGTCCGCCAAATAGATGATGTACGAAGGGGTACAGCAGATAATATCCGCGCCAAAATCGGCAATAAGCTGAATCTGTTTTTGCGTATTGCCTGCCGATGCGGGAACCACGCACGCGCCCATTTTCTCGGCGCCGTAGTGCATACCTAAACCGCCCGTAAACAGACCGTAGCCGTACGCTACGTGGATGACGCTGTCCTCGTCTGCGCCCGCCATAACCAGCGAACGAGCCGCGCATTCTGCCCAAACGTTGATATCGTTCATCGTATACCCTGCAACCGTCAGTTTTCCCGTCGTTGCGCTGGACGCATGCAAACGCACCAAATCACGGCGAGGGCGCGCCATCATACCAAACGGATATGCATCGCGCAAATCCTGTTTTACGGTATACGGCAGCTTATAAATATCGTCGATTGATTTAATATCGCTGGGTTTGAGTTTTATCGCGTCCATTTTCGCGCGATAGGGTTTTTGGTTTTCGTACACGTACTTGACCATTTTAACCAAGCGTTCCGATTGGAGTACCTTTTTTTGGTCGGGACTCATCGTCTCCAATTCTTTTTGAAAATATTGCATATTCGTATATCCTTTGTTGCAGCTTTTTCTGCAACCGCCGTAAATTACGGCACATTTTTTCCTTTTTTATACTCTCTCGTAGCCAAGCTCGAAAGCTTTCATGTTCAGCGCGCGGAATTTTTCGGGCACACAAGCCGACACCGCCGCCGTCATAATTTCCTTATCAAAGCCGTAGAGCTTACACAGCGCGCCGAGCATAACGATATTCGTCGCCTTCGCGCTCCCCGCCTCCAACGCCCACGCTTGCGCCGCAACAAAATGCACGTTGTCGTTTTCGCTAAGCAATTTTTCCTTCAAGCCGTCGGGGTATTTCGCCGCACCCGTAATGCAGGGCATCGGCAAAATTTTCTCGTCGTTGACGAGCAAGACGCCACCCTTTTTCAAATAATGCTTTACGCGCGCCGCTTCCAAAGCCTCAAACGCCAAAACCACGTCCGCGCTCCCCTCCCAAATCACGGGGGAATAAATTTTGTCGCCGATGCGCACGTGGGTAACTACGCTACCACCGCGTTGGCTCATGCCGTGGATTTCGCTGAGCTTACAATCTTTACCCGCGAGCATCGCGTATTTACCGAGCACTCGGCTCGCAAGCAACGTTCCCTGTCCGCCTACGCCGGCAATCAATACGTTCATCATATTATTCGCCCTCCTTTACAAGCGCGTTAAACGGACATACCGCAGCGCAAACGCCGCAGCCCGTGCATTGGTTGACGTCGATTACGACGCCGTTTTCGCCCATGCTGATTGCAGGGCAACCAATACGCATACACACACCGCAGTTTTTACAGTTGACCACGTTCATTTTCGGTTTGGGCGATTTGTCAAGCAAAGCGCAAGGACGCTGCGCGATGATAACGCTGACTTCGGGCGAGGCAATCGCCGCCTTCACCGCCTTTTCCACCGCTTTCACGTCGTACGCGTCCACAATCGCCAAATCCTTTACGCCACAAGCTCTGCAAAGCTCGTCCAAAAGCACCACGGGAGCAGGCTCGCCTTTCAAGTTCTTGCCCGTTGCGGGGTGCTGTTGATGCCCCGTCATACCCGTCGTGGAATTATCCAAAATCATCAAAGTAATACCGCTTTGGTTATACACGGCGTTAATCAAACCCGTCACACCGCTATGCAAGAAAGTCGAATCGCCAATGACCGCCACGTTACGGCTTGCCCCGTCCGTCGCTTTTTTCATGCCGTGCGCCATGCCCACGGACGCGCCCATACATACGCAAGTATCCACCGCTGAAAGGGGGGCTACCGCGCCGAGCGTATAACAGCCGATGTCGCCGTTGACCGTCAATTTTAATTTATTCAAGACGTAGAACACGCCCCTATGCGGACAACCCGCGCACATAACGGGGGGACGGGCAGGAACGCTTTCCGCCACCTCTACCTCTTCCGCCGTCAAGCCGAACGCCGCCTTGATTTTCGGCACGGAAATTTCGCCCTGCAACGAGAAGAGCGACTTGCCCTCGCAAGCAATCCCCGCCGCCTTTAAGGTATCTTCGATAAAGGGTTCCAATTCCTCGATGACGTACAGTTTGCTAACCTTTTTCGCAAACTCGGCAATCGCGGGGACGGGTACGGGGTATACCGTACCGATTTTATACACGTTGGCGTTGGGGAGAGCCTCTTTCACGTATTCGTACGTCACGCCCGAACACACCACGCCGATTTCCTTTTCGGACGTATATTCCGCGCGGTTGCAAGACATCGTGCAAGCGTATTCCAAGATGTCCTTATCGCGCTGTTCGACAACCACGTGGCGTTTGATTGCGTTGGCGGGCATCATAACGTATTTCGCCGCCGATTTTTCGTACGGCTTTACGCCCACTTCTTCCCGTTCGCAAAGCTCCACCATACCGTGCGAGTGCGCCACGCGCGTCGTTTCGCGGAGCAATACGGGCGTATCGAATTTTTCGCTAAGCTCATAGGCAAGCTTTACAAATTCCTTCGCTTCGCCTGCATCGGAGGGCTCCAACATCGGTATATGCGCGCTACGCGCATAAAAACGGCTGTCCTGTTCGTTTTGCGAAGAGTGCATACCCGGATCGTCCGCAACGACGATAACAAGCCCGCCGTTGATACCCGTGTACGCCACCGTAAATAAGGGGTCTGCCGCTACGTTGAGTCCGACGTGTTTCATACACGCCATAGCCCTTGCGCCACCTACCGCCGCGCCGATTGCAACTTCCACAGCAACCTTTTCGTTGGGCGCCCACTCCGCATACACGTTTTCGTGCTTTACAAAATTTTCCGCAATTTCCGTGCTGGGCGTACCGGGATAGGCGGAAAGCACCTTTACCCCCGCCTCATACGCGCCGCGCGCAATTGCTTTGTTGGTTAACATCAATTCTTTCATATCTTTTTCCTTTGATTTTTTTACTGAAATTTTTCCACGAGCGTTGCTCTGTCCACGTCCTTTACAAAGCCGTTGAACGTGCAGACGCAAACAATTTCCCCGCTTGCGTCACGCAAAATCACTTCGCTGACGGTGTTGTGCCCGACGCGGACCTTTTCCCTCGCCTCGGCGACCACGTACGGCGGTTTTGACGGGCGCACGTAATCGATATGCCCGCATTGGGTGACCGTCATGGGGTGAATATAATTCGCATGCACCGCAAACGCAAAGTCTGCCAACGTATACAGCATACCGCCCTGCGCCGTGCCGTTGGCATTGAAACATTGTTCGGTAATCGGCGCCCGTACCACCGCCTTTTCAGCGTCTAACTCTATAATTTCTGCGCCAATCAACTTTACAAATCTATCGCGGTCGAATATCTTTTTCGTCAATTCTACGTCCGTCATTTCTCTCAACACCCTAAAAATATTACACTCTAAATATTATAACACGCCAAAGGGTGTTTTGTCAATACGCACGAAACAAAAAACGGCTCGTTTTTGCATTGAAAACAAGCCGTTTTTTCGATTTATTCCATTTATTTACTTGATTGTTTTTATCAAAGCGTAGCCATCTGCGACCTTATCACTCTTGCCCTCTTTCCACGTACCCATTCTTTCCCACGTGTGCGGACCGACGTAGAGAGGCTCTTCTTCCAACGCGTGGAAGGGCCCCATCAGGTTGCGGTTGCCTATCGTCACGACGAGCTCTATTTCGTTTTCGCCCTTTTGCAAGTATTTTGAAAGGTCCAATTTGTTGCCGAACATCATTCTGCCGACGTACGCGCCGTTGACCGTCACGTCAATCAAATGGTAATTCCAATCGATGAGTAAATCACGGTTGGTATCGTCCACAAAGACTTTCTGTTTAAGGGTGATGTCCCCCGCAAAGAAAGGATACCCGTCCTCCAAAAGGTCGCAAATTTCCGTTTTTTGCGTGCCTATGCGGAAGTTGTCGCCGATATAAATCGCGTCCTCTTTTTTGCCCTTTTTGAAATCGCCGTACACCCCGAAATCGCCACACAGGAAAATCGCCTCGATATCCGTGTCGTACGCAAGGCAGTTTTTTAAACTTTCCGTTACGTTTTCGCCGAAGAGCGCATAGTATACCTGCTCGCTTTGGAAATAGTCAATCTCTATTACGACCTCGTTTTTGCCCGATTTCACAAGGCGGGAAATATCGTATGCAAGGAGCGCCTTTTCTATCTCTGTCGAGCCGATTTTTTCGACCGCAACGCCGTTGACCGTCACGCCGAGCGTGTTGGTATCTTCGGCAAGCAAACGGCACTTCATGGGGGGCGTGTCCACGTTAAACTCGTATTTTAAATACAGTTTTCCCTTATATCTGCGTTGTAACATCTCGTTGAAAACGCCCATATGGTGGGTGGGCTCGCTGTACGTCACCCCGTCCGTCGAATAGCGGATATAGTCGATTGTGAAGAAATTTTCCACGGTGTTTGCAACGGTGAATTGCTTATCCAAGCGAAGTGGTTTGCGCGCCGCGTCCGTCCGCGGCGTTTCGTTGCTGAAATACAGCAGATAGGATTGTCCTTTATCAAAATGGAGCTTGGTCGGCAATATCGTATATTCGTCCTTCAAAATATCGTAGGAGCGGAAAGACGTCGCGCCTTTTAAGGTAAACTCGATATCCGTTTCGTCGCCCACGTTGACGGCATACAAGAAATAATTTCCGTTTTCGTCCTTGCGGAGGGTCGTACGGACAGTCGGATTTTGCGTGCCCGTATAGAGCTGCGCCTCAATAATTTCCGCCCAAGACGTGTTCGTTTCCAGATAATCGTAGGCGTACTCGTTCCATTCGAGATAGGTCGGTTTTACGTCCAAAAGCAACACTTTCCCGCCGTTTTCCACAAACTGACGGAACAGAACTTCGCTCGTTTTGTCCATGGTATAGCATTTCGGGAACACGATATAATCGTACGAGCAGTTGCCAAGGATAAGCTTTTTGCCCTCGACCTTGCCGTATTTTGCCAGCAAGGTTTCGTCCAAAAGATGGAACGGGATTTGCTTTTGCACCAAGGTATCCACCGCATCCAACAGCTTGACGTCCAAATCGTCTACCGTCTGATACAGCGGCTCGTTGAAACGCTTGAAGACGAAATAGGTACTGCGCAGGGGGTGGAACATTGCCACGTTGACGATTTCTTCGCTCTCGGCAAGCGTTTTGCCAAGGCAGGAAAAATAATCGTTGAATTCCTTGAAGTTCTTCTTAACCCAAGGGTTAACCGCCGAAAAATGCGAAGGATAATCGCGTTTTCTTTGCCCGTGTTCGGTGTAGGGCAAAAGGTGCTGACACATCAAGTTAATCCCGCCGACGTATTGGAATTCGGCGATTTCTTTCAGCTGTTGGGGGCTGACGTCCCAACCGCAACACGCGAACGTTTCGGTCAGCGTCTGTTTTTTGCCAAGCTGCGCCGCAACCGACGAAACCTGCTTGGGCGCAAGCGCGCCGCCCGTCCATTTACCCAGCCAATCCATGCCGGGGATATGTTCAAATTCATAAAACGGCATAATGCCACCACAGGATTCCATTTGCGAGTGCATAACCTGCTCTTCTACGTAATGCCCCGTCAGCTTATAACCGTTATTATCACACCACGTATAGACCTTTTCCGCAAAGTTTTTCAGCATCAACGCCTGCATACCTTTCCAGAATTTATAGCGGAATTCGCGATAGCCTTCCTTATCCACGAACAGCAAACCTAACTTATCGTAAATATCTTCCCCGTAGGTGTCGGCAAAATATTTTGGCATCACGCGAGTAAAAGGGGTTGCCCAACGGTAATATTGCGGTTCGTCCGTGAAGAACCCTTTCAGGTCGTACGTATCCCGTTTTTTGTATTCTTCGTGCGTAGCGGCGATAAATTTATCCACCACTTCGCCGTTCAAAATGTCCGCCGTAGACGCTGAATATTGTTCGTACACGTTCAGGCAGTTTTCGCAGGGCGACGTCGTTCGTTTGAGCACGTCCCCCGCCATATCGTACGAAACCGTCGCGTTTTCGTCGTACTCGCCGATTTTAAAGGTCAGATATTTATCGTGATTTTCGATATCTTCAAGCAATTTTCCGCCAACGAAACCGCTGGGCCAACCGTTCTCGTCATAGGCGTACGCTTCCATCCCCAATTCCTGCGCTTTTTCCGAGCAAGCCTTGATACAGCTAAACCATTTTTCGCCGAGATATTCCGTCTTTAAACCGCCACGCGCGTGCATAAAGAACCCACCCACGCCGTTTTCGTTCATCCACTCGATTTGTTTCACCAATCCCTCTTCGTCCAAATTATCGTTCCACGACCAAAAGGGAATACATTGATATTTCTTTTCAACCTGTTTCATAATTCTTTCCTCTTTTTATATAAAAAACGACGAAATGGGGATAAGCGTCCCGTCTTTTTCGCCGTTTTTTGTTGTTTAGAGTAAATAATAGGGCATATCTGCGCCAAGTTCTACACGCGCAAAGCCGTCGTTTACCGCCTTTTTCGCGCAAGGTTTTTTCGCCGTGCTCTTTTTCGCGGGCGCTTTCTTTGCAGGCGACTTTTTCGTCGTCTTTACCGCAGCCGCCTCTGCTACGGGAGCGACCAACTTTTCCACAACCTGCGGATCGGGATTTGCGATCACGTGGCTGTTTTCCATGTCGGGAGCGGAACTCGCTACCTTCGAATAACCGTTGTTTTCTACTCTTTTGATTGCGTTTTTACCGATTGGCATATTCTATAATCTCCTTTGCAAGTTGTGTATATTCCACCGCGCTACGGGTGTTTTTCTTGTAAGCGACAACGGGCTTGCTGTTGTCTTGCGCCCACTCTACCGCGCTATCCACGCGCACGTAGTTTTCAAAAAGGCGGGTGTTTTCAAGCTCTTTCAGCGTTTCCATCGTCTGTTTAAAATATTTCTTGCGTTCGTCCGCTTTGGTGACGGCGATACCTAAAATTTCCAGCTTGGGCGCGATACGCTTTGCCTGTTCGCAAAACTCAAACATATTCGCCAAACCGAACAATCCCCAAGGGCTCGCCTCTACGGGAATTACCACGTAATCGGACGCGCACATAACGTTCATTACCCAACCGCCGAGCGTGGGAGGCGAGTCGATTAAGATATAATCGTAATACCCCTTCGCGCGGACACGTTCCAAGCATTTTTTCAAAATCGTTTCGCGTTGCCATTTGCCAAACAAATCGAATTCAATCGAGCTCATCAAGGACGTCGAAGGCACGATATCGAGATTTTCAATCCCCGTCGGCACGATATAATCGTCCAAATCCTTTTCCCCGACGACGGCGCGATAGATATTCTTTTCGCCCTTGGCATATTCGTACGCCGTGTCCTCGTCAAAGAAAGAAATGGTCAAATTCAGCTGCATATCCCCGTCAATCATCAGGATTTTTTTACCCGACAACGCCAAGGCGCAACCCACGTTGGAGCAAGTGGTCGTTTTACCGCTACCCCCCTTGTTGTTCGCAAATGCAATCACTTTCGTTTTGCTCATAGTATCTCTCCGTTTTTTATAACAGCCAAGTGTCTAATTGACCGTTTTTCTTAGGTTCTTCCCGTTTTTCCACCGTCGGTTTTTTCACGATTGGTTTGGTCGGCTTTTTATCCGTATCGTCGTTTAAAAAATCCGCCAATTCCTTGATTCCCTCGCCCGTAATCGAGCTGACGGGGAACACCTTTTTACACCCCGCGAGCTTTAACCAGCGGGTAACCCGTTCCACGTTGCCGTCAGGCTTGTCGATGCCCGAAACGATACCGATTACTTCGCGGTTGACCATACTCGTCAAGCAAGGCGAAAAAATGGAGTACGGCTCGTTAGACGAAAGCACCAACCCTACGACGTCCGCCTCGTACGCGTATAAGGCGAGCGCACCGCTCGTTTCTCTGCGTTCGGTATATTCCCCCGGCGTGTCGATAACGGTGTCGAGATAATTGACGTACTGCGTCTTAAAATATTTAATTTCTTCACCGCGCAAAGCTTGCGTTAAGGTCGTTTTGCCCGCCGCAACTCTGCCGATCAACATCAGCTTTTTCATAGTTTTTTATCCAAACGAGATTAGGTTTTTGTCAATTCGCAACAAGCGTAGCCGAGCTTGTTAATGCAATATTCTCTAATTGCCGTAAACGCCGATTCGACGGACGAAACACTGCCCGTGATAATCAACGTACCCGTAAATCTGTCTACGAAACCGATTTCCGCGCCAGAAGATTTCATGGCGATATCCGCCGCGATAACCGCGCTTTCGTACGGGATAACCGTCAAAACGCCAATTGCGCTCTTAGTGTAATCGGTCTGCGGGTCAAGCCCGAGTTTGGTATACAGCGTTTCACCGGGGTTTGCAATAATGTGGCAAAGGGTGATCTGTTTACCAGGGACAAATTCTTGTATAATTGTCATTTTATCTTGTAACTGCATATTCGTTACCTACCTAAAAAATGATTTGATTTCGCCATAATTTGGCTATTGCAAGATTATCTTTCCTTAAATATTTCGGTCGATAGCTTTCTCATACCCACGCGGGAATATTACACACACGTAGAAAAGGATAGTAAGACTATCTGCAAGATTATCTTGCCTTAGCCGCCTATTTGGCACTTTAAGCCGCTCTCTTCCGCCACCGACAGCAAATACTCCATCCTCTCCTGCGTGGGCGGTTCAACGCCTTTGAGCGCGTAATTTCTGTCCAAGCCCGCGTACTTGTCCTGTCCCAAACGATGATACGGGAGCAAATGATGCTCTCTCACGCCAGGCAAGCTCGCCGCGAACTTTGCAATCGCGCGGATTTCTTCCGCCGTATCGTTAAAACCGGGCACAACGGGGGTACGGATAACGAGCTCTACACCGCTTGTTGCCAAGCGCTTTGCATTTTCCAAAATGCGTTCGTTTCCAGCCGCTGTAAATTCTTTGTGTTTTGCCGAATCCATGTGTTTAATATCCATAAGATACAAATCAAGATAAGGCAAAATCTTTTCAATGTTTTCATAGGGCGCGTTCGCCGTTGATTCCACCGCCGTATGCAAGCCGTTTTCTTGGCACGCGCGGAGCAAATCTCTTGCAAAATCGGGCTGACCTAAAATTTCGCCCCCCGACAAGGTAATACCGCCACCGCTACGGCGATAATAGTGCACGTCTGCAAGCAATTCAGGCAGAATTTCACCCACCGTCACGTCTCTGCCGACGATTTTTTCCTTGCCGTTTTCTTGCATGGTCTGAATTTCGTAGGACTGCGATTCGGGGTTGCAACACCATGCGCAACGCATAAAACAACCTTTAAAAAAGACAATGGTACGGATTCCCGGTCCGTCGTGAATCGAGAATCTTTGAATATTGAATATTCTACCTTTCGTACCGTAAATGTCCATAATAGTTCCTTAGTTTTGTAAGACTAGCTGCAAGATTATCTTACTTAAATATTTGGGTCAATATCTTTCTCATACCCACGCGGGGATACTACACACACGCGGGATAGATAGTAAGACTATCCGCAAGATTATCTTGCCTTAAAAGCCTTGTTCCGTTCTGTTGATAATATCGTCCTGCAACGATCTGGACAACGTCGTGAACAATGCGCTGTACCCTGCAACACGGACGACGAGCGTCTTGTATTTTTCGGGGTTTTTCTGCGCGTCAAGCAACGTTTCGCGCGTGACAACGTTGAACTGCATGTGCATACCCTTTTGGTCGAAATACGAACGGATAAGCGCCGCAAATTTGGTCAAACCGCTCATACCCGCCAGCGCCGAGGGGTGGAATTTCTGATTGAGCAACGTACCGTTAGACGCTACGCCTTGCTCCAATTTTGCCACCGAGTTCGCCGTCGCCGTAGGTCCTTTGACGTCTCTGCCCGACGCGGGACCGATACCGTCCGCAATCGGCGTGAACGCCAATCTACCGTCGGGGGTTGCGCCCGTCTGCGCACCCAAAGGCACGTTTGCCGATACGGGATATAAGCCCGCCTGGAAGATACCGCCACGAGGGTTCTTGTATTTTTCCACTTCCTTGGTGTACGTGTTCGCAACTTCGCGCGCGAACATATCCGCCTCGTAAATATCGTTGCCGTATTTAGGGCAAGTTTCGTCGATTAAGCGCTTGATTTCTTGATAACGCGCTTTCTTTTGCGCGTCGATACCTGCGCCCGACGTCACTTCGTCGTAAATCGTCTTGATAACGTTTTCATTGACTTCAATCCCCGCTTTTGCGAGCGAGCATGCCACTTCGTTTACGACACGTTCCGCCGCCTTTCCGCTCAAACCGTAACCAAAGTTGGCGTTCATCGCATCGCGCAGTTCAGTCAAAGTTACCGAGCCGTCCTCGAAAACGAGTTTCTTGATTGCAAGCAAGCCGTCGGTGTTGTTGGCAATACCAAAGCCCTGCGGACCGGTAAAGTTATAGATTGCGCCGCCTTCCTGCAAAGATTTGCCTCTGCCGATACAATCGTCCACCATACAAGATTGGAAAGGTAACGGACAACGTACAGCGTGCGCCATATCGATTGCATTGTTCGCATTGACAAGGAGCTTTATAAAGTAGCTCTGTTGCGTTTTATACGCCTCGAAAACCTCTTCAAAGGTCGTCATTTGCGACACGTCCCCCGTCTGCGGGCCAATTTGCTTGCCTTTGTCCATACCGTTGGAGAACACGAGCTCCATAGGACGACACATATTGAAGAACGCCGCGTCGTGCCAACCGTCCGTCTTTGCGCCCTTTTGAGGCTCTACGCAACCGATGATACAATAATCGCGCGCGTCTTCCAACGTCAAACCTCTCGCCATAATGGACGGAATAATAACTTCGTCGTTATAATACGCGGGCAAACCAGTACCCAAACGGGTGAGCGCCGCCGCTTTAATCATAAAGGATTGGGGCGTACCGTTCCATACGCGAACGGAAATGGACGGCTGAGGCAGAGGCACGTGCATTGCCGCCTCCAAGCACATATACGACAAATCGTTCGTCGCGTCCATACCGTGGATATCTTGACCGCCTACAATCAGGTTTTGGAACATACCGTAACCCGCGAAACCGTCCGCCGAGCCCGCGTCACGTACCTTGTTGATATCGTTGAGTTTTACCCAAATACAGTCGATAAGCTCTTGCGCTTGCTCGATGGTAATCTTCCCCGCGTCGATATCCTTTTTATAGAAAGGATACATATATTGGTCGAAACGACCGGGGGAAATAGAGTGCCCGCTCGATTCCACCTGCAACAAAAGCTGAATAAACCAGAACGATTGACAAGCCTCGTGGAAGTCACGCGCGGGTCCTTCGGGCACGTGCGCGCAATTTTTTGCAATTTTTTCAAGTTCCGCCTTTCTTTCGGCGTTCGTTTCTTTGAGCGCAAGCTCTTTGGCGAGCTTTGCGTATCTGCGCGCGTATTCGATAACCGCTTCGCACGATTCGATAACCGCCGCCAAGAAATTGTGTCTTTGTACGTATTCGGGGTCCGCCACGCACAGCTTATCCATAGCCGCTTGCGCCTCCGCCATAATACCGCGGTAGCCGATTTTGAGCACCTTTTCGTAGTTTACGTTAACGTGCCCGATACCGTTATAGAAATAGTTGCCGGGCGTGAACATACCGTGGGTTACGAAAGCTTCGTAGGCTTCGGGCGCCATATTCGCTTTGGCAAGGTCGCTGTTGGTCTTGCCTTTCCAATAGGGATATGCGCCGCGGAGCTCTGCCTTCGTCTTTTCGCTGATATAGAAGGGGTCTGCCGCGCGCGTTGCCACCGTGTCGAATTCCGCCTCTAACCACTCGTAGGAGTATTCGGGGAATACCTGACAACCGCGGGGCGCAACCGTTGCGCTACCGACGATGAGTTCGTTGTCACGGATTACGATGGGGATATGACGCAAAATATGCGCGAACGCCGCGCTACGGCGCAAAATAATAGGCAAGTCTTCCGTCTGCTTATAGCTTTCGGTGACGAGCAACCCGCGCGCCGATTCGATTTCGGGCATTTTTTGATACAAAGCGTCTACCAATTTTTCAATTCTTGCGCTTTTTTCAATAACAAATTTGATATTTTCCATAATTACACCTTATCAAAGTTGATTCCACAAATCTTCGTGGGGAGCTGCGATAATCGATTCGGACGAAAGCTGACCGCTTTGTTTTGCATACGCCGAACCTGCCTCGACCGCCGCCGTTACGTCTCCGACCTCGCCAACGAGCATTACAACGCCCTTACCGCCCATACCGCGCGAAACGCGAAGGTCGAAAATTTCTACGCGCGCCGTCTTTACCGCGATATCCGCCGCCTTTATCGTCGTCGCCGCCGAGAAAGTTTCAATCAACCCGAGCGAGCCCTTTCTTTCCGTCTTTTGCGTACCGAACAGCGCCTTGATAACCTGTTCGTCGATACGCCCCATAATCGAGCTATCGATAACGTAGCCTTCAAATTTGGAAAGTACGTGATCGACGGACGCCGTGACGTTGGAAATCGAGCCCGTCAAAATAATTTCGTATTTACCAGGACAAGACGGGTGCGCAGATACCATATCCACGCCCGCGCTTTTGAGCGCCGCGTCCGTTGCTTCCACGCCTTTGGGAATACTTTTCAGTTCAATTACGCCAATTGCTTTAAACATTATTCACTCACCTTTTCAATCACGATTTTTTCTCCGTCGAATACCGTTACTCTGCCCGATATCGGCGCATATTGAGGAAGGGACAAGCCCTCCGCCGCCTCGGCGATTTTGTCGCCCGCATTTACTACGTCCCCGTCCGTTACACCCGGTACGCTAGGCGCGCCGATGTGCTGACGGAGCAAAATTTCCACTTTGTTATACGTCTGTTCCCCGATATATTTTGCGAGCTTATCAAACCTTGCTACGCCCAAAACGTTTGCCCAACGCTCGGAAGGGATCATACGCCAATCACGCTCGATTGCGGGGTATACCTCGTCTTTTCCCACGTACCGCATTTTATTTTTCGCAAGCAGGGATTTGTATTCGTTGATGACTGCCTTAGGCGAAATGCCTTGACAGCATGCGAGAGTTTCGCAAATACCGCAACCGCAACAAAGGGTAGCGGAAATCACCATTTCGGGCATCACCGTTACCGCCGATTTCGCCGTACGCACCATTTTGTGCGGTTCTAACGGATAGCCGAGCAAATGCCGAGGACACATATCCGTACAGCGGGTACATTGACAGCACGCCGTTTCCGCCCTTGCAATCGATTTATCGCCGTCCAAATATTTGGACAAAATCGCCTCGCAATTATCGGGCAAAATCAACAGTCCTTTCGTCGTTTTGGTAATCACCGCATTTTCGGGGTCTATTACTTTACCCATCGAAGGTCCGCCGTCTAAAACGGTGTATCCCTCGGGGATTGTTATCGAATTTGTTGCAAATAAGTCCGCCACGGGGGTACCGATTGGCACCTTTACCACGATTGCCTCGGGGATATCCCCGCCAATCGTCACGTATTTTTCCGTAACGGGAGCGCCCGTCTTTACCGCGCGCGCGACGTTGTACAGCGTTTCCACGTTGAGTACAATCACGCCCGAAGTAATGGGCAAATTGCCGGGCTTTACCACTCTGCCCGTCGCCTGATAAATCAAGCTGATTTCGTCGCCCATCGGATATACGTCGGGCAACGTTTTCAAAATGATTCTATCCGCCAGCTTCGCGCCGTCTTTCCATTTTAAACGGACGGCGGTATGCTCTTTTACGCAGAGCAAAGCGCAAGGAATTTTGGCGTAATCCATCACCGCCTTAATTCCCGAAAGCACCATCGGCATCTCCCTTTTTAAAAGGATATAGTCGGTATACAGCAGAGGTTCGCATTCCGCGCCGTTTACGACAAGGGTATCCGCTCCGTCCGCCAATTTTGCGTACGAAGGAAAGCCCGCGCCGCCCGCGCCGACAATGCCTGCGTTTTTCATTATCTCTTTCAAATCCATATAAAATGCCTATGCCGTTTTTTTCGTTCTCTCTATGCGCCAATGCGCTAAACTTAGTCCACGATACCTACGATAACTGCGTCGCAAGGCGCGTTCGTGTTATTGAGCGCCAAACGAGCGGAGCTACCCGTCGTAATCAATACTTCTTCGTTGATACCAGCCCCAACGCTGTCCACCGCGATGATAAAATCACCCGTCAACTGACCGTTTTTCATAAGCTCTACTTCCATAAATTTTGAACCTACGAGCGATTCTTGCTTTTTCGTGGATACGATATGTCCTCTGATAATTCCTCTTAACATGCGTTTGTTACTCCTTCACAATTTTTACTTTTGCGCCGTTGCCGATACCGACTGCGTTCGCATCGTCCGTATCCACGTGCATTTCCAAACGGAAATCTTTGTGCACGCGCACTTGCACGTCGTACCAACGGGTACGGCGTTTGCCAATGACGTCCACCGTTACCGTGTCGTTGTCCTGCACACCGAATTTCGCGCCGTCCGCAGGGGACATATGGATATGTCTGTTTGCGATAATGCAACCTTCTTTTAATTGCACCACCCCTTTCGGACCGATAATGGTTACGGGCGCAGAGCCTTCCGTTTTACCCGATTCGCGTACGGGCGGTTTTACCTTTAACACGTACGAATCGGTCGCGGAAATTTCCACCTGCGATTTACTGCGGAGCGGACCAAGTACGCGCACGTTTTCAATCGGGCGCATCGCGGGCCCAATCAAGGTCAGCGTTTCTTTACAAGCATACTGCCCCGGCTGAGACAAATCCTTTAAGGGTGTGAGCTCGTAACCCGCACCAAAGAGCGTTTCCAAATCCGCTTTATTCAAATGAATATGACGATTGGATACGCCTACGGGCACTTCGCCGTCGCTGTTTACGGAAACGTCCGTTCCGTCCATATTCGCCAATACTTTTTTAACCAATTCCGCAATCTGCGCGCTAGTAATTTCCATTGTGATACCTTTCTTTTCTGTCTTTTTTTGCCGTTATTACGGCGTTTTTTCGTTTTTTAACCAAGCATAAAGGCGCGTACGCGCGCGTACACAAGGTCAATTTGCTTTTGAAAAACTTCCGTACCGCCCGCCTCAACGGGCGGTACGATTTTCCTCATTTCCTTAAAACTTATTTGATAGAAGGAAGAAGTTTTTCAACGTCCATATGGGGACGAGGGATTACGTGCGTAGCGATAACTTCGCCAAGAGCCGTTGCAGCAGCCGTACCTGCTTCTACCGCAGCTTTTACTGCGCCAACGTCGCCGCGAACCATAACGCTTACCAAACCGCTACCGATCTTTTCGCTGCCGATCAATACTACGTTTGCTGCCTTTACCATTGCATCTGCCGCTTCGATTGCCGCTACAAGACCTCTGGTTTCTACCATACCTAATGCTTCCATTGTTAAATCCTCCTAAGATTTTTATTGTTTTTTTTCTTTGTTTATTTTTTCGGATAAGCTCCGAACCTGCCTTTGTTTAGCCCGTCGTTAAAAATCTCATAACGTCGGGATGGGGGCGCGCGATGACTTCGCACACCTTTACGTTACCGACTTCCGCCGCCGCAGCCGCGCCCGCTTCAAGCGCCGCCTTTACCGCGGAAACTTCACCCTCGACAACGACCGTTACCAGTCTGCCGCCGAGCCGCTTTTCTACGTGTATCAGCTTTACGTCAGCTGCTTTTACCATAGCGTCCAGCCCGGTGATTGCGGCAACCATAGCCTGTACTTCGAGTAACGCTATTGCCTTCATAGATTTTCTCCTTTCTTCTTGTCCTAATTGACGCGCCTATCGGCACGCAAAAATGTGTAAATGCGAGCAGTTCAAGGCGTAGCGAGCACCCCAGAGCGTACTAAAACGTACGTGACTAAGAGGCGCACAACTACAACGCTGAAACGCAACGCATATGCGCATTTTTATTTAATGGAGGGAAGAAGTTTCTCAACGTCTGCGTGAGGACGAGGGATTACGTGCGTAGCGATAACTTCGCCAAGAGCCGTTGCAGCAGCCGTACCTGCTTCTACCGCAGCTTTTACTGCGCCAACGTCGCCGCGAACCATAACGCTTACCAAACCGCTACCGATCTTTTCGCTGCCGATCAATACTACGTTTGCTGCCTTTACCATTGCATCTGCCGCTTCGATTGCCGCTACAAGACCTCTGGTTTCTACCATACCCAATGCTTCCATCATAATTGTTAATCTCCTTGATTTATATTTTTTTATTTTTTATCTTAATTTGTCTTTGCCGAGCGCGCTCAAACGAGCAAACCACTCGATATCCTCGCTCTGACGAGCGATTACTTTGTGCGTAATATACAATTCACGTTTTTCGGCTTCGGCTTTGCCCGCTTGAATCGCAGCCTCAACCGCCGCCGCGCTACCTTCGACTTTGATTGCCATAACCAAAGGCACACGCGCGTCGTCCCCTGCCGCGGGTTTGTTTTTATCGATCGCCACGACCTGTACGTCCGCCGCTTTCGCCATAGCGTCCGCGACCACAATCGACGTTGCGAAACCGAAAACTTCTATCATGCCAAGCGCCATACTTGTTACCTCTTAACTTCTTTACTTTGCCACGTAGCAAATTTTGATACCCTTCTGCGCCACGTTGACTTCCATCGCTTCGTTGAGCTGGTCGAGCGGGAATTCGTGCGTGATCAAATCCTTGATGGGAATGTTCATTTCTCTTGCCTGACGCAGGAACGCCATCGTCGTGGGATAATCGTCTGCCGAATAGTCCCAAGAACCAACGAGGTTGATTTCCTTATTGCACATTGCAAAGTGAGGGTTGACGTTGTATTCACCGTTGTTTACGAAGAAACCCATTTCGCAGAGCCCGCCGCCACGACGGATATATTCGAAAATATCCTTTGCCGCTGCAGGAGCGCCCGTGCATTGGAACGCAAAGTCTGCGCCCACGCCGTTTGCCACGCTCTTAACGAGTTTCACTCTTGCGTCGAGCGTCGTCACTTCCTTGAAGTTGATAACCGTCTTCGCGCCGAGCTTTTTCGCCATTTCCAAACGCATTGGCGTACCGTCGATTGCGATGATGTGGTTGATACCTGCCGCGCGCAATACGCTAATCATAACCAAACCAACGGGGCCAAGACCTTGAATCAACACTTTCGAGTTGAAGTTAATAAGACCCGTCGTTTGCGCTCTCTTCAACGCGTGTACGCATACGCAAGCAAGTTCCAAAATCATTCTTTCTTTCAAATCGAGGTCGTTTACTACGAAATACGTAGAGCCCTTACCGCGAATCAAAAGATATTCTGCAAACCAACCCGTCAAAGGGTTTGCGTCGCTATGAGGAATCAACCCGAACACGCCTTGCTTGTCGCAGAGGTTGGTGTTTGCAGGATGATTACGGCAGACGTGGCATTCGCCGCAGCTGATAACGCTGGTAACGAGCTTGTCGCCGACTTTGATAGGCTTGCCCGACGTATCGCATTTGATATTTTTACCAAGGTATACGATTTCGCCCGTGCCTTCGTGTCCGAGGGTTACGGGGATGATACCAAACGGGTCTGCCTTCCATTCGTGAACGTCCGTACCGCACACGCCGCAGCCTTCAACCTTAACCAAGATATCGTCGTCCCCAAGCGCGGGTACGGGATATTCTTTGACTTCAATCTTTTTCTGCGCGGTGAGCATAGCCACTTTCGCGGTTTTGGGGATTTTGCCTGCGGAAGTAGGTCTTGCCGCCGAACCCATTTCACCGAGAATTTTACGGACGATGCTTTCTACCTGAGAAGAAGTAATATCCATTTTGTTTCTCTCCTTTTGCTCTTATATAATTCTGAAATAATCGGTCATTACGCAACGGCGGAATCTGGTAAAGCTCCGCGCGCTGGTCAAACCTTCACCCGTAGGCCCTGCAATCGTGAAGGTCGTATGTCCTTCGCCGCCGAACCCGATGCCTGCGTACGAGGGCGCGTTCTTGACGAAAATCGTCGTTTCCACCGCTTTTGCAAAGCGGGTGAGATGGTCGATATTCTTCGAGTGCATATGCGCCGTGTGACGGTTGCCGTGTTCCGCCTTTACCGCCAAGTCAATCGCTTGGTCGATACCGCTTACGCGGACGATGGGCAGAATCGGCATCATCAATTCTTCTTGCACGAAGGGATGTTCAAAGTTCGTTTCGCAGATGATACAACGGATTTCCGGACCGACGTGTACGCCGATTTTGTTCAAAAGCACCGCTGCGTCACGGCCTACGCAGTCACGGCTGACCGTCTTTTTCACGATGCCCGTCTTGGGATTTTTCGTTTCCACCAAAACGATGTTTGCAAGCTTGTTCGCCTGTTCCGCCGTGATTTTGTACGCGCCGTTTTTCTGCATTTCGGAAATAAGCTCGTCCGCGATATTCGCAAACGCGAAAACTTCCTTTTCCGCGATACAAGGCAAGTTATTATCGAACGAACAGCCGTCGATGATGTCCTTACCTGCTTTCTTGATATCCGCGGTGTCGTCAACGATTACGGGAGGGTTACCCGCGCCCGCGCCGATTGCCTTTTTACCGCTGGAAAGTACCGATCTTACTACCCCGGGACCGCCCGTACATACGAGCAAACGGATGTTGGGGTGTTTATACATAATCTGCGCCGTATCAAGCGTGGGTTTTACCACGGAGGCAACGAGTACCGCAGGACCGCCTGCCATCGCGCTGGCGCGGTTGACAAGGTCTACTGCGTAGTTGGAGGTTGCGATTGCGTTGGGGTGAGGGTTGAAAACAACGCCGTTCCCTGCCGCAATCATACCGATACTATTACAGATTACCGTTTCCGAAGGGTTGGTACTGGGGGTGATACTGCCGACTACGCCAAAGGGCGCCATTTCCGTCAAGGTCAAACCGTGGTCCCCCGTCTTTGCGTGGGATACGATGTCTGCCGTGCCGGGGGTCTTGTCCGCAACGAGCATATGCTTTGCCGTCTTGTGCGATACGCGCCCCATCTTCGTTTCCGTAACGCCAAGGTTCGCCATAATAGGCGCCTCCTTGCGCGTGAGTTCACGAATTGCGGAAATTACCTTTTCGCGCTCTTCGAGGGACATCGCGCGAATCGCTTTGTACCCCGTCGTAGCCGCCTCAATCGCATCGTTCATATCCGCGTAAACGCCGATAAGTCTGCGACCGTTGTATTGCGTGGAATCCCAACCGCTCTTCGCCGTCGTTGCGTTTCCACCCAAGTTCTTAATCACCGCGGCAACCACTTCTTCAATCTGAGCTTCTGTCCAATTGATTGCCATAGTTTTTTCTCCTTTACTGATTATCGGGGCAAGGGCTTATTTGCCAAGAGCCGCCAAAACTTTCTTCGTAATCGTTTCTACGAGGTCTGCGTTTGCGCAGTTGCAAGCATGTTCGTCACCGTAATCGATACCAGGGTGTCTGCCGGGCAAGTTCATCTTCTTACGAAGATCCATCAATTTCTTAAGCTGATCGCTGGAAATTTCATGTACTGCGCCAAGGTCCATAGCGTGTTTGCAGATAACCGCGTTGAATTCAACTTCTTCCATAACGAAGAACGCCTTTTGAAGGTTGCAGCCAACCGTCAATGCGCCGTGGTTTCTAAGCAAGAACGCGTCGTGGTTCTGAATATACGGATCGAGCGAATCGGGAATTTCCATCGTCGAGGGAGTACCGTAATCGCAGGTAGGAACGTCGCCGATCGTCAAAACTGCTTCGGGCAAAATGTATTGGTCGAGGTCGATATCCGCAACCGTGAACGCCGTAGCAACGGGAGGATGCGCGTGAACAACCGCCGTTACGTCGGGGCGTTCGCGATATACTCTCATGTGCATTTTGATTTCGGACGAAGGGTTGAGCTTACCTTCGAGCTTTTTACCGTCTTTGTCAACCTTGATAATCATATCAGGGGTAAGATCGCCCTTGGACACGCCCGTAGGGGTACAGTAATATTCATTCTCGCTAATCTTAACGGAGATGTTACCGTCGTTTGCTGCAACGAAACCTTTGGTCCAGAGCTTGTGGCCTACTTCGCAAATTTCCTTCTTAATCTCAAAGGGAGATTTCATAATGTTTTTCCATCCTTTATATTATTTTTTTTATTTTGTCAAATTTTGTGTGTCGAGAGCAATCATATACTCTTCGTCGGTGGGGATAACGTAGGTTTTTACCTTCGCGCCCTTTGCGGAAATATCCGCAATTTCCCCTCTGGGGCAGTCTTGATTGTACGCTTCGTCGATTTCGATACCGAGGAAGGACATATCCTTACAAACTTCTTCGCGGAGAGCTCTGTCGTTTTCGCCGATACCCGCCGTGAATACCAAGGCGTCTACGCCGTTCATTTCCGCTACGTAGGAGCCGATAATCTTCTTGATATTGTGGCAAAGAATTTTCATCGCGAGTTTCGCGCGGTAGTTACCGTTTGCCGCCGCCGCGCGGATATCACGACAGTCGCTCCCAACGCCGCCAACGCCCGAAAGACCGGATTCCTTGTTCAAAATCTTATCCGCTTCGTCCGCCGTCAAGCCTTCCGCTTTTTGGATAAAGGTGACGACCGTGGGGTCGATTGCGCCGCTGCGCGTACCCATCGGAACGCCGTCCTGCGGAGTAAAGCCCATCGACGTGTCCACCGCTTTGCCGTTTACCGTCGCCGTTATCGACGAGCCGTTGCCAAGGTGGCAGGTGATAATCTTCGCGTCCTTTTTACCGAGCAGTTCCGCCGCTTTTGCCGCAACGTATCTGTGCGACGTACCGTGGAAACCGTAACGGCGAATTTTGTGTTTTTCATACAGTTCGTAGGGAATCGGATAGATGTACGCATAATCTTCCATATTGGAATAATACGACGTATCGAACACCCCTACGTGGTTGACGTTAGGCATAACCTCTTTGCACGCCTTAAACCCGCTGATTGCGGGAGGCCCGTGCAAGGGATTGAGCCCTACGATACTCTCCAAATACGCAATCTCGTCCGCGCCGAGAATTGCCGAGGCGCGCAGCTTTTCACCGCCGTGCGCAACTCTGTGTCCTACCGCCGAGATCTCGTCCACGCTTGCGATTACGCCCTTGTCCTTGTCCGTAAGCAAGGAAAGTACGCATTCTACCGCAGCCTTGTGGTCGGGAAAATCAACGCTTGCTTTGTAATCGGGCTTGTCGGGGCGTTTATGAGTAACCGCGCCGTCAATGCCGATTCTCTCGCAGAGCCCCTTTGCCAAAACCTCACTCTTGTCCATATCGAACAGTTGATATTTCAGCGAAGAACTGCCTGCGTTCACGACCAAAATCTTCATTGGCTTTGTTCTCCTTATTATATATAATGTATAGACGGGTTTACCGCCCTATCGACTTATACGCGTTTTGCGATGACGTCCTTTTCAAATTTCTCCACCTCGTCCCACCAATCTTCGCTAAGACCTTGACGGGCAAGATATTCGTTCCAAACGTCTACGAAGGGAAGATATTTCACTCTTTCGTGCATATAGAACACTTTTGTGAAATTGCCTTCGTCCTGCAATTTCTTCATTTCTGCATACGGTTGCAAAATCGCCGAAAGGAGCGCCTTTTGCATGGAGCGTACGCCCGTTACCCAAGCGCACAGACGGTTGATACTCGCGTCGAAATAGTCGAGCGCAACAATAACCTTTTCATCTGCGTCGTTGCGGATAATTTCTTTGGAAAGTTCTTTGAGTTCGTCGTCCACTACCACTACGTGGTCGCTGTCCCAACGAACGGGACGGGATACGTGGAGCTGTACCTTGTCATAGAAGGCGAGCATCGACGGGATTTTATCGGAAACGACTTCCGTGGGATGATAGTGCCCCGTATCCAAAAGACAGCAAATACCGCGCGTTGCCGCATAGTTCTGATAGAACTCGTTGCTACCTACCGTATAGCTTTCTACGCCGATACCGAACACTTTGCTCTCTACCGCGGGGATAACCCACTCCTTATCATAGCCCTCCAAAACCTCGTCCAAGGACTTCTTCAAACGAAGACGGGGACCAAGACGGTCTGCGGGGATATCTTTCGTGCCGTCGGGAACCCAAAGGTTTACGCAACAAGGGCTACCCATCGCCTTACCGATTTCCGCTGCAATTTTCATACAAGCCTTGCCGTGGCGTACCCAGAACTGACGAACGTTTTCATCGGGGGAAGACAGCGACAAACCGTCTTTCATCATGGGGTGCGAGAACCACGTCGGGTTGAAATCAACCCCTTCCAAGCCCGTTTCTTTCGCCCATTTTACCCAAGGCTCAAAATGCTTGTATTCGTAAGCGTCTCTATCCACCTTACCTTTGTCTTCGCCAAGCAAAGCGTAGCAAGCGTGTACGTTGACGCGCTTTTTACCGGGCATCAACTTAAACGCCGTCGTAAGGTCCGCAAACAGCTCTTCGGGAGTTCTTGCTCTGCCGGGATAGTTACCCGTCGTTTGGATACCGCCCGAAAGGGAATCGCTGCCGTCGAAACCGATAACGTCGTCGCCCTGCCAACAATGTACGCTGACCGAAAGCTTGGAAAGTCTTTCCATTGCCGCTTCCGTATCAATGCCGAATTGCGCGTAAATCTTTTTTGCTTCTTCGTATCTAGACATATCTTTCTCCTTGTATCTTATCTATGTGTCTTATTTTTTATTTATCAATATTTTCTTTAAAGGCTTTCAACCACTCGGTTGCAATCATTCTTGCGCCCGCCGCCAAAGGGTGTACCCCGTCGAAGGTGTAATAGTCGGCGCCGAATTTCTTTTCCGCCTCGTCAAACTTCGCCTGCAAGGGCACGAAAGTCAAATTGTAATCTTCCGCAATTTTCTTCGCCACCTTAGCGTATTCTTTAACCTCTAAGAATTTCTGCCAACGTTCTTCGCCGTCCGTCGCGCTCCCCTCCAAAATAAAGGGTTCCAAAATCATAATCTTTACGTCCGGCAAGCGTTCGAGCGTTTCTTCAATCATCGTGCGATAAATGCGTTCCCAACGGGGAAGCTCCACACCGTTTTCACGGCTGATTTCGTGCCATACGTCGTTGACGCCAATTAAAATCGAGAGCACGTCGGGTTTGTGGTTCCACACGTCGATTTTAACGCGCGCATACAAATCTACCACACGGTTACCGCTGATACCGCGGTTGATGCACTCGTACTTTCTCGGGTCTTCACAAGTCAGCTCCCCAACAACGAAATTCGTATACCCTACGCCGTAAGAATACACCGAGCCGTCCGCGTGGTCACGAATTCTGTTCATATCCGTAATAGAATCGCCGTAAAACACAATTTTCATGATTTTTTCTCCTTGTCGATTAAAGCTCCGTAATATCGAAAGAATTTTTAACGATTTGTCTGCCCTCTTTCACGTCCTTGACGTCGCCGCCACCGACCATCTGCATCATCAGATTCCCGATTGCCGTACCTTCGGTAGGCCCCGTAATAATCTTCTTGCCCGTATATTTCATCGTCAGCTCGTTGAGGAGCATATTCTTACTGCCACCGCCGATAATATTCAGCGTTTCGTACTTCTCGCCCGTAACCTCTTCCAACGCCTGTAAAGATTGGTCGTAATATCTTGCAAGATTGTTATAAATTGCGTAAGCCATTTCACCGACGGAAAGCTGTCTGCCCACCGTTTCGTTGATGACGTCAATCATGCTCTCGGGCGCAAGGAATTTTTGGTCGTTCACGTTGATATAATCGTCAATCGGGTTTACCCTTGCCATATCCGCAAGCTCTGCAAAGCTGTACTTATCACCCAGCTCGTGACGGACTTGCTGAATCATCCACAGTCCCATAATATTGATTTGCAAACGGAACTGCTCTTGTACGCTGCCCTCGTTAGAATAACCCGCTTTTCTTGCCGCGTCGCTCGTATGCGCCTTGTTTTGTTCCACGCCGAGCAACGACCAAGTACCGCTGGAAATGTACGGCGTCTGCGCCTCTAAGGGAGCTGCGAGCACCGCGCTTGCCGTGTCGTGGGTTGCGGGCAAAATAACTTTCGCCTTATAACCGACGATTTTTGCGACCTCGTCGGTGAATTCGCCCACCACCGTACCCGGTTGCGCCAATTCGCCGAACAATTCCTTTTTATAGCCGAGCTTTTCGATAATTTCTTCGTCCCAAGTATGAGTGACGGAATTTACCATGCCCGTCGTGGTCGCGTTGCAATATTCTTGCTTTTTCACACCCGTCAAACGGAAGTGGAAATAATCGGGGAGCATCAGCATCGATTTTGCCTTTGCCATACGTCCCGTCTTTTTATCGTCCAACAGCTGATATACGGTATTGAAGGACGCAAACGCAATACCCGTCTTTGCAAACAGCGTTTCAAAAGGAATAACCTCGTGTACTGCGGGAATCGTCGCTTCCGTTCTACTATCGCGATAGCAGTACGTTCCGCCGATTGCTTGGTCGTTTTCGTCGAGCAAAGCGTAGTCAACGCCCCACGTATCGATACCCACCGAATAGGGAACTTTGCCGAGCTCCTTTGCCTTTTTCAAACCGTTGAGAATTTCACCAAACAACCGTTCGTGCGTCCACATCAGGTGTTTTTCGCCGTCGTATGCCGTCAAATCTTCGGGACCGTTTTGGAAACGGTAAATCTCTTCCGTAATCATTTTGCCGTTTTCCAAATGCGCTACGATATGTCTACCCGACGAAGCGCCGATATCGATTGCCAAATAATATCTCATATTCTTTCCGTCCTTTTCGTTTTTATTTTATAATTTGCTGACCGCAAACGGAGTTTTGCAAGCTGCGTTCGCCGCCGCAATCGCCAATTTTCTCTTTTCCTCGTCCACACCCTCGGGCGCGTAGGTTACGTTGTCGATATCCAAACCAACCAAGCCTTTCACCACGCACAGCCCCGCGATAAATCTACCGAAATCGTAGCTAAGATGAAAACCGTCGCGGTTGAGTACGTCCCCGAGCACCGCCCTTGCGTTTTGGATTGCCGTCCCCGACGGGATAAGCCGTTCAAATTCTTTGCGGGGTAATATCTTCGTTTGTACCGCGTTTAATATCGCCGAATACATCTTATCTTGGTCGTTATCGTACGGCTCGAAGTTCGGATTCTCAAAATAATTTGCATACGCCCAAGTCATTTGCCAACCGTAGACGTAGTTGCCTTTCGCCAAGCTCTTCACGTACGCAGTCAGCTCGTCCACGTCGTCGTAGGTTTCCGCCAAACCGCTACGTCCGCTCTGCTGTTGGGTAAAGATATAATCCCACTCCCTTTCCTTGATAGCGTCGCTCATTTTAAAATCGGGAATAATTTGCCACTCGTCGTCGGTATTTTTCCAATACTCGTACGCGGGCAAATCGCCACGCGCGTTTTCACAATGCGAACGCAAAGGACAACCGCCGATGTACAAATTGCCAAGCTTGATATCTTCCACACCCAAATTTTTCAGGATTTTGTACACGTATTCCATGCAATCCACCGAAAAACTGTTACCGATGCCCAAAATTTTTACCGATTTTTGCATTTTTTGACGCCGTCCTCTGTTCATTTCTGCGCGTTTTTGCTCGGATTTTTCCGTCCGCTTTTTCTCGCGCCCATTATTACTAAATACATTATAACACATAATTTTTTCTTTGTCTATATATGTGCGAAAGATTGACAAAAAAAATTTTTTATGCTACAATATGAACACAAATGTGCAAAAACGCGCAAACCAAGAAAAAATTCGCTTTAAAAGAGCAAAAAAAGAGGTGTTTTATGGCGCTTACCGAACGACAAAACGAGATTTTAAAGATTCTGCGCGAAAAAAAGAGTGCCGGGGTTACGGCGCTTGCGGAAGATTTATACGTCAGCGAGGCGACAATCCGCCGAGATTTGGCTGAAATGAAGAGTATGGGACTTATCGAACGTAGCCACGGCGGCGCTTTGCTCCCCGAAAACGCCGACGAAATTTCCATCTTTTTCCGTATGGAAAAAAACGCAAGCGAAAAGGAACGGGCAGCGACGAAAGCTCTGCCTCATATCCCGCCCTTTAAGTCCGTTTTTATAGACAGCTCGTCTACCGCCCTCGCCCTTGCCGAACGCATTGATTTGAGCTTTAAAACGGTGGTGACGAACAACCTGCAAACGGCGATTCAGCTTTCCAAAAAACCGAACATTAACTTGATTATGTTAGGCGGTAACGTGCATTTTAACACGAACTCCGCCACGGGAAGTTGGACGGCAAGACAACTGCAAGATTTTTCCTTTGACCTTATGATTTCCTCCTGCGCGGCGGTCATAGGAAGCGACGTTTTCGAGCGTTCTATCGAGCAAAAAGAGATTAAAAAAGTGGCGTTTGAGCATTGCAAAAAACGTATTTTGCTTATTGACCACACCAAATTTTCCGCAAGCGGTACCTACCGTCTTAGTTCTCTTAGCGATTACGACGTCGTGGTGACGGACGATACCCCTCCCACCGAACTCGATTTGACGAACGTAAAAATTGTGTATTGATTTGCTTGCATTTCCAAAAATTTTGTACTATAATAATGGCGAAAGGAGTAGATTATGATACAAGATTTACACGCGCATACCTATTATTCGTTCTGCTGTCAGGACAAGCCGGAAACGGTAATTGAAACGGCGATTGCCAGCGGAATTCAACAGCTCGGTATCTGTGACCACAGCTACGGGGTGGGTTGCGCGCGCACGGAGCTTTGTTGGGACAAAGGCACCCGCCTTGACGCCAATTACGAAAATACCCTCGTGCGGTATTTCGACCACATGCGTCTGCTCCGCGACAAATACGCAAAACGTATTAAAATTTTGTGCGGTATCGAGGTTTGTACCCTTATGGGCAAGGACAGCTACGCCCTGCCGTATAGCGCGGATATTTCTTTCTTTGATTTTGCGCTGGTGGAAAATCTCGACGACCCCAATTCCTTTTTGAACGGCGACATCTTTGATTTTGCAAAGCGTTGGGGGTGTCCTATCGGCATTGCGCACACCGATCTTTTCAAATTCTGCGCTATGCGTGGCGAAGAACCCAACCGTTATTTCAAACGGCTCGCCGAGGCGGGAATTTTTTGGGAAATCAACGTCAATTACGACAGTCTACACTCTTTTAAACAACACGATTACGTCAGCGAGTTTTTCAAGAACAAGACCCAACAGGAAATCGTGAAAAAATCGGGGATAAAGCTCTCGGTTGGTTTCGACGGGCATATCGCCAGAGAATACAAGCCCCAAAAGGTAAAAACCGCTTGCCAACTCATTCAAAATATGGGCATCAAATTGGCGTTTGAAAACAAGATTTTTTAACCTTTAAAAGTATACGAAAACCCCTTACCCAAGACACGGGTAAGGGGTTTTTATTTTTTAGCCATTTGTTTTCGTGTTTCTATTTTACTCAAAAATCAACCTTCCAAAGCCCTTGGGAACATGAAAATTGATCTCCTCGTAATTAGTCGGGCACACCGATAAATATTCGTCGTTTTTGTAATCGATACGGAACGCGTTAACACGCCAAGGCAACGTCGTTGCCCTTTTCAGATCCTCCTCGTTTTTAATCATAAAATCGAAAGGAATTTCCACCACCGTCGTCCACCAACCGTTTTCCACCTTGATATCCCAAACAACACCGTCCTTCGGCCCGTTTTCACCACGAGAATACCCGCGGTATCCGTCAGGATTAAAAATATGCCCCGTAAACCATGCCCCCGTCGGTGCAAAATCAACCTCATAATACCATTGCTCACTCCCGTACGGTGAAAGAAAAATCTCTACCGCGTCCGCATTCCAAACCGTTTCGTTTCTATAATCACCTTTATAAGGGCTAAAAAACTCGTCGCCTTGTGCCTCGATTTTTACACGAATACCCCGTTCCGTATACGCAAAAGATACGTAGGTCTTTAACGTCGCTTCGCCACCGTAACGCACCTCGCCGAGCAGGTATTTTTCACCGAATTCCCCTTTCTTTGCTACCAAAATTTTCACCGAACCGCTCCTTTGTCTTACCTTTCAAAAAGGGACGAGCGACTCGCCCGTCCCTTTCCATTGTTTCATCTATTATTCGACGTCGTTTTTCGTTTCCTCGTCTTCAAGCGCCTCTTTAAGCGCCTCTTCGTCCACAACGATTTCTTCGCCGTCAATCTCTTCTATATCTTCTACGCCCTCTAACTCTTCGTCCGTGAGCTCCACGTTTTCCGCGTCTACGTCCTCGTCCGCAACGTCTTCGTCAACGTCCTCGTCCGCAATTTCTACGTCTTCGTCGTCCACGTCTACGTCCACATCTACGTCTACGTCTTCGTCGTCTACGTCTACGTCCACATCTACGTCTGCGTCTTCGTCGTCCACGTCCTCGTCGTCTTCTTCGTCCTCGGATTCTTTCTTTTCGCCGTCCTCATCGTCCTCATCGGGTTCTTTTTCCTTGCCAATATTGCCAATGATATCCGTCAAAATCTTCAAAATCAACGCAATCGCGCCAAGGAGGAACACCGTGGATATATATTTCGTAGCGGGGGAATCCAACCACACGCCAACGCTCAACGTAACGACGTATTGTCCGTACGCAAAATAATCGAGCAACGTTGCAATGACAATCAAAACGAACAGAATAATAACCGATACTCTTGCGCCGACCTTATCCAAGGTAATTTGTTTTTTCAAAACGTTTCTTGTCAAGCTGATAGATACCAGCAACAAAACCACGCTGAGAATATACATAAAATTGCCAGCGAACGCCTCGCCCTTCAACATGCTTTCAAAGCTGTAGAAAAGTCGTCCCCACAGCGAAAGCCCCACCGCAGAGCGGGAAAGCATGTAGATAAACATAAACAGCGAAAAGCCCAAGAACACCGCCGACGACGAGATGTTGCACACCTTATGTACCGTCTTATCCGGCTTTTCCTTCTTGCCGTAATGATCGAAAATTACACGCCCAAGGATAAACGCTGCAATCAAAGCAAGCGCAATGATACCATACACCGTGAATTTTGCATTTTGCCCAAAGACCGTAAAGCAGAAAACCATATACGACAGCACCCAAACGGCTGCCCCTCTCAGTTTTTTACTAATACGGATACAAACAACACTCCAACCAAGCGAGCCTACTTTGGTCAACGGTATCCAGCAAAGAACCACCTTCAACACGATCACCAGCGCAAAAATCAAGGCTATGATGGGCCAGAGCGATTCCAAAATTGCCAAACAGACACCGCCGAGACCGTCAAGGCCGTGCATGCTATCTATCTGCCAATTAATTCTATCAGCAATACCGGAAAAAGTGATTTTAGGAACTTTTACCAAGCCGGCAAAAAACAAACCGCAAATTGCGATTAAACAGCTAAGCGCAACGAGCGCAACCGGTTTTGCCGCAGGTACGACTTTTTTCACGGGCGTTTCTTTTTTCTTTTCCTTTCCCATGCTATATCATCCTCCATGTTATCCGAAAAAATTGTATCGTTATATATAAAACATTATATTCTTTTACTTTATTATAGTATACCTTTTTCCGTTTGTCAAGCCTTTTCTTTCATGATTATTTCTTTATAAAAAATTCCCCACGCCTCCGCATGGGGAATTTTATCTTTTTTCGTCGATTTTTTTATAAAACTTTATAAAATCGTTTTCACAAAAGCGCGACGACGTTTATGTAAAACGCTGTCAAACGACTTCCATTGATTTTGTATGCTTACGTTGGTTTCTAGGTTCAAGTTGGTTTCCGCGTGGTCCACGTTTTTATCCTTTAACATATTCATAATCTCGTTTACTATGGCGGTTGCCACCCCTTTACAGCGGTACTCTTCCAACACACCTATCAGCGCAAGGTCGATTACTTCGGGTTTCTTCATCGCTTTTAAAACGCGCAAAAGGGCGGGCAACGTCAACCGTCCGCCACTCTTTTGCAATGCCTTGCCAATCGCAGGAAACGCCACCCCAAAGCACACCACGTTGTCGTCCTTATCCAAAATCACCGCCGTATACCTTACGTTGATAATCAGCGAAAAGCTTTTCAGCAGTTGCTTTTTCATCTTTTCGGAAAAGGGCACCGATTGATAAATAGCAACGTAGGTCTTATCCAAAACCTCAAAAAATTTATCCCCGTATCTCTTGACAAAATCCCGCGAGTTTTTCGCATCGCCGAATCGCAAGCCGTACTTTTCCAACATACGCGCCGAAAGACGGGGAATCCGTTCGTCCAGCTCTTTGGGGAAATAGAGCTTGCGCTCCGTCCAATCTATTTCCTTTTCATACCCCGCGTTTTCAATCAAACGCTGATAATAGGGATAATTGTACTGTTCCTCAAAGGTCGAAAGCTGATCGAACCCCTCGATGAGCAAGCCCTCTCTTTCCAAATCGGAAAAGCCCAAAGGTCCCACGACGGTATCCATACCTTTCGCTTTCGCCCAAGTTTCGACCGCGTTAAACAGCGCGTTGGCAACCTCTTGGTCGTCAATACTGTCAAAACGGGTAAAGCGCACCCGTTTTTGCCCCCATTTTTCGTTGCTCACATGCTGTAAAATGCCGTGAATACGCCCCACGACTTTGTTTTCACGATAGGCAAGATAGAACACCGATTCCGCCTGCTCGTCGTATACCGTGCCTTTGAACAGCGCTTTTTCGTCCATATACAAAGGAGGCACAAAACAGGGATTACCCTTATAAAGCCGCAACGGAAAATTGATGAATTCCTTTCTTTGACGGCGTGTTTTTACCTCTTCAACGCGTACCATGTGCCACCTTATCTATGTTTTGCATGAAAACTTACGCCTATTGTATTCGGCCCGCAATGACTGCCCGCAGTCGGATTGACCACCGCAATTTCCACGCGCAAGTCTTCCCCAAATTCCGCCTTTAACATCTGCGCCATTTCTTCCGCCAATTCCAGCGCGTCGGAATGTCCGACAATGACGCGGTGTTCCTTTATATCTTCTTGCAAATCGCGCACGTAGGAAAGCAAAGCCCGTTGCGCGCCCGCGCGTCCCTTTGCCTTGCCAATAGACGTCATTACGCCCTTATCCGTCATCGTCAAAATTGGACGAATCCCGAACAGCCCGCCCATCGTCGCGGAAAAATTACTAATTCTACCACTACGGCGGAAAAATTTAAGGTCGTCGGCGTAAAAATACACGGCGAATTTATCCACTTCGCGCGCCGCCCAATCCAAAATCTCTTCAACGCTTGCGCCCGACTTCGCCAATTCACCAATTTCCTTGACTATATTCAAACTCCCGATTGTGATACCCTTGGTGTCCACCGTATACAGCTTGCGGTCGGGATATTTTTCCGCCAATTCTTCCCATGCAAGGCGCATTGCGTTAAACGTACCGCTCATTGCCGCCGAAAAATGTACGTATACGATATCCTTACCCTCTTTAAGGGTCGGCTCGAAATATTCCATATACTTCCCAGGGGATAACGCGCAGGTCGTCGGCAACACGCCGCCACGTAACATATCGTAAAAGGCGTGACTGTCAAATTCTTCAAAATCCACGTACGGCCAAGTTTCCTTTTCCTGCACAATGTACGGCATGCTAATCAGCTTGTAACCCAACTCCGCCGCTTCCGCGGGCAAGATATCCGTATCCGTATCCGTAAATAATTGATACATATCCATCCATCCTTCTTCCTTTTATTTTCGTTCTTGCGTTTTTCTACACAGTTCGACAATATTATACCAAATTCCTCTTCTCTTGTCAAGAAATTTTATGATTTGTCACGACTGAATATGACAAAAAAATCGGCGCGTTCTCCCACAACCGATTTTTTGTCAGAGTTTTATTGTAATTTCGCCGCTGTGACAAAGCTGTTTTTCACCAAATCAAACACCTCACGGTTGGCAGCGGCAATCACACCGCCGTCGCCAAAACGGTACGCATCGCCCTGCAAATTGCACACCAATGCGCCCGCTTCTCGGCAAAGCAACAGTCCCGGCGCAATATCCCATACGTTGCGGGTAATAATCACGCACGCGTGCGTTTTGCCCGACGCCGTAAACGCAAAATCCATACACGCCCCGCCAAACATACGCATTTTTGCAATTTTAGGGAAAATCATACGGATAGCCTCGTGTTCTATACGCGCCGTCTCAACGTCACGGTGGGGATAATCGCCTACGCTGACGAGGGCGTTTTGCAATTCCACGCCGTCGTTTACGCGGATAGGCTTGCCGTTGCACCATGCGCCCGCCCCTTTTACGGCATAATACCACTCGTCAAAATGGGGTAAATAAATCACGCCGACCACCGGTTCGTTATCTTCAATCAGGGCGGCTTGTACGCCGTAAAGTTTGGAGCCGTTTGCCATATTGCACGTGCCGTCAATGGGATCGAGCGACCATACCCGCCCTTCCGTTTTCGGCGTAGAAGAAAACTCTTCCCCTTGCACCGTATCGCAGGGAAACGCTTTTTTAATCTCCGCCGTCAAATACCGTTCGATATTCAAATCGAGGTCGGTCACAAGGTCGAACGCGCGTTTTTGCGTGACCGTGCGTTCGTTTTTGCCGAATTTTTCATAGGCAAGCGCAATCTGCGCTTTGATAAATTGTAGTTCCTTTTCGTATTGCATAATCGTTAAATAATGAGCTGTTCAATTTCCGTCAATTCGCCGTTTTCATACAGAACGGTTTTGACTTCGTATTTGCCAAACGACAGCGATAATCGCGTACCGTGTACCGTCAAAGCCGTTTCTACCGCCTTTTCCGTATTGTTCAAAAGACGGAACAAAACCCCCTCTCTGCCGTCCGCTTTTTTCATAGCGACGAGGGACACCGTATCGTCCTCAATCGCCACCGCAAACGCCTTAGGCTCTGCCGTGCGCGGGGTGGGGAATACGCTGAGCGCGTACGCCTTTTGCGTAAATTCCTGCGTCGCTCTTTCTAATTGTTTTCTATCCACCACGCCCAAGCGGAAAGCGAAACGGTTTTCGCCTTGATCGACCTTCTTGGTAAAGCGGTCGGTGGGAATCAACTGCCTATCGTTTATCGGATGCGCGCAATAGGTCACGCCACGCACCAAGGACATATACAACGCGCCGTTTTCAAAATGACTGCCGTAGACGCTGTCGTTCATCAGAACAAGGCATTTGTCGCCGTTATCCAACGCCACGAAACGGTGCGCTACGTTTTCACGCCCGTCCATGAACAGTTCCTCCGTCCCAAACGCCGTCTGCCCAAGCAATTTACCCTCGATTGCCACAGGCATTTTCAGCTTGATAAACTTGTCCACGTCGCCCATGAACACACGCACGTCCACGTCCACAAAATCGTTGTTTTTGTAAATTTTATACAGCACTCTTACGCGCGTGTCGTCCTTTTGGAAAAACGCCTCTACGCCAAGATACACGTCGCCGTCTTCCACGATTTGAATACTCTGCATATTGGCGAACACACCGCTCGGTTTTTTTGAGAGCGCAAAAGGCTGTTCGTTGTCGCCCATACGCAACTGCTGATTTTTTCCCATACCCCAAGGGTCGGCGTTGTCGTCGAACATTACGGGTTGGAAACCGTCTTTTACGTAGTCCACGCCGTCGATTGTATACCGTTTCAAAAGCCCCGTCTTGCCGTCGATTTCTACGTATTTTCTGCCGTCGTCAAAGACAAGGCTCTTCGCCTTTTCCGTCTTATCCTTTTCTTTAAACTCGATATAAACCCCGTAACGGCTAAGTTGCAAGGGCGCAAGCTCCGCCTCAAAAACGATGCGTTTGCGCCAATCGAGATTGAGGTTGCTCTCTTCCTTGATAACTTGATATTTCACGGGCTTGCCCTTGTCGTCCACTATGCGGATATGCGCCACCTTTTCCTCGTCCCAATTTTGGTCGGCAAGCATAAATTCGCATTCCACGTTGTCTTTAAGCACGTACGGGTTGGGATTGAATACCACCACGGGGAATTCGCCAGGCGCCGCAGGGTCTTGCGCCGATAACAGCGCAAAATACGCTCTGTTTTTTAACCTTTCCGCCTCCAAAAGCCCGTGATTAAGGAGCATCAAACCGTTGTCCTCACCGCTTTGGATACAAGTCCCTGGCAATACGTCGTGGAACTCCGCGTTCAACAAATCCTGCGTGATTTCATGCAGTTTTTCTTCGGGATATTCTTGCAAAGCCCCCACAGCGTATGCCGTTGAAAGCATTTTTTCCGTCAAATACAGCTCGTTTTCGAGCTTGGCGTGCATCTTCTTGATTTTGTTCATAGAGGTATAGCAACCAGGCATGGAAATACGCAACGATTTATCCCAAACCGCCGTCGGGTCGATACGCTTGAAAAACTGTTCGGGAGTAGAGTGGATATATTTAAAATCCGCCCCCTCTTCCTTCATCATCGCCGTGATATCCGTCAAATCCTTCGCCGACGGACCGCCACCGTGGTTACCTACCCCCCAAAGCGCGCAAACGACGTCCTCGCCCATTTCCGTCGAGCGGAATTCTGCCTTGCTCTTGATATTCTCAACAGCGCGCCCCAAGGGGCTGTTATACGCGCCCGAACGGCACGCCTTTACCTCGCTTCCGTCCAAGCCCTTCCAAACAAACTGTTCGGCAGGCAATTTCGCATCCCAATGGTACGGGCGCATGAACAGATAGCTGTCCTGCCCGCTCTTCTTTAAAATCTGCACCAACCCAACGGTATGCCCAAACGGGTCGAAATTGATAGCCGTCGTCGGCTCTTTGCCAAATTTTTCCTTAAAATACCGCTTACCCTCTTGGATTTGGCGCACAAAGCTTTCGCCCGAGGGCATATTGCAATCGGGTTGCAAATACCAGCCCCCCATAATATGCCATTTGCCCTGTTTTACCAACTCTTGGATTTTGACAAACAGAGTAGGCGCGTATTCTTCTACGTATTTATACACCGTCACTTCGTTATGACAGAAAATATAATCGAATTTCTCCGCAAGGTTTACCGCCGATTGAAAAGTAGACAAAACCGCGCTTGCCCCCTCGGGCCAATCCCATTGCCAAATCGGGTCAATATGCGCATTACAAATCAAATGAACTTCTTTCATATACGTCCTCTATATTTTCACTTGCCTATTTTGCCTGCGTCATGTTATTGAATAACGCCTTTCTTGATGAGGATGTTGGCGTAAATCGCCCCCTCGCCCGTCGCAATCACCGCGTACGCCTTTTTCGAGCGTTCGTAAAAAGCTTGGCGTTCGATAATTCCTTGACGGACGTTGTCGTCCAAAGCGTTGGCTACGTCCAAATATTCCGCCCAAATGGTCGGCGTAGGGTCGCCCTGCGTCGTCGCCATAAACATAAAATTTTCGGGCGCGTAAGTATCGAGCGGAATCATCGTCAAGATTGCCTTTAACATTTCCACACCGCCGTGCCCGTCCGCGCGCACCATTTTTTGACCGTGGCTTGCGCTAGGGAAATTGCCGTCGGCAATCAAAATTTCGTCGCCATGCCCCATTTCCGCAAGAATTTTCAAAAGCTCGGGGGATAAAATTTTCGGTACGTTTTTTAACATATTCTTCTCTCCTTTCCCGTTTCTTAGCGAAAGAAACTACGTTTCTTCTTTTTGATGGATATAGTGTACTATACTTTTGTCCGTTTGTCAATGCCTTCCAAAAAAATATATTGCCAAAAGCGCGCAAAAAACGCAGACCGTTTCGTCTGCGCTTTTCAAGTTTTTTCCTTACAAAACGGGGAAACCCGCCTTTTCATGAGCCTCGATAAGCTCGTCGCACATGGCGATAATATCGTCGATAGACAGCTCCGCCGCCGTATGCGGCTCTAACATAGCCGCCTGATAAATATGCTCCTTTTTGCCCGTTGCAGCCGCCTCGATTGTCAACAGCTGACAATTTATATTGGTCATATTCATTGCGGCGCATTGCACGGGCAATCTGCCCACGCGCGTCGGTTGCACCCCGTTGCCGTCCACAAGACAGGGTACTTCCACGCACGCGTCTTGGGGCAAGTTTTCAATCAGTCCGTTATTAATCACGTTTCCGCCGATTTGGTAAGGCGTATTCGTCACCACCGCTTCCATAATACGTGAAGCATACTCGTGCGAGCGTTCGTGTTGGATTTCGCCCCCGCCCAACAATTCTTCCCGCTGTTTTTCCCAATCCGCAATTTGCTTTACGCAACGACGGGGGTATTCGTCCAAGGGAATATTGAACTTTTCAATCAGCTCGGGATATTTTGATTTGATATAGAAGGGATTATATTCGGCGTTATGCTCCGAGCTCTCCGTACAATAATACCCGAGCTTGTCGATATAATCAAAGCGTACCATATTGCCGTGTTTTTCTTTCGCGTTCTTTTCCTTTGCCAAACGCTTGATTTCGGGATACAAGTCCTTTCCGTCCTTATCCCGCACCTCCAACAGCCACGCCATATGGTTGATGCCCGCAATATATTCTTTGCCAATTTGCGCATGGTCAAGCCCTAACTGTTCGAATAATTGACTTGTGCAAACCTGTACGCTGTGACAAAGCCCCACCGTCTTGACCTTGGTATAGCGGAGCATATATCCCGTCAAAATCGCCATTGGATTGGTATAGTTAAGGAACCACGCGTCAGGACAAACCTCTTCCATATCCCGCGCAAACTCCTTCATAACCTTTATCGTCCGCAGACCGCGGAAAATCCCCCCAATGCCCAACGTGTCGCCAATCGTTTGGCGCAGACCGTACTTTTTGGGAATTTCAAAATCCATCACCGTACAAGGCTCATACCCCCCTACCTGTATCGCGTTCACAACGAAATCAGCCCCCGAAAGCGCCGCTTTTCTCTGCTCCACGCCAAGATATTTTTCGATGGTTGCCTTGTTGTCGTTATATTTTTTGTTAAGACTATCCACAACGACGTACGAATCTTCCAATCGCTCCTTGTCAATATCGTACAATGCTACCGTCAAATTTTGCGTAAGCGCGGGCGTCATCAAAACGTCCCCAATTACGTTCTTTGCAAAAATCGTGCTACCAGCGCCCATAAAAGTAAGTTTCATTTTTTTCGCTCCTTTTATTATTTTGATCAATTTTATCATAAAAAAGTTGTTTCGTCTATTGCTTTTTGTGGTTATTTTATGGTAAAATGTTGCTATAAATAAATGAGGTGTTTCGTATGTTTCACGAATTTATGCTTGAAAACACAACTGCTGGCGACCTTATCCCTATCTTTGCGGGACACGAAGCTTGCGAAAAAAACCACAAATTCGGTCCTTTTGTGCGCGGATATTACATCATACATTTTTGTTTGAGTGGCAAGGGAAGGCTGTTGGATAAATACGGTTGTCACGAAATCGGCGCGGGACAACTGTTTATTATACGTCCCGAGGAAATTACCACCTACGTCGCCGACAGTCAAACCCCGTGGGAATATACGTGGCTCGCCTTTCACGGCGCAATGGCAAAGCTTTTCGACACCGACCGTTCGGTATACCGCGTACCCTTGGAGCTCAGCGTGGAACTACGCAATCTTGCGCAAAGTGGCGTTACCACGCCGTCCGTGTATATCGCGTTACTATTCCGTCTGATTTACACCCTTTTCAACGAAGCCCCCCAAACGGCGGACGTTGTAGAAAAGGTCAAACAGTATATCCGATTTAATTATATGAACGACCTAACCGTAGCCAACCTCGCCGAGCTTTTCGGGTTTGAGCGCAGCTATCTCTACCGCCTTTTTTACCGTCGCTACGGCACGGGGATTAAGGAATTCCTCATTAAAACGCGTATGGAGCAGGCAAAATCCTTACTGGAAAAGGGCTATGGCGTGGGCGAAACGGCGTTTGCCGTTGGCTATAAAGACCCTTTCAACTTTTCCAAAGCCTACAAAGAGCGTTTCGGCGTTTCGCCAAAGGAAGAAAGGCGTCCCTAAACACGCATACCCCCCAATACGTATCGCAACGAACTGATTAACGGACTGATTTTAGATGAAAAGACCGAGCAACGTTTTACCTTGCTCGGTCCATATTTTTATATAAGCGATTTATAACTCCAAAGCTTGGAGTAATTTTTTCGTTTCCTCTTGTTGGCGTTTGTCTATCTGCTGACTGAGTGACATTTCGTTCAAGCCCTTTTTCACCTTTTTCCGCTTAAAAATAATCGAACACCAACGCCGAATCTGGTAAAAAAAGGTCAGCCAACGCTTGCCTTCCAAGGACGGATAGGAATATTTCAGCCATTGATAGGGCAACCAAATGCGGGAAAGGATATACTTGAAACGCCCCCCGCTCTTGGCTTGTTGGAGCATAACTTTATTTTCCGTCGAGCCGTACACGCCCCCCGTCAAAATATATTCGCTCAGCTTTTCCGTCAACGCCGTCCCCGCGCCCTCGCCAAACCAATACTGGCTGAGCGCAAGACACTCTTCCGCCAATTTAGATACACCGCCTTGCTCGCAAAAGTCGGCAAAAACTGCCCTGTCTATTTCCACAAACCGCGTTAGTAAATACAAATCGATAAACGGCCGAACCCCACAGCCACCTTTCATAAAGTGGTGTTTCATGTGTGCAAGCAGATAAAAGAGCAAATACTCGTTGGTCATTAAGTGACACAAATTATCGTTCGTTGCGGTATGTCCCCAGGCATTTGCCAACAAACCGTCCAATTTTTCGTCCTTTTCAACGAGGTTGTAATGCAGTTCCAAATGCACACCGCAAGGGCTCGCCAGCGATACGTCGTGGAAACATTTTTCCCCTTTTTCGTACCCGCCGTCTTCCACCAACCGCGCAATCGCTCTATCCAAATCTTCTTCCGCGACCAAAATATCGATATCACAGCTTGTCCGCATCCAAGGTTCGGGATAATATTGTCGCACGACGCTCCCTTTTAAGGGGATGTACTTAATCTCCGCCTTTTTCAAAATCTCGCAAATCTGTTCAAAATCGTATTGAATCCGTTCGTATCGGTAAATGGCAAGATTCCGCTCGCGCACAAAGCGTTTTTTCGCCTCCGAGTCGTCGGGCAACAAGCCGTTTTTCTGCAAAGCGTCACCAATCAAATGCGCCAAATCGTGCTTTTTAGACAGCTTAAACAACGCAGGCAGCGTTTCGGCCGTTATTAAATTTTTGACGTCGTCGCAAAGTTCCGTCCCGTTGATTTCGAAACGCAACAATGCAAAAAAGACTTTTTCAACCGTTCGTTGCATACCTGCCCCTATCCTTTTTGCAAAAATTGTCCTTATACCTTATAAAATTCCTTGTACCACTCGGCAAACTTGCGAAGCCCTACGCGCAAGGGCGTGGACGGCTTGAACCCGAAATCCTCTTCCAAAGCCGACGTATCCGCATACGTTACGGGCACGTCCCCCGCCTGCATCGGCACAAGCTGTTTATGCGCCTCAAAATCGTAATCTTCGGGCAATACCCCCGCGCGGATAAGCTCCTGCTGTAAAATATCCACGAAATCGAGCAAGTTTTCAGGACTACTGTTCCCGATATTATACACCTTATACGGCGGTAACGGCAACCCGTCCTCCCCCGTTTTCTTTTCGGGCGCGTGTTGCATTACCCGTTTTACCCCCTCGACGATATCGTCGACGTAGGTGAAATCGCGCTTGCAATTCCCGTAGTTAAAAATCTGTATCGTTTCACCCTTTAACAGCTTGCTCGTGAACCCGAAATACGCCATATCGGGGCGTCCCGCGGGACCGTACACGGTAAAAAACCGCAAGCCCGTAGACGGGATATTGTACAATTTGCTGTACGCGTGCGCCAAAAGCTCGTTCGATTTTTTCGTCGCCGCATACAAGGACACGGGATTGTCCACCTTGTCGTCCGTCGAATAGGGCACTTTTTTATTCGAGCCGTACACCGACGAGCTAGACGCGTAAACAAGGTGCTCCACCTCGTTATGTCTACACGCCTCTAAAATATTGTAAAACCCGATTAAATTCGCCTCGATATACACGTCGGGATTGGTGATTGAGTACCGTACCCCCGCCTGCGCCGCCAAATTCACGACGACAGCGGGTTTTTCTTCGGTAAAAATGCTCTCTATCAACGCTTTATCCGCGATACTGCCGCGAACGAAACGCCACGCGCAATCACTTTGCGCCACCGCTTTTTCAATCTCAGCAAGGCGGAACTCCTTAATAGAAACGTCGTAATAATCGTTCATATTGTCGATACCGACGATACGCATACCGTGAAAAGAGCGCAGCAGCTCTTTCACAAGGTTGCAGCCGATAAACCCAGCCGCCCCCGTAACCAACACCGTTTTATTGTTCAAATCCACGTTCGGTTTTAACATATCCCTTTGTATTCCTTTTGCACCTTTTCGTAGCTTGCTAAGTTGCCGATATCGTAGCGTTTACCAGGCATTTCCATAGCGTACACCGTCGTTTGCGTGCAGAGCCAAGCAATATAACTGCCCGGAGCGTCCACACCGCAACCCGCTTCGATACCCTTTTTCACGAGCTTTGCATCCGCTTTCGTGTAATAATAGAACGGCGGGCAAGCCCAATTCGATTGCGGTTCTTGCGGTTTTTCCGTCAAACGCAAAATTTTATCCGTCCCATCCACTTCCGCAACGCCGCATTTTTGCAATTTTTCCATAGACGGCTCAAAATAACGCATGATACAGGACGCGCCCTTATTTTTCGCGTATTTGATAAACGCCGTCAAACTGAAATCGAGCAGATTATCCCCCGCAATCACGAGTATATCGTCGTCAAGCGAGAGCTTGTCTATCGCGAACTGAATATCGCGCACCGCGCCAAGACGTGTTTCGTTGCTACTCGTTCCGTCGTCTACGACCGTAACCTTTTGCGTTTTTTCCGCCGCCCAAGCAGAAAAATGTTCCGCGAATTTATGGTTAGAAATCACCACGTATTCGTCCACCAACCCGAGCGAATCGATATCGTCCACGAGCCAATCTAAAATCGTTTTATCCTGCACCTTCAAGAGCGGTTTTGGGAAGTTTTCCGTCAACGGATACAATCTCGTTGCGTACCCTGCCGCCAAAATTAAACATTTCATAATTCTACCCCGTCTGCCGTATCGCAAATATGCACCGAGAATTTCCCTTTCAATGCAGGGAACACCTTCAAATATTCGTCCGTAACTTTGCGTTCGATACTTTCGGTAAAAGCAGGGTCAATCAGCGCCATACAGCACCCCTTGAACCCCGCGCCGCTAAACCGTCCGCCGTAAATCCCGTCCGTTTTCAGCATGATTTCGTACAGCGTTTTCAGCTCGTCCGAGCCCGTTTCATAATTATATATAGAAGAACGACCGCTCTCAAACGACAGTTTGCCAAACGCCTCGATATCCCCTCTGCGCCAAGCCTCCGCGCCCGCCTCCACACGCGCAAATTCCGTGTAGAAATGCTCCGCGCGCTTGCGCCAATTATCGGGCAATTTGTCCTTATATTGCAAATAGGTGGCATACGGTACGTCGCGAAGATAGGTTTCGCTGAATTTTCCGTACTCCATACCGCTGAACGCCTTCAACGCGTACGCCGCGCTACGGCACTCGTCCACGCGCATATTGAATTTACTACCGGTAAGGCTGCGCTCCACACCCGAAAAGAAAATTGCAATCTTGTAGGGTTTCATCTTTTCGCTGGTAGGGATTAACTCATAGCTATCGTCCTTGGTATCGAGATACAAAAGCTTGTTTTTCTTCGCAAAGACCTCGCAGGACTGGTCGAGCTTTCCGCAAGACACGCCAACGTACTTATTTTCCGCCGCCTGCGCCGTCAAAATCATTTCCATTTCACTAAGGTGTATGCCGTTTACCTTGCAAAGCGCCGACAAAAAGGCAATCGTCACCGCCGCCGACGACGACAGACCGCCGATAGGCAAGCTCCCTTCGATAATCCCGCAAAGCCCCACGCGCAAGTGGTATTTTTGCGTCAAAAGCAAGGTCGCCCCGCGCAAATAATCCGCCCAATCGTTCTCCTTTTCTTCGGGCACGGATTTGATAAACCATTGCGCCCGCTTGTTAAACTGCAAGGACGAAAGCTCTACGACGCCGTTCTGTTTGGGGGCGTACGCAATGTGTATCCCCTTGTCAATGGCAAAGCCCGTAATTTTGCCGTATTGGTGGTCGCTGTGCGCCCCAATCGGACAAACGCGGTAGGGACAAAACGCCACCCCCGCGGGCTCCTTTTGGTATATTTCAAAAAACTTTTCTTGACACTTCATTGCACACTCTCTTATTTAGAAACTTCCACGAGGTTTTCCTGCAAATATTTTGCCTTTTCTTCACGCGACATACCCTTGGTATACATAAACTTGTCGGCGTTTTTCGCCTCGTATTCTTCAATGCTTTCCAGCACTCTTGCCGGTACGCCCACCGCAACGGAGTTGTCGGGGATTGATTTCGTCACGATTGCCCCGCAACCGATTATGCAGTTATTCCCAATGGTAACCCCAGGCATAATGATGGCGTCCGTGCCGATATGCACGTTGTTTCCTACCGTGATACGCCCGAACATATCGACGTTTTTCAGCTCTTCTTTCATACCGCGAAGCACCCAAACACCGCCGTCGTGGGTTACGAATTTCACGCCCGAATTGATGCGCACGTGGTCGCCAACCGTAATCAAATAGGGTTCCGAACCAAAGTTCGCGGACGAATAAATCTCGCAACCGCTCCCGATTTTCATACCCCTATCGCGCCAAAATTTTACAGGGTTTTTCGCAAGTTTCCATTTGTTTATCAAGCTCATATCTTTATCCTATCCTTATGTTGATATCTTTATACGATTTCACGCCAACCTTCGCCGTCAGCCATTTTTCGTCGATTTCTTCCCCTTGCAACCATGCTACAATCGCCTTGGGTACGTTCGCCCCCGCGATATGACTGAACGGATATCCACCGCCAAAACGCGCGTTCATTTCCAAAACGTACGGCTCGCCGTCCACCCAAAAAGCGTCGCAATCGAGGTTCCCCACGTGCCCCGTAAGTCGGGCAAGTTTTTCCGCCATTGCTCTCATTTTTTCGTTTTCAACGACCTGCGCGCTGTCCGTTTCACCCGAACGCATCGCCTCTTTGCGTTTGATAATGACGCTACGGTACTTACCGTCCAAATCGTTGATAATATCCAAGCCGTATTCCTCCCCTTGGAGCATTTCTTGCACCACGACGGTATCGTCGCTCTGCGCCGATTCAAAACGCAACCAGCTCCTTTCCACGCTCTTTTCCGTCAAGCGGAACAAAGCGTCCAACTCTTCCTCGTCGTGCGCCGTGCAAAGCCCAATCGAGCCGTTGCCGTATCTCGGCTTTACAATCAGCGGAAAGCTAAGCTCCCCACTCGCCAACGCCGTTTTTGTATCCGCCAAGGAAAGGTAGGTTTTGGGCGTTTTAAAACCGTTTTCTATCAAATACAAATAGCTTTGCCACTTATCGTTGCAAATGCGCACAAAGCTTTCGTCCGACACCACCAAGCGCGTACCCACCGCCTCAAATTCCTTGCGGTAATGCGCTAAAACGGGCACGTCTACGTCGTATACGGACAAAATCGCGTCCACCTTGTTTTCCTTGCAGTAGTCAAGCAAAAAGGGGATATAATTTTCGTCGTATACCATCGGCGTTACCACCGATTTATCCGCTTCTTGAAAGGCGGGCACACCGTCGATACAGTTCCCCGCAATCACCAGCCCGTCACCGTTTAAAGCTTCCTTAAAATATTTAATCAAATATCCGCGTCTGCCTGCGGACGTGATCAAAATATTCATGCTCTTACTCCTATAAATAATAAATCAAATGCACGTCGTTTGGACGAGGCTCGTTCTCGATTTTATAATCGACAAAGCCACAACCCTTATACAATCCAATCGCCGTCGCGTTTTCCCGTTGCGTGTATACGTCTATCGCCTTAAACCGCCCTTGTTTTTTGGCTTCGGCGATATAGGAAAGCAAAGCGCGTTTTGAAACCCCTTTTCCACGGTATTCCTTGCGTACCGCCACGACCGTGATAAAGGATATCTCCGAAAAACCGTTCGTGATATACCCAATCACCGCGCCCGCTATTTTTCCATCGATACGCTCGGCAAAAATATCTGCCCTTTGCGCAAACTTTTCTGCCAAAACGCTCAAATCGGATTTTTGACTGAGTGGCACGGGAAAATCTTGGTCAACCGCGCGCAAAAAGGATTCCAATTCCTCTTTGGTTACTTTGCAAACGCCAGCCATCAACGGTTACCGTACATTTTTTCGTAGTATTTCGTATATTCGCCGTTGATGATCGTTTCCCACCATTCGCGGTTTTCCAAATACCACGCAATCGTCTTTTGAATACCGTCCGCGAACATCGTTTCAGGCAACCACCCAAGCTCGTTGTGGATTTTCGTCGGGTCGATTGCATAGCGCATATCGTGTCCCTTTCTGTCCGTAACGTAGGTAATCAAGTCCTCCGACTTGCCAAGCGCCTTACAAATCAGCTTAACGATGTCGATATTTTTCATTTCGTTGTGACCGCCGATATTGTATACCTCGCCCACTCTGCCCTTATGGATAATCAAATCGATTGCCTTACAATGGTCCTCTACGTACAGCCAATCGCGCACGTTCAAGCCTTCGCCGTACACGGGCAGGGGTTTGTTATTCAGCGCGTTTGCTATCATCAGCGGAATCAGCTTTTCGGGGAAATGATAAGGTCCGTAGTTGTTGGAACAACGGCTAATCGATACGGGCAAGCCGTACGTTCTGTGGTATGCAAGCACCAACAAGTCCGCGCCCGCCTTCGACGAGCTATACGGCGAGCTGGTATGTATCGGCGTTTCTTCCGTGAAGAACAAGTCGGGGCGATCCAACGGCAAATCTCCGTACACTTCGTCCGTCGATACCTGATGATAACGGGTAATGCCGTACTTTCTGCACGCGTCCATCAGCGTTGCCGTGCCCATGATATTCGTCCGCAAGAAAATACCGGGGTCTTCGATAGAACGGTCTACGTGGCTTTCCGCTGCAAAGTTCACAACCATATCGGGTTTTTCCTCTTCAAAGAGGGTATACACCGCGTCTCTGTCGCAAATATCCGCCTTAACAAAGCGGAAATTGGGGTTGTCCATTACGGGCGCTAACGTCGATAAATTCCCCGCGTACGTCAGCTTGTCCAAGCAAACAATACGGTAATCGGGGTATTTTTTCAGCATATAAAATACAAAGTTCGAGCCGATAAATCCAGCGCCGCCGGTAACAATAATCGTCATATTAGTTTTCTCCTTTTGCTATTGAAATAAGATATTGACCGTAATCCGTCATCTTTAAAGATTCGCCGATAGCCATCAGCTGTTCGGTCGTAATAAAGCCTCTGCGCCATGCGATTTCTTCGATACACGAAACGTAGAAACCTTGCGTATCTTGGACCGCTTTCACGAATTCCGCCGCCTTTAACATACCCTCGGGCGTACCCGTATCCAACCACGCCATACCTCTGCCAAGCAACGTTACGTTCAATTCGCCCATTTCCAAATACGCGTTGTTGATTGCCGTAATTTCAATTTCGCCACGCGCAGAGGGCTTGACGTTTTTCGCAATTTCCACAACGCGGTTGTCGTAGAAATACAGCCCGGGCACGGCATAGTTCGATTTCGGATTTTGCGGTTTTTCTTCAATCGAGATAACCTTGTTATTCTCGTCAAATTCCACCACGCCAAACGCGCGCGCGTCCTTTACGGGATAGCCGAAAATCGTACCGCCCGTTTTGTTTGCCATGGCTTGGCGCAAGGTCTGCGTCATAAACTGACCGTAGAAAACGTTGTCGCCCAAAATCAAGCAAACGCTGTCATCGCCGATAAAGTCTTCGCCGAGAATAAACGCGTCCGCCAAACCGCGGGGTTTGTCTTGTACTTTGTACGAAATGGAAATACCGATTTGACTGCCGTCGCCCAGCAATTTTTCATAATCGCCGATATCCTCGGGCGTCGAAATAATCAACACTTCGCGAATGCTTGCGAGCATCAAAATCGACAGCGGATAATAAATCAACGGCTTGTCATAGATGGGCAATAACTGTTTGGAAACCGATTTTGTCATCGGGTAAAGGCGCGTGCCCTTACCGCCTGCTAATATAATACCTTTCATGTCACTTTCTCCTTTCTTATCTTATTGTAAAATGATATCGCAAATTCTGTCGACCTCTTCCACCGTCAAGTCCGCATACAGAGGCAACGTCAGCACGCTGTTTGCAATACGGCGGGCAATCGGCGTTTCCTGAATCGGGAATTTGCCTTGATACGCCTCAAAATCGCTCGTGAGCGGATAGAAATATTTACGGGCAAAAATGTTTTCCTTGGCAAGCAGGTCGCTCACTTCGTCGCGGTTATATTTATAGCCGTCGAACACCACGGGGAAGTACGCATAATTGCCTTTGACGTTGTCCTTGGGATAGCAAAGCTGAATACCCTTTACCCCGCCAAGGCGTTGCAAATATCTTTCCGCCGCCTTTTTACGCTTTGCAATCTCTTCGTCGATATGGCGTAAATTGCAAAGCCCCATCGCTGCGTGCATTTCCGTCATTTTCGCGTTCGTACCGACGATAGGCACGCTTTCTTGCCCTTGCATACCGAACTGCCGAAGTTGCGCCAATTTCGTCTGATATTTCGGATCGGAGAAAACCAAACCGCCACCCTCAACCGTGTGATAGACCTTGGTCGCGTGGAAACTAAACATCGTCATATCGCCAAAATTCCCCACGGGAATTCCGTCCACTTCCACCCCGAACACGTGCGCCGCGTCGTAGATAACCTTTAAATTATGCTTTTTCGCAATCTTTTCAATGGCGTACACGTCGCAGACGTTTCCGTACACGTGTACGGGCATAATCGCAGACGTTTTGTCCGTAATCAAGCTCTCTATTTTCGACACGTCCATCGTGTAATCGTCCTCGCGGATATCGCAGAACACGGGCGTCAAGCCGTTGCGTACAATCGCCTGCGTCGTCGAAGCAAAGGTATAGGGCGTGGTAATCACTTCGCCCGTAAGCCCCATTGCCTCAATCGCAAGCTCCAACGCCAAATGCCCGTTGGCAAACATCGAGATTTCCTTTACGCCCAAATATTCCTTGAGCTTTTCCGCCAAAAGGTGATATTTCGGCCCCTGGTGCGTCAAATGCCGACTCTCCCACAAGTCCTTTATCTCCTCGATAAACTCCTCGTACGGGGGCATAGACGAGCGCACCACCATAATCGGTTTTTTCTCCATTTTATACTCCTTTTTCGTTGATAATATCTTGAAATAATTTTGCTTGATGCCGTATTGTTTGATAATGTCCCGCGCGCGTAAGGGCGTTTCCTACGCAATCGGCAAAAAACTCCGCCGAGTGCAAAAATTGGTCGTCGGGCGCAACCGTCACCGTTTTTTCCGTTTGTGTCTTTATGGTGATAACCGTTTCCATTTCCGCCGTCGGGGTAAACACGCGAGGAGTGGACAAATACCCTTGACTTCCCCAAATCTCCAAATCGCATTTGTACGAGTTATCCATACCGAACGCAATCTGCGCCACCGCGCCGACTTCGTTTTGCAAGGTCGCCGCGCCGTATACGTCTACGTCGTGCCCCTTCGCCGACAACAACTGACAATCGCTGATACGGGTATCCCCGCCAAGCAGATAATCGGCAAGCTTCAACGGATATCCACCGCAATCGAGCAACGCGCCGCCACCCATGGATTTATGGTAACGGAAATCGTTTTCGCCGCGATAGGGAAAGCCGAACGCCGTACGAATCAACCGCACGTCGCCGATTTCTCCGTCATCTACAATTTCCTTGATTTTTTCTATCTGCGCGTGATAGACAAAGGCAAAATTTTCGTGCACCGCCAAGCCCTTCTCTTCCGCAAGCGCAAGCAACGATTCGGTATCTTGCAGACAAGCGGTAAACGGTTTTTCGAGCAAAATGTGTTTGCCGTTTTCCAAGGCAATTTTGCCCCACTTATAATGCAGTCCCGGGGGCAAGGGCAGATATATCGCGTCCACGTCCTTTGCCGTCAATAAATCGTGATAGCTTTCAAAAATTTTTCCGCCGAATTTTTCTTCAAAGGTCTTTGCCTTTGCCATTTGCGCCGCAACGAGAGCGTCCGCGTTGTCCACGCCCCATTCTTCTTTGGAAGAAATCGCCACGCCGACGTACTGAAAACGGTCGCTGTTGCAAAGGGCGGGCGCCATCCGCCTAAACGCAATATCCGACGCACCCAAAATGCCGATTTTTATCATAAAAACTCCTTATTCCGTAGGCTCGTCCAACAAAGAGAGCAAATTTCTAAGCTGAATATTTAAACAATTATTGACCTGCGTCAAATAATTCAAGGTCGCAAAATCGCACCAATGATACCCCGCAACGTCCTTGGGCACTTCGTTTTTATCCACTTCTAAAATCAAATTGCGGTTTTCTTCGTGGTAAAATCTACCGCCCTCTTCCGAGAGCATTACGTCCGTCATCGGCTTTTCTTTGCGCATTTTTTCTTCGAAGAAATACACGAATTCCTGATTTTTGTTCCCTAACCGTCATACGTCAATTTCCTTACAAAAAGTTTCTATTACGTCTTGCATTTCATAACCCGCCGCGCGCATTTGTTCTGCGTACGCCTGTCTATCCGTCGCAATATCCGTTTTTTCCATTTCCTCCGCCCACTTTTCCGCGGAATCGGAAAGGGACAGCATGCGCACGCGGTCGGTAACGAGGGCTTCCTTCGTAATCGTATCCGCAATCAAGCACGGCAACCCCGTCGTTTGCGCCTCGATAATCACGTTGGGCATCCCCTCGAACAAGGACGGGAACGCCATCATATCCATCGCCATCAAATAATCGGGTACGTTGGAGCGTACGCCCAAGAAAATGACTTTGTCGCCAATACCCAAGCTTTCCGCTTTCGCCTGAATTTGTTCTTTGAGTTCCCCCGTCCCGATTAAAATCAAAACGGCGTCCTCGCGTTTCTTTTGGAATTCGTAAAAAATATCTATCAAGAACTTATGATTTTTCTGCCCCGACAAACGTCCGACGTGCCCGACGATAAATTTATCGTCCAAGCCGAGCTCTTGACGGATTTTCGTCCTTACCTCTTCGTTAAAGGCGAATCTCGACACGTCCAATCCGTTTTTGAGGATACAAGCGTGTTTGTGCGCGCGACGCTTGCCAAAGGTATATTCCGCGGCGAGCATGGACGGCGCCATTTTCACGTTTGCCGCCCTTGTGAGCATACCGCGACAGAATACGTTGATCAGCTGTTGAACCTTGCCCTGCATCGTGCCCGCGTTGCTCGAACGCAAAACGCGCACCTTTACACCGCATTTTTTCGCCACCCACAAATCGATAGCCGTAAAGCAGGATGCACCGCTTCTAAACACGACGTCGTATTGATTTTCCTTGATGACCGCCGCCAGCTCTTTTTTGAACTTTTTCATGCTGTCCGTCTTTTGCGTAATTCTGAAAATCCTACCGCCGCCTTGTTCGATTTCGTCGTCGTAAAAGCCGCGTTCCTTTTTCGTCACGCAAAAATCCATATGCCATTTTTCTTTATCAATACCGCGGAACACCTTCATCAAAAAGGTTTCCGCCCCACCCGTGTCCATAGACGCCGCAATACACAAAATCTTTTTCATAAGCCTTATTCTTCCGTTTTTTCTTCCTTTACTTCTTTGTAAATTTTTAATCTATTTTTCCGAAACTCTCTGCCCGTCGACAGCATGCCGATTTTTTCAATTCCCTTTCTCGACGAAATATTTTTTTGGCGTACCAAACCGATAAAACGCGCGTTTGCATTTATCGCCAAGATTTCTTGCTTTGCAAAGTTTATCCCTCTGCCGAGCAAGCCCCGCCCGCGGAACTTTTCGTCCGTCACGGAGGGCCCCACCATATAATCGTCCTTTTTCATAAACGGGAATTTGTACGATTTTTTCATCACGTAGGTGTAGTGCATCACTTCGCCCGTTTCTTTGTCGGCGATTTCGCAAATATAAAGCTTTTTGCTAATCAACCACCAATAGAGATTGGACAAACGCCCTTTGCCTTTTTTGCTAAACGGACGGAGTTTTCCAAAACGGACGGTTTCCGTTTCCCTTTGTTCAAACGCCGAACTTCCGTTATCTGCAATCTCGTACAGAAGATAATTTTCCATTGTCTGCTCCGTTAAAATAAATATTTAATCAGCGCGTTCCAAGTAAACCCTATCACGTGGAAAAACGCCTTGAATTTGCAAATTTTTTCGTTCTGCGTTTGGATTTGCCAAACCTGTTTAATGCTCTTGAACTTGTTGGACGAAAGGGATTTATTGCCCACGCGGTATTTCACCAAGGCTTCGTTGATACCGTACGCAACCGTTCCGTCGCGCATCAGCATCAACCACGTCGCATAATCTTGCCCGCCACGACGCAAAGGCATACGAAAATCCCCCTTTTTTTCTCTGTCCACCACCACGGACGACGTTGCAATCATCGTATTGTGCAAAAGGAAACGGTAATTGATTTTTTCCTTTACCTTTCTCTTTTTCTTCACGACCTCGTCGTCGTTGTTTACCATTTCAATCGCCGCAAAGCAAAACGCCGCGTCCTTTTCCTTCATAAGCGCGAGCTGTTTTTCCAACTTGTCGGGATACCACATATCGTCGCTGTCCAAAAAGGCAACGTAGCGACCCTTGGCAAGCTCCAAAGCCGTGTTTCTCGCCACCGCCGCACCTTGGTTGGTTTCTTGCAAATGGTACACGATTTCGGGGTGCGTTTCTTGATATTTCTTGATAATTTCCGCCGAATTGTCCTTAGAACAATCGTCCACCAGCACGATTTCGACGTTTTTATACGTCTGCGCAAAAATCGAATTTAACGTTCTGTCCAAAAATTTCCCTGCGTTATAAACGGGAATAATCACAGATACCGTGTCTTGTAAATACTCTCTTTCCATACCTTACCAACAACCTCAATAAATCGCCGTCAACCAACGTCTATATTCTTCTATCTGTCCCGTTACAATCTGCAAATACAACTCGTGCAACTTTCTCGTAATCGCCCCTTCCTCCTCGCTGATTGCATATTTGTCCACCGAATAAATAGGGGTAATTTCCATTGCCGAACCGCACAAAAACGCTTCGTCGCAAGTGTAAAGCTCCGTTCTGTCCACACTTCTTTCCATCACGGGAATTTGCAAAATTTCTTTCGCAATGCGGATAATCGTATCACGGGTAATGCTCTCCAAAACGCTGTCCGTCAAAAGGGGCGTCACGAGCGTTCCGTTCTTGACCATAAACAAACACGAGCCGGGGCCCTCTGCCACCTTGCCGTCCTTGTTTAAGAAAATCGTGGTGTCGTAGCCGTTTTTCAGCGCTTCCAACTGCGCCATACGGCTGTTGATATAGTTCGCGCCACATTTAATGCGAGGCGAGAGCGCGTTGTCGTGGATACGTTGCCACGAGCTAATGCAACAATGCAAACCCTTTTTGTTGTATTCGGGGTTGGTCTTTGCCTTGGGAATCGGGGAAATGAACATACCCACGCTCTCTTTCGAGCTCCAACTGCCAAACCCGTCCACAAACAGCGTTTGACGGACGGCGATATCTTCCTTGTATTCGTTGGCGCGGATAACGGACAAAAAGGCGTCCGTCAATTCTGCCACCGTGTACTTATCTTCCATCCACAAAAGCTTTTGCGACTGCTTTAAACGTTTAAAATGGTCGTCCAAACGGAAAGCGTAAAGCTGTCCTTCCTTTTCGTTCCAATAACAACGAATCCCCTCGAATACGTTCAGCCCAAACTGCGAAGTGGGCGAAAGTACGTTGATTTTCGCGTCGTTTACGTTGACGATTTCGCCGTTTAACCATATCAATCTGTTTGCAACGTCCGTTTTCATTTTTCAATCTCCTTTTGCGGTTCTTCTTCGTCGGGCAAATGCGCAATGCGGATAATTTCCTCTTCCGCCGCCTTTGCCGACTCTTCGTCGCTCATATTTTCGTCCTGTTTCTCTTCGTAGATGTCCGCCTTTTTAAAGACCTTGAACACCGTCCCGAACAGAATTTTTATATCCAACCAACAACCCTGCTTTTTGAACGAATCAACATATTGGTTGTCGTAGGTCACCTTTTCATCCCAGCAGTTTTCGTTTCTGCCTTTAATCTGCGCCAAGCCCGTAATACCGCCGCGCATGGTAAAACGCTTTTTGTATTTCGAGTTCAACGTATCGTAATCGCCCAGCTCGTAGGTAACGCTCGGGCGGGGTCCCACCAAAGAGATATCCCCTTTTAAAACGTTCCAAAGTTGCGGGAGCTCGTCCAAGCTCGTCTTGCGTAAAAACCTGCCCACCTTGGTCACGCGCGGATCGTTTTCGTAATTGAACAGCCCCGCGCCCATACTCTCGGCGTTGACCACCATCGAGCGGAATTTATACATTTTGAAAATCCTGCCGTTCTTCGTCCTACGCTCTTGCTTGAAAAAGACGGGGCCCTTGCTGTTGATTTTAATCGCGAGTGCGATAATCAAAAAGAAAGGCAAGAGGATAATCAGCGCAAGCAAAGAAAGGAAAATATCAAAAAAGCGTTTAAAAAATCGATTGATAAAATACCACATAATCTATCCTAACTTAAAATGCAAAGGTATGAAAAAGGTCGTCGAAGTTTTCGCCCCGTTTAATCAATTCTTCGCCCCCCTCGGAAATATCAAGCACGGGGAAATTGGGCAAGATAAAGGGCGGTTTCAATACGACGGAATACGAACCGACGTTCCCAAAAATCACGATATCTCCTTGCGCGAGCGCGCCCGCGTAATGGCGGTAGAGATAATCGGATTCAATACACGTAAACCCGCCGAAATCCAAATCGGTATACGTCTGCTGTTCCCCGCCCATAGCGTACACCTCAATCGGGGGATTTTTCTTGTTCAAGGTCGGGTTGATATTGTAAATACTGCCAAGCAACGTCGCAATCGCCTTACCCCGTACGTCCTTGATATTGACAACCTTAGAGGCAAACCGCATACAATCGCCTACCAACGCGCTCCCCGGTTCAATCAAGAGTTCGGGGGGATTTTCTACGCCCGCAAATCTTTCCGCAAACAAAGGCGCAACGGCGTTGGCGTATTCTTCGTAAGTAGGAATTGCGGAATCGAACTGCGCTTTCAACGATTCGTGCATTTTTCCAAACAAGCCCCCACCCAAATCGATACGCCTGGGCGCAATCCCGATTTCGTCCAAAAGACGGAGCATCCCTTCCGCACGCGGACGCCACGTAGGCAAACTTCTTGTTGCGAAATGGCATTGCAAACCAACCAACGTTACGTTCGGCAATTCGTTTACCAAGGCAAGCGCCGATTTGAACTCTTCGCCCGCCACGTCAAAACCGAACCTCGATACCACGCCGTCGTTGACGTCGAAGTTGCAACGGATACCCACGCTCAGCTGTTTATCGGGATGTCTTTGCGATACCTTGCGGAGTAAATCGAATTCGTAAGCGGAATCCAAATTCACCGTCCCGCCCATCACGAGCAGGTCTTCCACTTTTTTCGCGTTTTTGTACGGGCCGTTCCAAATGATTTTTTCGGGCTTAACCCCTACGCGCAGAGCGATTTCCATTTCCATATCGGAAACGACCTCGGCATATCCGCCCAGCTCGTCCACAATTTTGCAAAGCTTGGGGGTGTAGTTCGTCTTGTACGAATACGCAATGTTAAAATGGGGATATATCTTCGTAAACGCGTTTTTGAGTTCCGCGTAATTTTTGCGAAACTGCGCAGACTCCAACAAATAAAATGCGTCGCCGTATTTTTCCGTCAATGTTTTCAAAAGTTCTTTATCCATTTTTCTTCCTTTCCACAATCCTTTCTACAATCTCGCAAAGCTGTTTTTTATTTTCTTCAAATTCTTCTTCCGTTCTCGTTTCCAAACTCTTTTCAAAAGCGCGTAGCTCTTTCAGCTTTTCGTCGAATATCTTTTCGACCTCGCCCATATCCTGCACCAAATCGGTATTGCAAAAACTTCTGGACAATATGGCGAACGACGAACCCAATCGATAATGCTCGGACAGAATTCTCTCCGCGGGCAAATCACCCGCGCCTATGCGCGCTACGCCCCCGAACCCGTATGGTATTCCGCGCGCGCGTATTTTCGCGCAGATACGCTCAATCGTGCCGTTGGCAAGTAGCTCGAACATAAAGGTCAAACCGTAGCTTAAATGCAAATCGTTCAGCCCGATATGTATCTCGTCCACGCCACCGAGCGAAAGCACTTCGTCCAAACACTCGTCCGCCTCTTTCGTTTCGAGCAGGAGCATCGTCTTGGCTCTGCCGTCCACCGCCCTAACAAAGGAGCGTACCTCGTCCGCCGTCTTCCACATGGGCAACATAATAACGTCCGCCCCTGCCTTTACCACGTCGTCTATCTCTTTGGGCGATTCCTTATTCCAAGGATTGACGCGCACCAAGATTTCCGATTGGGTAATGATTTTGCGCAGCGACAAGACGTCTAAAACGGTGTGATTGGATTTTACGGTGTTCATGCCCTTTTGGCGTTCTTCCTTCCCCAGAGTTTCCAAATCGATAAAGATTCTATCCACGCCGTATTTTTGCGCGATAGCGGCAACCTTGGGGGCATTTGTGATATACATCAATTTCAAAGACATGTCAACACCTTATTCTCGTTTTTAATCACACGAAACGAGAAAAATATTATAATATATAAATATATTATAACACTTATTTTTTTAGGTGTCAAGGCATATCCCGATAATATCAACAATTTTCCCTTGCCATTTCTTGCAACAAAAAAAGAGAAAAAGCCCCCCATACGTATCGCGTTGAATTTAAAAGCCCCCCATACGTATCGCGCTGAAATAATCCATAAATAAAAAAATTTTTTTATTATTTTTCATTTTTCTGTGAAACACGCGCCAAAAAAACAAAGAGGTAAGCCTCGCTATACGAGATGCTTACCTCTTATATTCTTTTATTAATTCCTTAACATTTTTTTGGAAAGGACGTAAATAAAACGCCTTATTTTTATAAAATAATTACACCTATTAAAACGTCCAGATACCTGTTTATATCTGCAAATATTGTGCTGTTTTATTGCAACGTAAACTCTCCAATGGTCGTAGACAGAATATAATTAGGCTTAATTTCGCGCAATCTGACCATGTGTGGCTGGTCGCAATGTATCCTTTGGTGCTCCGCGCTTTCCCAAGCCTCAATCAACAAAATTTCGTTTTTATCCTTTTCAGAAAGGTAATAATCGTACCGCAAACACCCGTTTTCGGCGCGTATCGCGTCCACAATGCCTTCCGCTTTTACCCGTTCAATAAATTGTTCTCTCTTTCCGTCTATCGTCTTAAAAACAACGTAAATCGTATACATAGCTATCCTCTTTTCTATCACACCCGTCCTGCGTTTTACGAAAGCAACACTGCAAGCGTCGCCGCAATTTGCTCGGTATTCACACCCTTGCAAGGCGCGTTGTAGAGCAATTTTCTCGCCAATTCGCCCGCATTGCACCACGTCGTCGCCAAAAGCCCGTCGATATGCCCTTTATCGTGCGCAATGGCATACTTTATAAATCTTTCGGCGTTTTCCGTCACCTTCCAAGGACAAATCAAAATTCTAAACCCCGCCTCGGCAAACAAATCGACGGAACGGAACTCTTCGTCGGCTTCATAATGCCAATCGCAGATGATAACGTCTTTGGAAATCAAATGCATTGCCTCTTCCGTGCCAACGTCCGAGGATTCCCAATTATTATACCCCGTATCCTTAACAGCGGTCAGCCTATCCCCCCACATCATAATTTTACCCCCGCGCGATTGCACGTGCTCGTTAATCGAGTTCACCCAATCGGCGTACAGCTTCGCCTTAGGCACCTTCGCGCAGATAGGGCATTTTCCAAGGTTAATAACTTCGTCGCAAGCGATATGTATCGTATCCGTTTCAAATGCTTCCATCATTTCGTCAATCAGCTCGAATACCACGATTTTCGCCACGGGATTGCTCAAACAGATACTGCGACTGTAAAATACGCCCGGTTCGTGTTGCAATTCGTCGAATTCGGGATACGCGCGAAGCAAGCCGTCCTTGATATCGGGCATAGGCTCGGGGTTCGTATGCCCGTGCAAAATCCCGTCCGTCGGGTTGGCAGGCAAGCCCGATTGATGGTCGCACAAATTCATCTTCGGTATCAATTCAATATTGTGTTTTCTGCATACCGCAACCAACCGTTTTACGTCCTTTTCCGACAGCGGATCGTACCCGCAACACTCGGGGTGGCGTCTAAATTGATAACGGTAACGTATCTGCATAACAATCAAGTTTACCCCGCGCGGAGCAAGATACTCGTCGATAAATTTAATAACGTCGTCCACGTCCTCGGTAAGCGGCGCAGTCAGCTCAATCCCTTTCTTTTTCCAAGGCAAATTCATACTAAAAACCTTCCTCTTCAATCACTTTTTAAGATAATCTTTCAACCAAACGTAATACGCGGGCGTGTGGAATTTTCCGCGCATTGTGGGGCTAAGCGCATAAAGCAAATGCGCGGGCTCTAACAATTTTCCCCCGACCGTGTCGATACGGTACGCGTTGAAATAGATTTCGCCCTCTCCCGTTTTGATTGCCTCTTTGGGGAACGTCGCCGTCGCCACGTACCCGTTATCACGCAACAAAACCCGCGTTTTTACAAACGGTTTCTCCACAAAATCAATATCCAAAATCGGCCCGTCCTCGTCCTCGCCACCGTACGTCATTTTGGCGAGCATCAAACCGTTATGCGGGCTGATTTCTATCTCGTAATACACCTTTCTGTTCGGATCCGTACCGATTAAAATCTCGCATACGTCGCCGTCTGAGTGAATTTTGTTATACTCTTTATACGGACAATAATATTTGCTGTTTTCTGCCGTAAACGTAAAGGTCAGCATGCCGTCCTTTTCGGTGATTTCCACCGTCGTTTTCCGCTCGTTTTCCCGCGCGCCCGTACGACAATTTTTCAATTCGTAAACCATAAATTATTCCTTCCTCAAATCCTCGTATGACGTGTTAAAGGGTACCGTGTACGGCTTGAATACCTTAAAATCTCTAAACTGAATTTTGCTTGCGTACACGCCAAGCCCCACTCTGCCGTACTTTTCAATCGGGTTATTGTCCGCCAATTCGACGATAAGCTCTCCGTCCACGAACAGGAACAAACGCTTGCCCACTCTGCCCGTTTGGATATGATATTCCTTGGTTTTGTCGAATTCTTTGAAGACTGCCAGCGCGTCCACGTTACTGCTCAGCGGATATTTTTCGATACCCGATTTACCCAGCCACCAGCCCTGCAAACCGCCTACGTAGCTGTCAAACGGCTCGCCCTTAGCATGGTCCCAACCGTTCGCGCAGAAAGTAAAATTAATATCGTTATCGTACGGCGGGAGCGCTTTGCCGTAAAAATCGAGCATAATATCACCCAAATAATGCTTGCGCGAATAAATCAAACCGCCGCCGTCTTCCTTCATATAGCCGACGACCACGCCGTCCTTCGCCGTCCAAGTCCCGCCCGAAATCTCGAAATCTCTTTCCAAGCTTTCCTGCGTAAAATCCGCCTTATATAACAGTTCGCTTTTTTCTTCGATAATATCGATTTCTCTTATCCGCAACATTGCATTTTCTCCTTTCGCGTGATACACACATCGTCACGTATTATATCACGAAAAACGCTTTTCGTCAATAGGCAAATAAAAAAAAGTGAAAGAAACGCAAAGTCTTCTTCCAAAGCAAAACCCCGTAGACAAACGCCTACGGGGTAATTGTATGTGTGGGACTAAATCTCGTATTTAGGGTATGTGTGTGGGACTAAAAGTATTTTTTATAAAGTGAAAAGCAGTCAGTTTTGCTGACTGCTCTAATTTCAATTGTGGAAGTTCCTTCTGCCAATCGTTAACCTTTACGGTCACTACAAAACAATCTTTTTAATTTGTATCACACAATTTTATCGTATAGTTACCAATATCGTCCAAGAAAAAGTCTTCCGTTTCTTCCCACGCTTGCCCTACGCGTACATTGAGCATAGTAATATCACCCGTATAAACTAGTGCGCCTGCTTCATTATACACTTTATACCCTACAGTACTATTGTCCCAGTTTGTTCCCAAATAAGAGCATTCGCATGTAATTTTCAATGATACCCTAAGCCCCCCACTTGAGGATGACGTATGGACAAGCAACTGTGTTCCCCTGTCGCATACATTTCGTATGTTTGATTTCCGCCGCCGGGCATAATTCCTTATAACGGCGAACGATTACGTCACAATATTTGGGTTCAAGTTCGATTGCACAGCACTTGCGGTTGAGCTGTTCCGACGCTATAAGCGTTGAACCGCTACCGCCGAAAGGTTCTAGCACCATATCCCCTTCATGACTGCTGTTGTAGATGAGTTTTGCACAAAGGGTTATCGGTTTCATCGTAGGATGGTCAGCCGATCGGGACGGCTTGTTATCGTGAATTACCGTTTTAGGAATGTCCAAGATTTTTTCCACCAGTTCTACCAGTTCCCCTTTATTCATCTTACGGAGGTTCTCTTTCGTATCCTCGAACACCGTGTGGAGGGTGCGGTCATCAATGAAGTAATGCCCTGCCCCTTCTTTCCACCCGTAAAGGATAGGTTCGTGTATCCATTGATAGTCTTGTCTGCCCAAAGTGAAGTGGTTCTTGTACCACACCAAGGTTTGAGCATATACCTTGCTCTTCAAGCCTTCTCATCAATTCCGTAGAATCTATGTAGTGGTCTTCGTCCGTTTCTTGGCGAAGTATTTCTAGAATTTTGATGAGTTTTATTTTGCTAGTTTTTTCTTGCATCATAGGTCAAATCCCTACCTTGTAAATTTTTGCCTACTATTATTATAACCTATTTTATCATACTTGTAAACAGATACCTGTCCAAAAGTTTGGACACCCCCTATAAAAAATAAAACCCACAAGGAATTATGGTCTTCTTTGTGGGTGTATTTGTATTCAAGTCCCGTCCTGGGAGTGTAAAATGTTGTACTTAATCTAGGTCAGTTAATAAAAAAGTCAATCGGCTTTTTTTGAATTTTAGACAACCTGTTTGTGCCAATTTTCTCGTGATTTTCCTTGTATTAGGGAATTTAGCCTTAAAATAGGCTTATTTCGCCCCAAAAATGCAAAAAATTAGCACATTTATCGTTTAGACAAATGTGCTAACTTATGTGCGTTTGGGGTACGAAAAGTCTTAAAATTACCGATTTTCAAGGGTGTGAGAAACGAAAAGTCTTAATCTTGCAAGGTTGCAATCTTGGGTTGCATCCTTATATATCCCCTCGTTCAAACTTTTCACCGTACTGAATTGCACAATGTTTTGCTTGAGAACTTCGCCACGCTGACTGCCCGACAATTTGCCCACCTTATCTACTAACTCTGCCGTTTTGTTCTCCGTAA
>SVHT01000011.1:5086-24742 GCA_015055615.1 Clostridiales bacterium | reverse complement strand
GTGGGTACACGAAACGAACGGGAGACAGACGAGATGAAAAGAATTCACGGTGTGTATGAAACGGAGCAGGAAGCGGTTGCGATTGTAAAATCCCTTTTGGATGATGGGTACAGCGCGTACAGGCAAGACTTACGCGACGACAACGTGACGGTGGTTCGGTATGCAAACGGTACAAGCGTTCCCGTGGATAAATATGCGGCTATGTTGGCACGAACGACGAGAGCCGAAACGGAAAACTTGTCAATGATACAACAGGCTTTACGTGAAGGCATAGACCTTGTAGAGTGCGACATCGTTTCGCCTACATGCGATAGTTGTGCTGTGTATCAAGGGCGCGTGTATAGCATATCGGGGAACGACAGTCGATACCCTGCGCTATATAAAACAGCGTTCAAGTCTGGCTATTCTATTATACATCCGAATTGCCGACACTCGTGGTCGCCCTATCACGTGGAGTTTTACAGCGAAGAAGAGAGACAGCAAGCTCTTGAACGGTCCAACCGAACGTGGAAGCCAAACGGCGACGGGCGCGTGTTTCAGCAGACTGAACGGGCGAGAGCGGAATATTCCAAAGGTCAACAGTTAATGCGGCAATGGAACGCCGAAGTCGTCGAATACGAACGGATGAAAGCATACTATGCAGAGCAGGGGCAAGAACCGCCGTATAAATCCCTCGGTGCGTTTAGGCGTGAAGCGAGAAAGCCGAGAGAGAAACAGTCCGACGTTTTCCGTTCTATGCGTAGCCGTATTGCTGAGGCTAATCGTGGGGACGTTCCACTTGATCGAGCAATACCTTTGAAACAAGAACGCATAAAAGGAGCGCAATACGAGGCGAAATTTGCTCAGTTAGTACCCACTTCGGCAGTACATACTGTTGCCGTAAAATCACGGCAAATACTGCGTGAAAATAACCGCAAGAAAGAGGAAACCGCCGTGTGTGTATCTATCGAAACGGGGGAAGTATTGCTCGAACAGCACGCAAAGGGGCTTGTGATGGAAGTCGATACGTCAAAACTGCGCGGACAGCCAGCGGACAGCGTCATAATGACACACAACCACCCGACAGGAACGTCGTTCAGCGAGCGAGACCTTGAATTTATGGGGAATACCCCACAAATTCATACGATGCTTGCGGTAAGCCCAGACGGAAAAGTTTTTTCTTTGCGCACCAACTGCGGCAAAACGGTTGACAGATATATCGTGAGCGAGTATAATAGAAATATAAAGGCTGGCTTGTCGAGAGAAGAAACTCTCCGAGATATGGCAAAAAAATATGGTTGGGAGTATAAAGAAGTATGAGTGATATTTTCATTTTAGATGATCGTCCCGATGACGATCCCGAAGTTATTGAACGGCGTGAAAAAGAGTGGAACGAACTTCCACCTGAGGTAAGGGAAAGAATTGACCGCGAGGTAGCGGAAACTGTTGCGCGCGTTAAGGCGCAACGAAAACAAACCGATTAAAAGCATTTTGCAATTGACTGCAAAGTGCTTTTTTTATACAAAAAAAAGGAGTAATTTTATGGAAAAATTGGTTATGCGTGTCCAAAAACAGGACAATCTCAACGAGGTCTATTTTGAAGACGTGGAAGGTCCCGGCTGCGGACGACATTATTATCAAGTCGTGAGAAATGTTGACGAAGAAGAAAAACAGTTGCTCTGCGAAGTGCAATTCCAAAACGGACCGCGCGGAGAAGAAAGCTCTATCCCTGGCGTAGTGGAAGGCGATTTGCTCGAAATCGTACGACATCGGTTGCAATGCTTTCAAAAAGGACCGTTCGCCACACGCGACAACGCTTGTGCGCTTACGCATATTGAAGAAGCTCTTATGTGGTTGAATAAACGTCAAGCGGACAGAAAAGAGCGTGGTGTTTTGGGAACGAATAATAAATGATCAGAAATAAAAGGAGGATAAGACGGTGGCGGTGGATTACGGATAGAGTTTTTGCAGTTAAATGCAAAGTGTAAGGTAGGCAATTAAGGGCAACGTTTCGGCGCTGTCCTTTTATTATAGCAAAAAGCGGCTACGGCGATATGTGGCAAAACATAAAAAATCTCGGAGCGGAGCGAACCGTGACGAAAAAGTGTAAGGAGAAATTTTTATGAAAAGAGAAGACTTAAAAGCAAAAGGTTATACGGATGAACAAATCGACCACATCCTTGACGAATTCCACAAAGAGCAGGAAGGCTTGAAAGGGCAAATCCAAACGCTCACGACGGAAAGGGATGCCGCAAGGGGCGAGGTCGCAAAATATCAGCAGGGCGGAGAGCTGTATCAGGATCCTACGGAGCTTGAAACATTGCGTAAGTTCAAAACGGATACCGAAGCGGAAAAGGTCAAACAAACCAAAGACAAAGCATTTGAGAGCTTACTGGTAAAGCTCAACGTGCGCCCCGATTTGAAACCCCTTGTGACGAAAATGCTTGACTATGACAAGCTGACGCTCACGGATAAGGGCGAAGCAGACGAAGCGTACGAAAAAGCGTTTACCGAAGAATTAAAAGCAGCCTGCCCGACTGCTTTCGTTACGCCGCCCAACGGCACGGGAATCGGATACGGAAACAACGTTCCTGGAACAGGGGCAAATGGTAACGGAAAGCCTACCACGCCGACGAATGCGGAGTGGAACGCGGCTATCGCGGCAAAAACCAAAATTCAATAAATAAGGAGAATTACCATTATGTTAACTTTGGCAGAATACAAAGTAGGTTTAAGAGACCATATCGACCAAATGGTCGTTGACGAATTTCGTAGAAACTCGGAACTGCTCGATATGCTTTTGTTTGAGCCGTCCGTTGCGGCAAACGGTAGCGGTTCTACACTGTCGCACGGTTATACGCGTTTGAAAACGCCCTCGGGGGCTGGAACGCGTGCAATCAATAGCGATTACACGGCAAACGACGCGGTACGTGAAGAAATGCTCACGCACCTTGTTATTATGGGTGGTTTGTTTGAAATCGACCGCGTGATCGCGCAGACTTCGGGTGTAAACGACGAAGTGCAGTTTCAGCTCCGCGATAAAATTAAGGCGACAGCAAACTACTTCCACTATCTTGCGGTCAACGGCGTTGAAACAAAAGATAGCGCAACGGGGACGTACACGCAGTTCAACGGTCTTTCCAAACTTTTGGAAGGGGCTGATACCGAGAAAACGTCCACCGTGAACGTGTCCGCATGGACGGATGAAAAGACGGAGGCGTTTGCGCTTATCGACGAGGTGGAAGAAATGATCGCTTCTATGCTCGCAAAGCCTAACGCCTTGCTTATGAACAGGCAGATGAAAGTAAAATTCGCGTCTGCGGCTCGCAGAGCTGGCTATCTCACGAGGGCGGAAAGCGCGTTCGGCACGCCTGTTGACGCTTACAATGGCATTAAGCTGTTGGATATGGGCGAATATTACGACAAAACGGCGAATACGTCCAAGTTCGCGATTCCTACCACGGCGGGCAAAACGGATATTTTTGCCGTTAACTTTGACCGTGACGGCTTTGTTGGCTTGACTACGCAGGGCGGTTCTTCGTTGATCGTGAGCAGACTTCCCGATTTCTCGCGCCCCGAAGCTGTACAAAAAGGCTCGGTGGAAATGACGGCAGGCGTCGCATTGAAGAACACGAAGAAAGCAGCCGTTCTCCGTGGCGTTCAGATTTCGGCAACCTAAAACAAAAGAGAGTAAAGGCGGCGGCTTTCCCGTCGCCTTATGCTCTCGCGTTATAAGGAGGGCTTTATGCTTACTGTAAGCGAAAATACCTATATCACAATTGTCGAGGCTGACGAGCTTATCGCTACGCATCTCGACAAATACAACGGCTTGCGGTTGTTCTGGGAAATCCTTGACGACGAAGAAAAGGAACAGTATCTCTCGCGCTCCATCGAGCAAATGGAAACGCTTGTTTATCCCGGGCGAAAAAGCCGTCCTATGCAACCGCTGACCTTTCCGCGTGCGCCGTCGGTAGAAGTGCCGAAAGAAATCAAGCTGGCGCAGGCGTACAACGCGCTCGGCTTTCTCAATGCCGATATGAAAGAAGCAGGGGAAGAAAGTCAAAAACTCTACGCGCGCTTTGGCGTTCATTTGGGCGTTGTGAGCGCGTCAGACGGGGCTATTTTGGGCGAAACGCCTGTCGTAAAGCAAGTGAACCTTGCAAGCAAAAAAGCCGCGCAAATCGTCAATAAATACGTTCGCGGCGGTTTCCGTATGAGGTAAGAGTATGAAGAAATATCCTATTATGATAACCGAGACCGACCTCAAAAACAAAGGGATCATAGCAGACAGCACCGAAAGTCTTGCGCAGATCCTTGACTATACGCACCTCGCGTTCTATGATTACGTTGTCTACACGTCGATGAAGAACCGCAGAAAGCGGTTGATTATGGAGCACATTGCCGAGCTTGAAGAAGATGTCAAGGATATTCTTCTCAATATCGCGTGGGCGATTGACAGGAGTGGCGATTTTGTTGGGCTCGACAACGGACAGCAGAGAAAGAATGACGAGAGCGTGGAAATTAAAACTCTGCAAGAACGATTGATTACCGTTATTCCTACGATTGTTTGGAATCAGATTGCAGGGCTTGAACCGAATATCATATTTTCGGGTGGTGAAATATGATACGATACAAAAATTGTCAAATATTCCGTGTTGAGGATAGAGAAAAAATCCTTGCTACGGTGGATATAGAAACGACGACGTCGCTAAACGTGTATTCAAGTTTTGAAGACGACCGCTACAAGGAAGATAGGCAAATGACGGCTTTCATCCACGAAACGGTTTATAATCTCGATAGGACGGGGTATCAAATCACCGTGCCGAACGTTGGGGAGTTCAAAATCACGTCGTTCCTAAAAAAGCAGATAAACGCTGGGGATTTCAAGAAGAAGTACAGGTATCAGCTCACGCTGGAGGGATAAGGCTATGGAGATGGAGAACGAGGAATTACACGAATACGTGACAGACTTTGAGCGAATAATCAAAAAGAATTCGCCTAAACGCGACGACAATTCCTATCCCCACGTAATAAAGCGAAAGGGCGTTATTATTTCGCCTTTCCCCGGCAACTTGAAAAAGAACGGCAATCAAATTGTAAGTAGTGGCGACGGCTACAAGGTTAAACACGGCTATGAGCCTGCACGGTATGCTTTGTATGCAAATAAGACCAGTCGCAAACCACAGTATATTGAGAAATCTATCAGCGAATTCGCCGCGCTTATGGCGAGCAAGGGCTGGGAGCAGGAGTAAAGTATGGCAGTCGAAAAAGAGCTTTTCAATATGAAATTCAAGAACGAAGAAAAGTACATCAACGGTGCGAGTATAGCGAAATTTTTGCAGACAATGTTGAACACCGCGCACGGTAAGCCCGAGTTCTATGTAGCGTATCAAAAAGATACGAACAACGAACCTGCGGCAATTTACGGTGGCGTGATGTCTTGTGAGATCGAGCCTTTCTCTTTGCGCGGTACGCTTTCCCAGACGATTACGATTGACTATAAGTGTAAGGTAGCTTCGCAGGATGCGGCGGTACACGCGGCGGTCAATAAAACGTTGGAAAGCATACTTGGACCTGTGGACGGCTCTTTCTACGTAACGGAAACGGACGGAGACGAGAAAAAAACGGTGGAATACACGTTTTGGAGCAATTTTCGATACGGCAAGCCCACAACGTCGGGCGATGTTGACGGTGGTGTATTCCCTACAACCTACAACATCAAAGGCTATATGCACGTTGTCCGCGAGGGTGGCGCACTCCTGTCGAATACCGTCAAAACGTTTATATTGGCGAACGGTACGAAATACGAGGTCGCTTTACGGCGCGGTAGTCACGGCGTTGCGTTCAATGTCTCAAACCCCTTAAAAGCAGGATGTTTTACCGCCGCAACGGAATACATTTCGGCGGGCTACGCAAAGTCTATATTTATCCTTTACAAGGACGATTATATCGGCAATATACTTCGTGATTTTACCGAGAACAAGCTGGCCGATGAGGATAATCCGTTCTTAAATAAAAATAATGGAAAATACGAAATCACGGTTGTAGAAGAGTACCCCGATAAAGAGATCACGACGACGTATTACATCATACAAGCAACTTGCGAGCGTGAGAGCGGCGCGTATATGACATTTGCGTTATCGCTTATGCAACAGGAAGAAACGGTCGTTACGTATAGCGACGGGTAAGGAGGACGGATATGAATATAACAGGTGCAACCTTTAACTTCACGAAAAAAGTGACGGAGGAGGATGAAAACTCTTCCCCCGAAAAGCCCGTTGATGGTGATCGGGAGAATAAGCCGAAAGCCGCAGGCGATAAGAAAAAGCAAGGCGACGGAGACGGCAAGAATAAAGGATCCATCAGCGCGTTTGCCTACGATATGATAAAGGCGGGGGTGCAACAAACACTTTCTGCTGTTACGTCGAATGTGTCGGGTTCGCCGACGCTTCAAATTCAACTCCAAGCCGCGCAACAGGTCGGCGGTAAAATCATAGCATACACCGCGGCTATTGCTTCGAAAAACTGGGTGGCGCTCGGTGTAACGGCAATGTCGGACGCAATCTCAATCGTGTCAAAAAATTCGGCGTATATGCGAGATAAGGCTTGGTCGGATTACGATTTGGACCAATACCGTGAGCGTCGTGGGTATTCTACTTTGCGAAATCGTAAATAACTGGTTGACTTATCGGCTCTTTCGTGATAGAATAATATCACTTGGAGGTGCTGTATGAAAAGAATTATATCGATAATAGCCTTTACTTTTTCCTTGCTTACATTTTTGGCGAGTTTGATGTTTTTTCTTGAATACGCTTTACGCGATCCGCAATATGTATTGGGAACTATATTTGACAAAGGCTTTTATTGGCGTTTGGCGATTCTGATAATATCTTTTGCGGCATTCTTGTTTAATATGGTTTCTCTTATAGCGAAAAAAGAGAGACTATTCAAAACGCCAGAAGAACGCAAGCAGGAGCGTAAGGCAAGGCGAAACAAAAAGATATTGCAGTTAAATGCAAAAATCGAGAAGCTGAAAAACGAGGGCGACGATTAAGTCGTCCTTTTTCATTGGGAGGATTATGGCAATTCAAATCAATAAAATCGAATCGGCTATAATGGAATTCCCGAATGGGGGTAAAGTTCCAGTAGGGAAATACATCAATCTGCCGATAACTTGGGAAAGTGTACTAGATGAAACACACGGTACGGCAAAAATTCTTATGACTGATATGAGACAAGCAGATTTTGATCAGTATAGTGTAAGAATCGACGAGCAGTTTAAAGTCAACATTCCGATTGAAATCAAATTTGAAGGACAGGAAACATTTATCCGCATGATCGTCGCGAGAGATACCGCAGAAATGACGAGAAAGGACGGGTGGGAAACTTGGAGCCACAACGTAGAATTCGTTGATGAAGTAAAAAAGCTCGAACAAGAGCCTGTAGATAATCTTACTTTTAAAAATCCTATTAGAAGGCAAGCCTCGTACCGTCCTGTATGGCGGCGCCCTCGGTAACGGCGCTGCTGCTGGGCTGTTCTACTGGGCCTTGATTTTTGGTCTCGGTCGTGCGGCTTGGGACTTTGGCGTTCGCCTTTCTCACAAATCTTTGTAAAGGGGGTACAAGGGGGGCTTTCCCCCCTTGAAATCTTAATGTAGACAATATAGGGAATTGCACGTCGGCGGCAACCTCGATAACGGCGCTAATGCTGGGCTGTTCTACTGGAACTTGAATAATGGTCTCGGTAATGCGAATTGGAACTATGGCGGTCGCCTTATTTTCTCCACGGACAATTTTTTGGACGTGCAATTTCCCCACCACTTGGTGAAAATACTTCCCGAACAAAGGCGTGTTAGTAGGTAGCGAGAGCTATGCGGAAGCGCGTAAGGGAGGAGAGAAAAAACATTTTCTTGAAAGGAGAGAACTTTGGTATGAAAAGGTGGAAATGCACCTTGGAAGAAATCTGCGACATTGAAAACTGCAAGCTGGCAATCCAAAAAGCGAGCAGGCGAAAGAAACGCAGAAAGAACGTCGCGCAAATACTCGAAAACATCGACGAGTACGCCCGACGGTTGAGCGAATTCTTACAACAGGAAAAACCCGATTTTTCAAGCGGCGAACGGGATGTAATCAATGAGGGTACGCATAAGAAACGTAGAGAACTCTGCAAGCTTTGAGTTAACGAAAGGAAACTATTCGTTTGGTAAGGGTTACAACTATTCTGCGATATGTACTGGTGTTACCTCGGCCTTGTCCGTGGATACGGGGCTTAGCAGAAGCGCAACGGAGTTCTACAACGAATTAATCGCAAGTGGAATGAGCAAACCTAGCGAACAATATACCTTTAATACGACGGAAAAATTGTCGCTTGGTTGGGTTCAAAAATTCTATAAGAGCGGTGGTTCAGCGGTTTTCTATAACGCTAACTGCGTTTGCGAAATCAGCGCGTCGGCGTTTGTAAACTGGGGCGCGTGTTAATTGCAAAACACAACAAAACCCCGCCTCTGCCCGAAAGGGCAGGGGCGGGGAATCTTTTTATGCGATTTTGACGTTTTTTTGATTGTTAAAAGTATATTCACGAGGCAGACGATAAAAACAACCTACGGTTGTCTATAAAACAAATCCAAATTGCTTGCGTGAAAAAGGGGGGGCGCAACTCTATCCCTACCCTCGCGGAAGTGGAAAATTTTCCGTTTTGACGATTGAAAAAGATTTTGTGGCTTTGATACACCTCAAAAAGAGAACGAAAAAACGGTATCAGGTTTTGGGGAAAGTATAAAGACGATTTCAGATGAAATAAGCAAATAGCATATATTTTAATCGAATTGGTACTTGATTTTTGATTAAATATGTTGTATAATACGTACGCAAGGAGAACAATTATGTTTTTATTTCAAGAAAATCGTTGTATTGATATTTGCTTGAAAAACAGCAATCCGTACGTGCGTTTGGCGGTGGAAGATTTACGAAAGGACTTTCTGTCCGTCAGCCGTTTAACCGACGTGCCCGCAATCGTGGAAAAAGAAAACGATTATTGCTTGATTATCGAAGAAAATCAAGGGGTGGAAGACCCCATACAAGACGAGTCCTTTTCCATTATCTGTCAAGGCGGGAAAATCAGAATTTCGGCAAACGGATATTTGGGCACGATGTGGGGTATTTATACGTTCAGCGAAAAGATTTTGGGGATTTCGCCTTGCTATTTGTTCAACGATTTACAGCCTGAAAAGCGTACCTCTTTGGAAATTGCTGATTTTCGCATACAAGAAAAACCGCAAAAGGTTGGGTTCCGCGGTATTTTTATCAACGACGAGGACCTTTTGACGGGTTGGAAAGAGGGCGGTGGAATCCGTCGTCTGGACTTTCCGTTTTACGGAATTACCGTGCCCGAAACCGTTATGGACAAAGTGGTGGAAACGGCGTTGCGCTTGCGTATAAACTTGGTGATTCCCGCATCCTTTTTGGATATCGACAATCCCGCGGAAAAGGCGCTTGCCGACTGTGTGGCAAGGCGCGGTATTTTCCTTTCCCAACACCATATAGAGCCGCTCGGTTTATCCCATTTTACCTTTGAAAATTATTGCAAAAAGTTTAAAAAAGAGGGGGAATATTCGTATATGCACAACCCCGAGCCTTTGGTGGAGGGGTGGAAATATTACGCGGAAAAATGGGCGGAATACGACAACGTGGTTTGGCAAGTGGGCTTGCGCGGAAAGGCGGACCGTCCCGTGTGGGAGGAGGCTTCGCCCTCGGATGACGAGTTGAAATCGTACGCCACGTATATCAGCAACGCGATAAAACAGCAAAAAGAAATCGTTAAAAAAGCGACGGGTGGTAAGGCAAAATATTTTTCCTCAACCCTTTGGATGGAAGGTTCGATGTTGATGGAAAAGGGGCTGTTGGATTTGGATAACGATACAATTATCGTATTTGCGGACAACGGACCCAACCAGATGTTCGGCAAAGATTACGACCGCGTGCCTCGCAGTAAAGATTTGCAATACGGCATTTATTATCACGTGCAATATTACGATATCGGTCCGCACCTTGCGCCGCAAACGGGTTTGAATAAGCTGTACTATAATATCCGCAGAACCAAGGAAAAAGGGGACGATTTCTATTATATTTTGAATACGTCCAATATGCGTGAGTTTGTGTTTGAAATAGGAGCGTATGCGGAGATGCTGTGGGATTTCGAGGCGTTTTCTGCGGATAGATATTTGGACGATTACGCAAAAATATACGGGGCGCAAGCGGCGCAGGCAAAGGCGTTTGTCAAGGGGTATTTCGACAATATGCCCGCTCTTCCCAACGAGTATTTGCAATACGTCCACGCGAACTATTTTAACTACGATTACGACGAGGTTAGCCCAGGCGTTAAGAATTTCATCTTAAAGGACGGCTTGATTTTTGCAAGGGGCGCGCAGTTGATTTATCATTTCCGTGGCGAATTGCCCTTGCAAGAATTGTTTACGAATATGTACGCGGAATTGAAACGCGTTCTGCCTATTTACGAAAAATTGGCAAACGATATCCGCGCGTGGAGCGAGGGCTTAAACGACGGTTTGAAAGGGCACGTGCAATGCAAGTGGTGGCTGTATACCAAAACGCTGTTGCATGCGTACCGTTGGTTTGTTGCGCTTTGCGAGGCGAAGAAATGCTACGAAGATGGCGACGGCGATGGTATGAAAGCAAAATTGACTAAGGCGTGCGAAAGCTTGGAAGAATACCTTTCTATGCGCAGTTGCGCCGAATACGGCGAGTTTAAAAATTGGTACCGCGGCGAATTAAAAATGAACGTAAAACAGCAGTTATATAATACGAAACGTTTGTTAGGACAGACACCGAACGTTTTTTAAAAAGTGTTCGCTGTAAAAATTAGCGTAAAAAAAGACAGGTTTTTTGCCTGTCTTTTTTGCGTATTAATCCAATCGTTATTCTTCTGTTTTATATTTATTATAGGTTTCGTAGAAGAACGCCATGTTGTTAAACCCGACTAAATAGGCGGCTTCCGTAATCTTAAATTCCCCACTTGCCATCAGTCGCTTGACGTTTAAAATACGGATGAGGTTGCGGTATTCAATGGGGGATTTTCCCGTGTATTCCTTAAAAAGCCGTCTAAAATTCGGCTCGCTCATATTGCTGAGCTTGGCGTAATAAGCAATCTTTTCGTTTTTATAATAAGATTGTTGCAGCTCTTTAAGTGCGGGGAGCAATTTTTTATATTTCGTTGGAATCGTTGTGAGTTTGCTTTCCGCTTGATAGAGCAGTTCGTAGATTTTTGCCGCTAAAAAGAAAGAGTTTATTCTGTTTTGCGCGGTGATGGAATTGAAAATAAGCGCCGTTTCCGGTTCGTTTAAAAAAATCGGCTTTTGCCACGTTTCCGAAACGCTCTGTCCGTTAAGGTCAAAGGTCAAAATTTGCGCTTTGGTGTTATCCTTTAAATAGGTGGCGCGGTAGGGGAGTTTTTTGGGAATAAACAGAACGTCTTCCTTTTCCAAATGCACCGTTTGTTTCGTTTGGGGGAAATAGTAGTCCATTTGCCCGCGTTGAACGAATACAAAAGTAAACGTAGGTTTCCCGTTTTTATAAGGAAAAACAAAATTTTCGTTTCGTACGACGGAAACAAAACCGAGGTTGTTGATTTCATAATGCAGATTTCCGCTATAACGTATATCTCCCATATTTTTCCCCTTGGATATGATCGAATACCATACATCTTAATCGAATAGAACGCGTAAGGGTATTGACTTGATAGTATGGATATTGTATAATAAAAAAAAGAAAATGTCAAGCTTAAACGGGTTGACAATAAAAATCGGACGGAATATTATGATAAAACAAGATTTTTTATTAAATAATGAAACGGCTAAGGATTTATACGAAACCGTCAAAGCTTTGCCGATTATCGATTACCATAATCATTTATCGGCGAAAGACGTTGCAGAAAACAAGCGTTTTTTGGACGTGTACGAGTTGTGGATAGCCCCCGATCCGTACAAACACCGCGCTATGCGTATGTGCGGCGTGCCCGAAAAATATATTACGGGCGAGGGAACGGCGGAGGAAAAATTTGCCGCGTGGTGCGAAACGTTGCCAAAATTGGCGCTCAACCCGCTCTCTCATTGGTCGTATATGGAATTGCAAACAATCTTCGGTTGGGAAAAGCCTGTCAACGGCGAAAACGCCAAAGAACTGTATGCATATTGCAACGACTGTTTGCAGAAAAAACCGCTTACGGTAGAAAAAATGATGGATATTTTCGGCGTAGAGTATGCGTGCCCTTGCGCCTCGCTTGTGGACGATACGTCCGTGTTTGACGGCAAACGCTTTGCGCCCTCTCTTCGCGGGGACGATATCGTTGCGCCCAATAGGGAGTTTATCGAAAAATTGGAACGCTTTACGGGATGGGAAATTACCTCTCTCGACGCGCTTAAAAGAGCGATTTGTATTCGCTTGGACGCGTATGCAGATTGCGGTTGCCGTTTTTCCGACCATGCTTTGGATAACGGGTTTGTCTTTTACGAAGACGACGGAAAAAACGCCAAGCGCTTTACCGCCCTTCGCAAGGGGAATATTTCTGCGGAAGATAAGGCGAAATTCATATCGTATATGCTCGTCTTTTTGGGCGAGGAATATACAAAACGCAATTTCGTTATGCAGCTCCATATCGGCGCGGAACGGTATACCAGCTCGAAACTGCGCGCAAAGGTAGGACCTGCGGGCGGTTTTGCGGGGATAGGCAACAGCGTCAACGTCAGCGCGCTGACCAAATTTTTGGATACGATTGACAACACGCCGAGCGGTTTGCCCAAGACGGTGCTCTTTACCCTCAATCCAGCGGACAACGCGCTGATTTCCGTATTGTCGGGCTCGTATGCAAAGGACGGGGCGGCGGGGCTAATCACGCAAGGTCCGGCTTGGTGGTGGTGCGACCATAAGCAAGGTATACTGGAAATGTTTGAAAACGCGTCGGTATTTAGTGCCTTTTCCAACTTTGTCGGTATGACGACGGACTCGCGTAGCTTTTTGTCTTTCGTACGTCACGATTATTTCAGACGGGTGCTGTGCGATTGGTTGGGCGAAAAATGGGAAAAGGGCGAACTCTTATGCGCCAAAGAAGAGGTAACAGCCTTGGCGAAAAAACTTTGCTATGAAAATGCAAAATCTGCCGTTACGCTGTAAAGCATTGTTTTAAGGGGGCGAGGATGTTTAAAAACAAAAGAATTATCGTGGTGGGCGTAGATATGCCATCTTGCGCAGAATTAATGTTTGAAATTGCTCGCCAAGGCGTAGCGGAATTACTGTTGCTTGGGCGAAACCAAGCAAGGATAGACGAGGTATGCCAACGCGCGCAAGCCTTGGGTGTGCGTGCTACCACACGAAAATGCGATTTTGTAAACTTCACTTCTTTTGCGTTATTGGCAAAGGAATTAAGGGAAGAATTCGGGCAGTTTGATTTTCTTATCAACGGCACGGAGAATACTTGGGTGGAGTTGTTACCGGCGCAAACGAAAATACGTATACAATCCGAGGGAGCGTATGCGGTTGCCTGGGTAACGGAGCAACGACCCTTAAACGCGCGAAAAGGATTGGACCTTTGCGTTTAAGCGTTCAATAAACGAAAAAAAGAATAAAGGAGTATATAATATGTTTAAAGGTAAAGTAGCGGTAGTAACGGGCGCGGGCGGAACGCTGTGCTCGGCAATGGCAATCGAGCTTGCAAAGCAAGGCGCAAAGGTGGTTTTGGTTGGCAGAACCAAAGAAAAATTGGACGTTGTGTATGACAAAATACAGGCGTTTGGCGGAGAAGTGATGGTGTTTCCCTGCGACGTAACCGACAAGGACAGCGTAGCGGCTTTGGCAAAGGCAACGGAAGAAAAATTCGGCGCGTGCGACTATTTGGTGAACGGCGCTGGCGGAAACAATATCAAGGCAATGCCCACGATTACGAAATACGACGCACGCGAGCTTTCGGGTGAACTTCCCGAAGGGCAAAAGGGCTTGTATGATATCGATATGGACGCATTTAGAAGCGTTTTGGATATCAACATTATGGGTACGGTTTTGCCCACGATGGAATTTGCAAAACAAATGGTGAAAAAGGGCGGCGGCGCGGTTATCAATTTTGCGTCTATGAATACCTACTGCCCGTTGACGAGATGCTTTGCCTATGCAATGAGTAAGGCTGCAATTTCCAACCTCACGCAATCGTTTGCGGCGTACTATGCGCCTGCTAATATCCGTATCAATGCCATTGCGCCCGGGTTTATGGTCAACGAACGTAGCAAGAACTATTTGGGAACGGTAGAAGAGGGCTTGACGGCGCGCGGACAGAGCGTAATCGGGCATACCCCGATGGGACGCTTTGGTCAGGCGGACGATTTGCTCGGCTGTATGAAATGGCTTTTGAGCGCAGACGCGGCGTTCGTAACGGGTATCACGGTGCCCGTAGACGGCGGGTTCTTGACGCTCGGCGGCGTATAAGACTAGCGGTGTATAAACTAAAAAATAGGAGCGATAGGTATGTTATTGACCGATTATTTCAGAAGTGAGCCCGACGTCACTTGGGATTATGCAAAACAGAGCGGCGTCAACTACGGCGTTATCCGTTTGCCCGAAAACAAGGGCTTTGATTTGACGGATAAGAGCCATTGGGCGGCGGTACATAAACGCTTTACCGATTACGGCATAACCCCCGTGATTGTAGAGCCTATGCCCAACGAAGTGCACGACCATATCAAAGCGGGGGACGCTCTTCGCGACGAAAGCATTGAAAAGGTATTGAAAATGCTGCCGATTATGCGGGGGCTTGGTATTGGCGGTATCTGCTTTAATTGGATGGCGCATATCGGTTGGTTGCGGACGAGAAGTGATATTTTAGAACGTGGCGGAGCCTTCGTAACCGAATACGACCCCGCCGATTTTACACCGAAAGCGGGCGCAAAAATCACCGAAAAGGAGCTGTGGGATAACTACGAGTATTTCTTGAAAGCGGTAATGCCCGTAGCGGAAAAATACGATATCAATTTGGCGTTGCATCCCGACGATCCGCCCGTACCAAAGCTTGGCGACGTGTCGCGTATTATGATTAACGTTGACAATATCAAAAAGGCAATTTACGATATTTATCCCAGCAAGAATTTGGGACTTACCATGTGTCAGGCGAACTTTTATATTATGGGCGCGGACGTGGAAAAGACGATTGAGGAATTTGCCGAAAAGATTTTCTTCGTGCATTTTAGAAACACGACGGGCACGCTGAAAAAATTCAGGGAGACCTTCCACGACAACGGCGATTTGGATATGGCGAAGTTACTCCGTTTGTATACAAAGCTCGGTATTGACGTGCCTATCCGCGTGGACCACGTGCCGACGATGAAAGGGGAAAATACCGAAGTGGCGGGATACGCCGCGATGGGCAGATTGTTTGCTATCGGATATTTGAAAGGCTTGTTAGAGGCAATTCAAGGAAAAAAGGAGTAAAGGTATGATTAAAATTTCCAACGAAATAGTTAAAAAACAACCTAATTTTTGGAACGGGTGTCTTTTTCACCCCACGGACGCGATAGAGGACGATTGGGGAAAGCGCATTTTAGACCAAGTTGCAGAGGATAAAGCGTGTCATACGGTGCGTATCTATACGATGTTCGAGGATATCGTATCGGTGGACGAGGCGGGGAATTTATGTTTTGATTTCACGCTCAGCGATATCCGTATGGATTACTTGACTGAAAAAGGATACAACTTGCTGCTTGCCTACGGCGGTATGCCCGATTGTATCGCAAGAGACGACTGCGGTAAATCCAGTGCCGCAAAAGGAAAAACCCGCTACAAGGGCAAAATGTGGAATACTTCCCCCCCGAAAACGCCCGAGATTTGGGAAGAAGTTTGCTATCAATACACCAAGCATATCGTAGAGCGTTACGGTGTGGAAAAGGTAAATGGTTGGTACAGCCAATGCTTTAACGAACCGGATATGCCTATGTTCTTTATGAAAGACGAACCGTGGGATACAATGCGCCGTGTGGAAGAGTACGTGTCGATGTACGAAGGGTTTGTCCGTGGTGTACGCCGTGCGGGCACGACGATGTTCGTTGGCGGACCTACCCTTGCCGCAAGCACCTTCTTCTTGGAAGAGTTCTTGAAAAATGTAAAAGAAAAGGGGACGGAACTCAATTATATCACTATGCATTTTTATGGTACCGATCCCGACTATCTTAATACGGGTGACGGCGGACTGTCCGTCTGGGGGAATCTTGACAGACAGCGCCCGAAGATTGATATTATTAAAAAATGCGGGTTTGAAGATACGCCGATTATCGTGGACGAGTGGGGCGCGTCCTCAATGGGCTTTTTCAACAAGGACGAGTGTAAGTTTTTGATGTTCCGCGAAACGGAAATCAATTCCGCATACTTCGTGCGCTTTATTTACTTTTTAATCCGTTCGGGTTTGCCTATTAAAAACTTGTTGTTTTGTCTTTCGGGACAGCACGAAATGACGGAAGATTTTTCGGGATTTAGAAACTTCTTTACCTTGAACTTTATTAAAAAGCCTATCTATAACGCCTATATTTTGGCGTCGAAATTGTACGAAAATATATTGCGGTGCTCGACGGATATCGTGACCCGAATCCCCACGGGTAAAGATCTTGTAACCGTAGTTCCGACGAAAGACGACGACGGAAAATATGCAGTTTTGCTTTGCTACGGCGAGGGGAATTTCCTTATCCCCGCGGAAGATAAAGAGGAAACGATTGAGTTTGAAGAAGATATTGTCGGAAAAACGATGACGATTTGGTGTATTGATAAAGAGCATACCAACCCGTACCGTATGGCGCAAAGAAACGGTTGGAAAAACTTGACGGCAGAACAAATTGAAATTTTGCGCGAAGAGGGCAATATGAAACCCGTATACACGGGCAAGGCTACGGGCAAAATCGATTTAAAATTGACGGCAGGCGCGACCTATCTTATCACGATTGAATAACTAAAAAAGGAAGATATATTATGATTAAATTAAACAACAGAGAAGACATTATTGCTTTAACTCCCCTTTGGAAAGGCGAACGCTTTGAAGACGGCAGACCGAAGGTTCCGCAAAAATATTTGGACGAAATGCGTAAAATGACCTTGGAAGAACTGTGGAAACCTATCTTTTTGAAAGGCTATGAATCGCAGTTTGAGGGTGATTTGAAAACGCTCCACGACGACGGTAGAAAGCTGATTGGTCGCGCGGTTACTTGCTCGTTCGTTCCGACCCGTCCCGACCTGCACGAGGTTATGTTCGGCGTTGGCGCGCAAGAGGGCAGAAAGGGGAATTATAACCAATGGGTTATCGACAGCCTTGTGGAAGGGGACGTTGTCGTTGCGGATATGTACGACAAAATCTATAAAGGCACCTTCCTCGGCGGTAACCTCACGACGGCGATTAAGACGAAAACCAAGACGGGTGGCGGCGTTATTTGGGGCGGTATCCGCGATACCGAACAGATGAAACAAGTCCCCGACGTGCAGGTGTATTATCGTGGTATCGACCCTACGCCTATCCGTGAGTTCGTTATGAAAGATTTCAACGGCATTACCCGTATTGGCAAAGCGACGGTTTTGCCCGGCGATATCGTGTACGGCGCGGGCGGCGGCGTTCTGTTTATCCCTTCGCACCTCGTACAAGAAGTGGTAGAGGGCGCGGCAAAAACGCACGTAAAGGACGATTTCGGTTTTGAAATGATTGCGGCGAACAAGTTCACGACGGCGCAGATTGACAGAGCGACTTGGACGGAAGAAATGCTCGATATGTTGCTCGAATGGATAAAAACCGACCCTCGCGGTGAAAAATACCGTGATTTGGATTGGTCGCTTGAATATAAATTGGCGCGCGAAGGGGATCCCGACGATACGCAAACCGCGCTCTAAAGCACTCGAAAAGGCGTATCTATTGATACGTCTTTTTTCGTCTGTGAAAAAATTTTAGCCAACAGAAAAAGAAAAAATGCAATACGCTTGACTTTTGCTTTTGGGCGTGTTATACTGTGCGTATATCTGCGGTAAGCGCAAAAAACGCCGCAAAAACGGAGTGAAATATGGATAATATCAAGTGGTTTAAAGAGGCGAAATACGGTATGATGGCGCATTGGGGGCTGTATTCTTTGCTGGCGGGCGAATATCGCGGCAAGCGCGTGGAAACTTATGCAGAGTGGATTCAAGCCCATTTTGCAATTCCCAACGCCGAATACGAGCAGTTGGCGAAAAGCTTTAACCCTATTTATTTTAATGCGGACGAGTGGATTCGTTTGGCGAAAGATAGCGGTATGAAATACTTTGTTTTTACGTCCAAGCATCACGACGGTTTTGCGATGTACCACTCTAAGGCGGATAAATTTAACGTGGTGGACGCGACGGCGTTTGGGCGCGACGTGGTGGGTGAATTGGCAGAGGCGTGTTACAAACACGGCTTAAAATTCGGTCTGTATTATTCGCAGGAGTTGGATTGGCATCATCCCCACGGCGGTGGCTATGACAATTTTGAACCGTGTGGCGGCGTTTCGTGGGATAACAGTTGGGATTTTGCGGACCGCGAAAAGAAGAATTTTTCAATTTGTTTCCGTGAAAAAATTAAACCGCAGGTAGAGGAATTGCTGAAAAACTACGGCGATTTGTGCTTGATTTGGTTTGACATGCCACATACCATTACCAGAGAGCAGAGCTTGGAACTGAATAATTTGGTGAAGAGTATACAGCCGAACTGTTTAATCAATTCGCGAATTGGCAACGGCGCGTATGACTACGTATCCCTTGGCGACAACGAATATCCCGCGGATATGGAAAAGGTGGACAAGGAAGATTTGACGGCGGATTTGAACACGATTGTCGGGACGAAATACTCGCCGCACGGCTTATACGAAACGGCGGGTACGATGAACAGCTCTTGGTCGTTTAAATATTACGACCAAAATTGGATAACGCCCGAAACGATTATTGAACGGCGGAAAAAACTCAACGGACAAGGCATCAATTACTTGCTGAACGTAGGCCCGGACGGCTTGGGGAGAATTCCCTCGTTTAGTAAAGAGATTTTGTTGCAAGCGGCGAAGCAGTATAAAGAAGATTGAATATAAAAAAACGAGCGTTCCTTATATCAGGAGCGCTTGTTTTTTGCGGTGAGCGAAGAAAAATGGGGGAAAGCGAATTTTTTCACAAAAAGAGGCGTGAATTAATTGACAAGCGCAAAAAAAAATGCTATACTACGACAGTAAATTGAATCTGGCCCGTTGGTCAAGCGGTTAAGACTTTCGCCTACATGGTGGTAACATGGGTTCGCGCGAGGGAGCGTGAGCGACCGCTGCCCTGCCGAGGCTCCACTTGTGGAAACGGCAGATACCCGTACGGTACGGGACGGATAAAATTGAATATGGCCCGTTGGTCAAGCGGTTAAGACTTTCGCCTACACGGTGGTAACATGTGTTCGCGCGAGGGAGCGTGAGCGACCGCTGCCCTGCCGAGGCTCCACTTGTGGAAACGGCAGATACCCGTACGGTACGGGACGGATAAAAATTGAATATGGCCCGTTGGTCAAGCGGTTAAGACTTTCGCCTACACGGTGGTAACATGTGTTCGCGCGAGGGAGCGTGAGCGACCGCTGCCCTGCCGAGGCTCCACTTGTGGAAACGGCAGATA
>SVHT01000011.1:0-5076 GCA_015055615.1 Clostridiales bacterium | reverse complement strand
AAAATTGAATATGGCCCGTTGGTCAAGCGGTTAAGACTTTCGCCTACACGGTGGTAACATGTGTTCGCGCGAGGGAGCGTGAGCGACCGCTGCCCTGCCGAGGCTCCACTTGTGGAAACGGCAGATACCCGTACGGTACGGGACGGATAAAAATTGAATATGGCCCGTTGGTCAAGCGGTTAAGACACCACCCTTTCACGGTGGTAACATGGGTTCGAGTCCCGTACGGGTCACCAGTAACAACCTAAATCGAACCCCTCAATTAGAGGGTGGACGATTTGGGTTGTTTCATTTTTTTAAATGCTTTTTAAGGCGTTTCCTTTTAGCTTGGGAACGCTTTTCTTTTTGTCTTGAATAAATACCTGCCCTATATAAAATCACGCTAAAAACGGCGGTTTATGCCGCGAAAGACTCTTGACAGGAGAAAGGAGTGTGTTAGGCTGTTCCTGCCAAAGGCAACAAAAAAGCCCCCACGGGGCGTTGGTAGTTGGCTCTTTTAAGCCTTTACAACGCACTCCGCAGAGGCTCTTGTCAAGAGTACCGTGGAATAAATAGCCGTTTTAGTATTATACACTCATAATTAAGCGTATTTTACCGATTATCGGGTATTGTGCATAATTGACAATTACAGGAATACTACGTAATTTCAAGACAAACTTCTCGTCCTACGAATATCTGTTTACGCAAACGAAGACGACGGCACAGAGTTTGTATGAGTACGATATCAATAAATACACCGCAACCGAATGGGATGCAATTCAAGCGATTTTAGAGGGCGTTGGAGAAGAATAATGAAAAAAATTGCGAGTTTATTGATGGTTGCTTTGTTGGCTGGTTCTACGCTGACTGCATGTGGCGGTTCAGGCGGTGGTGGCAACGTTAATGGCGGTGTAAATCAACCGCAATTACAAGTAGCCACGTTGTGGAGCGCGGAAAACACGGTAAGCTATATGCGCGATAGCGAGATACCCGAAGGCGCAAAACTCGATTTGTCGATGGAGGCAATTAAAGGCGAAACGGAATCCGTGCAACTTATGATTACGGCAAAGGAAGAGGTGACTGCATTTAACGTTTCCGTGGGGGATTTGGTATCTGCTACGGGGGAAAAGATTGAAAAATCCAACGTTGAAGTTTTTGCGGAAAAATATATTGAAACAAAAGCACCGTCCGTGGACCGTCCTTTTACCGCAGATATGTTTTGACGTCAATGATTGATAAAAATATTGCGTTACGCGATAGCGGGGACGAAAAGACGGACCTTTTCAAAAAAGCGTATATTTACGCAGGAAATATAATTGACGAACCTGGCGATAAGCAGGCTGAGCAGGTAAAAGCTTGTGATAAAATCATTATCGACGCAAAGAACGCAGTAAAGGACTTGTTAGCGGATTATCCCGATTTGCAGGAGAGCTTACTTGCATTAAAGCACGTTGTTACAATTGTTCCAAGCGTAACGAGAGAGCTCTTTGAAGGGGATGATACAACGGGTGGTATTCAAACGTGGTGTCCGTACGTCAGCGAATTTCAATCGGAAAGTTACCTTGCATGGGTACAAGAACGTTTGAACGCTACGGGTAGAGTCAACGGAGAAGATTTTTGGTGGTACAACTGTATTAAACCTGAAAATCCTTTCCCGTCCTATCAGCTTGACGATAATTTGATTGCTTCGCGTGTGATGGAGTGGATGAAATACGACAAAAAGATTTCGGGGCATATCTATTGGGGGGTTAATTTCTGGTATAAATGTTTGAGCTATGATAACGGCGGTAAATACGTACACCGCGATATTTGGAACGACCCCAATACCTTTGAAACGGCAAACGGCGACGGTCATCTCATCTATCCAGGCGGCGATTATGCGTTGAAAACGCCAATTTCCACGTTGAGATTGGAATCAATTCGCGAAGGGAACGAAGATTACGAGTATTTGTGGTTGTTTGCGCAAAAGATAGAAGAACTGAACGCAAGCAAGGGAACGGATTTTGATAGCGACGCAATTCTTTCTAAGTTCTATACGAGAATTTATACGGGCGTAAAGCCTAAGACGGACGAGCAAGAATTCAAGGCAGTTCGCTCTGAATTATTGCAATTATTGGAAAAACTTTGTAACGATAAAGACGGCGCGATAGAGGCGCTGAACGCAATCTAAACAATGAAAATAAAGAAAAGGGGCAAAACTATGAAAAAGATAAAGACGTTACTTCTCGTTTCTATGTTGTCAATCACAGCGCTTGGTGTTGTGTCGTGTAAGAAAAAGGTCAATGACGGCATACAAGAAATTACTTTTGTGGAAGAATACGATATTCCTTCAATAAAGCTCGGTGTTGAATACGATTTCGAGCCTTATTTCACAAAACAAATCGGCGTTGAATACACCATGACGGCAATGTATTTGGACGACGATTTGAACGAAGTGCCTTTGGACGTAGACGGTTTCAAGTTTACACAAAATGAATTTGCCGACGTATTCGTAACGATTACGGCTACAAAAGGAAACGAAACCCGCTCGGGTGAAGTGCAAATTCCCGTAGATATGCGCTACGATAAAACGGACCATTGGGTAGTGGACAGTTTGTTTAGCGGTACGGGTATGACCAAAAAACTGAACTATTTGCCGCAGTACAGAACGTCGCTTGATTCACTCACGTCCGTTCGGTTTGCGTATAAGGGTTCAGCGGCGAAGGATAGCCCAATTTCGGCGATTCCGTTTATTGATTGGCCCAGCAACTCGAGATTGACGGTTGGGGATTGGTCGAATGCGGTTATTACCTTCGACGTATACAATTCTTCGGCGGATAATATTGTTTTCGGGTTCATTATGAAACATAGCAGCGGTATTTCGTACAGTTTTGACCAGTGCGAAAAGTTTGTATGCGAACCCAACCAATGGACGCATATTAGCTTGAACGTTAACGTAAGCGAAAGTACACATTACTGCGAGGACATCGGCAACGGATGGATTAGAGTTTACGTAAACTTGAATTCTTTCGGCGCATCTTTGGATAACGTAAGCAGAATTTATGCAACGCTCAATGCGGCGGACGGTAGCGGCGAACGCAATCTCCATTTCGACAACTTGCATTTTGTAACCACGCCTACGCATACGATTACGTTCAAAGATTACGACGGCAGCGTGATTTCTAGCGCGGAATACCCGCTTGGCGCAACGGTGAACGTACCTAATAATCCTACGAGAGCGGCTGACGCTGGCGAATGCTCGTACGTATTCGCAGGTTGGGATTACAGCGTAACGGAGGTTCAAAGAAACGCAACGTATACGGCTACGTATACCAAGACGGATATCGTCGATTTGTGGAACGGCTCTGTTGAAAAGGGCGATATTGATACAATCACGAACGATACGGCGGACAGAAGCGAAAACAGCACGTATTCCTTGAATATCGTAGAACCGATTGCAGGCGGAAATCTTCCTTACTTTGCGATAACGTTGGATAAGACCTATGACTTGACGAATAGCTACATGGTATTCGACTTTAAGAATATTGACAGAAACGGTTGGTTGGTCGTATTCGATTTCGTGAATAACGGCGACAAGCTTGGTTTGTGGAATATGCTCACGTTAAACACGGGTATAAAAGCAGATACGCATACTTGCGAAGATTTGGGCAACGGCTGGCTGAGAGTATACGTAGATTTAGACGTCTTGAATAGTTCTCTTAGTAGCGTAAGTAAGATTTATGCAACGCTGAACGCTTCGGACGGCAGCGGAACGCTTGATATCAACTTCGATAACTTGCATTTTGAAAAGAAACGCGTATACACCGAGGCGGATGATGCAATCAGCGCATGTGGTTTGGGGGCTGTAAACGGCGGTTCGGCTACGATTGATAGTAGCGTGGTAAGTAGCACCTCTGTGAAATCGGCGAAATTCAACGTTCCCGCAGGCAATAGCGGCGTTTGGTGGAATTACGATATCGATTTGACGAAGGTTACGGGCAGCGCGTTGAATATGAGCGGTAAGACGATTACCTTCGACGTGAAGATTGTCGGTAATATGACGTGGGTAGGATTTAAGGTAGCAGACGGCAACGGTAACTATGTAAACTGTGCGGATACGAACGATTACGCTTGGATGAATTTGTCGAGCGGTTGGTCGGGATTCGGCATGTCGATTGCGGCAATAGATGACGGTTGGTATAGAGTTTCGTTTAATCCTGATACGTCGTTTAGCAGTGCAGGTAGCAATATCGCAAAACTCCGTTTCTTGGTAAATCCCCAAGATGGAAGCGAAGCAAACATGTACGTTGACAACCTGTATCTCGATAGCGTAATCGATTTACCTACGGAGGCGGACGATTACAGCACTTCCTGTGGGCTTGTAGCGGTCAATGGCGGAACGATTGCGGTGGATACGAACGTGGTTAGCGCATTTTCGTCGAGCTCGATAAAGGCAAACGTTCCCGCAGGCAATAGCGGTGTTTGGTGGAATTACGACCTTGATTTGACAGGAATTCACGGCAGCGCATTGAATTTGAGTGGGAAAGCAATTACCTTTGATTTGAAGATTGTTGGCTCTATGTCCCTTGTAGGGTTTACGGTGGCGGATAGCAACGGCAATTACGCACAACCCGACGGCGAAGGTTACGTGTGGACGAATCTTACCAATGGTTGGGGTGCAGACAAGGGGTGGATTGTTACGGCAATAAGCGACGGTTGGTTTAGAGTTTCGTTTACGGCGGACACCAAATTCAGCGGTTGCAGTAGCGATGTCGCAAAACTTCGTTTCTTGGTAAATCCTTCGACGGCGGACGAACGGAAGATTCCGCATTTAACTTTAGAGAATTTTTCCGTACGTGGACAGGCGATATTGAAACCGACTTTTATCCCGTACCCGAAGGTAAGAAAATCGGTGATTTCGTACACGAAGAGGCAGTATGGTCTTTCTTAAATCTTATTACTTCAGATGATGAAAGCACAAATTATCCATTTTGTACCCTCTGTATATGGCATACAGCATATACAATTTCCTATTGAGCGGCTCAGAAATAAGCCACTCCTTTGAGGATTTGCAAAAATTATGGGCATCCGTGTTAGATAATAATATTTTCGTGCTTT
>SVHT01000006.1 GCA_015055615.1 Clostridiales bacterium | reverse complement strand
TTGCTTTTACAAGTTTCTTTGAAATTAACGGAAATTACCTTTCATTTGCTTGTTTGTCAAATAAAATCTCATTTCTTTCTTATTCCATTTTTAATCTTCTTCTACCAGGCTACAGCCCGGTGCCGTCTGCTCTTTCGGCGACAGCTTGTATATAATACCACAAACTATTTCGCCTTGTCAAGCATTTTTTTCAACTTTTTTCACTTTTTTCAAAGTTTTTTCAAAAGTTTTCCTTTTTTTTCTTTCTTTTTGCTTGCCCTCGCGACAGCTTTCCTATACTACCACTTTATTATGTCCTTGTCAAACGATTTTTAATACTTTTTTTGGAAAAATTACAAGTTTTTCTAAAATCTCGTCCTTTTAATTCCCTTTAAACCGAGTTGCCGTAAAAATCTTTTCCGTTCCCTCGTAAAAAGCGCGCACTTTCCAATCCCTGCGGACGTATTCCGCGATATCCACCGCCGTTTGACAGCTCTCGGGGATATAAATCCCGCCGAAATAGGTGCGTTCGGGGAAATGATAGTCCGTTCCGCAAAAGAGTAACAAACCGTGTTCCTTTGCAAATTCCTCGACCAAAGGAATTTTGTCCAAATCCCCGTCGCTGCAATTAATTTCAACGCCGTGCATAAAATTCGGGTCACAAGGGCTTTGCCGAAAGGGATGCGCCTGCACGAGCAACACGCCGTTTTCTTCGCACAGCGCAAACAGCTCTTTCTGCGACAGCTTATACAAACAGGGCGTTTTCCGCAAAAATTCTTCCGTCACGCCGTACAACAGCCAATCGGCATAATGGGGCGCGTTCAAGCTCACTTCCAAACCCAAAAAAAACCGAAAACCCTTTTTATCCGCATACGCTTTTCCGCGCGCAAAATCCTCTATCACTCGCTCGATGAAGTTTTTATGCTCTTCTTCGGGATAATACCACTCCTGGCAATGATTGACTAAAATCGCGCCGTCGTACCCAAGCTTTATCTTCTCATCAATAATCTCTTCGCAAGTCACGTGGCTACAACGGCTGATGCCCTTAGAATGTACGTGCGGATCAATTTTAATAAACTTTTCTTCCATAATGCTCTCCAAAGTACCAACATTATAGCCCTTCGCTCCAAAAAAGTCAACCGTTTTCCCTTGACTTCGCACGCGCGCGCGTGATACAATATATAATATATAAGAAATATGCGCATACTGAGCGTACACAGTCTTTAAAAATATTACGTGGCGCAAACCGCCACGCGGAGTGTTTATGTACAAAACCTTACGAATTATTTTTACCATTTTATCGGCAATCGGCCTTGCCGCTGCAATTCCCCTGGGTATGTTTTTTGGGCTAATCGGAGTATTCAGCGCGTTGATTGGCGCGGGCATCTTCTTCTTTTTAATGCTCCTTTGTAAACAAAATCAGGAATCTGCCGAGAAAAAACAAGGTCTTGCTCCTGATACAGAAAACGACGGGGAAGAAAGCACGCCCGACGCCCACACGGACTCCACGGCAAATACCGCGAAAAAGTAAATATTGCACACCGTTTTCACCCGCAAAACCGCCTTTGCTTAACCGTTAAGGCGGCTTTATTTTTCACAAAAAAATCATTATTAACTACTTGACAAAACTCCCTTTGAATATTATAATAATAACGCAAGGTAATTCTTGCAAAATTTATCAGGAGGTACTGTTATGAATTTTGACAAATGGTTTAACGGACAATCTACGCTTGTAAAGGCAATCCTTCTCTTAATCCCCTTCGTTGGTTGGGTTATGGAACTTCTCGTCAGACTTTCGGTTATGCTGAGAACGAAAGACGCTTTGCACATCGTTGTGTTCGTGGTATTCGTCGTTATTGGTTGGGGCTGGATTCTTTGTGTTGCCGACTTCATCTATATGTTGATAAAAGGGCATCTTTTCCTGGCAGAATAAGACAAAAAAACACAAAAACCCGTTTGGTTATCTTCCAAACGGGTTTTTTCATTATCTATAATCGTGTGACACCCTACCCTTAGTCCCTATCGTAGCTTTCTATCATCTCTAAAAACTCTTCAAAGCGATACAAATCTTCGGGGGAATAATAATCAATGTAGATACGCCCTTTTTTATCGTTGCCAATCAAGGAAACTTTGGTGCGGAATACCCCGCGCATACGTTCTACAAACGCCTTTAACTCCGCGCTTTTCGCCGCCGCCAGCGCGTCTTTTTCCTGGCGCAAAACCTCGGGGGGCGTTAAAAATGCCTTGACCGTTCTTTCCATTTCACGGACGGAATACCCTCTCTTTATCGCCTCTTCCGCAAAGGCGTACTGCTGTTCCTGCGGAACGCGAACAAGGGTACGCGCATGCCCTGCCGACAACGCGCCGCTTTCAACCAACCCCACCACTTCGGGGACGAGCGTCAACAACCGCAAGGTGTTCGCCACCGCAGGTCGGGATCTGCCAATCATCGCCGCTACGTCGTCCTGCGTCAGCTGGAATTCTTTGACGAGCCTTTCCATTAAATACGCCTCTTCCATTGCGCCAAGGTTGTTCGCTTTCAGCCGTTCGATACAAGAAAAAATCTCTGCGTTTTTCGCGGTAAAATGATAAATGCGAGCCTCCGCTTCGGTTGCGCCCATCATCTTAACGGCAAAATAATCTCGTTCCGCGGCAAGTAATTGATATCTGCCGTTCCCCTTTTCGTTGACGGAAAACTCGGGCAGACCGTTGAGCAAGAAATATGCCGCACGCGTTTTCAAGTCCTTTTTGTCATACTCGTCTATCGTCCGTTCCGTTTCAATCAGCGACAACGGCATCGTCCGTTTTTCATAATCGAAATCTAAGTTTTTTCTGCGTTTTATCCGTTTCATCACGTACACGCCCCTATCCTTTTTCTCTTTTGCGCCTAATTTATTGAAAAACGGAGCTACCTTACAGCGCCCCGTTTTTTGTTATTCTTCCGTCTTATCTTCGGGCTTGTTATCCACGCTTTCGTTCGCTTTTTCAGCGGTATCTACCGCCGTTGTTTCGTCCACAATTACGTGTTCTTTATCCTCTTTCGTCGCTCTGGCAAAGGGATTTGCGTTATGCTCGCCTTCCGTCTTTTCCATTTCCGCTATCACTTCTTTATAGCTCGCGCCCTTCATCAACAGCGCCACTTCTTCGGTGTAAATCGTATTCTTTTCCACCAAAACGCGCGCCATATTATCCAAAATAGAACGGTTGTCTTTCAAGAGTTTCGTCGCGCGCTTATGCGCTTTTGCGACCAAAGCGCGTACTTCGGCATCAATCGACGCCGCCGTCTGTTGCGAATATCCGCCACGGCTCTGGTTGCCGTATTCCATACCCATAAATACGGGCTGATCGCTATCGTACGCCACCAAACCGAGTTTCTTACTCATACCCCATTGCGTAACCATACGACGCGCAATTTCAGATACGTGCTGAATATCTGCGCTTGCGCCCGTCGTGACGTCTTGAATTACCAATTCTTCCGCAACGCGTCCACCCAAGGACATACAGATATTGTCCACGAGCTTGTTGTACGAAACGTCGTTATCGTCCGTTTCCGGTCTGGTCATGGTATAACCCGCAGCCCTGCCACGGGGAATAATCGAAACCTCATGCACGGGATCGCAATGTTCGCAAAGGCAAGCCAAAACTGCGTGCCCCGCCTCGTGATACGCCGTACAGCGTTTGTCCGATTCGGTAACGACGCGACTCTTCTTTTGCGGGCCCATCAAGACTTTGTTGATAGCGTCGTACAATTCCAAATTGCCAATGGTCGCCTTGTTTTTACGCGCCGCCAAAATCGCAGCCTCGTTCAAAAGGTTGGCAAGTTCCGCGCCCGAGAATCCCGCCGTAATACGCGCCACCGTCTTAAAATTAACGTCGGGCGACATCGGCTTGTTGCGCGCATGCACCTTCAAAATCTGTTCACGGCCTTTTACGTCGGGCAGATTTACGTGGATTTGTCTGTCAAAACGGCCGGGACGGAGCAACGCGGGGTCGAGAATATCCGCGCGGTTCGTCGCTGCCATAATGATAATACCTTCGCTATCCTCAAAGCCGTCCATTTGGACAAGGATTTGGTTCAAAGTCTGTTCGCGTTCGTCGTGACCGCCGCCAAGACCTGCGCCTCTGCGACGACCGACCGCGTCAATTTCGTCGATAAAAATAATACAAGGCTGATTTTTCTTCGCCATTTCAAAGAGGTCGCGCACACGCTTTGCGCCCACGCCGACGTACATTTCCACGAAATCGGAACCAGAAACCGAGAAGAACGGCACACCCGCCTCGCCTGCAACCGCTTTTGCAAACAAGGTTTTACCCGTGCCCGGAGGCCCTACGAGCAACACGCCCGACGGAATTTTTGCGCCAAGGTTGGCAAAACGTTTGGGCGATTTCAAGAATTCGACGACTTCCTGCAATTCTTCCTTTTCCTCTTCCGCGCCCGCTACGTCCGAGAAACGCACGCGCAAATTGTTTTGCATATGCGCCTTGTTCTTGCCGATATTCATCGCCGCGTTGTTCGCACCCGACGCGCTGCGCATAATCAGGAAGAAAATCAACGCCACTACGCCGATACCCAAGAACGGCAAAATGCTCGCCCAAATACTACCCGCGTTGGGGTCCTTAAAAGTAATAGCAATTTCCTCGAATTTAATGCTGTACTCTTCGCAGAATTTGCTAAAATCAGCATAATCATACAAACTCGGCGCACCCTCTGCAATGATAGTACTACCGTCTTTGAGGGTTGCCTCCCAAACGTATCCGTCGAGATATATTCCCTTGACGTTTTCGTTTTTCAATTGCCTCAAAATTTCGGTGAATCCTACTTTCTGTCCGTCAAACACGTCCGAAAGCAAAATTGCAATTAAGGCAACGGCGACAACCGCCACAATAATCCATACCCATACTTTTGTCTTCTTTTTCAAAGTGCTTACGCTCCTTACCGTCGCTAAAAAAGTTGCGCCCTTTGGCGTTCCGTTTACATAAAGTTTACGCGAAAAACGCCCTCGCAATACCTTTTTTGCGATTGTTTACAATTTTTACGCCGTGAAAAGTTTCACAGCAGTATTATTTTACCACAAGCTTTTTTGTTTTTCAAGCATTTCCGCGGTCAATTTATAACATTTAACAAATGTTCACAAACTTTACACAAATAGCAAGGGAGCGCGCAAAAAAAACACGTAACCGCCTTTCGCTTTTATCCCCTCGGTCGACAGCCCGCTCACATCAACGCGGAATACTTATGCACACGGACAACAAGCACGTAACCGCAACGCACCGCAGAAACGCGAAGTTCATAAATGCAAAGTTCATAAACGCGAAGTTTATAAACGCAAAAAGAAAACGCTCAGTATCCCACCGAGCGTCATTATTTTCATATTTAGTTTTATAGGCGTATCGTCTTTATCTTTCGCCTGTTTTTTGCAAACCATACGTTGCGCGCCAGCTCTTCGCCGCTTAACCTTTCAGGCTACTTTCTTATTTTACGCCCTCGAAATGATCGTTCATTGGACTGTTACCTTCCTTTTTCTTCTTTGTTAAAGTACCTTTCGTAGCGATAAGTCATCTTACCGTACCTCCCTTTAACTTTTTTCACTTTTTCTCTTTCCTAAAACCCGATGCCCTGCACCTTTTCCGATGCCTAACACCGGCTAACACTCATACGTCGGAGTGTCCTCCTTTACCGTTCTTGTCATCGTGAACCTCCTCCTACTTTTTTCTTCCGCCGCTATCGCTTGGCGGAGCGCTTTCAAAGTATGCTTTGGTTTTTTCAAACCGTTTTGGGTCACTTAGGTTATTCTTTTTTTAGGCTTCTGCCTCCAAATGGGAAGGAATCATCGCTTTTCATACCCTCCTTTCTTTTATTTTTTCGCCGTATCCCTACGGCCCTTTGCCGACTTCCTCGGCGCAACCACTACTTGTGCATTGGGGTGTTCTCCATTTATTTTTGAAAGTTTCAAACATTTTTTGTTCGTTTCTTTCTTTTGTACCTTTATTATAGCAGATATTTTTCGTTTGTCAAGGGGTTTTTGAAAAAAAGTTTGCAAAAATCGAAAAAATTTTTTAAAAATCTCTAAACCCCTTTATTTATAAGGGATTGCGCGAACGTATAAAAAAAGAAAACGCCGAAAAACGACGTTTTTTCTCTCTTATTCTTCTATTTGTTTGGCAAAACGCCGCAGTAAAACGGGATCGCGGAGCAACACGCCGCCGCCCAATACCGTGGCAAATTGCGGTTCTTCGCAAACGCGCTGCCGCATACCGAGGTTTGCGCCGATATACTGCGGAACGTGGGGAATTTTCATAACTCCCCCCGAAAGGTACACGCCGTTTCTGTTTACAATCGCCGCCACTTCGGCAGGCAAAATTCTGAGCACTTCCACCGCGTATTCCATAATTTTATTCACGTACACGCGTATACAATCGGTCAAATCCCCCGCTTGCACGGACGTCGCCGACGGCTTGTAGGTTTCGAGCGAGCTACCCTCTGCCACCACCGTACCCAAAGCACTCGGCGAGAGCGAGCCGATTTCGTTTTTGATTTTTTCCGCCGTCAACGCCCCGACAAGGAGCTTGTTATTGTTCGCAATTTTCGAAATGATATTGGCGTCCATATTGTTCCCGCCGACGTTCATGGAAATCCCGGCGATAATTCCGTCCGCCGACACCACCGCCGCATTGGAAACGCCACCGCCGATATCCAGACAGAATACGGGGTCGGAATCGGTCAAAACTGCCCCTGCGCCCAACGCCGCCAAATAGGGCTGTTCTACAAACCATACCTTTTTCAACCCGCACTCTTCCACCAAATTGGCATACCCCGACAGCACCCGATTGGACAAACCGCAGGGCACGGAAAACAGCACGTGCGCCCGTTTGAGCGCCGTCGCTTTGATACCGATACGAGACAAAAACTCTTTCAGCATAATGACGGCAAGGTTCATGTGGACAATCTCCCCCTCGTACACGGGATAGACGATGGTCGTACGCTCCGCCGTTTTTCCAATTAGATTTTTGGCTTCTTTGCCAATGGCTTTCACCGTTTCGTCATTGCCCACAACCGCCACGCAAGACGGCTCGGCAAGCACCACGCCGCTGTTGGTGTCCGCACGGTAAATCTTCGTCATCGACGAGCCCAAATCAATCGCCAATTTTATCATACTTTCCTCCCAAAATCCCCTTTACGTAGGGGACAGGTACGCATTGAACGCGTTTTACGCTACTTCTCTATACCCTCTATCATCTCTTTGCAAAGCTCCAACGGCAAGCCCACGACGTTCGAAAAACTTCCGTCAATGCTTTCCACCAAACCGCCGTCTTGAATACCGTACGCCCCCGCCTTATCCATCGGCGAGCCCGTCGCTACGTACGCGTCAATTTTCTCTTCCGTCAGCGCAAAAAATCGCACCCTCGTACACGCCGCCGCCGTCCTTTGCGCCACGCCGTTCTTGGTCGGGTACACCACGCAAACGCCTGTAAAAACCTCGTGTGTTCGCCCCGAAAGGGCGCGGAGCATTCTCTTCGCGTCCTCTTCGTCACGCGGTTTTCCCAGCACCTTGCCGTCCAACGCCACCACCGTGTCCGAACCAAGCACCGCCTTGCCCCTCGCCCGAGGCAGAGCCGCCACTTCCACCGCTTTCTGCGCCGCCAACGCCTGCACCAAATCCTTGGGGGACAAGCCCTCGTCTGCCCGTTCTTCGCCGCGCGCGGGTATGATTTCAAATTTTTCTATCAGCTCCGCCAGCAATTCCTTGCGCCGCGGAGAGGCACTCGCCAAAATCCATTTCATATCGCGCTACCCATACTATGAAAGGAGCCGCTCCGTTTGAGCGGCTCTTTTGCCTTTATAGCCTTTATAAGATTTCGAGATTTTTTCTAAACGCCTTTCTAAATTCGGGATTCGCCGCTTCCGCGTCGCGAATTTCAAGAGCAGCATCGCCGGACACAATCGTCTTCATAATAACCGAATCGCCCAAAACGTCGCAGTTCAAGCCCGTAACCAAACCGCAATGCGTGCGGTCCAAGCTCTCTGCAATGCGGAGCAAAACGCCCAATTTCTTAACCGCGTCCAAATCCTCTTCCGTGACGATATCCTTGTATTTCTGCCACTCAATCATAGGCACGTCCTCGCGGTTATGACAGCCCGCCACAAACGCCGCCAAAATAATTTCGCGGTGCGTCGCGCCGTAAATGGACGAATTTAAAATGGTATACCAGCTATGCCTTGCATGGCCGTAGAATTTCATCTTCATACCGCAATCGTGCAGGCTCGCCGCAATTTTCAGCACTTTGAGATACTGACGGGAGAACTTGTGCAACACGCGGAGCTGCTTGAACAGCTGCACGGATAAGAGCATAACGTGCTCTACGTGCTTATGGTCGCACTCGTAATATTTCACCAATCTGTCGAGGGAATACCCAAGGACGTCGGAAATCGGTTTTTCCATCGTAATAGGCAACGCCTGATTAATCATCAACCCTTCACGCAACCCGCAACCGCTGATCGTGAAATTTTCCACGCTCATATAATCGACAAAGGATTTAATAATCGCCATTGCCGCGGGCATAATGTCCGCGCGCGCAGGGGACAAACCCTTAATCTTTTTACGCTTGTCCACGTCCAAAGCCTTCAACATATCGTAAATACCCGTAAAATCTTCGGTCGCAATCTTATAATTGTGCGCCATATCCAAAGGATACTTTCTTACGAGCTTGCTGATTTTAAACAGATTTCTAAACGAACCGCCCACGCCGATCATCTGCGTTTCGGGGTCGATTTCTTTAAGCCAAGGCAGCTTTTTCAGCTGTTCGGTGAAGAATTCTTCCACGTGCGCCGCCGCCTCTTGGGGGGTGGGGTCGCTCGCAAACAAATCGGTAAGCGTCACCGCGCCGAAAGGCAAATTCGCAAACCCCAACACGTTTCTGCGGTTATAATAAATAATCTTCGTACTGCCGCCGCCAATCTCCAAAATCAATCCCTTGGGGATATCCATCGAGTTAATGACGCCACGATACACAAGAATCGCCTCTTCCTCTTCGGAAAGCACGCGAATATTAATATTGCAGCTCACCTGAATTTCATCTAAAAACGAACGTTGGTTTTTCGCGCGACGAACTGCCGCCGTACCAACCGCAATAATTCTTTCCACGCCGCGCGCGTCGCACAGCCGTTTGAACATTTTCAGCGTTTTAATCGTCTCCGCAATACGCTGGGGCTTTAAAAACCCGTCGCGATCCATATCCTGACCAAGACGAACGCTTTCTTTCAATTCGTCCACTACGACGTAATGCCCCTCGGTGAACATGTCCACAATCAAGAGTCTCGCCGTATTCGAACCCAAATCAATAATACCGATCTTTTCCACTACTTCTACCTCTATCTCTCGCCTTCCTTGGCGACCGTTGTAAATTTCTCTACTTTTCCTGCCCTATCGGGGGTTTTGATTGCGCGCTGTCTACATTTTCAAAAGCTTTTCCGCGCTTTTCTGCGCATACCAAATGCCCCATTTTGAATTTCTCATAGTTTATCATATAAAACCCGTTTTGTAAATACCCTTTTGAAAAATTTTTCTCTCTTTTTACCAATTTTTTTCATTTTGAACAATTTAAAACCCTTTCTTTCGTACATTTTGACAGCCTAACACACGCGCGTGGGCGTATGCGCGTATACATTATTTATACAAATATACCCTTTTTTATACGTCTAACCGCTATTTTCCTTTTACGCGAGCTCCGCAAAAACAAAAAAGAACGCTTTCGCGCCCTTTTTATCCTCTTCAATTTTCCGTTGTCAAAAACGCCGTCAGCTCTTCAAAACTCTCAAAGGCATATTTCGGTTTCGCCTGCGCAAACTCTTCTTTGTCGCCATAACCCACGGCAAGCAGAGCGCAGTCCACGCCTTGCTCCTTAGCCCCCTCGGCATCGTGCTTTCTGTCCCCTATCATCAGACACTCGTCCGCGCTTGCGCCAAGACGGCGCATCGCCTCCCCAATCACCGACGCCTTGGTCGGGAAACTGCCGTCCAAACCGCACCCGACCCGCACCGTAAGGAACTTAGAAAACCCAAACCGCTCCGTCACTTTATCGGCAAAAACTTGGGGCTTAGAGGTTGCCAACGCCAAGACATACCCCGCGTCTTTGAGCGTTTTTAAAGCCTGCAAAGCGCCCTCTATCGGCGCGCCGAGAAAGACGCCTTCCCGCCCGTACCACGCGCGGTATATCGCCGTCGCCCTTTCCGCGTCCTCTTCGCTCATGTGAAAAAAGTTGGAAAAGGAATACACTAGGCTCGGCCCAATACACCGTCTCAAATACTCGTCGGTCGGCTCTTCTGCCCTTCCCATCTCTTTTAAAGCGTGCCTAATCCCCGCGAATATCCCCGGGTGGGATTGCATCAGCGTTCCGTCCAAATCAAACAACAGATATTTATACCTCTTCATCGCTCGCACCTCTATTAGAGGTAGCATAGCACAAAACGCTGTGTTTGTCAACCCCCTTGTTACGCTTTCTTTGCGCTCAGCGCGCGGAAAAAACCGACAAAGGAAAGCCCGATTAAAAACGCCCCAAACGCCCTTTTTAACAACGCGGACGGCAACGCCACGGCAAGGCTCGTACCCAGCGCAGAAAAGAGCAATGCGGGTAGAATTATCCACCCGACCCCCCTCGTTTGCAACAATCCGTTATCCGCGTGCAGTTTTAACGCCCCGACACTCATAGGCAAAAAGGCAAATAAATTCGCGCTCTGCGCTATCTTTTGTCCAACGCCCCCAATCAATACCAGCAAAGGGATCGTAACCGTCCCTCCGCCCATACCCATCCCCGCGGGAATTCCGCCGATAAAACCCAGCAATAAATACAAATAAAAGCTCATATGTAGGACGGTAAAACACCGTTCATCGCGACCCGTCCCCCACCGTTTAGTACGAAAAGAACAAAAACAACCCCGCCGTAAGCTGTAAAAACGCAAAGGTGAGATTGACCGCCTTCGTCGGCAATTTTCCCAGCAGTTTCGCCCCCAACAAGCCCCCCGCCGTCACCCCAATCGCCGTGGGAATTAGCACCGAAAAATCGTATAAGCCCTTGACGGCATACAGCAAAAACGAGAGCAAGGATACGGGCAAAATCACTAAAATCGCCGTTGCGTGCGCCCGTTTCTCGTCCAATCCCGTATTTTTGAGCATCGGCACGGCAATCATACCGCCCCCACCGCCGAAAATGCTATTTGCCGCGCCCACCACGCCACCGCAAGCCATCCGCCGCGCTTTCACTCTTTTCCCTTGGTCCATTTCCCCTTTCTCCCCCTTTTCACGTCAGTATCGGCAAATTTTTTTCAAATTATCAAACTTTTTCTTGCAATACACGCCGTAAACGCTTGCCAACGCCCGATTTTTGTATTAAAATAATATAGTGTATTGTGCGCGCATACGCGTATAAGCGCAACACTAAGAAGAAAAATCAAAACCAAAAGGTGGTTGTATGAAAAATTCTACTAAAACCCGCAAGAAAAAACTTCTTGCACTGCTCTTATCGGCAATGACCGTGCTCTCCATTGCATCCTTGGCGTCCTGTAAAGACCAAGGCGGCAACGTTTCCTCATCGGACAGCTCTACCGAAGAAGAAACCACGGATACCCCGATCACCGATAAAGGCCTTATCAAAAACGCCGGCTTTGAAGTCTTCAACACCAACGACGGCTTAAACGTAATCGGCACGACCGTTTCCAACTGGTCCCTCTCAAAATATTCGGACGGCACTAACCAAGCCCCCAAGAGCTACGCAGACAGCGGTATTCTCGATACCAGCGACGACGCATGGCACGACCTTACCGGCTCTTATTACGTAAAGGACGGCATTGTTACCAACCTTGAAGAAGCCGACAAAAAAATCGAAGCCCTTTCCGAAAGCGAGGCAATCGCGGAATGGGACAACTTTACCACGCGCGACAAGTTGAAATATTACGAGGTTTGGAAAGACAACAACAAAGACGGCAAAATCTCGGAAGATTTTGACAAATACGAAAACTTCAACAACGGTGGTCTTGCGCTTGTTGACGTTCCCGATATCGCAAACCCCGGCACGCACCACTCGGCAGACGAAGTTGCTAAGGAAGATTTCAGCGATTATAACGTCCTGATGATTCGCAACAAGAACCCCGAAACGGACGAAGGCGAAAAGGTGATTCAGTCCATCGGTTCGGCGCAAAAATACACCTCGTCCTCCACGGTTACCGTAGGCGCAGGCGCGGCGGCGGAAATCTCCGTTTGGGTAAAAACGCAAGACCTTATGTGTTCCAGCTCGGACGGCGAAGCGCAGGAAGCGGTTGACAAGGGCGCGTATATCAGCCTTGCGCAGACGGTCGGCGGCACGGTAATGCCCGTTTACGAAGTCAAGAACATCAACACCAAATATATGGACCTTGAAGACACGAACGGTTGGAAACAGTACACGTTCTACGTAAAAGGTTCTTCGTATACGACCACGACGCTCACGCTCACCCTCGGTCTTGGCCAGGGCACGGAAAAGAGCCGTATGGAGCTTGTCAACGGTTACGCGTTCTTCGACGATATCCAATGCAACGTCTTCCCGCAGGCAGACGTGGACGGCAAACTCAGCAACCACACCAACGTTGCCCCCACCTCCACCTTTGAAGACACCAAAGCGTTAAAGACGATTGACCTTTCCAAGGACTACGACCAGAGCACCTCTATCGCAGAGGCAGAAGACCTTGGCTATTTGGCGGGCAAAGGCTTTGACGTATTTCCCATCGACTTCTACGGCGAATTCACCAACACGGAAGAGGTTTTGAATAGCGTTACCGCATATCCTACCAAGAGCGACGACGGCAAAACGTCTATGGCAGGCGACAAAGACGGCAACGTAACCTTGCCCACGTTGGAAGGTGGCAGAAACGGCGACGACGACTTAATTAACGTCTTCAACGATATTGCCTCGATTGGGGCGTTCACCTCCTCCAACGCAACCCAGCAAGAGTTTGTAAGCTCTATATACAACAAATATTTCGACGGCGTCAACTCCCCCAACCTCAACGGTCAAAACGGGAAAGTGCTCTTAATTATGAGCGCGCACGGCGTTGCGTACACGGCAAAATCCAACCACGCCTTCTCCTTTAAGGACGATAACGGCGTTTACAGCGACTACGTAGCCGTTTCCTTCTTTGTAAGAACGTCTAATATGTACGGCTATACGGGCGCAGGCGTCACCTTGCTCGACGGCGAAAACGAATTCTCGTTCTCTTCGATTGACACGACGAACAACACTCCCGTAAACATCGGCGAAGAGGAAGACGTTTACAGCGGTTGGCAACAATATATCTTCTTTGTGAAGAACGACACGGACAACGAAGACGCAACCTTCCAGTTGCAGTTCAACTTCGGTCCTACGACGCTTGACCAAAACTCTGTACTCAACTCCTTCCAGACGGGTTTTGCAGCGTTCACCAACTTCCAAACCCTGCACATGACCGAAGAAGAATTCGAGAGTGTAAACGCTGGCACGTATATGAAAACGGTTACCCTTTCGGGCGACAAGGAAGTAACGGCGGCAGGCAACAGCGGTTTCGACACGGCGGCAGGTAACAAATCGGCGCTCTATCAGGACGGCATCGAAGGCGGTCTTTCCCTCTTGCAGAACTATAAAGGCGTTTACAGCAACAGCGACTACGTCACCGACCAGTTCCAAAACAAGACGGCTATTAACGCTTACGAAAGCGCAGGTCTTTTGAATAGAAACTATTTCATCGGCACCGCGGAAGAACCCGGTTATTATGACGAATACAAGGCTTTGGAATTCGACGGCGACGACACGACGAACGCTCCCGAATGGTTCAAGAGCATTTTGAAGATTGCAAACGCAGACGCAAGCACGAGCGCAGCTGACGCTTGGAAAGCGGTATTCGGCGACGCAACCCAACCTCTGTTCATTTGGAACGACGGCGCAAAGGGCGACGGCACGGAAGATGAAAACACGAAGGACAAGAACTATTCCTACGGCTTCATCGGCGCAAACACGACGATTGCGGCAAACTCGACGGCAACGGCGATTTCCGTACGCGTAAAGGTTGGCTCTACCGATACCAACGCGGCGGCTCCTACCGCTAACGTCTATTTGATTGACACCAGCACGGACAGCCGCGCAAATTCCCTTTCCATCGGCGCAAGCGCAACCTATTGGTACGACAGTAAGGGTAACGTTTATGCGGGCGACCTCGAAACGGAAAAATATCCCGCGCTCCTCTTGCAGAACAACGGTTTGTATATCGCAAACACCAAGTGGAAGGGCTACGATGCGGAAACGATGAACGGTCAGTACTACGCAAACTTGAACGCGTACACCGACAAAGACGCTAACGGCAACTTGTTGGTGGCGGCAAACGGTGGCGTACACGATTACGTAACCGCGTCCGAATACGTGAAAGTGAAAGGCGAAAAACGCGCGATTGCGTTCTATCACGATAACGGCAAGTACTACGCAGACAGCGCAAAGAGCATAGAAGTTGCGCAATTCCCCGCATCGATTGCGCCTCGTACCGAATCCGTTGCGGACAAAGCGTTGCAAGCAACGATACCCGCCACGGGCGATTGGGTAACCGTAACGTTCTACGTGCAGACGGGCGAAGAGGCAAAGAGCTACCGCCTTGAAGTGTGGAGCGGCGACAGAAAGGGCGAAACCCCCAACGCAGCAGGCACGTACGTTATGTTCGACGGCAACCCCTCGGCTTCCACCGATGCAGAAACCACCTACAACAGCTTGTTGACGGCTTACGAAGACGAGGCTGACCAGTACAAGAGCGTATTCTCGTACTACGACACCGACAAATTCCTTCGTTACAACAAATCGCTTGACGTCAACGCAAAAGGCAACGCGTACAGAAACTACGACGCAACGACGGCGGAAGAAAAGGTATTCTACCTGCACGCAACGGATGCAAAGAACAACCAAGACTTCCTTATTAACTATGCGGCGCAAGACCAGGTTGTAACGGCAGTAGCGGACGATACGGATAACTCGACGCCCGACAACAGCACGAGCAACACGGACAACGCAACGCCCACCAATCCTTGGTTGTTGGCAAGCTCCATTGCAATCGCGGTAATTCTGCTCCTTGCTATCGTCAGCATCATCGTCCGCAAGGTTTGGAAGAAAGCGCGCAAGAATAACGCGAAGAAACCCAGCAAGCAGAAGAAATCGAAGTCTAAATCCGTGAAAGTGGAAACGGTTAAGACGGAAGAACCGAAAGAAGAAATCGACGAAGACAGTCCTTACAACGATTAATCTTTCAACGTAAGAAAAAAGCAAAACCCCCGCGAACGTATCTCGTTCACGGGGGTTTCTTCTATATAAAAATCATATAAAAAAGCCCCTCTTTTTTAGAGGAGCTTTTTGTTTTATCCAAGTTTTCGTAATCCCTTGGGCAAGTGATTTTTCAGCGTTCCGCCGACGACCTTGCCCAGCCCCAACGGATATCCGTCTATACACGTTAAACACCAACCGTTGGGCAAATCACACGCCAACGTTTCACCGCGCAGATATTTTTCCACACGTTCGTCATCCGCAGAAAGGTCCAGGACGTTTTTACACGCGTCTGCGTTTACACTCATCGCCAAGGCATGACAAGGCTCAAAACGCCCGTTCTTAACCTCGCCCAAGCGCACGCCCACGCGCAAGACCTGCAAGCCCTTCCAATCGAACACGCCCTCGGGCAATTCATATAAAACACCGCCGTTTTCGTACAAACGGAAGGCAAACTTTTCCTTGAAAAACGCTCTTTCAAAATCTCGGTACGCACGCTCACCGTTACTCGTTACGCTCTGTTTTGCGCTCTTTAAACGGCAATCCCACTCGCTCACACGCGCGACCTTTTCAAACAACGCCGCAAAATGCCCCTCGCCGTCCACCTTATGAGGATAGAGCTTTTCCTGACGCAGCAAGCGCATTTCGGGGTGTGCTTCCAAGAATTCACGTACTTGTCCCTCGTCCTCCGCCTCGGCAAACGTGCAGGTCGAATACGCCAAACGCCCGCCAACGGCAAGCATTTCCACGGCGCAATCCAAAATTTCCTTTTGCCGTGTTGCGCACAGCGCAATATTTTCCTCACTCCACTCGGCAAGCGCCTCGTCCGCATTTTTGCGGAACATACCCTCGCCAGAGCAAGGCGCGTCCACCATAATTTTATCAAAATACCCGCTGAATTTTTTGGCAAGCGCTTGCGGATATTCGCTCGTTACCACGGCGTTTTTAATCCCCAATCGCTCCACGTTCTGCGATAAAATCTTCGCGCGCGCAAAAATCGGCTCGTTCAAAACAATCAAACCCTTGCCGTTCATCTTACACGCAAGCTGCGTACCCTTACCACCGGGCGCAGAACAAAGGTCGAGCACCTTTTCCCCCTCTTGCGCCTCCAAAAGGGGCGCGGCGCACATTGCCGACGGCTCTTGGCTATATACCACGCCAGCGAAATGGTACGGACTCGCCCCTACTTTTTCCGCGTTGGTATAATAACCGTTTTCCTCCCAAGCAACGGGTGCGCCGAGAAAGGGCAAAACCGCCTTCATCGCGGTCACGTCCCCCCGCAAAGGGTTTAAACGGACCCCCTTAAATGGCGGCTTTTCATAACAAGCGAAAAAGGCTTCCCACTCGTTTTCGGGAAGCTGTTTTTTCATATTTTCTATAAATTTTTCGGGTAATTCGTACATGTCTACCCCCTATCCGCGCTTATTCCTTTTGCAGATACGCCTCAAACTGTTCAGGCGAAAACACACGCGCCCTTGCCTGCGCCGATTTCAAGCGAGGCCCACCCTCGCCCTCGTAACAAACGTACACGTCGCACTCTTCCGCGCGGGTTGTGAAATACGCCGCCTGCGCAAACGCCGCCGTCAGCAACCGCTTTGCCACGGGCAAGTCCATTTCCAAGGGATGGGAAAAACAAACGCTCTTATTTTTCAGCTTACCGTCCTTGGCGCGCTTGCGTTTTTCCCTATCCGCAAACACGTGAAACTGCGCTTTGCAACGTTCACGCTCTTCTCTCTTCTTTTCTTGCTCTTGCTTGTAGGCGATTTGCGCCGCCGAAGTCGTCTGTTCAATCTCGTAATTTTCGATACGCCCCAGCTTAATCTGATATTTTTCGATAAGCTGTGGCAGAGAACAATTTTCCGCCTTACACATCGCCTCGGCAACCTTCATCGTCGCATAAGCGTCGTCCACCGCTCGATGCGCCGTAAACTGCACCTCTAACTGTTGCGCAATCGAACCCAAGCCAAACTGCCGCGTAAAATCCCCAACGCGGTTCATATACACGAATTGCGTGTCCGCAAAATCAAAAGCAAACGAGCGCAACTGAAAACGTTTGCTCTCAAAATTGAGGTATTTTACGTCGTTCATCGTGGCATGTCCCGCCACCAACGTATCCTTATCCTCTAAAAGGGCGTAAATCTTATCTGCCTTTTCCAAAAACGTAGGATACTTTTTAAAATCGGAATATTCGTACGGCAAAACCAGACCTTGCGTGCCTTTACGGTCGGTCAAATGAAACCCGCCCTGCGGATTAATCAAAATATCTTCCTTTTCAAGAATATTAAATTGTTCGTCCGTCAGACAGTATCCAAACGCGCAAATTTTTGCGGTAAATTTAGACACCACCGAGCATTCGATATCAAAAAATAGATATTTCACACCGACAATTCCTTTCTCTTGGAAAAGACCGCAAAACGTTTGCGGTCTTTCACTCATTTTACGAATTCATCGCGTACCGTGTACGCACCTTTGCCAATTTTACGGCAATTTTCACACCCTTATTTCGTGGGCATAATCACAGCTTTGCCACCCATATACGGACGCAGAGCCTCGGGAATTGTCACGCTTCCGTCTGCCTGCAAATGGTTTTCCACAAACGCAATCAACATACGCGGAGGCGCAACCACCGTATTGTTGAGGGTGTGCGCCAGCTTCGTTTTCCCGTCGTCGTCCTTATAGCGGATAGACAAACGGCGCGCCTGCGCGTCCGTCAAATTCGAACACGAACCCACCTCAAAATATTTCTTCTGACGAGGGCTCCACGCCTCTACGTCACAGCTCTTGTTCTTCAAATCGGCAAGGTCGCCCGTACAGCAACCCAACTGTCTTACGGGGATATCGAGCGAGCGGAACAATTCCACCGTATAGCTCCACAGCTTTTCGTACCAATCCGCGCTCTCTTCGGGACGGCAAACGACAATCATTTCCTGCTTTTCAAATTGGTGAATACGGTAAATCCCGCGTTCTTCGATACCGTGCGCGCCCTTTTCTTTACGGAAACAAGGGGAATAGCTCGTCAACGTCAACGGCAACTTTTTCCCGTCGATAATCTGCCCCATAAATCTACCGATCATGGAATGTTCACTCGTACCGATGAGGTACAAATCCTCGCCCTCGATCTTGTACATCATGTTTTCCATTTCATCAAAGCTCATAACCCCCGACACCACGTCGCCGTGAATCATGTAGGGCGGAATCACGTAGGTAAAGCCCTTGTCAATCATGAAATCGCGCGCGTAGGTCAGCACCGCCGAGTGCAAACGCGCAATGTCGCCCGTCAAATAATAGAAACCCTGCCCCGACGTACGGCGCGCGGAATCCACGTCGATACCGTCCAATTTTTCCAAAATATCAAGATGATAGGGAATTTCAAAATCAGGAACCTTCGCCTCGCCAAAACGTTGCAATTCGACGTTTTCGCTGTCATCTTTGCCCACGGGCACGTCGTCTGCCACGATGTTGGGAATACTCATCATCACCTTTTTAAGCGCCGCATCCACCTCTTCGCCTTCCTTTTCAATGGCGAGCAAACGGTCAGCGTCTGCCTTAACCTGCGCCTTTACCTGTTCCGCCTCGTCGCGTTTGCCCTCTTTCATGAGCATACCGACCTGCTTAGACAAGGTATTGCGCGCAGCGCGAAGGGCGTCGCCTTCGGCAATCAACGCGCGACGTTTTGCGTCCAATTCCAACGCCTTGTCCACCAAGGGCAGCTTGTGGTCTTGGAACTTCTTACGGATATTTTCTTTGACGAGTTCCGCGTTTGTGCGGATGAGATTGATGTCAATCATTTTTTCACCTCAGATAAAATTCTGTCTTGTTTTACAACATTATACAACTTTTCCGTCGCAAAAGCAATTAAATGCAGAGCGTCCCGCCAAATTCTTGTGAAATTTTTCTAAAAACCTTGTATTTTCCTTTACAATATGTTATAATAAAGCTATCTTATCCCCTTTATCGGAGCGGAAAAATATGAAAAAGAAAACGTTTGAAAACACAAATGAAAACGTAACGGCAACAACGGCGTCAAACGAGAGTCACAGCGCCAAAAAGCCCTCGCTTTTCGCCCGCATATTCCGCAAAAAGGCCCTTGCAGAGGCCGCGGCGGAAGAAAGATTTCTCAACGTCAAGCATTTTGACGTCAACGAAAAGGAAGGTCTTTCCCACGAGCAAGTGGAAGAACGGCTTGCGCAAGGCTTAGTGAACGCCACCACAAAAAAATACTCCAAGACGTACAAAAGTATTTTTATCGGCAACATCTGCACCTTTTTCAACCTGCTGTGTTTGCTGTGCGCCGTAGCGTTACTGCTCGCCCACGCGCCCATCGGACAATTTCTGTTCGTTCTCATCTTCCTTTGCAATATCGGCGTGAGTATCTTCCAAGAAATCCGCGCGAAACGCAAAATCGACAAACTCTGCATTTTATCCTCGCCGACGGCAAAGGTCGTCCGTAGCGGGGCAAAAGTGGATATCCCCGTCGAACAGTTGGTTGTGGATGACGTAATTTTGCTCAGCGCAGGTCAGCAAGTCCCCGCCGACTGTATCACAATCGACGGTTCGGCTGAGCTGAACGAGGCGTTGCTCACGGGCGAATCGGTCCCCATCAAGAAGAACGTTGACGACGAACTGTTCGCAGGCTCCTTCGTGGCGAGCGGACAAGTGGCGGCGCGCGTGGAAAAAATCGGCGAATACACCTACATAAGCAAATTGACGGCGAAGGCGAAAAAGTACAAACGCCCCAATTCCGAAATTATGAACTCCATCGGTTTGTTTATCAAGGTAATCGGTCTGTTAATCGTGCCTTTGGCAATCTTCATGTTCCTCAACAACCTGCACAACCACGACGATTACGTGGGTTGGTGGGCGATACGCGCCTCGGGCGGTTTCTTCAAAGCGCTCCTGCACGGCGGTCCCGTCGGCAATATGCTCAGCGACGCTATCAAAGCGACGGTTGCCGTTATCATCGGTATGATCCCGTCGGGGTTGCTACTCCTTACCACCATAGCCCTTTCCGTGGGCATTATCCGCTTGGCTCGGTATAATACCCTCGTACAAGATATGTACTCCTTAGAAATGCTCGCGCGCGTAGACGTGCTCTGTTTGGACAAAACGGGTACGATTACCGACGGGCGCATGAAGGTCAGCGATTGCATTTTACTCAACGCCCCGAGCAATGATTACGGAATTGAGGACGTCATCGGCTCCATGCTCGCCTCCCTTCCCGACAATAACCAAACGAACATTGCGCTGTACGACCGTTTTGGCCACTCGGCAAGACTGCAACCCGTCGCTATTATGCCGTTCTCTTCGGCAAGAAAGCTCTCGGCGGTTTCCTTCCTTGACGAAGGCACGTACGTCATGGGCGCGCCCGAGTTTGTGTTAAAACCCATGCCCGCCCGCATCGAAAAGCTCGTCAAGCAATACGCGCAAATGGGCTTGCGCGTGCTCGTATTGGCGCACGCCCCCGGGCAAATCCAAAACGACAAGCTCCCGTCCGGTATCAAAGCGGTGGCGGTCGTCACGTTATCGGATAACATCCGCCCCGACGCCATTGAAACGATTAAATGGTTTAAGAAAAACGACGTCGCGGTCAAGGTCATTTCGGGCGACAACCCCGTAACCGTAGCGGAAGTAGCCCGTCGCGCGGGTATTCCCAACGCCGCGCAGTTTATCTCCTTGGAAGGCCTTTCGGAAATCGACGTCGAAAACGCCGCCAATCAATACACCGTATTTGGTAGAGTTACCCCCGAACAAAAGGCTATCTTGATTCGCTCGATTAAAAAAGCGGGGCACACCGTCGCCATGACGGGGGACGGCGTCAACGATATTCTCGCCATGAAGGAATCGGACTGCGCCGTATCGGTTGCCTCGGGTAGCGAAGCGGCAAGAAACGTATCCAACCTCGTTTTGCAGGATAATAACTTCGGCTCTATGCCCAAAATAGTCAACGAGGGCCGCCGCGTTATCAACAACATCAAGAGCTCGTCCGCGCTGTATATTATGAAGACGTTGCTCACCTTGATTTTGGCGGTGACGTGTATCTGTGTGGGCGAAACGTATTTCTTCGAAACCAACAACATGCTGATGTTTGAAATGTTCATCAGCGCCCTGCCCTCGTTCGTTATGTCCTTACAACCGAACACCGAGCGCGTCAGAGGCAAATTTATCCCTTACGTACTAAGCCGCGCTCTACCTGGCGCGCTGACGATGGCAGTTGCCATTTTGACCTTGTATATCTTGGGACGTAGCCCGCTCGGCAACGATTTCGGCTTGGTTGCGGGTGGCGTAAAAACCGACCATTACCGCGCGATGATGATGGTGGTACTCACCTTCTCGGGCTTGGTTATGCTGTATAGAATTTGTCAACCGTTTAACCTGCTCCGCGGTATATTGTTCATCGTTTCAACAGGCTTGTGCTTAGTTGTATTGCTGTATAAACCGCTCGGCGACGCCATGGTTTTCGAGCATTGGAAATACTTAGATTTCTCCCTCTCGCAATTACTAATCATCGTTATCATTATTCAAGCAAGCTTCCCGATTTCGGGTTTCCTCATCCGCGCTTTCGATATGATAAACGTCGTGGACGATGCGCCCAAGGAAGAAGAGGAAGAATAATTCTGCGCCGATTTAACGGCACGACAGCCTTTATAAAAACGAAAACAAGCGTTGCAATCCAACGCTTGTTTTTTTATTGCCGAATTCAATTCATCGCGACACGCCCTAGGGGGTTTTGCCTTTTAACGAATATTTCGTTGGTCGCGCATCAGTTGTGCAATCCCCACCAAAAGCTCCATATCCCCAGGCGATAAACCTTGTGTAAGATTCATTAAAACTTCTTCGCGCTCGGGGTTTCTATTTTTGCTTTCCAAAACGCGGTGGGGCTTAACGCCTAACCCCTCACACATCTGAAAAAAACGTTGCAAACTCAACACAACCCGCCCCCGCTCTATCACGGATAAATACGTCCCGCTAATACCAAGCCTCGCCGCCAATTTTCTTTGAGAAATTCTCTTTTCTTTTCGTATTTCTACAAGTTTCTCTAAAACCTCTTTTTGCGTCATAACACACCTCCACGTCTATATTATATTACATGTGTTACATGTAAATGGAAATTTGCCCGATTTTTTGTTGTATAATTAAAAAAAAATGGAGTAAATACTATGAATACAACAAAAGATATTTCTATAAAACTTTCACAAGCAATTCGTCAAAGCGGTATGACTCAAACCGAGTTAGCTCAAAAAATCGGCGTATCTCAACAGCAGATTTCAAGCTATATGAAAAAACATAGTCTACCTTCACTCGATATGCTTTCCCGTCTTTGCACGGTGTTGGACTTAGATGCCAACGAGATTTTGTGCGTGGAACGCCCCAAGGATTATTAACACCTTGTCATACCGCTCAATTTCCTATTCGATATGTTTGTCATACCGAGCGGAGCAATTTATTGCGTAGTCGAGTGTATCTCAAATTTCCCTATGTGCAACACATACCCGATTGCTATGCGGTCGGGTTTTTATTTTTTTCTTTTATCCTAACGCACTCTCGCCTATAATTATAACATGACTGATGACCATAAATCAAGAAAAATATGACTATTAGTCTTAAAATTGTTATAAAAAAGGTGATTTTTATGGTAACGTTAGAAAAAATTCAAAAGGCTATCATTGAGGCAATACGTCAAAGTGGCATAAAACAAGCTGAATTAGGAGAAAAAATTGGAGTCAGTCAATCGACCATAGCGCATTATTTGCGCGGTCGAATATTACCGTCGCTCGATACGCTGTCCCGTCTTTGCACGGTGTTGGACTTAGATGCCAACGAGATTTTGTGCGTGGAACGCCCCAAAGATTATTAATATAATAAAATCAACACCCCCGATTGCCTAACGCAATCGGGGGTGTTTTTTTCTTTCCTTTTACAAACGCATTATTCCTCGTCCGCGGGCGTTTCGTCTACGACTTCATCGTCCAAAACCACCGTTTCTTCCATTTCTTCGGTATCGTCCGCGCCTTCCGCCAAATCCTCGGGGCTAAGATCCGCCGCCGTTTCTTCGGGAGCCTCCACTTCCGCCTCGTCGTCGCGTTCGGTAATGTCAACGGTTGCAATCGTGCTGTCCTTAACGTTCATTACGCGTACGCCGCGCGTGCTTCTGCCGATACAGCTAATCGTATCCGCGTGCATACGGATAATCGTACCGCCCATCGTGATAATCATAATATCGTCGTTGTCGGTAACGGGCTTCAAGCTAACCAAATCGCCCGTCTTTTCGTTGAACACGCCCGCTTTGATACCCTTACCGCCACGGCTCTGCAAACGGTAATCGTCTACCTTAGAGCGTTTCCCGTAGCCAAGCGACGTCAACGTGAACAAATCGAACGCAGGGTCGATAATCAGCATATCCACCACGATATCTTCCTTAGCAAGGGTAATCGCCTTAACGCCTTGCGTGCCTCTGCCCGTAGGACGTACGTCCTTTTCGGCAAAGCGGATACACTTACCGCCACGGGACGCAATCAAGATTTCGTCCTCGCCCGTCGTGAACCGTACCGCAATCAATCTATCGTTTTCTTGCAACTTAATCGCAATCTTACCGTTTCTGGGGATACGCTTGAACTCGTCGGTATGCGTCTTCTTAATCAAGCCGTTTTCGGTCGCCATAACGAGGTAACCCGTGCCGTTTTCAAGGACGGGCAACACCGCCTCAATCTTTTCGCCTTGGTCAAGCTGTACGATATTGACGATAGCGCGCCCGCGCGCCGTTCTGTTCGCCTCGGGAATTTCGTAACCCTTAATCGAATATACCTTGCCTTTCGACGAGAAGAGCAAAATCGGGTCGTGCGTACAGCAAACAAACATCTTTTCAACGTAGTCCTCGTCCTTAGGTCTATGCGCGGTAATACCCTTACCGCCACGGCCCTGCGCCTTGTATTCGTCCACAGGCAAACGCTTGATATACCCGCCGTGCGTAATCGTGATAACGATATCTTCGCGGTCAATCAAATCTTCGTCGTCGATATTGCCATAGTCCACGGAAATTTCCGATTTTCTCTCGGACGGATATTTTTCCTTGATTTCCGTGAGGTCGTTTTTGATGATTTCCATCACGCGATATTCGTTTGCGAGAATATCCTTCAAATCGACAATCGTTGCCTGCAACGCCGCCAATTCGTCTTTGAGTTTTTCCACTTCCAGCGAAGTCAATCTCTGCAAGCGCATTTCCAAAATCGCATTCGCTTGCTTTTCGTCGAGCTCAAACGTCGCCGTCAAGCCCTCAATCGCCGCGTATTTATCCGCCGATGCCTTGATGATACGGATAACCTCGTCCACGTTCGCAAGCGCCAAAACCAAACCCGCAATGATGTGCGCGCGTTCCTCCGTCTTGCTCAAATCAAAACGGGTACGGCGGGTGATAACTTCCTTTTGGTGATTGAGATAATGATACAAAATCTCACGCAAATTCAAGGTCTTGGGCTCCGTGCCGTTTTCCACGAGCGCGAGCAAAATAATACCGTCGGAGGTCTGCAACTTCGTCTTTTTATACAAAGTATTCAAAACGACCTGCGCGTTGGCGTCCTTTTTGACTTCGATAACGATACGCATACCGTCTCTGCCCGATTCGTCGCGGATATCCGAAATGCCTTCAAGGCGCTTGTCGTTTACCATATCCGCAATCGTCTTGACGAGCTGCGCTTTGTTCACTTGATAAGGAATTTCCGTCACGACGATACGGGAGCGGGTATTGCCACCCGTGCCATATTCTTCAATGTCGCATTTGGAACGGATAACGATATTGCCCTGCCCCGTTCTATACGCCTTTTTGATACCGCTGCGGCCCATAATGATACCCCCCGTAGGGAAGTCGGGCGCAGGGATATATTCCATCAGCTCGTCCACCGTAATTTCGGGGTTATCAATCATAGCAATCGCGCCGTCGATAACCTCGGCAAGGTTATGGGGCGGAATATTCGTCGCCATACCGACGGCGATACCGTCCGCGCCGTTTACGAGCAGGTTAGGATATCTTGCAGGGAGTACGGTCGGTTCTTCTTCCGTCGCGTCGAAGTTGGGGATAAAATCCACCGTTTCCTTGTCCAAATCTTTCAGCATTTCCGCCGCAAGCTTGGTCAATTTCGCTTCCGTATAACGCATAGCCGCCGCGCCGTCGCCGTCAATCGAACCAAAGTTCCCGTGGCCGTATACCAAGGGGAAATTGATGGTGAAATCCTGCGCCAAACGCACGAGCGCATCGTATACCGAGCTGTCGCCGTGGGGATGATATTTACCCATACAGTCGCCGACGATACGGGCGCACTTTCTCGTCGCCTTATCGTTGTAAAGTCCCATTTCGTGCATAGAGAAAAGGATACGTCTGTGCACGGGCTTCAACCCGTCGCGAACGTCGGGGATAGCACGGGATTTATTAACCGCCATCGCGTAGGCAATGAACGAGCGTTTTAATTCGTCGTCCACCTCCACGTCCAGCATCTTGGTCATAGCAAGTGTTCTTCTAAATTCCTCGGTTAATTCCGGGCTGGTTTCTTTTTTAGCCATGATTCTTTTTCCTTTTTTTATATTTCTATCGAGGGTCTATGCAGAGCCCCTGTCCTTAAATATCCAAATCTTTTACAAGCGCCGCGTTCTCTTCGATAAACTTACGGCGCATTTCGGGATTTTCGCCCATGAGCATCGAGAACATTTGGTCCGCCTCCGCCGCGTCTTGCATCGTAACGCGGATAAGGGTACGCGTTTCGGGGTTCATCGTCGTATCCCACAGCTGTTCCTTGCTCATTTCGCCCAAACCCTTATAGCGTTGGTATTCCACTTTCCCGGGATTGTTGTTCGCATACTCGATTTTCTCTTCTTCCGAATACAAATAATCGACGTTCCCCTTAAAGCTCGCCTTGTAAAGCGGGGGCTTTGCCGCGTACACGTGCCCGTGTTCGATAAGCGGACGCATATAACGGAACAAGAACGTGTAGAGCAAAATACGGATATGCGCGCCGTCAACGTCGGCATCGGTCATGGAAATAATTCTATCATAACGGAGCTTGCTCTCGTCGAAATCGTCCAAAATACCGCACCCAAACGCCGTAATCATCGATTTGATTTCTTCGTTTTCGAGTACGCGGTTCAATCTTACCTTTTCCACGTTCAAAATCTTACCGCGGAGGGGCAAAATCGCTTGGAAACGTCTATCGCGCCCTTGCTTTGCCGTACCGCCTGCCGAGTCGCCCTCTACGATATAAATCTCGCAAAGCTCACTGCGTCTATCCGAACAGTCGGCAAGCTTACCAGGCAACGTCGTCGAACCTAAAACGCCCTTTCTTCTCGTCAATTCACGGGCGTTTCTCGCCGCGTCACGCGCCTTTTGCGCCGTGATACAGCGGAGCACCAATTCCTTGGCAACGGACGGATTTTCTTCCAAGAAAGTCGCCATATGCTCGGTCACGCACTTGTTGACGAAACCGCGGATATGGCTGTTGTTCAGCTTGTCCTTGGTCTGCGATTCAAACTGCGCGTTGGTGAGCTTAACGGACACGACCGCCGTAATCCCCTCACGGACGTCCTCGCCCGAGAGTTTGTCGTTTTCCTTTAAAACGTTCAGCTTTTTACCCGCGTCGTTGATGACTTTGGTCAACGCCATCTTCAAGCCCTCTACGTGCGTACCGCCGTCACGGGTGTTGACGTTGTTGGCATAGCTGTAAATCACTTCGTTATACGATTCGTTGTACTGAATCGCCACTTCGCAAACGGTATCGCCCTCTTGCTCTTCAAAGTATACGGGGGCGGGGAACAGCAATTCCTCACGGCTCTTGTTCAACTCTTCAACGAACGAACAGATACCCCCCTCATAGCAGAAGGAATCTTGTTGCTCCTGCCCGGGGCGCTTGTCTTCGAGGGAAATTCTAAGCCCCTTGTTGAGGTAAGCAAGCTCGCGCAGTCTGCCCTTCAACGTATCGTATACGAAAAGGGTGGTTTCAAAAATGTCCGCGTCGGGCAAGAACGTAACCTTCGTACCCGTCAGCTCGGTCGTACCGACAACCGCCACGGGGCGTTGCGCCACACCGCGGTTATAGACCTGCTTATACACGTTGCCGTTTTGATAAACTTCCGCTTCCAGCCACTCCGAAAGAGCGTTTACCGCCTTGACGCCTACGCCGTGCAAACCACTCGAAACCTTATAGCCCGAATCCCCGCCGAATTTACCCCCGGCATTGACCTTCGTAAATACGACTTCGAGGGTGGAAACCCCTTCCTTGGGATGAATATCAACGGGAATACCGCGCCCGTTATCCTGCACCGTACAGCTCCCGTCCGCGTTGATGCACACCTCAATATGCGTACAATACCCCGCCAACGCCTCGTCAATCGAGTTGTCTACGACCTCGTGGACAAGGTGGTGCAAACCCTTTGCGTCGGTAGAAGAAATATACATACCCGGACGTTTACGGATATGCTCCAAACCGTCGAGTACCTGTATTTGCTCGGCGCCGTATTCGGCTTCTATTCTTTCCGCCATAGTTGCTTTTTGCCTCCTGATTTTTTCACGCTTTCCCTTTTTTGCTATGCAAAAAGGGAAAAATACCGTTTCGCTCTTCCATTATAACACATTTTTTTTAAAAAGTACAGCGTTTGAACAAAAGTTTTTCGCTCTCACGGCGATTATTTTTTCGTTGCGTGTTTTTCGGCGTTCTTTTTGCCCTTGCCGTCGATTTTTTATCCTTTTCGGGTAAGAATACGCACGCAAAATTTTCCGCCTTTCTCCGCCCGATTTTTACGCGTTTTTCGCGCTCGCCGCTTTTTTGATAAAAGCAAACCAAATAGAGTGTTTTTTGATATCAAATATTGACATTTAACTTCCCGTGTGCTATACTGTATAAAAAAGACGGTGGGGAACACGTATGAGTTTTTACGAGTGGGAGGCAGAAGATTTACGGCGTTTTTATTTTGCCAGGCGCGGAGATTTTAAAACGGCTCCGCATTTTCACAGCGCGGTAGAATTCCATTTCGTCGAAGACGGCGAGCAGGAAATCATCGTGGACGGTCAACGAAAGTTAATGCACCGCGGAGACGCTTGCTTTTGCGACGCTTTTTCGGTACACCAGCTCAGCCCCTTAAAAGACGGCTCTGCTTTTTGCATGCTGTTCAGTTCGGAATTTTACACGCAGACGTTTTCCTTTTTCGGTGGCAAAAAACCACCCACCTTTTTTCATTTTGAAAACTTCACTCTGTTGCACGATTTGTACGAGCTATTCAATAAAAATCGGGAAAACGACGGGGGACGGTACGCAGCTTTTGGGGGCGTAGCGCTGCTACTGCTTGGCGCAATCGCCGAAAACACGCCGTTTGTTTCACGTAAAACAGAAAGAAACAATTCTCTCGTTTGCAACGTTTTACAATACGCCGAAAAGCACGTAAACGAGGACCTTTCCTTGACGGCAATCGCCAAACTTTTCGGCTACTCGCACGAACATTTGTCCCGTATTTTGCACAAATACCTGTCGGAAAATTGGAACGCCTACGTCAACCGCCTGCGCGTTCGTCGCGCAAACGCTTTACTCCAAAACGACCCGCAGTTGCCCGTGCTTTCCGCCGCGCTTGCCTGCGGTTTCGACAGCCCAAACACCTTTTATCGCGCCTATAAAAAGGAATTCGGTATTTCCCCGCGCCGTCAGGCAAAAAAATAAATAGATATCAATTTTTGACATATTATTGCCCACTTTTGACAAGACGGAACCCTTATCCCGCGATATAATGAAGACACAATAAATCCTTTAAGGAGAAAATTATGGAAAAGAAAATTTACACCGTTGCTATTCTCGGCTTGGGTGGCAGAGGCGCAGACGCGTACGGGCACCTGCTCCACAAGGCGGAAGACCGTTTTAAAATCGTGTCCCTTTGCGATATAAGACCTGCGCGCATCGAAATGTTCAGCGAAGCGTTTAACGTGCCGAAAGAAAACTGCTTTACGGACGAAGACGAGTTTTTTGCGGAAAAACGCGCGGATTTACTGTTGATTGCAACCCCCGACACCGAACACGTACGCCACGCCCTCAAAGGTTTTGCGCTCGGCTATCACCTTATGATTGAAAAACCGTTGACCGAATCCGAGGAGGAATGCAAACAGCTCCTTGCCGCACAAAAAAAAGCAGGCACGAAAGCGCTCGTTTGCCACGTCCTTCGCTACGCGCCCGCATTTATGAAAATGGCGGAACTTTTGGACGAGGGCAAAATCGGCAAGCTCGTTATGATCAGCGCGCTCGAACGAGTGGGTGCTTCCCACCAAGCGCACAGCTACGTTCGCGGCAATTGGCGCAACCGCAATGTCGCCGCACCTATGATTTTGGCAAAATGCTGTCACGATTTGGACCTTTTGCAATTCTACGCAAAATCGAAATGCAAAACGATTTCGTCCGTCGGCGATTTGACCTATTTTAAGAGCGAAAACGCGCCCGCAGGCGCAACGGCACGGTGCTTGGGTTGTCCCCATCAGGACAGCTGTCCGTACAGCGCAAAAACGCAATACCTTACCAATTGGAAAAAGGAAAAGCCCGAAGATTGTTGGCCGCATAACGTCGTCGTCAACGCGCCGATTACGGAAGAAAAATTGCTCGACGCGCTCAAAAACGGGCCTTACGGCAGATGCGTGTACTATTGCGACAACGACGTGGTGGACCACCAGATTACGGAAATGGTCTTTGAAAACGGCGTAAAGGCGGTGCTGACCATGACGGCGTTCACCGCAACGGGCGGCAGACGCATCCATTTCCACGGCACCTTGGGCGATATGGTTTTGGATGAAGACGCAGGCTCGATTACCCTGCATCAATACGGCAAGGACCGCGAAATTATGCCTATCGCCGACCTAATGGAAAAGGGCTACGGCCACGGCGGCGGGGACAGCGGCATCATCAACGCGCTGTACGCTATTCTTTCGGGCGAGCAGTCGGCGGCAACGGCTTTGGAGGCGTCGGTAGAAAGCCACCTTATGGGTATCCGCGCGGAAGAATCCCGTCTGCAGGGCGGCAAAATGCTCAACGTACATTAATAAATTTGTATACAAAAAAGGCTCCGAAATCCAAGCTGATTTCGGAGTCTTTCCTATTTCTGTTTATTCGGCGTGCTTGTTAGGCTTAACCAACACCGTCTTATAATCGGTGTAAATCACAAAACCCGCCTTACTCTTGTTCGGTTTTTTCACAAATTTCCGCTTGCAATAATCCACGGGAATTTTGTCGCTTTCCCGCCCGTCCGAATAATACGCGCATATTTCTGCCGCATACAAAAGGGTTTCATCGCGTACCGTCCCCCCGCCTACGGCAATTATCACGTGCGCAGAGTGATATTTTTGAGCATGCAACCAAATATCGTCGGGACTTGCCAATCGGAGCAGTCTGTCGTTTTGCAAATTGTTCCGCCCCACGTAAATTTTCACGCCGTCAAACTCGTATTCACGGAAAGGAATTTCTATTTCTTTCTTCTTCGCTCCCACCCGTTGCATCGGCGCACGCAACAAGCCGAGTCCTATCAGCTCCGTTTCAATCTCTTTCAAATCGTCTGCCGTTTCGCTCACGGCAATCGCCGAAAGCACGCTGTCTACGTACTCGATTTCCCGCTTTTCCGTTTCCAGCATCGGCGTCAACACTTCCCGCGCCCGCTTGTGCTTGTTATACAGCTTAAAATACCGTTGCGCATTTTTAGACGGCGAAAGGGTAGTGTCCAGCGTAATCGCAATCACGCCCCCGTCCTCTGCGTACCAATTTTCCAGCTCCACACGCGACGCGCCCTTTTCCACGCGGTACAAATTCGCCGTCAACAGTTCACCCTTGATACGGTACTCGTCCGCCTTATCCGCTTCCTTCAAGCGTTCCAAGGTATCCTGCAATTTCTTCGTCAACTTTTTCTTCAACGCCTTCGCCGCATTGTCCAGCTTACGCTTTTTATCGGCAAAGCCCTTGGCGGTTTCCCGATTCGTAAAAAACTCGTCCTCCGCCTTACAAAGGGAGGGCTTTTTTACACCCCCGTCCACGGGGAAAGCAAAAAAATCCACCGCAACGCCACCGCGCATTTGCACACACGCCTCGCACGGCTCATGCAGACAAAATGCGCCCACAAATTCCCATATCGGCTTGTTCGCCGCCGACGAAAAACCGTTTTGCAAGCCCCCGTTTTCTTTTTCCGCGCGCTTGACAATCTCTCTCGCGGTCGAAAGCGCCAACCCTGCCACGTTCTCAAACAAGAACACCGCCAAATCCTCGCCGTCAATCTCCACGCCCCGCGTCGAAACCCAGTTTTCCAGCCGTGAACGCAACCCGTCCCCGTCGAAAACGGACAATTTATCTTGCGGAGCGGGGTACAAATACTTCGCCCCTGCCAGCAAAACGCGGTGAGAATTATCCTCCAACGCCGTAGTTTTCAGCGCCCCCAAAATCACCCCGTTCTCCGTCAAAACGATATTCGAGTACTTACCCATCAACTCGCAATGCAACGTGCGTTTGCTCTCCGAAAAGTCGGTGGTGCAATGCAAATCGATTTCGATAATACGCTCAAATTCGTGTTGGCGCACCGCCAAAATCTCGGCGTTTTGCAGGTGTTTTCTAAGGAGCATACAAAAATTAGGCGCAATCGGCGCGGGTTCTTTCTCTGTCAAAGACAAGCAAACGCGGGCGTTCGACGCATTTGCGCTCAAAATGAGTTTAACCGTCGATTTTCCGGTGTATATAATAAAGGTGAGCTCGTCCTTATTGACCTGTGAAATGCGGTTGATTTTCCCGCCCGTCAAAAAGGAATTCAGCTCGTCCGCCAGTCGGCGGATATGAAAAGCGTCCTGCGGCATACGGCGGACCTCCTTGTCGATTTTTGTCAAAGGGAACGCAGTTGCGCTCCAACCGTCTACAATTATACCCCAAAAAAATGAAATTGTAAATAAAAACGGCGGAAAATACGCAAAAAACGCTTTATTTTCTTTGATAAATGTGCTAAAATATATGTCGGTGCGAAAAATGCGCAAAAATTCACGCAAGCCCCTCGCTCCGTAAAACAAAAAATAAAACATCAATTAGATGCAGGAGAATTTTGAATTATGAAGTACACCAGCAAAGCGGCAGAAAAAAGCACGGTAAAATTTACCATCAAGTTTGACGCAGAAGAATGGAAGGAAGCGCAACAAAAAGCTTACCTTAAAACGAGAGCAAGATTTGCCATCAACGGTTTCCGCAAGGGCAAGGCTCCCAAGAACGTAATCGAAAACGTTTACGGCAAAGGCGTATTCTATGACGAAGCGCTCAACACGATGTTCGCGGAAAGCTACCCCACAGTCGTTGCAAAAGCGGCGGATAAATACACGGTTGTCGGCGATCCCGACGTTACGGTTGAAAAACTCGACGACGAAGGCGTTACCCTCGTTGCGGTTGCGCCCGTAAAACCCGAGGTAAAAATTTCCAACTACAAGGGTATGAAAATCCAAAAATTTGAATATACTGTTAAGGACGAAGAAGTAGACGCGGAAATCGCTCGCGTGCAGGACAGAAACGCTCGCAAGGTTGAAATTACCGACAGAGCGGCGCAAAACGGCGACATCGTAAACATCGACTTCGTCGGTACGGTTGACGGCGTGAAGTTCGACGGTGGCGAAGCGGAAGGCTTTGACCTTACCCTCGGTAGCGGCCAATTTATTCCCGGTTTCGAAGACCAGGTTGTTGGTATGAACATCGGCGACAAGAAGGACGTCAACGTTACCTTCCCCGAAAACTATCAGGCGGAAGCGCTCAAAGGCAAACCCGCAGTATTCGCCGTTACCTTGAACAAGATTCAGGGCAAAGAACTTCCCGAGCTCACGGACGAATTCATCAAGGAAGCAACGGGTAGCGAAACGGTAGAGGCTTACAAGGCAAAGACGAAAGAACGTTTGCAAGCGCAAGCTGACCGCAGAGCAAACGACCAGACGGAAAACAGTATTCTCGACGCAATCGCAGCAAACGCAGAGGTAGAAATTCCCCAGGCGATGATTGAAAGAGAAATCGACGGTTTGGTACAAAAATTTGAATATCAGCTTATGTATCAGGGCTTGAAATTGCAGGACTATCTCGACTTCTTGAAGATTACGAACGCAGATTTCAGAAATAACTACGCAGAGCAAGCTGAAAAGAACGTAAAGAGCCAGCTTATCATCTCCCAGCTTATCAAGGACGAAAACATCGAAGCAACGGAAGAAGAAGTGGATGCGAAAGTTGCAGAGCAGGCGGCTTCCGTAAACAAGACGGCGGAAGAATACAAAAAGAACATGGATCCCCGTCAGTTCGATTATATCCGCAACGACATCATCATCACCAAGCTCTTTGATATGCTCAAAGCGAACAACGAAATGTACGTTGAAGCGTAATCGATTGGCAATTTAAATACGTAAATTTCGGGGCGGCCTTTTAGGTCGCCCAAACACATTAAAATGCTCTTACACCCCTACACGGGTTGCAACGAACGGTAAAACACCAACAACGAAAAGGAAAATATTATGGAAAAAAACGTCTTAATTCCCTACGTAGTAGAACGCACCTCTTCGGGCGAACGCACGTACGATTTGTACTCCCGCTTGCTCGACGACCGCATCATCTTTTTGAGCGGTGAAATCAACGACGCGCTCGCCAACACAGTGGTAGCGCAGCTCATCTATTTGGAAGGGAAGGATTCCACGAAGGATATCAGCTTGTACATCAACTCCCCCGGCGGCTCGGTGTCGGCGGGTATGGCGATTTACGACACGATGAACTATATCAAATGCGACGTATCGACGATTTGTATCGGTTTGGCTGCGTCCATGGGCGCGTTCTTGCTTTCCAGCGGTGCGCGTGGCAAGCGTTACGCTCTGCCCAACTCCGAGATTATGATTCATCAGCCCCTCGGTGGCGCGCAAGGCCAGGCGAGCGACATCAAAATCCAGGCGGAACATATTTTACGCACGAAAGCAAAGCTCAACCGCATTTTGTCCGAAAACACGGGCAGAGATATCGCGACGATTGAAAGAGATACCGACCGCGACAATTACATGTCGGCAGACGAAGCGATGCGTTACGGCTTGATTGACCGCGTTTTTGTCAGAAGATAAGGCTTTTTGCGCTTTTATGATTTTGCGCTTTTATGCTTTTGCGCCACTGCGCGCAGACAGTTTTCGGACAGCGTACCTCCGCTGACGAGAAAAAATTTTTTGGAGTATTACAGTATCTATGGCTAATAAAAATCAGCATTGTTCTTTTTGCGGAAAACCGAAAGAGGAAACCCGTCGTTTGATTACGGGCCCCGACGGCGCGTGTATCTGCGACGAGTGCATTGACATTTGCAAATCCATGGTGGACGAGTGGGAAACGGACGACAAACCCACCGAAGAAGTCCCCTTAAAAAAACCCGCCGAAATCAAGGCGGAGCTCGATAAATACATCGTCGGGCAGGACAAAGCAAAACGCGTTTTGTCCGTTGCCGTATATAACCATTACAAGCGTATCAACGCAACGGTAAAGGCGAAGAAAAAGGACGACGACGGCGTAGAAATCGAAAAGAGCAACGTACTCTTACTCGGTCCTACGGGTAGCGGTAAAACCTTGCTCGCAAGAACGCTTGCAAAAATTTTGAACGTTCCGTTCGCAACCAGCGACGCAACCACGCTCACGGAAGCAGGCTACGTTGGCGAAGACGTCGAAAATATCCTGTTAAAGCTTATCCAAAACGCCGATTTCGACATTGAAAGGGCGCAACGCGGTATCATCTATATCGACGAAATCGACAAGATTGCAAGAAAGAGCGAAAACGTGTCTATCACGCGCGACGTTTCGGGCGAGGGCGTACAGCAAGCCCTGCTTAAAATCATTGAAAGCACCACGGCAAGCGTACCCCCGCAAGGTGGCAGAAAGCACCCCAATCAGGAATGTCTGCGCATCGACACGACGAACATTTTGTTCATTTGCGGTGGCGCGTTCGTGGGCTTGGATAAGATTGTTTCGTCCAGAAAGGACGACACCACGCTCGGTTTTGGTGGCAAAGTGCGCTTGGGCGCAAACGAGGCGGACTACTCCGTTTTGGACGACGTAAAACCGCAGGATTTGACGAAATTCGGCTTGATTCCCGAATTTGTCGGGCGTATTCCCATCGTCGTCAACCTCGACCCGTTGGACGAAACGGCGCTCGTGAAGATTTTGACCGAACCGAAAAACGCCATTATCAAGCAATACCAAAAATTGGTTGGTTACGACGGCGTAAAACTGACGGTGGAGGACGATGCGGTCCGCGAAATCGCGCAGACGGCAATCCGTTTAAAGACGGGCGCGCGTGGCTTGCGCACGATTATCGAAAACGTCATGACGGAGGTCATGTACAAAATCCCTTCCGAAGAAAACGTCGAGGAAGTGGTCATCACGAAAGAGTGTTTAACGGACGGTGCAACACCCCGTTTGGTCTACAAACAGACGGCTTAAGCGGTGAGCCACCGTATCTTTTTGTTCGTGTGTGCAAATACCTCACATTGGTTTAGGCAACACATCGACCGTGTTCTTTTATCAATAAAGCACCGCGAACTATTCCCAATTAAACCACCTCAAAAAGCGACCTATAAAGGTCGCTTTTTTGCTTTCATCGCGATATGCTTGGGGGGATTGTCTTACACAGGCACTTTTACATAAACAAAAAAACGAGCCCCGCCGAACGCAGAACTCGTTTTATAAAAGCTTATTTTTCTTTTCTGTTATTCTTCGCTGTTACCGCTGTTGCCAAGGAAAATACCGAAGAAATCGTTAGAGGTTTTCAAGCTCGTACCGCCCGTAGAACCACCCGAAGACGGCTTTCTGTCACGGTTAAAGGACTTCTTGCCATAACCGCCTTTACCGCCCCTACCACGGTCGTTTCTACCGCCAAAACCACGGTCACGGCCTCTGTCGCCACGGTTACCGTAGCCACCTCTGCCACGACGGTCTCTCTCCGTTCTTGCAGGGATAGCGGGCGCGTCGGGATCTTCCAAATTATTGGGCACGATAACGATATAGCGGTTGGGTTCCTTCCCTTCGCTCTCCGTTTTCACGTCCTCGTTTTCGGACAACGCCGCGTGGATAATTCTTCTTTCGTACGGGTTCATAGGCTCCAACTGAATTTTCTTGCCCAATCTCAGCGCCTTCGCCGCCAAATTTTCCGCCAACTTGTTCAACGTTGCCTCGCGGTTTTCACGATAGTTTTCGCAATCGACCACTACGCGCTTATAATCGTCTCTGCCGGTGTTTGCAACCGCGCCCGCAAGGGTTTGGATAGCGTCCAACATAACGCCGTGCTTGCCGATAATCGCCGTCGTGTTCGCCGCCGTTACGTTGATTTCTACCTTTTCGCCCTCGGCTACCAACTCCGTGCAAGCGGTAATTTTCAAGAGCTTAAACAAGCCTTCCAAGAAGACGACCGTTCTTTCGCCGTCCGTTGCGTTTTCGCTTGCTGTTTCGATAACGGGCGCAACCGTTTCTTCACATTCCGCCCCGTCCTTATCGCACGCTTCGCAGGTTTCTTGGCAATCTTTCGCCGCAATTTCCACACGCGCTTTCACCGCGCCGAACAGTTTCTTTTTTCCTTCTTCCAAAACGCGAATATCCGCATTTTCTCTTGTGAGCCCGAGCTCGCTCAAACCCTTTTCAACGGCATCTTCTACCGTCTTGCCCGTGAATTCCGTATAAATCATTTATTTCTCCCTGTCCCGCGCGTGATAAAGAGCAGGACTTACTACTTTGATTACTGTTTCTTATTTTTTATTTTTCTTGTTTTTGGTTTGCACTTTCTTCACCGCAGCCGCTCTGCCGGAAAGAACCTTGTCGCCCTTACCCGTTGCGCCAGCCGCCTTTCTTTCAAACGAACCGTCTACAATCTTATTGATGACCACCGTCGAGAGCAACGAGAAGAGGTTGCTGATAACCAGATATATCGCAAACGCCGAACTATACAAAAACGAGAATACCGCGAACATACCCGTCATGATAATCATCGTCATCTTTTGCTGTCCGCCACCCTGTCCGTCTACGGTCGAATATTTATTTTGTTCCTTTTGCGAACGCATCGAGATAAACTGCTGCAACAAAATCGTACCAATCGAGAGCAGAATCATGATAAAGTAACCGTTCGCTTCCGTCTTTTGCGTAATGAGCTTACCCGTTACTTTGCTATACCCCTCGAAGGTGTATGCGGGAATCAACAAAATGGACTTATCCCCGCCCGAACACGAACAAGACTTTCTCGTGATAATTTCGTTGCTGAAATCACCCCAGCCCAAAACGGGGTGTTTGTAGACCGCGTCCACAGCCCAAACGTTTTTCACCCAAAGGAATTTCGTATCCTTCTTCACGGTCGTGTTGTAAACTTCTACAACTTTGGCCTGCGCTGGGGATACAAATTGTTCTTGAATCACCGAGTCTTGTAACTTTTTAAGGGCGTTCTCATACGACAAAGGATTCTGTCCTTCCGCAACGGAATCTTGTATTTCTTTTACCTTTTCCTCTTCCCACGCCTTCGCGGTTTGTTCGCTGCTCATCGCCTCTGCATAATCGTCCCATTTAAACTCATACGTCCTTCTTTCATGGTCGATAGTATTTTCAACGTATTTCAAGCTTTCTTCTACCGTTTCGTTAAGGGTATAAATTTTATTACCTTCCGCGTCAACCGTTACCGTATAATCGGTATAAACTTCATTACCGTCTGCGTCAACCGTAGGGATTAAATCCTTTTTAACCGTATAACAAATATACTTATCATCATCGTTTATTGTATAGACAATCTTTTTCCCGTCTTCGATTACTTCCCAAGATAAATTCTCTTCGTTTAATTCCGCGCAGTTTTCCATCATGCTCGTATTATACGCGCGTACCAGCGTATTATAATTGTTTACGTTGGAGAAGGACGCGAACGCGTTGAAGGCGTTGATTGCGACGATAAAGATAACCAAGGACAAAATCATCGGCAAGCAAGAGGACATCATCGAAATACCGCTTTCACGGTACATTTCTTGTACTTTTTGGTTGTACTTGTCCTTGTCGTTTGCGTACTGCTTTTGCAGTTTTTCCATGCGTTCTTTATTTTCTTTCATTTTAATATTCTGTTTACGCATGGAAATACGCTGTACCACGTCAAAGGGCAACGTAATCAATTTCAAAAGCAACGAAAACAGAATAATACCCACGCCGACCGAACCGCATACCGTCGTGAGCCATAAAATTATTTTACCGATCCAATTCAGCGAAACGCCTCTAAGCTGATCGTAAATCGGCATACCTTGTACGTTCGCTAATAAATTCATAACACCCATGTTATACTTACTTTTACGGAAAAGCTTTTCCGTAAACTCCTTTTAATTTCCTCTTTACGCTAAAATAAAACGTTCCGATTTCTCACGTTCACAGCAACCAACGCTTTGCAAAATACCGCTCGGGCGCAGGGTCGTATCCGCCCTTGGAAAAGGGGTTGCAACGCATAATCCGCCACGCTCCCATCAAAATACCAAGCAACGCACCGTGATTATTGATGCACCGCATGGTATATTCCGAACAAGTCGGGTTGTATCGACAGGTTTTTCGCGAAAGATATTTTTGATAAAACCGAATCATGCGCATACAAATAAACTTCCCCGGTTTTGAAAAAATGTGCCGATATAACCAGCCCAGATTTTCAAAAAACAGAGAAAATGCATTGATTTTTACAGATTCTCTTTTTTTATCATACATTGTAAATGCCGTTCAAAGGTTTTATAGGAATATTCTTCCGCCACTTTGGGAATCAAAACGATATGGTACGTCCCTCTCATTTCCTTTTGCGCGGAGCGGAACGCCTCTCTGAGCAATCGTTTAATACGGTTGCGCATCACGCTTTTTCCGTGTTTTTTTCCTACGGAAATCCCCATCGTCATCTTATCCGCTTTGCTGTAAACAAGGGTAAGAGAGGGGGAAAAAGCCCGCTTTCCTTTTTGAAATAACCTTTGAAAGTCCGCTTGTTTTTTTAATCGTAAATAGTTCATTTTTTTATTTCAAAAGCTTTCCTTAGGTTGTTTTTTATAAAAAAACAAAACAATTTTCCAAAAAAACGCTTTCTCTATTAAAATGGCAAAACCTCTCCCTTTAAAACAAGGGAAAGGAATTCACGTCTTTTTTACCGTTTATTTGTAAAGAGATTAGTGGGTAAGTCTCTTTCTACCCTTTGCTCTTCTTCTCTTCAACACCTTTCTGCCGGCAGTCGTTGCCATTCTCTTACGGAAACCGTGTACTTTACTCTTCTGTCTTTTCTTGGGTTGATAAGTTCTTTTCATAATCTTTTCTCCTGATTTGGTTTTTTATCTTTTTTATGGTTATCGCGTTTTCTCCCACAATAACTCCCATATTATACCGCAAAGCCGTCGAGTAGGTCAAGCAATTTCAATGCTTTTTTCTCTTTTTATTCCCATTTTACACGGATTTTTCGGTTTTTATTTGACTGTTTTAAATCAATTACTCGGCGCTACCAACGCGAACGGGCAAAATCAAATACTGATTTTTATTGTCGTTTTCGTTTTCCAAGGTAAACGGGGAAACGGGACTATTGAACGAAAGCACAACGTTTTCTTCGTCCAACGCTTTAAGCGCGTCCAAAATATATTTACTGTTCATCGCAATTTCCAATTCCTTGCCGTTGACGTCTGCGGAAACGATTTCTTCCACTTTACCCATATCGGAATTGGCTTTGATAATCACTTTACCGAGTTTAATATTCAACACGATTAAGTTATGCTTGTCCCCTCTGATAAAGACGGAGGCTCTTTCGATACTGTCGATAAGCTCCGCGCGTCTTACCACCGCTTTGGTCGTGAAATCGATAGGGTAAATATTTTCCTTTTTCACGAATTCGCCCAAATACAAGCGGGAAGTAATCACCGTGTCTGCTACGCCGACCGAAAGTACGTTTTTATCGGTATAAATTTTTACGTATTCGTCGCTGTTTAACATACGGGAAATCTCCGTCAGAGTTCTTGCCGGACAGATAATTTTTAAATCGCCCTTACCTGCGCTCGCATCGCAATAGGACGTCGCCATTCTAAAACCGTCCAACGCCGTCGCCGTCAATTTACCTTCCTTCGTTTCCAAAAGACAGCCCTTCAAAATCGGTCTTACGCCGTCGGTTGCACAGCAAAATACAACTTCGGAAATCAAGCCTTTCAAATCGTTTTCCTTTGTCTCGAAATACGCCTTGTCTTCCCAATTTCTTTCGCCCATTTTCGGGAATTCGTCAGCGGACACAGCCTGCATATAGGTTTCGCCCTCGCCGTATTTAATCATAATTCCCTTTTCATTAGAGGCAATCATAACCTCAAATTCCGAAATTTTATTGATGAAATCCGCGAAGGTCTTACCGTTTACGCAAAGCTCACCCTCTTCCATAATTTCCGCCAATACTTTCTGTTCAATGGAAATTTCGCCGTCGTAAGAAACCAGCGTAATACTATCGTTCGCCGCTTTAATTTTAATACACTCGTAAATGGGCGTCGTCGTCTTTACCGCGCAAGCCTTGCTTACCGTCAATGCCGCGTCCGAGAGCACCGTTCCGTTACATACAAATTTCATCCTTTTATCTCCTGTTTCCGCTCTTTTTTCAAGCTACTTTTTTTATCTTTTTTATTGTACCATATCCCCGTTTTTTTTGCAACCTAATTATACCTTTTTTATCCACATTTTCCCGTGGATATCCACTATTTTTTTCCTTATAGGAAAACGATAGGGGAAAACGGGTTCATTTTTTGAAAGATTTTCACCGTGTACGCCGCGCCCCCTTCCGCCTTTTTGCAATAGGCAATCATCACGGACGCGCGCTCTGCCATATACCGATCCCGAACCTGCATACAACCCCTATAATACGTCGGCGACAAAACCACCTTTTCATCTGCCTTTTTCAGCACGGAAACGTACGTTTTTTTGTCCTTTTCCGAAAAATATTTTTCCTGTTCATAGCAAGGAATACACGCTATCAACCTAATATTTGGATATTTCTTCTTTAACTTAATTACCGCCGTCGCCGCCGCAAGGTCGAACCCCTTCGCCATACCGTTGTAAAAATCGGTGATACCCTTTTGTATCAGTTCTTCTATCGCATTTTTTAATTTTCGCACGGAAAAATCTTCGCCCAGCTCCCGATGCCCGGTAAAAATACACGCATTTTTACTTTCTTCGGCTATATTATCTTGTGCTAAAATCGCGAGTTGTTTCGTCATGCTTTTTCCCTTTTTATTCGCTATGTTATTATTATATAATAAAATTTTCATTTGTCAAGGTGGGACTGCCATGAATTTTTAAGAAAACTTTATAAATTTTTTTTATACCAAGCGTTTACTTCTTTTTTCATGCCGTTGATTTTATATTTTTTTAACGTTGTCTTTTTTTCGCCCGTAAAAAACGCATCTATTCTTTTTTTAAAAGAAAAATAGCCCGCCCTGCGAGCTTTGTCCCCAATGATTATTATTTATTTTAAAAGTAAAGAAGTAGTATTAGTAGTAGGTGGGGTGGAATAGTGGACAACCACTATTTTTTACCAATTTTTCGCTGTAAATAAAAGGAAATTTTTATTTTTTAAACGGTGGACAAACACTGTTTTTTCGGTGGATAAAAAAGTGGAGATTTTGTGGAAATGTGGAAGAATAGATACTTTTTAAAACAAGAAAATTAAATAAATATGCAAAAATAAAGAATAATTATTTATTTTTTAAGATATCCACAAATACTATCCACATTGTGGATAAGCTTGTAAACAAGGGGGTGGACAACCGTGAAAAAGAGGGAAAATTTTTGGGTGAAAAGTATTGCTATTTTCCCTTGAACGTGTTATAATAAAAGGGCTATGAAGATTAGAACGGTAGAAGAAATTTATCAAAATGAGGTCATGGGCGAAAAGCGGGAGATGTTGGAAAAATTCCGCCTTTTATTGCTCGAATACAACCAAAAATACAATTTAACGGCGATTTTAGAGGAAAAAGACGTCTATTATAAGCATTTTTTGGACAGCGCTGCCGGTGTGGATATCTTTTCTGCGGGCGCAAGAGTGGCGGAAATCGGTTCGGGGGCGGGCTTTCCCTCTATGGTGCTGAAAATTCTCCGTCCCGACCTTGAATTTTCCCTGTTTGAGAGCGTGGGGAAAAAATGCGAGTTTCTACGCGCCGTTGTGGATAATTTCGGCTTTAAAGGAGTGCATATTTATAACATTAGGGCAGAAGACGGAGCGCGGGATGAAAAATTCCGCGAACGGTTTGATTTTGTCACGGCGCGCGCCGTTGCTCGTATGAATACTTTGTGCGAATATTGCTTGCCTTTTGTGAAAATCGGCGGTAAGTTCGTCGCCTACAAGAGCGGGGATATCAGCGAAATTGAAGAGGCGAAAAACGCCTACAAGGTGCTGGGCGGAAAACTTTTGGACGTAAAGGAGTATGCTTTGCCCGAAGGGTACGGCGAGCGGGTTCTTGCCGTGGTAGAAAAGGTAAAACCGACGCCGAACAAATATCCGCGCGGGCAGGGTAAGGAACGGAAAAATCCGTTATAAAGACTGAAAAAATTATCAAAACTGTGTGTTTAGGGATAAAAAAGCGACCTTACGGAAAAGGTCGCTTTTTTGTTTTGTTAATTTGATTTTTTACGAAAAAGTCCGTCAACACGAATCATGGCAATAAACGTCGAAAGGAAGATAATACCGTGCATAATTAAATTGCCGTATTGTGCGCAAGAAACGCCATAAACCGTCCATAGAGGTTTATTTATTTAATGATTAAGACATGTCTTGGGGGGTTTTGTGTTTTTTACTCTTCGTCGTCCTCAATTTCTTCCTTTTCGGGCTGGTTGGACTTTTTAAAACGAACGTATTCTACGGGGTAATCTTTATAAATCCAACCGCCGTTTCTATCGTCCATTTTTACCTTGACTTCCATACGGAGCATATTGACGGCGGCGACAATGGCTTTGCCCTCGGGCGTACCCACTTCCGCGCCGATTTTCGGCATCTTTTTGCCCGCCTCTACGTAATAATCGTTTTCATAGCTCAAACAGCACATCAATCTCCCGCAAAGACCGCTAATTTTACCCGGGTTCAAGGACAAGCCTTGGTTTTTCGCCATTTTTACGCTCACCTTTTTAAACTCGGGCATATTTCCTGCGCAACAGCAAATTCTGCCGCAGGGCGCGATACCGCCGAGATATTTCGTTTCGTCGCGCGTGCCTACTTGGCGCAGTTCGATGCGGTTGTGGAAGGTGGACGCAAGGTCCTTTACCAATTCTCTAAAATCGACGCGGTTTGCCGACGTGAAGTAGAAAATGATTTTGCTCCCGTCAAAGGCATATTCGCAATCGACCAATTTCATCTCTAAATTATGCGCGAGAATTTTTTCTTTGCAAGTCTGCATCGCTTGCGGGCGTTTCGCTTGGCAAGCTTCGTAAAACTCCGTGTCCTTCTGCGTGGCGATACGGATGACGGGTTTTAAGGGTTGCACCACCTCGTCGTCTTCCACTTCCTTTTCGGGGTACGCAACCCAAGCGTATTCCAAACCGCGCGAGGTTTCTACCACAACGGGCATATTCCGCGCGTACTCGTCCCCCTTCTTTGGCGCGAAATAATACAATTTTCCGCCGTTTTTAAATTTGATACCTACTACTTTTGTCATAGAATTACCTTGTTTTTATATATTTTTTTCGCGAATCTTCGCAATCAGAATTTCAATACATTGCGAAAAAACCGCGTTGAAGTTCACCTGCTTTTCCGCCTCGGATATCCCCTCTTGCGCGTATATGAGCGCAGGAACAGCGTAGTCTTTTGCCACTTCCTCAATTTGTTCTCTTTGCGCGCGCAAAAGCAAGCGCCCGTTTGCTCGGTTTCCCTGCGTCTTTAAGAGAAGTGCGTCACGGAAAATGAGCCGTAAAAGGGATAAAAGTTCACGCTTATATTTAGTTTCGCCGACGGTTTTTATCACTTGCGGAAGTTTAAAGGCGGGGGTACGGGTCAAAACGAACGCTTGTTCCAATAAAATTTTGTACCAACCGCCCTCCAACAGGTTTTGCGCCTGTCCGACGCGCCCGTTTGCACACGAGGCGCAAAGAGAAAGGGTTTCTTCATCGAATTTATTGCCGTAGATACGACGCAAACATGCCGTTATTTGCTCCGTCGTAAAGGGCGGGATTTCCAATCGGTTCGTGCGGGACAATACCGTTTGCAGAACGGGGAAAATACTGGTCGTGCCAAGCAAGAAAAATACCCCCGTGGGTGGCTCTTCCAGCAATTTTAAGAGCTTGTTTTGCGTTTGCTGATTCGCTTCGGCAAAATCAAAGACGACGAACAGCTTTTTATCCCCCTCTACGGGATTTAAGAGACTTTCTTCCTTTATAAGCTCCGCGTCTTCGACGGTCAGTTTTTTGTCGCCTTTTGGAAAAAACAGACAGTCGGAAAAGTTTTCTTCGTCAATAAGGTTTGCGCGACGTTTTTGCGAAAGGGTGGCAGACGTGTCGCAATCAAGCAAAATTTTTGCAAACTCTTTCAGCGCTAAACGCAGGTTTTCCGCGTCGGCAAAATGCAACAAATACGCATGGGACAAGCGACCTTCCGCCCCCTCCGATTTGAGCAATGTATACGATTGCGTTTGCTGTAAGAGTTGTTGCATGGTTTTCCCTTTTTATAAAAGCTTGCGAACAGGTTTTGCCACAAAGGCGCGCGCATACTTCCTCTTATACTATTATAACACAAATTTTTGAAAATGTAAAGGTTTGCGCGAAAAGTAATTGCGAGAATATGCAAAAAGAGCAAAAAAAGATTTCCCTTAGAGCATATCGCGGCTTATAGACAAGAAAGGGGTAAAAAAAGCGCGGAACATGTCCGCGCCTTGTCCTTTTGTTTATAAAACTTAAAGATATTTTTTCCAAATTTTTTCAAACTCTTCTTCCGCTTGTATCATCTCGTGCAAAAGCTCGCAAACGGCGTCGCTGTTTTCGCGGTTAATATCCCCCGCGGAGGTGCGCAGAGCAGAAATCCCCATCACGGTACCCTGCAACATCATGTCCGCGATATGCGATGGGGAATTGTCGGTTAGCGTGCTCATCTTGATAGAGCCCCACATCATCATTTTTTTCATAGGGTTGGGTTCTTTAAGTTCGGCGTCGAGATCGCGCGCAAGCTGCGCGGCTTTGGCAGAAAATCGTTCGTATTCCTCGTGCTGGCGTAAGAGTTCGTTTTTGATTTCTTCGTTTTCGACGGCGGGCAAGATGTTCGAGATCGACTGCAAAGCAAGGTGCGCGTTGCGGTAAATTTCCGAAAGCACCTCCACCGATTTTTTGCGAGCGTTGTTTTCCATAAATTCGTTGTCTCCTTTCGGCGGCTGCGCCGCACAAAAATAGTTTGGACGTTATACCGAAAAAATATGTTTTTACAAGAAAAATATTTAAAAAAGGCCGAAAAGAAAGGAAAAATATGCAAAAAACACGCAAAAACACTTGACGAAAAACAAAACTTTGTGGTATAGTGATAGTCGAGCCGATAGAAACGGGCTTTTTAAGTCAGCGATTTTTTTGTAAAAACCACGCAAAATGCGCGGTAACGGACGGAAAAATCCTGCGCCTTGGGTATCTTCGAGACTGGAAAGAGGAGGTAAAATCTTATGTACGCTATCATCGATAACGGCAACAAGCAGTACAAAGTTGCGGAAGGCGACGTTGTAAGAGTGGAAAAGCTCAACGCAGCGGAAGGCGACACCGTTAGCTTTAAAGTTCTGATGGTTGCTGACGAAAACGGTATCAAGGCCGGCGCGGAAGTTGAAAACGCAAAGGTTACCGCTACGGTCGTTAAGCAGGACAAGGCGAAGAAAATCATCGTCTTCAAGTACAAAGCTAAGAAGAACGAACGTAAGAAGCAGGGCCACAGACAGCCCTTCACGGCAGTTAAAGTTGAAAAAATCGAGCTCTAATTTTTGAGAACACGAAAAATTCGGCTTTTGGCACAAGACCTCGCCCCTTTATAAATAGGAATATAAAGCGCGGCGGCAAAAAATTTGATTTTTAAGGAGAAATAAAAATGATTTTTATCAGTTTATTCGCTCATAAAAAAGGTACCGGCTCTTCCCACAACGGTAGAGATAGCGAAGCGAAAAGACTTGGCGTGAAGCGTAGCGACGGCCAGGCTGTTCTCGCAGGGAATATCCTCGTTCGCCAGAGAGGCACGAAGATTCATCCCGGTACGAACGTTGGTATCGGTAAGGACGACACGCTTTTCGCGCTCGTTGACGGTATCGTTCGTTATGAAAGATTGGGCAAAGACAGAAAACAAGCAAGCGTTTATCCCAACGCGTAAAAATTAGCGGATGAAAACAAAACCCCGACTTCCCTCTGCGGAACTCGGGTTTTTTTGTGAAAAAATGAAGTGATTTCGATACGTATCGGGGGCTTTTGGTTTACTTTTTTAAAAAAGCGGAGTATAATAGTAGTATGGAAACGCGCTTGGAACAGGAAAAACTGAATACGGAAACGAAAGCGAAAAAACCGTGGCTTGGCGTGGTGTATATCGTGATTTCGGCGTTTTGTTTTTCGCTGATGAGCGTATGCGTACGAAAAGCGGGCGATTTGCCCACTTTCCAAAAGGCGTTTTTCCGAAACGCCGTCGCCGCTGTCGCTGGGTTTGTTTTGGTGGCGAAAAGCGGTTCGTTCAAGATGCAAAAAGGGAGCCTCGTCCCCCTTTTACTGCGCTCGATTGTCGGGACGGTGGGGATTATTGGCAATTTTTATGCGATTGACAGAATGAATATTTCGGACGCGTCCATTTTAAACAAGCTCGCTCCTTTCTTTTCGGTGATTTTTTCGATTTGGATATTGAAGGAAAAGGCAAGCGTGCTTGATTTGCTGTTCGTCGGTGTGGCGTTTGGAGGCGCGTTGTTTGTCGTAAAACCGTCCTTTGAGATATCGGATTTTTTCCCCGCGCTTGTCGGTGTGGTCGGCGGTTTGGGCGCAGGCATGGCGTATACGTTTGTCCGTTTATTGTCCAATCATGGAGAACGTGGGCCTTTTATCGTCTTCTTCTTTTCAGTTTTTTCATGCATTGCGATTTTGCCAATCGTGATTATTCAATTTCAACCTATGACCTGGGAGCAGGTTGTGTGGCTATTGCTTGCAGGCTGCGCGGCAAGCGGAGCGCAATTCTCCGTGACGGCGGCATACGCGCACGCGCCCGCAAAAGAAATTTCTGTATACGACTATTCGCAGGTGCTTTTTACCGCGCTCTGGGGCGTGATTTTCTTTGCGGAATTCCCCGATTATCTCAGCGTAATCGGTTACGTAATTATTATCGGCGCGGCGCTTGCAAAATACTTTTTCGGTCGGCGAAAAAGCCATAAAGAAAAGCCAAAAAAGTAAAAAACCCCCCAAGACATATCGTAACGAAATAAAAAAGCGACCTTTTTAGGTCGCTTTTTTGTATGGGGAAAATCGTAGAAATGCAGTTATAAAAATATCGCCAATTTCCGTTTGCGCAGGCGCAAAATAAGAAAATAAAGAGGTGCGCCGAGCGCATATACCCAAAGACACTCCGTTGCGCCGATGGTTACTACGTTTATAAAATATGCGACAACGGCAGACGAATAATTGCCCGTATCACCAAAGATAATTACGATAACGACGGGAATAATCAGCGCGTTAAGTAAAACGGGAAAAATACCGCCCAACGTGATACGTATAGGGTGCTTTTTGAAAATTCTGCCCATAAAATAGGTGCCAAGCGCCGCTAAAAGGGTGGCGAGTGAGCCGAAAAGGACGTCGAAAACGCTGTACTGAGAAATCAAGTTGGACAGCGCACAGCCAACGAACAGCGCAGGGATTGCTTCGCCGTAAAACAACGGTAAAATACAAAGCGCCTCTGCGGGACGGATTTGTAACGGTCCGAAGGCAACAGGCGCAAACACGTACGTCAGCACCACGTACAAAGCGGAGATTACCCCCGCGCGGCAAAGACGTCTTGTCGAAAAAAAGTTCTTCATTAGATTGTACCTCGGTTTTTTTATGAGGAAGTGTTTTCCGAAAACCTTCCTTGTTTTGTTATTATAACACGCCGACAAAAGGCTGTCAAGGCTTTTTTACCTGATACAATCCATTTTTTCAAAATTATAAATCGCACGCATTTTGCTGTAAACGGCTGTTCTTAGCGGAGCAACGTTCCCAAAGAAGGGCTGCGACGGCGTCGGAAATGATTTCGGACATTGTATAGACGAGATTTAGGCGGGTGGTGTTGAGCAGTCCGTAATTCCCAATCGATTTTTCCGCAACCACCGCCATAATCGACACGTCTCCGACTGCGCCGAGCTTTTTGTTTGCGCCTGCGCCTGGGAGCAGAGGGGTGTCGCTCAATTTTATCAGCCCGATATCCCCTTTATCGCCGACGGCGGCGTCGATGGCAAGGATTTGGTTGTCGCGATGCGTTTCTCGCAAAAACGCGCGGAGAGTGCCAATTTCCTTGGCGGTGATGGGCGAGGAGAGAGTGCCGTAGATGAAGGTGTTTAACCCCTGCGTTTTATATTGTAGCATTGAACCCGTAATTGGACCAAGGCTGTCGCCGATGGCGAGGTCGCTCCCCACGCAAACGATGATTGGCGGGGGGACGGGGGTACAGCAAAGGCTTTTTTTCGTCCTTTCAAATGCCGAATTTCTGTCTTCTTGCGGTCCTATTTCTGTGTCTATTTGCGCGGTTGCTTGCGAGGTGGCTCGCGCGCCTAAATTTGCATTTGATTGCGTACCGTCCCCCCTCGTTTTATGTTTTTTACGGAAATATGCGTTGTCCAAAAGTCGGTGCAAAGACATTGTCGCGCCGTCCGCGGCGAGCCTGTTATAAACGTGAAAAGCGTATTCCATAGCGAACCCCCTTTTTATATTTTGGCGCGTATACGCGCATATACAAAGACAAGTATTGCCAAAGGCCTTGCCTCTTAAACGGCGAGGCGGAAGGATTTGGGGAAAAAATTAAAAAAAATAGTGGGCATGGGCTTGAAAAGGAGCTTACTTTATGGTATAATGGGCGTAGTAAGCGGGAAGAATAGGAGCGTGGCGTGTGGGCGCGCGGATAGGAGGGAGCATGTTTTTGCAAAATCTTTGCGCAATGCAATGGACGAATTATCTCGTAGACGTTGTTTTGGCGGTTGTGCTGATAGGATACGTCGTCTATTGCAGTAAACGCGGATTTATTGATTGTCTGTTTGGGTTTTTCTCGACGATAGTCGCGTTTTTGGTCGCGGTCTTTTTTGCGAAAGCGTTTGTTTTCTTGACGGGCGGGTTGTTTGGTCTGCGTGGCGCCATGTATAAAGGCTTTACAAAGCTGTTTATGCGTTTGGACGGGTTTAATGCCCCCGTCGTTGGTGGGAGCTCGGTCGCGACGTTGAAAAACAGCGGGGTTTCTGCCATTTTGGCTCGGCTTGTCTTGAAAATGTCGAAGGGCGCGCCAGAGGGCGTGATGTTGGCGGAGGCTGTTGGCTATTTGACGGCAAAGCTGGCGAGTGTTCTTCTTAGCGGTATTATCATTTTTGTTGCGGTAAAATTGTTGCTTAGACTGACAAAGGGTGCCTTGGAAAAAACGGCGGAAAAGATAAAAATATTGGACGCAACAAACACGTTGCTTGGCGCGTTTGCTGGTTTTTTGGGGTTTACGCTCTTGGTCAGTTCTGTGTTGGCGGTTTTGTCGCTGTTCCCGATATCGGCGATAAACAGCGCAATCGATAACAGCATGCTCGTCGGATTCCTTTCAAAATACAACCCGATAGTGTGGTTGATTGGATTGTTACTGTAAACGAAAAAAGTGTTTTACAACGGAAAAAAGCAAAAAGCTCCCTGTTTGTAGGGGGCTTTTTTATAAGAAAAGGCAAATTCTGCGGATACTTTTCTGCTCTTTTTTTGCGCCAAAAGTTGTGATATCGTTAAAGAAATCGCAAAACAAGAACCGCAAAATTGGTGGTTTATACATTTATTCTGCCTATGCAAAAGTGGATAACTTTCTGAAAAGATACAAAAAGAACGTATGTTTGTGGATAAAATGGCGGTTTTTTGTGGATTTTCTTCTATGAGTGTGCGAATCTTATCCACAATTGTCCTTTTCTTGCGCATTTATCCACCGAAAAAAAGCAAAAATTCAACGATAAAAAGACAAAGTGGAAAAAGTTATCCACAAGAAAAACCCGCTTAAATAAAGGGATTAAGACTATTTTTAGAAAAAAGAGCCAAAATTATTTGAAAGAAATTAACACAGTTATCCACAAAAGGCAATTTTGCAAGGTGGACAACCCCTTTTTATCCACTATTATGGTGGATAACCTTGATTTTTTATATACAGTATGAATTTATAATCGTATTTTTCGACAACGCGCGACAAAATGCGAGTTTTCTTGTAAATGCAATTTTTAAGGACAAACCGTGGGGATGTGGATAACTTTTCGCCCCGTGGATAACCCTTTTTGGAGATGGGAAAAGGCGCTATGATGCTTTTTTTGCTTAGCCGTTTTTTGGGTTAGCGGATATTTTGGAAGGAGACGTCCACGGTGAGGGTGGTGCTGGAAAGCAATTTGTCCTTGAAGCGGTGCAGGGCGCGTTTTTCGTATTTGACAAGGAGTTCTTGTACGCCGAAAATGTCGCAACCAAGGGCCTTAGTCTTTTCAAAGAGGGTTTTGATTTCCCCGCTGAGCTTTTTTTCCGCAGCCGCAAAAACACCGCCCGGTACGTCGCCGAAATCGGAAAGTTCCTCTAAGGGCAGCGCTGAAGAATTGTCTAACAGTCCCGCCGTCATCGTCAGCTCGATTTTGAAATTTGCGCTCCCGTCCTTGCCCACGGTCAATTTACGTTTTGGGCTATTTTTCTTGACGGAAAGGGTACAGTACCCGTTTTTCTCCTCGACGGAATAGGACGCAAGGCGCAGTTCGTTTTTTACGGCGTTAAAGGCGAAGGTTTCTTCCGCTGTCAGCGTGCCGACGCGTTTGCCTGCCACAAATAACGCTGTTTCTTGCGCGCTGAATACAGGTTTGTCGGTGTTTTGCCCGCTTTTTGCTCCCTCTTGCGAGCTGTTAGACGAAGAGCTATCTGCGCCCCCGCCCGAGCTTTCCTGGGCGCTGTCTTCCGAGGATGAATCGCTTTGTTCGCTTTGGCTATCTTGCGAAGCGTTTTGCGCGTTTTTATCCCCCGTCCCCCCACTTTTACCGATTTTTTCTTGTTGTGGCTCTGTTTTCAAAATAGGGAGATAGCCGCTCTTGCTGTCACTAAAATAGTCGGCGGAAAACTCGCGCAAGGTCGTGGGGAGTACCGTGCCTACCCGTTGGGCGTGCGAGGAGAGGACCTTGGTCATGGCAAGGGAGCTGGACGGGTCGACGAGGGCGGTTGTGTTGAGTAGGTCCTTGGCGAGCCCGTCGCAGGTTGCCACCAAGCACCCGTCCGTGAGATATTCGTCCAATAAAAAGTAGTCGAGCGCGTCAAAAACGTTTTGTTGCGCTGTTTTATCCCCTAAAATAATGAGCTTACAAAACACGAGTTTGGGATACCAGCCGGTTTTTGCATTGATTTGCTCAAACGCCTCGGCGACGGTTTTTCCACGACTGACGAGTTGTACTGCCTGTGACGCGTTCCCCTGCTTGGAAGATTGAGGCAGAGCGATTTGCGAGGTTAAGATGAACTCGTCCTCTTCTCTATCCACCCCGACCGCCATAACGATGGCGGTTTTTTGTACGTCGGTCAGCCCGAAATCGTTGGAAAAAAATAAAAAGGCAAGGACGGCGACGATTAAAATGTAATAGCGCACGGTGTTGCGCGTGTGTACGTTATGCATTTTGGGGCTCCTTTTTTGCTTTTTTTGTCGAGCGACGTGTGGTGCGCGCGTTATCGGACGTGGGGGGACGAGGGGTAAAATTGTTCTGTTTTGGTAGACAAAGCAGAAAGAGGGGGAGAAGATCTGCAATTAGCCAAAAAACGGGGGCAAGACGGTTAGCGATGACGAGGTAAAAGGTGTTGTAAAGCCGGTTGCAAAAGAGGGCGAAAAGAAAAAGGGCTACGTTGATTAGGGCGGAAATCCACGTGCGGCGCTGTATGCAAAAGACTTTTGCGATGCAACCCGTTGCGTAATGGATAGGCAGGCAAGTATAGAAAAACAAAACCACCGTCAGTAGGTACACCAACAGCAAATCCACCCGTCCAATGACTTCTAATGCGGGGAAATATTGCGCTATTTTTGAAAAGGCGTAATGCTCGCGCGGGGCAAGAGAACTGAAAACGGCATAGAAAACGGCGAAGAAAAGCAGGGTGAGTAACGCGCCGACGGCATAGCCGAGTAAAATAGGCTTTCCGCCCTTGATATTATCGGTGTTAGGCGCATTTTTTTGTTTCTTCGGCTGTGTAAAGCGACAGTTTGCGATCAATGGCAAAAGAAGTGCTACGTCCGAAAAGTGGGGGGACGTAACGCGAATACTTTGCACGGTGCCTGAAAATTTCGTGCCGAAAAAGGGGAGAAGGTGAGAAAAATCGGTGTCGGTAAAGGACATCACAATCAACGCTAAAAAGGGTAACAAAAACAAAAACAGACAAAGATCGGCGACTCGTCCAACGGTTTTAATGCCCTTGGCGGCGAAAAAAGCGGAAAATAGAAAGAAAACGGCGAAATAAAAGATTGTGGGAGCGGTATCGAAAAATGCGGCGTAAGCGAATTTTTCCAAATCCAAAATCGGCAATAAGACGGCAAAGAGGTAGTATATTGCGAACAGCGCATAGACGAGCGCGGACCACTTGCCCAAAGTTGCGTTTATACGTTCGGACAAGGTTTTTTCGCTACGCGTGGCGGCAAAAAGGACCGCTGTTAAGACCAATGCCTCTATGAAAAAGCGGATAAGCGCAGGCAGAAGCAAGTCTCCCTTAGCATAGCGCGCCAAAAGGGAGGGAGCCTCCAAGAATTTGCCTATGGGTAATAAAAAGGCGGCCGCGAAGGCTACTTGGCGGGGCAAAACGGTTTGATTTTGATTGGGGGCGCTGGGATACGCAACGGTTTTTTGGGATTGCAAAGCGGTAATACTCCTTTGAATTTTATTGTGCGCAATTTTTCAGTTTAGGGCTGTTCGTTAGGATATGTCCCTAGGGGTTTTTATTTTGCGTCGGCATTTGGCGGACGAAAACGCGTTTTGTTTTTCACGTGAAACAATCTCGGCCTGTCGGTGAGGGAAAACATGTCGTATTTGACGACTGTATCCCGTAAATCGTGGGTAACAAGAGGGGAAAAGGGGGCGAGCATGGGCGCGCCGAAGGCGTCCGCGGAGACGAGATAGATGAGGATAAACGCCGCGAAGATGACGATACCTAGCGTTCCAAGGCTGCCTGCGACGAGAAGAAAAAGCCAACGAAGCAAACTGCCCGTTTCTACGAAGTTGGGCACGGTGTACAGACAAATACCCGAAAAGGCGACGATGATGATGGCGGGTGTGGATAAAAAGCCCGCGGACACCGCCGTTTCGCCGAGTACGAGCGCGCCGACGACGGATAGGGACATGCCCACGTATTTTGGCATACGGATGCTTGCCTCTTTTAGGATTTCAAGCAGAAGTAGAACGACGAACATTTCCAGGCTTGGCGAAAGGGGCAAATCGCGTACGCTACTTGCGATGGTCAAGGTCAGACCGAGGGGTAGAAGTTGGATTTTATACAACTGCGCCGCGACGTAAAAGCCGGGGAGCAGTATCGCAATGAACAGAGCAATGCACCGCAAAAACCGAAAGGACGTGGCGGCGAACGGCGAGATAAAATAATCTTCGCTGCTCTGCAAATCTTCCGTTAAAATATAAGGCATAGTAAGGGCAATGGGCGAGCCGTCCACAATCAGTCCTACTCTGCCCTCGCAAAGTTTCGCTGTAAACACGTCGGGTTTTTCCGTGGTGCCGACTGTGCGGAAAATAGAATGCTTGCGCGGGGAGAGCATAGCGGCGATATACGACGAATCGGGTACGTTGTCAATTTGCATACCGTCGAGCTGTTTTTTGACGGAATTTTTCACGTTTTCGTCCACGATACCGTCGAGGTAGCAAAGGGTAACGGCGGTGTCCGAGCGCTTGCCCACACGCACCGTTTCAAAACGCAAAGCGGGGGTTTTTAAACGCTTTCGGACAAGGGACATATTCGTTTTCACGTCCTCGATAAAGCCCTCGCGCGGGCCCTTGACCGTGACGTCGGTGGGCGGTTCCATAACGGCGCGGTTGGGGAGCAATTTTGCGCCCACGATAAAGCCTTGCGCCACGCCGTCCACGAGCAAAAGGCTGTTGCCGTCCAAAATTTCCTTTTCCGCTTTTGTAAAATCGTCGGCGGTTTTCAGCTCTGGAAAAAGTAACGCCTTTTCTAAAAACTCTTTTTCCGAGGAATTCGCTTGTGACGAATTTTCCTTGTCGCTTTTGTCGGTTGTTTTGGCGTTTGTTTTGCTGATTTTATCGGCGTTTTTATCCCCCGTCCCCCCACTTTTCTGTGTTTTTGGCAAAGAAAGGCGGGAGAGCGGACGGGCGATGAGATCGCCCAAGAGCTGTTTGTTGACCACGCCGTCGGCGTACACGATGGCGCAAGCGGTGTTATCCGACATGGAGAAAGCGTAAGTAAGAATATCTTCGGAGGGCAGACGCCTTTTGATTTCGTCCAAATTTTGTTGTAAAGCGTTAGATAAGGTATTCACACAAACAGATTGTGTGTTTGGCGAGAAAAATATGCGAAAGGGGGTTGCGGTATTGACTTTGCAGACAAAAAATGGTATACTAATAAAAAGGAGGGACGGATATGAACGGCGACGTTGTTTTGGGCAAATACGAAGTTTTGGAAGATATGCTTATAGACGGGCTAAAAATCGTGCAAGATACCCGTCTGTACCGTTTTACCTCCGATTCGGTTCTTTTGTCCCGCTTTGCGAGATGGAAAAAGGGGGACGTGGTGGCAGATTTCTGCGCAGGGAGCGGTATCGTCGGATTCCATTTTTATGCGCTGAATAAGGACAAAGCCCCCGATATGCCCGTAACTTTGTTTGAAATGCAAGCACCCCTTTGCGCTTTGGCGGAAAAAACGGCGGTATATAACCGATTTGGCAATTTTTCTGTCGTCAACGGAAAGTTGCAAGAGCTTGACAAGGCGTATCACGAGAAGTTTTCGCTGATTTTGTGCAATCCACCCTACGAAAGGGCGGGGACGGGGTTTGAAAACGACGATTATGACAAAGCCGTTTGCCGTAAGGAAATTACGCTCACGTTGCAAGAGATTGCCCGCGCGGCGTCCTATGCCTTGAAGTTTGGCGGTAGAATTTGTATGTTGCATAGGGCCGATAGATTGGCAGAGGTTTGTTATACTCTGCACGAAGAGCATATTGAAGTGAAAAAAATTCAATTTGTGGGGGGACGGGTCGCAACGAAACCCTATTTGGTGATGATAGAAGGGGTAAAGGGCGGCAAGCCGTCGTGTGAGATTTTGGAAACGATAGTCAATAGATGAGGAGTGGATATGATTAGTTTTGTAGCGACGCCGATTGGCAATTTGAAAGACATAACTTTGCGCGCGTTGGAAACGCTGAAAGAGGCGGACGTGATTTTTTGCGAAGATACACGGCATACGATTAAGCTTTTGAACGCGTACGAAATCAAAAAACCGTTGCAGTCGTGCCATAAATTTAACGAAACGGAAGCCGCGGAAAAGATTTTGGCGGCATCTCGGCGTGGGGAAAAGGTAGCGGTGGTGTCCGATGCAGGCACGCCCGTGGTGTCCGACCCCGGCAACATCGTATGCAAATATTTGCGTGATAACGGGGAGCCGTATACGCTGATTCCCGGCGCTTGCGCTTTTGTGGCGGCGCTCGTTTTGTCGGCGTTGCCCGCGGGACGGTTCGCGTTTATTGGGTTTTTGCCCGAAAAGCAAGGCGAAAAAAAGGAGCTCCTTGAAAGGTATAAAGACAGCGATTTGACGCTGGCGTTCCACTCTGCGCCCCAAGACGTGGACAAGGATATCAAGGCGATGTACGAGGTGTTCGGGGATAGGCCCGCGTGCGCGGTGCGTGAGATTAGCAAAATTCACGAAGAGGCGAAAAATTTTACCCTTGCAGAGGGGTTGGCGGGCGAAAAACGCGGAGAATACGTGTTGATTGTCGGTGGCGCGGAAGAAAAGGAAAGCCCCCTAAACGCGCTTAGCGAACGGGAGCATATTCAGCATTATATGGCGGCGGGGTTGGATAAAAAGGAAGCGTTAAAGCGGGCGGCGAAGGACCGCGGGGTGTCTAAATCGGAGCTTTATCCTTTTTCGATTGACCTTTAAAGGTTTTTGACTTCATTGGATTAAAAAGCATAAAAAGCGGTTATACTATATATAAATAAAGTAAATAGTAGGGGGACGGGGGGTTATCGCGCGTTGATTTGCGGTAAGACCTCGATGCCCAAAGAGGCAAAAATGTTTTTGGAATATTATATCATTTCGCTGGGGTGCATGCTGGTATGCGCCGTTATCAGTGGGGTTGCGAGCAGTAAATTGCATCGCGCTTACAACAAATACAACCATTATCCTACTCGCTCGCGTATGACGGGGCGGGATACGGCGGTGCGGTTGCTCCGCGCGAGCAATATCCGCGATATCGAAGTGGGCAGAGTGCACGGTAGACTTTCCGACCATTATCACCCTAAAAAGCGGATAATCAACCTTTCGGAAGGGGTATACGGGCACGATAGTATTGCCGCTTGCGCGGTCGCTGCGCACGAGGTCGGGCACGCCGTACAAAAAAAGAAGGGGTATATCCCCTACAAAATTCGCAACGGTTTGGTGTTCGTGACCAATATCGGTAGCAGATTGGCGTTTCCTTTGGTGTTGCTCGGTTTGATTTTGGACGTGTTTGTGACGAACACGAAAAATTCGGACGTCGGTTTTTATTTGGCGATGGCGGGCGTGGCGTTGTACGGACTTTCGACGGTGTTCCTGCTTGTGACCTTACCCGTGGAATTCGACGCGAGCCGTCGGGCGAAAAAGCTGCTCGTTTCCGAGGGAATTTTAACGGAAGAGGAATTGCCTGCGGCAGAAAAAATGCTGTCTGCGGCGGCGATGACGTACGTAGCCTCGTTGCTAACTTCGCTCATTTATTTCCTTAGATTTGCGCTGTGGGTAATGATGCTTTTCGGCAACAGAAGAAGAGATTAAAAACGACAAAACACCCCCGTGGATTAGACATGTCCACGGGGGTGTTGTTATTTTATCCGTAAAATTTACTTATTTTTAGCGTGGTTTTTGACGGCGCGGATAATGCCGACTGCAAGGAAAATAAGAGCCAACAAGAGCAAGGATAAGAAAACGATACAATGTACGTTCTTTTCAATCATATCGTTTGCCACCGTCCAAACGGAAAAATCCGCGTTGAAGGGGTTGCATTGTTCTAATTCTAACGCCCAGATAGGACTTTTCGTCTTAATAAAACGTGGGATAACGTATAAAAAGATTTCCAAAAGAGAAAAGATAATTCCCGTTTTTATAAAGCGATTTGTTTTTAAAAGGCGCACGCTCATAAGCACGAGCAAAATTGCAAAGCATACACAAACAATGGGCAGGGCAATTTGCAAATACCAATGCTTATCCATATACCCGTTGCCGAGCGAATAGAAATCGCACGTGATTAAAAGGAGATTTAGCACAACAAAAACTACGCCGACGGAAATAAAGTCGCCAAACTTCCGCACCTTTTCAAAAATTGGATATTTTGCTATGCAAATCGGGAAGAAAATTGCGGTAAGCCCCAGTAAAACGGAAAGCAGTGCCGTGGGTAACCAGCTGACGTCCCCATTGTACAAAGCGCAGGTCAACAGCAACAGCGCAAGCGCTCCAAATTGCGACAGCGGTATGAGCGCCAAGCGGTATTTTTTGATATATCGCGGTGTATTGGTAAAGGTCGCCGCCAACAAAAGGGAGGAAAAGACAATCCAAAACCAATCCAACCGTTTGTCAATGGCAAGGTTGCAAATAAAGCATACGAGCAATGCAATGCCGTATCCAAATAGAAAAAATAACCGCCAAGTAAAGGTGAGAGCGCGCCAACGTTTTGCCTGTTTCTTTTCCGTCCGCGCGTCGGTATCAATGCTCGCGGTGATAAGCTCGTGTTCGCTCACGCCCAAAATTGTCGACAATTTCGGCAACAGAGAGATGTCGGGGCGGGCGACGTCCTTTTCCCACTTGCTCACAGCCGATTCGCTGACGAATAACTGTTCAGCGAGGGCGCGCTGGGTTAAGTTGTTGGCTTTTCTGCGTTCTGCCAAAAAAGCGCCGAAGGTTTGTTCCATAAAAAGCTCCTTGAAACTTTGTTGGCATTATCATAGCACGCTCTACGAAAAAAGGCAAGAGTTTTTTAGAAAAAGGGCAATGGAAAGTCGTTCAAGTGTGGGACGTGTCGCGACGAAAAGATTTTTTTGATATAAAAATCCCGACGGAATTTTCCGTCGGGATAATTTTTCGGTGATGCCGAAACTCCTGAGATTAAAGTTCTGCGAAGTACTTAATCGTTCTAACCATCTGGCTGGTGTAGGAGTTTTCGTTGTCGTACCAGGAAACAACCTTAACGAGGGTGTTGCCATCGCCCATGGGCATGCACTTCGTCTGCGTTGCGTCGAACAACGAGCCGTAGGTGATACCGATGATATCGGAGGATACGAGTTCTTCTTCCGTGTAACCAAACGATGCGGAAGCAGCGTCTTTCATTGCCTTGTTTACCGTAGCCGCGTCAACTTCGCCTTCGCAGATAGCAACGAGCTGGGTAAGCGAACCGGTGGGAACGGGAACACGCTGAGCGCAACCGTCAAGTACGCCGTTGAGTTCGGGGATAACCAAACCGATAGCCTTTGCTGCGCCCGTGGAGTTGGGAACGATGTTTGCAGCAGCAGCGCGCGCACGACGAAGGTCGCCTTTACGATGAGGACCGTCCAAAACCATCTGGTCGCCCGTGTAAGCGTGAATCGTGGTCATGTAGCCTTTCTTAATCTTGGACAACTTGTTAAGCGTGTTAGCCATAGGAGCCAAGCAGTTGGTCGTACAGGAAGCCGCGGAGATGATCGTGTCGTTCTTCGTGAGCGTCTTTTCGTTTACGCTGTAAACGATGGTAGGAAGGTCGTTACCAGCGGGAGCGGAGATAACAACTTTCTTAGCGCCAGCTTTGATGTGCGCTTCGGACTTTGCTTTGGAGCAGTAGAAACCGGTGCATTCCAAAACAACGTCAACGTTGTATTCGCCCCAAGGGCAGTTTGCAGCGTCTTTTTCTGCATAGATTCTGATGGTCTTGCCGTTAACGGTAATCGTACCAGCTTCGTCGTCAGCCGTTACTTTGTCGCAGTACTTATATCTGCCCTGCGCCGTGTCATATTTCAAAAGGTGCGCAAGCATGGAAGGGCTGGTGAGGTCGTTGATAGCAACTACTTCATAACCTTCTGCGTCGAACATCTGTCTGAAAGCAAGACGGCCGATACGGCCGAAACCGTTGATTGCAACTTTTACGTTTGCCATAATAGTAAATCCTCCAATATTTGAAAAAATTATTTTGTTTCGTGCTTTTTTGGACGGAATTTTTGGGTTGCCCGATTTCGTCCGTATATCATTTTAGCACACTTTTTTCAATTCGTCAATAATTTTGCGCATTAGTTGGCAAAAATATTTACGATTTGCCAAATTTACACAAACCGAACAAAATTTTCAAAAAATATTGACAAGGGGGTGGTGGTATGCTATTATGTACCTGAAAGAATGACAAGGAGGTAGACGTATGAAAAAATTTTCAGCCTTTTTATTGTGCGTAGGATTTGCGTTTGCTTTGACTGCGTGCGGAAAGGATCATGGAAACAGCAGCGAAAGCGGCGGGACGAAAACGTCTTTTTATACCGTTACCTCGGGGTATGATTACGGTTTTCATATACAAGACAAACCGTATATGCTGTATAACGATAGTAGGCTATTTTTTGAGTTGCCCGAAGATCACGGCGAAGTCGTTGCCGGGGATACGTTCACCATTGAATATACCGGCGAATTGCGAATTAACGAAACGTATCCCAGTGAAACGTATGTATTGAACGGCGAAATCGTATCAGTGACTGCGCAAAAAGCGGAAACGGTCCCGTTGTGGTGTCAAGTAAGCGAAAACGGCGCGATTGAGTTTTACTTACGCATAAGCGAGTGTATTATTGGGGAAAAAGTAAACGTACAAACTCGCCCCGAATATTATCTGACAAACGAAAAAGGCGAAATCGGGTACGAAGAATTGACGACGGCGGCGGACGGTATGGTTTTCTACGGCACGTATAGCGTGACAAACGGATACGACGAAACGGACGGGTATCGCCTGTCGGGGTTGTATAGTTGGAACGTGCGAGGAGAATGAATTGCCTATTGCAGAATAGTATAAGCAGGTCATTGCGAGGCGTTGTTGCGAGATTACCGCACTTCGCTTGCGCTCCGTTCGTAATGACAGGCGCAAAAACGGCGTGGCAATCTCGCGACGTATCTTGACAATGACACAAACAAAAAACAAAACGGCTCTGGGGATTGCCCAAAGCCGTTTTTACACTATTTATATATCGCGTGCGCGCGTTAATTAAAACGCTTTGCCAGCCGAGCCAAGCACGTTGACAATCTTGTGCTTAACCATTTCCTTCATCATTGCGCGCGCGTCGCCAAGGTACTGACGAGGGTCGAAATGACCGGGGAAATCTGCGTAATGCTTACGGATAGCCGCCGTGAACGCTACGCGAAGGTCGCTGTCGATGTTGATTTTGCAAACTGCCATCTGCGCCGCTTTGCGAAGTTCGCTTTCGGGGATACCGATAGCGTCGGGCATGTGACCGCCGTATTGGTTAACGATAGCAACTTTGTCCTGAGGAACGGAAGACGCGCCGTGGAGAACGATGGGGAAACCGGGCAATCTCTTGCCGATTTCTTCCAAGATATCCAAACGGAGCTTGGGGTCCTGACCGGGCTTGAATTTGTAAGCGCCGTGGGACGTACCGATTGCGATTGCAAGGGAGTCGATACCCGTTGCCGCAACGAAATCCTGTACTTCGTCGGGGGACGTGAACTGCGCATCAGCCGCGGCTACGTTTACGTCGTCCTCGATACCAGCCAATTTGCCGAGTTCCGCCTCAACCACAACGCCGTGGTCGTGCGCGTATTCTACGACTTTCTTGGTGATAGCGATATTTTCTTCCCAAGGGTGGGAGGAAGCGTCGATCATGACGGAAGTAAAGCCGCTGTCGATAGACGCTTTGCAGATTTCGAAATCAGCGCCGTGGTCGAGGTGCATAGCGATGGGAATATCGTTGGTTTCCACAGCAGCCTGCACGAGGTGGCGAAGGTATACGGGGTTAGCGTACTTTCTTGCGCCAGCGGAAACTTGCAAAATAACGGGAGATTTCTCTTCGTTAGCGGCTTCGACGATAGCCTGAATCATTTCCATATTGTTTACGTTGAACGCGCCGATAGCATATTTGCCCTCGTACGCTTTTTTGAACATTTCGGTAGTAGTTACCAAAGGCATAATGTTGTCCTCCAAAAAGATTGGTTTTTTAATTGCGGACTTATTATACCCTATTTTTTTAAAAAAATCAATGAAAACGAGGGGGTAAAAAAGAAATTGTGCGGTGTTTGTCGGAAAAACTGTTTTTATGGGGAGCGTCACGCTGTCATTGCGAGGAATAAGGTGTACGGTCATACCGAGCGGAGGCAAAGCCGCAGTCGAGCGTATCTGAAAAAATAATAAGTAAGAGTGAAAAGTGAAGAGGGCGGTGGGAGATTTTATATGAAATATAAAAAATCTATTGACGGCAAAGGGAAAAAGTGGTAAGATAAAGGGGAAATAATTTATTTTAGGAGCGTGTTATGAAGGGAAAACTCTTAAAAACGTTGGCAGTATTGGGTTGCCTTGCGCTGTGCGCGGGTTTTGTTGCGTGCGGTGGCGCAGGTGATAATAACGGTAACGGCAGTAATAGTGGTGGCGCAAGCAATAGTGAAAGCAGTTCGGCTGTGGTAGAGGACAGCAGTGATGAAAGTAGCTCGTCTATTGTAGAGGATAGTTCGTCCAACGTTGTGGAAGATAGCTCGTCCGATGTCGTAGAGGATAGTTCGGAAAATGAGCATGAACACAATTATACCGCAAAGGTAACTGCGCCTACCTGTACGGAGCAGGGTTTTACAACGTATACTTGTGATTGCGGAGATAGCTACGTTGCGGATTACGTGGACGAGTTAGGGCATTCTTTTGTTAGCTATGTGTCAAACGGCGATGCAACGTGTACGGAAGACGGAACGAAGACGGCGAAGTGCGACAATGGTTGTGGCGAAACGGATACAGTGACGGACGAAGACTCGGCAAAGGGTTGTAGTTTTACGAATTATGTATCGAACAACGACGCAACGTGTACGGAAGACGGCACAAAGACGGCGAAGTGCGACAATGGTTGTGGCGAAACGGATACGGTGACGGACGAAGACTCGGCAAAGGGTTGTAGTTTTACGAATTACGTATCTGACAACAACGCAACGTGCACGGAAGACGGCACAAAGACGGCGAAGTGCGACAATGGTTGTGGTGAAACGGATACAGTGACGGACGAGGGCACGGCAAAAGGTTGTAGTTTTACGAATTACGTATCTGACAACAACGCAACGTGTACGGAAGATGGAACGAAGACGGCGAAGTGCGACAATGGTTGTGGCGAAACGGATACAGTGACGGACGAGGGCACGGCAAAACATAATTATGTAGATGGTTTTTGTTCTAGTTGCGGAAAAGAAAAACCAAGCGAAGGATTGAAATTTACATTAAATGAAAGCGGTGACGCTTATTCGGTAAGCAAAGGAACTTGCGAAGATGCTAGAATCGTTATTCCTGATGAATATGAGGGATTGCCTGTCACCATGATAGATAATGCTGCGTTTAGGGATTGCGATAGCTTGACGAAAATTGTAATCCCCGACGATGTTACGTGTATCGGTGCACAGGCGTTCGAAGATTGCGCAAACTTGACAAGTGTGGAAATGGGCGACGGTGTAACGAGTATCAGTGATAGGGCGTTCAGCGGTTGCAGTAACTTGACGGAAATTGTAATCCCAGACAGCGTTACGAGCATCGGTGGTTTGGCATTCCGCAAGTGCGGTAGTTTGACGAGTGTGGAATTTGGCGACGGTGTAGAGAGTATCGGTGATTCTGCGTTCTGTTATTGTGAGGGTTTAACGGAAATTATAATCCCCGATTCGGTAACGAAAATCGGTGATTATGGGTTTGCTAATTGTAAAAACTTGGAGGAAATTGTAATTTCTAAAAAGGCAATGAGTATCGGCGAATATGCATTCCGTGACTGCAGTAGTTTGACGAGTGTAACTTGCCCTACGACAGCAATCTCTTATTTACCGAAATCAAATCTGCAAAAAGTGGTTATTACAGCAGGATACAAAATCAATTCTAATGCGTTCGACAAATGCTATAGCTTGACGAGTGTAACGTTTGGAGAAAATAGTCAATTAACGAGTATCGGTGAAAAAGCGTTCCGCAATTGCAACAGCTTGACGGAAATTATAATGCCTAAAACGCTCATGAGTATTGGTTATCAGGCGTTCTATAACTGTAAAGATTTGACGAGCGTAACGTTTGAAGAAAACAGTCAATTAACGAGTATCGGTGAAGAGGCGTTCTATGAATGCGATAATTTGGCGAGTGTAACGTTTGGGGCAAACAGTCAATTAACGGATATTGGTGAAGAGGCGTTCTATAGTTGTGATAGCTTGATGGAAATTGTAATTCCTAAAACAGTTACCAGTATCGGTGATTTGGCGTTCGCGAATATCTATAATTTGGTGAGTGTAACCTTTGAAGAAAATAGTCAATTAACGAGTATCGGTAAAAGGGTGTTCTATTATTGCTGCAATTTGACGAGTGTAACCTTTGGTGCAAACAGCCACTTAACGAGTATCGGTGATGTGTTTTATTATTGCGGTAAATTGACGAGTGTAACGTTTGGAGAAAACAGTCAATTGACGAGTATTGGTGAGAGTGCGTTCGGTTATTGCAGTAGTTTGACGGAAATTGTAATCCCCGACAGCGTGACGAGTATTGGTGGGAATGCGTTCTATGAATGCGATAATTTGACGAGTGTAATATTTGGAGAAAACAGTCAAGTAACAAGTATTGGCGGTGCGTTCGGTTATTGCAACAGCTTGACAAGTATAGAACTTCCCGAAAGTGTCACAAGTATTGGTGACGGCACGTTTTCTAATTGCGGTAGCTTGGCGAGCGTAACGTTTGGAGAAAACAGTCAATTGACGAGTATCGGTTCTAATACGTTCATTGGTTGCAGTAGCTTATCGGAAATTGTAATTCCCGACAGCGTGACGAGTATTGGTTTCCAAGCGTTCTGGTCTTGTGATAATTTGACGAGCGTGACGTTTGGAGAAAACAGTCAAATAACGAGCATTGATTATTATGCGTTCCTTGGTTGCAATAGCTTATCGGAAATTGTAATTCCCGATAGCGTGACGAGCATCGGCAAAAATGCGTTCTCTTTTTGCAGTAGCTTGACGATATATTGCGAGGCAGAAAGTCAACCCAGCGGGTGGGATACATATTGGAATCCCGATAGCCGTCCCGTGATTTGGGGATATAAGGGCGAATAAGGGGAATGAAATGCGCCGTTGGCGTGTGAAATATGCTAACGCATGTGAAATACCCTTTCGGTATGAAATGCAAAATGGGCGTTTTTGCATGGCGGTAAAATTAAAAAAGGGCTGACGGAAAAACCGTCGGCTTTTTTTGTTTGTGGCGATGCGCTCTATATATTATATATATGGAAAGGGGGAGGGCGAAAAAAGAGCGGGCAAAAGAGCAGACAAAAACGCAGACAAAACCACAAGCAAAAGAATGGATAAAAAGGCGGGTAAAACAGAAAAAATGCAATGCGAAAGCAAAAAAATACAAGGGCTTTTCCTTAAAAATCGGGAAAATGAAAAAATTTAAAAAAAAGTTGCAAAAAAATAAAAAAAGTTCAAAAAACGCTTGCAAAACAGCTTGACTTAAATTTCTTTTCATACTACAATAAATAGGCAAGTTCAAGGAAACCCTTTTAAAATCACGTTTTTCCCCGTTAGTTGAACGCGGTTGCAAGGAAAACTGGAAACTTCGCAAAAGAAATATGAAAAAGAAAAAATATACACGATACAAGGAGTAACATATTATGAAGACCTATATGGCGAAAGCTGAATCGGTTGAAAGAAAATGGTACGTTGTCGATGCGGCAGGCGTTCCCCTTGGACGTCTTGCAAGCCGTGTTGCATCCGTACTTCGCGGTAAAAACAAACCTACCTACACTCCCAACGTTGATACCGGCGATTTCGTAATCGTCGTAAACACCGACAAAGCGGTGCTTACCGGTAAAAAGTTGGAAAATAAATTCTACAGATATCACACCGGTTACATCGGCGGTCTGAAAGAAATTTCCTATAAGAAAATGATGGCGGAAAAGAGCGACCTTGCCGTTTACGAAGCAGTAAAAGGTATGTTGCCCAAGAACAGTCTCGGCAGACAGATGCTCAAAAAGCTCAAGGTTTACAAGGGCGCAGAGCATAACCACGCGGCACAGAAACCCGAAGAACTCAAAGTTGACTAAGGAGAGGATAGAGAATTATGGCTAAAGCAAACGTTAAAAAGAAGCTTCAATTCTGGGGTACGGGCAGAAGAAAGAAGGCAATCGCTCGTGTTCGTCTTATCCCTGGCGGCAACGGTACGATCGTTATCAACGACCGCGCTTTTGAGGATTATTTCCCCCAAGGTACGTTGCAGTATATCGTAAAACAGCCCATCGCGCTCTTGGAAGTTGAATCCAAGTACGATATCATCGTAAACGTAATCGGTGGCGGTTACACGGGTCAGGCAGGCGCTATCCGTTTGGGTATCGCGCGCGCTCTTCTCGAAGCAGAAGAAAACAGCCGTCCCGCATTGAAGAAGGAAGGTTTCTTGACCAGAGACCCTCGCGCAAAGGAAAGAAAGAAGTACGGCTTGAAGAAAGCTCGTCGCGCTCCTCAGTTCTCGAAGAGATAATCTCTCGACCGAGTTCGAGCAAAATCAAAAATTATGGAAACGCTATTTTGGCGTTTCCATTTTTTTTATATTTCTTTTTCGTTCCTCGTGGCGATTTACAAAACTCAAAAAGGCGTTTTGTTGGGATACGGGTATGGAGGAAGACGTTGTTTCCGTGGGGGACGGGGAGCTGTTTTCCGTGGTTTGCGTTGCGCTTATTTGCGACGGCGGAGGGGCAAAATTGCCCGACGATTCTTCGGGGTTTTGCGCTTGATTTTGGGCTTGATTTTCCGTCTGTGGCAGTAAAGATTTGAGTAAATTGAAGAGCCCGAAGGGTTCCATGCAAAAAAACCTCCAAAAATATAAAAATTTTCAAGCAAAATTCACGAAAACACAGGCATTTTCGATTGCTTTAATTGACAAATTGATATATAATAGAATATGCGTTAATAGTGTCGGTCTATGCGCGCAAAAGGCGAAAAGTGATTTAAAGGGGGTATTTCCCGATGAAAAATTTGCCTGCGCAACACGCACCGATTATTTTATAAGTAAGGAGTCCTTATCCATGAAGAAAGGAACAAAAATTCTCTCTCTTGCAGCGGCGTTGACGTTGAGTGTTTCGGCTTTTGCGTTGACGGGTTGCAGCGAAGACAGCGTATTCTATTTGGGCGAAGAAACCAAAGCGGAATATGATGCGGCAATGGAACTTAACGACGAAGTGTCGTCCAACGGCGGTTTCGTTGTAGAAAAAGGCGGTTACGTCTATTTCATTAACGGCTCGGAATCGACGACGGCAATCAACGTTTACGGTTTCCCCGTAAAAGGTTCGTTGATGCGTATTGCGAAATCCGATTTGACGGCGGGTAACTACGACAAGGCAAAAATCGTAATTCCCTCCTTGATTACTTCGCAGGTTTCGTCCGGCTTGTATATTTACGGCGATTACGTGTATTACGCAACGCCCACGACGGACCAAAACGTTGCAGGTGAAATCGGTAACAGCTTTATCGATTTTAAGCGCGCGAAGCTTGACGGTACGGAAGCGCCTATGGCTGGTTACTATTTCCGTAAAGGCGCGTCGACGGTTTACCGTTACGTGCAGGTGGACGGCGTGGACAGAAACAACGACGGCGAAGACGACGTATTCTGTCTTTACGAAGAAAGCGTGCCGAGCGGTACTTCAACGGCAAAAGCTTTGCAATCGTACAACACGGCGACGGGCGAAGTTACGATGCTCGTTAAAGGCGCGGAATCGTATATTTACGACACGAAAGATTTGGACAACCCCAACGTATATTACACGATGCCCGTGACGTACGACGCGGAAAAGGGCAATCCTACCGCGCCCGGCTACAACCAAATTTACTGCGTAAACGCGGCGGCGCAGTTGAAATCGATTGACGCAACCAAAGCGAGCTATACCGTTGCAGACAAAGCAGGCAACGACGTTAGAACGTACGATTTCGACGAAAAGGAAATGACGAAAAACGCGGCTGCTCGTGGTTATAACCTTGGCGATTATACCACGTATCCGTACGTAAACCTTGGCGAACTTGTTTTGGACGGCGTAGGTTATTTGTCCGCAAAGCACACGCATTATAACGAAGAAAGCGCAGAAAGCGTTAAGGCAAACGCAGCGGAAGTAAACGGTTACACCTATGCAATCAAGCGCTATGAAACGAGTGGCGACAACGTAGGTTTGTACTTCACGCGCGTGGCTTATAACAAGGACAACGCTGTAACGCAACTTTGCTACGTAGAAGAGAGCGAAGCGTTGGCAAACGGCTGGAACACGGTATCTGCGAACAAGACCTTGGACGTATTGGGTGTTTCCTCGGATATTCCCGATAACTCGTTGATTGAAATCAGCACAGACGGCAACGGCAAACGTTTGTATACCTATATGTATACGGCGGTGGAAACGGCGGGTAGCGTGTCCAACCGCGTTATCAAAAAGGTTACGGTAAAGCCGGGCGAAAGCAAGCCGATTAGCGATATTAAGCTGACGAAGAACGTCTTGGCGGATAAAGAGGGTAACGCAACTTCTACGGAAGTAACTCTTTGGCAGACGAAAGGCGATTACCTCTATTATTATAAGAGCGGTTCGAAGGGCAACAACTTGCTCCGCATCAACTACAAAGGCGATGCAAACGATTATCACGAATTCGTGCTCGAAGAAAAATATCAGCCGATGAATATTCCTTTCGTGGAATACAACGGAAATTGGTATCAGCCCGAATTTGTAGGCGATATGCTCTTGTACGGAAACGTACAAAACTACGGCGACAGCACGGCAAGCTATAACTACGTATACGCAGCGCCGATTGGCGATTTGGATGCGGTAAAGACGGCAAACGCAGAGTACGAAAAATATCAAGAATTCCGCAAGGAATACGAAAGCGACAGCGACGTTACCAGCTTGATTGATTATCTGTTCGGTTGCGAGCTTGACGTTACGGAAGACGCGAGAACGGAATATATCAAGAAGTTCAACAAGACGAACAACGACGGCGACAAGGAGGGCGAAGAGCTTTACAAGGAAATCGTTGGCAAGTTCAGAGCGGAAGAAGGTTCTACGGTTGCGCCCGAAATCAAAACGGCAACGGCATATACCAACTGCATCAGCCGTATAACGGACAGCGACGAAGACAAGATTGCCGAGGCTTGGGACGGCTTGCTGCTCTATCCCGAAGAGGAAGATGCCGTAGTGGTTGCAGAGGACAATGGCTGGGTATGGTGGATTGTTGCAGGCGGCGCGTTGGTGCTTATTGTTATCGTTGCCCTTGTGGTACGCAACAACAAGAAGAAGAAAGCGGCAAAACGCGAGGCAGACGCAATCGTCAACTCCTACAAGCGTCAGCGCATTGATACGATGGACGACAAGAGCATCGACGTTTACGCAGACGACAGCGCAGAAGAAAAAGCGGAAGAAGAAACGGAAGCTCCCGTTGAAGAAAGCGCAAGCGAAGAAGTGGCAGAACCCGTTGCGGAAGTTGTGGAAGAAACTGCGGAAACTCCCGTTGAAGAGCCCGTAGCAGAACCTGCGACCGAGGCGGAACAGGAAGAAAAAACCGAATAACGGTGTAAAAACAGCCGTTTCCGAAAGGAGACGGTTGTTTTTTTGTAAAAAAGCGAAAAATTTTATAAAAAACTTCAAAAACTATATGAAAAATAGTTTACAAAATCCGTAAATCTTAATATAATATAGCAAAATCAAGGTGAAAACCGATAACGAGGGAAAATCAGAATATGGCGAGATATATTATTTGCCCCAGATGTGAATTGAATTTTATCGACGCGGACGAGCAGGAATATTGCGACGTTTGCGTGAAAGAACTCAGCGGCGAAAGGACGTTTGCGGACGGTTTTGACGCCGAAGAGACGATGGAAGAAACGGAGCTTTGTCCCGTATGTGGCGAAAACTACATGGCGCTCGGCGAGAAAATGTGCGAAGAGTGCAAGAAAAAATCGCAATATGAAGACGAAGTAGAGGACGAAGACGAAGACAAAGAAGACGCGTCGTGGAGAAGTTACATCGACGACGAGGAAGAGGAACTCGACGACCTCGGTATCCCCGATTCCGAATTTGACGAAGAGGAAGAAGAGGAAGAAGAGGAAGAAGAAACGGTGGAAGAAGACGATTTTGAATACGTTTCGGCGGACGATTATTACGGCATGGACGACGATGACGACGATGATGACGACGATGACGACGACATGTTCGATGACGACGACGCTCCCACCCCCAAATCGGGCGCAAAACGCAAGGCAAAGCGTGACGACGATTTTTAAAATGGACTAAAAAACAAAATAAAACGACGCATACAAACGTGCGCCGTTTTATTTTTTATGCCGACCAGTCTTTTAAGAAAAAAAATAGACTGCCCTCTGTTTACAAATCGTCCGCGTCTTGTACGGGAACTTCGTTCCTATTTTTTGGCTTACCCGTATAGCTCCCGTTTACGTCCGTATCCGACGGCTTGTCAAATACGCTTAAAGCCCGTTTTGTGGGCGCAAGTACGCGGTCACGGTGTTTTTTGCCACGCATGGTGTCACCCATCAATCGTTGTTGCCACCGTGCGAATAGCTGTGGTTGTCACCGCCGTTTTCGTTTTGCGCATTGTTCTTACCGCAGTTTTTGTTGCCGCAGTTTTTTGCTTTGCCGTTTTGGTAGTTCTGCTTGTTCTTGTTTTTCATAATAAATTACTCCTTTAAAAGTACGCTCTCAAAGACAGTCAAAAACCGCTGACGGTTATTGCCGTACCCCTTCAAAGGGCAGGTGCAAATCCACGTAACCTTGTTCCGCTTTACAAAGAGGGCAAACTTTCCACGCCTCTTCGCCAACGTGCATAAAACCGCACTCACTACAAATCCAAAGCGTCGGTTTCTCGCTCTTATACAGCGTGCCGTTTTTGACGGCGTCGTGTAAATAGCGGAAAACCTTTTGATGATGCGCCTCGACGTCTGCAATCATGGTATACAGCGCGGCGACGTCTTCAAAGCCTTCCTTTTTGGCGGTCAAAGCAAACGAGGGATAAATGTCTTCCGTCTCGTTCTTTTCGTCCATAGCCGCAAATTTCAGCCCTTCGACCAGCGTTCCCGCGTGAAAGGGATATCCCGCGTCAAACGTCACGTTGTCACGGCTACCCGTCTTTTTAATCATCTGTTCAAAAAATTGCGTAGCGTGAACCGTTTCGTTTTTGGCAATCACACGGATTGCGTCCGCCAACGTTTTCAACTTTTCTTGCATAGCAAGCTTGGCAATCATCTGATAGCGCATACCCGCCTGGCACTCGCCGGCAAAGCTACGCGCAAGGTTTTGATAAGTTTCCGTTTTAGCAAATTCCATAAGCTGTTTTTTACTCCTTTCAAGGGCGTTGCCTTTGATGTCAGTATGCGCCCCTTGTTTGCGGTTTATCCACAAAAAAACTGTTAAAGTATGCCAAGCGCCCTTAAAAATGCCCCCGAAAAGCCTCGAAAGACGTCAAAGCACCCCCTCAAACGCTTGCAAAAGCTGTCGCAGAATAGTACAATATTATATAGTAAAAAGGAAGGTGAAGATATGTTCCACATCGTTTTGGTCGAGCCGGAAATTCCGCAAAACGCGGGCAATATTGCGCGGACGTGCGCCGCAACGGGTACGCATTTGCACATGATACGCCCCTTGGGCTTTGAGGTTACCGACAAATATTTAAAGCGCGCGGGGTTGGATTATTGGCATTTGGTGCAGATATCCTATTACGACAGCTTTGACGAGCTGCGTGAAAAATACAAGGACAACCGCTTTTTCTTTTTCACGACCAAGGGCAGACACCGCCACAGCGACGTCGCCTTTCAAGACGGCGATTTTTTGGTGTTCGGCAAGGAAACCAAGGGCTTGCCCGAGGAGCTTTTGTTGCAAAACGAAGAAATCTGCTTGCGTATCCCGATGTTTGAAAAGGCGCGCTCGTTAAACTTGGGGAATTCCGTGGCGATTGCCCTCTACGAGGCGTTGCGTCAGACCGATTTTGACGGGCTGTTGGAAGAGGGGGAGTTGCATAACCACAAATGGAGCGAAATTGAGAAATAGGCGTAGGACAAGGTAGGAAAGCATTTATTTTCTTGTAATTTCGCGCGTATAAAATCATAAAATGGAGGCAATAACTTTCGTGTAACATCACGGAGGTTATTTTTTTATGAAAAAGTTTTGCATATTTTTTTTGGCGTTATTCATACTGAGCATAGTGACGTTTGGGATTGCAGGCGGCGGTTTTGGGGCAGATAAGGCGCATAACGGCGGGGGACGGTATACTGTAAGCGGGAATTTTGCCTTGGAAGAGCGGGATTTTTTGCGGATTCATATCCGCGCCGATTCCAACGAAAGCCATGCGCAGGCTGTAAAATACCGTGTCCGTGACAAGGTCGTGGAGTATCTTGCGCCCGTCCTTGCCGAGTGCGAAACCAAGGAAAAGGCGATGGAAACAATGCGAGGCTGTTTACCGCAAATTGCGGCGGTGGCAAGCGATGTTTTGCAAGAGCAAGGCTTTCCCTACGGCGCGACGGCGACAATCGAAAGGGAAGTTTTTCCCACTCGCGTATACGCCGAATATACCTTGCCGTCGGGGGAATACACCGCGCTGATTTTGCGCCTTGGCAGAGGGCAGGGGGATAATTGGTGGTGCGTAGCGTACCCGCCCCTCTGTTTTGTAAACGCCAACGTGGACGTGCAATACAAGAGCAAGCTGGCGGAAATTATTCGGCGTTGCAAGGGCTAAGGGTAGTAAGTCTATCTGAAAGACGGTCGATTATGCACGCAAACGAATGCGCATACCCATGCACAAGGGTAGCAAGGTTGTAAAACTCGCCCGCGCTTGCTAAGCGCTACATATAGGAGGAACGGAAATGAAGAAGTCAATCAAGAAAGGGCTTTTCCTTTCGACGGCGGCGGCATTGATGGCGCTTAGCGCAACGTTTGCCGTTATGGAAATAAAAGGTTCTGCAAGTGAAAACGGGCATACCATGTACGCAACGAACGAGGTTTTCGGCGTGGACGCGGTAGAGAGCGCGGCGATTTTACGGCAGGGCGCAAAGGGTAACGAGGTCAAGGAAGTACAGCGCCGTTTGAAAAAATGGGGCTATTATAACGGGAGCGTGGACGGCGTGTTTGGCGCTGGTACGCGCGCTGCGGTCGTTAAATTCCAAAAAAAGAACGGTTTGACGGCGGACGGCGTCGTGGGCGCGGCGACCTATAAGGCGTTGGGTATGAACAGCTCCTATCAGGTTTTGGCGGGCAAGGAACAAAACACGGCTACGGGCGTAGGCGGTTGGTCGAGCTCGGAGGTGTATTTGTTGGCAAAGACCATTTACGCCGAGGGGCGTGGCGAGCCGTATACGGGGCAGGTGGCAATCGGCGCGGTGGTTTTGAATCGCGTCCGCAGTAATGAGTTCCCCAACACGATTTCGGGCGTGGTATATCAAAAGCATGCTTTTACGGCGGTGTCGGACGGACAAATTAACTTAACCCCCAACGAAACGGCGATGAAAGCGGCGCGGGACGCCATCAACGGGTGGGACCCGACGGGGGGCGCGCTCTATTATTACAACCCTGCCATCGCAACCAGCTCTTGGATATTTGACAGACAGACGGTGACGGTGATAGGCAAACACGTCTTCGCCATTTAAAGATTAAACGTGTATAAAGGCGCATTTTCGTCACAAAAACGGAATTTGCCCTTGCTCGTATCTCTGTCGTTTTCTAAGGCGAAAAATTGTGCAGTAACCATTTACCAGCAACCGAATTATAAGGAGTAGATATGAAAAAAACCGAAAAAGAAATTGCAATCAACACGTCCTCGGGGGCGGAAAAAGTAGAAACCATTGAAAAGGAAGTAAAGAAACAGCCAAACGGCGCGAAAAAGGCGCAAACAAGCGCGAGGACGACCAAAGTTCAACAGGAGGACGCCGCTGCCAAAGCGCGTGTAAAAGCCGTGCAAGAAAAGGAAAAAGAAGAAAAAGCGAGAAAGGAAGCGCAACGGGCGGCGGCGCAAAAACGCAAGGAAGAACGCGCGGCGCGTATCGCTAAATTAAAGGCGGAACGGGAAGAAAAACGCCGTCAGCGCGCGCATGCAATCGCTGAAAAGCACCAAGAAAGAGCAAAAAAGAAAAGGGAACGGGCAAAGCTTCGCGCTGAGCGCAGAAAGGGAGAAAGACGCAAAAAAGACCGTCCCAGCGGGCGCAAAAGCAGCAACGGCGGTTGGATAGCGGCGGTGTCGGTTTTGGGCGCAACGACGTTGGCGTTGACGGCGGCGCTCACGGCGGGCGCGGTGGAAATGAAACGTAGCACCGAAAGCGCTATGACGGCGTACCGTGGCACCATGTACGAATTGACGGGGATTATGGAACACGTGGATAACGATTTGGAACGCGTCCGCATTTCCGCCTCGAACGTACAGCAAAGCCGTATTTTGACCGATTTATTGGTGCAGGCGCGTATGGCGGAATTGGATTTGGAAAAACTGCCCTTGTCGGCGGAAAACGAACGCGGGCTTACGGCGTTTCTCAACCGCACCGCGTGGGAATGCGAGCGTATGCTTGCCAAGCTCCGTCGCGGCGAACAGCTCACGGGCGAAGATTTTGACACCTTAGAAAGATTGTATGCCGCCAACCACGCCGTCCGCACGGAGTTGGACAAAACGCTTGCCACGATGACGGACGAAAGCCTGCAAGAGTTCATTAAAAAGGGTACGGGCGGTATTGCCGACGCTATGCAACGCATTGAAAAAAGCACCATGGAAGAAAACCGCGCGGAAATGGAGCGCGGTATGGAAAAGATGAAAGAAAAAATGAAAAACGTAAAGGATAAAATCCAAGAGAAAGTGGAAGAGATGACAAAAAAGACGGGCGCAGAAATGAGCGGAAAGGATATGCCGCACATCGAATCGGCGCGCGCTGAACAGCTCTGCAAAGAGTATTTTTCCAACTACGATATCGCGCAGTACCAATGCGTTGGCGAAACGGTCACGAGGGAATATAGCGCGTACAACGTAGAGGGATACGACGCGAAAGGCACCTTGCTCTTTGCCGAAATCAGCCAAAAAGACGGCGCGTTGCTTCGCTTTGATTATTATGAAGATTGCGACGCGGACACCTTTGATTTGCAAAACGCTGAGCAAATCGCAGAAGACTTTTTGGACAAGCTCGGCTATGACGATATTGAAGTAGTGCGCTATCGTGACAACGGCACGATGACCGATTTCACCTTTGTATACGAGGCGGACGACGTGGCGTATTATCCGGACGAAGTGCGCGTGAAGGTGTGTCGCAGCCGCGGCGTTGTGACGGCAATGGACGCGACTAAGTATATCCAAAACCACAAAGAGCGGGTTGCGCCAAGCGTGGAAATCAGTATGGACGAAGCCCGCGCACGCTTGCATGAAAAATTGAGCGTAGAGGCGTCTCGCTTGGCGGTGGTAAAGACCAAACGCGGGGAACGCGCTGCGTACGAATTCCTTTGCTCGTACGGTGAAGAAAATTATTTTGTGTATCTTGACGGCGTAAACGGTGAGGAAATTGCGATTGTCAACGCCAAGGGTATCCAATAAAAAGCCAATAAAAAACCTATAAAAAGTAAAAAACCTTGTCCTTGGAAATATTTGGACAAGGTTTTTTTGCAAAAAGGTGTAATTTTTTAAAAAAACTACTTGACAGCCAGCCTTATCTATGGTATATTATAATCAGTATTCAATCTCAATAAGGAGGGGCGCATGCAGGAAAGACAGACCAAGCAGAAACAGATTATCTATGATGCGTTAAAGACGTTGGACCATCCTACGGCGACGGAAGTTTACGGGTACGTACATACGGTATATCCGAGTGTTTCGCGCGCAACGGTATTCCGTGTGCTGGGTGGTTTTGCCGAGAACGGCAGGGCGCTGGAATTGCGCGCGGCAGGCAACGAGGTGCGGTATGATTATAACGTGGAACCGCATTATCACGCGCGATGTCTTTGTTGCGGACGAGTGGCAGACGTCGTTGCGCAGGGTATGCCCATAGGGGGACTGACGGTGACGAGCGACAGCGGATTTGCCGTAAAAGGATATAGCGTAGAATTTTTTGGCACTTGCAAGCATTGCCAACAATAGAAACATGGATACAAAAAAGAGCACCCAACGGGTGCTCTTTTTTGTATAAAAATCCCCCGCGTTTTAACGCGGGGGATAAAGTAAACGTTAAATGGTTTACGCAATTTCCTCAGAAGAATCTTCAACGTTTAACGTTTGGACGGGCTGATCTTTTAAGAACAGGGGGATTATCTTGCATACGACAATCGCCGCGCCCAAGAAGATGCTGAGGTATTGTATAAAGGTGGTTAAGCTTTGAGTCTCTATTAAATAAGGACCAGCTAAGAGTTCCGTTAAGTAGATGAGTTTCATCAAATAAGGGGATACGCCCGTGTTGATCATGGCAAAAATAAGCAAGCAAATCAGTCCGCCCACACATTTAATTGCGCCAAGGGTAATTAAGCCGACAATCTTTCCTCTGGGCGAATAGAGCCAAAAAGAACCGAACTGCGCGCTGGTAAACAAGGTAGGCTTTGCCAACGAAGAAACGCCAAAAGCAAGCAACATACCGCCGAGCGTCATACGTACAATCAAGCTAAAGAAAAGGTAAAGGAAATGCCAATTACTAAAAGCTCTGTCATATTTTACCATATATACGATATTATATACTTCGAACAGCAAAAGCAGTCCGCCCAAGACGATAGCGCAGAGCGCGCCAATCAAGCCGATTAAGTGTTTTGTTTTGTTATACATAACGACCTCCTAATTACGGAATAAATATACGTTAAAAACGAAAGAAAGCTGTTTAATCGATTACCGCCTCGGCGTTATCGAAGGTATCGTCAAGGCTCTCTTGTTCGGGCGCTTGGTTTGCAGAGTTACGCAAGCACAAAGATACGACTTTCAGCGCCAAAAGCATAAACGTTGCCACGACTTGGAACCATTGCACAACAATAAAGAAGTTATCAAGCGTATAATAGCGACCGTTGAGCTTTATGTGGTTCGCTGCCGCAAGGTTCAAATCGTAAAAGCCAAGGAAAAGAAGAATAGCGCAAACAACAAAAAACGCAATGTTTTGTTTTAAGGGAACGTAGTCCCAAACGATTCTGCCGCCCATAAGCTCGTGGGAGATGGGTTTGCGGATATTTTTCAAACCGACGAGAATGCACGCAATACCTAAAACCAAACGAATGGGGAAACGCGTGAAAAATAAAACGTTGATAAACGCTTTAAGAACTGCAAAGCGGTCGAGCGGATTGCGCGCCGCAACCAAAATGTCAATCAAAGCGTACGCCTCATATGCCAACAGCAAAGCGCCCAAAGCGAGCATGCCGATTGCAGCGATATATCCGATTAAATGTTTTGTTTTATTATACATAATAATCTCCTAATGTACCGATTTATTCGTTGCTTTCGCCGTCAAGGACTTCCGTGCTTTCGTCAAGTGTTTCCTTTGCCGCAACCATAGGGCGCAAGAACAAGAAAACAACGGAAAGAGCCAACGCGCAGAAGGAAGAGATGATTTGGAACCATCTAATAATTGTTTGCGGTTTGTCTAAGAATTTATCAAAGAGGGAGAAAAATTTTATATCAAAAACGGGTTTTACCTTAAACCAAGCGAAGAAATTGCCAATAGGCGTACCGATTGCACTGGTCAAGCAAATAATGAAACAGAAAGCGATTAAAACGATAACCTTAGCGTTGGAAACGAACAGCCAAAGAGGACGCGCGGGGTCGTCGCTACAAAAACGGGGTTTCGCAAAAAGCCCCATGCCACACACAACGCAAACAATGGCGGGGATGATGATTAGTAGTATGTTGAGAATAAGAGTCAATAAAATCGCGCCGCCACTAACCACAGAGCCTTGGATGCCGAGCACCCACAACAAGTTTCCTATAAAGGACAACCCCAAAAGGATAGCAAGTATACCTGCAATCTTGCCAATCCAATATTTTGTCTTGTTAAACATAGAAACTCCTCCTATCATAAAAGGTGTATGTATACATTATACATACGATTTCAACGTTTGTCAAGCGAAAATGAAATATAAAAGCATACGGTGGACAAAAAGTGCAATAAAAGAGCATAACAGAATAAAAAATGCAAAGTGTTTTTGGGCTGAGCGACAACGGAAAACGAAAAATGCCCGTCTTTTTTAAAAAATCAGTTGTAAGAATTGTAAGGATATGGTATAATAGAAGAGATAAACGGAAAAATTAAAAAAAGATTCCTTATTTAGGGGGTAGACGGCGTGTATCGTATTTTTGAATATAATCCGCAATTAAAAGCTTTTTCCGGGGATATTGACTTGCGTATGCATCGCTACCGCGAAACGAAACAGCGGTTATTGCAAGGCAAAGGAAACCTCAACGAATTTGCCAACGGCCACAATTATTTCGGCTTTCACCACGTAGACGGGGGGTGGATATATCGCGAATGGGCGCCGAACGCCACGCAATTATATTTGACGGGTGATTTTAACGGCTGGCGTTGGTTGGACCATCCTATGACAAAACTCGATAACGGCGTGTGGGAATTAAAGCTCGACGGCGACGGCGCGTTGTGGGACGGTTGTAAGGTAAAAACCATCGTAGATGCCAACACGGTACGGGGTGAACGCATTCCGCTGTACGCAAAACGGGTTGTGCAGGACAAGGAAACGCTCACGTTTTGTTGCGAAGTTGTAGACGATAAAAAGACCTTTAAATGGACGGACAAGCGCTTTAAGGGCGAGGACGAGCTGTATATTTACGAGGCGCACGTAGGCATGGCGCAAGAGGAAGGAAAGGTAAGCACCTATCGCGAATTTGCCGATATCACTCTGCCTTGGATAAAGGAAAGCGGGTACAACACCGTACAGCTAATGGCAATTATGGAGCACCCGTATTACGGCAGTTTTGGCTATCAGGTATCCAACTTTTTTGCCGCCTCGTCGTGGTTTGGCAAGCCCGAGGACCTCAAATATTTGGTCAACAAAGCGCATAAGCTCGGTATTCGCGTGCTGTTAGACGTAGTCCACTCGCACGCGGTCAAAAACACCGCCGAGGGTATCAATATGTTCGACGGAACGACGTGGCAGTTTTTCCACGACGGGCCCAAGGGCGAGCACCCCGCATGGGGGACGAAATGCTTTAACTACGGCAAGGACGAGGTAATGCATTTCCTGCTTTCCAACTTAAAATTTTGGATGGAAGAATACCATTTCGACGGATTCCGTTTTGACGGCGTAACGTCCATGCTCTATCACGACCACGGTTTGGGGACGTCGTTTGACAGCAACGATAAGTATTTTTCCTTAAATACGCACGTAGAGGCGATTACCTATCTGCAACTTGCCAACGAGCTGATTCGTCAGGTGAACCCAAAAGCCGTTACGATTGCCGAAGACATGTCGGGTATGCCGGGTATGTGTTTGCCGATTGAAGAGGGCGGAATCGGGTTTGATTACCGCTTGGCAATGGGTTTGCCCGATATGTGGATACGCACCTTAAAAGAACGGTGTGACGAGGCTTGGGATATCGGCGCGATGTGGGGGGATATGTGTTTAAGACGCCCCGGCGAAAAAACGATTGCTTACGTGGAGAGCCACGACCAAGCGCTCGTAGGGGACAAAACGGTCATATTCCGTCTTGCGGACGCCGCTATGTATACGGATATGAACAAGGATTGTCATAATTCTACCATAGACAGAGCGATTGCGCTCCACAAAATGATTCGGCTGTTCACACTCGCGGGCGGCGGCGAGGGATATCTCAATTTTATGGGCAACGAATTCGGCCACCCCGAGTGGATTGATTTCCCGCGCGAGGGGAACGGTTGGAGCTTTCATTATTGCCGCCGTCAATGGAGTTTGGTCAAGAACGGGTATTTAAAATACGATTGGCTGAGCGATTTTGACAAGGACATGGTACGGGTGACGAAGGAGCACCGTATCTTCGAGCAAAAAATGCCCGATTTACTCCTCTTGAAAAACCCCGAACAGACGATTGTATTCTATCGCAACGGCTTGATTTTTGCGTTTAATTTCAGTCCCGAACGTTCGTTGACGAACGTACTCGTGCCTATTTTTGACGCGCAAGATTACGAAGTGGCGTTTTGTTCGGACGATTTCAAATACGGTGGAAACGGGTTGGTGCATCATATCACTTATCCGTCCAAAAAATTCGACGGAAAACATTATATCGAGCTGTATCTTCCAGCAAGAACGGCAATCGTTTTAAAAGCGTGCCCGACGCAAAAATAAAAACGAAAACACACGCAATAGAACCCCCCCCTGCAAAAAGCGGGGGGGGGTTTTATTTCCCCTTTTTACAGCGTTGTGTGGAAGAAAGCCACGCGCCAAAAGAAATGCGGTCGTATGTTTATATATAAACATAGTTTTTTATATTAATTTCATAAAAAAAGCAAAAAAAGTATTGATGGAGCGGAAGGAATGTGATATAGTAAGTACGCACCTCTATATGATAAATAGAGGGGGGCGGGTGTTTAAAACGCATAATTTTGGTACAAATAAAGTGGCAGCAGCTTTATTGTATATAAAAAAAGAAAGGAGAAAACTTTTATGAAGAAGAAAAAGACAGTACTTTTGGGCTTCCTGCTGACTGCCTTGTTGGGAATTGGTGTAGGCTATGCGGCGGTTTCGGACGTATTGGACGTTACCGGTAAAGTTGAAATCACCGAACAAGCGGCAACAGGTCAGTTTGACACGGACGTTTATTTCTTGGATACGATTACCATCAGCAAGCCTTCCGCGGCTACGGCAAGCATCAACACGAACGACAAGGATAAAGCGTCCTTCACCGTTAACGGTCTTGATCCTACGGTTGACAACGATCAAATCACGATTACGTATACCATTAAAAACGACAGTGCTCGTGACGCGCAAATCGCTGTAAAATTCAGAACGAACTATGCTGACGCGACGACGGGCAAATACGTTTCTGCAAACAACTGCTTTGAAGTAACGAACAGCATCGGCGCTGACACGCCTACGATTGTAGCGGGCGGCACGTATGAACTTACCTTCACGGTAACACTTACGAACACGCCTACGCAGGCAATCGACGAATCCTTCATTATCGAATTCGAAGCGACCGCTTTGGCTTAATTGGGTAAAAAGGATTTAGCACCAGTTAGAAAGTAAAAAAACGACAAGGAGAAAGGACGAAATGTTGACGGATAAAAGAAAGACAGTTTTATATTCCGCGACTGTTTTCGTCCTTTTGTGCCTTGTTTTTTTTATTCCGAACGGCAGTAGCAGGATGTATGCTGCAATCCTGCTCTTAGTCGGGGGAATTGCGGGGTTTTACCTTTTAAAAAAGCGTGCTATTTATTCGATTGAAAGCAAGCAGGTTCTGTTGCTGATGACGGTGGCGGGCATATTGTATTTGACGCTGTATTATTTGAGCGGATTGAAATTCGGTTTTTATAGGGCGTACAATGCCTTTTCCGCAAAAACGCTGTATCAATACGTATACCCTTGTATTGATTGTCATCGGCAGCGAATGGATTCGCAAAACCGTGCTTGCGCAAGAAAGCAAATGGGCGAACGTTTTTGCCTATTTGATAGGGGTACTTTCCGAAGTGCTCATTTTTGCGGGGATGAAGAATATCCATACGTTTAATCAGTTTATGGATTTATTCGCGCTGTATTTTTTCCCTGCCATCATCTCTAATTTGCTCTACAACTATTTAGCGAAACGCTACGGTATGCTACCCAACGTATTATACCGATTGCCGTTTACCTTAGTGCCGTATTTGTTGACGGTAGTACCCGCCTTGCCCGACGCGCTGTTTGCGTTTGCAAAGCTGTTTATTCCGCTACTGCTTTACGGCTTGGTTTCGTTGCTCTATGAAAAGAAACGGAAGGTCGCGGGCAAAAAGAACAGAAAATGGGCGTACGTTTTCGCGGTATTACCCGTGCTCTTTTTGGCGATGTACGTCATGCTGATTTCCTGTCAATTCACTTTTGGGATGCTTGTCATCGGCTCGGAGAGTATGACGGGCGAAATCAACAAAGGCGACGCCGTGATTTATAGGGAATACGAGGGACAACGCATCGACGTCGGCGACGTTATCGTATTTGAAAAGGACGGGTATAGACTCGTCCACCGCGTTGTGGATAAGGAATTTGTCAACGGACAAACTCGGTATACGACGAAGGGCGATTTTAACGAAAAAGAGGACAGCGGATTTATTACCGACGGGCAAATCATTGGAGTGACAAGCTTTAAAATACCCTATTTAGGGTATCCGACTTTGTGGATGCGGGATTGGTTCCACTAATATAGAAAAAACGGTTTTATGCCCATAGTTTTGGGTATGGCAAAAAAGAGGATTAACATGTCTGAAGCCGAAAGAAGAAAACGAGAACTATACAGAAAACACCGAAAGGGCTGGATAACGGTCCAAATCGTCTTGATGATAATCGTGGCGGTAATTATCGCGACGGTGGGTTTATCATACCGTTCGAAGAACAAGGAAACCACGTACATTACGTACAGCGAGAGCAGTAGCGTAGATTATAAAGTCCACGTGGGCGCAAACGATTTCTACGAAGAGGAATGGTTGGACGCAAACCAGGCGTACGTAGCCGCGTTGATTGACGAAATCAAGGCAGACTTTTCCTATACGCTGACGATGGACGAAAAAGACGTGGATTACACGTATTCCTATATGATAGACGCGCAGTTGAAGATTGTGGACAACAATTCCAATGCGGCGATTTACGCCCCCGTCTACGTATTAAAGGATAAGCAAACGTTCTCCAAGGGAGGCGATGCGCCACTCTCGATAGCAGAGAGCGTAACGATTGATTACGACAAATACAATCAGTTGGCGACGAACTTCATCAATATTTATAAATTAGACAGAACAACCAGTACGTTGACCGTACGGTTACATATCAATATTATCGGATCTTGTTCCGATTTCAAAAACAACAGTCAAAACGAATACGTAGTTGCGCTGTCGATTCCGCTTACGCAAAAAGCGGTAACGATCAATTTGACGTCCAATATTCCGCAGGGGACGGGCAAGGTTTTGGCGTGCAACAACGGCTTTAACGCAGACGCGTACAAAAAGGCGCTCGTTGCCCTTACCGTGGGCGAAGGCGTACTTTTGATTGTGTTCTTGTTCTTCGTATATATGACGCGTAACGAGGATATCAATTACACGATTCGCATCAAAAAACTGTTGTTCAATTACAAATCGTATATTCAAAAAATCAACAACCGTTTCGACACGGACGGGTATCAGGTGTTAGAGGTGGATACGTTTAACGAAATGCTCGCTATCCGCGACACCATACAATCGCCGATTTTGATGAGCGAGAATAAGGATAAGACGCGTACGCTCTTCTTGATTCCTACCAACACCAAGATTTTATATACGTTTGAAGTCAAGGTGGAGAACTATGACGAGCTGTACCCCGATTCCACGATGAACGACGGTGCGGCGATTTTGAAAGAGGAATTCGAGGCTGCGCCCGTACAAGAAACGGTGGAAAACGAAGTTTCCTGCGAGGCGGAAGAGCCTTGCGAAGAGGTTGCGGAAGAATTGGCGGCGGACGAAGAGACCATAGACGAAGTCGTGGAAGAAGTTAAGGAGGAAGTAGGCGCAACCGAAGTGGAAGTTACGTTGGTTTCTCCCGAAGAATTGACACAGCTTGACTTAGACGACGATGCGCATTACCGCAAATACGGACCGAGCTTAGATTACAGTTTTGAGGCGAAGTTGTCGCTCTCTTCCAAGGAAACGAGAGAGTACTACAAGCAAATCTGCGATTTCATCGTCGGTTACGGTGTAAAAATCGTAAGAAGCTGGAAACGCGAAAGAATTTATCAAGGGCGCAATTTGTTCGGCTTGTTTATTTTCAGAGGCAACCGTTTGGCGGTGGCGTTGGCGTTAGATCCGAAGACCTTGCATGCGAAATACCACGCAAAAGACTTGTCGGATATGAAGAAATTCGCCAAGACGCCGACCTTGATGAAAATCACGTCGGACAGAAAGGTAAAATACACCTTGCAACTTTTGGAACAGCTGTTCGTTGAGGCGGGCGTTGAAAACAGAAAATCGCCAATGAAGACGAAGCTCGTTCCGCAAAGAACGAGAAAGGCGTTGTTTGAAAAGGATTTAATTCGCATAAAGGGCGCTAAAAAGGATATCGAAGACTAACGAAAACTAACGAAAACAAGGATAAAAAACGACAAAAGGGAGGGCAGACAGATGAAAACTGGTTTAAAAGCTATCATTGGCGCTGCGCTCTCTTGTTTTGTGCTCGGCACGGGGATTGGGTACGCGGCGGTAAGCGATACGCTGGAAACGGAAGGTACGGTCGAGGTTTACGTGCCCGACGGCGTGTTTATCTACGACGTAATTATTCCCGACGGCGTAAACGCAAAGGCGAACGCATACACGGAAACGGTTTTGAACAGTACCGTGACCTTGGGAAGTGACGGAACGTCCACCGTGTCCTTTGATATTTCGCTACACAACAATTCCGATTACGTATACACCTTTAACGGCGTGAAATATTTGGAAGAGGCGTACGACAACAGCAATATTGAGTTTGATTTGACGGGTTTGGAAAAAGGGGACGAAATTGCAGGACGGCAGTTTTTGAATTTTACCATAACCTTTTCGTACAAGAACGCGTCAAATATTACCGATTACGATTTGAATTCCGTGCTGAATTTTGAATTCGTGCCCGAGGCGGAATATATTCCTGAAATCATAGCGAATAACGCTATTGGCAAGTTTGAAGAAGTTTTGAATACAGAGGAAGATTTTAACAAGCTGATTGCGCAAATGGAGAACACGGGCGACCGTGCGAACTCGTCGTATATCGGGAACGTTGTCGGGGCAACGACGGAAGACACCGTTGTCTTGAACGAGCTGTTCACGGAAGGCGACAAGACCTATCTCGTCTTGAATATCGCAGGGCAGGAAAAATACGTCACCGCTATGATTAAGCGAGAAAATTTGGACGAAAATACGGCGACGGGCGATGAAAACGGCAACGAAATGACCATTTATATGACGTCGGATACGGTGACGGGCAGTCTTTGGGGAACGACCAAGGTGCAGGTATTTACGACCACGTTTACCAAAATCGACGGCGGCGAGTGGACGCAGCTTGGCGATATGTACGAAGGTACGGCGACAACCAACAATTATAGCGGTAGTTTCTTTGGAGCGAAGAACTCGTTCAATACGGACACGTGGAGATCGTCCTACACCTACCACGGCGTAGGGGCAAACTCGACGTTGAAAAATATTTTGTTGGCATATTTAAGATGATGAACGATAAGAAAAAGCGCGCCCGACACGGCGCGCTTTTTACTGTTTTTATCTTGAAAATTGGGCAAAACGAGGAATGTTTATGTCAAAATATCCTATCAAAAAAGAATTTTTTCCGTTTAACCGCTTTAAACCGCCGATTAGCAAGGTTTTTTTAAAGATTGCCGTGCCGTTTATAAAAACGCCAAGATATATCTACAAAGACAAGGTGTTAGGCGTAAAACGCTATGAAATTGCAAGCTACGACGGCGAAAAAATAGAGTGCTTTTTGTTCTCGCCCCAAGGCATAGGCGAGAAAGCGCCGTGTTTGATTTGTATCCACGGAGGCGGTTTTGTTTTGCCCGCGGCGGGGTATCATTATAAAAACGCAATGCGCTACGCAAAGGAAGTGGGCTGTAAGGTTTGGTTTATCAATTACCGCCTTGCGCCGAAATACGTGCACCCGATTTTCTTTGAGGATTGCTATGCGGCGACGTGTTATTTGTACGATAATGCGGATACGTTGGGGATTGACGTGGAAAAAATCGGTATCGGCGGCGACAGCGCGGGGGCTACCCTTTCGGTGGGCGTGTGCATGATGGCGAGGGATAGAAAACACCCGATTTCCTTCCGTTTCCAAATGTTGCCCTATCCCTTTTTGGATATGCGTGGGGGGAGCGAGTCCAACCGAAAATACACCGATACTCCGATGTGGAATTCGACGCTGTCAAAGCGCATTGGACCTATGGTAAAGGCGGATAAGGAAGATGCGTTTTACGTATATTATTCGCCCGTGGAGGCGGAGAGTTTTGCGGGATTGCCAACGGCGTATATCGAGCCTGCGGAGTTTGATTGCTTGCACGACGACGGGATACTGTATGCGGAAAAATTGCAAGAGGCGGGCGTAGCTGTGACGGTCAACGAAACGAAGGGGACGATGCACGGTTTTGATATCAAACAAAAAGCCCCGACGAGTATCGAGGCGGTGTCCGCGCGCGTGGCGTTTATGCGGAAGATGTTTGAACAAAAATCGTAAAAGGGTGGGGGCATGTCTGCAACGAACCTTTTTTTGTGTCATTTAAAGAAAGACAGATATTCATACAAAGCCCCGATTTCTCGTTGAGAAATCGGGGCTTTGTGGTGCCGCTGGCCGGACTTGAACCGGCACGGATGTTACTCCGAGGGATTTTAAGGCTTATGCGGTGAAAATTTGTTAAATTTTCAGTTTTAAGAAAAAGTGCAAAACGGGGCAATTTTGCACGAAAACTATATCAAAAAGCCCCAAAATATGATATCTGCGATTTTCCGAATTTTTCAACAGAATTGGATGCTCCCCAAAAATCCCCATAAAAAATGTTAATTTTTAGACCGAAATCTTCATAAAAGTTGGAAGAAGTTTAATTTTAGCCCTAAAAATGGTTGGAAAAAGTTTAAAAGGCAAATTGAAAAATATTTTGCAAATAGAAGTTTTTAGTGCTAAAGTGTAATTTTTGCTTAAGGCATGATATAAAATATAAAAATTACGTCAATTATTATTGACAAAAGTATAATATTTGTATATAATAGTGAACATTAAGAGATATTTATGGCTTTTTGTGGAGACAAGCATATTATGAAAAGAAAAACGGTAGTTTTATTTCCCGAAACGCAAAAAATATTGGCGCAAATGGGCGAGCAAATTAAAATGGCTCGGCTTAGAAGAAATTTATCAATGGAATTGGTTTGTGAACGCGCAAATATCAGTAGGGCAACGTTATGGTCGATTGAAAACGGAAGTTCTTCCGTCGCTATCGGGTATTACGCTGCTGTTTTGCACGCGCTGAATAATATGGATAAAGACTTGTTATTGGTTGCCAAAGATGACGTTTGGGGGAGAACTATGCTGGATTTGAAGTTGCCCGTTCGTCAACGTGCAAAGAAGAAGGAGAATTAACATATGGTGAAAGAAAAGAAAATTTACGTTTATTTTGACAATGACGTTGATGTGAAGATAAAAGTCGGTTGTTTGTTTGCCGATTATCAAAGGGGCGCGGAAAAATTTTCTTTTGAGTATGATAAGGAGTTTTTGCAAAGCAAGTTCGCTGGATATTTTTTTGACTATGATTTACAGCTATACAGCGGTAGACAGTATTTGCCGTTGGAAAAATCTCTTTTCGGCGTATTTTCTGATACTGCTCCCGATCGCTGGGGGCGTCTTTTGATGAAACGTCGGGAACGGATTTCGGCAAACGAAGAAGGCAGATTAAAGCCCAAGGCGTTAAACGAGAGTGATTTTTTATTGGGCGTTTATGACGAAGCTCGTATGGGTGCGTTACGTTTTTCATTAGGTGACGGCGAGGAATATCTTTCGAGTGAAAAAGATTTATCCACGCCGCCGTTTGAAAATTTGCGCACATTGGAAGAAGCATCCAGAGAATTCGAGAAAGACGAAAATCTTTTAGACGGAAAATGGCTGAAACAATTACTTGCGCCCGGTTCTTCGCTGGGCGGTGCAAGACCGAAAGCAACGGTAAAGGATGTTGATGGAAGCCTTTGGATTGCAAAGTTTCCGTCTAAGCACGACGAATACATTCCTTTACTCCTATATTTTTATTTTGCCTTTATCGGCAGGGCCGAAGTAGCATAGCGAAAATGGGCATATTACATATGTGTTTAACGTTGCCCCGAAGTCATACGAGCACAAGAAAAATTAGCATAATTTTTCGCAGGGCCGTTGACTTCGGGTTTTCGCTATGCTACCATGCGCCCAACGATAAAGGTAAAGTGGAAGGCGTTATATAGGAAGAGGATAAAATTTGTAAATAGGTAGAAAAATAGCTTGCATTTTACCTAAACATAGTGTATACTATAAGTGTAAACAAGATTTGGGAGGTATACATTATGACGATTGACACGAATCAGGTATTGTCTATTACGGAAGCAAACCAAAACTTTTCGAAAGCGACGAGGATTGTCGATAAGCAGGGTAGCGTAGTTATTTTCAAGAACAATAAGCCTAAGTATATGCTTGTAAGCTGGGAAGACACGCAAGCGTTGGCTTTGACGGACGATGAGAAAATCGACGTGGTGGCAAAGCGCGTATTAAACAAGCACAGAAAGGCATTTGAGGAATTGGCGAAATGATTAAGTTCAGTCGAGAAAAAGTGCTGTTGTTGCATAAGCTGATTGTGGAGCAGACGGGCGGCTCGGACGGGATACGTGATTTCGGGTTGTTGGAATCGGCGTTGGAGTCAGCATACGCAACGTTTGATGGAAAGGAATTATTCCCAAGCAAGGAAGAGAAAGCTGAGCGGATAGGGGTTGGTTTGGTTTCCAATCACGCGTTTGTAGACGGGAATAAACGTATTGGGATGTACGTATTGCTGACGTTTTTGGAAGTGAACGGAATTCCGATTGATGCAACCGATGAAGAGGTCGTAGACGTAGGTCTGCGCTTGGCGGAAGGAAAAATGCAATAAGAAGAATTATTGCAATGGATAAAAGACCACGAATAAGAAGAGTGAAGGACGTCACCCAAGCGGTGGCGTTTTTCTTTTTGGAAAGGGATTTCGTCCATTATGCCTGCAAGGATTTCCTTTTTGGTAATGGGCTCTATTGTCCAAAACGGGTTTACGATAGGACGCTTTTCTTGGAGTTCCCTTTTGCAGTATTTACGGTAATACCAGAGCATGGTTAGAGCTTGGTTGTAGGTATAGGCAATAAAGGTGCGGATAAAAGAATGACTACCGTTTTCACGGTAGCCGACCTTGTACCCGTAGGGGTTGTTTTTATTCATTGCTCTTCTCCTTTATAAATTTGCTAAATGGGGTAAAGCGGAATAATCGTTATTAGTCATAATGCTTTCGTGTAAGGCTTTCGTATGTTCAAAGTGGTGTGCTTCGGCGAACGAAAAGCCTTTTTTCGTAAGGATTTTCAGCTCGTATTCGTCGCTACCGTCGTGGTGATATCCCGATATGATAAGACGTCCGTCTTTATCTACGATTTTTATCTCGTCCAAGTGCTCGACAAAGCAGACAAACTCGTCGAAGGTTTCGATAAATCTTCCGCAGGAAACGCGCCCGTTCCAGCGTCCGCACGTGCCCATAATAATGCACGTGTTTTGAGCAATAAGTTCATTCATTTTGTCCTGAAAATACTGATAATCAAGGCTCTGCATAAATGACATTTCATCATAAATCATTTTTTCGGGAACATCGTTGTCCGTTTTCCAATCAAACTCGTCTGCACGTGTGGCAAACAGAAAATTACGAGCTTCGTCATAATGCTCGGTGTGGTTGGTGGTGTCGTAAAGAACAGTTTCATGTGATTTCATAAGTAAATCTCCTTTAAAATAAAATATCGTTTGTGCCCATGGGGGCAATGCCCACAAAAGCATAGGGTGGGTTGTTGCTTGATGTTGGAAGATGTGGGGGCAAGGTCAACGGAAAAAAGTGAAATTTTTTGTTGAAAAAAGAAAAAACGCCAAGCATACGGATACTTGACGTTAAATATGAAAGATTTAGTTTCAAAAAATTTTCACCCGTTTACCTTGCCGAGCCCTATGCTACCATTGACACAAACGGTAAAGCAATAAATTGGACAAAGTTTATGAATCTTGGGTAAATAAAAAAGTAAAAAATAAAAACAATAGCGTTGATGAAAGGAGAGAATAATGAGCAAGGAAAACTCAGAGGACTTATTAAAGAAAATGATAAAACTGTTAGTGTTTTATATTGAAGAGTTGTTGGAGTTTAAAGATGTTGAAAGTGAGCAATTTCAATATGGCGAGAGAGTTGCCTACACAGAATGTTTGGAGTGGTTGCAGTCGTGGGAAAAGGCAGACATAAACGGATTAGATTTTGAGATAGAAGAAAAATATCCTTTGTAAAAAGAACAATGGCAGATTAAACAGAGTTGTGCGAAACTTAAAGGACTAAAAGTGGGCGCGGTTGAACGCAGAGCCCATTTTTATTTTTTTATAGCAACTATATTGAATAATAGGTTTGTTTATATAATCAACAAAAAATTTTTGTAACGAGAAAAGGTGTGGGGACGTGTCGTGTTGAAGGGGTACTTTTATTAAAAAATCTATAGATTTTTTCTGCGTTAAAATTGCAAAATTATTTGAAGAAAAGATGGTGCAAGCTAAAAAATAAAAAATGAAAAAAGGCTTGACAAAAGGAAAAACTGGTGCTATACTTGTGATTTGTCTAATTAAAAGGTGTGTTTTGTGGTGTATTGATACGCAGATGAAAAGAGAAATTTTTCGTGGTTCGGAGGAGAAAAATCAAAAAGGAGAAACGGACGTAATGATGGAAAAGCAAATTCGTGCGGTGTGTGAAAAATTCTGTATCAAGGGGGAATATCGCCGCTACGAAATCGTCAACAGCGGACATATCAACACGACGTATCGGGTATATTTTTTCCGCAACGGAGCAATCAAGGATTATATTTTGCAAAAGGTGAATACCTACGTGTTCACCGACCCGATTGCCGTTATGGAAAACATCTCGTCGGTGACGGAGTTTATCCGCGCGAAGATTAAACAAAAGCAAGCGACGGCAAAACGCAATGTATTGCACTATTGCAAAACGGAAGACGGGGATTATTACACATATACGGAAGACGGCGGATTTTGGCGGTGCTGCCGCTATATCGATGAATCCGTTTGTTACGAGCATACGGACGATTTGAAGGTGATTGAAGAATCGGGGATTGCGTTTGGGGAATTTCAGCGCTATCTTTCCGATTATCCCGTAAAAGATTTGCATATCGTAATTCCGCATTTCCATAACACGATTTGGCGTTATGAAAACTTCCGCAAGGCAATCGACGAGAACTTGGCGGGCAGAGTAAAGGAAACGGAACAGGACGTGGCGGGGTATTTGTCGCTCGAAGAGATAGCGACGAAGCCGTATCGACAGCAAAAGGCGGGGATTTTGCCCCTGCGTGTGACGCATAACGACACGAAAACGAGCAACGTTTTGTTCGACGCGAAAACGCGGGAGCATTTGTCGGTAATCGATTTGGATACGGTAATGCCTGGGTTGGTCGCGTTTGATTTTGGCGACGCAATCCGTGTGGCGGCGTCCACGTGCGCCGAGGACGAGCGGGATTTGAGTAAGGTTGCGCTCGATATTGAAAAATACGAGGCGTTTACCCGCGGGTTTGTTTCGTCGGTTAAGGGCGGAATTACCGAGGCGGAAAAGAATTCCTTGGCACTTGGCGCGATAGCCATGACGGTGGAGTGTGGCGTACGGTTTTTAACGGACTATTTGAACGGCGATAAGTATTTCAAGATACATTATCCCGACCAAAACTTAGTGCGCGCGCGTTGTCATTTGGTGTTGGCGCGGGATATGATTGCGCATTTGGACGAGATGCAAGCGATTGCCGATAAATACTATACCAAGTAAAAAAATATGAGGATTAAGTCGGCAGAAATTAAAACTGCCGACTTAATTGTATAAGCAACTTATAGCAATGAAAACATTAAAAGAAATGTCACTGGCATAGCCAGTGAAAAATGTAAATAAAAAAAGCAGATAAAATTTTTTTGTAAAAAAATAGTGGTATCTGTTCCCGTTTTTATCAAGAGAGCGAAAAATAGTTCATAATGGTATTAATTCCCGAAGAAGGATTAGTGCTATGGATTTAAATAAATTTTCGCAAAGATTAAAAGACCTAATGGAAGAAGATGGGATAACTAGACAAGAACTTTCTTTGCAGATAGGTACAGATAGAAAATGTGTGCGATTATGGTTGGAGGGTAAAAATTATCCTCAATATAAGTCTTTGATAAAATTGGCGGAATATTTCCACGTTCGCATAGATTATCTCGTTGGGTTGGAGGACTATATTTTAGAAACAGATGGGCAAAGTGTCCTTAGTATGCGTATGGAAGAAGTTTCATTAAAATTTTCCGCTCAAATACGCGACTATATGGATAAGAACCATTTGACCATATATGCAATAGCGAAAAAACTGCACATAGACCAAAAGGCGTTGAAAAAGTGGTTGGTTGTTGGGAGCATACCCGAAACAGCGACGCTCATTAAATTGTCTAAATTGACAAATATATCCATTCATACGTTGCTTGGTTGTGAGTGAGAAGAATTAAGATTATAAAGCAAACGAACAAAAGAAGGTAACAAATGTCACGCTTGGGAAAGGATATCAACAAGATTTTGCAAGGGATAAAAGATGGGAGGGACGATTATAAAGAGCTTTTATTCCAGACGACGTATAACCACCTAATGGTTATTGCAAGGATGCACGTGCATAACCAAAACGACGTAGAAGACGTTTTACAAATCACATACTTGCGGGTGTTTCAGTATATTCAGTCTTGGGATTCGTCCAAGGACGGGTATAACTGGATATGCCGTATCGTGCAGAACGAAGCCTATCGGATGAACACGAAAAATCCCGACCATTTGCCCTTGACAGAGTATGCAAAACAGCCCGACCCAAAGGATTTTACGGACGGCGTTTTTGCGAAAAGCGAATTGGGCAGATACCTGGCGGGATATTCCGATTTTGATTGTCAGCTGATAAAAATGAAATTCTATGAAGACTATTCTTATGCGGAAATGGCAAAGAAACTCAAAATGAAAAGGTCTACGTTACATAGGCGGGTTTCTATTATGGTCAAAGAGATTTTAGCGAAAAGGGAGAGGGAATTGGACGAAAACGAAAGATAATAGGTAAATATAGCAAACACAAAGGAGGAATTGATTATGAAATCAATCTTAAAGAAATGTATTTGCTCTATTGTTGCCTGCGCCACGTTGTTTGGCGGTGTTATCGGACTGTTTTCGCAGAAATCGAGTGTAGCTAGCGCGGACGTTGTGACGGAAACGAGATATTACGACGCGCCCGGGGTTATGCCGATAAGCGGAACGGACGAAACGATTACCTTTGCGAGAAAAGAAGAAACGGAAATTGTCTTCCCCAATGCAGTGCCGAATTATTTCACAAGTGATTACGACAATGCGTGCGGTCCTGTTGCGGGTGCAAATATCGTAGGATTTTACGATAAATATTACGAAGATTTGATTCCCGGTTATACAGCGTATTATCCCGCCAACGGTAGATATCGTAGACCGGATGCTACGTACGTGCCTGCGCTAATCGGGGATTTGTATACATTGATGCAGACCAACGTTTGGGGCATAGGGGTCAGCGAAACGGAGTGTTTGAACGGCTTGCAGACGTACGTACAAGGGAAAAATCGTTCCCTTTCGTATACCAACTTAAAACCATTGGCTTTTGACTTAACGGCTTATAAAAACGCAATTAGTAATAATAAACCCGTGTTATTGTTTTGTGCAACCACGGAAGTATATGATATAGCCACGAGTGATGTGCAAGACGAGATATTATTTATGATGTCTTCTAATGCACATATTGTGGTTGGATACGGGTATTATGAAATTAAATATTATGATGCAAACGACGTGAATTTTAGGACGGACGTCTATTTGGAGGTGGCTACGGGTTGGCTGACTACGTCTTCAGGCTATTTGAAGGCGAATAACTCGTTTTGGTTGAATGGTGCCTATGCCGTCAATATCACGTAAAGGAAGGGGTAATGTCGAAAGAGAAAAAATTCCATCAGTTAATTGAAGACCTGGACCAAGAAGAAAAAAAGGCTGCTTGGGAAAAGATAAAAGAGAGCGAAACGGTTTACGAACCGCAATCGGTTTTTTTTCCTGCGCCAAAGAAAAAGAGGATTGCAGTTTGGAAAAAAGCGTTGGCAACAGGTGCGCTTTCCGTCTTAATTGTAGGAGTAGGGGCTTTCGTTGGTGTAAAATATTTTCTCAAAGACGACCAACCGACAACGCGATATTATGATGCAAGTATGTACGAAACGCAAAAAACTTCCATCACTTTGAGACAGCGAGCAGAACAAGAAAACAAGAAGTTGTTGTTTTTAGATTGGTATGATGTAACCGATTTCTATATGGATCAAATATATACCCTTAACGATTCTAACCAAATAATTGGCTACTATGAGCAAATTGTGGATATAAATACAGGATCTTTAGTGGAAATAAACATTGTAAACAAAGCGTATCAATTGCAATCCTTGGAAAATTATGATAAAACAACGGAAATTTCTATAATAAATTCCGTCCAAGTAGATTGGAAAAGCACGAAAACGAATAGCCGTGCAAAATTCTCTTACGGTGATTATAATTATTACGTGATGTTAGAATATCCGATGGAAGACGACAGTATTTTAGATTTGATAGAAGAAATGCTTTCCTAAAGAATGGCGAGCGTACAATTTATGGAAAAGGTGTAAAGCGAAAAGCTTTGCGCCTTTTTCTTTTCTCGGTTTTTAATTGCGACAATAGCCATAACTTGATAAAATATAGGCATTAAAGCGCAAAAGGAAGTGCAAGAAATGAAATATCAAGAATGGTTGGAAAAGTGGCTGCGTTATTATGTGTATCCGTACGTAAAGGAACGTACTTATCAAAAATATAAAAGTCAAACAGACTTACATATTATTCCCAAAATTGGAGAGCGAGATATGGCAGACTTATCTGCTGTGGTTTTGCAAGAATTTGTTGTTTCGTTATCAGAAAAAGGTTTATCAACAAATAGCGTTAACGGAGTGATTTCAGTACTGAAACTTTCCTTAAAAGCCGCAGAAAAATTTAATTTTGTAAAAAAGCAATATACGGGTTGCATACAGCGCCCTAAAACGCGTGAAAAGCGCGTGGAAAGTTTTTCCAAAATTGAACAACGAAAAATAGAAGAGTACATTTTTAACAAAAATAAGCCGAAGTTGATGGGGATTGTTTTATGTCTATACACGGGGCTACGAATAGGGGAATTAATGGCATTGGAGTGGTCGGATATTGATTTGCAAAAAGGGCTGATACAAATCACAAAATCTTGCCACGATGCTTGGTCTAACGGAGCCTATATGAAAGTTTTGGACACACCCAAAACGCAGTCGTCTGAGAGAATTATTCCGTTGCCTAAACAGTTAATCGGGCGATTGAAAGATTGGAAAAAGCAAGGTAGCGGAGACTATGTAATAAGCGGTGAATGCAGACAGGGTACCCCTGTTCGGTCTTATCAAAAGACTTTTGAGGGTGTTTTGAAGCGATTGAAGATACCGCATAAAGGGTTCCACTCTTTGCGCCACACGTTTGCGACAAGAGCGTTAGAGTGCGGTATGGACGTAAAGACGTTGTCTGAAATTTTAGGACATAAAAATCCAATGGTAACGCTAAAGCGGTACGCACATTCTATGATGGAACACAAAACCGAGATGATGAATCGCCTTGGTAAATTGTTACAATAACAAAAAAAGCACACGGAATATTCTAATCCGTGAACAAAAAATGGGTGGAAAGTTGTTTATTTATATGGGAAATCATGATTTTTTGTTTGTAAATGGGGAAAATTCTTCATGCAATTGCCGTTAAAAGTGTTTTGTGGATAACTTCAATTTTTACTTGACATGTAATGTCAAAGGTGCTATAATGATAAAAGCACACGGATTAGAATAATACACGTAGCTTACTGGAAGAACATTTGTTGATATGGGGAATTTGCTTTTTGCACACAACCGAATAGCCTACGAAACCGTTGTGAAAATGTTTGAAACGGAAGATCGAGCGGCAGTTATACATCCAACCGGTACGGGAAAATCGTTTATCGGTTTTCAGTTGTGTATGGATCAAGCGAAGAAAAAAATTTGTTGGCTTTCCCCGTCGGAATACATTTTCCAAACGCAAATGGAGAATTTTTTGAGCGCGGGCGGGACAGAACTGCCAAACGTTGAATTTTTTACTTATGCAAAACTGATGACAATGAAAAGGGGTGAATTAAAAAAGATTCATCCTGATTATATCGTTTTAGATGAGTTTCATAGGTGCGGCGCAGAGATGTGGGGAGAAGGCGTACAGCGCCTTCTTGTCATGTATAAAAAGGCTAAAATTCTTGGGCTTTCTGCGACGGCAATTCGCTATTTAGATAATCAGCGCAACATGGCGGACGAGTTGTTTGACGGAAACGTTGCCTCAGAAATGACGCTTGGCGAAGCCATTGTAAGAGGGATTCTTAATCCGCCGAAATACGTGCTTTCCATTTTTTCCTATCAAAAAGACTTGAAGCAGTATGAGCGTAGAGTTAAAAATGCCAAAAACAAAGCGGTGCGTGATAGTGCGGAAAAATATTTGGAAATATTGCGCCGTGCATTGGATAAAGCGGAAGGCTTGGACGTCGTATTTGACAAGCATATGACGGATAGAACGGGGAAATATATTGTGTTCTGCGCAGATTTCGAGCATATGCACGAAATGATAGAACGTGCCCCCGAGTGGTTCGGCAAGGTGGATAAAGAAACCCATATTTATACGGCGTATTCTAATGACCCTGCGACCAGCAAAGCGTTTGAATCTTTCAAAGAAGACAATAGCGAACACTTGAAACTCTTATTCTGCATCGACATGTTAAATGAAGGGGTGCACGTAGATGACGTGAGCGGGGTTATTTTATTCCGTCCAACCGTGTCGCCGATTATTTATAAACAACAAATTGGAAGAGCGCTGTCTGCATCGAAGTCGAAGGACCCTATAATTTTTGACATTGTGAACAACATTGAAAACTTGTACAGTATTGGGGCAATTGAACAAGAAATGCAGGTTGCATTGGGTTACTATCGTTCAAGAGGTTTAGAAAAAGAAATTGTCAACGAGCAATTTCGTATCATCGATGAGCTTCGGGATTGTAAAGCGTTATTTGAGCGCTTAAACGATACGTTAACGGGCTCGTGGGATTTGATGTATCAAAAAGCAAAAGCGTATTATGCGGAATATGGGAACTTAAACGTACCGAAACGTTACAAGACGGAAGAAGGTTATACGCTTGGGTTATGGATACAAACCCAAAGGAAAGTAAGAAGCGGATATCAATACGGTAATTTGGATGCAAAACGAATTGCGAAATTGGACGCAATTGGTATGGTTTGGGACAATGTCCGTGATATTGCTTGGGAAAAGAATTATGCGGCAGCAAAGAAATTTTACCAAGAAAATGGGCATTTATTGGTAACCGCGCGGAACGGGATTTATCGTGGCGTAGCGTTAGGCGCATGGATTTCTCGTTTGAGAATGTATCGTAAGAGCGGGGTGCAAACGACCTATTTGACAGCAGAGAGAATAAGCGCTCTTGACGAAATAGGCATGGTTTGGGATGTTCCTGATTATTTGTGGGAAAGAAATTATCAAGCGGCGGTTGCGTATTATCAAAAATATCAAAACTTGGACGTGCCTACGTATTATGTGACGCAAGATGGCGTGCGTTTAGGTAATTGGCTGATGAATTTACGCAGCGCAAGGAAAACCAATGGAGCTCGGGGTGTAGAACTGACGAAGGAACAAATCCAAAAGTTGGATGAATTAGGTTTTAATTGGGCGGGAAGATACAACTCGGAATGGGATAAGTGTTATCTTGCGGCGTGTGAATATAAAAAAGCAAACGGGAATTTAGATATTCCAGTAGCATACGTAACGAAGGACGGTTGTCGTTTGGGGCGTTGGATTCGTCGGCAAAAAGAAAAATTTGAAGTGCTTTCTGAAAGAAGAAAGAAAAAATTGCTGGATTTAGAATTCGACGCGAAAGTGGCGGAGCCTTGGGAAGAAAAATTTGCATTGCTCAAAAAATATTATCAAAAACACGGCAATGTAAATCTTCCTGCGAACTATGTTGTGGAAGGCGTTTGGTTGGGCAGATGGTTGTCCGAACAGATGGCGCGTTTGAACGGAAAAAGTAAGACGGGCAAAACGCTTACTAAGGCGCAAATTGAAAAATTGGCGTCCGTGGGCAGATATCCCAATTTTTCAAGAAGCGATATTGTGTGGGAAGCGCAGTACGCGGAAGCTAAGATGTTTTTTGAAAAAAACGGCCATTTACAGCCGCCTAAGGATTATACGAATACTTCGGGAAAAAATCTTGGGTTATGGTTGCAAAGGCAACGTGCAGCACGTAAAAACGGAAAACTAACAGAACTCCAAACAGAAAAATTGGACAAGATTGGTATGATTTGGGAATTTGAAGACGTATGGGAAACGGGGTTTCAGCATGCGTTGGAGTATTTTAATCTGCGAGGGGATTTGCTGATACCGACAGAATTTGTCTGTGCGGACGGATATGCCTTGGGTAGTTGGATTGTCAACCAAAGAGTTAAATTCAAGAGCAAGGATCAATACAGGAAATTGACGCCTGAACAAATAGAACGATTGGATTGTATTGGTATGGTTTGGGATGTGGATGAATTCCGTTGGGAGGAAGCCTATAAACACGCCGAGGATTTCTATCAAGAGAAGGGGCATTTAGTTGTTTCGAGATATTATGGACAGGAAAAGGGCTTTGATTTGTATGAATGGGTTATGTCTCAAAGGAATAAATATCGGTCTGGAGAACTGTCTGAAAATAAAGTTCAGAAACTCGAAAAAATCGGGATGGATTGGCTGACTTCGATTGAAAGGGATTGGGAAAATCACTATGATTCGGCAGAACGCTATTATCGTAAACACGGTACGTTGACTATGCCTTGTACTTATGTTGATGAAAGCGGATTTCCCCTTGGTAGGTGGCTTTGGCGTATTCGCACAAACAAAATCAAAGTGAGAACAGAAGGTGCGAACGGCAACCAGGTTGAACGATTGAGAGCAATAGGATTTGAGTTCTCGACAGAAACAGGAAATGTTACTCCCAAAGTAGTAGGAGTTGTCTAATAAAACGTTAAGGAGGAGAAAAACATGGAGAACAAAATCGAAAATGTTGTGGACAACGAACAGAATAAGGTAAATAATTCTATTGAAAAATGTGTCATTTGCGGAGTAAATACACCTTATAGATTTAGCACTCCCATTAGCCAAAGAGAGTTTTATGTTGAAGGAGTGGGGCAGATTTGTCAACATTGTTATTATGACATTTTCATCAAGAAAAGCAGGGGATAAAAATGAGTGTTTTAACAGAAGAAGTCAAGGTGTTAGATAAAGAATTGATAAAAGAGCAGTATGTAGCAGAGGAAACATTTGATTACTCAATAGAACACTCTGATGCATACTACGAACAGTATATAGAAAATTTTATTCCTAATAAGAACAAGCGTTTATTTTATCGCTTTGTGAAAAGGGGTTTTGATATTACAGTTTCCCTCTTAGCGCTCATTGTACTGTCTCCAATTATGCTAATAATTGCAATCGCTATAAAATGCGATTCTAAGGGCAGCGTTATTTTCAAACAGAAACGTATGGGCAGAAAAGGGAAGACATTTTATTGCTATAAGTTTCGCTCAATGAAAACTGACGCGCCTAGGGATTGTGCAACAGCATGTTTGGAAAATCCCGAACAGTATCAAACTCGTGTTGGCCGCTTTTTGCGTAAGACCTCTTTGGACGAGATTCCTCAATTATGGTGTGTTTTTGTAGGTTCTATGTCTTTTATTGGATATAGACCTTTGGTATTGACAGAGGAGAAGTGCCATGAAATGCGCCATAAATTAAATGTGTATTCTGTTAGACCAGGTATTTCTGGTTATGCACAGGTACATGGAAGAGATAACGTACACTTTAAAAACAAAGCAGTTATGGACGCCGAATATGTCCAAAAAGCTTCATTGTGGTTGGACTTAAAGCTTATGTTTAAAACAGTCGTGGTAGTTTTGAAACGGGAAGGGAATCAAGACCATAATAAATCAAAAAAATCGGGCAAAAAGAAAAACACGGGTGTATAATGAAAAAGACAATTCTCGTTTTAGTTAATAGCGATATCGTTATTTATAATTTCAGATTGGAACTGGTTGAATCTTTATTGAAAGAAGGTTATGACGTAACAATCATTTCTCCTTATGGAAAGAGAATCGAATACTTAAAAGAAATGGGTTGCAATTTCTATGAGCTCGCAATAGAGAGACATGGAAAGAATCCTTTTAAGGAATTAAAGCTCTTAAAAGAATACAAAAAAATAATAAAAAAAATTCAGCCCATGGTTGTATTAACATACACGGTAAAGCCCAACGTTTATGGGGGAATGGCATGCCAGTCGTTGAAAGTTCCGTATATTGCAAACGTGACTGGATTAGGGGATGCTATAGAAAGAGGGGGATTGTTGCAAAAGATAACTTTATATCTATACAAAAAAGGGTTAAGAGGGGCAACAAAAGTCTTTTTTCAAAATCAAGAAAATCAAGAGTTCTTTTTAGATAAAAAGGTTGTAAAAGATAATTATGCGCTTTTGCCTGGCTCGGGCGTTAGTTTGCAAAGGTTTCCTTACTGTTCATATCCAATTCGGACCGATGAGATCCGAATCCTCTTTGTAGGACGCATAACAAAAGATAAAGGCGTTTATGAATTGGCGAAAGCGATTCCGATTATTCGTGGTAGCTATCCTAAGATTTCTTTTGATATTGTCGGGGCACTGGAGATGGAAAAAAACCCTTTTGAAGGAATAGAAGGGTGCGCATATCATGGGGCGCAATTGCACATAGTGCCATTTTTAAATAAATGCCATGGGATTGTATTGCCATCTTATCACGAGGGTATGGCAAACGTGTTGTTGGAAGCCGCGGCTTGCGGTAGACCAATTATAGCCTCGAATGTTCCAGGATGTAAAGAAACGTTCGATGAGGGTATAACGGGCTTTGGTTTCGAACCGAAAGATGTGGATTCTTTGTGTGCGGCGATTGAAAAATTTATCCATCTTCCCTATGAAGAGAAATCTAAAATGGGGAAACTTGGTCGCGAAAAAATGGAAGAACAATTCGACAGACAAATTGTCGTCAACAGATATTTAGAAGAAATAAATTCTTTAAAGGACGAGAATATCTAACGGTAAGGAGCGAAAGTATGTATGCAAAACTTTATGAAAAAATCGTAAACGGAGAGGAAAAGATCTCACTGGTTGGTCTTGGTTATGTCGGGATGCCGATCGCCGTAGCTTTTGCGAAAAAAGGGAAAGTTGTCGGCTATGACCTCAATAAAGCAAAGATTGAGCTTTATAAATCCGGCGTTGATCCTACCAAAGAAGTTGGCGACGATGCCATTAAAAACAGCACGGTAGAATTTACTTCCGACGAAACGAAACTCCGTGAGGCAAAATTTCATATCGTAGCCGTTCCTACCCCTGTGTACGACGATCATACCCCCGATCTAACGCCCGTTGAAAGCGCAAGCCGTATACTAGGCAGAAACCTTGTAAAAGGCAGTATTGTTGTCTTTGAGTCCACAGTATATCCTGGTGTTACGGAAGACGTTTGCGTGCCTATTCTTGAAAAAGAATCGGGGCTCAAATGCGGTGTAGATTTCAAGGTGGGCTATTCTCCCGAACGAATCAATCCTGGCGACAAAGTGCACCGCCTTGAAACGATCACCAAAATTGTTTCGGGGATGGACGACGAAACGTTGGACATCGTTGCAAAAGTTTATGAGCTTGTTGTTGACGCAGGTGTACATAGAGCGTCTTGTATCAAAGTTGCGGAAGCGGCGAAGGTTATCGAAAACAGCCAACGTGATATCAATATCGCGTTTATGAACGAGCTTTCTATCATCTTCAATAAAATCGGTATCGATACGAAATCCGTTTTGGAAGCGGCGGGTACGAAGTGGAATTTCTTAAAATTCTATCCCGGTTTGGTAGGTGGGCATTGTATTGGTGTTGACCCTTACTATTTGACCTACAAAGCGGAACAGCTTGGCTATCACAGCCAAGTCATTCTTGCAGGCCGTCGCATCAACGACGATATGGGCAAATACGTTGCGGAAAACGTAGTAAAGAGCCTTATTAAAGCGGAAAAAGCGGTAAAAAATGCAAAGGTAGCAATTCTCGGGTTTACGTTCAAAGAAAATTGTCCCGACACGAGAAACACGAAGATTTTCGACATTGTAAAAGAACTTCGTGAATATGGCATCGAGCCTACGATTGCCGATCCCACGGCGGATGCGGACGAAGCAAAGCGTCTGTACGGTGTGGAATTCGTCGATATGGCGACGATTAAAGATATGGATGCGGTGGTTTTGGCGGTTGCACACAATGAATTTGCACATTTTGCGATGGCGGATATGGACAAGCTGTTTGGCGAAGGTAAGAAGGTTTTGCTTGACATTAAGGGCTTGCTCAATCGCAAAGAATACGAGAACGCTGGATATTTGTATTGGAGACTTTGACGATGAACGCCGCTGCGATTATTTTATGCGCTGGGAAAGGTACGCGTATGGGGGACGACTCTAAGAACAAAGTCTGTTTCGATTGCGCTGGGATTCCTACCATAAAACGAATTATTAGCAATATGCGTGAGGCAGGTGTCAGTCGTTTTGTAATTGTAATTGGACATTCGGCGTATTCGGTTATGGATACGCTGGATGGTGAAGAGGGCGTAATTTACGCGTATCAAAAGGAACAAAAAGGTACGGGACACGCTGCTATGTGCGGTTTGAAGGCGTTGCAAACGGTCGGTTACACGGGCGCGGTGATTGTGTCGATGGGCGACAAAATAATTGCAACGCACGTGATTCGTGGGCTGTTAGAAAAAGCGGAAACGGCAAAAGCTGTGTGGGCCGTGCAACCGCTCGCCGCAAATTTTAACGGGGGACGAGTTGTGACGAAAGACGAAAAACCGTATGGTGTTGTCGAGTTCGCGGATGCGGCGCTGATGAAACTCGGCGAAGTTTCGCGCAATCAATACGTGCGGACTTTGCAAAACATAAAATTAAACCCCAAAAAAGCGGACAAGGTCTTGAAACATGCTTTGGAACATACGCCAAGTGCGACGGTCACGCTTTGCGGACAGACGTTTACGGCGAATGAAGTGCTGCAAACGAAATATGCCAACGCAGGGCTGTATTGCTTTGACGTGGAACGCGCGGTGGAGATTATCGAAACGCTCGGTTCTAACAACGCGCAAGGGGAGATATATCTGACGGACGCGCTTGAAAAATTTGCGATGGCAAACGAAGCGGCCATTTATGAAGTGACGGCGGCGGAAGATATGCTCACGTACAGCACCAAGCCTGAACTTCGTGAAATCAGTCAATATTTTATGCGAACGGCATCACAGTTTGTCCAGGATATTCAAGACGGAAAATGCGATGAAAAATTCGTCGCGCTGTATAGAGAACAGGCGGACGAACAGAAGACACGCTACATGCAATTGCTGGAATTTTTCGTGGAAAAATACGGCGATAAAAAGGTAATCATTACCCGTTCGCCGGGCAGAGTGAATTTGATGGGACGGCATATTGATCACCGCGGCGGCGGTATCAATGTAATGGCGACAGACAAAGATATCGTGTTTGTATCGGCTATGCGTGATGATGACGAGATACGTATCGCAAACGTCGATGAAAATTTCCCCGACAAATGTTTTTCCATCGGGAAAACGCTCGGTGAGAAAAGATACGAAAAGTGGCTGGATTATCTCGCAGACGAACGAGTGGTAAAAGAGTTGGCGGATAGCAACGGGTGTTGGTCGAACTATATAAAGAGCGCCGTTATTAAGGCGCAGTTTGAAACGGAAACGCCCCTTTGCGGTATGGATATGGCGGCGAGCGGTACAATCCCCGTTGCGGCAGGGCTTTCTTCCTCATCGAGTATCGTGGTGGCGGTAATGGAAGCGGTCGTTGCACTCAACGGCTTAAACCTTTCCGATAAGGAATTTATCAATCTCTGCGGTGAGGGGGAGTGGTTTGTAGGCTCGCGCGGTGGAGCAGGCGATCATGCCGCGATGAAATGCGGCAAAGCAAACCGTATCGTGCATTTGGGATTCAAGCCTTTTACGCTCGGTGAAAGCGCGGCGTTTTCGGATCGATATGCCGTAATTGTAGCAAATAGTATGCTCAAAGCGAAAAAATCGGAAGGGAGCAAGGACAAGTTCAACGCCAAAGTGGCGGCGTACGAGTTCGCGTTTATGCTGATTAAGAGGCTTTTCCCCGATTACGGCTTTGTGGAATTTAGAGATATTGCAAAGGTTAGGCCGTATAGCGAGATTTACCGCATTTTGAAAGCAATCCCCGAAACTGTCACGCGCGGCGCGGTGTTGGCGCTGTTGCCTGAATACAAGGAACGTCTCAAACAGATTTTTGCTACGCATATCGCGCCCGACGTGTACGACCTTCGCGGCGTTGCGCTGTATGGGATTTCGGAGTGTGTGCGAGCGGAAAGATGTATGCAGCTTTTGAACGAAGGCAGATATGCAGATTTGGGCGAGATGATGAAAATTAGCCACAATGGCGATCGCGTTGGCGGCGCGAAAATTACGGACGAATTGTTAGATGCGTTGGCGGAGCAAAATGCAGATGTTGCGTTGCAATGCGGCACGTACGATTGTTCTACGCCGCAGATTGATTATCTTTGCGATGTATTGAACGCCACGGACGGAGTGCTTGGTAGCGAAATCGTTGGGGCAGGGCTTGGCGGTTGCGTCGTTGCGCTCGTGGAAAAAGCAAAAGCGAACGCCGTGATAGACGTTATCAATGAAAAATATTATAATCGGTACGGATACGAGCACGGGGCGCACGTATATAGTGCGTCGCACGGTTCGTTTGTATGGTTTTAGGAGTTAAGGATATGGCATATAAACATTTGAAATTCCCCGAGGGGAGCAAATTTTTGGTGACGGGCGGCGCAGGCTTTATCGGCTCGAACCTTTGCGAAACGATTTTGAATATGGGCTACAAGGTGCGTTGTTTGGATGACCTTTCTACGGGAAAACAAGCAAACGTCGATATGTTTTCGGATAATCCCAATTACGAGTTTATAAAAGGGGATATCAAGGATTTGGATACCTGCATGCAGGCTTGCGAAGGTGTGGATTACGTCCTTAATCAGGCGGCGTGGGGGAGTGTCCCGCGTTCGATTGAAATGCCTATTTTCTATTGTAAAAACAACATTGAAGGGACGCTAAATATGTTAGAGGCGGCTCGTCAAAAGGGCGTGAAAAAATTTGTTTACGCGTCGTCTTCGTCCGTTTATGGTGATGAACCTAATCTTCCCAAGCGTGAAGGAATAGAAGGGAATTTGCTTTCGCCTTATGCGCTGACAAAACGTTGCGACGAAGAATGGGCGAAGTTATACACGAAGTTGTACGGTTTGGATACGTACGGTATGCGTTATTTCAACGTGTTTGGGCGTAGACAAGACCCCAACGGCGCGTATGCGGCGGTTATTCCGAAGTTTATCAAGCAATTATTAAACGACGAACAGCCGACAATCAATGGTGATGGAAAACAAAGCCGCGACTTTACCTATATTGAAAACGTAATTGAGGCGAATTTGAAGGCGTGTTTGGCTTCGCATGAGGCGGCGGGCAGAGCGTACAATATCGCTTATGGCGGCAGAGAATATTTGATTGATATATACTATACGTTGACAAAAGAGTTGGGTAAAGATATCGAGCCGAATTTTGGTCCCGATAGAAAAGGGGATATTAAGCACTCGAACGCAGATATTTCTGCGGCGAGAGAATTACTGGGATATGATCCCGACTATAATTTTGCGAAAGGCTTAAATGAAGCAATTGCTTGGTATAAGGAGAATTTGTAATGGATTACAAGAAGATATTTAAGAATAGAGAATTCCGTCTTAAATTGATCAATTGCTTGCGTTTTATTCCCACGAAACCGTACTTGAAAATGGTGTATAAAATCAAAACTGGGAAAAAGCTGCATTTAAAAAATCCTATTGGCTTTAACGAAAAGCTTAATTGGTTAAAAATCAACGAAATTCATACTGAATACACCGATTATGTTGATAAAATCAAGGTGCGTGAGATTGTAAAAGAGAAAATCGGCGAAGATATATGTTTTCCCTTGCTTGGTCAATGGAAACGTTATGCCGACATTGATTTCGATGCCTTACCCGATAAATTCGTATTGAAATGCAATCATGATTCGGGCAGTGTAAAAGTCGTGACGGACAAATCACAAGTTGACCATAAAGCATTTGCAAAATTCTTCAAATTAAGGCTGAAAATGAACCCTTACGTGCTCGGTCGCGAATATCCGTATAAAAAGGTCGAGCCTATGATTATGGCGGAAAAGTATATGACGCCGGAAGGATGCGCAGATATCGAAGATTACAAATTTTTCTGTTTTAATGGCGAGCCGAAAATCATGTTTATTGCGACGGACAGAAGTACGGACGTAAAATTCGATTTCTTCGATATGGATTTCAATCATTTGGATATTGAAAACATTCATACTCAATCGGGAAAAGAAATACTAAAGCCGAAGATGTTTGAAGAGATGAAAGCGTTGGCGAAAAGGCTGTCGGCGGGTATGAAATTCGTCAGAATCGATTTATATGAAATAGAAGGGAAAATATATTTTGGGGAATTTACCCTTTTCCACGGTGGCGGATTTTGGTTATTTAAGCCTGACGAATGGGAAAGAAAATTAGGGGATATGATTAAGCTGCCTGAAATTGAAGGTAAGGAGTAATATCATGGCAAGAGTGTCTATTATTATGGGGGTATATAACTGCGAGAAGACACTATCGAAATCGATCGAGTCTATTTTGACACAGACGTATACCAATTGGGAATTGATCATGTGTGACGACGGTTCTAGAGATGGTACGTTGGATATTGCCAGTGAGTATCAAAAGCAATATCCCGATAAAATCGTTTTGCTAAAAAATCCGCAAAATATGCGCTTGGCTGCAACCTTAAATAATTGCTTGGCGGCTGCAAAAGGGGAATATATCGCAAGAATGGATGCTGATGACGAATCGTTGTCGGGAAGGCTTGAAAAAGAGGTTGCCTTTTTAGATTCCCATCCTGAAATTGATTGCGTGGGCACGGGACGAGTTATTTTTGATGACCAAGGTGAATACGGCACTTGCGCAGAATTGGAATATCCTACGAAGCAAACAATTATCAAGCGTATGCCTTTTGCTCATCCCACCATTATGATGAGAGCAAGTGTATATAAGGCATTGGGTGGATATACGGTATCTAAAGAAACTATGCGTGCGGAAGACGCGGATCTTTGGTTTCGTTTCTTTGCTGCGGGATATCAGGGATACGTTATTCAGGAACCTTTGTACCGATACAGAGAATCCAAAGAAGATTTTAAAAAGCGGACATTCAAGGCTGCGCTCGGTGCACGTAAAGTAAAGATCAATGGATATAAATTGCTAGGAGTTCCGAAAAGAAAATGGATTTTAACGTGGAAACCTGTACTAGTAGCATGTATTCCAAAATGGATTATGTTTAAACATCATAGAAAAAAATATAAAAAGAGAAACAGATAATGGAACTATTAACGATTTTTACGCCAGCGTACAACAGAGCATATATTCTACCTCAACTGTATAGAAGTTTATTACGACAGACAGATAATCGTTTTGAGTGGGTGATTGTTGATGACGGCTCAAAAGACGATACGGAAACGTTGGTGCAGGGCTGGATACAGGAAAATCGAATTAAAATCGGTTTTCAAAAGCAAGAAAATCAAGGGAAGCATATTGCAGTAAACGCAGGGGCAGTTTTAGCAAACGGAAATTTGTTTTTTATTGTTGATTCTGATGATTTTCTTACGGATGACGCTGTGGAAAAAATTCTTTCTTTTTGGGAAACAAGTCGGCCGCAAGACGATATTAGTGGGATTATTACTTATAAGAAACTGCTTGACGGTCAGATGGTAGGGAGCAAATTACCGCCGGAAATTCAACGTTGTAAAATGTGGGAGGCAGCCCGTAAATACGGTTCTACCGGAGATAAGGCGGTTGTTTTTAGAACAGAAATTTTTAAGCAATATGCTTATCCCAAATTTGAGGATGAAAAGTTTTTAGGCGAAAGCTACGTTTTTAATCAAATCGACGAGAAGTATGATATGTTGATTATGGATGCGTGCTTATATCTTTGCGATTATCGTCCCGATGGGCTTAGCCAAGATTTTCGGCGATTGTACAGAAATAACCCTAGGGGTTTTTTGGCTATTTACGAACAATCGGTAGAGCATTCACTTAATTTTAAACAACGCTTAAAAACAATGGCGCATATTTTTTGTTTGCGGTTAAAATTGCATTGTTTTTGGAAGGGATTTAAGGGAAAACGTTTCTTTTTAAAATGTTTGGCAACGCCGTTCGCTTTTGCGTTGTATTTAAAAATATTCGTATTAAAGAAATCGGACGTAAAGGCGGTTGCAGAAACGCAAGCAAAATAAAAAGGAAACACATAGAGGACAACCATGAAACGGATATTGCAAGTGGTGGGTGGTATGAACCGCGCCGGGGCTGAAACGTTTTTGATGAACGTATATAGAAAACTGGATAGAACGCAATGGCAGTTTGATTTTTTGGTATATACTGACAAAAAGCAAGATTATGAAGACGAAATTATTTCGTTGGGAGGGCGTGTTATACATATGCCTTGTTCTTCAGGATTGAAAATGATGAAGAGCGTTAGAGAAATAAAGCGAATCATTCGGGCGTATGGACCATATACGGCGGTGCATGCCCACACCCTTCATAATTCTGCATATGCAATGCTTGCGTGTAAGCGCTTTTCGTCAATAAAGCGAATTTCGCATTCTCATAGCACAAAAAACACTGTCCACTCCAATTTTATAAAAAGGATCTACGAAAAATGGAGTCTAAGAGTGATTCGTAAATATTCGCAGCATTATCTTGCTTGTGGAGAAGAAGCGGGGCAATATCTATTCGGTGAGCAATTCTCGAAGAAGGGTATCGTTGTTAATAATGGTGTAGATGTAGAGAAATATTTAAAAGCAGAACCAATATCTTTGGAAGAAAGGGCGAGATGGGGGATAGAAGATAACGATTTGATAATTGCTAATGTTGCTCGTTTTGCGCCCGTGAAAAATCATGAGTTCATGATAGCCTTAGCAAAATATTTAAAGGACAGTGGAGTTGCCTTTAAAATGTTATTGGTAGGGCAAGGCGAGTTATGGGAAAAGATTGCCAATAGAATCAAAGAGGAGAACTTGCAAGCCAATGTTTTTTTGTTAGGACTTCGAGAGGATATTTCTCAAATATTGAAAACGGTGGATGTCTTTTTGATGCCGTCTTTGTTTGAAGGAAATCCCGTAACGCTGGTAGAAGCACAGGCGAGCGGTTTGCCGTGTGTTATTTCCAATAATATTACGGAAAAGATAGATATGGGGTTGGGATTGATTTCCCGTTGCAATTTAGAGTCGGAGCTTTCTACTTGGGTAAAAGCTTTGCTGGAGGCAAAGGAAAGGTGTGTTGACGAATTCACTATTTGGCAAGCCTTTTGCGAAAAGAAATACGACGTGGGTTCTATCGTTGCTCAATTGACGGAACTTTATGAAGGGAAAACTGTATGATAGAAAAAAAGAAGCAGGATAATACATTTTTTGTAATAGCGATATTGTTGTTGGCGTTCTCTAACGTTTTTGCTCTTTCAGGTTATGCATATTCTATCTCTTATACGGAAATTGCTACGTTACTGACATTGGTTTTACTTCTTTTCGGTATAGCCGCAAATAGCATGAAAAGACAGCGCGTGTATTCAATAGATACTCTTTTATTGGTAACTTGTCTTTTATATGGCGTAGCAATGGTATTTTCGTGGAAAAGCTTTTACCAATTAACCAATCTTGTGACGCTGTTTGGAATATCAGTATGGATGAATGCCTTTTCTAAGCTGAAGTGGGACGACAAGAAATTTGCAGCATGCGGTGTGGCGTGTTCAGTATATGCCGTTGTTATGATAGCACTCTTTCTGCCAGGGAGCTTACTTTCAGGGTGGAATTCTAATTCTGCAATAGCTATTTTGCCCGTTGCCATTTTTGGTATTGCATGTTTGATGATGGTGAAAGCAAAGTGGAAAACTTGGGCAATTCTTATTACCATAATTTTGGTGTCTGTCTTAATTTTGCAATTGGAAAATCGAAGCGCGTTTTTGGCATTTGTAATATTTTTGCTTGCGTGTTTGTTTAAGAAGTTGTACTCCAATCGAACCGCGTTTCGCATTTTTTACATTACGATTTTGGCGTTGAATATTTTGTTGCCGCTTTTCTTTGAAATTGCTTCGTCTACAAAACTGTTTAAAATAATATCCAACGTTTTATTGGATGTATTTGATAAAAGCGGGTTGAATGGTAGAGAAGAGGTGTGGGCTGCGGCTGTAGAAAAATTTAGAGAAAATCCTTGGTTTGGTACGTTGGGCTATCGTACAACGTATTTCCATAATTTCTCTTTGGATGTTCTGACGCAATTTGGTTTGGTTGGTTGGATTATTTTCTTTGCCGTTTTGATTTTTATTTTTGAAAAATCCTTTAAGGAAAATGAAAAAAGCAACTTATTTTTAATCGGATTTATATGTTTGATTTTCTTGAACACCTTCGAGAGCGTATTGTTTTGCAATAATTACTTTATGATTTTTGCGTACTTATTATTGGGTATGTGTTGGAAAAAAGAGACATCGGAGAAATAGGAACAACGAAGATGAAAAAGCTTTTGTTTATTATGGATACTTTTCCTGTGGGGGGAATAGCAAAAAGTTTATTATCGTTGTTTAACGAAATCGAGGGGAAATATCAGATTGATTTTTTAATTATGGAGCAAGAAGGATTGCTGATTCCTCTTATTCCCAAAAGTATTAATATATTACCAGAACAGTTGGAAAGAGAATTCCGCGACCCGCACCCTAAAAGGGTTTTTAAAAATTTAAAAACCTTGGGATTTCGGCGTTGGGTAAAGTGGGTAGGATATTCTTTATCTTGCTGTTGGGCGCGCTTAACGGGGGGACTGCATAAGCATATCTGCGCCATGGATACGTATATCGGCAAACACACAAAAAAGATTGATAAGCATTACGACGCGGCAATCGCTTATGCGGGCGGGAGATGTATTTATTATCTTGTGGAGAATGTTGATGCGGATGTAAAAATTGGGTATGTCCATAGCGATTATTTAGTAAATGAAACAGATTTCATGTTATATAAAGCGGATAGAAAGTATTATCCGTATTTGGATCATATAGTTACGATTTCGCAAAAATGCGTGGATTCGCTTAAACAAAAGTTCCCAGATCTTGCTGATAGATGTTGTGTAGTAGAAAATATCTGTTCGGTTAAAACCATACGAAATATGGCGGCAAGAGGAGAGGGATATATGGATGGGTTTGACGGTTTCCGCATCTCATCTTTGGTTCGCTTTGATATTTATACAAAGGGATTGGATCTTGCTGTTGCTGCCACAAAAATTTTGAAAGATAAAGGAAAGAACTTTCGTTGGTATATTCTTGGCGACGGTGAACAGCGTCCTTCGTTGGAAGAATTAATTGTGGAGAACGGAATTTCAGAGTATTTTATATTGTTAGGCGCAAAAGTTAACCCGTATGCATATCTTAAGGATTCCGATATTTATGTACAAACATCTAGAATTGAAGGGAAGTCTGTTTCGTTGGATGAGGCGAAGGCATTAGCGAAACCAGTAGTAGTTACTTGTTTTCCTTCTGTTTTTGATCAGTTTGAAGATGGAAAAACGGCACTTATTGCTGAAATGACGGCGGAAGATGTTGCAAATAAAATTGAGCAGCTGATGGAAGACGAACAATTACGCAATTGCTTAAGTAAGAATTTACAGGCGGAAAAAGTAGGAAACGAAGAACAAGCACAGATATTTGAAAGCTTATTGGAGACATACTAATATGATTAGAAGCGTTATACAGGCAGGATTTGGCAATCAACTGTTTCAATATGCAACGGCGTACGCGTTGGCAAAAGAATTGGAGCAGGACGTGGAGTTAGACGTAAGTTGGTTTTCTTATATACAAAAGACGAAAAAAGGAAGTGTTCGAGAAAATAATTTAAGTAAGCTTGCGTTGGATTTCAAAAAATTCGTTGGTAAAGCGAAAGATTTTGCCTCTTATCGTTTTCGAGTGAAGTTTGGTTTTCCGAAAAAAATCCGTGTGAACGGAAAGCGATGCCCTTTTATTTGCGAAAATATAAATGCTTGCCGTGAAGATCAATCTGTATTATTTCAAAACATTGAGAAAGACGGCGCTGCTTTATACGGTTTTTGGCAAAATTTAAACTATTTTGACAAATATTTGTTGGATTTAAAGAGGCAGTTTGTTCCTAATTATGCATTGGAAGAAGAAAGCGCAAAGCACTTGAAGAAAATACAAAACGCAAATAGCGTAGGGGTGCATATTCGCCGAGGAGATTTTGTTTCCTTGGGTTGGGATAAAGGACAAGAATATTACGATAAAGGATTGGAATGGTTTAAAAAGCAAATACCCGACTGCCAGTTTTTTATCGTTTCAGATGACGTGCAATGGGTGAAAGAATGCTATGGTAGCCGTGACGATGTTACCATCATTGACGTGGCGACTGCAACAAAGGACGTTGACGAATTTTTCCTGTTATCAAGCTGTAAGAATCAATTTATTTCTGAAAGCACGTTCGGTTGGTGGGCGGCTTACTTAAACACAAATCCCGATAAAAAAGTGCTTGCGCCCAAAGAGGCAAAAGGAAATATCTTTGATTTAGATTGGGAAAAATTGTAATATAAAAGGGAGTAAACCATGGGAATTCCTAAAATTATACATTACTGCTGGTTTGGGCGTAATCCTTTGCCTGAATTAGCACAAAAATGTATTGAAAGTTGGAAAAAATATTTCCCCGATTATGAGATAAAGGAATGGAACGAAGATAATTACGACGTCAATAAAATTCCTTATATCAAAGAGGCTTATGAAGCCAAAAAGTACGCGTTTGTAAGCGATTATGTTCGGTTTGATATTTTGTATCAATATGGCGGGGTGTATTTTGATACAGACGTGGAAGTAATTAAGCCCTTTGACGAAATATTAAAAAATGGGCCGTTTATGGGTTGCGAGAGAAACGGTACGGAAAGCGACGATTCGAATATAGCCGTTGCGCCAGGATTGGGGATTGCAGCTACAGCAGGGATGCCCATTTATAAAGAAATCTTGGAAGACTATAATAACAGTCACTTTTGTTCAGATGGAAATTACAGCGCAGTAAAAACGGTGGTTTTATTTGCGACAGAACCATTGTTAAAGCACGGATTGCAGTCGGGGGACCACGTGCAAGAAGTTGCAGGGCTGAAGATTTATCCCAAAGAATATTTTGCGCCTAAAGATGTGGATACGAAGAAATTAATAATTACAAAAAACACGTATTCAATTCATCACTACGATGCGTCTTGGGCTGAATGGTATGATAAGCGCGAAGGGGAGCGCGGCCCTAAGTTGCGAAAATTTTTCGGTAAATGGTTGGGGAATAAAATAAACATTACGATTTACGTCATTCAAAAATACGGATTTTTTGGTGCGATTAAAAAAGCTTTTATCAGAAAGAAAAAGTAAGGTTGTGATATGGAAAAACAAACAAAAATAGGTATTACTACATTATATTACAACAGTTTGAATTTCGGTGGTGTGTTACAGTCGTATGCTTTGTGCGAAGTACTACGTCAACAAGGCTATATCGCGGAACAAATCTTAGTGCAGCGTGTAATCACAAATGCGCCTAGAAAACCTGCTTGGTATGAGTATTTTAACGTCGTTAAAGTTTTAAAAAAGATAAAAAGGATGTTTTCAGCAAGGAAAGAGAAGAAATCTAACGCAACCTTGCATTCGCTCGTAGAAGAACGGAAAAGAGCGTTTGAAAGTTTTTACGCGTTGGTTCCGCATAGCGAGGTTTATTTGCAAACGGAATTGGAGAATTGTCTTGAAAAATACGATGCTTTCATTACGGGTAGCGATCAGGTATGGGGGTGTGGTGAAATAGATTCGCCATATTTTTTAGGATTTGTGCCTCCTAGGAAGAAGAAGATTGCCTATGCAGCAAGCATTGGAAAAACTTCCGTAGACGAACGGTTGCGCGAGGTTTTTGAAAGCGAGCTGGATAAATTCGACGGCGTTTCTGTACGAGAAAAAGATGCGGTTGAATTATTAAAGCCTTATACGGAAAAAGAAGTGGTTTGGTGTTTAGACCCTACCTTGTTATTAACGCGTGCGGATTGGGAAAACATAGCGTCCGAGAGAAAAATTGATAAAAAATACATGCTTTGCTATTTTTTAGGTGATGATAAAGTGCATCGCAAAGTGGCGAAGGAATACGCCCAAAAGTACGGGTTAAAAATAGTAACTTTCCCGCATTATCCCGCTAATTTCCATAAAGCAGATGAGGGCTTTGGGGATGTTTGTTTGACGGATGCTAGTCCGCAGGATTTTTTGGCGCTTATTAAAAATGCGGATATCGTATTTACAGATAGTTTTCACGCCTCCGTTTTTTCGTGGCACTTTGAAAAAGAATTTTTCACGTTTGGACGTAAACGGCATAAAGGGATGGCGGGACGATTATATTCGTTGATGAGTTTATTAGAATTAGAAGGTCGATTTATCGAAGAAATAGATAAAGATTCGCTTTCCATGATAGAGAATACAGGTAAAATCGATTATGCAAAACAATGTTTACAATACGAGAGAATGAAAGAGAAATCTTTTAAATACTTACAAAAACATCTAGAAGAGTAACGTGATATGAATACTTCAAAACAATTAAAATTGGGCTCGATTCTTTCGTATGCGCAAATGATATTAAGCGTCGTTATTAGTCTTGTTTATCATCCGTTTATGATTCGCTTGCTTGGGAAAAGTGAGTATGGATTATACAGCACGGTAGCGTCTATTATTTCATTATTATCCATTTTAAATCTCGGGTTCAATGCGGGATATATTCGGTATTATTCCAAATATAAACAGGCGGGCGATACAGAAAACATTTACAAGCTGAACGGCTTGTTTATGATTATTTTTACCATAATCGGTATTGTTTCCTTGATCGGTAGCCTATTTTTAAGCTTTAATTTAAAGTGGATATTTGATAAGGGGTTAACGGTAAATGAATACGCGACCGCAAAGATATTGATGCTTCTTTTGGGTGTTAATATGGCATTATCCTTTCCGATGAGCGTTTTTACAACCATTATTTCTGCAAACGAAAGATTTGTATTTTTAAAGGTTTTAGGGATGCTCCGTACGGTTGTCAGCCCCTTGGTGACATTGCCGTTACTGTTTTTAGGTTATCGTTCCATTGCTATGGTTTCCGTGTCGTTGGGCTTGTCAGTATTGACGGATTTTTGCTATTTTATATACGTCAAAAAAGTTTTAAAAAATAAATTTATCTTTCACGGTTTTGAAAAAGGCGTATTTAAAAGTTTATTTATATATACAAGTTTTATTGCGATCAACCTTATCGTAGATCAAATCAATTGGAATATTGACAAATTTTTATTGGGGAGATACAAGGGGACGGAAGTTGTGGCTGTTTACGCAGTAGGGTATTCTTTGTATCAATATTATATGATGATGTCAACTTCTATTTCCGGTGTGTTTACGCCGCGTGTGCACCATTTGGTTAACGAAACCAAAAAGGATTCATTTGAACAAAGAAAAGTATTAACAGATCTGTTTATTAAGGTCGGTAGAGTACAGTTTCTAATTTTAGGCTTGGTGGCAAGTGGTGTCGTGTTTTTTGGACAACCTTTTATATACTATTGGTCGGGCGTTGGCTACGAAGAATCCTATTTTGTCGTATTGCTTTTGGTTTTTCCAGCATCCATTTCGCTAATTCAAAATGTAGGAATTGAAATACAGCGGGCATTAAATAAGCATAAGTTTAGAAGTCTTGCCTATCTTGTAATGGCGATTATCAACTTGGTTTTGTCTATATTCCTTTGTCAAAGGTATGGTGCCATCGGTGCGGCATTGGGTACGGCGGTATCGCTTGTTTTGGCGAACGGGCTTATTATGAATATTTACTATCAAAAAGCGTGCAATCTGAATATTTTGGCGTTTTGGGGGAGTATTTTAAGATTATCTTTGGGGTTGATTATTCCGATTGCCTGTGGAATCTTGATTATGCAGTTTATCGACTTGTATTCTATTTGGGCGTTATTGCTGTTTATTATAGTATATACGGCGATTTATTGTGCATCCATGTGGTTTATAGGAATGAACGCTTACGAGAAGGATTTGCTTTTAAAACCTATTCGTAAGATAGCAAATAAAATAATAAAAAAGAAATGATTGATATTCAAGAGAAAGAAAAATGTAGTGGTTGTCATGCGTGCTTGTCCGTATGCCCTAAAAACTGTATTACAATGATGGCTGATGCGGAAGGGTTTTTATACCCTCATGTGAACGAGGAAGCGTGTTTGCGATGCGGAAAGTGTACGGTGGTATGTCCTATTTTAAATGCAAAACTATCAACGGAGGCAAAGAAGCCGAAAGCATATGCGGCTATTAATCGCCAAGAGCAAGTAAGGAGAACGAGTTCATCGGGCGGTGTATTTTTTGCATTGGCTATTGTGACTATTCAAAAGGGTGGGGTTGTGTTTGGCGCGTGTATCGATGACAACCGCCAAGTTGTACATACGTTTATTGAAAACGAAGCGGATATTGGGAAATTGATGGGCTCCAAATATGTACAAAGCACGGTAGGACAAACTTATTTGCAGGCTAAACAATTTTTATCTATGGGGAGAGAAGTTTTGTTTGTTGGGACGCCCTGTCAAATTGGCGGCTTAAGAGCATTTTTAGGTAAAGAATACCCCAATTTATGTTGTGTGGATATAGTTTGCCACGGAGTTCCTTCCCCGAAAGTCTGGGATAAGTATGTGAGATATCAAGAGAAAAAATATGGGGCGGTCGCTCAAAGAATTTCCTTTCGAGATAAATGTACCGGATGGCGTGCATACTCTATGAAAATGGAATTTTCGAACGGTGAAATTTACCAAAAGCTACATGAAGATGATGCGTATATGCGTTTATTCTTAAGTGATGTGTGTTTAAGACCGTCTTGTCACGACTGCCACTTTAAAGGATTGAATAGGAATTCGGATATAACGCTTGCCGATTGTTGGGGAGCAGAACGTGTTTTAAACCAAGAAGATGATGATAAAGGTATTTCTTTGATATTGATTCATTCAGACAAGGGGATGCGAGCTTTTGCGGAGATAGAAAAAGACTGCGATAAGCAGGAGGTGGATATTGATAAAGCGATACGAGAAAATCCTTCGGCAATCAAGTCAACCGTACCACATAAAAAGAGAATATCTTTTTTTGCGGAGATAGAAAAGATATCGCTTAGTAAAGCAACAAAAAAGTATGCACCATATCAGAGATCTATGAAAGAAAATTTAGCGAAACTTCTTAAAAAAATAGGGGTTTGGAAACTAATTAAAAAATAAAGAATAAACAAGCAACTTATGAATAAATTAACGTCATTATTTTTATCACAATCATACCAAGATACTTGGGATGATTATAATCGCTCGTTAACTAGCGAAAGATTCTTATGCTGGGATTATGTGATTTTAACTGCGTCTAATGAAGGACAAGCGGTTTCTTTCCGTATGCAAATCGAAGAACGTCAAAAGGCGGGGCTTTTGCCAACGCGTACGCACTTTGCTGTTATCCCTGATGACGGTGGGAAAAGAGTGGGGAGCGGTGGTGCTACACTTGGCGTTATCCGCTATATTGCCGAACATAGGGGTAGTGCGGATTTCTCAGGGCTTACTATTCTTGTTATTCATTCGGGTGGGGATTCCAAGCGTGTACCGCAGTATTCTGCGTTAGGTAAATTATTTTCGCCTGTTCCGCATATGTTGCCAAACGGAAGATTGTCAACGTTATTTGATGAGTTTATAATTGCTATGTCCAGTATGCCTTCTCGCATACGCGAGGGGATGGTATTGCTTTCGGGAGACGTGTTATTGCTGTTTAATCCTTTGCAAGTGGATTATAGTGGCAGAGGAGCGGCGGCAATTTCGTTTAAGGAAGACGTTGAAACAGGTAAAAACCACGGGGTGTATTTAATTGGTGATGATGGTAACGTCAAGAAATTTTTGCACAAGCAGTCGGTAGAATCTTTGCGTAGACAGGGTGCGCTCAATGAACGCAATGCAGTCGATATCGATACAGGCGCAGTAATTTTTTCAGGGGATATGCTCTCGTCGTTGTATTCTCTAATTTCTACCAATGGAAAGTTGGATGCGCAAAAATATGCACGGTTTGTTAATGAAAATGTTCGCTTGTCTTTATACGGGGATTTTATATATCCTTTGGCGAGCGATTCCACCTTGGAAGATTTTTATAAGGAAAAGCCCGAAGGGAAATTTTGTGATGAACTGAAAGAAGAGCGGACGGCTGTTTGGGCGGCTTTACGCCCTTATAGAATGAAGTTGTTGCGCTTAGCGCCTGCGAAATTCATTCATTTTGGAACTACAAAAGAAATTTTACGTTTGATGAACTCTGAAATTGTTGCTTATGAAGCTTTGGACTGGGGAAATCAAATTGGGAGTAGTATTGGCGACAATACGGCGGCGTATAACAGCGTACTATCGAATAAAGCAAAGATTGGCAAAAATTGTTATTTGGAAGTCAGTTATGTGCACCGCAGCGCAACGATCGGCGACAACGTATTGCTTTCTTATATTGATATTCACGATGAAACTATTCCGTCTAATGTCGTTTTGCACGGATTAAAGCAAAAGGACGGTAAGTTTGTTGTTCGTATTTATGGGACTGATGATAATCCGAAAGGAGAGCTGAAAGATAATTGTGGCTTTTTGACGACAACACTTACTGATTTTTTGCGTATTAACAATATAGAAGAAAATGATTTGTGGGAAGACGAAAACCGTACGCTTTGGACCGCAAATTTATATCCAGCTTGCGATACAATACAGGAAGCAGTTCAAGCGGCATTAAACGTTTATGCACTTGCAAATGGCGAGGGGAACGTGATCGCTTGGAAAAATGCAAGTAGAAAGAGCCTTTGCTCTGGGTTTAATGAAGCCGATCCCAAGGCAATTATTGCGTGGGATAAGCGTATGCAAGAACTTGTCCGTATGGATGGACTTGTGAAGTATATTCGAGAGAAAAAGCCAGCGTCCAAAGCGCAAGAAGTATTGAAGTCTAAAAAGTTGACGCCGATTCAACAGGAATGGTTGGAGAAACGACTTAAAAAATCGGATTGCTTTGAAAGAATGCGTTTGCATTATTATATCGGTAAAGCCTTGGGAGGACTTGAAGGGGACAAGCATATTGCGGCAAGCTTCAAATGTATCCAAGAATCGATATTAGAACATTGTTTGGGCGAATTACAATATAATAACACTTGCAAAATTGCAAAATCCGTCCACGAAGTAAAATTGCCATTGCGCGTGAATTGGGGTGGCGGTTGGAGTGATACTCCGCCGTATTGTAATGAAAATGGTGGAACTGTATTAAATGCTGCCATTTTATTAAATGGTGAAAAGCCTGTTACGGTAACACTCAAAAAAATCAAAGAAAAGAAAATTGTTTTTGATAGCCGCGACATGGATGTGCATGGGGAGTTTGATCGAATTGAAGACTTGCAGGCGACAGGTGATCCTTACGATTCGTTTGCATTACAAAAAGCGGCTTTGTTAGCGTGTGGTATTATTCCGCAAAAAGGCGGAAATTTAGACGAGATTTTAACTCGTTTAGGCGGCGGATTTTCGATGCAAAGCGAAGTGACGGGCGTTCCTAAGGGCAGTGGACTTGGCACAAGCAGTATTTTATCGGCAGCTTGCGTAAAAGCAATTTTTGAGTTCATGGGCATTGAATATACTCAGTCCGATTTATATTCGCACGTGCTGTGCATGGAACAAATTATGTCCACAGGCGGAGGTTGGCAGGACCAGGTGGGCGGCGTTGCGGAAGGGATCAAGTATATTACGACGAAGGCAGGCATTGAACAAAAAATCGTTGTGGAATCCGTAACCATTTCCGAATGGACAAAACAAGAGTTGAACGAACGTTTTGTCTTGATTTATACGGGGCAAAGACGTTTGGCGAGAAATTTATTGCGGGACGTTGTGGGTAGATATATTGGCAACGAGCAAGATTCTGTATATGCGTTGGGTGAAATACAAAAAGTAGCGACGTTGATGCGTACAGAATTGGAAAAAGGGGACATAGATGCTTTTGCGAAATTGTTGGATCGGCATTGGGAGTTATCCAAGAAAATTGATAAAGGGAGCTCTAATACGCTGATAGATTATATTTTTACGAGCATTGAAGGATTTATCGATGGTAGACTTGTATGCGGCGCTGGTGGCGGTGGATTTTTGCAAGTTATTCTTAAAAAAGGTGTGTCCAAAGAAGTGGTGCACCAACGATTAAAGGCAGTTTTTGAAGACAATGACGTGGATATTTGGGATACAACCATCTTATAATAAAAGGAAAAATGGATAAAGATCTGATAAGAATATTATTCGCATTGTTGCGTTTTGAGGTTAATAGTGCAGAACTTTGCGAATCTGATAAAAATTTAATAACAGAAGATGTCTTGAAAGGTCTTTATAATCTTTCCAAACGGCATGATTTGGCTCATTTGGTTGGCGATGCTTTGGATAAGAACGGGCTGTTGCTTGATGGTTCTGAAGCTCAAAAACGTTTTTTGAAAGAACGGAATATGGCAGTGTATCGTTATGAACAATTGCAGTATGAATTGGACCGTGTTTGTGAGGTGTTTGAAAAAGAGAAAATCCCGTTTATTCCATTAAAAGGAGCAGTAGTAAGGCAATATTATCCTGAACCTTGGATGCGTACGAGCTGCGATATCGATATTTTAGTGAAGAGAAAAGATGTAACGAATGCGATACAAATTTTAAAGAGGAAGTTGGGATTTACAAGTGATGAGGTGGAGTCATCCCATGATATTTCGTTGTTTTCCGTTAGTGGGATGCATTTGGAATTGCACTTTGATTTGACGGAAGGAGATAAATATGGTAAAGAGATTTTATCGAAAATTTGGTCTTACGCAAAACCAAAAAAAGATTTGGGATTTCATAATGTAATACCTGATGAGGTGCTTTATGTTTATCATATTACGCATATGATTAAGCATTTTGAATATGGTGGCTGTGGGATTAAACCATTCGTGGATCTATGGGTATTATATAGAGTTTTGGATTTGAGAAAAGAAACGGATGTCTTTTTGAAAATTGCAAAGGTTGAACGCTTTGAGCGGGTTGTCAGACAATTAAGTCTCGTTTGGGGGCAGAACGCCGAGCACAACGAATTGACGAAACAGATGGCGGAATATATCTTTCGCGGTGGCGTCTATGGGACCATGGGGAATAGGGTATTGACGCAGCAAACGAAAAGGGGCGGGAAAGGCAAATATCTGTTCTCTCGTCTTTTCCCTTCATATAAGAGTTTAGCGATTAAATATCCGTCTTTAAAAAAATATCCGATACTATATCCCTTTTATCTCGTTAGGAGATGGGGTAAGATTTTATTTGTAAAAGAAACGAATAAAAATGCAACGAGAGAAATTGCAATGGTTTCTAAAATTGACAAGAAACAACGGCATGCTCAAAAAGAATTTATAAAAAAATTAGGATTGTAATAATCTTAAAAAGTAAAGGGAAAAATGAATAAAATTTTTAAAAAAGATTTATATAGATATTATGGAAGAGAAAAAGAAACTTTTCGTCAAAGGTTGGCTCGTCCTCCGCAGATTAAATATTTGCTGGCGTTGAGAAAATGTTCTTCGGCGAAAAATAAGATTTCTCGTTTGTTTTATCGTTGGCGATTAAAGAAGCTACAAGAAAAGACGTTAATTCAAATTCCTCATACTGTAAACATAGGAGAGGGATTTTATATTGGACACTATGGAAGAATCATTATAAATCCAAATGTTATCATTGGGAAAAACGTTAATATTGCAACGGGGGTGACAATTGGTCAGGAAAATCGTGGTAAAAGGCAAGGAGTACCGACTATTTCCGATAATGTTTGGATTGGAACAAATGCTGTAATTGTGGGTCGAGTAACTATAGGGACAGACGTTTTAATAGCGCCTAATACTTTTGTTAATTTTGATGTTCCAGACCATTCCGTAGTTGTTGGCAATCCAGCAAGAATTATTGCTCGCGAAGGAGCAACAGACGAATACGTTTGCAATAAGGTATAAACCAAAGATATAGTAAAAATGAGAATTTTAATAACTGGTTGCGCTGGATTTATTGGTGCAAATTTTACAAAATATTGGCTTAACAATTATACCGAGGACACGGTTATAGGTATAGATTGTTTGACTTATGCAGCCAATATTTCTGTGCTTAAAGAAATAAAAGATTGCGATAAATTCAATTTTTATAAAGCAAATATTTGTGATCGGCAAGCAATGGAGAGAATTTTTCAAAGCGAGACTCCCGACATTGTGGTAAATTTTGCAGCTGAAAGCCACGTTGACCGTTCTATTGAAAAACCAAGAATATTTCTTGAAACAAATATTCTTGGGGTGCAAACGCTTCTTGATGTGTGCTTGCAATATGGAATAAAACGGTTTCATCAAGTTTCAACGGACGAGGTGTATGGGGAGTTGCCGTTAGATAACAATGATCTATTCACTGAAAATTCTCCATTGAAACCAAGTTCTCCGTATAGTGCAAGCAAGGCTGCGGCTGATATGTTAGTTCTTTCATACTTTAGAACATATGGGTTATCGGTGTCTATTAGCCGTTCGACAAATAATTACGGGAAGTATCAACATACAGAAAAACTGATACCGAAAGTAATTGAATATGCGTTAAGCAATAAGTTGTTCCCGATTTATGGGGATGGGTTGAATGTTAGGGATTGGATATATGTTGACGACCATTGCCGCGCTATTGATATGATTGTCCGTAATGCTCCTTGGGGGAGTGTTTATAATGTCGGCGGCGGAACATTGTTTCCCAATGTTACGCTGATTAAAGAAATATTAAAGAGACTGGGTAAATCAGAAGATTTAATCACATTCGTAACAGATCGCAAAGGACACGATAAAAAATACGCTTTGAATTGTAATAAGATTCATTCAGAGCTTGGTTGGAAACCGCAAAGGGGCTTTTTTGAAGGGCTAAAAGAAACGATAGAGTGGTATAGAGATTTTTTTTAATCAGAGTGTATTATCTCAAAATTCGCGTGAGTGAAAGGGATTGCTTTTAAAGAGCGATAATGGTTGCTTTAAGCAAAAATCAAAAAACAAAGCGGTCAAAGTATATAATAGGTGGATAGTTGGAATTAAGTGCCTAAACTAAGATTGGTGTTGATTGATGCATGGGTGGCCGTAAAGAAATTAATAATAGATATCGGTTTTATTTTTTAGAATAAAAACAAAAAAAGTATCAACGAACGCTTGACAAATATTTCCCATAATAGTATAATAAAAACACGAACATTTGTTCGTGTTTTTATTATTTCAACAGGCAAAAAATCAATAAAAAAGGTAGGTGATAGCATGAATCAAGAGCGGTTTTGTTTGCTATGTGTTTCAAGTGTGGCAGTGGATTCGTCCATAAAAAGAGAGTGTATAGATAGGGAAACAGGATTGATACATGCATCCGCTGTTTAAGGATTACGCTGCCGAGTGGCTGAAAGAGAAGTCCCGAACGGTCAAAGAAAGCACGTTTAAGGGCTATGAACAACTCGTTCGAGTGAACTTGCTTCCTGCCTTTGGGGAAATGTCGTTGGCGGAAATAACCCGTAAAGAGGTGCAAGATTTGCTTTTCTCTTATGCTGATCAAGGCAAGAACCGAACGGCGCAAAAGCTGAAAGTTATGCTGACGGCGATGTTTGACGTTATCGTGAGTGACTATCCTAAGTTAACGAACCCGATGGGTAAAATCGTGCTCAATCACTACGAAGTGAAAAAAGGACGCGCCTTTACAAAAGACGAAGAAAAGCAAATCATCGACTTTTGTAAGCAACATCCTCATTATCACGGAAACAGCGCTCTGTTACTGTTAATGTATACGGGTATGCGCGTAGGCGAATTGAAAACTGCGGAATACGATGGTCAGTATATCACCTGCATATCGGAAAAGACAAGAAAAGGACGTAAAGAGATTGTCCGTAAGATACCTATTTCGCCAATGCTCAAAAGAATCTTACATATGATTGACTTTGAGAAAGCGACGCATACGAATAGGGACGTTGCGAGAGATGCGATAAAAAGAATCTTTCCCGACAGGCACACGCACGAGCTTCGATACACGTTTATAACGCGTGCAAAAGAGTGTGGGGTCAATCCCGAAGTGGTAATGTTGTTGGTAGGACACGAGCATGACCAAGACGTTCGAACGAGTAAAGTGGATAGAGGATACACGACGTATTCGGAAGAATACATGTTATCGGAAATTCTCAAAATCGACTACGAATACGAACAAAAATGTTAATTTTTAACAAAAAAGCCGTTTTTCATCGAAAAACAGCCTAAAAAACGCCAAAAGTGGCAAAAAAGTGTGAAATTTTTCTTCCCAATTCTACCCAATCAACAAAAATCGGGTAAAAATCCGAAGAAATTTACCCGAAATTTGGTGCCGCTGGCCGGACTTGAACCGGCACGAAGTCTCCTTCGAGGGATTTTAAGTCCCTTGCGTCTGCCTATTCCACCACAGCGGCGTAT
>SVHT01000002.1 GCA_015055615.1 Clostridiales bacterium | reverse complement strand
CTGCGAGGGTTCGCGCGAGCCGATAGGCGAAGCTCTCCGAGGGGCCCCTTTGGGGTATCGGAGATACCCGTTGATCGTCCACCAGAAACAAAAAGCACACCCTTTGGGGTGTGTTTTTTGTTGTGACATATCAGGGCGAGAACCCTGCGAGGGTTCGCGCGAGCCGATAGGCGAAGCTCTCCGAGGGGCCCCTTTGGGGTATCGGAGATACCCGTTGATCGTCCACCAGAAACAAAAAGCACACCCTTTGGGGTGTGTTTTTTGTTGTGACGTATCAGGGCGAGAACCCTGCGAGGGTTCGCGCGAGCCGATAGGCGAAGCTCTCCGAGGGGCCCCTTTGGGGTATCGGAGATACCCGTTGATCGTCCACCAGAAACAAAAAACACACCCTTTGGGGTGTGGTTTTTGTTTACGTTACATAATTATTTCTTTTTCTTCATCACCAGCGAACTGCAACGGATATTCTTGTCCGTTCGCCTTAACGACAACACGGCCCGCTCCGCTTACGGCGCGAATTTTGCATGACACAACTTTTCCGTCCTTCCACTCAGCGTCCACTTCAAAACCACCTCTTGCCCGAAGTCCTTTCACATAACCGCTGTTCCACGCCTTAGGCAACGCAGGCAACAGCGTAATAACGTTGTCACGGCTCTGCAATAACATTTCCAAAATACCGGCCGTTGCGCCGAAATTCCCGTCAATTTGGAAGGGTGGATGAATATCAAAAAGATTGGGTTTTATAGACTCTCGGAAGAGCTTTAAGAGCATTTCTTCTGCTTTTTCACCGTCGAACAAGCGCGCGTACAAATTGACAAGCCAGCTCGCGCTCCACCCCGTATGTCCACCGCCGCAAGAAAGTCTGCGTTCAATAGACTTGCGAATCCCCGCAAACAACTCGGGGGTTTGTGGCGTAATACTCCAACCGGGATACAACCCAAAGGCATGCGAAATATGTCGATGTCCTATCTCGGTTTCTTCGTAATCTTCCAACCACTCCATAAGTTGACCGTATTTTCCGATTTTCAATGCAGGCATTTTCGAAAGGGCAACCTCCGCCTCTTTCGACATCTCGTCGTTGATATGCAAAATATTTTCCGTTTCCACGTAAAAACCAAGCAATCCGCCGATAATTTCCACGTCCATTGTTGGCGATAAACACAAAAATCCCGTTTTTCCGTCAACAAGAAACTTATTTTCGGGCGAAGTAGACGGCCCTGAAAGCAGACGCCCTTGTTCATCCTCAAACATATAATCTAAGAAGAAACGCGCGCTTTCCGAAATATACGGGTAGGCAATTTCCCTTAAAAATCCCTCGTCCTTGGTAAACAAATAATGCTCCCACATGTGGAACGCAAGCCATGCGCCTCCCAGCGCCCACAGCCCCCATACACCGTCGGCGGCAATCGTTGTACCAAACACGTCGGAAAGGTGATGCACCACCGTCCCTCGACAATGATAACACGCCTGCGCGGTATACTTGCCCGATTCCAACAACCAATGATTCATGTACTCGAACAACGGCTCGGTACACTCGCCAAGATTCGCCGTTTCAGCGTGCCAATAATTCATTTGCAGATTGATATTCGTATGATAATCGCAATTCCAAGGCGGTCCGACCAAATCGTTCCATTTTCCTTGCAAGTTTGCAGGCAACGTACCTTTACGGCTGGAACCGATTAACAAATATTTTCCAAAATTATAATAAAGCTCAAAAAATCCGTTGTCGCGCTCCCCTTTTTGTATCCGCGAAAGGCGTTCGGATGCGGGAAGCGAGCTCTTTTCCTCGTCCCCAAAAATGCGAATATCCGAACGGTTCATAAGCGCGGCATGGTCTTCTATCGCCTCAGCTTTGACAGCGTTATACCCCTTTTGCATAAGCATAGAAAAGCAAGGCAATTCTCTTCTACTACGCCCTACCGTTTCTATGGTCACGTAAAAAACGCAAGCGTCTGCATCCTTGACAATCACTTTGTCATCCTCAAACGCGCACGTACCACCTTCGGGGTAAAAACCAACGCGAACTGCAAAGGTATAACCGCCCGTCAACGTTTCGCAACGAATTGTATAAACCCCGTTTTCTTCCGCTTTTTGCAACGGTTTTTCGATATGTTCGCTACGGGACATCCTTGAAAAACGAGCTTCGCGTTTATAGTCTGCCGTAAAAGAGATTTTGCCCTTTTCGCTCGCTGAAATACGCCCCGCAATTACGTTATCGGGATAGGATGCAAAATATTCTCTCTCATAGCGCACGTCGCCGATTTTATAGGATACAGTAACAACACCCCTTTCCATATCCAATCTTCTTTGATAATCGGTATAGGCAGAGCACCCGTCCCCATGTATATCCAAAAATAATTCGCCCGCCGTTTCATAAGGCGTAATTCTGCGGAACATACCTTGCATACGGTCAGTTGCGTATTCGTTCGCCTCCGCAGGTTTTCCCGCCTGCAACAGCTCACGAACCTTAATAAAAGCATCGTAAAAATCGGCGGGAGGTTCTTTACGCTCCCCGCCCCAAATAAATTCTTCGTTAAACTGCAAACGCTCTACCCCGACCGTCCCGTAAATGGACGCAGCAAGATTACCACACCCAATCGGCGTAGTATTTTCCCATTCATAAGCTTCGTTCGTCAGCAATAAAATCTTGTTGCCCATAATAAGTCGCTCCACGTCTTTTATAGGAATATGATAATACTTTTTTTTAGAATTGTCAAGCCTTAAAAAAATAAAGCCAACTAAATATTCAGCGTTTTGCTCCCGCAAAACGGCTCCCTCCCTCAAATCCACCTAGACCTTCTTTTCACAAAAAAATAAAGCCAACCAAAGGGTTGACTTTATTTTTGGAGCTACTAGGCGGATTTGAACCGCCGACCTCGTCCTTACCAAGGACGCGCTCTACCGACTGAGCCATAGCAGCATTAAACTTTACTATGACATTATAGTTAAAAACGCGCCGATTGTCAAGCTATATCAAGCGGTTTTTTGAAAAATTTTTCAAAACTTTGTTGTTAGCGCAAAAAAAATCTCCCCGCCATAAACGGAGAGATTTTTCCTTTTTCTTATTTTGCGTATTCAACGCCACGGAATTCGCGGATAACGTTGACTTTGATTTGACCGGGGTATTCCAACTCCGTTTCAATCTTCTTCGCGATATCCTTAGCAAGGAAGAGCGCTTGCGCATCGTCCACCTGTTCGGGTTTCACGATAACACGTACTTCACGCCCCGCTTGGATAGCGTAACTCTTTTCTACGCCGTGGAAACCGGATGCGATTTCTTCCAATCTTTCCAAACGTTTTACGTAGTTAGAGCCCATTTCACGTCTTGCGCCAGGACGAGCGCCCGAAATAGCGTCAGCCGCTTGAATCAAAACAGCCTCAATCGTCTTGGGTTCAACGTCGCCGTGATGCGCCATAATTGCGTTGACGATGTTTGCGTTTTCCTTGTATTTCTTCGCAAGGTCCGCGCCGATTTGGATATGCGTACCTTCCTGTTCTTGGTCTACCGCCTTACCGATATCGTGGAGCAAGCCCGCGCGTTTTGCAAAGTTTACGTCCAAACCAAGCTCAGCCGCCATCTGCCCCGCAAGCATAGATACTTCTACCGAGTGCTTGTAAACGTTTTGACCGTAACTCGTTCTGAATTTCAAACGCCCGATAAGCTTGATAAGCTCGGGATGCAAACCGAAAATACCCGCCTCAAAGACAGCCGCTTCGCCCGCTTCCTTAATCTGCATATCCATTTCACGGGTAACCTTGTCCACCGTTTCTTCAATACGCGCCGGGTGAATTCTGCCGTCGTTAATCAATCTTTCCAAGGAAAGACGGGCAATTTCACGGCGTACGGGGTCAAAACCCGACAAAATAACCACTTCTGGCGTGTCGTCGATAATCAACTCGATACCCGTTGCATTTTCCAAAGCACGGATATTTCTACCCTCTCTACCGATAATACGCGCCTTCATATCGTCGTTGGGCAGAGGTACGACGGAAACGGTAATTTCCGACGCTTGGTCCGCCGCGCATTTTTGAATCGCGAGCGAAATAATCTTTTTCGCGTTCATGTCCGCCTCGTCCTTGGCTTGCTGTTCCAAGGCACGTACCTGAATCGCTACGTCGTGACGAACGTCGTCCAAAATCTCATCCGACAGCTGCTTTTTCGCCTCTTCACGCGTGAGCTGCGACACTTTTTCGAGCTCTTGAATCATAAGCTCGTGCTGAGAATCGAGTTTTACCTTTAAAACGTCGATTTCCTCTTCCTTCTTCAAAAGGTTTGCCTTTTGCTGTTCAAGAGCCTCTGATTTCTTTTCCAAAGCGTCTTCCTTTTGCGTCACGCGTTGTTCCATGCGCTGGATTTCCGCTTTCTTTTCCTTCGTTTCGCTCTCAAACTCTTTTCTTAATTTTAAATCCTGTTCCTTTGCTTCAAGCAGAGCTTCTTTTAAAGCGCGCTTGCTTTCTTCTTTGCTGTGAGCAACGATACGGTCGGCTTCCGCTTTCGCATCCCCCACAATTTTGTCTGCCTGCGACGTCGCCGCGCCGATTTCCTTTTCGGTCTTTTTCTTGGTCAAGAATTTTCCAAGGAAAACACCAATCAAAGCCGCTACTACCGCCGCGCCTGCCGCAAACCCGATTGCGCCCCAAATGGGCATACTAGCCAGAAACAGGACGCTCAAAGTAACGTTGTGCATTTTTTGTGCCTCCTGTAAAAATTAAATTGATAAAACCATTATTGACACGGAAATTTCAGACCTTTTTGCCCCGTAAAAGGCGGTTTTGCCCAAAATCCGACTTATAATTTTTTCTATCGTCTATATTGTACAATATATTTTCCAAAAAGTCAATGGTTTGACGAAAAATACTTTCCGCGAAGTGTAAAAAAATGGCAAAGAGCCGACGGTTTTCACGCCGTCGGCTCTTTTTGTTGTTTTTAATACAGAAACCCGTAAAAACGAGTTCCCGCTCTCTTCCTTATATTATATATTGCTTACTCTTCGTCCGTCGTATCGTCTTCGGGCGCTTTTCCGCGCGCTGCGTCGCGAATCTTTTGTTCAATCTCCGCGCAAACTTCGGGGTTATCCTTCAAGAATTGACGCATTTTTTCCTTGCCTTGGGCAATTTTATTGCCGTTATAGCTGTAAAACGCACCGCTCTTGCCGATGATATCGTACTGCACGCCCATATCCATAATACAGCCTTCCTGCGAAATGCCTTCGCCAAAGACAATGTCGAATTCCGCCTGACGGAAAGGAGGCGCGAGCTTGTTTTTAACAATTTTAGCCTTCGTTCTGTTGCCCATTGCGCCGTCCGCGTCTTTGAGCGTGTCCGTTTTGCGGATATCCAAACGCATACTTGCATAGAATTTGAGAGCTTTACCGCCGGGCGTCGTTTCGGGACTACCGAACATAACGCCGACCTTTTCACGTAATTGGTTGATAAAAATAACGCAAGTTTTCGATTTATTGACGATTGCGGTCAATTTTCTGAGCGCCTGCGACATCAAACGCGCTTGCAAACCGACGTGTGAGTCCCCCATATCCCCTTCGATTTCCGCTTTGGGTGTGAGCGCCGCAACGGAGTCGATGACGATAATATCTACCGCAGAACTTCTAACGAGGGCGTCGGTAATATCGAGCGCTTGTTCGCCCGTGTCGGGCTGCGAAACGTACAAATCGTCCAAATTAACGCCAAGCTTTTTCGCATACACGGGATCGAGGGCATGTTCTGCGTCGATAAACGCCGCTACGCCACCTGCTTTTTGCGCCTCTGCAACCGCGTGCAACGCCACCGTCGTTTTACCCGAGGATTCGGGACCGTAGATTTCGATAATTCTGCCCCGAGGGAAACCGCCGATACCAAGCGCCAAGTCCAGCGTAAGACAACCCGAGGGAATCACGTCGATTTCCGTCTGACCAGCCTCGTCGCCAAGACGCATAATCGAGCCTTTGCCGTACTGCTTTTCAATCTGCAACAATACGGCGTCGAGCGCCTTCATTTTTTCCGTATTTTTTTCGTTAGCCATATTTATATTCTCCTGTTTATTTTTTGCAAATTTAATCTTTTTTTAACTGTTTATACGCCAAATATAACGCGTAATTGATTGCCTTTTCGGTGATGTCCTTACGATTGCCGTCGAACTTATATCGATATACGAGCACCTGCTCCTTCGTCCCCACCGCAATAAAGCAAAGTCCTACGGGCAACATCGAACGGTCGGTTTTAGGACCAGCCAGCCCCGTCGTCGCTACGGCAATATCGCAACAGCCCGTTTGCAACAGCCCCGTTGCCATTTCATACGCCGTTTGGTCGGACACCGCCCCTGCCGTTTGTAAGGTGTATTCGGAAACGCCGAGCCGTTTGATTTTCGACAACTCATCGTACGTATTCAAGCCCTCGAAATATACTTCGCTTGCGCCCGATACCGATGTGATACGTTTTGCAATACCACCGCCCGTAAACGATTCCGCAACGCTAATTTTTCGATTGCGCAGTTTTAAAAGAGTAACGAGCTGTTCTTCCAGCGAACAATCGCTGTTCAAAGCGTACACCGTATCCCCTAAACCGTCCGCAAACAGCCGTAAAACGTCGTCCGTCAGCATCCTCGGCGTATTGCTGTCGTACGCAATCTCGATAACGTCCTCGTCATATTTGCGCGTGTGATAGCAAGAAAGTTTATTTCCGCTAATGTTGACCGCCTGCGCGAGCAAACCCTTTACACGCGCCTCGTTGGCGCCCACCGCGCGGATAATCATTTTGTCAAGGCGAATACCGCTGCTTTGTTGCAAATACGGCACACACACGTTTTTTGCGTACCCCACGCCCGTATCCGTCTCGTCCGCAGACAGAACGAACAAAGTCGATTTTTTGTCCCGATAAATACCTGCGCCACCAAATATATTTTGCGCGGTATTTTCATTATAATACGCAGAAATATACCCTTTCACAATCGGCAAAGCCGTTTTGTCTGCTAAAAGCAAAAGCGTATCCGCGCTTTCTTTTAAACTCTGAATACACTCCTGCACGCGTTTTTCGTCCGATTGCAATATAAAACGCGCGTCCATAAAGGAATAACCGTTCGCCAAAAACACCCCCAAAACAGCGGCTACGCCGTTCTCAGACGGGTTGATTTTCTTTTGCAAAACGATACATGCGTTATTCATGCGTTAATTCCTCTTTCGTTTTTTATCCTTTGCTTATTTCTGGTCCTTTAATACTTGTTTATTTTTAACCACGTACGAAATCCCCGACCAAACGGTAAGAACCGTCGCTATGGCAAACAATACCAAGCCGATAATGCAAAGCACTTCGCCCACTTTACCAAAAACGCTTGCCGATACAAGCAAAACAACGATGCTTACGTCTTGGAAAGTCGTTTTATATTTACCGAGCTTGTCCGCTGCAAGCACCAAACCCGTCGTCGCGGCAATTTGACGGAACGCGCTGATAATCAATTCCCTCGCCATAATCACGCAAATACACACCGCAAGCGCAATATACAATTCTTCGCCGTAGCTCCAACCACGCAAAAGGATATCCTTCATTGCCAACAGCAAAATCATGGCAGTAGAAACGAGCACTTTATCCGCAATCGGGTCCAAGAATTTGCCAAGGTTGGTAACCAAGCCGCGGGAACGCGCGATATGCCCGTCGATAAAATCGGTACACGCTGCAATGGCGAAAATTGCCGCCGCAATCGCATAGGCAATCGGCATACCCTTTATATCGGGTAATACGCCGTCCAAAAAGAATACCGCCACAAAAACGGGTATCATAAAAATTCGACTCAATGTAATTTTGTTGGGTAAATTCATAATTCGTAATCCTCCGTACGTCCGTATAAATCGTAAGCGTCCGCGCTGTCGATTTCAACCTCGTAATATTCCCCTTGCGTCGCTTCCGCCGCATGGAAATATACCTTTCCGTCGATATCGGGTGCGCTAAAATATCCGCGCCCTACGAAACAACCTTTTTCGTAATCAATGCCGTCGCACAGCACCGTAATTTTTTTACCGATAAACGTCGATAACAATTCTTTCGATATCGCCCGCTGCGTTTCATACAGCGCTCTCACTCGCCGTTTTTTCGTCGCGTGATGCACCTGCCCTTTCATGCGATATGCACCCGTATCCGGCTCTCTCGAATACGCAAAGAAACCGCAATTAAGCAACCTCGCTTGCCGTATAAAGGCAAGCATTCCAGTAAATTCCGCTTCCGTCTCCGAAGGAAAGCTGGAAATAAACGTTGAACGGATTGCGATTTCGGGAATTCTTGCGCGCAGTTTTTTAATCAGCGCAAGATATCCCTCGCGGTTGCCCTTTCTGTTCATCAGCTTTAACACGCGGTCTTCCGAGTGCTGCAATGGAATATCGATATATTTTAAAATCTTGTCGTTCGTTGCAATTTCTTCAATAAGCTCGTCGCCAATAACGTCGGGATAGCAATACAATAAACGTATTTTTTTAATATTTTCCAATGCGGAAAGGCGTTGCAATAGTTCCACAAAACGATTCTCGCCGTATAAATCTTCGCCATAACGCGTCGTGTCCTGCGCCACCAAAATCAGCTCCGCCGTTTCCCCCAAGTCTTGCGCTTCCCTTAAAAGCTCTTCCATGGGATAGGAACGGTATTTCCCGCGAATCTTTGGAATTAAGCAATAAGTACAATGATTATAGCACCCGTCGGCAATCTTTAAATAGGCAAAATGGTCCGCCGTCGTCAATACGCGATCGCGTATATATCCGTCCCGCCCTTTGCCCACGTAGTTTTGCCTTTCGTCCTTTTTGTACGATTCTTCCAACGCCTCGAAAATCTTTTCATAGTCGTTAATCCCCAAAAAAACGTCCACCTCTTGCAAGGGCGCAAACAACTCGCCGATGAATTTTTGTGGCAGACAGCCCGTTACGACCAATTTTTCCAATTTCCCGTCCGTTTTCTGTTCTGCGCATTCTAAAACGGTTTCAATCGCCTCTTGCCGCGCGCTTTCCAAAAATGCGCAGGTATTGACGATGAGGATTTGCGCCGCCGAAATATCGTCCGTCAGCGTATATCCCCTCGTTCTCAATAACCCGAGCATTTTTTCGGTGTCCACACGGTTTTTATCGCAACCAAGCGATATCACCCCGAATTTTTTTCCCGATAACATACTTCGTTTATCCTTTACAAGGTCATTATACCACTGTTAATATGACAATGGTATGCCTGATTTTTAAAATTTCTTACATTTTTGTGCAAATAGTTGCCATAATTATAACGGGCCGTATTTGCTTTCAAATTCCTCTTTACTGATGAGAACTTTTCTTGCCTTTGCGCCGTCGAAAGGCGAAATATAACCCATATCTTCCATCCATTCGATAATCTTACCCGCACGGCTATACCCCGTCCCGCATCTGCGCTGAACCATCGAAATAGACGCGCTGCCAATCGAAATCACATATCTTAACGCCTCTATATAAGTCGGGTCTATCGCGCTATTTTTATTCCCAACGAGCGGGTCGGAAGGCTCCCCTGCGTTGCCCCCGCGCGAATTGATAAACGCCGTTGCTTCCTCATCATAATACGCCTCGTTATTATTCTTGATAAAGTTTACGACGCGCTGTGATTCTTCGGGAGAGATAAACGCGCTTTGCACACGGATAGGAGCCGCTAAGCCCGGCATGGTATACAGCATATCCCCTTTACCGAGCAATTTTTGCGCACCGGTTTGGTCCAAAATAACACGGCTATCCACGTCCGTTGCCACATAGAACGCCACACGCGTAGGCAAGTTACTCTTGATTACGCCCGTAATAACGTCCGTAGACGGTCTTTGCGTCGCGACTATTAAGTGAATACCTGCGGCACGCGCTTTTTGGGTAAGGTTTTGGATTCTGTCTTCCATTTCTTTCTTCGCCGCCAACATCAAATCAGCGAGCTCATCGATAATAATGACAATTTTCGGCAAGCGTTCCGATTTATCCAAATACCCGTTATATTGGTCAAGGTTTTGCACGTACGTGCCCGAGCGGGACATCTGTTCAAAGAGTTGATAACGGCGGTTCATTTCCCCAATCGCCCAATTCAAACTCTGCACCGCTTTGTTCGCGTCCGTAATAATTTCGTTAATCATCAAATGCGGCAAGCCGTTATAAATAACGAATTCCGTCATTTTCGGGTCAATCAAAATCAAACGCAACTCTTCAGGCGAATATTTATAAATTAAGCTAGTAATCAATGCGCCCAAGAATACACTCTTACCCGAACCGGACGAACCTGCCACGAGCAAGTGAATCATCTTGTTGATGTCGCCGTAAACCTTGCGGTTGGCAACGTCTTTACCCATAGCAAACATCAAGGAAGAAGGCTTTGCGTTGACAAAGGTATCCCCCGAAAGCATACAGCCAAGCTGTACGAACTGCCTTTCCTTATTAGGAGCTTCGATACTTACTACGCCGTCTTCATAGTTGGGGTATACGTTTACACCGCTAGAATGCAAGCTGATGGCAATCGACTGATCGAGAGCAACAACCTTTTTGGGCGAAATGCTGCGCGGGATCGCTACGTTGTATCGGGTAACCGTCGGTCCAAACGTAACGGACGCAATCTCCGCGCCGTTTACACGGAACTCCGACAAGGTCGCAAGAATATTTTGTTTGGTTTCTTCCACTTCCTCGTCGTTTGCCGTGGGTTGTACGTCGCGACAATCGAAATCGTCCAAAGGCACGCGCACGTACGGGCGAATCACACGAGGTTTGGGGGGAGGAGGCGTAGGCGCAACCTCCGTTATTTTTGGCATAATCGCAGGCTCGGGCTCGGGTGGCGTAATTTCCACGTTTTGCGCCATCGGCGCAATCGGCGTTCTTGCCCCGCGGGTATCGTCCAACACCTCGTCGTAGCCCCTGCCACGCATTTCCATATCCCTTTCAAATCCGACCGACCTATCGTTTAGCGTTTCGGAATCGCCACGCGAAACCTCATAATCGGAACGGAGCGTATACGTATCTTCTTCCTCGTCGAACAGGTTCAAACCGTTTCTGCTCCGAGGCTCTTCGTCGTATGCGTCCGCACGAGAATTGCGGGTATCTTCGGTCAGCGAATCGCCACGGTCAAAGGTGCGTTCGCTTATTTCACGAGCCACCCTGCCGTCGTTAATCGCTCTATCAAGCAACGTTTCCTCTTCCCCGCCGAATACGTTGGGGTTGTCCGTAGAGAACAAGTCCATATAATCGTGCCGTCTGTACCCATCGTCCCTACCACGATCTAATTCTTCCCCACGGCCACGCTCTTCACCGCGAGAGAAATCTTCTCTATACGTATTGTCAAAGGGCGTTTCATTTTCCGCGCGTTCGTCGTTAAGGTAGGAACTTCTTTCCGTCGGTTCGGACAATCTGTACGCGTCACGATCTTCCGTTTCCACCGCGTTAGGCGTATAGCTATCGAAATTTTGCGAGAACGGTCTTTCGTCACTAAAATTGGTTTGTACCACGGGTGGAGGAGTTGCCTCTTGCGGCGCATTGCCACCAAAAGGACTGTTGTAGCTGTAATCGCTCTGCGATTGGTCGTTAACAATCTTTACGGGGCGAGGTTGCAAGCTATCGTTGACAGAATTTTGATATGCATCCGTATACGACGGCGTATATCCATCGTTTATCGTCGGATGATTAGTCGGAACGTTGGGACGGTTGTTTACCCTTGCGTTGGGATCAAAAATCAAATTGCGCCTATAATTTTCAGCGGGCGTTCCGCCAAACAAGAATTCACGGCTGTTGGCATAGTCATACGCAGGCGCGTCGTTGGTTTGATCTTGCCCGTTCGGCATACCAAACGGAGAAAAAGCTCTACTGCCCCCAAAGCTCGTATTTTCGCCTTCTTGCAAGGAAACCCCTGGACGTTGCGCCACCGTAGGCGTATACCCCTCGGCAAGTTCCTCTCTTGCGTTAGACTGCGCGTAATTTTGCGCGTCTGCCGTCGGCTGATAGCCAGGCATGGGAACGCATTCGCTAGGCATACCTTGTTGCTGATAAGCATTTTCCACGACCTGCCGTTGCGCGCTTTGCTGTATAGGAGCTTGCGTTTGCGTTGCCGTCGGCTGATACAAAGGAATTTCCGCGTTTTCCGTCGTTGCGCCAGCTTGGTCAACAGACGGTTTCGGCTGTTGCGCCTGCTTACCTGCGACCGTAATGCAAACGTACATCAAAAACACGGTAATAATCGAGTACACAATCAACGCGCCGACCTTCGTCGTAAGCGATGCCACGCCGTACACGAGCGCACCGCCAACCAAACCGCAAACCGTCGTTTTCGGGAAGGTTGCCCCTGCATTAAAGCAAGCCTGCAAATACTGTTTTTTGTCAAACCAAGAATAGGTGAGCGCAGTATGCGCAATCAGCGCCGCCGAGCAAATCAATAAAACGCAAAAAAAGAATAATTTTCTATTCTTTACCTTGCGCTTTCCAAATAATCCGAACGCAGAAACGTAAAAAACACCCAATACCAACGGATAGGCAAAATATCCAAACGCCCCCGTCAAGAAACTGTGTATCACAAAACCGAACCCGCCAAAAATCAGAGTCCGCGTGCATAAAATCAACAGTACCAATATCGAAAACAGCGCAATCGTTGCGCAAAAGCTCTCTTTATTGACGATTCTGGATTCCTTTTTATTCTTATTTTTTTTCTCATTTCCTTCCTGTTTAGCCAAAGGAATCACCTCCTATACCTATACCAATTTATTATAACATAAATTTTATCTTTTTTCAATAGTTTGACAACAAAAAAACGGGTGTGAAAGAGAGATTTTTTCGCCTTTTTTCTCCCCTTTTACCCGTTTTGTTTTTTAGCTAACTCCTATTGGAGTTCTTTTAATAAATATTGCGCCGCGTAATAAATATCACCCGCCCCCAAAAACAGCACCACGTCTCCTTCTTTTACCGTCTTTTTCAACCACATTTTTAACACGTAAACGTTCTCTGCGTACAAGCTGTTGCCCAAGGCCCTAGAAAGCGTAGCGGCGCTGCCCGCACCGTCGTACGCCTCCCTTGCGGCATACGTTTTATAGATCATCAAATTTTTCAACGGACGAAGAACGGACAAAAACTCTGGCATCAATAATTTCGTCCGAGAATAGGTATGCGGCTGAAAGACGACGTACAATTTCCCACGGCATATCCCCTGCGCCGTACGTACGGTAGAGGCAATTTCACGCGGATGATGGGCGTAATCGCAAATAAAACTCGCGCCACGATACACGCCGATTTTTTCAAAGCGTCGCTTGATTGCCCGAAAGCTTTCCAACCCCGCCACAATTTCCCGTTCGTCAAAGCCAAACGAACGCGCCACAGCAAACGCAGCCAACGCATTGTAGACGTTACATCGACCTATGGCGCTAAGTTTTACACGGCAAAGCGCTTTTCCGTATTCCTCTACGGTAAACGAATACCTTTCTCCGTTAGCGCGAAGATTCGTCGCGCGATAATCCGCCCCGCTGTTTTCTATACCGAAAGAAGGAAAATCGCCCAGCGACAAGCATTTTTCGTCGTCCGCGCAGACAAACGACGTATCCGCTTGGGCGCAATAGCGACGGAAACAATTCATCAAATCTTCTTCCCCGTCATAGCACTCCATGTGGTCTTTATCCATATTGAGCAAAATCGCCTTGTGCGCAGGTATCTTCAATAAATTTTTTTTATACTCACACGCCTCGGTAACAAAATACTCCCGCCCGTCCGTATAAAAATTTCCAAGCGCAACGTCATCACCTCCAATATGCGCCGTAAACGGTACGCCAACCCCTTTTAGAACATGCGCAACCATAGCCGTACAAGTCGTCTTTCCGTGGCTCCCAGCGACCGCAATGACGTTAGCAAATTCTTTGCAGAGAAGTCCCAAAAAATCGGCGCGCGAATACAGCCGTTTTTTTAATGCCATCGCCCTTTGCAATTCCGCGTGTTGTAAGGGAATCGCGTCTGTGAATACCACAGCGTCCGCACCCGCCAATTCCGCGCGCGTTTCATCCGCCCCGACGTATACTTTTATTCCTCTTGCCGTGAGTTTTTCCGTCTGCTCGCTACGCATACCGTCGCTCCCGCAAACCTCATAATCGCACCCGTGTAAAAATAGCGCCAAAGCGCTCATACTGATGCCGCCAATGCCGATAAAATATATCTTGTTAATTGATTTTAAACCCTTTAAACGCATATAACCATTTTTATTTTCCATAATCACGTTTTATGCGTTCTATAATAAATTCTTATATTTGTTTTATCATTATGCCCTACAATTTGCTTGCGTATCGATAATAAAAATGCTATAATGATTAAAAATATCGATTGAACGATTGACTTTTATACGGTTTTTCGATAAGCAAAAACTCTCAACAACGTTTATCCTCATATCTGATTTATTCTTCCTCGAAAGGGCATCCGTATTTTTTCGGATGTCCTTTCCCCCTTGTTTGCAACACCAAGCATAATACTGCGCACAAAACATAAAACGCCCGAAATTCGCGTGGAATTTCGGGCGTTTCGTTTGCAATTATTTAGTCGTTATTCTTCTTTTTCATAAAGAAATCGACAAATCTAGGGCGATGCTTACGGTCGGTTTTTTCCTCGTTCCCCTCTTCCTTTGCCTCAGGAATCGGATCGTCTGGTTCAAAGACGGGATTTTCAGGTTCTGCAATCGGCTGAATAGGTTGCGCGTACGGCGTTTGCCCATAGCTGAGCGGTTGCATCGGTTGCGCAGGTTGCTGAGGAGCATACGGCTGTTGCAAGGGTTGCTGAGGAGCATACGGCTGTTGCAAGGGTTGTTGAGGCGTATACGGCTGTTGCAAGGGTTGTTGCGCGTATCCGTAAGCCTGTTCTCCATACGCGGGCGATTGCCCAAACGCAGCGCCGTTTTGCGCATTTTCTACCTTTTGCGAAAGCAAGGACGCCTGTCTTAACGCCTCGCTTGCATTGTCAAAACCCATACCGTTTTGCGTACCGTTAAAGCCCGTAGCAATAATCACAATCTCTACTTCGTCGGACATATTTTCGTCGATGCAAGCACCGAAAATGACGTTTGCGGAATAATCAATAACCCCTCTTACAAGGTCTGCCGCCGTTACTACTTCGTCCAAGGAAAGGTCCTTGCCACCGATAACGTTGAGAATTACCGAGCTTGCCCCCTCAATCGTGGTATTGAGCAACGGACTGCCAACCGCGCAACGTACAGCGTCGAGAATTCTCTTTTCGCCCTTCGCCACACCAATACCCATATGCGCAAGGCCACGGCCTTTCAACGTCGTTTTTACGTCCGCAAAATCCAAGTTGATAAGCGACGGTTTGACAATCAATTCCGCAATACCGCGAATACCTTGACGAAGCACCTCGTCTGCAACCTTTAACGCTTCGGGGAAGGACGTGTTTTTGGGAACGACCTGACGGATTTTATCGTTGGGAATCGTGATGATGGAATCCACCGATTTTTTCAATTCCTCAATACCGACGAGGGCATTGTCCATTCTGCGTTTTGCCTCGAACGAGAACGGCAAGGTCACTACTGCAACGGTAAGAATTTTCATTTCCTTTGCCAACTTTGCAATGACGGGAGCCGCGCCCGTACCCGTACCACCGCCCATACCTGCGGTAATAAAGAGCAAATCGGTGTCCTTTAACGCTTCTTGCAACGCCTCTTTATTTTCTTCTGCGGCAGCCTTACCCACGGACGGGTCTGCGCCTGCGCCAAGCCCTTTCGTCAGCTGTACGCCGATTTGAATACGTTTAGACGCTTTGGAACGAGCCAAAGCCTGATTATCCGTATTAACAACGATGTATTCCGCGCTGGTCAAGCCCGATTCAATGAGTCTGTCCACCGCGTTATTACCCGCACCACCGACGCCGATAACCTTAATTTTAGCAATGCCCGAAAGGTTATTTCCGCTCGACTCTGCGTACGGCTGCGACGGTTGTTCGTTATATCCGTAACCGCCGTAATTGTTCAACTCGTTTTCGTAATTATCCATCATTTCTTTTCTCCTCCAAAACCGTAAAAAAATCTTTTAATCCAACTGCGTTTCTCCCCGTCCGCAATCGCCATATTCAATAAGGCAATTCTCGAAGAAAACGCGGGCTTATCAAAATAGGGCAAATCGGGCACAACCACCTCCGTCAAACGGCTAATCCGTTTAGAGATGTGTTCCTTACTCCCCTTTATCGCGCTGATACCTTCTCCCGTCAAGCTAATCGGATTGACCGACAGCCCCGACGTCTTTTTATCTTTATAGCGAGCCTCAAAAAAGCCGTCGACCTGTTCGCAAAGGGTGTCTAAACTGCTTTTAATTATGTCGTTGAGTAAACTTACGGGAAATTGCAAATTCCCCAAATCGTTCGTCCAAACCATATTCCCTGGCACGGCTCCGCCCGAAATATTCGATGCAGATAAAATCTCTTCCGCCGTTGCAAGGTCCACCCCTAGCTCGTCCATCAACGCCACAAGAATCGTCCCTACGCCAAAATCAAAGGTTTCCTCGTGCACGATACCGTTCCCGTAAATTACGCTAATGGAACTCGTCATAAAGCCTACGTCCAACAAAAAAGCATACCCCTCGCGTTTTTGTTCGGATATCAAATACACCGATTGCGCCAACGTCGAAGGAATAAATTTAATTTCTGCTATGCCGAGTTCGCCTAAAATCGCGCTGACCGTTTGGTAAAAGGTCTCGGAAATACAATAATAACAAAGACCGCCCTTCAACGAGGTCGTCGCCGTACCGCGCAACTCCTTTGCCGAAAAATATTTACGGTTGTCGCCAAGAGAGAAATACATACTCGAACGGCGAATACACCGTTTACTTACCGCCAAATCGTTCCAACCGCTTTCATAGAGATATTCGATATCCGCAGACGAAACCTTGCGTTTGGACGAAAAGGAAACGGTATGCCCTTTGGTAATAACGCTAACAAACGCAGACGGCACGCCTACGTATACCGTATGAATACTTCCGCCGTAGTTTTTTCGCACGTCGTTCACAGCGTTGTGTACCGCTTTCCGCAACGATTTCTCGTCCAAAAAAACACCGTTGGAAAAACCCTCGTAGCCTTCCGCATGGCTGTTGGAAATCACAAAAGTCCCGTTGACTCCTTTTGCGCCGAGCGAAAAGAACACTTCGTTCGATCTGATATCCAATATCGCCACGCTCTCGTTTCGCATAATTCGTCGCTCCTCGTCAAAAACACAAAATATTGTGCTAATATAATACATTATATACTATTTCTTGTAAAATGTCAATGGACTGACGAAAAAAAGCGACAAAAAAACACGCATTTTTTGCGTGTTTTTTCCTTTTTTGTTCGTATGAGCATGTTAAGCGGATAAACCGCCGTCTGCAACGTATCTCGTCTGCACTTCGCCTTGGGTGTTTTCCTCTACCATTATCCTACCGCCAAGCCGTTCCCCGACCGATAAAGCAAGATAGGCTTCCACGGCTTTTTCCGCTTTTTCCTGCGTGAATTTTTCGACGTCGTACACGTAAATTTCCACGCCTTCTTGCATTTTTAAGACTATGACGATACCGATACGTTCGTAATTTGCGCGCCCGTCTACACGCACAGAGCATACGTTAGCGCGCAAGCCGTTCAATCTTTGCGAAATCGCCGAACAAATGGAAATCGTAGGCATAAACGCGGAATCGCCTTTGGGTTTTTCCCCTTTTCCGCCCGTACAAAGATAGCCTTGCAACAAAACGTTGCGTGCGCCGTCCAAACGATTGTTGGAATCTGCGCGTACGCCAAGCACCGTTCCTTCGCCGTTGAGAATATAATATTCGTCTTTTCCGTCCGCGCTTTCCATTGCGAACACCTCTTCCCCCTCGGCAATGCTGATAATTACGCGGTTGGGATAATCGCGCTTGAACGCGGTAATACGAAAATAAGGAAACTCTGCCATCACGCCGTTTGCGTCCGACTGTTTCACGTTGAACATATTCTCGTTTACGTACACGGCCTCTAACCGCTTTAAGAGTTCTTGCGCCTCGTCCTTTGCAGGCGCAGAAATTTCGGAAGAATACAGCGTAACCGCATCCACGCGGAAGGTCGCGCTAACGCCAAGTAGCGCCGCTCCCATAAACAGCACCACCGTCAATATGATAATCAACAATTTTCTACGCATATTTCTTCCTCTTTTGCAGTTTGTATCTCTTTTCGATAAATTATCGAATTTTCTCTTTCTGTTGTTAAAAGCCTATATCCGAACACGGCGAATTTTTGCGCCCAATTTTTTGAGCTTTTCTTCAAACTCGCCATAGCCCCTATCGATATACGAAAGCTCCACCACCGAGCTTTGTCCTTCCGCTTTGAGCGCCGCCAAGACCAACGCCGCGCCACCGCGAAGATCCCCCGCCGTTACGCACGCGCCGTGTAATTTTTCCACACCCCGAACGCACGCCGTTCTGCCTCGTACGGTAATATCCGCGCCCATACGTTTGAGCTCCGCCGCATAGCGGTATCGGGTTTCAAAAAGATTTTCAACGATAAGCGTCGAACCCTTTGCCGTTGCGCAAAGCGCCGTGTATTGCGCCTGCAAATCGGTGGGAAAGCCGGGAAAGGGCATCGTCTCTACAATATCGACCGAACGGAGCCTTCCGTCGCTCGTTAATATTATTTTATCATTTTTTGTATAGATTTTGCAACCGTTTTCACGCAATTTATGTAAAAGCGCAGCAATATTTTCGGGCGGAACCCCTCGCGTTTCGATTTCCCCGCCACAAGACGCCACCGCAATCAAGTACGTGCCTGCCTCTATACGGTCACCAATCGGCACGAAATCAACGCCACGCAGGCGTTTTACTCCCTCGATGGCTATCGTGCCACCGCCCGCACCGCATACCTTTGCCCCCATTGCGTTCAAAAAGCGTTGCAAATCGACAATCTCGGGTTCTTTCGCGGCGTTACGAATTACTGTAATCCCTTCCGCTTTGACGGCGGCAAGCATAATATTTTCCGTTGCGCCAACACTAGGGAAATCAAGCAAAATCTCCGCACCGACCAACTTTTTCGTTTCACAATGAATATATCCGTCCTTTTCCACGATTTCAACGCCTAAACGTTTCAGCCCAGACAAATGCAAGTCAATCGGGCGCAACCCGATATCGCATCCGCCCGGATAGGAAATTTTTGCGCGGTGAAAACGCGAAAGCAACGGACCGAGCATGAAAACGGAAGAACGCAGCTCTTTGGTGAGCCGCGTGGGAATTTCGTGGGAAACAGCGCCCGCGCTATCGATTAGCGCGCAATCTTTTTTGCGTTGGATTTTGCAACCGACCTCGGTCAATATATGTAACATACTCTCCACGTCGTTTATCATCGGAACGCCGCGTATTTTTACGGGTTCGTCCGTGAGAATAGACGCCGCCAACAGTGGCAATACCGTATTTTTTGCCGATTGTATTTCAACGCTGCCGCAGAGTTTTTCTCCGCCGTTTATAATGTATTTATCCATACGATAAAGCTCCTTTGTCTTTGCTTTATCTTATGAAAAATTTCCTACCTTTTGTGCCTTTTCCCTTGCCCGCCCCCTCTTCCTTTGTCGCCTGCGCCGAGATTGCGTATAATACCCCCATAGACGACATAGTGATAATCAGCGACGTATTACCCGAGCTTATCAAGGGTAGGGGCAAGCCCGTCGGCGGAATACTACCGCTGACCACAAGCGCGTTGATAACCGTCTGTATACCGTAAACGAGCGTAATCCCTAGGGCGAGCAAAAACGAGAAAAAATCGGGCGCTTTTCGCGCAACGCTTATCCCTCGCCAAATGAGCAAACCGCAAGTGATAAACAGCAACGTTATTCCAAAAAATCCGAGCTCCTCGCCGATAATCGAAAGAATAAAATCACTTTCGGCGAAGGGCAAAAAACGGTATTTTTGGCGAGATTTGAACAATCCCGTTCCAAACCAACCGCCGTTGCCGAGCGCATATAGGGACTGTATTAATTGATACCCCTCCCCACGCGGATTTTCCCAAGGATCGAGAAAGGCGCTTAGACGAGATAATCTGTACGGCTCGGCAATAATCATGGCGGGCACGGCAAGCAAAGCGGGAATACACAGCATCAAAAAATAACGGATTTTCATACCGCCGAGATAGAGCATTGCGAGCATCAACAACGCCACGCAAATGGTAACGGACATATTCGGCTCGACAATAATCAAACCGCAAACAACCCCGCCCGCCAAGAGCACGGGCAAAGCCCCCTTAAACGTACGCATTCTGCCAACGTCGTCCGACATATACGCCGCCGCAAACACGACAAACCCGTATTTTGCCAGCTCGGACGGTTGCAAGGTAACCCCGCCCACGCCAATCCATCTCGTCGCGCCGTAGTTGGTTACGCCAAGCCCTGGAACAAACACCAACCCCAACAAAACCACGGGAACGATATACAATACCCAGCGCACTTTTTTGCCTTTTAGACGGCGATAATTCAGCCGTCCGCAAAACAACATCGCCACCAAACCCAAAGCAAAACCGAGCAGTTGTTTTTTAACAAAATACAAACCGTCGCCGTATTGCGTTTGAGCAACGTAACGGCTCGCCGAATAAATTGCCAACACCCCGAACGCAGACAAAATTACGGTTAAAATGAGAATACTGACGTCCCCTTTGGGCGCTTTTAAACGCCGACTTTTACTCGTCTTTTCTTCCACCCGCAGCGTCTGGCTCGATACCATCTCCCTGCTCGGTTGCACTACCGTCCTTTGTTTCGCAGACGGGTGATTCCTCTTTTTGTTCTTGTTTTGCAAGCCCCCTGACGATTTCCGCAAACCTTTCCCCCCTTTCCTCATAACTACTAAACTCGTCAAAACTTGCACTCGCAGGGCTGAGCAACACCGTTTGCCCACGCTCCGCTTTTAACGCGGCAACGCGCACCGCAAACGCAAACCCGCCGCCACAGAGCGTCAAGGCATCAAACGATTGTTCCCTTGCCGCTTTCAACAGCGCAAAACGGTTTTCGCCATAAAGGACTGCGTGCACGACTTTCGCCCCCTTTAACTCTGCAAACAATTTATTGTAATCATACCCTTTATTTTTACCGCCGAGCAATAGCACCGTATCTCTTTTCATCGACGCCACGCCTTTCAACGTCGCGTCCACGTTCGTGCCCTTAGAATCGTCCACGTATTCTACGCCGTCGATTTCCGCAACCCGTTCAATGCGGTGATGTACCCCTTTAAACTCTCGCAGAGCCGAAACGATATCTTCCGTTTTCACCCCCGCAAGCTTTGCCGCGATAATCACAGCAAGGGCATTTTGCACGTTATGTACCCCACCGACGGAAAGCTCGTCTACCGCCATAATTTTTTCCTTTCCGCAATAGAGATAGCCGTTTTCCGCGTACGCGCCACGCACCCGTTCTTTTGAGGAAAAGTACAAAATTTTTGCCTTTGTTTTTTCTGCAAAACCACGCACAATCGGGTCGTCGTAGTTCAAAATTGCAAACTCTGATTCCGTCATATTTTTCAGCAGTTTCGCCTTTAAAAATATGTAATTTTCCATCGTATAATGTCTATTGAGATGATCCTCGGTAACGTTGAGAACAACGGCGATATGCGGACAGAGCGATTGCAAGGTTTCCATTTGAAAGCTGGAAATTTCGGCAACCGCAATCCCCTCTTCACGCATAGAACAGAACTTCGTCATCGGCATGCCGATATTACCGCACGCCTCCGCAGTATACCCGCCCTTTTTCAAGACTTTCGTCAGCATCGAAACCGTTGTCGTTTTCCCGTTCGTGCCCGTCACCGCAAATATCGGGGCACGCATATTCCGCGCCGCCAATTCCGTTTCCCCGATAACCGCCCTACCGTTTCGCTTAAAGGCGATTGCCGTCGGGTGGTCGATTGGAATCCCTGGACTGAGCACCAACACGTCGCAAACGTCGGGCATTCTAACGAGCTCTTCCGCCTTAATTCGCTTTGCTCCTTTCTCTACCAAGCCAACAGCCACTTTCTCGACACGTTCGGACGGATTATCGTCGTAAACATATACGGTTGCGGAGCGCGCAAGCAAAAACTCCGCGGCGGCTTTGCCCGATTTCGATAGACCTAAAACAAAAAACACTTGTTTTTTCGGAAACATACTTTCTCCTTTACAGGGCGGTGATTACGCAAATCGTCCCAAGCAATAAGGTTACCGTAAAATACGCGTACGAAATCCGCGTTTCCGAGTATCCCTTTTGCTGAAAATGGTGATGCGCAGGCGCCATTAGGAATATACGCCTACCCCCCGTCACTTTATAGTATATTACCTGCAACACGACGGATATGACCGAAAAGACGAAACAAGCTCCCAAAACCAAAATATAGAGCGCGTTACCGCTAAACGTTGCAATCGCCGCAGCAAAACCGCCCAGCGACAACGAGCCGGTATCCCCCATAAACACGGACGCTGGCGGTAAATTAAAACACAGATACGCCGTAAGCGCTCCCACCAAGCAAAAACACAACGTCGGCATCGCCCCTGCCCCGCTTTGCAAATGCAACAAAATTGCCAGCGAAAGAAAAAAGGGAATACTCGTACTCGCCGCGAGTCCGTCCAATCCGTCCGTCAAATTAACCGCGTTCACCGTTCCCACAAACACGAAAATTGCAAGGGGCAAAATTCCCCAACCGATATTGACGCTCTTTTGCGTAAAAGGCAAATGCAACACCGTTGCCCCCGACCGCAGACAATAGATACCGCAAAGCAAGGCTATCAGCAGTTGAAATAAAAGCTTTTGCCACGCGCGCAAGCCCAAATTTTCTTTATGCGCGCGTTTTAACAAATCGTCTATAACCCCCACGAGCATATACGACAGCCCAACGACAAGCGTAAGCAACGTGTTTCGCTCTGCCTTTTGAATAAAACACACCGCCGTTATACTCGCCGCCAAAACAAAAGCGATACCCCCCATAGTGGGCGTACCGCCTTTCGCCTTATGCTCCTTGACGTACGACAGGATATTTTGCCCGAACTTGATTTTCCGCAAAACGGGTATCAGCACCAGCAAAAACAAAAACGATATCCCAAACGCAACCAACGCCGCCAATAAATACGTCTTCATACTCCCCCTTACGCGCACATTAACTCTGCGGCGTTTTTCCTTTTTGTTCCAATAATTCGATAATACTATCGTGGTCGTTAAAGGGGTATTTTATACCCATAATTTCTTGATACTGCTCGCCGCCTTTGCCCGCCACGAGCAACACGTCCCCCTTCTTTAAAATATCCAACGCATATTCCAAAGCGCGCTTTCGGTCGGGCACGATTACGTAACGGGGCGAAAACCGACGATACCCCTTTTCGATTTCTCCGATAATATCCAAAGGGTCCTCATAGCGCGGATTGTCGGACGTCAGCACAGAAAAATCGGATTTTTTCGCCGCCGTTTCCCCCATAACCGCGCGTTTACTCTTATCCCGATTTCCTCCGCAACCAAACAGACAAATTAGACGTCCTCTACAATGCGGTTTTAACGCCTCTAACGAGTTTGCCAAGCCGTCGGGCGTATGCGCAAAATCGACGTAGATTTCACCCCCGTTAAAAGCGCCTACCCGTTGCAATCTGCCTTCCACCCCGCAAAGTTTGCTCAATCCCTCCGCAATCGCCCCCGTTTCTATACCAAGCTCCATAGCGCAAACCGCCGCGGCAAGGGCGTTGTAGACGTTATGACGCCCTGTCATCAACAGGGAAATACGGCAAAGCTCGTCGTTGATATTCAACATACACTCCGTCCGTTTTAAGCTCTCGTCCGTCACGATTGCAAAGGCGTCTACGGGGGTATTCAAGCCGTAATAGACCGTCTTTATTCCTACTTTTTCACAATCTTCGCCAATCTCCCTACCCACGCCGTCATCGCCGTTCAACACCGCAACAGGCAAGCTCTTTTCTTGGAAAAGGCGAAGTTTCGCCCGCTTATACGCGTCCATATCCTTGAAAAAATCCAAATGGTCTTGCGTGAAATTGGTAAAAATCGCCGTGACAAAGGGTATTCCTTCCGTCTTATAATAATGCAAGGCGTGCGCGGAAACCTCCATTATCACGTATTCCGTACCGCAAAGCAACATATCCGCAAAAATTTTATGCAGTTCAATCGGATCGGGCGTAGTCAGCGTCGGCGGTAATTTTTTTCGTCCGTACACAGCCCCAAGCGTACCGATAACCCCGACTTTTTTACCCGCTTTTTTTAAAATTTCCGCCAGCATATACGACGTGGTCGTTTTGCCGTTCGTGCCCGTAATTGCAATAATTTTCATCTTTTGCGCGGGATTTCCGTAAAATGCAGAGGCAATTTTGCCCAGACTTTCCCGCACGTTTTTTACAATAATTTGCGGAACGTTCACGGAAACGGGGCGTTCGCACACGATTGCAACCGCTCCGTTTTTCACGCTTTCATCAGCATAGTCGTGCCCGTCTGCGTTTTCCCCACGCAAACAAAAAAACAACCCTCCGTCCATGCGCTTTCGACTGTCCATACAAAGGTTTGTAATCTCCCTCTCACACTCCGTTTCCCCAATAATCACTCGCCCTTCTACCGCGTTTGCCAGCTTCGTCAATCGCATACCGTATCCCCCTATCCATAAACGTTTCCCGATACTTTATTCTATTCTTCCGTATGCGCGCGTATGTTTTTCAGCGAAATAATTCCCTCAAAAATCTCTTTGGCGCACGGCGCGGCAACCACGCTCCCGTAATACGCCCCTTTCGGCTCGTCAACGATTACGAGGGCAAGATACTGCGGTTTGTCGGCGGGGAAAAAGCCCACGAAAGACGAAACGTATTTTCCCACGGCAATGCGCCCGTTTTCAAATTTTTGCGCCGTACCTGTTTTACCGCCGACCTTGTACCCTTCTATGTACGCCTTTTTCCCGCTACCGTCCCGAACGACCCCTTCCAGCATCTGCGCAAGCAGAGCCGACGTCTTTTCGCTAACCGTCCGATTTTGCAATATCGGTTTATTTTCCAAAGCCACGTATCCGTCGTCCGCATACACACGTTTTACCAATCTCGGCGCATAATAATACCCGCCGTTGACCGCCGAGGCCGTTGCGCAGGCAAGCTGTATCCCCGAAACGGCAATCGTCTGCCCGAACCCGATACGCGCCAAATCGCAATTCCGTACCGCCTGCTTTGGCATCAACAAGCCGTACGCCTCTCCACCGTAATCAATCCCCGTTTTTTGTCCGAACCCAAACGCCGAAAGATACTGATAAAAGGTTTCCTTGCCAAGGGATAACGCCATATCCGTAAAGCAAGGGTTGCAACTGGTATTGAGCGCCTCGGCAAGCGTTTGATTGCTGTGTTTTCCGTTGGCGTGGTTACTCCAACACTTCACCGTCGTCCCGTCTACGTAACGCGTACGCGAACTGTTAAAAACGTATTTTGGCGAAAAGGCTTTGCTGTTTCCGCGCGCATATTCTTCCAAATTGATAGCGGACGTCACGATTTTAAAGGTCGAACCAGGCTCGTAAATATCACAAACCAAGCGGTTTCTCGTCAATTCGTTCAAGAGCTCCGCATCGTTGCGTGGAATTTCGTTGAGACTGTACGAGGGATAGTTTGCCAACGCCAACACTTCAAAGGTGTTGACGTCCAAAACAATACATTGCGCCGACGTGGGCGAATATACCGCAGAAACCTTTTCCAACGCGCTTTCCGCCAATTCTTGTATGGCATAATCAATGGTCAGTTGTACGTTGTAACCGTTTTCCGCAGGCAGATACGTCGCTACGCTGCCCTTGACCTCAATACCGACCAAATCCGTTTCCTGCAACAGTTCGCCGTTTTTACCCGAAAGATAGGTATTGTAGTATTTCTCTATACCCGTCGTTCCGATATTGTCCGTGGAAGTAAATCCCACCACCTGACAAAGCGCATCGTCCTTGGGATAATACCGCACGTTATCGCGTGAAAAATACACGCCGTCTAACGACAACGCCGACAGTTTTTCTATCTTCGATTTTTCTACCTTTTTGGCAATCGTAACCTCGGACGCCTTTTTCTTTGTCAATTTCTCATAAACAGTCTCCTCGGCTAAATCCAGCGCGTTTGCAAGCAACGTCGCCGTTTTTTCTTTATCTTTCACGGCGTTGGAGCGCGCAAATACCGTATACGCCGTCGTATTATCAGCGAGCACCACACCGTTTCTATCGACGATTTTACCGCGCTCGGCAACAATCGGCAACTCGCGCGTCCATTGGTCGAGCGCGCGGTAATTAAGCTCTCCGCTCCACACCACCTGCACGTAGAAAAAACGCCCGATTAAAAAGCAAAAAAGAAAGGTTACCGCCAAGCTGATGGCGAGTAACCTCTTTCGTAAAACCGTAATCGAATATTCGTGATTTGTTCGTTTGATATGCCTTTCTCCTGTTTTTGTCTTAGTTGCCTTTTAACTGCTGTTCCGCCCAAGCGCGAATCGTTTCTTCGGACGTTGCAATCTCGATGCCTTGCAAGACGCTTTCTCTTTCTTCAAGCAATTCTTGTTGACGAGCTTGCAAACGATGAAACTCCACTTTCTTATTGTTGAGAACGTGCGTATTAACGCCGATAATCGTAATCAATGCGAATACCGTAGTCGCCGCAGCCGCAATCATTTTCTTTGCGAAAGACGAAATAGAATATTGCTCCGTTTCCATCGCCGTAGCCGTTGCCGTTTGGTATACGGGCGCAACGTACGTGGGCGCAATCGTTGCCTCTACCGCGCTGTTTACTACGTTGTTATTTTCTTGCAAACGGTCGAATTTTTCCGTCGTGAATACGGGCGAAGTCACCTGTTCACGGACAAATTCCGTCACCTGAGGAACCTGTTCTAAAACGGGTGTTTCCGCCGTTACGGGCGATACGTATGCGGGGGCTTCGGGCGCAATTACGGACGCGCGTACTTCCTGCGTAGGCGTTTGCACGTACGTTTCGGAGGCAAGTTGGTCGGCTTCCGCGCTCAAAAGTCTATTATAACGTTCTCTAATCTGTGCGTTATGTTTTTGCGCTTCCAGTTCCGCAGCCGTCGAGGTTGCTCTTTGCGTTTCGCGAACCAATTCCATAATATTGCTCCTCCGTTGTCGTATTTCTACCGTTTTCCCTTTATTTCTTATCTTTTGCGGACCTTCAAATTCGTTCCGCCACTCTTAATTTTGCGCATTTACTTCTGGAATTGTCTTCCAGCTCGTTACAGCTTGCCGTAATCGGCTTTTTCGTAACGATTTTCACCTCCGGCTTTTTCCCGCACACGCATACGGGGAAATTCCCGGGACAAGTACAGGGGTTTTCCAGCGTTTTGAATACCTCTTTTACAATTCGGTCTTCCAACGAGTGGAAGGTTAGAATCGCAATTCTGCCCCCCTTTTTCAATCGCCTCGTCAGCTTTAACACCAAGTCGCTCAATCCGTCAAGCTCGCCGTTCACCTCTATGCGAAGTGCCTGAAAGGTTTTTCTTTCGCAAGGCGCGCCGAATCGAAATTTTGCAGGAATACTGCTCTTGATGATTTCGGAAAGCTCACCCGACGTTTTTAAAGGTTGCTTTTCCCGATACTTAACGATATTTCTTACAATTTGTTTGGCAAAGGTCTCTTCGCCGTAATCTCTCAAAATCTTGACGAGCCGTTCTTCGGGATAGGTATTGACAACCATTTCCGCCGTTAGATACGCCGTAGTGTCCATACGCATATCCAAAGGGGCGTCCGCCATTTTATAACTAAACCCTCGCTCTTCGTCGTCGATTTGGTGGGAAGATATCCCAAAATCGAGCAACGCGCCGTCGATTTTATCAATTTCGGCTTTTTCAAATACCTTTTCAAAATCCTTATAATTGGATTTGTATATCGAAAATCTGCCGTTAAATTCTTGCAATCGGTTCGTCGCCGCCGCAATCGCCTCGTCGTCAAGGTCGGTCGCGATTAATCTGCCGTTTGGCGACGTCCTTTTTAAAATTTCGTACGAGTGTCCGCCACCGCCGACCGTACCGTCAAAATAAATGCCGTCCGCTTTTAAATTCAACCCTTCCATGCACTCTTCCAACATGACGGGCTTGTGCGAAAATTCGAGCATCTTTATATCCCCAACTTTTTAAGCTCGGTGTCGTAATCTACGCCGTTGATATAATCGTAATAATTCTCTTCCGCCCAAATTTCTAAACGGTTGCCACGTCCCAGCGTGACGATATTTTTCTGAATGCCCGCCATACGCTTTAACATTGAAGGCAATACCACTCTGCCCTGCGCGTCCTCTTCCGCCGAATAAATACTGCTGAATAACAACGCCGACGCTTGATTGGCTTCCGAAACCGCCTCCTCTGATATCGACGAGAGCATTTCGTCCAAATCGTCGTCTGCCATCACGCAGATACATTTGTTCATACCACGGAAAAAGCTGTACGTGCGCTCTCCGTTCTCCCCCGTCAGCTCTTTTTTGAACTTGGAGGGAATACGCAATCTATTTTTATCATCCAACTGATGCTCGACCAAGCCTTTGAACATAGACGTTTCCTCCTTCGTTTTTTTGGGGCTTTTACCCGAGGGTAACAGTTTGTATGCACCCATTATACAACCACTTTCAACCATTGTCAAGTATTTTTTTAAAAATTTTTCCTATTTTTTTGAATTTTTTTGGTTTTTTTAACCACAAAAATCCCTTTTTAATTTTTTACGACCACTTTTTTATCAAAATTCAAACATACGTTCGCAAAAGTGTTTGTTTTTGTCTGCTCCGCTTCCCAAAAAATAAATCTCATTTTTCGCCTTAATGCTAGGAATTATACGACTTTTCCGCGTTTTTATATACGAACATTTGTTTGTTTTTGTGCCCAGCTTTTTTATCTCGGCATTTCGGGACAAAAGGTGGTCAAAAATCCCAACTTCCCCCATTGACTTTTGAAAAAGTGGTCGTCCGTCCCTATTTTTTTCACTCCCTGCTGTTTCTGAGGTAAAATTTTGCTCTTTACACGCACTATTTTGACGTAGCAGTCCGCATAACCGTTGCGCTATCCCCTCGTTACCGTCAAAAACCTCGCAGTTGTAAAATTTTTTAATCCTTTCCCTTATATATACGTAATGCGTACACCCGAGCACAACGGCATCGGGCGAACCGCGGGGCAAACGCTCTGTAAAATCATAAAAGGCATCGCAAAAATGTGTTTCTATCTCCCCCGCCAATCCCTCGCACGCATACGCCGTCAATTTGGCAAGCGGATATTTCGTTTGCACTTTCTCGCAAAGCAAGTGAAAACGCTGACTCTCAAAGGTCGCGCGCGTCGTTAAAACGAACACCTCTCCGCCTCGCTTTGCGGCAGACACAACGGCAGGCTCCGCGCCGATAATTGGAAAGGAATATCGCGCGCGCAAGCCGTCCACGCACAGCGCCGTCACCGTATTGCAAGCAACCACGGCGCATTTGACTTGCAGTTGCTCGAACAAGTCAAACGCCTCTTTCACGTAACGCTCTATCTGCGTTGGCGGTAAACTCCCGTACGGAGCACGTTCATTGTCGCCGTAATAGTAAAATTTTTCGCCCGCCAAGCGCTTTTGGCAAGCGTTTAAAACGGTCAGCCCTCCCACGCCGCTATCGAAAAAAGCGACGCCCCCAATAGGTATTTTCACACGCACCTCCAAAAATACGGAATTTTTTTGAAAATTTTCTGCTTTTTCGCATTTTTCCCTTGAAAAACAGTTTACTTTCCAAAAAAATTATGCTAAAATAATCTACGCAGTTTTGTGTTGAATAAGAAAAAAAGGACAAATAAGGAGATCATTATGCCTAATATTAAATCCGCAAAGAAAAGAGTTTTGGTTATCGACAAGAAGACCATGAGAAACAAAGCAATCAAATCCGCTTTGAAAACGCAGGTCAAGAAATTCCTCGCTGCTATCGAAGCTGGCGACAAGGAAGCAGCTACGAAGTTGTTCCCTGAAACCGTTTCCGCTATCGACAGCGCTGTAACCAAAGGCGTTATCCATAAGAACAACGCAAACAACAGAAAGGCGAAGTTGGCGAAAAAGCTTGCCGCTCTGAACTAAAATCTTTTTATAATATTTCTGCATATTATAAATATGAGGGTATGCCGTATGGCATGCCCCTTTTTTCGTGTTTTTTCCTCTCTATTTTAAACACCTATTCCGCGCCCCTTCCCCTCATCGGGTTGGGGCTTTTTTTACACAAAAAAATATTTATAAAATCCCCTTTAAATAGTTGACATGCGCACGCGTTTCTTATATAATAATATCACTTTTTAAGTTTATTTTTACTAAACTTTGTGTTTATTTTTAACAAACAAAATAAAAAATTGACAAAACAAAGTAAAAAGTTTACAAATACTAAACTTCTTACGTAAAAAACACCAGTTTGGAGACCTTTATGAACTTAGGCAAAAAAATAAAACAAATGCGAAATCAAAAGGGTTTGACGCAAGAAGAGCTTGCCGACCGTTGCGAATTGACAAAGGGATACATTTCGCAACTTGAAAACAACCTAAACAGCCCGTCGATTGCAACGCTTACGGATATTCTTTCCGCTCTTGGCAGCAATCTTGCGGAATTTTTCCAAGAAGAGGTGGAAGAAAAGATTGTTTTTTCCAAAAACGAGTTTATTGAAAAGGATGCGGACGGCGTTCTTCAAAATTGGCTAATCCCCAACGCGCAAAAAAACATGATGGAGCCCATCCACGTGGTATTGGACGAAGGTGCGTCCACGGCGGGCGATATCCCCCACGAAGGCGAAGAATTCGGCTACGTTTTAGACGGCAAGATTGCCATCGTTTTGGGGAATAAGCATTACGTTTGTAAAAAGGGCGAGGCTTTTTATTACACGGCAAGCAAACCTCACTCTATATATAATAAAGGAAAGGGTAAGGCGAAATTTTTATGGATTTCCACCCCGCCCAATTTCTAATGAAAACACGGTTAAACACGAAAGATTCGGGAGAGCACGATTATGGCAAAAAGCACAGATAAGAACACGCACATTATTGAACTGGTTGACGTCTGCAAGGAATTCGACGGCGTTAGCATTGTCGAAAATATTAATTTTTACGTACGAAAGGGCGAATTTATAACCTTTCTTGGTCCGTCGGGCTGTGGTAAAACCACCACTTTGCGTATGATAGCGGGCTTTGAAATGCCCACAAGCGGTAAAATTTTGTTCAACGGCGAAGACATTTCGCACCTCCCGCCGAACAAGCGTCCCGTCAATACCGTATTCCAAAAATACGCCTTGTTCCCCCACCTCAACGTCTTTGAAAACGTTGCATTTGGATTAAAACTGCAACGTGTGGAAACCACGGTAACCGATAAAAAAGGTAACACCAAAACCAAATATAAAAAGATTCCTAAGGCGGTTATCGCGGAAAAGGTCCGCAAAGCCTTGGAAATCGTCGACCTTGTAGGCTTTGAAAAGCGCAGTATTTCCACCCTTTCGGGCGGACAGCAACAACGTATCGCGATTGCGCGCGCCATCGTAAACGAACCGCAAATTTTGCTTTTGGACGAACCGCTCGGCGCGCTTGATTTAAAGATGCGCAAGGAAATGCAGTTAGAACTCAAAGCCATGCATAAACGCCTTGGCATTACCTTCATTTACGTCACGCACGACCAAGAAGAGGCCTTGACGATGTCGGATACGATTATGGTTATGTCGGACGGTATGATTCAGCAAATCGGCACGCCCGAAATGATTTATAACGAACCGAAAAACACCTTCGTTGCCGACTTTATCGGCGAAAGCAACATTTTCTCGGGCGTAATGCCCAAAGACGGTCAAGTCCGTTTCTGCGGTAAGGCGTTCGCTTGCCTCGACGGCGGTTTTGAAAAAGACGAGCCCGTGGACGTTGTCGTACGCCCCGAGGACGTCATTATCACCACCCCCGAAGAAGGCACCTTGAAGGGCAAAGTAACCTCTGTTATTTTCAAGGGTATTCATTACCAAATTTTGGTACAATGCGGTCGATATGAAATTGAAATTCAGAGCACCACCACCCCCACCGTCGGCGAAACGGTCGGTCTTTCCGTAAAGCCCGACGGCATCCACGTCATGAAGAAGATTTTCCGCGTCAATAAGTTCTCGGGCGTCATCACAAAACGCAATACCGTAGAATTCGGCGACGGCGAATTTGATTGCGACGTTACACAGCTCTATCCCGGCAGTTATCTGGACGAAGAGGGATATTTGATTACCGCAAAGGGCGAAAAGCTCGATTTAACGGACACGGAAGTCAACGTAGAGGTCGGTCTGCACGACATTACCATGAGCGACAACCTCGACGAGGGCGGTGCACGCGGTAACATTATATCAATGATTTATAAGAGCGAATATTACCGCTATATCGTCCGCACGGAAAATGAGGAAGACTACGTTTTAGCATGCGAAGATACGTGGAACGAAAACGACTTGGTCAGCCTGTCCATACCCAAAGACAAAATCAAGCTGACACTGAAAGTTGCGGAGGGCGGAAAACAATGACGAAGAAAAAAACACGGTTGCATTTCTCACGCAAACTGCTTGCAATCCCCTACGGTTTGTTTTTGGCGGTTTTCGTTGTTGTGCCTTTGCTTATCATTATCTATTACGCCTTCACGGACGACGCGGGGAAATTTTCGTTTGATTACGTAAAATACTTTTTCAGCGAAAACGGGGATAATTTTTGGGACTTTTTCACCTCTTCCAACTTTAAAACAATTGGGTTAAGCCTTTTTATCTCCTTTTCTAGCACAATCATTTGTCTTTTGATTGCCTACCCCGTCGCCTATATCATCGCAAAATCAAAAATGAAAAATAAATCCATGCTCCTTTTGCTCTTTATCGTGCCGATGTGGGTAAATTTCGTACTCCGTATCAACGCGCTGAAAGAGCTGTTGCAATCGTTGCATATTTATAACCGCTCGAACGGTTGGAACATTTTCAACACCATTTTGGGCATGGTATACGATTTCTTGCCCTTTATGATTTTGCCCATCTATACCACGATTATCAAAATTGATAACAGTTATTTAGAGGCGGCAAAGGACTTGGGCGCAACCCCGTCGCGCGCCTTTTTAAAGGTGACCCTTCCCCTTTCAAAAGCGGGAATTATGAGTGGCGTTTCCATGGTCTTCTTACCGTCTATGACCAACTACGTCGTGTCCAACTATCTCACGTACAGCAACGTGAAGATTGTCGGAAAATTAATCGACGACTACTTTATGGGCGATTTGTGGCACGACGGATCGTTTATCGCCCTCGTTTTATTGCTGTTTATGTTCCTCGTCACTTGGCTCACGGGCGGGTTTAAAGCCGACGAAATCACGGAAACGAGAGGTACTTCATTATGGTAAAGATCAAAAGTATTCTCAAATGGTTTTTTATCGGTTTGGTCCTCTTCTTCATCTATGCGCCTATTCTGTTTTTGACCATCAACAGCTTTAATGCAACCGATATGATACAGTCGGGTTGGAAAGGGTTTAGCATGGAGCATTACCGCTACTTTTTCAACTTTGACAACGAGCCTATTCGCGTGGTTTTGCAAACGATTATCCTCGCAATCGTCGTCGCGCTGTTATCCACTATTCTCGGCACGATTGGAGCAATCGGTATCTATTATTCTAAAAAGCGCGTCAACAGCACTCTTTCCACCGTCAACCGTATCCCTATCATCAATGCGGAAGTCGTAACGGCTATCTCGTTTGCGTTGTTTATTTCCTTCTTTGGAATTGATAAAAACACATATATCCCGTTAATTGTCGGGCAAATGATTCTTTGTACGCCCTTCGTTTTGTTGTCGGTAATACCCAAATTACGGCAAATGGACAACAACTTGTACGAGGCGGCGCTCGATTTGGGCGCAACGCCGACAAAGGCTTTGTTTAAGGTCATAATACCGCAGATTTTGCCGGGAATTATCGCAGGATTCCTGCTTGCGATTACCCTCTCGTTGGACGATTACGTCATCACGGCGTACACCAAGCCCGACGGGTTTAAGACCATCAGCACGCACATCTACGGTTTGAGCAAAAACAATCTCACGGGCCCTACCATTAAGGCGGCGTATTGGGCGTTTACGGCAATCATTTTCTTCTTGATTGTCATCGTTGTTGTCGGCGCTAACGTGATTAGTTACAGAAAAACAAGGAGTAAAAAAAGATGAGAAAGAAATTATCCGCGACAATAGCCGTATGTTTACTCCTTTCCTCCGCAAGCTTAACTTCCTGCGGAATCCCTGGTTTAGGCTCCTTAAACGACAACGTTTTGCGCGTGGCGAGCTGGGACGAATATATTGATATGGGTGGCGAAGAGGTTTACGACGAAGACTTTATGGCTTGGTATCAAGAAACGTTTGACATTGATTTAACCACCGCGCAACCCCTTTACGAAGAGTTTTTGCCTTGGTATCACGCAAATTATAAAGAACACCCCGAATATCAGTCGAGTTTTGCGGGTATCGAATACATCGCTCTGCAAGACAACGAAACTATGTATAATAAGATTAAAATGGGCGACCGATACGACCTTTTGTGTCCGTCCGAATATATGGCAATCAAATTGAAAAACGAGGGGTATTTGCAAGCGTTTGATAAGGATTTCCTTAAAAAACAGGCGGATAACCACTACGCAAACAACCTCTCCCCCTACGTCGATAGCGTCCTGAAAAGCGTTGCTTTGGACGAATACCTTGCAGGATATATGTGGGGAACGACGGGGTTTGTATTTAATCCCGACAAAATCAGTCCTACCGTTATGGAAAGCTGGAAATGTATGACCTCTATCGAGTGTTCGCGCAAGATAACGGCAAAGGATAACGCGCGCGACTCCTATTTTATGGGATTGGGCATGTATTACGAGGACAAAATTCTGTCGGATGCGCCCGACCACACCACGCTGACTAAGTGGATGAACGACACCTCTACCCCAACCGTGGACGGCGTTAGAGCGCAACTGCAAAAAATGCGCAAAAACATCTACGGCTTGGAAACGGACGAGGCGAAAACGGATGTGATTATGGGCTGGCTAGACGCATCTTATCAATGGAGCGGCGACGCCGTGTTCATCTTAGACGAGGCTGAGGCAGAAAGCGGCTTGGAATTGCAATACAGTATCCCTAAAAGCGTTTCCAATATTTGGTTTGACGGCTGGGTTATGATGAACGGCGCAAACAAGCATATCGCAAATGCCTTTATCAACTTCCTCTCCCTCCCCGAAAACGTCGTACGGAATATGTATTATATCGGTTATACAAGTTGTATGGCAGGCGACGATGTTTTCGAATACGTTGATTACACTTACGCCGCTGAAGAAGGCGATGAGGAAGACAAAAAAGACAACGAACTCTATAATCTTGGATATTTCTTCGATGCAGCGTTTGACGCGAATAGCCCTGACAGCTCTACCGCCTACACGTTGCAAGTATCCCCCGACCAACTTTATCGTCAGCTGTTTGCGCAATATCCCACCTATGATACCACAAAACGCCTCGTCGTTATGCAACCCTTTAACAAAAAGGATAACGAACGCGTAAATCGTATGTGGATTAATATCAAATAACCCCTTCTCTAATTCAAACAAAAGCTCCCTTTGCAGGTTATCGCAAAAGGAGCTTTTTCTTGTGTTGTATGCGTGACATAGGTATTATGTTACACATAATACCGCTAAAATAAAGGGGTTTAGAGTTATTATTATGTCAAACATAGGTATTATGTTTGGCATAATACCTATGTTTATGCATTTTTAGCGTTACCCTCTCTACGGTTAAAAACCCGCGCAACTCCTTGTTTTTAAGGACTTTACGCGGGTTTTAAGCACAACCTTGCATTAAGCAATCTTGTTGTTACTATGGAGGCTTTTAACGCTCATTTTGGGCTGTTATCGCTAGTTTTTGATATAATTCAACACGTTCTTGTTCCGAATAGGTAAGCACCTTACATAATACAAATACACCCACGGTTATATCGACAATCAACATTGTTATAACCGTTCCTAAATCAAACACTACGCCAGCGCCAAGACCGATTGTACCGCTGATTGGATCAAAAGTCTCGAATAATAAACCACAGAAATTATACATCCCGTGAACGAGGGCGCAACAGAAGATGTTTTTTGTTTTTATCATACAGAACGCAAACAACCCGCCCGTCAATATGGAATACCCTATTTGCAGTAACGTTCCAAGGGAAAAGCCGTTTACAAGATGCGCAAAACCAAACACAAGCGACGATACGACGTAGGTCCATACAAACCCCTTCTTGCTTTGCGCAAACACGCCCGCCAAAACAGCAAATACGACGCCCCGAAAAATCATTTCTTCAAACAAGCCAACCGACAGGCAATATCCAGCAAATAACAGTATATCCGTCGGCTTATTGTAAATTAACTGCATTTTCCCGCTAAAATAGGCGCTAAACTGAAAATTAGCAACAGCAACCGCCAAACAAGGCAACAAATACAGCCATTTCTGCGGTTTACCAAACAACCGCAGTTTTAGACGTATCATCAACAATATTGCCGCCGTTGCACCGCAGAGCTGTTGCGCCAGCTTGCAAACCATTGTTTCGCGTAAGGAATCAATTCTATCTAACCTACAAACAAATTCCATAGCGAGCGTAAAGGTGCAAAACACCGCAATTACGATGATTTGCACAACGTTCCATATTCGCTTCCGTTTGTCGGTATTTTGCACGATTTTACCCCGTTTTTGCCTTTATTTTCTGTTCTTATTATAACATATTCATACCCAAATTGCAACGCAAATACGCAAAAAAACGGCCCATCCGTAAGGATGAGCCGCTATTTTTTAATTTACCTTAATTATTTAAGGATTTTCGTGATAACACCGGAACCAACCGTTCTGCCGCCTTCACGGATAGCGAAACGAAGACCTTCTTCGAGCGCTACGGGCTTAATAAGAACAACTTTCATTTCGATGTTGTCGCCAGGCATAACCATTTCAACGCCTTCGGGAAGTTCAATCTTACCCGTAACGTCCGTCGTACGTACGAAGAACTGAGGACGATAGTTGTTGAAGAATGCGGTATGACGGCCACCTTCTTCTTTCTTAAGAACGTAAACCTGAGCCTGGAATTCCGTACCAGTAGCAACGGAACCGGGTTTAGCGATAACCTGACCTTTCTGGATATCCGTTCTGTTGATACCACGAAGCAACGCACCTACGTTGTCGCCTGCCTGAGCTTCATCAAGCAACTTGTGGAACATTTCAAGACCGGTAATCGTCGTCGTCATGGGTTTGTCGATCAAACCAACGATTTCTGCGGGTTCACCAACGTGAGCAACACCACGTTCGATACGACCGGTAGCAACGGTACCACGACCAGAAATCGTGAATACGTCTTCTACGGGAAGAAGGAAGGGTTTGGAATCTTCACGTGCAGGGGTAGGAATATAGGAATCAACTGCAGCCATAAGTTCCAATACAGGAGCAACTGCGGGATCTGCCATGATTTCATCAGCGGGCTTATCGGAAGAAGCTACTTCCAATGCCTTCAAAGCGGAACCACGGATAACGGGAATATCGTCGCCAGGGAAATCGTAGGAGGACAACAAATCTCTGATATCCATTTCTACGAGTTCAAGCAATTCTTCGTCATCAACAAGGTCGGTCTTGTTCATGAATACTACGATATAAGGAACGCCTACCTGACGAGCAAGCAAGATGTGTTCACGCGTCTGGGGCATAGGACCGTCGGTCGCTGCACAAACAAGGATAGCACCGTCCATCTGAGCAGCACCCGTGATCATGTTTTTAACGTAGTCAGCGTGGCCCGGGCAGTCAACGTGTGCATAGTGACGGGCATCCGTCTGATATTCAACGTGAGCGGTGTTGATTGTGATACCACGTGCTCTTTCTTCGGGAGCCTTATCGATCTGGTCGTATCTCATCTTTTCTGCGCCGCCGCGAGCTGCCATTACCATCGTGATAGCTGCGGTCAAAGTCGTTTTACCGTGGTCAACGTGGCCAATCGTACCAATGTTAACGTGGGGTTTACTTCTGTCAAATTTAGCTTTTGCCATTTTAAAATCCTCCGATTTTTCTATAATATTTTTTTATTTTTTAAAATGATAACTTGTCTAAAACTTAGACGCAGCTACCTATCATTTTTTCAAATGATTTTGATATAACCGATTTATCAAACTCGGACAAATCTATTATATCCTAAATTTCACAAATTATCAAATGTTTGAAAGGACTTTTCCCAAAATTCTTTGATAATTTTTGTATTCTCCCCGCCTTTTTGCGGGGAGAATAGGTTTTTACGCTTTCTTACCGCGCTTTTCAACGATTTCCTTCGAAATGCTGGAAGGTACTTCGTTGTAGTGGTCGAACTGCATCGTGAACTGACCACGGCCCTGCGTTCTGGAACGAAGTTCCGTTGCGTAACCGAACATTTCGGACAGAGGAATCTCTGCGTCGATGATCTTCGCGCCGTTTCTATCGTCCGTGCCAAGAATCGTACCGCGACGACCGGATACGTTACCCATAAGGTCGCCGAAGTAATCTTCGGGGGTGATAATCTGAACTTTCATGATAGGTTCAAGCAAAACAGGGTTTGCCTTTTCCATACCGTTCTTAAAGCCCATCGAACCTGCGATCTTGAACGCCATTTCGGACGAGTCGACTTCGTGATACGAACCGTCGTATACGACAACCTTAAAGTCTACGATTTCATAGCCTGCAAGGAAACCGTTCTTCGCCGCTTCCTGAATACCCTTGTCGATTGCGGGGATATATTCTTTGGGAATAGAACCGCCAACCGTAGCGTCTTCAAATGCGTAGCCCTGACCGGGTTCTTGGGGAATAAGACGAAGTTTACAATGACCGTACTGACCTTTACCACCAGACTGACGCTTGTACATACCTTCGCATTCCACTTCGCGGCGGAAGGTTTCTCTGTATGCAACCTGAGGAGCGCCTACGTTTGCTTCTACTTTGAATTCGCGGAGCAAACGGTCAACGATGATGTCAAGGTGCAACTCACCCATACCTGCGATAATCGTCTGACCCGTTTCTTGATCGGTATACGTCTTGAACGTAGGGTCTTCTTCTGCAAGTTTGATGAGCGCCATCGTCATCTTTTCCTGACCTGCTTTCGTCTTGGGTTCAAGGGAAAGCTGAATAACGGGTTCAGGGAATACCATCTTTTCAAGGATGATGGGATGTTTTTCGTCGCAGAGCGTATCGCCCGTCGTCGTGTATTTCAAACCAACGATTGCGCAGATGTCGCCCGAGCAAATTTCGGGGATATCCTTTCTTTCGTTAGCGTGCATTTGCACCAAACGGCCTACACGTTCTTTCTTTTCCTTCGTCGAGTTATAAACGTACGAACCAGCGGAAAGAACACCCGAATATGCGCGGAAGTACGCAAGCGAGCCTACGAACGGGTCGGTTGCAATCTTGAACGCAAGACCGGAGAAAGCTTCGTCATCAGCAGTTCTTCTGATTTCTTCTTCGTCCGTGTCGGGGTTTACACCCTTAACGTTTGCAACGTCAAGAGGGCTGGGAAGGAAATTGATAACCGCGTCAAGAAGGAACTGAACGCCCTTGTTTTTATAGGACGAACCGCAGAGCATAGGAATCGCTTCCATGTTCAAGCAACGGATACGAAGACCTCTGATGATTTCTTCCGCAGACAAATCCCCTTCTTCGAAATATTTTTCGGTGAGTTCGTCGTCTGCTTCTGCCGCAGCTTCAACAAGCTTTGCGTGGTATTCTTCCGCGATATCTTTCATGTCCTCGGGAATAGGTTCCTTACGGAAATCTTTACCAAGGTCATCATAATAAACTTCTGCTTCCATATTGATAAGGTCAACGATACCTTTGAACGTTTCTTCCTTACCGATGGGGAGTTCGATGGGAACGGGGTTCGCGCCAAGTCTTTCGCGAATCATATTTTCAACGCGATAGTAGTCAGCGCCGTTGATGTCCATCTTGTTAACGTATGCGATACGGGGAACTTTATAGTTGTCCGCCTGTCTCCATACGGTTTCAGACTGGGGTTCTACACCACCTTTTGCACAGAACGTTGCAACCGCACCGTCGAGTACGCGGAGCGAACGTTCAACCTCTACCGTGAAGTCAACGTGGCCCGGGGTATCGATGATGTTGAAACGGTGATTTTTCCAAACACAGGTCGTCGCAGCGGACGTAATGGTAATACCACGTTCCTGTTCCTGCGCCATCCAGTCCATCGTTGCGGTACCTTCGTGGGTGTCGCCGATTTTGTGCGTTTTACCCGTGTAGAACAGGATACGCTCGGTCGTCGTCGTCTTACCCGCGTCGATATGCGCCATGATACCAAAGTTTCTGGTATGGAGTAAATCGTATTCTCTAGCCATAATTTACCTCTCTTAGAATCTGAAGTGAGCAAATGCTTTGTTCGCTTCTGCCATTCTATGCGTGTCTTCCTTCTTCTTTACAGAGCCACCCGCGTTGTTATACGCGTCCATAAGTTCTGCAGCGAGTCTGGATGCCATTTCTCTTTCGCTACGCTTTCTCGTGTTGATAACAAGCCAACGGATAGCAAGCGTCTGGCGTCTTTCAGGTCTGATTTCGATAGGAACTTGATAGTTAGCACCACCTACACGGCGAGCTTTAACTTCTACGACAGGCATTACGTTTTCCATAGCCTGCTTGAAGATATCCATCGCGTCCATACCGAGTTTTTCACTCATAATTTTAAATGCATCGTAAACGATTGCCTGCGCCGTACCCTTTTTACCGTCGAGCATGATTTGGTTGATCAATTTCGTAACAACCTTGCTACCATACATAGGATCGGGCAGAACGTCTCTCTTAGGGACATTACCTCTTCTAGGCATAATTTGAATCCTCCTTTAAAAATTTTTTGATAAGGGCATTACCCTTCAGTACAGCTATCGCGCCACCGAAACCTCGTCGGGGTGCGAATCTTCTGCAACTCTCGTTGCATACTGCCTACTTTTATTCGGGGCTTTTTCGAGCAATATTCCGATTAACAAGTAGGTCTTTTGCGTTTTGGTTTACTCGTCTTAAAACGCAACCGACTTTCGGTTTTTATAGAGTTGCCGTAACTCTTGAAAGCAAATGCTTTCGGTTTTTGCTAAACTTGTCCGTTAATTACTTAGGGCGTTTTGCGCCGTATTTCGAACGGGACTGCTTACGTTTAGCTACGCCGGCAGTATCAAGCGCGCCACGGATGATGTGATAACGTACACCGGGCAAGTCCTTAACACGGCCGCCTCTGATCAGAACGGAGCTGTGCTCCTGAAGGTTGTGACCTTCGCCGGGAATGTAAACCGTACCTTCCTGCTTGTTGGTAAGGCGCACACGTGCGATCTTACGCATAGCGGAGTTAGGCTTCTTAGGAGAAGTCGTGGTTACGGACAAACATACGCCGCGCTTCTGGGGGCAGTTGTCAAGAATAGGACTCTTAGACTTGTACGTGATACGTTCTCTGCCCTTTTTGATAAGCTGGTTAATAGTAGGCATATTTTGACCTCCTTGTAAAAATTTGGAATATATTTCCCTCGAAATTGCCCTTATCGCAATTTCAAAGAAAGCAATTTTAGTTGCTGTTTTTTAGTTCTTTCCCTTTTGTTTTCTGCAAAAGGGCATAGTACGCCCAAAGACACAGCTTTATTATTTTAGCACGATGACAAGCGTTTGTCAAACGTTTGAGCAAACTTTTTTCAATTTTTCCCTGCTTTTTCCGTTTTTAAGCAATTATTATAAATTTTTATAACAAAAAAGGCGGTTTTACCCACCTTTTTATTATGTTCGCGGCACGATAGAACGCATTAAACACCGACTCATAGTCTTTTTCAAAATAATAACTAAGGTCTCTGGTCATAGATTACTTTTCGCCCGACTTTTTACAAGCTTTCCAGCTGTGCAACGCACTTCGCTTTCATATCTTGGTATTTCGCAAGTTTTTCCTTTTCCGCGTCCACGAGTTTTGCAGGCGCTTTGGAAACGAAACTTTCGTTGTTCAGCTTGCCCTCCGCACGCGCAATTTCGCTGTCAATACGTTCGATTTCCGCCGTCAATCTCGCCTTTTCCTTTTCAATATCGACAAGCTCGCCAAGGGGCACGTAAATCTGCGCAATCTCCGTAACCGACGAAACCGTTTTGCCGTCCACGTTCGCAGCGCTGTCCACAAAATGCAACGCGCTTGCGCCCGACAATTTCATAATACAATCTTTGTTGAGCTGGATAAGGCGCTTGCTTTCGGTAACGACGTTAAGCTCCACTTTCTTGGAAGGAGGGCAATCCGCGTCCTTTTTCATCGCGCGAACCGCTTTAATAATCCCCATGACCCCTTCAAACGCCTTCGCCTCTTTCTTGTACGCCATTTTGGAGTTATATCGAGGGAAATCGGAAATCATAATACTGCCTTTCGCCCCAGGCAAGTTTGCATAAATTTCCTCGGTAACGAAGGGAATAAACGGATGCAACAGTTTCAATGCGTTTTCAAGCACGAAACAAAGCACCGACAAGGCGTCTTTCTTTCTGTTTTCGTCCTCACCGTAGAGCGCAGGCTTAGACAATTCAATATACCAATCGCAGAAATCGTCCCAAACGAAATCGCATACGATATCCGCTGCAACGCCCAATTCGTACTTGTTCAAATTCGTCGTTACTTCGCGAATACAGTTCTGCAACTTCGAAATAATCCACTTGTCCGCAGGGGCAAATTTCACGTCGGTAATCGCGGGAATTTTCTTATCTTCCACGTTCATCAAAACGAAACGCGCCGCGTTCCAAAGCTTGTTGATAAAGTTACGGCAAGCCTCTACTTTCGTATCCGAATAGCGAGTGTCGTTCCCGGGCGCAACGCCACGGAGCAAGGACAAACGCAAAGAGTCCGCGCCGTATTTTTCGATAACCACGAGGGGATCGATACCGTTGCCGAGCGATTTACTCATCTTTCTGCCCTGTTCATCGCGGACGATACCGTGAATAAGCACGTCGTGGAAAGGCACTTTGCCCGTATGCTCGATACCCGAGAATATCATACGAGAAACCCAGAAGAATATGATATCGTAACCCGTAACCAAAACGTCCGTGGGATAGAAATATTTATAATCTTCCGTTTCTTCGGGATAACCAAGCGTCGAGAAAGGCCAAAGCGCGGACGAGAACCACGTATCGAGTACGTCTTCGTCTTGACGCAAATGCGCGCTGCCGCAAACAGGGCAAACCGTCGGGTCTTCCTTTTCGCAAATCACGTGCCCGCAATCTTTACAATACCAAACGGGAATACGGTGTCCCCACCAAAGCTGACGGGAAATACACCAATCGCGGACGTTTTCCATCCAATTATAATAAATCTTCGAGAAACGTTCGGGCACGAACTTCGTCTTGTTCTTCATAACCGCCTGAATAGCAGGCTTTGCAAGGGGTTCCATTTTCACGAACCATTGCTTAGAAACGATAGGCTCTACCGTCGAGTGACAGCGATAGCAATGCCCTACGTTATGCGTATGATTTTCGATTTTTACGAGGTTACCGCTCGCCTCTAAATCCGCAACGATTTTCTTTCTCGCTACGTATCTATCCAAGCCGTTATAAACGCCCGCCAGCTCGTTCATCGTGCCGTCGTCGTTCATCACGCGGATTACGGGCAACTCGTGACGCTTGCCCACCTCAAAGTCGTTGGGATCGTGCGCGGGCGTAATCTTTACGCAACCCGTCCCAAAGGTCGGGTCTACGTATTCGTCCGCAACTACGGGAATTTCTCTATCCGTCAAAGGCAATTTCAACGTTTTACCAACGAGCGCCTTATAGCGTTCGTCGTCGGGGTGTACCGCCACCGCCGTATCGCCGAGCATCGTTTCGGGACGAGTCGTCGCCACGACAACGTCCGCGCTACCATCCGTTGCGGGATAGCGCAAATGCCAGAAATGCCCCCCTTCTTCCGCGTATTCTACTTCCGCGTCGGAGAGCGCCGTCTTACAACAAGGACACCAGTTGATAATTCTGTCCCCCTGATAAATCAAGCCTTTTTTATAAAGATTTACGAACACTTCGCGAACGGCGCGAGAGCATTTTTCGTCCATCGTAAACGCTTGACGGGACCAATCGCACGACGTACCCATTTTGCGTTGTTGGGTCATAATACGGTTGCCGTACTGTTCCTTCCAATCCCAAGCGCGAACAAGGAAACCGTCCCTGCCTACGTCCGCTTTCGTCAAGCCTTCCGCTTTCATTTTTTCTACGATTTTAACTTCCGTAGCAATAGACGCATGGTCGCAACCGGGCAACCACAACGCGGAATACCCCTGCATTCTCTTAAAACGAATCAAGGTGTCCTGCATAGTAGCGTCCATGGCGTGCCCCATGTGCAACTGTCCCGTAATATTGGGAGGAGGCATCATAATCGTAAACGGAACCTTTTCCGCGTCTATTTCCGCGCGGAAATAACCCGACTGCTCCCAATCGGCATAAATTCTGTCCTCAAACTCTTTTGGATTGTACGTCTTTTGCATATCCATATGGTAAAAACCCCGCTTTGGTTTTTCTTATTTTTTCGAACTCTTTTTCGCCCCATTTATCAAAAGGGCGACATATCGCTATTTTAGAGTAGCTTTTCCATTATAATACTTTCCTTTGTAATTGTCAAACGGAAATTGCCGTTCATATAATATATTATTCCAAAAAATTTTTTATGCGGAGAATCTCAATCATGAACAAAATCATCAAAACGATTTGCGCGGTTTTAGCCGCTTGCACCTCTCTTCTCGCCTTTCCGTCCTGTAAAAAGGACAAAAATCCAAACGTTTTACAAATTTGCGAAGTCACCCATTCCGTCTTTTACGCGCCGATGTACCTCGCAGAATCCTTGGGTTATTTCCAGCAAGAAGGCATACTTATTGAACTTACCAACGGCGGTGGCGCGGACGCCGTAATGGCTTCTGTCCTTTCGGGGGATTCCGATATCGGTTTCTGCGGCCCCGAAGCGGCATTATACGTACTTGTCGGCGGTTCGACCGATACCCCCAAAGTCTTTGGGCAGCTTACCAAACGCGACGGCTCTTTCTTAGTTTCGCGCGTACCCGAACCCGATTTCCAATGGACGGACTTAAAGGGCAAGGAAATTCTTGCAGGGCGCAAAGGTGGCGTTCCCGCCATGACCTTTGAATACGTATTAAACCAAAACGGTATGACGGACGGTATCGACCTGCGGTTAAACTACGACGTGGCGTTTAACCTTATGACAAGCGCTTTCGAGGCGGGCACCGCCAATTATTGCACCATGTTCGACCCCGTCGCCTACGAATATGAAGCGGCAGGCAAGGGCTACGTCGTCGCCTCGGTCGGCGAAGCCTCGGGTGAAGTCCCCTACACCTGCTTTATGGCGAAAAACTCGTGGATTGTCAGCCACCAACCGCAAGTAGAAGGTTTCCTTCGTGCTGTTACGAAAGCAGTTAAATACATCAACGAAACCCCCTCGGAAACCGTTGCCCCCTATTTAACCAAATATTTTGAAGGCGTATCCGAACAATCCCTCGCAGCCTCTGTGGAGCGATACAAAAACATTGACGCTTGGCGCACGGAGCTTTCCATGACGGAAGATAGTTTTAACCGTTTGCAGGACATTATTGAAAACGCAGGCGAATTGACCCGCCGAGCAACCCTCGACGAGTTGGTCGTCAACACGTACGCTAAAAAGGTGTATAACGAAGTGTACGCAAAATAAATTTTCACCAAAGGAAATACGCAAATGAAAGAAGTTTTACGTTTTGATAACGTTTCGATGCACTATCACAGCAAACAGGGCGAAACGGTCGCGTTGGAAAACGTGAACTTTTCGGTCACCGAAGGAGAGTTCGTCGCGATTATCGGCCCGTCGGGTTGCGGAAAAACCACTCTTTTGTCCTTGGCGGCAGGCTTATTGACGCCCACCTACGGCAAAGTCATTTCCGACGGGTATTCCTTTGGATATATGTTGCAAAAGGACGAACTCTTCCCTTGGCGGACGATTGAAAAGAACATTTTTCTGCCCTTGGAAATCAAACGCGCAAACACGCAAGAAAACCGAAAACACGCCCTTGCCCTCGCCGAAAAGTACGGCTTAAAACAGTTTTTGAAAAACTATCCGTCCGCCCTTTCGGGGGGCATGCGACAGCGTGCCGCGCTCATACGCACGCTTGCGGTCAACCCAGACGTTCTACTGCTCGACGAGCCCTTTTCCGCGCTCGATTATCAAACCCGATTGTCCGTTTGCGACGACGTATATAAAATTATACGGAGCGAAAAAAAGACGGCGCTTTTAATCACACACGATATCAGCGAGGCCATTTCGGTGGCGGACACCATTTTCGTCCTTTCCCAACGCCCCGCCAAAATCATATCCAAACACGTCTTAGATTTCCCCGAAACAGAGCCGCTGAAACGGCGTGAAAACAAAGAATTTTCCCGTTGGTTCGAGCTGCTTTGGAAGGAGTTAAACCAATGAAAAACCAACCCGTATCCAAAGAGCATCTTCACTATCTCCGCCGTACGCGCGCAAAGAGCGTCGGCGTCAACGTAGCAAGGCTCGCCATTTTATTTCTCTTGCTGTTCGTTTGGGAACTGTCCGCCAAAAACGAGTGGATAAATCCCTTCATTACCAGCTCCCCCTCCCGCATTTATAAAACGATTGTGGGCTTATATAAAAACGGCTCGCTTTTCCACCACGTCGGCACCACGCTTTGGGAAACGTTGGCAGGCTTTGCCATTGCCGTCGTCTTAGGCTATTCGATTGCCCTCGTACTTTGGTGGAGCGATATCGCTCGGCGCATCAGCGAGCCCTACTTCGTCGTTTTAAACGCGCTTCCGAAAATTGCCCTTGGTCCCCTTATTATTATTTGGTTTGGCACGGGGCACGAATCGATTGTGTTTATGACGATTTTAATCGGCTTAATCGTCGCGATTTTGAATATGCTAAACGGCTTTATGGCGACGGATAAAAACAAACTGCTGTTGCTCCAATCCATGGGCGCAAACAAGTTGCAAATCCTCACCAAGCTCGTTATCCCGTCCTCTCTGCCCAATTTCATTTCCATGCTGAAAATCAACGTCGGTATGGCTTGGATCGGCTCTATCATGGGCGAATACATCGTTTCCAAGGCGGGCATTGGATACCTGATCGTGTACGGCGGGCAAGTATTCAAACTCGACCTCGTCATGAGCGCCGTCGTGATTTTGTGCGCCCTTGCCGCAGCCATGTACGCGATTGTCGCCCTCGTCGAGAAATTGGTCATTAAAAACAAATAACAGCAAAAAATCCCCCGTCCCAAAGACGAGGGATTTTTCACGCATTACTGCCAATCAACCTTTTACGGCACCGCTCGTTACGCCTTCCACGTAATAGCGTTGCATACTCATAAACAGCGTGACGATAATTCCGCCGACCACAAACGCACCCGCGCAAAAAACGGTAAAATTGTCGTTAAAGCTGTTCTTTTCCGCATTAATCATTTTGTATAGTCCGAGCGCAACGGTATATTTTTCCCGATCGCTGATAATGGTATTGACAAAGATAAAGTCACACCACGGCGAAATGAACGAGGTCAACACCGTATACACGATAATCGGTTTGGCAAGTGGCAACACGATTTTCGCAAAAATCATAGGTTGGCTTGCCCCGTCCAAAATCGCCGCCTCTTCCATGGCTTTGGGAATCGTATCGAAAAAGCCTTTACAGATATAATAGGACAGCGCCGCGCTCCCCGAATAGACCATGACGAGCGCCACAAGCGAGTTTGTCAAATTCATCGCTTTTAAAATGAAATATACGGCAATCATGCTCATAAACCCAGGGAACATACCCAACACCAAGAGCACGTTCATAATCGGTTTTCTCAGTTTAAAACGAAGTCGGGACAACGCATAACTGACCATGAGGATAAACACGGTTGTCAAAGCGCAAGAGGCAACGGAAACAATCAAAGTATTCCCCAGCCACCTCGGGAACATCGTATCCCCAAACAGACGGGAAAAATTCCCAAAGCCCAGCCGCAAATTATCGGGCACGAGCGTATTGATAATCCCCGTTGAGGGCGTTACGCGAAACGCCGTATACACGAGGTATACGATTGGCAACACCCATAAAACGCCGAGCGTGGCGAGCAAGAGATACAAAAAAACGTTTGCCGTATGCCGTCGCCATTTTGCCAAAGAAATTTTTTGCTTTGTTATCATTGAAAAGCCCCCTCGTTCCGCGCCGCCGACGTACGGTTAAACGTAATCAGCGACAATACCGCGCTAATGACAAAAATCACGATACCGATAACCGACGCTACGTTGTATTTCGGGTTGCGGTCGGTCGTTAAGCGGTACAGCCACGTCACCAACAAATCGGTCGATTGCGCTTGCGTTCCGCCGCCGTAATACACGTTGTCTACGGGCCCACCGCCCGTCAACAGCCATATCACGTTAAAGTTATTGATATTCCCGACAAACTGCGTGATTAGATAAGGCGTTGTGATATGGAGCATATACGGCAAAGTGATATGAAAGAATATCTTTACCGCATTTGCCCCGTCTATCCGCGCCGCCTCGTAATAATCGGCGGGAATATTCAAGAGTATTCCCGAACACATCAAAAGGGTATATGGCACGCCAATCCAAATATTGACCAAAATAATCATCGCCCTTGGCAACAAGGACAGATACCGCGCGTCCGTCAGCCATAAAATATTCGTCCCCAGCAGTTTGTTCAATATCCCGTCGCTGTCGAGTATTTTTTGCATCAAAAGCAGGGTAACGAATTGCGGAATTGCAATCGCTATCACAAACAGAGTTCGCCACAGCGCCTTTACTTTTATCCCCTTTTTGTTGATAATCATGGCGATTGCTAACCCAAGAAAATAGTTGCTAAACGTTGCGAAAAACGCCCAGATAAAGGTCCATGCCAACACACGCAGAAAGACGAAAGCAAAACCGCTCGTGCCCCCCGACAGCGAAAACAGCGTTTTGAAATTGGCAAACCCCACCCAATCGAAGAGCTTTCCCGGCGGCATATGCGCGTAGTTATAATTGGTAAACGCAATCAGCACCATAAACACGAGTGGCATCACCGTAAACACCAACAAACCGACAAAGGGCAGCGCCAAAAGCGGCGCGTAAAAGCGCTCGTTTAAGAGCAAGCGCACGTCGTCTTTAAGGCTTGGTATTCGCTCCCCCTTTCTTCGGCGCAAGTCGTTTTCGTAACTCCCCTTCACGTTCATCGACCATATCCAAACGAACACCAAGGTAACGACGATACTCATCACGCCGTACAAAAGAATTAAAAAGCTGTTGTCGCCCTTTACCTTTTCAAAAATCTGTAACTCCTCGTTCCAATATTCCCCCGAAAGCCTTGTACCAAGGTTCCCCGAAAACAAATGCGCGACGAATCGACCGCCAAAAAGTATCATATACAGCGCGAAAGCCAGCTCTATCAGCATATAGATTCCGCCCTTTACGATTTGCCCGCGCGCAATCTGCCCAAAGCCCATAAACGGAAAGGAAAGCCGCGTATACACCGAACCGTCCTTAAACGCGTACAGCGTTTTGGGCATTTTTACGGACCTTTTTCGATTTTTCACCCTCTGTTCTTCCACCTGTCCCCCCTAATTTTTAGACGTTTTACATTGTCTGTTTCGACTGTTCCGTCTGTCCTTTCGCCGTCGTGGATTTAATTGCCGCCACACAAGCGTTCAGTTGCGCCGTCAAATTAAAACCGCCGCCTTGCGCGCCCGTGACCATCGCTACGCCCAAACCTTCCATCGGCACCCACAGCGTAGAGGGCACGTCTTTTTGGGTTTTACTGTATTGCAGCTGCTCGGTAATCGCTTTCGCGCAAACGTCCGCTTGCACCCGCTCGTCCGAGCGCGCCTGCAAATCCGTCGGCACGAATCCGCGCATTTCAAAATGCTTGACTTGGTTTTCACGGTTGGTATAGAACTCCGCAAAATCCATTGCCGCCGTTTTGTTTGCGGAATAATTATTCACGCCCATCAACTTATACCCGGCAAAGGAAACGAGCTGTACTTGTTCTTCCCCAACGCCCCCTTTGTTTAAGGTGTACGTGGGCAATTTCGCCGCCGCAAAGTTATCCCCTAAATACCGCTCAATCGTCGTTTTATTCCAAATCCCCGACACCGCCGCCACAATCGAGCCGTCGTTAAAACCCGCCGTTATCTTGGAATCGTTCGCGTCCGCTTTCACTCGTCCGTCTTGCACGTAATTCCACATTGCCTGCGTCACCGCCACGCCCGTTTCATTGTTGAAATCGCACTTAATCGCGGTTTCCGCCAAATTCTCGTTGTACGTTACTTCAAAGCCGAGCCCTTTACCAAAATAGAAAGCTGAGGAATACCATCCGTCCGTCATTGGAAAGGCGAATTGTCTGCTCGCGCTGCACTTACTCAATATCCCGTCCAAGCTCTGCACGTCCGTTTCCGTCAAAACCGCTTTGTTGTAATATAAAAAGAAGGTATTGTCCGTATACGGCATACCGTACACGTTGTCCTGCCCGTTGACCGTAGCCGTAACGGAATCCATCGAATCGTCCGAGTTTGCCGCCCTAACGCGTTCCAATCTCTCCCCCGCAATACGCGCAAGAGCGTCGCCGTTGATAAGCTTTGGCAGTTGGTCGTTCAAACAAGAAAATACGTCCGCCGCGTTTTCTACGTCGTTCAATATCCGCGTCGCCACGTCGTTTTCCCCTTGAATATCAATGACAAAGCGATAATTCTTGTCGGGGTGTAACCTCTTAAACTCCTCTGCCACTTGACTCGCAAACGGTTTATCCGCCTCCGAAACCCACACGGTAATCACCGTAGCGCCAACCGCTTTGCTTTTACAGCCCGCCAACCCAAACGCCGACGTCAACGCAAGCACGCCGCATGCAATTTTTTTTGTTCTATTCATACTTTTCTCCTCGTCCCTCGGTAGGGCTTTTCTCTTAGTCTTTCTTTTTCCCTCCCTTTTTATACGCCGAGCAAAGCAAAAAATCCCCCTCGCTTTCACGAAAGAGATTTTTCCATAATTTCTGTAATTGTATTCGTTTTCTCAGCGGTTGTACGATTCCGTCAACCCCTTTAACCACGCCGCCTTTCTACGTCCAAAATCGTTTAACGTAAAACGGAACGTCCAGTTTTGATTGCCAAGCGTAGAGGGCGCGTTGAGCCGCGCTTCTTCCCCCAAACACAGCACGTCGTGCATGGGCACGATCACCGTGTCTGCTTTGGAGGCAAATAAAAGTTCGACGATACTGCGGCACTCGTCTTCCACCGTCTCCGTCAAATAAGGCACGTCGAGCGCAAGACATTGCTCTTCCAATTCCTTTTCAAAGTCCTTTCTGTCTTTCTCGTCCATGTTTTCCAAAAAGGAGCGCAACGTTTCGTTGTCGTGCGTGCCCGTGTACGCCACGCTGTTTCCGTTTTCAAAATTGGTGGGCAGATATTCGTTCTCCTCGTCGCCGTTAAAAGCAAACTCGAACACCTTCATGCCGGGATACCCCGTCGCCTTCATCAGCGCGTATACCCCCTCGTCCAACACGCCGAGGTCTTCCGCTACGATTGAATAATCTTCAAGCCCCTTAAAGAGCGCCGCTTTCGGTCCGTCCAGCCACTCGCCCTCCTGCGCCGTTTCCGCATACGCAGGAATCCCCCAAAAACGGTCGAACGCGCGGAAATGGTCGATTCGTACGATATCGAACAATCCAAACGCATAGCGAATACGCGCTTTCCACCATTGATAGCCGTCCTTTTTCATCTTCTGCCAATCGTATACGGGGTTGCCCCACAACTGTCCGTCCTCGGAAAAGGCGTCGGGCGGAACCCCCGCGCGCAGAGCAAGATTGCCCGCTCCGTCCAACATAAACAAATCACGGCGGTATTTCCACATCTCCACGCTGTCTTCCGCAACGTAGATTGGCATATCCCCCATAATCTCGATACCGCGCTCGTTGGCGTACGCTTTTAAGGCTTTCCATTGTCGCAAGAAAATATATTGCGTAAATTGCCAAAACTCAATTTCCTCGTTGTATTCGGCAATATATTTTTCTAAATTCTTGCCCTCACAACTGCGGAAAGGCTCTAACCAGCCCGTCCAAGGCGCATAGAAAAACCTGCTTTTCAAGGACATAAACAGAGCGTAGTCCAGATATTTTCCGTCCGCAAGAAAATCTTTCCAATCGTCGCAATTTTTATCAAACCGCGCGAACGCCTTTTGCAAAATCTTGATTTTGTGTTCAAACTGCTTTCCGTAATCCACACGGCGTTCGTCCCACGACCAATCGATTGTTTTATAATCGTCCTCGCTAAGCAAACCGTCCGCCACCAAAGCCGCAAAATCAATAAAATAGGGATTGAGCGCATCGGACGCGCACGATTGATACGGGCTGTCACCATACCCCGTCGGGAGCAACGGCAACACCTGCCAAATCTTCATACCCGCCGATTGCAACCAATCGACAAAAGCGTACGCCCCTGCGCCTAACGTCCCGATCCCGCAATCGGAAGGGAGCGACGACACCGGCATCAATACGCCTGCTCTGCGTTGTTTTTTTACTACTTGCATATCCTCTCTCTTTTCGCCCTACCAAGTAAGCCGATTTTTCCTAAGTGTTTCCCTTATTGTCCTTTTTTATTCCTCGCAAAGCCTTGCAAGCAAAATTTTTTCCGATTTCGCCACACCCGACGGATATTCTTTATCCGCAACCGCAAAGGCTTGCTCCCTTAACACGGCAACGCCCTCGTGGTTACCCGTTGCCAAAGCATAGGCAAGCAAGGCGCGTTTCGCCCGCGCCGTATCCTCTTGCAAGCTTTCCTTGCAAAGTTTCGCGCTCTCTTCGGCGTTTTCAATATCGCCGTTTACCGCGTGCATATACGTCAGCTCCACAGCGACCTGCATTACCTGCTCGTACGGCAAGTATTCTTGCGATTGCGCCAAGCGATTTAAACAATCTCCCGCGCGCTCCAACTCCCCTTTTTCTAAATGATAGCGATAGCGAAGGTCGAGCATCACGGCATACATAGGCTCGTCCTCTACAAGCTGCGGAAGAGCGTAATACAAATTTTCGTCCAACTCCGCAAAGCTCTTGCCCGCGTATAAATTGCCTTGAATTTCCATAGCGGCAAGCATATTCTTTTCCACGGGGGCATTCTTTTTTATGCCGATATACACCAACACGTCCGTTTTCCCGCTCGCATATTCAAGGGGCGCCACGTTGAGTAAGAATAAATACGCCGCATACGGAATTACCCCCCAAAGGACGAACTGCGTTCTCCAAAAGCAGGTACAGCAAATTGCGGCAAGCACCAGCAATGCCACGAAAACACCGCTGACGAGCAAACCGCCGATTGCGTATTTCGCGGCGCGTTTTTGCATATTCCCGCCCGTCTTCGGGATTACTTGCGTTTCGTCCGCAGCAAACGGCGAGGCAAAGCGGAAACGCTTTTTCCCTTGCACACGCACAATTTTAAAACAGAAACATTTGACGAGGACGCACTCCATTTGCGCCGACAAAGCGAAAAATACGTGCCCCAGCTCGTGCAAAACGGGCGCAATGACAAAGGACGCCGCCATGCCGATTAAACACCAAACCACGTCCGCAATTTCTCCTTTCCAAGCAAAGAAAAAGACCAGCGCAAGCCCCGCCAACAGCAACGCTGTTTGCGCTATGGCATAAATTGTCGCAATCCGTCTTTTCATTTTCGTCCGTTCCTTTTATTCCTTATTCGAGCAAACCGCGTTTGATTGCGTAGCCTTCCAAATTATCCCTATCGCTAACCGTCAATACGGATATCCCGAGTTTTTGCATCAACGTCGTCAATAGGATTGCCCCGCCCACAATCACGTCTGCGCGCCCTTTGGGCATACACGGCAACGCCGCAACCTCTTCCAACGTCATCGCCGACAGCTTGTCCGTCAGCGTTTTTAAGGCATCTACGGAAATCTCCATACCCGTAATTTTATCCGATTGATAGGTTTCCAAACCCAAATATTGCGCCGCAAGCGTCGTCGCCGTACCGCCGATTCCGCAAAACAACTCCGTTGCAGGCAATCGACCGAATTCGTCCACCGCCTCCAAAGCCACTTTTTCTATGGCTTGCGCGTCTCTACCGTAGCCGTCTTTCAAGCGCACTACGCCGATATCCAAGCTCTTTTTATAGACGAGTTTCCCGCGCGATTTTACCACAATTTCCGTACTTGCCCCGCCTATATCCACAACCCCGCCGTCACGCTTTCCAAGCGCGCCCAAAACGCCGAGCTCCGCCTCTTCTTCCCCCGAAACCACCTCGATGTCCAAGGGGCAAAGCTCTTTTACTCGCGCCAAAAACGCCATGCGGTTTTGTGCCGAGCGCACCGCAGCCGTCGCAAAGGCAAACACACCGTCCGCGCCCTCCCTTTTCGCGACTTGATAAAAATCGGCGACCGCCAACGCCGTCCGCTCGATTGCGGCGGGCAACAAAATCGGTTTCTCCACCAAGCCCTCGCCCAATCTCGTCGTATGCAGACTCTTATATAAAACTTTTCCGTCCGCCACGAACATGAGGCGAACGGAATTCGAGCCGATGTCTATCACGGCAAATCTTTTCATTTACTTTTTACCTTCTAATTCCAACAACTCTTGATACATTTTTTGCAGAGCCTCTTCAGTCCGTAAATATTCCAACGTGTCCTTCAATCCAGGCTCGTCCCCATAACCCGCCAATTCCTGCTCCAACCTCGAGATTTCTGATCTCAAGCTCTCGATTAACGTGTCTTCCAAGCCAGGCTCGTCCCCAGATTCTTCCAATTCCTGCTCCAACCTCGAGATTTCTGATCTCAAGCTCTCGATTTCCGCATTATAGGCATTTATTTGTTTTAAAGAGTTACACCCGACCAACCCCAAGAAAACGAGTATGCTTAATGAAAGTAAAACTATTTTAAAAGCTTTTTTCATTTACTTTTTACCTTCTAATTCCAACAACTCTTGATACATTTTTTGCAGAGCCGCTTCGGTTTTTAAATATTCCAACGTGTCCTTCAAGCCAGGCTCGTCCCCATAACCTTCCAATTCCTGCTCTAAATAGGCAATATTCCATTTCAACGTATCAATTTTTTTGTTATATTTTGCAATGGATATCCATTGATAAATGGGGATAATCAACAACGACACAATCAACGCCGTTATCGCCGAAGCGCTCGCCGTTATGATTCTCCTCAACTTATCTTGTGTCATACTGTATCCCCCATTTTTGAGAGTTTCTTCTTCGTTTTGTACTTTTCCGCCATTTTTGCTATCCTATTATAGCACACCTTTTGCAAAAATGCAAGTATTCTTCGCAAAGTTTTTAAATATATTATTCCACCGACCGCATAGCCTATCCACATATACACGCGCAAGGCGGGGAAACGGAACCGATACGCCGCGTACGTAAACAACAACGCCAGCCCTATAAAAAACGTCGTATCCAAGATAATACCAAGGATTTTGTTCTTCCCCTTTCCGCAACGAAACAACGCGCGCAAAAGCACTACGACCTCGTACAGCATACCGCCGACAAACCCAACGGCAATACAGATGCAAAACACGCCAAGCTGTCCTTTGCTGTCCATCTATTTAAATATTCTCGCCGCAAAATTTTTACCGCCGTACTGCACGCCGGTCAGAGTCCCCTCTGCCGTAAACGCGCCGTTCGATTTGGAAAAACTCGTAATTTTTAAACCCGAACCAATGACGTTTAACCGCTCGCCACCCACCAACGAGAGTACGATTTTCACCTCGGAAAAGGCGACGACGCTCTCCACGGCGCTGACCGTTAAAAACTTCCTTTGTTCAATCGATAACGTGTGTTTTGTACCCGAATTTTCTTGCATGGTCTATCCTATGCCCAAGAAAACCGTTCTATTCCTCTTTTGTAAATCTTTCCAAAAAAGAATGTTTCACGCCGTCCGTCTTATACTCGGCAAGGGTGTCAAGCTGTACGTTGTGAATCCCTTGAAAAATATTGTTTTCAACGTTGGGATTTCCCTTTTTCAGCTCCGCAATCAGCGCCTTTACCTTGCGCCGCGCGGAAAATGTATCTTCATCTCCACCCGTCAAGTTCTGCGTAAATTTGCAAGCGCAAGCAATAAAATCCAATCCGTTATGTTCTTTCCAACGCAATATATCGTTTTCCAAAACGCAATACATCGGACGAATCAATTCCATGCCCTCAAAATTCGTGCTTTTTATCCGTGGCAACATACCTTGTATTTGACCGCCGTACAGCATCCCCATCAACGTCGTTTCGATAACGTCGCTCTTGTGGTGCCCGAGCGCAATTTTATTGCACCCCAACTCTTTCGCCTTCGCATACAAATACCCACGGCGCATACGCGCGCACAAATAACAAGGCGATTCCGCGTTTGCCGCGTCCGCCGCCGCGAACACTTCGCTCTCAAATACCGTAATCGGAACGTTCAAAAGCCGCGCGTTTTCCTCAATTTTGCGCCGATTTTCCTCGTTATACCCAGGGTCCATCACCAAAAAAACGAGTTCAAAAGGCACCTCGCTGTGACGGTGTAATTCTTGCATCAGCTTGGCGAGCAGCATACTGTCCTTGCCCCCCGAAATGCAAACGGCAATTTTATCCCCCGCCTGTATCAAGGCGTATTTTTTCACAGCCAAGACAAACGGCGACCAAATCGTCTTGCGGTACGTCGTAATAATCGACCGCTCAATCTGTTGGTATTTTTCCAAAGTCTTCGCCATATCGCCCTCGCGTGATTTTTTTGCTATTATAACAAATAAACGCCAACCCGTCAAGGTTTTTCAACGAATTATAAGCAATTTTTTGCGCGCGCGGGTAATCGCCGTATATAGCCACTGCGCCTGCGCTTCGCCAAACACCCAAGATTCGTCAAACACGATTACGTTATTAAATTCCGAGCCTTGCGCCTTGTGGCAGGTAACTGCATACGCAAATTCAAACCGTGAAATCGGTTCGTCCTTTATCGTGCGAATTTTTCTTAACAATTGCGTATTCTCTTCACCGACCACCGTTCCATCAAACAGCGTAATTGCCCTTGCGCCGTATCGATGCGAATACCTTCCTTTTGTAAAAATTCCCGTATCAAACGGCACGGTAATTTTGTCCTTTCTAAAATCGGCGGTGAACTCCACCATTGCCAAATCGTCCATTTGCTCTTTGACATTCTTCACCCGACCAATGACGCCGTTCACCAAGAAAAATTGCCCATCGTTATCCAGCGGCTGCTCCCAATTATTCAACGTGCAAATAAGTTTTTCCCCATCCACAGGCAACAACGATTGAGGGTCGATCCCCAAATACGCACGAATCTCCGCATTTAAGGCAACGCGCGTACGATTTCTGCCACAAATAATTTGATCGGCGCTCAAAAACAACTTCTTGCGTTTTTTGCCCACCAGCATATTTTGGTTAATCACACAAACCTTGTCCTCATAGTTCCCGTACGGAATCCGCTCCCCCCTTCTCGCCATCGTCGCCAATCGAATAATCGGGTTATCTGCCGCTTGACGGACGATTTCTTTCATGGTGTAGTTTGGATTAGCGAGCAACGGACAAGTGCCGTTCACGGGCGGTAACTGCGCCCCATCGCCGCAAAAAAGGCACTTAACGTTAAAGGATAATAGGTCGTTTAAAATCGCTTCGTTTAGCATAGAAGCTTCATCAACGATAATCAAACGTATCCGTTCGTCGATTTTCGGTTTTTTGATAAAGCGCAATTCGTCCAGTTCGACAATCTCGCCGTTTTCGTCCACACCGAAATCCTCTTCGTCTCGCACGTAAATTAAGCTATGCACCGTACCTGCAACCGTACCGTTCCTGACAAGGTTTGCCGCAGCTTTCCCCGTCGGCGAAACAAACACAGCCTCTTCCCCTGCGCGAAGCTTCAAAACGTACCGAACGATATAATCAATCAAAAACGTCTTGCCCGTGCCTGCATAGCCCGACAAAACGAATATCTGGTCGTCTGTATTAATAAACCACTCCGCTATCAAATTTTTTGCGTTTTCCTGGTCGCGCGTCAACTCAATTTCCATAGGTATAACCAAGTATAACACATATTTTTCCAATTTGCAAGCATTTTGCGAACATTTGTTTGTTTTTTGTTTTAAAAAATTCTTGCATGAAAAATGCGCCCCTATAAGAGCGCATCTTGTCAATAATGATATTTTTTACGTTTTACAATTATAAAAATCGCCGTAAACGCCACAGCGGCGATTTCCGCAACGACTACGGAGATCCAAATGCCGTCCAAGCCCCAAAGCAAGGGCAACAGCATTACTGCCGCAACTTGAAACACTAACGTTCGCAAAAAGGAAACGAGCGCGGACGTCAATCCGTCGTTTAGCGCCGTGAAAAAGCTTGAACCAAAAATTGCAAAACCCATAAATAGAAAGGCAATCGCAAAAATTCGGAAACCGCGCACCGTCATCGCCATAAGCACCGCGTCATAGCTGACGAAAATCTTCGCCAACGGATACGCCAACAGCTCTGCCGCGCCAACCATAACACCGCCACAAATCAATAGAAGAATTAGGCTCTTTTTCAAAATGCTCTTCAATTCCGCATGATTACCCGCGCCGTTGTGATATCCGATAACGGGCGCCGTGCCCATCGAATACCCAATAAACGCCGCCGCAAAAATCATACTGACGTACATCATTACACCGTACGCCGCCACGCCGTTATCCCCTGCATATTTAAGCAGCTGTAAATTATACAGCATACCGACCACGCTCATGGCAACGTTGCTCATGAATTCGGACGAACCGTTGGTGCACGCCTTTAAAACGGCTTTGCCTTCAAACCTCGTTTTCCCCAAGCGCAAAATGCTCTTGTTTTTAGAGAAGAAATATACGAGCGGAATAACGCCGCCGACAAACTGACTTACCGCCGTTGCAATCGCCGCCCCCGCGAGCTTATATTCCTTGGGGAGCAACGTCACCAACACGGCGTCCAAGACCATGTTCGTAACCCCCGCGGCAATAATTACCGCCAGCCCAAGGCGGGGTTTCTCCGCTGCGACGAAAAAGCTTTGAAACAAATACTGTAAAACCAAAAACGGCAATGCAATCAAAATAATTCGCCCATACAGCACGCAGTTTTCTAAAATTTCGCCCTCGCCGCCTAAGAGTTTTGCAATCGGACGGATAAAAATAATCCCCGCCACCGCAAACACCACGCCCAGCGCAAAGGTTACGTACACAAACAGCGAAAAGTAGGCGTTGGCTTTTTCGGGGTCCCCCTCGCCGAGTTTATTGGAAACGATCGCCGTTCCGCCCGTACCGAACATAAACCCGACCGTCGCCAAAATCATCAAAAACGGCATAATTAAATTAACCGCTTTAAAGGGAATATCCCCCGCAAAATTGGAAACGAAAAACCCGTCCACCACACCGTATATCGACGTGAAAATCATCATAGCGATTGACGGCAAAGTAAATTTTAATAAAGTTTTATAACTAAAATGGTCGGAAAGCTGTATCATTTTCTTCCCCCAAACCATTGTTGGATAAAATCGGCAAGGATTGGCGTCAACGCTTTGATTTCCCAATCGGACGTATTGACGGTCAAATGGTACGAGCCGCGTTCTCCCCACGTCGCCCCCGTCATCATCGCGCGCGTTTTCGCTCGTGCTTTATCAATGTCTTTCATCTTCTTGACGAGTTGTTTATCGGACAAAACTTCCCCAGCCGACGCGCGTTCTTTGCAACGCTTTATCTTCGCTTCGATATTTGCGCAGACAAACATATTAAACGGCGCGTATTTCGCCAACAAAACGTCTGCGTTTCTGCCTACGATTACAAAATCTTTACCCAGAGCGGCAATCTCTTCAATCACACGTTTTTGCTCTAACAAAAGGTGTACTTTGCTCGACTGGATATAGGCGGTAGACCCTATCGTACCGCGGAAAGTAATCGGCACGTTTTGCCAACCGTGGTCGGACAAATGCGCCGCCACGTAATTCGCGTCCAACCCGCTGTTTTTTGCAACGGCGGTAATAATTTCGCTGTCGTAATAATCAAACCCAAGCGCATCTGCAAGGCGTTTTCCGATTTCTCTGCCACCCGAACCAAACTCACGGCTGATTGTGATAATCTTCATATTTTTCTCCTTTTTTCGCGTATATAAATACGCCGAAAAACACAACAGCATTATAATATACATTTTTGCCATTGTCAAGAAACAATACGGCAAAAGAATTTTTAACTTGCAAACCACGCAAAAAAACCGCCCGTTTCCGAGCGACTTTTTATCCCGATATCATTTCTGTTCAAACTGCATACGCAACGTTTTGTCCCCATACGGAACCGTCACCGTCAAAACCCCTTTCCCCAAAGGAAAAGCTCTGCGGATTAAACGACGGTTCGGCAAATACAGCGTAATCGTTTTGTTGGCTTTATCGTATCTGTACTTACCCTCGACCTTTTCCGCCTTACCCCCTTTCTCTTTGAAATACAACGTGTATTCCCCTTTGTCTTTTAATTCAAGCTTTACGCTGTCGAATCGGGGCAGAATATCCTCTTCGCCAAGCTTTGCGTCCGTGCACTCATATACGCCGAGGTAGGGCTTTGCGATATCCGTCAACTCCCCTTTTTTGAAATTGGGAAAGGAAAACAGCAAAACCGCCGCTCCCACCAAAAGCGAACTTCTCAATTTTAATTTTTTCATAACCGCAGTTTGCGGAAATTTTTTAACTTTTATGCCTTTTTATTCTTGCGTTTTTTTACCACCTTTTCGCTGTTAAAAATCACGCCGACAATAAACCCAATCATCATAACGTACAGCCACAGTAAAAACACGATAACCGTGCTGAGCGCGCCGTATAATTTGTTTACGTTGCTGATTTTTAAATACAGCGAAAATCCCAGAGCCGCAACCGCCCACAGCGCCACGGTAACGCACGTCCCCGATAAAAACACGCGCAGTTTCCGTTTGTACGGACACACGTAGACGTTGAGCAATAGCGCCAATAAAAAAGCTAATCCCGCCAACAATACGTGGTCTATCAATAACTCCACCCACCGCGAAAACAACCGAGAAAACAAAAAAGAGCCCAACGCGTACACAAACAGAAACACCACCGCAATCACCAATACGCAAACGAGCAAAATCAACGCCGCAAAACGCGTTCGTAGCCCCTGCTTATTGCGATGCACGTCGTACACGATTTCCCCGCTACGCCGCATCTGATAAAACAAATTCGTGGACGAATAGAGGGTGGTGACCAACAACACCACCGACGCCCCCGCCGTCGCCTCCATAGCTTCCTTTTGTACGTATTCCAACACGTTTTTTACCGAAATAAACACGGGCAAGGAAAAGAGTTTTTCGGTGTCGATTGGCAGTTTCCCGATAATGAGCGTCAGCCAAAAAGCAAACGGCATAATCGACATAATCAAAAAGAACACGAGCGTCCCTGCAATCGTCGTGTATTTTTTTACGTGCAATAATTCGTATTTTTGCTTGGCGTAGCGATATGCCCTGCGCAATCTTTCCATCCCCAATAGTATGCGCGATATTTCCACTTTTAGACACAGAAAAAGCGACGGATAAACCGCCGCTTCTTTATCAAAAGTATCTTTCCGTTTAACCGTTCCAGCCGTAGCCACAGCGCGAGGTTCTACACCTATTCGCCCAACAGTTCTGCGACACGCCCGTCGTTTGAGACTGGTTATACCCATAGTTGCAACCGCAACCGTTTGCCGACGACGTATTCGAGATAGAGCCCGTATTCGCATTGTTGTTCGACGTATTCCAAAGCCCGCAACAACCGCAGATATTGCAAGCGTTCCAATTCCCACAAGTATTGTTATTGCCACTGTTATTCGCGGTGGTATAGACGTTGCAACGATTGCAAGCGTTACAAGCGTTGTTTACGCGGATATTGCCACAACAATCACGGCAAATACGCTGATAACACGTATTACAAAAATTAAACATTTGCTTTTGTCCTTCTCGTGTATTTAAAATTTCCCGAAGAAAACTTTATATTACAATATATGCTTTAAAAGGACTTTGCGTGATAAAAAAATACCCTTTTGCCAACAAAAAGCGGCAAAAGGGATTTTTCGTTTTTTAGATAAATTTCACGGGCAACGGGTTTTGCGCGTGCGCCGTCTCGATGACGTTGATAACCATAGCAGACTGCCAAGGCTTTACAACCAGCTCCGCCCCTTCCGTCAAGGCATAATAGAGATTTTCGTAAATCGTCGCCGTCCCAACGTCAAAGGGCGTACCTACGTATTCGCCGCTCTCTTCGTGCACGTTCAGCTTTTCAGAACAATAACGGGGATTCCCCTCTTCGTCCCGCAAAAACTCCTCGATAACGGGGCGTTCGGGATTCTCACCGTCCACGATATATTTCATCCAATATTTTTGCAACGTACATTTAAACGTACCCTTCGTACCCTGAATCTTCAACGTATAATCGCTGAACGCGTCAACCGAGCTAATCTCCACGTCCACGAGGGGCTTGTTCGGCGCTTCCAACAAAATTTTCACGTAGTCTTCCGCGTCGCCACTCGTAATCGCGGTCGCCAACTTGGAATACGCCACCTTCGTATTCTTATCAAAATCAAGGAACCCCAACGCCATAGCAATCGGGTGCGGACCCGTATTATACGCATTACCAGCAACTTTCTTTTGCAAGGTTTGCCAATCCCAACGGCGAGCAAATCCGTTGAAACGGATGCTGATTTGTTTTACGTCGCCAAATCTACCTTCCTTTATCAAGCGGAGGGCATCCAAATAATAGGGCGCCGTCTGCGTGTTTTGGAAAACGACCAACAATACACCCTTTTCTTCCGCCGTTTTTATCAGCGTTTCACACTCAAATTGATTGCGCGCAAAAGGCTTTTCCACCATCACGTTTTTGCCGTGCTCTAAAAGGTCCTTCGTAATGGAATAATGACAATCCGAATAGGACGCGTTGACGACAACATCCACGTCGCAATCATACAGCGCACGATAGTCGGCAAAGGTTTTGCAACCCGGATAACGCTTTTCCGCCATAGCGCGACGGTTTGCGTCTGCGTCCACCACGTATTTCACGTTGTAATATTTATTGTTGTCCGAGTTGTAATAATTGCCGTGGATATCACGACCGCTTCTGCCTTGTCCAATAATTGCAAGATTGAGTTTTTTGTTCACAACCGTATCCTCCAAATGCTTTTATAACCTTTGATTGTAGTATAACACAACATTTTTTGAATGTAAATAACCATAATTCGCCTATAATATTTCTAAAACTAAACAATTCGCGACAAATACTCTTAATTTAGTTTACATATTGGTTGATTTATGTTAAACTAAGGAAAAAGGGAACAAATTTATGGAAATCTTAACGGAAAAAATCGTATACAATCACCATCGCTTGAGTAACCCTTGCAATCACCCAAGCCTATCCATGAAACATACGCATAATATGTACGAAATCATTTTCTTTGAAAAGGGCGACGTTAACTACGTTATCGAGGACAGAAAATACTCCTTGAAAAAATACGACCTCGTTTTTACCCGCCCCCTCAAATATCATTACGTTGAAACGAAATCCAACTCGGAATACGCACGTTATAATATTCTATTCGACGCATCGCTCGTGGACGCCGAGATTTTAAATTCGTTACCCGCTAATTTTGAAGTTATTAATTGCCCCTCCGAAGGAATTATCTCCGATCTTTTTAAACGGCTCGATTATTACAGCTCCGTTTTATCTGAAACGTCATTCACGGATATTCTCTGCACGTTGATTAAAGAGCTTTTATACAACCTTTCCCTCTCGGCAGACAGCGCGACGAATATTTCCTTTAAAACTTCCCCCTTTTTGGCGCAGGTTTTGGAATATATCAACGAAAATCTATTCACAATCAAGGACATCAAGGACGTTTGCGCCCACTTTTTCGTAAGTCAGCAATATTTCTTCCGTCTTTTCCAAACGCAATTAAAAATCACACCACGCAAATACTTAAACGGAAAACGGCTGTTATACTCGCAAACTATGTTGCGCCAAGGCAAAAAGCCCACCGAAGTCTATCTTTTATGCGGTTTTGAATCGTACGTCGGCTTTTATAAACAGTACATCAAAACGTTCGGTTATCCCCCGTCCAAGGAAAAACAAATACAAATTAATTAACCGTATTCAAATAACAAAACGCCCCCGCGAGAACTATTCTCGTAGGGGCATTTTTGATAACAAAATTATTCCCATTCAATCGTACCCGTGGGCTTCGGCGTAAGGTCGTACAACACGCGGTTGATACCTTCCACTTCGGTTACGATACGCTGCGTAATCTTATGCAAAACAGCGTAAGGAATTTCTTCAATCGTCGCCGTCATTGCGTCCATCGTGTTTACCGCACGGATAATTGCGGGCCAACCCTCGTAACGGCTATCGTCCTTCACGCCTACACTCTTCACGTCGGGAATTATAACGAAATACTGCCATACTTTTTCTGCCAAACCGCATTTATCGAATTCGTCGCGCAAAATTGCGTCTGCTTCACGGAGCGCCGTCAAACGGTCGCGCGTAATCGCGCCAAGACATCTTACGCCAAGCCCGGGACCGGGGAACGGCTGACGATAAACCATTGCGTGCGGAAGTCCAAGGGCTTCGCCAACCACGCGTACTTCGTCTTTAAAGAGCAATTTCAAGGGCTCAACCAACGCAAACTGCAAATCTTCGGGCAAACCGCCAACGTTGTGGTGAGATTTGACCGCTTTCTTTCCTTCCGCTTGTTTGATACTTTCCAAAATGTCGGGATAAATCGTACCTTGCGCCAAGAATTCAACCCCTTCCAACTTTCTTGCTTCGTCAGCGAATACGTTGATAAATTCTTTGCCGATGATTTTACGTTTTTGTTCGGGGTCGCTTACGCCCGCCAACAAATCCAAGAAACGGTCGGTTGCGTCAACGTATACGAGGTTTGCATCCAACTGATTTTGGAACACTTCCACCACGTTTTCCGACTCGTTTTTACGCATAAGCCCGTGATTTACGTGCACGCAAACGAGCTGTTTGCCGATTGCCTTAATCAAAAGCGCCGCCACTACCGACGAGTCTACACCGCCGGAAAGCGCAAGCAATACTTTCTTGTTGCCGACCTGCGCCTTTACTTCAGCTATCTGCTCTGCGATAAACTTGTCCGCCAAAGCCTTGGTCGTGATACGTTCCATAGATGCGGGACGCACGTTGTTTTCCATATATTTCTCCTCCTAAATGGTAAAAATGTATCGTTTTTATGCAAGAAAAGACGCGTAGATAATCCCTTATCCGCGTCTTTTTCTTATAGGTTAGTGCTGTTGATAGTTAGGAGCTTCCTTACTGATAGAAATATCGTGAGGATGGCTCTCTACAAGGCTTGCATTGGTAATACGCACAAATTCGGAATTGGTGCGGAGCTCTTCCACCGTCGCTTTACCACAATAACCCATACCCGAGCGTAAACCGCCCTTCATCTGATAAATGATGTCCGCAACCGAACCACGGTAAGGTACACGACCTTCAACCCCCTCGGGAACGAATTTCTTCGTGCCTTCCTGGAAATATCTGTCGCTGCTACCTGCCGCCATTGCGCCGAGCGAACCCATACCTCTGTATACCTTGTAACTTCTGCCTTGATACAATTCGACTTCGCCGGGGCTTTCGAGCGTACCAGCCAAAAGCGAACCGACCATAACCGCGCTACCGCCTGCCGCCAAAGCTTTTACGATATCGCCGCTATATTTAATACCGCCGTCCGCGATAACGCGTTTGCCGTATTTGTCCGCCATTTCCGCGCAGTCCATAATCGCCGTAAGCTGAGGCACACCGATACCTGCAACGACACGCGTCGTACAAATCGAACCAGGACCGATACCCACTTTTACGACGTCAGCGCCCGCTTTGATAAGCGCTTCGGTAGCGCCCGCCGTCGCCACGTTACCCGCGATAATGGCAAGATTCGGGAAATTCGCACGGATTTCTTCCACTTTCTTAATAACCCCCGCAGAATGACCGTGCGCAGTATCAATCGCGATAATATCTACGCGCGCATCTACAAGCGCGGCAATACGCTCCATTGTATTTCCTGCCGTTCCGACCGCTGCGCCAACGAGCAATCTGCCGTTTTCGTCGCGCGCCGAATTGGGGTATTGAATCGCCTTTTCAATATCCTTAATGGTAATCAAGCCTTTCAAATAGCCTTTCTTGTCTACAATAGGCAATTTTTCAATTCTGTTCTTACCCAAAATAACTTTCGCCTCATCCAAAGAGGTTCCCTCGGGCGCAGTAACCAAGCCTTCTTTCGTCATAATATTAGAAATCGGCTGATCGTAGTTATTTTCAAAACGCAAATCGCGGTTGGTAAGAATACCCACCAATTTACCGTCTTCCGTCGTAATGGGAACACCGCTGATACGATACTGTTCCATAAGCTTAATTGCGTCTCTTACAAGGTTTTGAGGGTGCAGGAAGAAAGGATCGGTAATAACCCCGTGTTCGCTACGTTTTACACGGTCCACGTGATTCGCCTGTTCTTCAATCGACATGTTTTTATGGATGATGCCGATACCGCCCTCACGCGCCATAGCAATCGCCATACGGCTTTCCGTAACCGTATCCATTGCCGCGCTCATCAAGGGCAAATTCAGCGTAATTTTGTCAGTAAGTTTCGTTCTAAGATCCACTTCGTGGGGCAACACGGAAGAAGCCTGCGGGATCAAAAGTACGTCGTCAAAAGTCAATCCTTCTTTTACAATTCTGCTGCTCATTGATTTGTCTCCTCGTATATATAAAACTTTTATTTGCCTAAATTTATGCTTGTTCTTCTTATCCGCTTACCGCAACGCGAAGATCGTTGAAATAGTCTTTACTACCGTCTGCCCAACCGTCACGATACAAGTCGTCCATTTCCAACAGCAACGTCTGCAAGAAATCCTCGTCGCCAAACTCGTATACCTCTAATAAAAGACTCGCAAAAGCGTTGTTTCTAGGGAATTCCGCCGTGAGTTCCACAGCGTTTACCGCACGCTCCAACGCGCCGTCTTTATCGCCAAGTTTATACCGCGCAATGCTGACCTGCGCATAAACGTATTGGTCGTACGTCCCGATAATTTCCACAATCGGCGTACCGCCAATCGTTAAATCGCCGTACTTATCGTGGTTTAACTTGTCCTTAAAATCACAATAAACGGCAAACTCGTTATCGGCAATCATCTGTTCGCCGCACGTAACCACCTTTCCGTACATATTTTGCTCAACCGCAACGGATGTCGCAAAAGCTATCGTGTCAATTTTGTTATGCCGTTTATAAGCGCGCTCTGCAAACCAAACGCAAGACTTCTCCATGCCCATATCGTACGAGATATTCATCATGGTTTCTGGGTAAACGGCTACGAGCATACCGACCATGAATACCAGCAGGATAAAAATCGCCGCCAGCGTATTCATGCAAGACCTAAAAATGATCTTCCGAACACTCATAAACTCGTCCCCCCATTGTATTTATATTATTTTAGCACATTGAAATCAAAAAATCAACTGTATGAGCAAAAATAATTCGGTATGTTTGACACCTTTTTTTAATATAATGAACCATGAACGCTTTTTTCAAACCAAACAAAACGTTTTTACATCCGAAAAATCTTCTTAGATTTTTTCTTGTCAGCCTCGCCCTTTTAGGGGTGTTCCTTTTCGTTGGCTGTAAAAAGCAGAATATCCGCTACGACCAATACGTATCCGAACTGCGTAGCAATATCTTCCTCGCCGAAACGGAAACCCTTTCCGTCCGTATCTACTCGGTGACCAAGGAAACCCCCTACGTTGCCGACGGCGTACCGCAGGAAAGCTCGCCTAGAACGGAAGTGTATTTGGTCGCCCCCGAGGGCGACGAAGTTTGCGCTCTTACCTTTATGGTAGGCGGTAAGGAATACGGTGGCGAAATGTCCTTTGACAACGTCCGCGCGGAGTATTATTTTTACTGTACCTTGGACACCTCTGCCTTGCGCGAAATCGTCTGCAAAATCAATTACGGTGGAACGGAATGCGAGCTGACGGCGACAAGCGTCCGTACGGAAAGCACCCTTTCGCCCAGCGCAATTTTGAACGGCTTGTTGGTTGCGGAACAACCGTTGTTTGCGGGTTTGACGGACAAATACGGCTTTGCGGGGGAAATCTACGTGCGCTTGATTTTTGAAGAAAAGCCCTATTATTACGTAGGCGTGATTGACAGAAACGGCAATATTACGGCGTTTTTAATCAACGGCGAAACGGGCAAAATCCTCGCCAAACGCACGAGTTAATATATCAAAAAGCGTAGACGTCGTCGCCTACGCTTTTTTGTTGCACCCCCGCAAAGGAGTGCTTTTTCCTCTATTTCAACCACAGATAAGCAAAGCCTATCATCATGCCAAAACCGAGAAGAATCATCAACAGTATCGGCCAAAACGCACGAAACGCGCCAATTACCATCGCCAAATACTCTCTAAACTTGATCTTCCCGACCGTATTGTTCGGGTTTTTCTTCTTTTGCGGATTGTACCATTTAAACCCCTCCACGTTCATATCCGCGACCGTGGTTTCCATGTCAATCTCCGCTCTTTTCTTTTTCTTCTTCTCTTTTTTTTCGTTTTTGTCTGCTTTTGCCATGCTTATTCCTGCATTTACTCTACGTCAGCGACGTCCACCGTAACGTCAGCAACGTCCGCCACCGCTTGTTCTGCCGCAGCCGCCTCGTATTCCGCAATATCCTCCGCCGTATCGTACAGGTGGCAAGCGCAGAAATGCCCTTCTTCTACCTGCTTGTACTTCGGGGGAACCGTCTTACAAATTTCCATGCATTGATCGCAACGCGTGTGGAATTTACAACCCTTCGGCGGATTGACGGGGGACGGAATATCCCCTTTCAAAATCACTCGGTTCATCTTCACGTGCGGATTGGGCACGGGAACCGCCGAGAACAACGCCTTCGTGTACGGGTGCAAGGTATTCGAGAAAATCTTTTCCTTCGTACCAAATTCCACCATACTGCCAAGGTACATTACGCCAACTTCGTCGGAAATATGCTTTACAACCGACAAGTCGTGCGAAATGAAAATGTAGGTCAAGCCAAGCTCTGCCTGCAACTCTTTCAGCATGTTGATAATTTGCGCTTGGATAGAAACGTCGAGCGCGGATACAGGCTCGTCGCAAATAACGAGTTCGGGTTTTAAAGCAAGCGCGCGCGCAATACAGATACGTTGACGCTGACCGCCCGAGAATTCGTGCGGATAACGTTCGAAATAGTGGGGTTGCAACCCGCACATTTTCATAACGTTCAACACGTATTCCTTGTAATTCTTCTTATTGACGATTTTGTGTTGCAGAGCCGCTTCGCCGATGATACCGCCGACCGTCAAACGGGGGGAAAGACTCGCGTACGGATCTTGGAAAATCATCTGCATATTGGGACGGAATTGGTCGAATTCCGTGTCGGGAACCTGCGAAATTTCCTCGCCTTTAAACCAAATTTCACCGCCTGTCACGTCGTAAAGGCGTAAAATCGTACGCCCCATAGTCGTTTTACCGCAACCCGATTCGCCAACGATACCGAGCGTCTTACCCTTTTTCAAGGTAAAGGACACGTCGTCTACCGCTTTCAGCCACTTATTCGGTTTTCCGAAAAAGCTCTTGCCTACAACAAAGTACTTCTTCAAATTGCGGACTTCCAACAGCACGTCGTCAGCCGTTTCCGTTTTTACGTCGTTTTTTGCGTTCGTTGCAGACACGGGTGCGGTGTTTTCCGTTTCGGGGAGCATATCAAATTCGTTTTCACGCATTGTTTTCTTCCCCCTTTTCGTTGTTATCTTTATACAAATAGCAAGCTACGCTGTGCGTATCCGACACCTTAACAAGGCAGGGATATTCGCCCGCGCACTCTTTCTTACATCTGTCGCATCTATCGCGGAAATAGCAATAGTTCGGCATATTGACGGGGTTCGGAACAAACCCGGGAATACAGTAGAGCGAATCCACTTCGCCGTCCACGGTAGGTTTACTCTTCTGCAAACCAATCGTGTACGGGTGCAAAGGATTGTCGAAAATATCCTCTGCCGTACCCATTTCGATAACCTTACCTGCATACATAACCACAACGTAGTCCGCCATTTCGGCAACCACGCCCAGGTCGTGCGTGATGAGCATAATCGAACCGCTGATTTTCGACTTGATATCACGAAGCAAATCCAAAATCTGCGCCTGTATCGTAACGTCGAGCGCCGTCGTCGGCTCGTCCGCGATAATCAAACGGGGATTACAGAGCAACGCCATTGCAATAACGACACGCTGACGCATACCGCCCGAAAGTTCGTGGGGGTACTTTTTATACACACCGCTAGGGTCAGCAATACCAACGAGCTGTAACATCTCGATACTGCGTTTCTTCGCGCCCGCCTTGGAAATACCGGCAATATGCAAGAGCGCAACTTCGTCCAACTGATTGCCAATGGTAAACACGGGGTTGAGCGAAGTCATCGGTTCTTGGAAGATCATGGCGATATCCTTACCGCGAATACCGCGCATCGCCTTCAACGGCATCTTTGCGATGTCGTATACCTTCTCTTCCGTTTCGTACATTTTACCGCCGATTTCGTCACGTTTTTGTATCGGTCTGCCCTTCTCATCCTTTACGAGTACCGTTTCGCCGTTCACTTCTTCCGTTTCATAAACGGGCTTATTACGATGAACCTTTCTCGCGCGGAAACGAATTGAACCGTTTACAATCTGACCTGTGGGACCTTGCACAAGCTGCATCAAGGACAACGAGGTAACACTCTTACCGCAACCCGATTCGCCAACGACGCCTACCGTCGAGCCTTCGGGGATAGAGAACGTAACGCCGTTTACCGCCTTAACCACACCCGCATCCGTATAGAAATAGGTATGTAAATCCTCAAACTCAACGATATTTTTCGGATCTTTCATTTCGGTAACGTATTCGGATTCTACGTTTCTTCTCTTCTTGCGTTTTTCAAATTTCTTCGTAATTTTTGCGTTTTGGCGAGAAATTTTACGGGATTCTTTCCCCGAGATATAATGTGACTTTGTCTTCTTCTTTTCTTCGGACATATTCATCACCTCTTCATCTTCGGGTCAAACGCGTCGCGTAAGCCGTCGCCAACAAAGTTAAACGCCAAAATAGCCAACGTAATACAAATTCCGGGCGGAATCCAGAAGTTAGGATACCCGAGCAGAATATTCATCTGCGTTGCGCTGTTAATCATCTTACCCCACGTGGGCGTGTTCATCGGAACGCCGATATTCAAGAAACCGAGCGTTGCTTCCGTCAAAATGATACTGCCCAAGCCCATCGTCATTTGCACGATCAACTGCGGCATAACGTTGGGCAACAAATGCTTGAAAATCTTGCGCGGCGTCGAAAGCCCCGAACATTTTGCCGCCAACATAAACTCCTGTTCACGCAAGGACAAAATCTGACCGCGGACCATACGGGCAATACCCGTCCAGCCTAGCACGGTTAGCATCGCCATTAGGAAATACAAACTCCGTATATCCTTAATGCCCCAACCTGCCAACATCTGCGACAAAATCAACATGATTGGTATTGTCGGAATACAGCTTAGGATATCGACGATACGCATAATTAGGTTGTCCACCCAACCGCCGAAATACCCAGCTATACCGCCTAGAATAACACCTATGACAGCCTCTAAGAATATAACGATAAACCCGATTGTCAGCGAAACGCGTCCGCCCAACATCAAGTTCGTGAATATATCTTGCCCCTGCTTATCCGTACCGAGCAAATGGGTAGAATCCATATCCGCATACCAGTTTACCGGAGCTTTTTGCGTCATACAGCTCTGCGCAACCATGGTCTTTTTAACGGCTACCACTTTATCTTCGCCGTTCTCGTCCTTGACTACGTTGCCGTCTTCATCTAAGACTTTTTCATAGACAATAACTTCGTATACAATATCGGTTACGTGCGCGATTTCTTTGATATTCGCTTGGTTTCTATCCACGACGGGCTCGCCGTCCTTTACCCACGTAGATGCGCCGGGCATCAACGGTCCTACAAACGAGAACAGGAACAGCAATACAAGCGTCACCAAACCAATCACCGACAGTTTAGAACGGAAAAAGCGTTTTGCAACGAGTCGTCCAGGCGAAAGCGTACGCACGCGGTCGCTCAAATTCTCGCCGTGTACGTCTTCTTCCTCTTCCGTCTCCGTCGCGTTATCTTCTGTAACTTCCGTTTCAGCAACCGTTTCCGCTACGTTTTCTTCCTCGCACTTAACATCGGAAACTTCTTCCGCAATCAAATCCTGCTCTTCTTTCATCAGCTCATTTTCGGGAACTTCTTCCGAAAGCAAATTTTTGTTTTCTTCCATACTTCCCCTCCTTTAAGCCAATTTTACGCGAGGATCGACCACAGCGTACATAATATCGGTAAGCAAAATACCGATAACCGTAAGTACCGCCAAGAACATATTATATCCCATAATAAACGGAATATCGCCCTCAATCATGGCGTCGTAAGCCAGTTTACCAATGCCTGGAATCGAGAACATCGTCTCGGTAATCATCGCACCGCCAAACAGCGTCGGCAAAGTGCCCGCAAGCACCGTTACCAACGGGATTAAGGTGTTTCTAAACACGTGTTTATAGATGACCGATTTTTCGGAAAGGCCTTTTGCTCTCGCCGTACGGATATAGTCCGCATTCAATACTTCCAAGGTGTTGGTACGCGTATAACGGGACCAACTACCGATGCTAAGCACAACCAAAACGGCAATCGGCAAAATCATATGCCAAACTCTATCCCAGAAATAGTCAGCCTCTGTCGCCGTCATCGGCAAGCTCGATTCGATACCTTGTACGGGGAACCAACCGAGCTCTACCGAGAAGAAACGAATCGCAAGACTCGCCGCAAAGAAGGTCGGGAAGGAAATACCGATCATCGTTAAGAAGGTTGCGGCATAGTCCAACTTCCCGTATTGATTTACGGCGCACTTGATACCGAGCGGGATTGCGATAAGCATCTGCAAAATCAAGGACACGAGCGAAATCGTAAACGAAATCCCCATATTTTTGAAGATAACGTCGTTTACGGGCTGCTGATATTTAATAGACGTACCCATGTCGCCGCGCACAAACTTGCTCAGCCACATGAAATAGCCTTTGATAATGCCCCAAAACGAATTATCGCCGTAACCATACGCTTTGGCAACGATTTCAAATTTTTCTTCTGCGTCGCCTTGTGCCGTATTGCCTGCGCCTGCTTGCGCCCACAGCGCGTTCAGGTCGATATTTCGCACCAAAACGTACATAATGACCGATACGCTGAACAAAATCAGCACGGCGAGCAAAAGTCTTTTAATAATATACTTTACCATTAGTCTTTCTTCACTTATAGTTTATTTTAAGTGGGAAAATTAACTGTTATAATTCAATTCCCAAATCTTATCAATAACCCCTGCAAACGCCGTGGGAGTATCATTCAACGAATCCACATCAATGAGCAAATGATTGTACGCAACGCAATCGTTTCTCTGATAGGTAGGAAGTTCGACTGCAAGCTTCATAACTTCGTCCAAAGCCAATGCGTAAATTTCCGCACGCTCTTCTTGAATCATCGTTTCACGAGCCATATCGATATAAGCGCTGAGCTGATCAATAATCAGTTTTTCTTCTCTATATTCGCCCGTCTGATCTCTCAAAATTACGTCGTAGCCCCAGTTCTTCGTACTGGTTGCGTTGGAATCTTTATGGTAAACCTGATACATGTCGGGGTCAACCGTAGACGACCAAGCCGCCGCCCAAACCGCGAGGTCACCCGTCGCCAATTTTTTAAGCGCGGAAGGGTTGGTTTCAACGGTAATGGTAAAGCCGCAGTCTTCCAACAGCTCCTCTGCCGCCAAGAACATGTTATACGCGGGGTGATCGGTCGTACCGCCTGCAATCGTGAAGGTAACTTCCAAAGTCTTGCCTTCCTTATAGAGCTTACCGCCAGCGCCTACGGTCCAACCTGCTTTGCCGACCAATTCCAAAATAAATTCTTTGGTTGCAAGGCTGGGATCGTAATAAGGATTTTCACCTGCTTCGCCCTTCGGATATGCCCACGATTGACGGGACATCGATCTGTATACGGGTTCCGCAAGCTCTTCCGAATAATAGCCGATCGTCGTATAGCTCGTATCCATCGCGTACATAATCGCCTGACGAACTTCCAAATCGGGTACGTGTTTCGGGTTCACACCAACGTAACCGTAACCGTTCGTTGCAGAAGTCTTAAACTTCAAGCCAGCCTCCGAAATCGCCTTAATGTTGTCCGGCGTTGCATTGGGTTCGCCGATATCGATTTCCCCTTTTTGCATTGCCGATACGATTTGGTCGGAATTTACAACTTTATAACGGAGATATTTAATCTTTGCATTGCAAAGCCCGCTACCTACCGTTTCAAAATACTGATTACGCTTAAAGTATACGAAGTTATTAATATAGAAGTTGTTTTTGCCAACAAAGTCACTACCGTATTTATCGGTTGCCTGATATACGCCAGCACCTACGGGCAAACCGTTCTTTTCGGGTGCCTTCAATACGTCGTTGAAGAACGCAGCATCGTTCCACTTAACGCCAAACTTCGTATTTTTAATAGCGGCTTCGTTCGAATAATAGTATTTAGGCGCTACGGTGAAACCAAAGTTCCAGATAGCCTTCGGGTCGATACCGTTGATACGGATATTGAGCACGTCGTTTTTACCGTCCTCCGTCTTGCCCGTCGTGATACCTCTGATGGAGTCCACCTTCATCGTACCCTGCAATTCCTTGTCGTAGTATTCCGTACGCGCCTCTGCCATCAATTCTTCACGGAGGTTAGAGCCGGATGCCCACCACATAAGAATCTGTTCGATATATACGTCCTCCGTATATGCGTCGTAAACCATTTGAATCGCTTTGTCTTGAATAACGTATTCAATCGCTTCTTCTCTCGTACAGTCTTGCGTTTCCATCTTTGCAGCAATCGCGTCTTCATCAGCCGCAGCCGCTTCGATTTCTTCTACTATATGTCTTGCGTAATACTCTTGACCTTGATACCAACCATCGTATTCCGTGCCGTCTTCCAAAATAACGCCAGGTCTCGTCAATTCCGTAACGTACTTACCGTCCTTATCTTTCAACGCCTTTTGACCGTTCTCCGTCTTGTAATAAACGATGTTTGCCAAACCTTCCACGAAGAAATAAATTTCCCAGTTTTCCTTTAAGGTGTATTCCTGTTCATAGCTCGTCTGCGTACCAGCGTTGCTTGCCCAGTCGCTGTTTACTTCTTCAAGGAACAATTCTTTCAATCTAGCGATATCGCTGTTGATTTGCGCCTGTTCTTCTTCGCTAGGCGTATACCCCGAGTCGTTGTCTAACGAATCGATAATTCTCTGAATACGCGCGTCCGCCGTCGCATAAAACTGTGCGTTCAACGCATTTTTATCAAAGCCCGAGTCGTTTTCAAGCAAGCTTTCGTCCTGCGCCTGATAAGCCGCCAAACCTACGATATCCGTCGAATAAATGGTTGCCGAACCCATATATGCAGGGTCAAGGTATACGTACAAATTGAAAAGTACGTCTTCAATCGTAAGGTCGGTACCGTTGCTGAACTTAATACCGTTTTTAATCACAAACGAGTAGTCGGTATACGAGCTATCATCGGCTGTAGTAATCGTAACGTCTTCTACGACGGTCGGTTCGTCCTGACCGTACGCAACCTGCCCGTCTGCATTTACGCTGAGCATACTAATTTGCGTCATGGACAAAATTTCCACGTCCGTTGCCGACGTTGCAAAGAAGGGGTTAAAGTTGCCGTCCAAAGGCTCCGTCGAGAATACAACGGGACGGGTTTCCGTCAATGCCGTGGGATTGGGCTCTTCCTTTCCATCGTCGCTGCTATCCGAACCGCCAACGCTTTCGCTCGAACCGCTAGAACCACTCGATGCAGGGGGAACAACGCCACCGCCGTTACCGCCACCGCAAGCGACCAAAGATCCTACTGTCAATGCGCTAAGCAAAAGGCAGAGCAATCTTCTAACTGATTTATTCATAATCTATATCCTCCGTTTATTTTTTCTTAGTTAAGTATTGCGAAATCTTTTACGATTTCTACGTATTCTTTCGTGTTGTATTTGAGCGACATATTTTTGATTTTAAAGCCGTTCGGGTTGGCGCTCAAATACGCAGCGTCGTTTACAAAACCGCCAAACATACAACTTGCCGTGCCTTCTTCCATATTTACCGCCGAGTTATCACTCACCGACATCATACCGGAAAGGGTTACGTTTTCAATGCTCGCCCCGTTGGCAATTCCCAAGCAAACGAAATAGAAATTCGCTTTCCCCAACGTGCCGTACGTGAAGTTCATATCCTCAAAGGTAATGTCTTTTATGCTTGCCGTCGATTGAATATTCCCCAAAAACGCCATGTCTTTACCGTTGGGAACAGTTTTGTTTGAAATTGTCAACCCGCGTATGGTGCGACCGTTTCCGTCTATCGTCGCCGCCAAATCGGTTACGGCTATCGGATCCCCCGCCGACATAACGACGTCACGCGCAACGAAATACTTCTTATCCGGTTGGAAGGCGCCGTCAAACATTGATTTCGCCGTCTTAGAATTCCAAACCACCGCCCAATCCTTGGTGAGATATTTTGCGTAAATGGTTACGTCGTCCTTTTGATTGGGTTGCATCTCCAACTCGGCAGTAACCGGTTGCGTGCAATCCTCATCAAAATAATATCCAGCAAAAACGTGCGTCATTTTCGTGGGAAGGGTGGGCAGATCAATGGGCGATTTAAACTTCGCAACGTCCATTTCCGTTTGTGTTCCCAGCCCCTTCTTAACGTAATTGAACGTCTTGATATCCGCGTCCGCCTCAGGGTCATACTCGTTCCCCGCCTTATCGGTTATTTTGCCGTCCGCAACAAGACGTACGCGCACCTTCGCCGTCGTCTTCCAATACGCGCCGATATGCCACTCTTCACCCTCGGATAAAAGGGTGTCGAAATCAACGGGTTTCTCCATATCCAACGTACATTCCCCCGTCTTCGCATCAGCAAGGAGCTCGCCCGTTTCTTCGTCGATTGCGATATGATACCAACCCTCAAACTCGTAATTCTCACGCGTCAAAGTAAAGGATGCCGTCGTACCGCTTTGCAATTTATCGACGCCGATGTTCATAGGTCTGTCGACGTTCGCTTTGTACCACAGCTCCTGCACCTTAATGCTATTCCCGAACTCACCGCCGTTGGCATAATAGGTAACCGTCGTCTTTATATCGTACGCATGCTTCGCCTGATCGGGAGTCATACCCAGCTCGCATCCGACCAACATAAGCAACGTAGCCAATGCCGCAAGCAGCAATAGCATCGCCTTTTTCAGTCTTTTTCTCATAGAGCAAAACCTCTTCCTTATATTATATATACCTGCAAAATCGGATAGTTTTCTTCCTCGTTTTTTACTCTTTTTTCGATTTTTTGACACTAAGACCCAATTTTGCTTATAACACAACTATCATTTTAACCCAAAAAAAAATATTTGTCAAGTCATATCTTCGTTTAACGACAAATAATTTCCCGTTTTATCAATTTATTTTATCACAACAGATTTATTATTCAAAAATCGAATAGGTTTTATTAAAAAAACCGATAAAAAGCAACCGACGGTTTTTTACACCGTCGGCCCTTTGTTAAATTATTTTAATTCTTCATTTTGTTCGTTTAATGAAACCGTTGCCTATCAATCTTTATTATTTTCAATTTATCCAAACTGTTTCGTTCCGTCCATTCATAATCGTTGTTTTTCAAAAACAACAATAGATTCCCGTCCAATTTCTCGATAGCGGCTTTCGGCGCAATAATAATTTCTTTCAAAAATTTACGCTTGATTCTCGAAAAATCTAATTCCATATATGAACAAATATCATTATTTTTTATATCAAAATATATTCCTGAATAAGCCATCTCGCCTATATTTCCGTTACGAACGACTTCAAAATCAGGAAAATCTTTCGTCGAAACTCTATTGATATTTCCGTTTGGATTAAAAACCAATCGCCACTCTTGCTCTTCTTCAAAAAATTTATCTTTATAAAACGGAGCGTATCTGTTAAAAACCGTCACCGCCCTATATACAGTATTTTCAAAATCCGAACGCTTATTTTTATCCGAACTTGATAACCATTCAACATTTGAGAACAACGAGCCAAAAAGAGCATCTATCCTATCGAATATAACTTTTTCATCATAAATTACTTTATCAAAGAAAAAAAAGGGAGAATCCGTTATACTATTGAGTATCTCTGTATCAAATCCCAACGCAACGCCCTGTACATTGTCGGCATATTTGACCCATTGGCTTAATTTATTCTGCGCTTCCGAAAAACAAATCGCACAATACAAACGTGCAGGGTTGTAAGTATTAAAATATCTGTCGATAATTTCTTGAATACAGCCCTCGGAAACGTTATATTCGCTTTCACCGATGCTTTCGTTAAAAATTTTTCTCTGTTTTTCTAACGCCCTCAATAAAAAACGAACAAGATAAATACTTTCTTCTGGGTCATTTGATTTCATAACATTCGAAAGTCTGAGTTTCGAGGACGTTAAAATATTGAAAAACGTTGAAACGCTACAATAATGATATACGACGTTCGGCTTGCTTCCATTCATCTTATGTGCTCCTCCACAATATCAAATATTCATTCCCACAAATTTTATTTTTACGTTTTATACCAATAATAGTTGTAATAAGTTTTGAAATAGGTTGCGTTAGTGGACGAGATGGTTACGTCCATCCTTGTTTCAGCACCACCTGAATAGTTCGGGTGCCTATACCAGGTAGCTGTATCTTTAAACGTTATACTCGTTAAACTACCACAACCATAGAACGCCTGACTATCAATCCTTGTCACACCGTCAGGGATTACGATTTCCGTCAAACAACCACAACCACTGAACGCATGACTACCAATCCTTGTCACACTGTCAGGGATTATGATTTCCGTCAAGCTACTGCACTCATAGAACGCAGCATTACCAATACTCGTTACACTATAAACAACGCCTTTATACGTAACAGTTTCAAGGATATTCGCCACCGTAATATTTTTCGGTTGTTTTGCAACCGTTGCAACGCCGTCTTTTAATTTGTAACGAACACCGTCCACCACCGTATAAATATATCCGTCATTGGCTACGTCGTTGTTATTACAATCCCAAACCACAGGGCAATCAGAGGGATTCCATTTGCTATCCCAACCGCTTGGTTTGCTTGTCACTTCGCAATAAATCGTCAAGCTATCGCAAGAATAGAACGCATCTATACCAATACTCGTTACGCTGTCGGGAATTACCACACTCGTCAAGCTACTGCAACTACCGAACGCACCAATACCGATACTCGTTACGCTGTCGGGAATTGTAAACGACGTTGCCGTTTTACCTATGGCGTATTGTATCAACTCCGTACCTTTCTTATTATATAAATTCCCGTCTATCGATTTATATTTAGCACTATTTTCACTTACTGCAATACTCGTCAAACTACTGCAACCATAGAACGCACTAGCCCCAATACTCGTCACACTGTCGGGGATTACAATTTCCGTTAAATTATAGCAATAATAGAACGCATAATTACCAATACTGGTCACACTGTAAACCGCATCTTTATACGTAACAGTTTCAAGGATATTCGCCACCGTAATATTTTTCGGTTGTTTTGCAACCGTTGCAACGCCGTCTTTTAATTTGTAACGAACACCGTCCACCACCGTATAAATATATCCATCGTCTGCTACGTCGTTGTTATTACAATCCCAAATAACGGGAATGTAATCACTATAATCCCTCCAATCTTCATCCCAACCGTCGGGTTTACGTTCCGCTTCGCAATAAATTATCAATTTACTGCAATCATAGAACACACTATCACCGATACTCGTAACACTGTCGGGGATAACAATTTCCGCTAACCCATCACAATAAGAGAACGCATAACGACCAATACTCGTCACACTGTCGGGAATTACGATTTTCGTTAAATCATCATAACCACAGAACGCACCTTCACCGATTCTCGTTACACCATCGGGGATAATTAACTGAGTTACAAGCTCGTTATTCAAAAATAAATTACAGTGTCCAAACGGATTTGCGGACGTGCCGTTGTTACTAACATTAAAATCTATACTAACCCAAGCAGATATATCCGTGATATATACACTCTTTAAAGACCAGCAATTATAGAAAGCTTGAACACCAATACTGGTCACGCTATCAGGAATGACTATTTCCGTTAAGTTTCTGCAATCATAAAACGCTTGAAAACCAATGCTATCTCCTGACGTAAGAACTATCTTTTGTAAGTTGGATTTGGGTATATACGAAATAGCAAGCGTAGGACATGTAACCGTCGTCAAATTACCGCAACCAGAGAACGCATCTTCACCAATACTCTCCACACTGTCGGGGATTACAATTTCCGTTAAACGACTGCAACCAGAGAACGCTTTATAGCCAATAAATTTACAACCATTCTCAACCGTCGCCGACGTAATATCCGTCGTTTCCGTATCTGCTAGATATATGTAGGGATTGTTTTCGTTTCCTAAATATTTCAATCCGTCTTTTATATTATATTGCAAATTACTACAATCTTTAAACGCATTATCCCCAATTTCAATAAGCGTAGACGGCAAGGAAACCATATCAACCTTATCCGCATATTCCGCTATGTCATCAGAAGAAATCGTGGTTACTCCCTCTGCCACAACAAGCAAATTACTTTCGCCCTGCACGTTTACAGCTATCTGCACGTCATACGTTCCAACCATATCAAACCATTGGTATTTAACCTGTTTTTTATCGTCCGTAAATCCAAGGCAACTCGGCGTGGTCGTTCTTTTTATGTAGCTTCCGTCGCTAAACTGGGCACTGTACTTCGCGTTAGAAACTTTCGTCACAATATGCAAAGTTTCTTCTTCCGTTATCGCTTCCCCATCAAAGGTGTAAAGCTTACCCGTGGAAGCATCCACCTTATCCACGTCAAGACGTACGTTCCACACCGTTTTTTTGCGCGCTGAACTGTAATCATCGTCCTCATCATACACGTGTTCGCAATCCAAGTACACGCTCGTTACCTTTTCGTCGCTCGAAAATGTGACCATAATAAATTTATAGGTCATCTCTTCCAACTGCATATAGAGCTGGTCCAGACGGTCTAACAAATTGTCTTCTTTTCCGAAATCGTCAAGGTCTTCGTCAAAATCAAAGGCATCATCCCACAGCTCTTCTTCTGCCTGTTCGATTGCCGCAAACAGGTTTTTCGCCTTGTCCTCGTACCAATAATAGGTATAACCGTCCTCATCCAAATCGTCGGGTATACCGATAATATCCCGCACCTGCTTTTGGCTCATACCCAATTCAATTCGCGAAACGTTTACCGCGCTGAACTTATCCGCGCTGAGCCCACCTTTGTCTTTTCCGCACGCCACAAAACCTAACGCGCACATCAGACATACGCACACGCTGAGCACGAACGTCAACAACCAATTTCTCCTTTTCATAAGAAACCTCCTGTAAATAAAAAAGTGCCACCCGCAAAACGAATGACACCCGATAAAAATGTGCTTTTTCGCTTTGCTGCGACACAAAACATAGAAATATCCTGTAAAAAAGATTTATGTAACGCGAAAAGGTACACTTCTACCCAAGAAGTATACTTTTTTACAGAATAAAGTTTTGAGTCGCATTTATATTCTACCACTTTTTTCCTTGTCCGTCAACCGTTTTACAACTTTTCCTCTATCAAGCGCAAAAAAATCGCCCGACTTTCTGCCGAGCGATTCTTTGTATTTTGCAATCTTATTTTGTCATTTTTTCTTGTTTTACCTTCTTATCAATGACGTGTCTGGATGCCAATTCCTTTTCCACGTCGTCCACGGTGATACCGTTTTGCACCATCAAAACCATCACGTGGTAAGCAAGGTCGGCAATTTCGTACACCGTTTCCTTTTTATCCTGCGCATGCCCCGCAATGATAACCTCGGTACATTCTTCCCCTACCTTCTTCAAAATCTTATCCAAGCCCTTTTCAAACAGATAGGTCGTGTACGAGCCCTGTGGCATCTCCGCCTTTCTGCCTTGCAAAAGGGCGTACAAACCGCGCAAGCTAAACTCATGGCGTTCCTCGTCGATATATAAAGGCTGATAAAAACAGCCTTCCGCGCCCGTGTGGCACGCAGGCCCGTCCTTTTCCACCTTAACCACCAAAGCGTCCTTGTCGCAATCTGCCGTAATGGAAACGACGTGCTGATAATTCCCGCTCGTTTCCCCTTTACGCCAAAGCTCTTGACGGCTGCGGCTGTAAAAACAAGTCTTACGCTCCTGCATCGTGATTGCCAAACTTTCCGCGTTCATATACGCCAACGTCAACACGTCCTTGGTTACCGCGTCCACCACAATGGCGGGGATTAAACCTTTTTCATCAAATTTCAATTCTTCTATTTTTAACATACTGTTCTCCTTTTATATCCGAGACGGAATACCGTTTTTCGCCAATTCCTTTTTCAAGTCGGCAATCGCAATCTCCCCAAAATGGAACACCGATGCCGCCAACCCCGCGTCGATATCGGGAATTTCTTTAAACAACGTAACAAAATCCGCTATACTGCCCGCGCCACCCGAGGCAATCACAGGCACGTCCACCGCCGCGCAAACCGCCTTTAAAAGCTCAATATCAAAGCCTTTTTTCACGCCGTCCGTGTCCATGGAATTGACCACAACCTCGCCTGCGCCCTCGTCCACGCACCGCTTTATCCACGACACCGCTTCCAAGCCCGTGTCCTCTCTACCGCCTTTGGCGAACACGTGGAAAGCGCCGTTCACGCGCTTAATATCCGCGGAAATAACCACGCATTGATTGCCGTATTTTTGCGCCGCCTCCTTGACTATTGAGGGATTTGCAATCGCGCCCGAATTGACGCTGACCTTGTCCGCGCCGCAAGAAAGCACCCGCTCAAAATCGGCTACGCTACGGATACCGCCACCTACCGTCAACGGGATAAACACCGATCTTGCCGCCTCGCGCAAAACGTCGGTAAACAACGCTCTGCCCTCTGCCGACGCCGTGATATCGTAAAACACCAGCTCGTCCGCGCCACAGCTTGAATAGTATTTCGCCAAATCGACGGGCGACGCTACTTCGCGCAACCCCTCGAAATTGACCCCTTTAACCACCCTGCCGTCCTTCACGTCCAAACAGGGGATAATTCTTTTCGTAATCATTTTGCCACCTGTATCGCCTCAGCTAAATCGATTGCGCCGATATAGTACGCCTTGCCGATTATTGCGCCGTACGTTCCCGCCGCCGCCAAAGCCGCCACGTCCTCTATCGTCGATACCCCACCCGAAGCCACAATATCGATTTTGTATTTTTCCCCAAGCTCTTTATACAGCGCTCTGTTCGTGCCTTTCATAGCGCCGTCTTTGGATATATCCGTGCAGATAATCGTTTTCACGCCGAGCGCTTGCATCTTTTCAAAAAAGGCGTCCGTCGTGTACTCCGATTTTTCCACCCAGCCACGTATCGCAATCCGTCCGTCCGCAATATCCGCGCCAACCGCAATTTTGTCGCCGTATGCCGCCAACGCCGCCTTTAAAAAAGCCTCGTCCGTCACCGCAGCCGTACCCAAAATCACACGATCCGCCCCCACGGAAAGGTATTTTTCCACAGTTTCCATGTTGCGGATACCGCCGCCGATTTCTATAAACAATTCGGTTTCGCTTGCAATTTTTTGCACGACGTCCAAATGCGCCGGCTCGCCGATTTTAGCGCCCTCCAAATCCACCACGTGGATATATTTTGCGCCTTGTTTTACAAAATCGCGCGCCACGGACACGGGGTCGTCGTTATAGACCGTCATCTGCGCGTAGTCGCCTTTATAAAGGCGCACCGCCTTTCCGCCGTATAAATCAATAGCCGGAAATATCTTCATATTCCTCTTCCTTTCTTTTTCAAATTTAACTCGCCTATTCCGCGCAGGACTTTACAACTCGCAAAACGCTTGCAGAATTTTTAACCCCACGTCGCCGCTCTTTTCAGGGTGGAACTGACAACCGTACACGTTCCCTTTCGCCACTGCCGCCGTCAACGGTTTTCCGTACTCCGTATCCGCAATCAAGCTATCCTCGCACCCGCTCACAAAATACGAATGCACAAAATACACGTAGTCGCCCTCTTTAATATGCTTAAACAGCGGGTTATCCTTTACAAAACGCAAGGCGTTCCAACCGATATGCGGAATTTTCAATTTCTCGTCGATATACCCTTTCATCGGCACCACGTCGCCTCTGAGCAAGCCCAAGCCCTCGTGACAACCGTATTCATAACTCTTTTCAAAGAGCATTTGCATACCGAGGCACACCCCCATCAAGGGCTTGCCTTGCGCCGCTTGTTCCTTTATCACGTCGCCCAAACCGCTTTCACGCAATTTCCGCGCCGCGTCCGCAAACGCTCCCACTCCGGGCAATATAATTTTGTCCGCGCGCTCTATCACCGCCCTATCCGAAGTGACGACCGTTTCCGCGCCCACCTTCTTCAACGACGATACCAAGGAAAACAAATTCCCCACGCCGTAATCTACGATTGCTATCATTTACAAAACCCCTTTCGTCGACGGAATCTCATTTTTACGGCGTTCGTCAATCGCCGCCGCTTTCCCGAGCGTTCTTGCCACCGATTTAAACACGCCCTCGATAATGTGGTGCGCGTTTTTCCCCGCAAGCTGGGTGATATGCAAGGTCACTTTCGCCTCACGCACGAACGCCGCCCAAAATTCCTCGCAAAGCTCGGTATCGAAATCGCCCACTTTCGCGCACGGCAAATCTAAGGCAATCGAAAGATAATCTCTGCCCGAAATATCCACCGCCGAGCGAATCAGCGTTTCGTCCATGGGGAGCATAGTATCTCCGTAACGAGTAATCCCCTTTTTATCGCCAAGCGCCTCCAAAAACGCCTTACCAAGCGAGATACCGATGTCTTCCGTCGTGTGGTGATAATCGACCTCGACGTCCCCTTTGCATTTCACGGTCAAATCAAACCCCGAATGCTTTGCAAACAACGTCAACATGTGGTCGAGGAAACCGCAACCGCTGTCAATCACGCTCTTGCCCGTTCCGTCCAAATCAAGGGAGAGCAAAATATCCGTTTCACCCGTTTTTCTCGCTATTTCTGCCTTTCTCATTTTTCTTCCTCCAATATTTCCGCCGTCTTGGCAAGGAACACGTCCATTTGCGCCCTCGTACCAATGGTGATACGGACGAAATCGGCGATTCTCGGCGCGTTAAACTGTCGCACCAAAACCCCTTTCGCTTTCAGTTTTTCATACAGCGCCTTGCCCCCGATTTTATCCGATTTCGCAAACAAAAAGTTGGTTTTTGAATCCAACACGGTAAACCCGAGGTTCGCAAGTGACTCCGCCGTATAGGCGCGCACTTCCTGAATCGCCGCGCAATTTTTCTCAAACCACTCCCTTTCGCAAAGCGCCGCAAAACCCGCCGCCGCCGTCATGCGATTGACGTTGTAGGGGTTCGTCGAATATTTCAGCGTGTTCAAATCGGCAATCAGTTTTTCACAACCGATAGCAAGCCCCAATCGACCGCCCGCCAACGAACGCGACTTTGAAAAGGTCTGCGTCACGAGCAAATTGTCGTATTTTTCAATAAGCGGAACACAGCTTTCGCCCCCAAAATCCACGTATGCCTCGTCGATAATCACGACGTTGTTAGGATTGCTCTTAACGATTTCTTCAATCTGCCACAAAGGTAACGCAAGCCCCGTCGGCGCATTGGGATTTGCAATCACGATATTCTTCCCAATCCCCACGTAGTCTTGATAATCCACCGAAAAATCTTTTTTGAGCGGAATTTTTTCATACGGTATGCCGTTCAGCTCCGCAAACACGGGATAAAACCCGTACGTAATATCGGGAAAAACAATCGGGTGTTTTTCGTCACAGAACGCCATAAACGCAAAATTCAACGCCTCGTCCGAGCCGTTGGTCATCAAAACCTGCGACCTTTTCACACCCCAAACCTCCGCCGCTTTTTCCGTCAAAGCCGCGCTTTCGGGGTCGGAATACAAATGCAGTTTTCCTGCCTCCGTCTTCGCCGCCTCCACCACCGACGCGGGGGGCGCAAAGGGCGATTCGTTGGTATTGAGTTTGATATATTGCGCGTCCTTGGGCTGTTCCCCGGGCACGTACGGCGTCAACGCCGCGTACTTCGCGCTAAAAAACTTACTCATAAGCCTATCCTTTTTATTCTTTTTCAAAACGAACGGTTGCGCTCTTTGCATGCGCTTGCAACCCCTCTTTCATGGCAAACGCCGAAACCTTGTTTGCAACCTTTTCCAAACCGTCTTTCGTGTAATAACAAAATTGCGATTTTTTCACAAAATCATCCACCGACAAGGGGGACGAGAACTTCGCCGTACCGCTCGTGGGCAGGGTATGGTTGGGACCTGCAAAATAATCGCCGAGCGCCTCAGGGCAGTACTTGCCCATAAAAATCGAGCCAGCGTGGCGTATCTTATCCAAATAATCAAACGGGTTATCCAGACAGAGCTCCAAATGCTCGGGCGCAATCTCGTTGGAAATCTCAATCGCGTCCAAAAGGTTGTCCGCTACGATGATTTTACCGTTATTGTCAATCGACGTCCGCGCGATTTCACAGCGAGATAACAGCGGGATTTGTCTTTCCAATTCTTCCGCCACCGCAGTCGCAAAACACTCGCTATCGGTAACCAAAACTGCGCTCGCCATTTTGTCGTGTTCCGCCTGCGACAACAAATCCGCCGCGATATGCTTGGGATTGTTCGTACCGTCTGCCAACACCAAAATCTCACTCGGCCCCGCTATCATATCGATATCCACTTTGCCGAACACCTGCTTTTTCGCCTCGGCAACGAACGCGTTCCCCGGCCCTACGATTTTGTCTACCTTAGGTACGCTCTCCGTGCCGTAAGCCAGCGCCGCAACCGCCTGCGCGCCACCCACCTTAAAGATACGGGTAACGCCCGCCACCTTTGCCGCCGCCAAAATATCGGGATTGACGCTCCCGTCCTTTGCAGGGGGCGTAACCATTACGATTTCTTTACAGCCTGCTATCTTTGCGGGAATCGCGTCCATGAGCACCGTGGAGGGATACGACGCCGTACCGCCGGGCACGTACAAACCGACCTTATCGAGCGCCGTCACTTTCTGTCCGATTACCACGCCGTCCGCCTTTTTAATCGTAAAACCCTCTTTCACTTGCTTTTGGTGGAACAAGCGGATATTCTCCGCCGCCTCTTCCAAAATCGCCACGAAAGCCTTATCCGCGTTTTGATAGGCGCGCTCGATTTCCTCTTGCGTAACTTCGAGCGCCGTCAGCTTTACTTTGTCGAACTTTTCCGCATAGGCAAAGAGCGCCGCGTCCTTATTTTTGATAACTTCCGCGATAATCTCCGCCACGATTCCTTCCACGCTCGCCGTCGGGCTGACGCGCGCAAAAATCTCTTCGGCGGGAACTTCGCCCCACTTGTAAATTTTAATCATAACTCTTTCTCACTAAGCAAGCCTTTTACTTGCTCTACCAAATTTTCAATTTCCTTCGTCTTAAACTTAAAGCTTGCCTTGTTGGCAATCAAACGCGCGCTAATCGGGAAAATCGTTTCCACCACTTCCAAATCGTTTTCTTTGAGCGTACTGCCCGTCTCTACGATATCCACGATAACGTCCGAAAGTCCCAAAATGGGCGCAATCTCAATCGACCCGTTCAAGTGAATAATATCGATATCACGGCTCTTTTGCGCGTAGTAACGCTTTGCGCAGTTGACGAATTTCGTCGCCACCTTCAAGGTATGCTTTCCGTCGTCGTAAAAGCCCTTCTTCGCCGCGACCGCCAAACGGCAAATCCCCGTTTTCATATCCAACAGCTCGTATACCTCGGGGGAATATTCCGCCAAAATATCCTTACCGCAAACGCCGATATCCGCCGCCCCGCGCTCCACGTAAATGGACACGTCCGAGGGCTTCACCCAAAAATAGCGCACGCCCTTTTCTTCGTTTTCAAAAATTAGTTTACGGCTCTTTTCTTTAATGGACGGACACTCGTACCCCGCCCTTTCAAACAAGTCGTATATCTTTTCGCCAAGTCTGCCCTTGGGCAACGCAATATTAATCATGCTTTGCCTCCTCTTATATCCACGGTTTCCTTACAGCGCAACGCCGTTTTTTCCGTCTGCGCGCTGACGGTCACGCCCTTTTTGACAAGCTTTCCCACCGTCTTAACCAACGTGGAAACCGAAGTTTTTTCATCGTATAACACCACGACGTCCACGTCCGTCGCGCTCTTTTCCTCGTTAAATCCGTCGAGCAAATCCAGATAGGTCGCAAACCCGATTGCGCCCGTATTTTTGCCAAGTCGCGCCATCATTTTGTCATATCTACCGCCCGAGAGAACGCCCTCTGCCACGCCGTCGATAAAGCCTTTAAAGACGACGTCGCTGTAATAATTCATATCATTGACAACGGAGAAATCAATGCGGATATTCTCTGCGTATTTACACGCCGAAAGCAATTTACACAGCGCCTGCAATTTCTTAAACGCCGCCTTTGCCTTACCCTTGCATATCGGCGCAAGCTTTGCCAAAACCTCGTCCATATCGCCGTAAGCCGTAAAGAGGGTACGCAAAATTTCCTTGCCCTTTTCGTCCACGCCAAACACAGCGCAAAGGTTTTCCGTTTCGTGTACGTTCTTTTCCGCAAGATATCCCATTACCGCCGTTTGAAAGCTCTTGTCCGCGCAAACGCTATCGAGCACCGCCGACAATACGCCAAGGTGCGAAATATCCAAAACGAAGTTTTCGGAAATCTCCGCAAGACTGCCCGCCGCGAGCGTCAACGTTTCGTATTCGTCATAGAGTCCAATCTCGCCGATACACTCCAAGCCCACTTGTCGAATTTCTTTAAACTGCTTAGTCTTTGCCGAAATACGGTACACGTTTTCGTCGTAATACACCTTGCGTTTACCCTCCTTATCCGCGCTGTTACGGATAATGGAAAGGGTAACGTCGGGCTTTAATGCAAGCAATTTTCCGTCCGTATCGTTGAAGGTAATCACGCCGTCGCCCACCAAAAATTCCTTGTTGGCAACGTAGAGGTCGTACTCTTCAAACTTGCTCATCTTATAGGGCTGATACCCGTATTTTTTATACAGAGCGCGCAACGAAAGGGATACGCGTTCCTCTTGTTTTAACACTTTTTCCGTCATTGTTTTGACCTCCTTTTACAGAGCCTCTGTTTTAAAAAGATACTCGGGGCGCGGGACGCAGCGTGTTTTAGCCTTGCCAGGCATACCCCCGTACCCCGAATACGCCCTCAATCGCCGAAAGTTTTTCGATAATCTTTTCGTCCGCCGCCACGTTCGTTTCTACAATCGTATACGCAACGTCGCCCTTAGAACCATTGGCGAGGTTTTCGATGTTGATACCCTCTGCCGAGAACGCCGACGTTATCTGCGTCAACATATTCGGGATATTTTTATTCATAATACAAACGCGCGGTTTTTCCGAAAGCGGAATACCCACCGTCGGGAAATTCACGCTGTTGCGGATATTGCCACAAGTTAAAAACTCGTCGAGCTGTTGCGCCGCCATTACCGCGCAATGGTCCTCCGATTCCACCGTAGACGCGCCAAGGTGCGGAATCGCAATCACGCCCTCTACCCCCGCCGTTTCGTCCGTGGGGAAGTCGGTAACGTACGTCGCCACTTTCTTGTTGCTAAGCGCAGCCTTGATGTCCGCCGCATTGACGAGGTCCGCGCGCGCAAGGTTCAAAATACGCACACCGTCTTTCATCTTCGCAATCGAGCTTTCGCAAATCATATTTTTCGTCTGCGGCGTTGCGGGAACGTGCAAGGTGATATAATCGCAATTCACGAAAATATCGTTATAATCGGACGCTTGACGGACGGAGGGCGCTAAGCTCCACGCAGCCTTCGCCGTTATGTACGGATCGTAACCCATAACGTTCATACCCAGCGAAATCGCCGCGTTGGCAACCATACCGCCGATTGCGCCAAGCCCGATAACGCCGAGCGTTTTTCCCGCAAGCTCGTGCCCGACAAACGCCGATTTACCCTTTTCCACTTGCTTAGCAACGTCCGCCTGCCCTGCGAGTGTTTCCACCCACTTTACACCGCCGATAACGTCGCGCGAGGCAAGCACCAGTGCCGCAATCGCAAGTTCCTTTACCGCGTTCGCATTTGCGCCGGGCGTATTGAAAACAACGATACCTTTATCGGTACATTTATCGACGGGGATATTATTCACCCCTGCGCCACAACGGGCAATCGCGCGCAAATTATCCGAAAAGACCATTTCGTGCAGAGCCGCCGAACGCACCATAATCGCGTCCTCTTTTTCCACGCTGTCGCTAACTTCGTATTTCAAGGGGGACAAAACGTCCGTACCTACCTTTGCAATTTTATTCATCAATTTCACTTTCAACATTTTCTTTCTCTCCGTTGTTTGGGCAGTATACCATACTTTTTGCCTTTGTCAAGGGGGCACCGCCATCTTTTTTTGATTTTTTGCAAATTATTTTTTGGGATTGTTTTTTGCGAATTCTTTCATGAACGAAACAAGCTTTTCCACGCCCTCGTACGGCATTGCGTTGTAGATAGAGGCGCGCATACCGCCGACCGAGCGGTGTCCTTTCAAATTCACCAAACCGTTTGTCGCCGCTTCGCTTGCAAATTTCTTATCCAAGTCCGCGTCCCCCGTCACGAAGGTTACGTTCATCATCGAACGGCTCGCCTTTTCCACGGGCGCCACGTAATAATCTTGGCTATCCAAATAATCGTACAAAAGCGCCGCTTTCTTCTCGTTGCGTTTTTTCATTTCTTCCAAACCGCCAAGGGACAAAATCCACTCGTACACGAGCTTGGCAATATAAATGCAATAGGTGGGCGGCGTGTTATACATCGAACCGTTGTCCGCCATCGTCTTATAATCGAGCATCGTCGGCGTTTCAGGGCGCGCCTTGCCAAGCAAGTCCTCGCGCACAATTACCACCGTCAAGCCTGCCGCCGACATATTTTTCTGCGCCCCTGCATAAATCAAGCCGAATTTGGAAACGTCCACGGGTTCGCTCAAAATGCAAGAGGACATATCGGCAACGAGCGGAACTTCGCCCGTTTCGGGAATATAGTAAAATTTCGTACCGTAAATTGTGTTGTTAAAACACATATGCACGTAATCGGCGTTAGGGTTGAGTTGCAAGCTCTCTTTGGTCGGCACCGCCGAGAAATTGATATCCTTCGTGCTTGCCGCCGCCTTCACGTCGCCGTATTTTTGCGCTTCTTTATACGCCTTGGACGAGAATTGCCCCGACAAAATATAATCTGCCGTTTTGTTTTCCACCAATAGGTTGAGGGGCACCGCCGCAAACTGCGTAGACGCGCCGCCTTGCAAAAACAGCACTTTGTAGTTGTCGGGAATATTCATCACTTTACGCAACAGCGACTCTGCCTCCGTGATAATTTTTTCGTACACGGGGGAACGATGACTCATTTCCATAACGGACATACCGCTGTTTTCATAATTCATCATCTGCGAAGCCGCTTTTTCCAACACACACTCGGGCAACATCGAAGGCCCTGCCGAAAAATTGAACACTCTTTCCATACTCTCTCTCCTTATATATGGCGCAAACGAAAAAATCGAATAAACACCATATTTTAATCAAAAATATTGATTATAGCTTATTGTATCACAATTTGGGGGGAAAAGGCAAGGATTTTGCAGGGAAAAATCCGCTTTTTTCCTTGATTTTTCAGCATTTTTTATAAAAAACAAAACAAGGACGGAATTTTTTTCTTTTCCGACCTTGTATCTTATGTATTTTTCCTTTTTTACGGTTATCTTTTTGTCTTTTTATTATTCGCCGTCAAGCATGATGCGGATAATTTCCTTATCCGTTTCGCGCATACCTTTGTACGCCAGACGGGAAACGCTCTTAATCGTGTTTTCCACGCCCGATTTTACGATGCCTTCGCCCGCAAAAAATTCGTTGCCGTTATAATACATATTCAGCCCTAACAGACCGCTTTCCACCGCCGTCGCAATTTTCGCCGCACAGCTCGCTTTCGCGCCGTCGCAGATAATCCCCGAATCGATTGCAAGGGCGTTGACAAGGGCATGATTGACCTCTTCCGCACCGCCACCGAGCAGGTATGCAATACCGCACGCCGCCCCTGCGCCAGCCGACACAACGCCACAGTACGCCGACAGCGCGCCTATTCCGTCTTTTAAGTGTATCGTAATCAAATTAGAAACGCAAAGTGCCCTATACAGCTTTTCCTTGGACGAGTGCATACCGCGAGCATACACGATAACGGGCACGGACGCCGTAATACCTTGGTTTCCGCTGCCCGAATTGATGACGACGGGCAATTCGCAACCGTTCATACGCGCGTCGCTCCCCGCCGCCGCATACGCCTTTGCCGTAATCTTGATATCGGGCTGATAGGAGCGGAGCAATACCTTGCCCACGTTTGCGCCGTATTCGTTCTTTAACCCCTCTTCGGCAATCGCCATATTGTAAGAAATTTGACGGGCGAGCGTTTCTTCCACGTCCGCAACGTCCACTTCGTCGGCAAATGCCAAAATGTTTTCCACCGTCAGACCACTACGGTCGGTTTGCTGTTTATCCTCTACCGCTTTTTCGAGCAACGTTTCACCGTCTTTTTTCATCGAAACGATGTTCGTATGATTGTCGGCAACACGGACGTACGCCTCGTGATTTTGCGAACGGAGAGTGATACCGATATCAAAAATACGCGCGTTTTCGGGGGTTACCACTTGCACGTCAAACGTTTCCACCGCCTCGCGCATTTGCGCAATTTGTTCCTCTGTAACGTTTGCGATAACTTCGAGCTCTGCCTCGGAATTTCCCGCCACCAAGCCCGCGATAAACGCCGATTTGATACCGCGCATACCGCCCGTGTGGGGCACGGTAACGCTCTTGGCGTTTTTGACAATATTGCCGCTGACCTCTACAAGCGCAGAAACGGGCGTTTCCCCTAACACGTCGCGCGCTTTCGCCGCCGCATAGGCAATCGAAATCGGCTCGGTACAACCCATCGCGGGGACGAGTTCTTCTTTTAATATCTGCACGAATTGCGCGTAATTTTCCTTTGTAAACATAATAATCCTTTTTTTATCAAGCGTTCTTGTTTTCTGCCACCGCAACCTCTTCCTGTTGCTCTGCTTGCAAGTACGAAACCGCCGCCCCACACGAACGCTTGTCAATCGTATACGTAGGAACAAGCTCTTTTACAAACTCTTTCATACTATCCGTTTCGCTGTGCGCCGCCTCATCGAGTTGCGCCAACGTCGACCAGAAAGTGTCTTCGTCCAAGGGAATAGGCTTTGCAATACTAATAGAGCCGTTTGCCGTCTTTTGCAACCCCTCTTCCGCCATCAAGCGTTCCTCAAAGAGCTTTTCACCAGGGCGCAAGCCCGTGCATTTGATTTCGATATCCACGTTAGGTTCATACCCCGAAAGTTTAATCAAATTGTACGCAAGGTCGTAAATTTTAACGGGCTCGCCCATATCCAGGACGAAAATTTGTCCGCGCTTGGCATATGCGCCCGCCTGCAACACGAGAGACACCGCCTCGGGAATCGTCATGAAATAGCGAATAATATCTTTGTGCGTAACCGTTACGGGACCGCCCTCTTCAATCTGTCTTTTAAACAGCGGTATTACCGAGCCGTTAGAGCCGAGCACGTTGCCGAATCGCACGGCAACAAAGTTGGTATGCTCGCTGTGTTTGCCAATCGTTTGCACAATCATCTCGCAAATGCGTTTGGTCGCGCCCATGATATTGGTGGGGTTGACCGCTTTGTCCGTAGAAATCTGCACGAACGTTTCCACGCGGAATTCTTCCGCCGCTTTGGCGAGGTTGAGCGTACCGAACACGTTATTTTTTACCGCCTCGTTGGGACTGGTTTCCATGAGCGGAACGTGTTTATGCGCCGCCGCGTTAAAGACGATTTGCGGACGGTATTTTTCAAACACGTCGCGCACCTTTACCTTATCGCGAATACTTGCAATCAGCGTCAAAAGATTGAGGTTTGGACAATGGCGTTTGAGCTCTTGCTCGATATCGTACGCATTGTTTTCGTATATATCCAGGATAATGAGTTGGGCGGGACTATGCGTGGCAATTTGCCTACAAAGCTCGCTACCAATCGAACCGCCGCCACCCGTAACGAGGACGACTTTGCCTTCGATATAGCCCATAACCTCGTGCAAGTTTACGCTGACCTGTTCTCTGCCGAGCAAGTCCTCAATATTGACGGGACGGAGCTTAGAAACAGATATTTCGCCGTGCGTCATCTTGGAAAGCTCGGGTAACAGACGGATGGGGCAAGCGCATTCTTTACAATACCCCAAAACGTCGGCAAGCAAGCCCTTTTTCTGCGAAGGAATTGCCACGAAAATTTCTTGCACGCGGTATTTGGTGTAAACCTCTTTAATATCTTCCAAAGACCCTACGACGCGAGTGTCCACCAAACGTTTCCCCAAAAACTGCTGGTCGGGGTCAATGATACACACCGCTTTATAAAGACTTTTTTTATCCAAGTTCATACCCTTAATCAAGGTAAGCGCGTCGTTGTTACAGCCTACGATCATAACGCGTTTCCGCTTGCTGAACAAATTGGCAATTTGCGTTTTAAACGCCACGAATAACCGCTTTGCAAAGCGCAACCCCGCCAGCCCAATAAAGAGCAACAATGTGAAGAAAATTACCACCGAATAGCCTACGCTGTTGGGCACTTCCGCCAAGAACATGATCCACACGAACGTGACATTTCCCACGCCGATAATCACCGTGAGTATCCCTATTCGCAACGCTTCGGGAAAACCGACAGAAGAAAATAAAATGGAATACAATCGTAATATTAAACAAAGCGCAACCACCGCAACCACGTTGCCGATTATCCAGCAAAGCAACGGCACGTTGCACCAATTAAACGAAAAATCCTTCCAATGCAGTATCCAACACGCGCCAATCGCCGCCAATATCGTCAGTATTACGTCACAGACGCATAATCCAACGCGCAGTATCTTCCCCCTAAACTTTTTTAAACAAGTTTTCGCCATAACGCCTCCGTTTTCATCGCACCCCTATCCACATTAGTGGATACACATACAAAAAATTATATCACAACGACACGCCAATGTCAAGGTTTTTTCGCCGTTTTTACACTTTCCACAAGGTATACGGCGTATTTTTGAGCCACGTTTACCCCCGTCGCTTTTTCCAAACCCTCGAAAAAGGCGTTGGAATTGACTTCGCAAATCACGCCGCCCTCTTTTGTTTCCAATACGTCCACCCCGCAATAATCCAACGCAAGAACCTGCGCCGCGCGTTCGGCAAGCATTGCAATTTCGGGCGCAAGCTCGATTTTATACCCCTTACCGCCAAGCTCGATATTCGAGCGGAATTCCCCGTTCATCGCGACACGCTCCATAGCCGCCACCGCTTTTCCGCCAATGACAAGCACACGGATATCCCTACCGCTCGCCTCCGCAAGAAAACGTTGATAAAAGTGCGGGCGATAGAGATTTTCCTGCTCGGTTTTTATCAATTCGGGCATATCGTTTACAAGTTGAACGCCCGCGCCAAAGGAGCCGTAGCTGTTCTTCATTACGAGCGGAAAACCTAATTTTTCTGCCACCGTTTGCAAAAAAATCTCGTCCGCCTTTGCGTTTGGCGTATAACAAAGGGGAGCGGGAATACTCTGCGCAAGGCGCAAGCCGGAGCCAAGCAAGGCAAGATAGGTGCTGAGTTTATCGTCGCACGTTTCCACCGCCGTCGCGCTGTTAAAGAGGCGCAAGCCCGTTTTTTCCAACATTTTACCGAGGTATTTATCCTTGTCGAGATACACGGCAAAATCGTACTTTTTGGGCAAGAGCGCGGACACGTCCCCCGTCGAAAGGACTTCCGCCGTCACTTCGCCGTTGCGCAAAACGTCCGTTTCTACGCCCAAAAGACGCAACTCGTCCGCGATACGCTCCGCCTGTCTATAAAATTTTTCGCCGTTGGGATATCCGTTGATGATAATAAGCCCTTGCATCCCGTTTACTCCTCTTTTGCTTGCCCATGGAAAAGGGGACGGCAATCCGTCCCCCATGGTTTTGTTGTTACGATTCTACGCGAATAACCGCTTCGACCGAGCCGACCTCGGAAGCGTTGATTTTCGCCACGGCGTTTTTAATCGCCTGTTCGTGCGTCTTATGCGTAATGATGATAAGCGGTACGCGCGTTTCGTCCGCCCCTTTTGCCTTTTGCGCAATTTCTACAATCGACACGCCGTTCTTGCCGAAAATATTGCTGATTTTCGACAGCGTACCCGCTTTGTCTTCCACCGAAAGGCGGATATAATACGCGCTCTCGAAATCGGAAACGAATTTCACGTTGCTGTCTGCCGTCGCGTTGTTTTTGTAGGTCGAATATTTGATTTCCGCATGCGTTGCCGCATAGATAACGTCGCTGACCACCGCGCTTGCCGTCGGGAACGCGCCTGCGCCCTTGCCGTACAGCATGATATCGTCCAAAGCGTCGCCACGAAGGTATACCGCATTGTACGCGTCGTTTACGCTCGCCAAAGGATGCGCAGCGGGAATAAACGTGGGATGTACGCGTACCTCAACGCCCTTGTCGCTGTTTTTGCCGATGGCAAGAAGTTTGAGTACGTATCCAAATTCCTTACCGATAGCGATATCCATTGCGCTGACGGACGTGATGCCTTCACGGTGCACTTTTGTATAAGGCACTTTGGTATGGAACGCCATCGACGAAAGGATAGACAGCTTGTACGTCGAGTCGAAACCCTCTACGTCGTTGGTGGGGTCGAATTCTGCATAACCAAGCTTTTGCGCCTCTTTGAGCGCCGTCTGATAATCAGCGCCGTCCTGCGCCATTTTCGTCAGAATATAGTTGGTCGTACCGTTGACGATACCCATCATTTCGGTGATGTGGTTCGCTTGCACGCCGTCCAAAAGCGTACGAATAATCGGCACACCGCCAACACAGCTCGCCTCATAGTACAAACCGCAAGCGTTGCGCTTTGCAATGCGTTCCAATTCGTGGGAGCATTTGCTAATCATTTCCTTGTTTGCAGTAACGACGGTTTTACCCTCTTTAAGCGCCATCATAACGAATTCCTTCGCTACGCCGACGCCACCAATCGTTTCCACCACGATATCGATTGCGGGGTTTGCCACCACCTCTTCGATGCTACCCGCGATACATTCTTCGGGAACGCCGAGTTCTTTTAATCTCGCCGTGTTTTTATCCAAAACGCTCTCTACGACGATATCGACGTTTTGCGTTTTTAAATAAAACTCTCTGTGGTCAACAAGCGTTCTGTACGTACCGCCGCCGACTACGCCTAAACCGAGAATTGCTACGCCTACTCTCTTTTTCATATCCTAAACCTCCTGCCGTATGGCATTTTTCCTTTTTATGTTTACGTCCGCTTTCACGAACGGAAAAGACCGTTCGTTGCGTACCGTGTACCGCCCTTTTCCCTTTACGCCTTGGTTGTATTGAGGTCGTAAAGGTATTTTAAACCCTTTAACGTGAGGAGCTTATCTACTACGTCAATCCCCTCGATTTCCTTGGCGATAATCGTCGAAAAACCGCCCGTTGCAATCGTCTTTACTTTGGGGGCTTTCAGTTCTTTTTTAATGCGTTTTACAATATATTCCACAAGCCCCGCAAAGCCGAACACGATGCCCGCTTGCATATTCGTCACCGTGTTTTTGGCAATAATGCTCTTGGGGGCTTCGATTTCCACGCGGGGCAATTTTGCCGTGCCGTTGACAAGCGAATCGAGCGAGCCCTTAATACCAGGAGCGATTACGCCACCGATAAATTCGTTGTTTTCGCTGATGATGTTAAACGTCGTCGCCGTGCCGAAATCCACCACGATCATGGGCGTATCTTCGCCGTATCCGACAATCGCCGAAACGCAGTTCACGATACGGTCCGCACCTACTTCGCGCGCATCGTCGCAACGGATATTCAAGCCCGATTTTAAGCCAGGCGCGATATGCAACGGTTCGATACCCAAATACAGCTGACACATTTTGTCAATGGTATAATCGAGAGAGGGAACGACCGACGAAACGATACCGCCGTCGATATCCTCCACGTTGACGCCACGCGCCGAGAGCATACCCGTAAGCTGCGCGCCGTATTCGTCCGAAGTCTTTTTAAAATCGGTCGCCACTCGGGAAGAAACCTTTAATTCGTCGCCGTCGTAAATGGCGTATTTTATATTCGTATTACCGATGTCTATACAAATAATCATTTTTTATTCCTTTTTTATCTCATTCGTTTTCCAGCCACACGGCAAACGGTATGGATAGACGGGGAAAGCACAAGGTTAATGGCAAATTCCACCAAGAAATTGATGCCTGCGCATACGATTACCAAGAAATAGATTACCGTTTTACCACCTTCGTGGCTTGCTGCCATCGGCGCAAGGGAATCCCTTAAAAAGCACAGCGCGCCGAGGATAAACAAACCCGTATTCACGATAGGTGCCGACGCAGCCGCAACGAACACGCCTACCAACTTATTCTTTTGCGCTATCCATTTATAGAGCAACCCCGAAACGATACCTGCCGCCGCGCCCTTGACAAGACAGAGAAGTACCGTCCATACGGGATGGTCCACCAACAAAACCGACGTAAACGAATCAATACCCGTTGCGCCTTGGATGATTACCACGACGCCAAACGCCAAACCCATAATTCCGCCCGCAATCACGCCGTACAAAACACTCGCCAAAACAATGGGAACCAGAACGAAACTGAGCGACGTCGCGCCTATTTTAAAATAGCCGCCGAACCATTGCAAAACGATTACGAGCGCCAACAACACCGCCAAGCCCGTAATGCGTTTCGCGGAAAAATATTTCCGCTTTTCCATAAAAAACCTCCTATCGAGTTCGCCTCTGCGATACCCGTAGCAAAAAATAAAGATTTACCCGTTTTTTTCGGTAGAACCGCCCTAAAAGCGTATTCTCCACGAGTATAATCTTATTATAACGCATTTTTTTGATTTAGGCAAGGAAATAAAGGGAAAAATCAAAGAATCTCCTTAAAAAATCTTGGAAAATCGCCTTTTTTAAAACACAATCGCTCGCCCACGACGAATATTATGTATTAGAAATACGTCGCCGTAGGTTTTTCCGTCCCTTGACGGTAGTACATACCCCTGCGGCTAACACAGGAGGTTTATTATGACTTGTTGCAATCAGGGTAACGTTACCCTTTGGATTCTTATCGCGCTTTTAGTTCTCGGTTCGAAGAACGGTATCTTCTGCTCGAACGTGCTCAGCGGTTGCGGTTTACCCGTAATCATCGCACTCCTTTTCTGTCTTTATAAGAACGGAACCTTAGCGTCACTCCTTACCCCGTCGTGCGGCTGCACGTGTAACTGTGGCTGCAATAACGGCTATTAATCCTTTTTCTTTATCTCCTTCATTTTTTACTCCATAAAAAAAGCGGCGTCGTCTCAGCGGCGTCGCTTTTTTATTTTTATCGTTTATTTCTTCGAAAGGAAATAGGCTTGCAAGGCAATTATCGTCTTGCCGTCGCAAATCTCGCCCTTTTTCAGCATTTCCCAAACCTCTTCTTCGGGAATAAATTCTGCGTCTAAGTACTCGTCGTCGTCCAAATGCGCCTTCGTTCTCTCGCCGTCGTACGCGCGATAGATATAGATTTTTTCGTTGGTGTAACCGGGGCTGGGATAATCGACAAACAACAGTTCAAAACGTTTCGCCGTAATACCCCCCTCTTCTTCGAGTTCTCTTGCGGCGGTTGCAATCGGTTCTTCCTTGCCGTCAATTTTCCCCGCGGGGACCTCTAAAATCGTTTCGCCGTAGGGATAACGGTATTGTCTAACGAGCAATATTTTTCCGTCCTCTTCGTATAAAACGCATGCGCCACCGTTATGTTCGATGATTTCACGCGTGCAAGGTCTACCGTCGGGCAAGAGCGCATCGTCGCACCGCACCGTTAATATTTTGCCTTTAAACACATAATTCTTTTTGACTGTTTTTTCTACGTAGTCCATAAAATTCCCCTTTGGCATTTTCGCCAAGTTTTCGTTAATTTATTATCATTATAGCACAAAAAACAAAAATATCCAAGATTTTTTGGCAAAACGTCTTGATTTTTTTTACTTTTTCAGTTATAATACAAGAACGTTTACTAAGGAGCGCGGGTTCGGTGCGCGGATAGAACGGTTTGAAACGTAAGATTACATAGGAGTTTTACAAATGCAAATCCAAGGAGAAATGTCCGTCAATAAATTGATTGTGCTTTACGTTTTTGATAAAATGGAAAGCGCTCTTTCCGAACGCACCGTTGTGGAAATGTGCACCGCAGGGAATAATTGGCTCAATTATATGGATTGTATGGAATTGTTGCCAAAGCTCCTTGACGACGGGTTTTTGTGCCGTATCTCCTCCCCCGACGAGGAGGCTCTGTATACCATTACGAGCGACGGCAGAGAAAGCCTGAAAAATTTTTATATCACGATTCCCAAAAGTATCCGCGACGAGATTTCTTCTTTCGTCAAAAATAACAGCGGAAAATTGAGAAATCGACAGGAATGTAAAGCCGATTATTTCCAAAACGTCGACGGGTCTTATACCGTCTTTTTAAAGATTATCGCGCCCATACAACCTATGCTCGAATTGAAATTTGTTATCCCCGATAAAAAGACGGCGCAAAACATCTATAAAAGTTGGGAAAGCAAAGCCTCCGAACTGTATTCGGCTATCTACGAAACGTTGGTTGATTGATTGTCAAGCGACCCTCATCGCGATACGTCCCCCACCGTTTTCGTTTTTTAGACAGATTGCAAAGCGGTCTGTCGATATTGAGCAATATTTCTACAAGGAAGGTATTTATTATGTTTACGTACTCCACCAAAGGCACGTGTTCTAGACAAATTTTATTTGACGTTGACGCAGAAAACAAGATGCATAACGTCCGTTTTATCGGCGGTTGCGGCGGTAATTTGCAAGGTATTGCAAAGCTCGTTGAAGGGAAAGATATTGACGAGGTCGAAACGCTTTTGGCGGGTATCCGTTGCAGAAATAATACGTCCTGCCCCGATCAGCTCTCGAAAGCTATCGGCGAGTGGAAGGCAACTAAATCGGCTGAATAATTCCGATTTTTTAGTAAAGCTTTTTCGCAAAAATATGAAAACACCCCCTACCGTGTTCGGTTGAGGGTGTTTTTTGTTGGTTTTTAGCGTACGCCCGAGCCGTCGTCTTGTCTTTTCAAACGCTCGGTCGAGTTTAAAACGACGGAGATGCGTCGTTTTACTCTTCGTCGTCGTAGAGAAGATCCACGTTATGATATACGTTTTGTACGTCGTCGTGTTCTTCGAGCGCGTCAATCATCTTTTCAAACGTAGCCACCTTGTCTTCGGGCAACGTGATTTTGTTTTGGGGAATCATGGCAACTTCCGCCTGCACGAAACGAATTTTGGGTTCTTCCTCTTCGTTTCTTCTGGTCTTGGGCGCCGCAGCCATCATTTCCGCGTTCTTATCTTCCAAATACTTACGCACGTCGGAGAATACGTTGGGATCGGTGAAGATTTCGTAAACGTCGTCGCTGACCACTACGTCGTCTGCGCCCGCCTCCAAAGCGATTTCCGTCATCGTGTCTTCGTCGAGTTCTACCGTTCTTTCCACCACGATATAGCCCTTGTTGTCGAAGTTGTAGGATACGCAACCGTTTTGACCGAGCTGACCGCCGTGTTTACCAAGAATCGCGCGAACGTCGCCTGCCGTACGGTTGATATTGTCCGTAAGCGTGACGATGATAACCGCCGAACCCGCTACGCCGTATCCTTCGTAGGTAAGTTCTTTATAATCCGCGCCGTTCATTTCGCCCGACGCTTTTTTGATACTGCGCTGAATATTGTCGTTGGGCATATTTGCCGCTTTTGCTTTCGCAATGATATCCGCAAGCTTGCTGTTGGTGTCGGGGTTGGGATTGGATTTTGCCGCAACGGCGATTTCTCTACCGAGTTTGGTGAAAATTCTGCCCTTGGCTGCGTCTGCCTTACCCTTTTTTGCCTGTATGTTGTGCCATTTGCTATGTCCTGACATTTTCTTTTCTCCTTGTTTTTATTCTACCTGTCCTTTTTGCAGAACGTACATAATTATCCCGGCGGAAACCGCCGCGTTTAAGCTTTCCTGCGTGCTACGCATCGGAATTTTTACCACGTGCGCAGACGCCTTTTTTACTTCGTCCGAAACGCCGTTCGCCTCGTTACCAATCACGAGCGCAAAAGCTTTCGGAGGCTCGAAAGAAAACACGTCCACCCCACCCATGTCCGCAATCACGATAGGAAAACCGTCCATAAGGGACAAAATTTCCGCACGGTCGCCACGACAAATTTCCGTAAAGAACACACCGCTCATACTCGCGCGGACGCTCTTAGGGGAAAACGGGTCGGCGCAATCGTTCGTCAAATACACGCGGTCGTACCCCGCGGCGTTTGCCGTACGCAAAATCGTACCCATATTACCAGGATCCGCCACGCCGTCCAATAAAAGGCATCTGCCCTTGGGCGCAAGCAACGTAGTATCGGGAATACGTACCCGACACAAAATCCCTTGCGGCGTTTTTTCATCGGAAAGAAAACGGAATACGTCGTCCGAAACGCAAACGGTGCGTTCCTCCGAAAAGGGATTTTCGCCCGTATAGCTTTCCGCAACGAACACCCTTTCCACAGTAAAATTACTCTTTTGGCACTCCACCGCCATTTTGCGACCTTCGACAAGGAAAAGACCGAGTTCTTTTCTGCCTTTTTTGTCTTTGAGCGACGCCGTTTCCTTGATGAGTGGATTGTTTTTTGACGTTAAAATCATTTCTGCAAAAATAAGGAAAAAGCCTTTTACTGCTAAAAGGCTTTTCTATCGATTAAAGCGCTGCTTTCGCTTTTTCAACGAGCGCGGTGAAAGCCGCTGCGTCGTTTACCGCGATGTCTGCAAGTACCTTTCTGTTGAGGTTGATACCAGCAACGTTAAGGCCGTGCATAAGCTTGCTGTAAGACATACCGTTCATTCTTGCAGCTGCATTGATACGTGCAATCCACAAACGACGGAAATCTCTCTTTCTTCTTCTTCTGCCGATGAACGCATAGTTCAAGGACTTCATAACCGCTTCGCGAGCGATTCTATACGAACGGCTCTTGCTGCCGTAGTAACCTTTGGAAAGCTTAAAAATCTTTCTACGCTTTTTAACAGCGTTTACTGCTCTTTTAATACGCATACTTCTTTATTCTCCTTTCTCTTATTTCTTGTACGGCATCATGCTCTTAACCGTGTTTTCCTGCGTGGAAGCAACGAGAGCACCCTGACGAAGACGTCTCTTTCTCTTTCTGTTCTTGGTTTCAGCTTTGTGGTTCTTACCGCTGTGGGAACGGTTTACTTTCCCCGAACCGGTAAGCCAAAAACGCTTTTTCGTACTGCTATGAGTTTTCTGTTTAGGCATATTTTTATCCTCCGAATTTTTTTACAAATTTAATATTTTTCTAAGCTTGTCCTTATGGGAAAGCGTAGCTTTTCAAAATTATTTTGCGGGAGAGAGAATCATCAAAATGTTTCTGCCTTCCGTTTTGGGCTCTTTGTCCATAACCGCCTTGCCACCGAGCATATCGAAGAAACGGCGCATTACGTCCACACCCATCGACGCGTGCGCTTGCTGTCTGCCACGCATACGGATAGATACCTTTACTTTGTTGCCGTCGCCGAGCATTTCAAGCGTCTTTTTCGCCTTGACGTTAAGATCGCCGATATCAATCGTCATCGAAAGATAAATTTCTTTCAATTCAACGACTTTTTGGTTTTTGCGGTTTTCCTTTTCACGCTTTGCCTGCTCAAACTTGAACTTACCGTAGTTCATAATCTTGCATACGGGAGGAACGGCATTGGGGGAAATTTTCACCAAGTCCAAATCTGCCTCTTCCGCAATGCGCAAAGCCTCTGCCGCGCTCATAATACCGAGCTGTTCGCCCTCTGCCGAGATGACTCTGACTTCTTTGTCACGAATTTCTTCGTTGATCTGATGCTGGTCTTTTATGGTAGTGTACCTCACAACAAAAATTAAAGGGTCGCTTTTGCACAAGCAACCCTTTTTACGCATAATCATCCCCGCTTTACCGCGGTAAGAAAAATTATCGAGCCGTACCGATCAAAACCGCACGGCGAGAAGGTTCGCTTCTGCTTAGCTATACAATATTAACACAAAGCAAGCCCTCTGTCAAGCAAATTTTCACTCTTTTTTGAATTTTTTTACAATTATTTTTCGACTTCGTTCGCGATATACCGCGCGATATTCGCAAGCTCGATTTCCATACGTTCGCGCATGGGCTGCGGGGTGTTTTTTCGGATATTGGTTTCCAGAGAAATAACGCCTTTATAAGATATTTCCCGCAAACCGCGGATAAAGCCGTCCCAATCAATATCCCCTTGGAAAGGCAACAAATGTCTGTCCTGACCGTTTCTGTCGTCGTGGATATGTAACGCCGCCAAATCGTCGCCGAGCAAGGTGACCGCCTCGTAAATATCCCCCTTTTCGACGTTGAAATGCCCCGTATCCAAGCAAGCCTTGATATACTCGTCACCGATTTCCGCAAGCAGTTTTTTGACATTCTTCACGTACGAAAAGGCGGAACATTTCGGGAACGGCATATTTTCTAAACATACGGTTACCCCGTGTTCGCGCGCGACGGGCGCAAGCGCGGTCAACATTTTTTTATTAACCGCAAAGTCCTGTTCTTCCACGAACGGTTCGCCCCAATACAAGCTGGGCATAAGCGGGTGCACGATTACCTTGGGACAACCCAAATATTTCGCGCCGAGAATACACTTCTTAAAATATTCTACCGTTTGCGCCCTACCCTCGTCCGTCAAATCGTCTACGTGCGGCCACGTGCCGTGTAATTGATAGATTACCAAGCCGTTACGCTTTGCGCATGCGTTCAAATCGGTAAGATAGGTCTTAAATTCCTCGTCGGACATCTTATACAAGGGCGAGTTTTTCATAGACCCTAAGCCTTGATAATCAATCCCGTCGTAACCGTGCGCTTTCATTACGGGCATACCCTTTTCAAAATTGTCAAAACTAAAATATGCGTCCGATATAATTCCTGTCTTTAACATAAAACACCCCTATACATGTCGCGTTGAACGTTTTTTCAATTAGTCGACGCTCGCTTCCTTTGCCAAGTATTTCGTAATATCCGCAAGCGCGCGCTGCATAGTATCGAGCATCGGTTGCGGTATACCCGTGGGAACACAAGTTTCCAAAGAAATAACGCCCGTAAAGCCAATATCCTTCAACCCGCGCGTAAAACCATTCCAATCGACCAACCCTTGAAAGGGAAGATTGTGTCTATCCTGTCCAAAAGCGCTATCGTGTACGTGCAAAGCCGACAAATGATCGCCAAGCAGGCGAATTGCACCGTAAATATCCTTTCCTACCGCCTCGAAGTGCCCCGTATCCAAGCAAGCCTTGATACATTCGTCGTTCACTTCGTCCAGCACGCGCTTGATATTTTCGATATACGACATAGACGTGCCTTCGGGTGCGGCTACGTTTTCCACACAGACGGTAACGCCGTGCTCTCTTGCAAAGGGCGCAAGTTGTTTAAACAAGCGGATATTGAGCGCAACCTCCAATTCGGCGTTGGGCGAATTCGTCAACAAGCCGGGCATAAACGGATGCACCACTATTTTAGGGCAACCCAAATATTTTGCGCCTACAATACTCTTTTTAAAACATTCTATCTGCTTTTGGCAGCCCTCTTCCGTCGCAAAATCTACGCACGGGAACGCACCGTGTAACTGGTGGATTTCCAAGCCGTTTTTCTGCGCGCAGTCGCGAACCTTAGTAAGGTACGCCCGCATTTCTTCGTCGGACATTTTGTATAAGGGCGAATTAGGAACACTACCTAGTTCTTGATAATCAAAGCCGTCGTAGCCATGCCCTTTCAGCAAGGGCATACCCTTTTCAAAATCGTCAAACCCGAAATATGCCGTTGACTGAATCCCAATTCTCAACATAAGTTTTACCCGTTAAAACGCGGTTTTTTCCGTAATATCGTTCACTACCGTAGCGATAAATTCGTCTGCGGCAATCGCGCCGATATCCCCTTTGTCACGGCGACGTACGGCAACCTGCCCCGCCTCCATTTCTTTTTCGCCTACAACGAGCATGTAAGGCACTTTTTCCATTTGCGCCTCACGGATTTTGTAGCCGATTTTTTCGCTGCGGTCGTCCACGCATACGCGGATACCCGCCTCTTTCATCTTCGCGCAAAGCTCGTTTGCGTACGCAATTTGTCTGTCCGTAATCGGCAGAATTTTAACCTGCATAGGCGCGAGCCATACGGGGAATTTGCCTGCAAAGTGTTCAATCAAAATACCGATGAAACGCTCAATCGAGCCGAACGCTACGCGGTGTACCATGATGGGGCGGTGTTTCGCGCCGTCTTCGCCGACGTATTCCATTTCAAAACGCTGGGGAAGTTGGAAGTCGAGCTGAATCGTACCGCATTGCCACGTTCTGCCGATAGAGTCCTCCAAATGGAAGTCGATTTTCGGACCGTAGAACGCGCCGTCCCCTTCGTTGACCACGTAGTCAAGCCCTAAATCGTTGAGGGCGTTGCGCAAGGATTCGGTTGCAACTTCCCAATCCTCATCGCTACCCATGCTGTTTTCGGGACGAGTGGACAATTCCACGTGATATTTGAACCCGAACAAGGTATAAACCTCGTTGATAAGGCGCACAACGCCTTTAATTTCGTCTTTAATCTGTTCGCGCGTCATAAAGATATGCGCGTCGTCCTGCGTAAAGCAACGCACGCGGAACAAGCCGTGAAGCTGTCCTGATTTTTCGTGGCGGTGCACAATCCCGAGTTCGCCCATACGGATAGGCAAGTCTTTATAACTATGGGGTTCGTTTTTGTAAACCAAGATACTGCCCGGGCAGTTCATCGGCTTAATAGCAAAATCTTCTTCGTCCACTTTCGTCGTGTACATATTGTCGCGGTAATGGAACCAATGCCCCGACGTTTCCCAAAGGGTGCGGTTAAGCATAATCGGCGTTTGAATTTCCACGTAACCTTCTCTGGTGTGGATTTGGCGCCAATATTCTACGAGGGTGTTCTTCAAAACCATACCGTTGGGCAGGAAGAAAGGCAAGCCCTTGCCCTCGTTCATAATCGCGAAAAGCTTTAATTCTTTGCCAAGTTTCGTATGGTCGCGCTTTTTCGCCTCTTCGAGCATGGTAAAGTACGCGTCCATTTCGTCCTTCTTCGCAAACGCCGTACCGTAAATACGGGTGAGCATTTTGTTATGCTCGTCACCGCGCCAATACGCGCCCGCAATGCTCGTGAGCTTGAACGCCTTAATCTTGCCCGTTGAGGGAAGGTGAGGACCACGGCAAAGGTCGATGAAATTGCCCTGTTTATAGAAGGAAATCGTTTCTCCCTCGGGCAAATCCTGAATAAGCTCTACCTTATAATTTTCGCTGAAACCTTCCATGAGTTTGATTGCCTCTTCTCTGGGAAGGGTAAAACGTTCGATAGGCAGATTGGATTTGATAATCTTCTGCATTTCGCTTTCCACCTTAGCAAGGTCGGATTGCGCAATCGGCGTTACGAAATCCACGTCGTAATAGTAGCCGTTGTCAATGACGGGGCCAATGGATAATTTGCAAGTGGGATATACCGTTTTGAGCGCCTGCGCCAAAACGTGCGCGCAAGTATGGCGATATACCTGTAACCCCTCTTTATCTTTCAACGTAACGATTTCAAGGCTGTCCCCCTCTTTAAGCTGTTCTGAAAGATCCACCAAACGTCCGTTTACCTTTGCGCAAACGGCGTTTCTTGCCAAGCCTTCGGAAATCGCTTGCGCCGCCGCAAACGCCGTTGCGTTGTCGGCGATTTCTAATCCGTCGCCGCTTTTAAGAAAAATCTTCATAAGTACTACTCCTTGTCTATATGTCTTTTATTATTTTCGTGTTTCCAATATCCCGCCTTTTGTCGGCGGAAAATAAAAAAACCTTAAACTCTCCCCTCTTGGAAAAGTTTAAGGACGCAAATTTTGCGCGGTTCCACCTTAATTGCCGTAGCATGCTACGACCGCTCTTTTTTTGTTCGGTTTTTAAAACGCAAAGCGGTTTCGCCGTTCGCCTCGTTTATCCGCCTTACAGCCAAAGGGCGGACTCTCTGAAAAACGTATAGCGACGCTACTTGTCTTTGCCTTTCTATTGTAACCCTTTTGTCTGCGTTTGTCAACGGTTTTTTCAATGATTTTTCAACAAAATATTCCTTTTTTGCCGTAATATTTTTTTAAAAACGCCCGCGTTTCTTCGTCCGTTTCCCCAAAACAATAGACGCGCTCCGCCCCGCCCAAGATAATTTCGCCCACCACGCTTTCCACCCCCGTGAGCAAGCTGCGTTTGAGCGGGTGATAGTCGGCGTCGTAGACGTTGCCCGATTTTACGTACAATTTCCCCACGCCGTCCTCGACGAGAAATTCCAAAAAGCCCTCCGTTGCGCTCTCCCCCATATCCGTGGGAATATAGTCCACAATACCGTCCCAACGCTTTTTCAGCTCCTGCAAGCGGAAGTGAAAAACGCCGTCCAAGCAGTACTGCGAAAAGCCGCGGATACGCTTGGCTATAAAGGCTTTGTCTTCGTGATAATCCGCCGCCACAAGCGCCGTCAACAAGACACGTCTTTGGGGCTTTGTCAACATTGGCAGAGGCAAACGGCGGTCGAAATAGGCGTATTTATAACCGATTGCTATCACGTCCGATATATGCTCTTCTGCGAATTTGCGCACATAAGGACAATACGCGCTGTCGGCGGTAAACTGCAAGCAGGCATGATCCCCTTTCCGTTGCAAATCGCACGTGGCGGGCAGAAAGGAAAACCGCTCTTTTACTTTGCCGTATAAGTAGGACATATATAGGCTGTCAAAGCCGTTTTGCGTAATCGTTATTTCTTCCATCACGATTATTGTATGCCGCAAAACGAAAATTATTTATCCCTTTGCGCAATTTCCCTCCCCCTTGCACGCGTATATTTGCTTGACTTACGTTAAAAAATGTTTTATAATAGAAAAACTAGTATATCTTTGTAATTGATTTATTCGCGCACGACCGCGTACCGCGTAGCGGCGCTTGGGCGCGTTTGGAGGTTTTGACTTATGGATATGAAATTGGTTGAAAAGAAGTGGCAGGAAAAATGGGAAAAGGACAAGCTGAACGTTTTTAATAAAAAACGCATGGACAAGAAATTGTACGTTTTGGAAATGTTCTCCTATCCCTCGGGCGCAAAATTGCACGTTGGACATTGGTACAACTACGGTCCGACCGACACCTACGCCCGCTTTAAGAAAATGCAGGGCTACGAAGTCTTCCAACCTATGGGCTTTGACGCGTTCGGTTTGCCCGCGGAAAACTACGCCATTAAAACGGGTATTCACCCCAAAGATTCCACCGAGAAGAATATCGAAACCATGGAACAACAACTCAAAAATATGGGCGCTATGTTCGATTGGTCGGCGGAAATGATTACCTGCAACGAAGACTATTATAAGTGGACGCAATGGCTGTTTTTACAGCTTTATAAAAAGGGTCTTGCTTACCGTAAAAACGCCCTCGTCAACTGGTGCCCCTCTTGCGAAACGGTGCTTGCCAACGAGCAGGTGATCGGCGGTGAGTGCGAACGTTGCGGTTCCACCGTTTTGCGTAAGGATATGACGCAATGGTTCTTGAAAATTACCGATTACGCAGAAGAGCTGTTGAAGGATTTGGATACCATTGATTGGCCCGAAAAAACCAAGCTGATGCAAAAGAATTGGATTGGGAAATCGACGGGCTGCGAAATTCATTTCGAGTGTGAAACGGGCGACGATATCACCGTGTTTACCACCCGTCCCGATACGGTTTTTGGGGTAAACTACGTTGTACTTGCCCCCGAACATCCCCTTGTGGAAAAGCTCAAAGCCGAACACCCCGAACGTTCGAAGGACATCGACGCATACGTGCAATACGCAGCGGAAGCGAACGATATCGACCGTCTTTCGACGGCGCGTGAAAAGACGGGTACGTTTACGGGCGCATACGCTATCCACCCCCTCACAGGCAAGAAAGTGCCCATTTACCTTGCCGATTACGTTTTGTATTCTTACGGTACGGGCGCGGTTATGGCGGTTGCGGCGCACGACGAACGCGACTACGCTTTCGCAAAGAAATACGGCTTGCCCGTAACGCAGGTCATCCAAAAGGTCGGCGGAGAAACGACGTTGCCCTATACCGAGGACGGTATTTTGGTAAACAGCGGAAGCTTTGACGGTCTGTCGGGCGACGACGCGCGCGAAGCGATTGCCGTACACCTTTCCAAAATTGGCAAAGGCGGTAAAAAAATCAATTACCGTCTGCGCGACTGGTCGGTATCCCGTCAACGTTATTGGGGCGCGCCTATCCCTATGATTTATTGCGAAAAATGCGGTACGGTGCCCGTTCCTGAAAAGGAATTGCCTGTAAAGCTCCCCTACGACGTGGAATTCCGTCCGACCGGACGTTCGCCCTTGGCTGGCCACGAAGGCTTTATGAATTGTACCTGCCCCGAGTGTGGCGGGAAAGCAACGCGCGACCCCGATACCCTCGACACCTTCGTATGTTCGAGCTGGTATTATTTGCGCTATCCCGAAGCGCACAACGACAAGCGCGCTTTCTCTCGCGATATCGCAAACAAAATGCTCCCCGTTGACGTGTACGTAGGCGGTTCGGAGCACGCTTGTATGCACCTTTTGTACGCGCGTTTTATCACGAAAGCGTTGCGTGATATGGGTTACCTTGATTTTGACGAACCGTTTAAGCGTTTGGTCCACCAAGGCATTATCCTCGGCCCCGACGGCAACCGTATGTCCAAATCGCACGGCAACGTCGTATCCCCCGATACGTATATCGACGAATACGGTTCGGATATGTTCCGTCTGTATTTGATGTTCGGTTTTAGCTATACCGAGGGCGGTCCTTGGAGCGACGACGGTATTAAGTCGGTTGCGAAGTTTGCCGACCGCGTGGAACGTATCGTTTTGAAAGCGAACGAACTGTCCGCGGAAAATACCCGTACCGATATGACGGTAGCGGAAAAAACGCTCAACTACGCAAAGCATTACGCCATTAAAAATATCACGCGCGACGTGGAAGAATTTTCGTTCAACACCTCCGTTGCCCGTTTGATGGAATACGTCAACGCTATGCAAAAATACGACAGCGAAGTTGCGGATAAGAACGTAGCCTTCTATAAGGCATGCGCCCTCGACCTTGTGCGTATGTTCGCCCCCTTCGCTCCCCATTTCTCGGAAGAATTGTGGGAACGTTGCGGTAATAAGAACTCCGTCTTCAAGGAAAGCTATCCCGCGTTCGACGAAAGCGCCCTCGTTAAAGACGAAGTAGAATACGCCGTACAAGTAAACAGCAAAATTAAAGCGAAGATGATGCTTTCGGAAAATATGACGACCGAAGAAATGCAGGCAACCGTTTGCGCGCATGCGGAAATTGCGCCCTTGCTTGAAGGCAAGACGGTTAAAAAGTGCATCATCGTCAAAGGCAGATTGGTTAACCTTATCGTCGGTTAATCCATACGTTGCAAAATCGTACAACCGCCCCTTATCGGGGGCGGTTTTTTTGCGCGCTATTCCCCTTTTTCGTCATTTTGCCAAATAATAAATCGCTCAATCGATAAATTTTTCGCTATTGCATTTTTGTCTATTGACTTTACCTTATAAATATAGTATAATAATTTTGTATGAGTAAAATCACATATCTACTTTAAGGAGGCTACTATGGCGCATTTGCAAGCGGCGGCTGTCCAAAAAATCAATGAAATTTGCGACAGATACGCCAATGAAAAAACACCGCTTATGATGATTTTGAGCGACATCCAAAAAGAATACGGGTATATCCCCCTCGAAGTGCAAGAAATCGTTTCTGCGCGCACGGGCATTTCCGTTGCGGAAATCTACGGCGTGGTTACCTTTTATTCCTTCTTCTCGTTGACGCCTAAGGGGAAATACGTCATCGGCGTATGCCTTGGTACGGCGTGCTACGTTAAAGGCGCGCAGCAGGTTTTGGATAAATTCTCCGAATTGCTCGGCATCAAGCCCGGCGAAACAACGGCGGACGGATTGTTTACTTTGGACGCTCTGCGTTGTATCGGCGCGTGCGGTATCGCCCCTGCCGTTACCATCAACGGTAAGGTTTACCCCAAATTGAGCGTGGACGCAGTCCCCAAAGTAGTGAAAGAATATAAAGATATGGAGGCTAACGCATAATGATTAAGAATTTTGACGAGTTAAACCAAGTTCGTAACAAGTGCGCCTCCTGTTTGAGCGCGAAATTCACGGGCGCAGACAACAAACGCCATATCGTACTTTGTGGCGGTACGGGCTGTCTTTCTTCACGCGCGGACGAAATCACGGCGGAGTTCAACAAGATTATCGCTGAGAAAAACCTCGGCGATAAAGTAACCGTCAATCAAGTAGGTTGTTTTGGGTTCTGTTCGCAAGGTCCGTTCGTAAAAATCTATCCCGAAGATACCCTTTACCGTCTTGTGCAGATTGAAGACGTTGCGGAAATCGTGGAAAAGGACATCGAAAACGGCGAAATCATCGACCGTCTTTTGTACGTCGACCCCAACACCGCGCAAAAGGTGACCAAACAAGAAGATATTAATTTCTATAAAAAGCAAGTGCGTATCGCTCTGCACGGCTGTGGCAGTATCAACCCCGAGGACATCCAAGAAAGCCTCGGCGCGGGCGCTTTCCAAGGCTTAGCGCGCGCATTGCAAATGAGCCGTGAGGACGTTATCAAAGAAGTGCTCGATTCCGGACTTCGCGGGCGTGGTGGCGGCGGTTTCCCGTCGGGCAGAAAATGGCAGTTTGCTTACGCGCAACCCGAAGGGGAAAAATACGTCGTTTGTAACGGCGACGAAGGCGACCCCGGCGCGTTTATGGACCGTTCGATTTTGGAAGGTAACCCCCTTGCCGTTATCGAAGGTATGATGATTGCGGGCTATGCAATCGGCGCGCAAAACGGTTATTTCTACGTCCGCGCAGAATACCCTATCGCCGTTAATCGTTTGCGCCTTGCTATTAAACAAGCGGAAGAATTGGGCTTGCTCGGCGACAATATTTTGGGTACGGATTTCTCGTTCCGCGTGCATTTGCGTTTGGGCGCGGGCGCGTTCGTTTGCGGGGAAGAAACGGCGCTGTTGAACTCGATTGAAGGTCAGCGCGGTATGCCCCGTCCCCGTCCCCCTTTCCCTGCGGTGAAGGGCTTGTGGGACAAACCGACCATTATCAACAACGTAGAATCGCTGGCTTGCGTACCTTATATCTTGCGTGAGGGCGCGGCGGCGTTTGCAGCGCACGGCACGGAAAAATCGAAGGGCACGAAGGTTTTCGCACTCGGCGGTAAAATCAACAACGTCGGTTTGGTGGAAATCCCCATGGGTACGACCTTGCGCGAACTCATTTACGATATCGGCGGCGGTATCCCCGACGGAAAGAAGTTTAAGGCGATTCAGACGGGTGGTCCCTCGGGCGGTTGTTTGACCGAAGAGGATTTGGACACCCCTATCGACTTTGACAACCTCGTTGCGAAGGGCTCCATGATGGGCTCGGGCGGGGCTATCGTTATGGACGAAGACAACTGTATGGTGGACGTTGCGAAATTCTATATGGAATTTATCTGCGACGAATCGTGCGGGAAATGTACCCCCTGCCGTATCGGCACGAAACGCATGTTGGAAATTTTGACGAAGATTACCGACGGCAAAGCGACGATGAAAGACCTCGACGAATTAGAAAACCTTGCGGAAAACGTCAAGAGCAATTCCCTTTGCGGTTTGGGACAAACGGCGCCCAACCCCGTACTTTCGACCTTGAAACATTTCCGCGATGAATACGTAGCGCATATCGTAGACAAGAAATGCCCCGCGCATATCTGCAAGAATTTGATGGAATATTCGATTGAAAAAGATAAGTGTTTTGGTTGTGGCGTCTGCGCGAGAGCTTGCCCCGTCAATGCGTTTGTCAAGACCGATTACGTTGCGCCTGGCAAGAAATTGCCCGCATACACCATCGACCAAGAAAAGTGTATCAAGTGCGGTATGTGTATCGCTACCTGTAAGTTTAAGGCTATCGTGAAAAAATAAGGAGGATATAGACAATGGCAAAAATCAATATTAAAATTGAAGGTATCCCCTTTGAAGTGGACGCGGGCTTGACGATTTTGGAAGCGGCGAAACAATGCGGCTTTGAAATCCCCTCCCTTTGCGCGTATAACCACGGCGAGTGTTCCAAAGGCTCGTGCCGTGTGTGTCTTGTCGAAGCGACGGGCGCGCGCGGTTTGGTTGCGTCCTGCGTATACCCCGTTGCGGACGGTATGGAAATTACCATTTCCTCCCCCAAAGCAACGGCGGCAAGAAGATCTTCGGTAGAGCTTTTGCTCTCTAACCACAACAAAAACTGTCAGCAATGCGACAAGAACGGCAAGTGCGAACTGTTGCACGTGGCGAAAGTGACGGGCGCGCGCGACGATATGTACCAAGGCGAACAAACCCCGACGACGCTCGACCGCCTTACCCCCTCTATCGTTAGAGATACGTCCAAATGCATCCTTTGCGGTAGATGCGTTGAAAGATGTAAAAATGCGCACGGACTGGGCATTTTGGGCTTTGAAAAGCGTGGTTTTAACACCATCGTTGCCCCTGCGGAAAACAGAAGCTTTGCAACCTCCCCTTGTATCCTTTGCGGTCAATGCGTCAGCGTTTGCCCTACGGGCGCGTTGATGGAGGTTTCCGAAATCGACAAGGTTGACGCGGCGATGAAAGCGGGCAAGTACGTTGTAGTACAGACCGCCCCCGCGGTACGCGCGGCGCTCGGCGAAGAGTTTGGTATGCCGATTGGCTCTTTGGTAACGGGCAAAATGGTTGCGGCGCTCAAACGCCTTGGTTTTAAAAAGGTGTTCGATACGAACTTTGCGGCGGATTTGACGATTATGGAAGAGGCGACGGAACTGCTGAGCAGAATTCAAAACGGCGGCAAGCTGCCTATGATTACCTCTTGTTCCCCCGGTTGGGTAAATTACGCCGAATACAATTACGGCGAGTTTTTGCCCCACCTTTCCTCTTGCAAATCCCCCCACGAAATGTTCGGCGCGATTTTGAAGAGCTATTATTGCGAAAAGAACGGCATCGACCCCAAGGATATGTTCGTTGTTTCGATTATGCCTTGTACGGCGAAGAAATACGAAAAAGAACGTCCCGAACTGTCCGTCAACGGACTTGCTGACGTGGACGCGGTGTTGACCACGAGAGAGCTTGGTAAGCTTATCAAGCGTTCTGGTATTAACTTTGTAAAACTGCCCGACGCGGAATTCGACAACGACGTGGTTGGCGATTACACGGGCGCGGGCGTTATCTTCGGTACGACGGGCGGCGTTATGGAAGCGGCGCTTAGAACGGCGGCGTACAAGCTGACGGGCGAAGAAATCGACCGTTCCGCTCTGCAAGAGGTTCGCGGTTTGCAAGGCATTAAAGAGGCAAGCTATAACCTCGGCGGTAAGGAAATTAAGGTTGCCGTTGCGCACGGTATGAAGAACGCGAAAGTGTTACTCGACCAAATTGCAAGCGGCACGAGCGAATACCACTTTATCGAAATTATGGGTTGCCCCGGCGGTTGCGTTGCAGGCGGTGGTCAGCCCTACGTACAGCCTTGTTTCCTTCCTAACGAGGACGCGGATATCCTTGACACCTTTAAGGCAAAGCGCGCGGCGGCTCTTTATCAGGAAGACGAGAGCAAGTTGCTCCGTTGCTCGCATAAAAATCCGCAGATTGCAAAGCTGTACGAAGAGTATTTGGGCGAGCCCAACTCGCACAAGGCGCACGAATTGCTGCATACCCACTATACGGCGAAAGAAAAATTTAGTAAATAAGTTTTGAAAAAACGGCGAATTAAAAAATCGCCGTTTTTCTTTATATTAGAACCCCAACACAAACGTGTTGGGGTTCTAATATGTTATATACCTATTAAATTATTTTCGATTATCTCTGCACACGACCGCTTGCGTCGCCACCTGCAAGGTTCTTTACTTCCGCAACGGATACCATGTTGTAGTCGCCCTCGATGGAGTGTTTCAAACAGCTTGCCGCAACCGCGAATTCAATCGCGCTCTGCGCGTCGTAGCCGTTGACAAGCGAGTAAATCAAACCGCCGCCAAAGCTGTCGCCACCGCCTACGCGGTCAACGATGTGCATAGAATATTTCTTCGAGAAATACGCTTCGCCACCCGTATAAAGCATACCCGACCAATCGTTGTCGTTCGCGCTCTTGCTCTCACGCAAGGTAATTGCAACGCCCTTAAAGTTAAATCTATCGGTCAATTTCTTTGCAACGGAAATGTAGCCGTTTCTGTCCAACTTACCGCCATAGATATCGGTGTTGTCCGCTTCGATACCGAAAACGTCTTTCGCGTCTTCTTCGTTTGCGATACAGTAATCGATATAGTGGCAGAGCTTGTCCATAACTTGCCCTGCTTTTTCCTTCGTCCAGAGCTTTTTACGGAAGTTCAAGTCGCAAGAAATCGTGATGTTTCTTTCCTTTGCCGCTTTGCAAGCCTCCAAGCAAATCTCTGCCGTGTCGTCGGACAGAGCCGGGGTGATACCCGTAAAGTGGAACCACTCTACCCCCTCAAAAATGCTATCCCAATCAAAATCCCCTTTCTTCGCCATTGCAATCGAGCTGTACGCGCGGTCGTAAATAACCTTGGAAGGACGCTGGGACGCGCCTTTTTCGCAGTAATAAATACCTACTCTTTCGCCACCGCGAACGATTTTAGAGGTATCTACGCCGAATTTACGCAGAGAGTTTACCGCCGCCTGACCGATTTCGTGGGAGGGAAGTTTGGTTACGAACGCTACGTCCATACCGTAGTTTGCAAGCGATACCGCTACGTTCGCCTCCGCGCCCCCGAAGGTTGCCTCGTATTTATCGCTCTGCACGAAACGAAGATAGTTTTCGGGCGCAAGACGGAGCATAAGTTCGCCAAAAGTTACGATTTTTTTCATTGCATTTCTCCTTAATTGTTTTCTGTTTTTAATGGGCAATTAGCCTTGGTATTTTTCCAACGCTTCCTTTACGAAGAAACTACCGCCGATTGCCGCGATTTTGTCCCAAGCCAAGAATTCGTCAATGTTACTTCTGTCCACGCCACCCGTAGGGATAAATTTAATCTGCGGGAAGGGTGCAGCCAACGCTTTCATCGCTTTCAATCCGCCGTAAACGTTTGCGGGGAAGAATTTTACCGTCGTGATGCCAAGCTCTAACGCTGCCATAATCTCGGTGGGCGTTACGCAACCGGGGTAGTACGGAATATTGCGTTCGTTACAGATTTTTGCAACCGCAACGGACAAACCGGGCGATACGATAAACTGCGCGCCCGCTTTCAACGCCGCCTCGCATTGCTCTGCGTTGATAACCGTACCAGCGCCGATGCTCATATCGGGATAGTTTTTGCAAGCGTATGCAATCGCCTCAGCCGCGCACGCGGTACGGAAAGTGATTTCTGCGCAGTTGATGCCGTTGCTTTTAAGCGCCGACAAGATTTTATCCGTTTCGGACAGTTCTTTGATAACGACTACGGGAATACATTTTTCCATTATTCTAAATTCTCCTTAGAGTTTTTTTCTTCATTGATAACCTTTGCCTGTTCTTTTTTTAGCGTGTTAAAGAACATAAACGTAAACGGAATCGCGAACACAAACGCAAAGGCGTCTGCTACCGATTGACACATTTGTACGCCGAGCAAACCTAAAATTTCGGGTAAAATCAATACCGCAGGTATGTAGAACAAACCTTGTCTAGACACCGAAAGCAAGGACGCAAGCGCTTTGTTTCCTACCGATTGATAGGTCAGCCCCGCCATAAAGTTTAAGGGCAGTAACGGCATACAAATACATTGCAACCGAAGGGACAACGCGCCGATTTCTTTTGCCATTGGCGACACGTTAAATATCCCCACGACTTGTTTGGCAAAGATTGCACAAACCGTCGCAAATACCGTCATTACGATCGTGGAAAATACCAATGTAAACAAATACGCCGATTTTACGCGGTCAAACCGTTTTGCGCTGTAATTATACCCCAAAACGGGCTGATACCCCTGCCCGATACCGAGCGAGAGTGAAAACGCCAACATAAAGACTTTGTTTACAACGCCAAGCGCCGTCTGCGCCGCGCTGCCGCCTTCAAACGTGCCGTACTTCGCTATACCGCAATCGTAAGCGGCGTTGTTTAAAAATACCGTACAAAGGCTGGCGAGGATTTGTCGACAGAACGACGGAAAGCCCGTCGCCAAAACGTCCTTATAGACGGTAAATTTACGAGAAATCGATTTAAAGCGGAAACGCACAATCGTCTTTCTGGACAAAAACATGAACAGCAAAACGCCAAAACTGATAACTTGGCTGGTGCACGTCGCGATTGCCGCGCCCTCGATTCCCAGCCCTGCGCCGAAAGGCAAAAGACCTTTATTTAAAATTAAAATCGGGTCTAATACGACGTTAATAACCGCACCCGCGACTAAGCCTATCATGGAAAGCACCGCTTTCCCTTCCGCGCGCAATACGTTATTCAAAACGAACGACATACACATAAAGGGAGCCGCCACCAACAGCCATTTTGCATAATCTTTGGCGTGCATTAGCGTTGCTGCGTCTTTACAGCCAAGCAATTTCAGCATGGGCGTAAAGAACGCAAAGCCTAACCCTAAAATCAACAATCCGCAGATACACGACACAACGAGCGTGGACGAAAAGACTTTATCTGCCCCCTCTCTGTCGCGTTTGCCAAGCAAACGGGATACGAGATTTCCGCTGCCCATACCGAACGTGAAACCGATTGCCTGAATAATCGACATCAACGCCAACAAATTGCTTGCCGCCGCGGTGATTGCATCGTTTTTAAGCAATGATACAAAATAGGTATCCGCCAAATTGTAAAGCGACGTGACCATCATACTCAGCGTCGTGGGGATACCCAAGCTGATAATCAGCTTGGACATACGCGTTTGCGTCATTTTTACGAACTGTTTTTTCTCACGTTCGATGACGGCGGCATCCTCCGCATGCAGTTGTTCTTCTTTCATTTCGCTCATACGTATTTATTATACATCTTTACGCCATATTTTGCAAGTACCAAACGCTATTTTCTCTTAAAAAACGCAAGAATTTTTTCACGCTTTTTCTTTCTTCGACACTTTCCCCGTCCTTTTACGGTTGCTTTTTTTGTTTGGACGTGTTATAATAATGGTATGAAGAATTCCACGCAACAAAAAAACATAAAATCCTTTAAGTATAGATTTACGACAACGATGAAAATACTGCTGATTGTGGCGCTTGTTTTGTGCGCAGCGGGGTTGGCGGTAAGTATTTATCGTATTTGGCACGAAGGAATTGACGAGTTTATCGACGCTCTGCAATCCCCCTTGCTTATCGCCATTTGCTTGTTTGCCATTGCCTTTATCATTTCCGTTTTGATAAAATCGCAATACGAGGTCACCGACAAGCATTATATCTCGCGCTTCGGGTTTGTTAAGAGCCGCTATTTAATCAAGGACGTCACAAAAATCGAGCTGGATAGCGACACCAAAAAGCTGACGGTTTTCGTTGGGGAAGAATATATGGTTCTTTCCATTTGCCCCGACCAAAACGACGCTTTCGTGCAAGCAATGCGTGAAGCAAATAAAAAAATCGAATTTACGTTTACCCTTGCAACCTCTTCCAATCAAGAGGAAAAGTAACCGTTTGAAAAACGAAAAACACGCTCGATTTGAGCGTGTTTTTGCTTTGTTTTCGATATCTTATTCGCCGTATTCTGCAATATAAGGAAGGTTACGGTATTTTTCGTCGCAGTCTAAACCGTAGCCGATTACAAAGAAATCGGGAATCGTAAACAGCGCTTTGTCCGCTTTAAAATCAACCAAACGACGGCTGGGCTTATCAAGCAACGTAACGACTTTGAGCGAGAGCGGTTCGCGCGCCTTTAACAGCTTGATAATATCGCTAAGCGTTCTACCCGTATCGACAATATCCTCAACGATAACGACGTGATAATCTTTAACCTCGTGGACAAGGTCCATCGTGATTTTTACAACGCCCGAAGATTCGGTGCCTGCATAATAGCTCTTCGCGCACATAAAATCGATGTCGTGCGGGATTGTAACGGCGCGACACAAGTCCGCCATAAATACAAACGCCCCCTTTAAAATACTGACAAGCAGCAACGGTTTCCCCTCGTATTCCGCGCTGATTTCTGCGCCCGCTTTTTTGATTGCCGCGGCAATTTCCTCTTCTGATATTGCAACGCGCTTGATTTTACGTTCGTATTCCGTCATTTCGTTCTTCATTTGCATAAAAAAACACCTCTAAATTAGTTTAAAGTTATTATAGCATATCTTTTCCACTTTTTCAAGTGGTTGAACAAAAAAATACCCGTACAGGCTATCCTTAATGAAAACAAATATTTTGCATAAAAAAAACGAATAAGAAAGTACGACAAAAATATCAAAAAAAACTTGACAGTCGTCTTGCTTTGTTATATAATGATAAATGTTTGAAAAACCGAGTGATCGGCATAAACAAAGGAGTGTTTATTTTATGAGTCGTATGATCGGTACTATATCCCGTGGTGTACGCGCCCCCATTATCCGTAACGGCGACGATATCGTCAAAATCGTTACCGATTCCGTTTTAGAGGCGTCTAAAGACGCGGGCTTTGAAATTCAAAATAGAGATATTATCGCGATGACGGAAGCGATTGTAGCACGCGCGCAAGGCAACTATGCGTCCGTGGACGATATCGCAGCCGACGTCAAGGCAAAGCTCGGCGGAGAAACGGTCGGGGTTATCTTCCCTATTTTAAGCCGTAACCGTTTTGCTATTTGTCTGCGCGGTATCGCAAAGGGCGCAAAGAAAATCGTTTTGATGCTCTCCTATCCCTCCGACGAAGTAGGCAACCATTTGATTTCGTTGGACGCGCTCGACGAGAAGGGCGTTGACCCCTACCGCGACGTTTTGGACCTCAAAAAATACCGCGAATTGTTCGGCTATGAAAAGCACACCTTCACGGGTATCGATTACGTAGAATATTACGAAAACTTGATTAAGGAAAGCGGTGCGGAGGCGGAAATTATCTTTGCAAACGATTGTCGCGCTATCCTGCATTATACCAAAAACGTAATCTCTTGCGATATCCACAGCAGAGCGAGAACGAAACGCCTTTTAAAAGCGGCGGGCGCGGAACGCGTGTTCGGTTTGGACGAAATTTTGAACGCTCCCGTAAACGGTAGCGGTTACAATGAAAATTACGGCTTGCTCGGCTCGAACAAGGCAACGGAAGACCAAGTTAAGCTCTTCCCCCGCAACTGCCAGCCTATCGTAGACGCAATTCAGAAAAACATCTACGACGCTACGGGCAAAACGGTGGAAGTTATGGTGTATGGCGACGGCGCATTCAAAGACCCCGTAGGTAAAATTTGGGAACTTGCCGACCCCGTCGTATCCCCTGCCTATACTTCCGGGCTCGTAGGTACGCCTAACGAATTGAAACTGAAATACCTTGCGGACAACGAATTCTCTTCCCTTTCGGGCGAAGAATTGAAGAACGCAATCAAGGACAAAATTAAGGCGAAAGACGACAATCTGTACGGTAAAATGGCGTCCGAGGGTACTACCCCCAGACGTTTGACCGACCTTATCGGTTCGCTTTGCGATTTGACCAGCGGTTCGGGCGACAAGGGTACGCCTATCGTCTTTATCCAAGGCTATTTCGATAACTACACCACCGAATAAGCATTGCCAAACGGCAAAAAATATCCCCGTCTGTTGATACAGACGGGGTTTTGTTTTATCGTTTTATAGTAAATCGTTGTAGCCAAGGGTTCGTATGCCATATTTTGCAAACACTTTGTCCGCTTTTGACAAATCGGAAATTTTTACAACGATAGACGCCTCTCCGCTGTCCACGGACAGCCCGTACATATATTCCACGCTGAGTTCCTCGTCGGAAATGACGTGCAGAATCTTTTGCAACGCGCCCGGCTCGTGCGGAACGCTTACGATAAACACGTCCGTCAGCATACTGGAAAAACCCGCCGAAGAAAGCGCCGTTTTCCCCTCCTGCGGTTTGTCCGATATAATGCGGAGCAACCCGTATTCTGCCGTGTCGGCAAGGCTCATGGAAATAATATTTACCCTACTTTCTCTCAAAACGTCCAGCACTTCGCCAAGGCGTCCTTTTCTGTTTTCGATAAACACGGAAATCTGTTTCGTTACCATACGTATGCCCCCTTATTGTTTATTCCGCAAATCTTTGATGCGCTTTGCTTTCCCCTCAAAACGCTGCAAGGTGTTGGGCGATTCCAGACGGATTTTCGCATCCAAACCAAGCACGACTTTTAATTTATTGCGCGTGACGTTTTCGATGCGTTGCAATTCCGCAAAAGAGTCCGTTTCCTTGTTGAGCTCGACGCGGACGGTCAATTTGTCCGAATAACCCTCGCGCTCCACGATAATCTCGTAATGAGGACCGAGTTCCTCGACGGAAAGCACCACTTCCTCAATCTGACCGGGGAATACGTTGACACCGCGAATTTTGAGCATATCGTCGCTACGCCCCGAGGGATTTTCCATACGACAGGTCGTTCTGCCACAAGCGCAAGGCTCGTAAAAGAGGCGGGTGACGTCTTTCGTCCGATACCGTATAAGAGGCAAGCCCTCTTTTTTGATACACGTGATGACAAGCTCGCCCTTTTCCCCTGCGGGCAAAACCTCGCCCGTTTCGCTGTCGATAATTTCGGGGATAAAGTAGTCCTCGTTGATGTGCATACCGCAATGCTCTAAGCATTCGCCCGAAACACCGGGTCCCATCAATTCGCTCATACCGTAGTTAGACGTAATGCGCACGTCCTCCCCCCATACGGCGTGCATTTCCTCACGCATAGCGTCGGTGAGTAGTTCGCTCCCTACCAATGCCGTTTTTACCTTTAAATCTTTTTTCGGGTCAATCCCTAAGCTTTGCGCCACTTCCGCGATACGCAGAGCATACGACGGCGTTGCCACGAGCAAGGACGTGCCGAAATCTTGCATAAACATCAACTGTTTTTCGGTGTTACCCGTGGACGAGGGCACGATTGCCGCGCCGATTTTTTCCAAGCCGTAATGCAGACCGAACGCGCCCGTGAACATACCGTAGCCAAAACAAATCTGCGCTACGTCCTTTTTCGTCGCTCCACCCATGCAAGCGATACGGGAAACGCAATCCGTCCACGTTTCCAAATCCCCTTGCGTATAGCCTACAACCGTCGGTTTACCCGTCGTCCCAGAGCTGGCGTGGATACGCACGAGCTCGTCTTTTTCCACGGCAAACAAGCCGAACGGATAGGTGGCGCGCATATCCTGCTTGGTCGTAAACGGGAGTTTCTTTAAGTCGTCCAACGTCTTAATATCTTCGGGCGCAAGTCCCTTTTCTTGCATTTTGGCACGGTAATAGGGTACTTTTTCATATACCCTTGCCACCGTTTCCTTTAATCTTGCGAGCTGTAATTGTTCCATCTCCGCGCGAGGGAGGGTTTCTTCCTTAGACCAAATCATACGTTTTCCTTTTCGTTTATGTTTTTTGAAGTAAATGCAACGGACAGAATTTTTTCCTCGGGTTTTCTTGTGCACAGGCTAACCAAGAACGTCACAATCATGGAATACGCCATACAGATGACGCCAATCATAGGCGAACAACCGATACCGTCCTTTAACGCCAAACCAAAGGTGGCGTTGAAACCGTTTTTATGGTAGCCGAAGAAAAATATGAGGGCAACCGTAAGTACGAGCGTACCGATAATCGACGCCCATACCGCCGGGCGGGTTACCTTTTTCCAAAGCAGACCGAGCACGTACGGGCCCATAAAACAACCCGCCAAAACACCCCAACTAAGCCCCATGAGATAAGCAATGGCGGAAATTTCAAACTGTTCGTTTAAAATTGCCAACACAACCGAGATTGCCACAAATACAAGACAGAGAATTTTCATTGTCCAATTCACACGTTTATCGGACGCATTTTTGTTGATTTTGCCTTTGTAAATATCCACGGCAACGACGGACGCAGACGCAAGGGATACCGACGAGAGGGTGGACATACTCGCCGATAAAATCAGCACGGCAAGTACCCCGACAAGCCCCGTAGGAATAACGATTTTTATCATGTGCGGAATCACGTTGTCCCCTGCCACCCCCGCAAGTTCACCAGAGAAGTAATAGGACAGCGCGCCCGTGAAATACGCGCCAAAGCCGATAATGAGCGCAAACAACGTGCTTACCACCGTACCTTGCATAATGGCTTTGTCATCGCGGACTGCGTAATATTTATGTATCGTCTGTGGCAACGCCCATACGCCGAACGACGTAAGCATAACCAAAGACAGCAGAGAAACGGTGTTGCCGTACAATCCCTTATTCGAGCTGGAAAAGGTAAACCAACCCAATCCCTTTGTGTTGACAAGCTCCTGCAAATTCCAATTAACGTTATTGTGGTTCATAAAGCAGAACACCATCGCAACCACGCCAATCAGCATAATAATGCCTTGAATAAAGTCGGAGAGCGCCGTTGCGAAATATCCGCCGAAGAAGAGATACAACGCCGTGAGTGCCGCCAGCGCCACCATGATTATCCAACCCGGAAGTCCGAACACAATCGTGAACAGCGAGCTCAGCCCGTTGTATACGGACGCAGAATAGGGAATTAAAAACAGGAATATAATGACCGCCGAAACGAGTTTTAAGCGCTGACTGCCGTACCGTTTTTCAAAAAATTCAGGCATGGTTTTCGCCGACAGACGGGTCGTCATCTTTTTGGTGCGTTTTGCAAGCACGAGCCAAGCAAACAAAGAACCGATAATGGCGTTCCCTATCCCAATCCACGTAGCGGCCAAGCCGTATTTTTTACCAAAATTCCCTGCGTAACCAATGAAAATAACCGCCGAGAAATACGTCGTGCCGTAAGCAAACGCCGTCATCCAACCGTTCAGTCCTTTGCCCGCCAATAAGAAGTCGTTTACCGACGACGAACGCTTTCGGGTGTAAATCGCAATCCCTACCATACTCAGCGCGTATATCGCCAATATCACGTAATCAAACGCCATTTTTTCAATCTCCCTCACTCGATTGATTTTTTCGATTTTTTTGTATTTTTGTATCGATTTTTATGATTATATCATAAAAGACGGAAGTCTGTCAACCAAACAGCGGGAAAAACGGCGGTTTTTGTAAGATTTTTCTTCTTTTTTGCGCTTTTACAATAAAATACATGGATAATAAAAAAGGACGGTACTCCGTCCCTTTTTTGTGGCAACGTATAACATACGTATCTCCACCGTTTTATTATAGTTTTACTTCATTCTGAAATAAGCAATCGAGTTATGATAGCAAATATCTTGCACGACTTTGCCTACAAGCGCCTCGTTTTGCGTCATTTCGCCCTTTTCCATCATGCTTCCAAGATAATTACACAAAATACGACGGAAGTAGTGATGACGAGGATAAGAAAGCAACGAACGGCTGTCCGTCAACATACCGACAAACGCCGCAATATGCCCCGTTGCCGTCAAATCGAGCAAGTGCTTTTCCATACCGACTTTGTTATCCAAGAACCACCAAGCGGGACCGTATTGCATTTTACCGCGTGCCTCGTCGCTCTGGAAAGCGCCGATTAAGGTCATAATTTCCGCGTTCATCTTCGGGTTGAGATTGAACACGATGGTCTTAGGCAGAAGGTTTTCGTCGTTGAGTTTATCGAAAAGTCTAGACATCGTCTTGATGCTGTTTTCATCCGATATCGAATCGTAACCCGTATCCAAGCCGAGCTTTTTGAGCATTTGCGTATTGTTATTACGCATTGCCCCCACGTGCAATTCCGTCGAAATGTTATAGCGCGCGTACATTTTCATGAGCGCGTACGTAAGGTAGCCCTTGAAAATTTCCGCCTCGGTTTCCGTCGGTACGCCCCCCGCCTTTACCTTGCAAAGTACGGCGTTAGCTTCGTCTGCCGTCGGGACGGGATATACTCTTTCCACGGAGATGTCGCTCGCCGTCGTGCCTACCGCAATAAACGCCTGCAAGCGGGTTTCAAGCGCCGTCATCAAATCGTCAATACTGTTAATCGGCTGCGTCAACGCCTCTAATTTTGCAAGCTGGTCGCAATATCCAACTGCGTCGACGTTCATAATTTTGTCCCCACGGAAAGCGGGAATTACCTTGAATTTATATCCTTTTTCCGCGATTTTCGTGAACGTGGAAAGGTCGTCGAATACTTCGTTCGTCGTGAAAATATGGGTAACGTTGGACTGTTCAATCAGCCTTTGAGGGGTAACGTTATTCAAGCGAATATATTCGTTACACCAATCCCAAATAAGCTCGGCGTTTTCCGCATTGATTTCGAGTTCACAATTAAAGAACTCTTTGAGTTCTACCTGCGACCAATGGTACAAAGGGTTGCCAAACGCCGTGCCGAGCGCGGTACAATATGCAATAAATTTTTCTTTGTTCGATTTATTGCCCGTGATATATTCTTCGTTCACGCCGTAGTTGCGCATCAAACGCCATTTGTAATGGTCGCCTGCAAGCCAAACTTCGTACACGTCGTTAAAGGTCTTATTTTCCAGAATTTGCTTTTCGGGCAGATGACAATGATAGTCGAAAATCGGCATATCTTTGGCATAACCGAAATATAATTTTTCCGCAGTTTTATTCGTCAATAAAAAATTGTCCTTAATATACGTACTCATACCGTCTTCCTTATTTGTATGTTATTTATTTTCAGCGGATTGCTGCTTTTGCTCCGCCTTTTTTGCCTTTTTGTCTTTCTTTTTTCTACCTTTTTCCGGTGCGTTTTGCACGTGGTCAAAATACAACTGATTGATTGCCTCGCAATAGCGTTGCGCGATTTGGTATCTATCCAAGCCTTCCTTTACCATATCTTGTACGTACAGAGGTTTTCCGATAACCATAATCCGCTTTTTGATGCTGTAATGCACGGGATAAATCGGTAAATCTTCACCCTTTTGGCGGTAGTATTTTTCCGCAAGCATTACAAACCCGGGGAAACATTCCGTCAAAACGTCTTTATAGCCGTTGTTAGAGTTTTCAGGATAAACCATAACGGACATATTTGCGTCAAGGACCTGTACGCTGTTGCGCAAGGTGGTTGCAAAACGCCCGTCCTGATAGGTAGGCATAATACGCATCCCTCTGTAAATACGCAAAGAGAAAAACGCCATTACACCCGCCTTGAACGACGTTGCAAACCCCGGCTTTTTACCGCATTTTTTAATATACAAAATATCGCGAAGATACGCCTTTCTGCTGGAATAATTTCCAAGCATTTCGTGCGCGCCCCATTTTACCGTAAATTTGGGATAGTACATATCCAAAGCGGGAGGTCCGCTCTTTGCCGAGTGATTGGCAACCACGATACTCTTGTCTGCCAGCTCCCCTGCAAGGTTAATAATCGTCGGTTTTTTATACAGCAGTTTCATAACCTGCTGAAAAACCTTATAAATCGGTTTTCTGCGGCTGGGAACTTTAAATTCCTTCGGTTCCTTTTTCTTCTTTTGTGAGACAACCGTTTCTTGTGTTTCCGTTCTCTTTTCCAAAATTACTTTCTCCTTTGTTCGCGCCTTAATCGACGCGACTTTTTATTTCATTGTTATATTATATCACATTTTTCCGCGTTTGTAAAGTAAAATGTAGAAAATAACTTTCGCATAAGAAAAGCGACTGTTGAAAGCCGCTCCCTTTTTTAGTTTGCCTTAGAATTAAAAGTAACTTCTTTTCCGTAGAAATATACGGCAAGCGTACCAGGGCCCGCCGACGCGCCGATGATGGGACCGATGTAACCCATATCAATCGTAACGTCCTCCCCTGCAAGCGCTTCCGCCACCAAATTCTTCAACGTGTTTGCATCGTTTTCACAATCTGCGTGCACAACGACAATTCTTTGATGGGGCACGCGCACGTATTCTTCCTTAACGCGTTCCGCAAGACGTTTAATCGACGTCATTCTGCCCTTTACCTTTTCCACCGCGGCGTTCTGACCGTTTACGTCCGAAATCAAAATCGGTTTTACGCTGAGCAACCCGCCGAAGAAGGCGCTCATTGCGCTTACTCTGCCCGCTTTCTTCAAATACGTCAAGCTTTCAGGCGTACATTCCTGGTTGACCGTCAGCTTGTTTTCTTCCAACCAAGCCGCCGTTTCTTCAATCGTTTTGCCCTCTGCGCGAAGTTCTGCCGCGCGGATACAAATTAAGCCCAAACCATAGCAAGAGGACAAGCTGTCCACGCATACGATTTTGCTTTCGGGATACTTTTGAAGCAGTTCATCGCGTACCATATAGCTTGCTTTTACCGAATTGGAAAGCGCAGACGAACAAGAAATCGACAAGATATCGTAGCCGTCTGCAATATATTTCTCAAAAACCTCACGATATTGCGGCGCGTTTACCTGCGAAGTAATCATACGTTTCCCCGCGCGCATTTCCGCATAGAAATCTTTAAAGGAAAGCTCCTTCCAATCTATATCCGCGGCATAGTCTTTCCCCTCGTAGGAAAAGTGCATCGGAATATAGTCGATATCGTACTTTTCGCGGAGTTCCTTACTCAAATCGCAACAAGAATCACTAACAATCACGTATTTTTTCATTTTTTCACCTCTAATTTATTCTACGATCAGCAAGAAATCGTACACGTCTTGCCCCCCGTCAATTTCATAAAATTCCACCATAGGATATTTATCCGAAACGTACGCGCGGAAACTTTCCTTTTCGGCTTCCGTTGCCTCTTTGCCGTAGGAAACCAAGAAATATTCCTTTTCGCCAACGTTCAGCTTTTCCGTCAACGCGCAAAGCGCGTCAACTTTATTAGGCACGCATACCAACATCGTCTTGTCAGTAAAGCCCATATATTCGTCTTTTTTAATGTTTACGCCGTTCAGCGCGGTATCACGTACCGACCTTGCGACCATACCCGTAACGGTATTTTGAATACTCTCCAAAAGGGACTGTTTGATTTCGTCCACGTCGTCTGCGCTGTAATCGAGCATAGAAAGCGCGGAATAACCCTGTCCGATATTCTTCGTTTCGATAACGTGAACCTTTGAATCGGCATAGATTTTCGCCGCCTGATTTGCCGCCAAAATGACGTTGCCATTGTTGGGCAATACAAAAATGTGATCGGCATTGACTTCGTCAAACGCTTGTACGAAATCTTCGGAGGACGGGTTGTTGGTCTGCCCGCCGCAAATTACGTAGTCTGCGCCCATTTCCAAAAAGGTCTTTTTCAGCCCGTCGCCCGTTGCTACGGTAACGAGCGCATACTTTCTGCGCGCGCGTTTGGGTTTTTTAATCTCCTTTTGAGCATGCGCGGGCTTTTCTTCCTTGACCGTTTCGTTGTGCTGCAAAGTCATATTTTCAATTTTTATCGTCAAGAATTCGCCATAGTTTTGGCATTCCTTCATAACGACCCAAGGCGTCAGCGTGTGTACGTGAATTTTGATAATCGTACCCGTTTGGAACGCCACGACCGAATCGCCAACCGATTCCAAAAACGCTTTCAATCCCTCTAAATCAAAGTTGTTTACGTCTGTTTTACTCGTTTGTAATTGCAACAAAAATTCGGTGCAATAGCCGTAAACCATTACGGTGTTTTCGTTGAATTTGGAAAGGTCCAACGCCTTTTTAGCGCTACTTTCTGCCACGGATAATTCGTTTTCCAATTCCTCGCCACCCAAGGTTTTGCAGAATCCCTCGGTAATATACACGAGCCCTGCGCCGCCGCTGTCAATAACGCCTGCCTCTTTGAGCACCGCCAACAAATCGGGAGTCTTTTCCAACGATTTTTTCATTTCGTAAAGATACCCTGCGAAAAATTCTTGCACGGTCATATCCGCGTCAAACTTTTGACAAGCGTTTTCTACCGCTTCGCGCGCAACCGTCAAAATCGTGCCTTCAACGGGGTGCGCAACCGCGCCGTACGCGCATTTAACGCCCATTTTTAACGCGCTGCCAAACTGCCGTAAATCTGCCGTTTCTAAACCCGCCAAGCCTTCCGCAAGTCCGTAGAAAAGCTGCGAGAGAATAACGCCCGAATTCCCCCTTGCGCCAAGGAGCATACCTTGCGACATCGCCTGCGATTTTTCCGCCAACGTCTCGCCTTTGCACGCTTGCAGTTGGTCCAAACCGCCTTGCAGGGTAAGATACATATTTTCGCCCGTATCGCCGTCGGGAATCGGGAAAACGTTAAGATCATTGACCTCTTGCAAGTTTGCGCGCAAATTTGCTACGCCGCCTAAGATCATTTTATTAAACAATTCGCCGTCAATCGTTTTTCTTTCGTTTAACACAGCAAACACCTCTCCGTTTTTACTACATTTCTTCACATATTAATTGTAACATTTTTTTATGACATTTACAACTGTTTTGCATAGGTTTTTACAATTTTTTTAATCGAAAAGCGTTTCCTTGCTAAAAGGAAACGCTTTTCGTCTTATCGCCTCATATTTTTACATAATAGACAACTCTGTTCAAAAAAATTATAACGTTCGCAACCACGCTTCGATAAAGGTGCTTTGATACTCGTGCGCGGCTGCGTTGGGGTGACCGTTTGTGCCGTACAATACGCTCTGTCTTTTTGTTATCAGTTGATGTACGGAATCGGGAATTTCCGTCTTTTCGGACACACGCAACATCAAAGGCACTTTGTAATCCCCGTTTATATCTAAGTAGCCCACGCCCCATCTGCGCGCAATATCCCTCGTCGCCTTAGGATATGCGGTATTTAAACAGCCGTTGGTGATGACAATGCCGATTTTTGCCTTGGGGTGATTTGTAATAAGGTATTCCATAACCACGTTCCACGCGCCGTAAAAGGTTTCGTTCGTAGCGTCGTCAATTTCCCCAATGGGTACGTTATGGTGTTCATCGTTGATACCAAACCACAGCGTAATATAATCTGTATCAGCGGGAATTTGCGTATACCTACCGTTTTCTGCCGAGAAATATCCCGCCCCAGCCCCCGATTTTGCCATGGTGGAGCCGGAAACAGCCTCGTTGACAATACGCATACTGTTTCTGCGGCCTATAAAGAAAGGATATACCTTATTCTTGCCAAAATACGGCTGGTCGGTAAAGGTGTTTTGCTCGCCCGCGGGCGCGTTAGTGAAATCGCCTGCCGTAAAGCTATCCCCGCATGCCACCCATTTTTTGCCATAAAGCACGTTGCCCGCCACGGGCACGATTTGCTCTTGAATTTGCGTTTCGTTGAGATAAACGCCACTTTCTATCACGTTACGCACAGGTTCGTATACGCTGCAAACGTCCGAATACGCAATCATAACGTTGTGCATATTGGCCGCTTGTATACTTATACGGATAAACCCGTCAACCGTCGGCTCGTAAATCTTATTGATTTCTCCAGAGCCAAGATTTTCGTAGCTTTCCGCGATTGGCGTTTTGTCTTCGGTATACGCCAAAAAACGATTGGTTGTCCCCGTAATCGCTACGCTTTCCCCCGCCGTTACGGGGATAAAATCGGACGTCACGTACCACTCGCTCTCTGCCACGTAACCGCTTCCATCCACCAAATATCCACCCGTCGCCTTTGAGAGGTCAAATTGATTTTTACCCCCTTGGGTCTGAATACCTGCGACAACGTTCTCTTCTTTTTCCACCGTAATTGTAATTGTTTCGCTGTACGAAGACGGGGTAAACTGTCCACCGCCTACCGCGCACACCTTCGCCTCATACGTTCCGTTGGCAACGTTGACGTACTCTAAGTTTAAAAAGTTAGTGGGCGTTTTAAATTCGTCCGCCCCAAGCGCGACCACGTATCCCGAAGCATTGTTTACGATATCCCATCTTAAAACGTCGTTTTCACAGCTCAAATTTACGGGCGTTTCCAACGGATAGGTCGTTTCGCTTATAACCTCTTTCGCAATCGTAATGGTAATCGCGTCGCTGTATGCAGAAGAGGTGTATCGCCCATTGCCGAGCGCGCACACCTTCACTTCATAGTTTCCGTTAGACAAATTCAAGTCGTCCAAGTTCATAAAATTGGCAAAAACTTGAAATTCTTCCGCGCCAACGGTAACCAAATACCCCGACGCATTTTCTACAATGCCCCACTTCAAAATACCGTTATCGTCCCTCAGCCCTTTGGGTGCAAGCAACTGTACCGCCTTTTCATCGTCGGAAATTTGCTGCGAGCTTTCAGAGCTTGGTTGCATATAAATCACCGTATCTGCGTCTTTACCGCAAGCAACAAGCCCGCAGAGTAAAGTAATACTGCATAATATGGTTAAAAATTTTTTCATACAAGTTCTCTCCGTTTTATAGAATATAAATATAATAACACTAATTTTAGTGTATGTCAAATAAAAACACGCTGTTTAGTGTAGAATATTTCTATGAAAACATTTGGAGAAAACTTAAAATATTTTAGAAAATTAAATAAAATCAGTCAAAAAGATTTTGCCATAAGGATGAAAACCACGCAACAACGGGTAAGCGAATGGGAGTGCGACAAAGTCGAACCTTCTCTGTATAACGTTTTAAAAATCTTGAAGGTTTTCGACATTACTTTTGAGGAATTGACAGACGGCATCATAGAAAAACAGTAGCGAACGTTTTTATATACGTTCGCTACTATACGTTTTTGTCGATTCTTAGATGATATAATAATGTCTTACTTTCCGCTTTTATATCAGCTCCGCCTTGAAACGGGAGCAAAATTCTTTGGCGTTTAAATAGGACAATTCGCCGTTTAATTGGAAACGCAAACGCTTTGCCACCAAGCATTGGCGGGACACCTTTAACGCCTTATTTTTCGCGGTATTGCCGTATTTCATATCCCCGACGATGGGGCAACCGATGTACGCCAAATGCGCGCGGATTTGGTGGGTTTTGCCCGTATGCAAAACGACTTCTACCCTTGTCAACCCGTCCGTTTTCTCTAACACGCGGTATTCCGTGACAATCTTTTCCGAGCCCGCAACCTCTTTCGAAAACACTTTGACTTGCGCCCTATCGCCGTCCTTTTTTAAGTACGCCGTCAGCACCTCTTCCGATTTTGGAAGCGAGCCTAAACAAAGGGCGTGATACCGCTTTTCCACCCTCTTTTCCTTAAACGCCGCAAGCAACGCTTTTTCCGTCTTTTCGTTTAAGGCAAACACCATCAAGCCCTTCGTATTTCTATCCAAACGGTGGATAAAATAGCAGACTTGTTCTCTTGCAAGAGCTGCAAAAACCGCCTCGGAATTGACGCCGCTTTCCTTGTCGATAATCAGCACGTTTTCATCGCGATACACGGGATAAAACGCCAATTTTTCCGCTTGTTTTGCCGTTAAATAATAGCAAACCGTATCCCCTGCCTGCAAGAGCATATCCCCGCCGACACGCACGCCGTTGACGCGGATATCCTTGTTCTTTAACAGAATATTCCAAAAAAACGCCGCTTGGGCGTAGTTGTTTTCGGTAAATTCTTTTAAGGTCTGCGGTTTGTCCGATACAAGCTGTAACATGCTGATACTCCTTACATTATTATTATAACGGATAGAGCGCGAAAACGCAAGTAAATCACAAAAAAAAGGACGATGTTGTCACCGTCCTTTTTTGTTACCGTTGATTATTTACGGTTTTTCTTGTTTTTCTTGTTTTTCTTGTTTTTCTTTTTGTCTTTCTTTTCGTCAGCTTCCTCTTCTACGTCATCCAACGTTTCTTCCGAGGGTTTAACCAAAAGCAAGATGATAATCATAACGAACATTACGCCCGCAATCGAGAACAAAATCAACGACGTAACGTTGTCTTTGTTGTCAATCCACTTCGTCTTGATATAGTTGACGTCTTCTTCCGCTTCGACCTCAATTACCTTATACGCCGCAATACGCTGCGTTGCAAGGTCTTTTTCGTAGTAGTCGGCGAAGATAATATATTCGCATCTTTCTACCGCTTCAAACGATTTGCTGGAAGCGTTCCACTTAAACTTGTTGGTATCCCAACCCAAATCGTTTTCGGTAATGGAGCTGTCGTATGCGTCGATGCGTACAAAGCAATCCTTCAAGTCTTGCTTCGTTTGCGCAAATTTCGCATGGTCTTTGTTGATACCAAGCGCAATCGCAAGTCTTTCCACATAAATATCCAAATAGAGGCTGAAATAGTCGCCTTCTTTCAGAATTTCGTTCAATTCGTCTTGATTTGCCAAACGCTTGTCGATTTCCGTCTTGATCGTTGCATACGTAACGCTCGTCAAGATAGAGTGCGACAACTGCGTTGCATTTGCATCAAGCTTGTCGTTGTAGATACTCGTATCGATTTTGTAAAGAGCATACGCGCTCTTTTTGCTACTCATACCGATAACGGTAGGATCGCTGAAACCGCTGTACTTGCCGTTGAACTCAACGTCGTCCGTTCTCTTAGACGCCAAGTCGTTATCCGTTTTTATCGATACGCCCTTTCTGGTAATCGTGTACGAGAAGGTAGGAATTTCTTCAATATCCCAAATATTCGTCGAGTTTACCGTTACCAATTCGCCGTCGAGGTAGTACTTCATGCTGTTGTTGGCAGCGTCTACCGCGTATATCTTACATTCGTAATACCCTTCTTCCGTCATCGAAAGACGAATCTTGTTATATTCGAGCAAGGACGTGCTCTTCGTGCTCGTCGAAGAAGGCGATTTGTAGCAGATTACAAATTTCAAATTGCGATAACCGTTGTTGTCGTTAATAAACCATGCCAACGACGGGAAGTTGAAATACGAGTTACTGCCTACGCTAGCAGTCGAAGATTCCGCTACGTTTGCAAGCGCCGCCTGGTAGTTCGCAACCGCTGTATCAAAGTCCGCTTGGTCTGCAACCACGTTTTTACGGTTTGCGTCGTCAAGCGCAATATACGTATAGTACGCGCCCTCGTTTTTCTTGTTCAAATAAACGTAGTCCGTACCGTTCTTATCTTCCTTAGCGCTGTCTTCGGCATACCAAGCGAGTTCGTACACCTTCGTCGTCTTGGCATCTTCCATGGAATCGTCTTGAACGGTATATTTTACCGAAAGATATTCTGCATTTTCGCCGTTTTCGTTTAAGTTTGTTTTATAAACCGTCGTCGGGGTATACGCCTGACCGGACGCCTTTGCCGCCTCTTCCGTTGCGTACGCCGTGCCACCTGCAAGGTAATACGTCGTATCCATGAAATAGTGAGACGATTTCATTTCCGTATTGTACGTTACGGCAGTATCCGCAGGGTTCCATTGATAGAACTCTCTCTTCGTAATCTTGGAATCACTGCTAGGCATAACGTCGATAACGGTGGGCGCATAATAAGCAAACGCCGTACCGATTAACAAACCGTCTGCAATTTTGTCGTTGATAACGATAACGGGCGCCGCATCGTCGGGGACCTTCTTCACGTCCTTATCGCCCGATTTTTCGGTGACGATATTGTCAAAGCTTTGGTTGTTCAATTCGTACAGATAAACAACCGCGTCTGCCGCCGTAGCCGCCCCCTCTTTCTTTTCGGAAATAATCGTGAGCGGAACCATCTTATCTTTGGTATACGCCGCGTAATTTGCGCCGATATTGGTAAATTCGCCAATTTTCGTATTGTTGAGCAAAACGTTGTACGTACCGTATTCCGCGCCGCTCGTTTCCGAAAGGGTAAGCGTCATATCGTCCGTCGCCGCAATTTTTGTGGCGTATTCTACACCGTTTACAAAAACGGTAAGATCTTCGCTGCCTTCCGTCTTGGTAAAGGTGACCTTGTTTACGGCTTTGCTCTCTTCGTTTGCCGTGGTCGATTCGCTCTCCATTACGATAGACAGCTCGTCAAAGTTGGTATTTTTGAACGCAAACTTCATCGAGAAGTACTGCGCCTGCTCTTCGCTAGCCCCTTCCGCTTTGTCAAACCATTTGAGCGCAAGATTACGACGGAATTCTACTTTATCGCCTTTGCTCAACGAGAATTTAGCCGTTTCAGCCGTATCGTCCGCATTTTTCTTTTCTGCGTCAATCACGCTGGAATCGCTGGAAGAGAAAATGTCGACCAACTTATACGTTTTCGCCGTAGGCGTCGTCGCCGTTTCCTCTGCAGATACAACGTCCGTCTTCATAAGACCTACGCCGAGCGCCGCTACGCCCAACATACCGCTAAGCAACAATGTAATCAGTTTTTTGTTCGTCTTTTTCATAAGAACCTTTGCCTTTTAGAGTATTTGCAAACCCTTTAGGTTGCAATATCGTACTTATCTATTTTACACCGAAATCCCCCTTTTGTCAAACGCATTTTAAGGGGATTTGCCGTATTTTTCACTTTTTATCAAAATTTCACTTAATTTCTATCGCTTTTGACAGGTCGAACGCCTTCCAAGGCGTGTCCGTTTCGGGAGGCAAAGCAATAAATTTTAATCTTTCCTTAGTAATTGGATGCAAGAAGGAAAGCGAATACGCCCACAAGGCAAGCTTGCCTTTCTGCGCAAGCGCCCCGCCATAACGCATATCCCCGTAAATGGGATGGGAAATACCCGCCATTTGTACGCGAATCTGATGGGTTCTGCCCGTATGCAATCGCACCTCTACCAAAGAGTATTTACTCTTGTCCTCTACAATTTTATAATCGAGCTCGGCATATTTTGCCCCCTCTTCGGAGGGAGTACAGATATACACCATATTGTTTACGGTGTTTTTGCGAAGATAATTGCAAAGCGTTCCGCGCTCCGTATCGGGCGCACCGCAGAGCACCGCAAGATATTTTTTCTCAAAATCCCCCGACTGTAAACCTTCGGTAAGACGGGCCGCCGCCTTGCTCGTTTTCGCGTACACCATAACGCCACCCGTAGGACGATCCAATCGGTGCACCAAGCCAACGTATACGTTGCCCGGTTTTTCATAGCGGACCTTGATATATTGCTTTACCATATCGAGCAAGTTATCGTCCTTGCTTTCGTCAGGACAGCAAGCCACCATCTGCGGTTTTAATACCACGATGATATGGTTGTCCTCATACAAGATATTCAATTCAGGCATTGCTTTCGTTTCCGTCATTGATAAACATACCTCCTGCGCCGCAAGGAAGGGATATCCCCTCTTCCGTCTTAATACCGACTTCATACGCCTCCACTTTCCCGTGGAAATCCTTTAAAGTCAGCTGTAAAATATTTTGCAAAACCATCGGCTGTAACCCCGTCGTATAACTGTTAATCAGCACGAACAAGGGATTGTCGCAAAGCACTTTGGAACAAAGCTCGACGAATTTATACAAATCGTTTTCAATCTTCCACATTTCGCCGTTAGGACCTCTGCCGTAAGAGGGCGGGTCCATAATAATGGCGTCGTATTTGTTACCGCGGCGAATTTCACGCTGTACGAATTTCAAACAATCGTCCACGATATAGCGAATTCCCGTATCGATACCCGAAAGCCTTGCGTTTTCGCCTGCACGCTCCACCATGCCTTTCGCCGCGTCCACGTGCGTTACCTGCGCGCCCGCCTTGGCGCAAGCCACCGTCGCGCCACCCGTATATGCAAACAAGTTCAAGACCTTAATCGGTCTGCCCGCATTTTTAATCAAATCGGTCATGCGCTCCCAATTAACCGCCTGTTCGGGGAACAACCCCGTGTGCTTAAAGCCCATCGGTTTGATTTTGAAACGGATATCTAATTCGTCGTAGGAAATATTCCATTCGTCTGGGAAGGGACGCAAAATTTTCCAACCGCCGCCGCCCTTTTCGCTACGCTTATAATAGGCGTTCAGCTTTGGATAGGCAAACAAATCGGTCTGCGCAGCCCAAATCACCTGCGGGTCGGGACGGAGCAGGTACACGTCTTTCCAACGCTCCAATTTATATCCGTCGCCCGTAGCGATAATCGAATAATCTTTCCAATTTTGCGAAATTTTCATACTTTTCCCTTGTTTTGCCTCGGCGCCCAAAGCGCGCAATAAGACATAATAAGACGATTATACCTACATATTATAACGCAAAATCCCTTCCTTGTAAAGTGTTTTGTTTACAAAACAGAAAAAATCCCCGCATTTTTTCTTGCAAGGCTTTTTTAAAACACCCGTCCCTTTCCGTCAACAAAAAAAATGAAAATTTTTTAAATTTTTTTTACAGAACGGCTTTCATATTATTGAAAAATCAAAATAAATTTGTTATAATGTTTTTTGGAATTCGGCGCACGCCCTATGCAGAACGCCGACGCCCTAATCTTGCAATTCTTAAATAAAGAGGTTTTATAAAATGGAAAAAATCTACACAGGCAAAACCAAAGACGTTTACAAACTTGACAACGGCAACGTGCTTTTGAAGTTCAAGGACGATTGCACGGGCAAAGACGGCGTGTTCGATCCCGGTGAAAACACCGTCGGTCTTACCATCGAAGGCATCGGTAAGGCAAACTTGAAATCCTCCGTTTACTATTTTGAAATGCTGAAAAAAGCAGGCATTAAAACCCACTACGTTTCCGCGGACATCGAAAACGCTACGATGGAAGTTCTGCCCGCTACGGTATTCGGTCACGGTTTGGAAGTTATCTGCCGCTTGGTTGCTACGGGTAGCTTTATCCGCAGATACGGCGAATATATCGAAAACGGCACTCCCTTGGAAGGCGGCTACGTAGAATGCACCTTTAAAAACGACGAAAAGGGCGACCCCCTCGTTACCGCGGAAGGTCTTGCAGCACTCGGCGTTATGAGCATGGAAATGTTCAATTCCATGAAAGAACAGACCTTGAAAATTACGAAAGTCGTTGCGGACGATTTGAAGACGATTGGTTGTGACCTTTGGGATATCAAGTTTGAATTCGGTTATAACAACGGCGAAGTTATTTTGATTGACGAAATCGCGTCGGGCAATATGCGCGTTTACAAGGACGGTAAAATCGTGGATCCCGTTGCGCTCACCAAAATGATTAACGAAAGATAATCGGATACTTTACGGCACGAAAAAGCCACCCTTTTGGGGTGGCTTTATTTTTTATTCGTCTTTCTGTTCGATTATAACATACGTATCTACGATATCCCCCGTCGCAGACGGTTCTATCCTTTTGCCTATGTATTCGTTTAGTTCTTTGTATAATCTTTGGAAATGTTCGTCAGCGACAAGTTCCCCTTGGATCATATATGATAACAATTCAAAATACCAACTTGCAAAATACCACTCTAACGCCACTTTAGTTTTTACCACTTTTCCTTTTGGCATAATTACACCTCTTTTGTTTTACTATCATTGTCAGTAACAATATAATATCACTAGCAATGCTAGTAAGTCAAGCATTTTTACTAGTATTGGTGGTAAAATATAAAAAAGGAGTTAAAAAACATGATAACTTTGGAAGAAATCCGCGAAAGGCTTATCGCCGCAATTAAACAAAGCCACCTAACACAAACCGAATTAGCGAAGAAGATTGGCGTATGTCAACAAGCCATTGGACAATATTTACATCAAAATAAAATGCCTGCGTTGGACACGTTTGCCAATCTTTGCGCCGTGTTAGATGTGGATGCCAACGAAATCCTTGGCATAAAATAGGAGTATGTAAAAACGAAAAAGCCACCCTTTTTTGGGTGGCTTTATTTTTTATTCGTCTTTGATATTCCCTTTTTGCACGTTCTTTTCAATCAACGTTTGCGTGTGTTGCCAAAGTGTTTCCGAGCCGAGCTTGGTGCGCTTTTGACGATTTTCTACCTGCGTTTTGCATACGCTGTGTTCCCGCCAATCCCCGCCGTCGTTATAATCGTTGAGTAGCAACGGCTGAAAATTATCCATAGCCTTGGCAAATTTTGCCTCAGGCGTTTTTCCCTCTTCAAACTCCTCGAACAGCGCCCGCAATTCGTCGCGTTGGTCATCGGGCAATAACCCGAAAATTCGCTCCGCCGCCCTCTCTTCCTTTTCTTTTTGCGTGGCGAGCGCCTGCGCGTCGTACGCGTACGCGTCCCCTGCGTCTATCTCTACCACGTCGTGGATAAGCGCCATCATCATCGCTTTGGCAACGTCGAATTCTTCGTTGGCGTACTCTTTTAAAAGATACACCATCGTCGCCATATGCCATGCGTGTTCCGCGTCGTTTTCCTGTCTTGTAAAACCGCTGATATGCGTTTGACGAAGGACGTTTTTCTCTTTGTCGATTTCCAAAATAAACCGAATTTGGTCTTCCAGCCGTTTCGTTGCCATAGCTCCCGCCTTAGTTACCAATGATACGTTTATATTCCGCAAAATACCGACGACCGAGAATATGTAAGCTTTCTCGGCAGAAATGAATATCGTCGCCGTTTCCGTGCTTTTGGTCGTTGGACAAAAGGTCGCCCGTTTCCACAAAACCGCCGTTGCCGTTTTCGGCTGTTACTTCGCGAATTACCTGTAAAATCGGCGCGCAAATGTCGATGTTTTTGCTCTTCCAATCATTGACAAACTCCCCTGCGATAAAGGGAATTTTTTCGCCCACGCAAGCGCGTACGCCGTTCAAGAGCGCAGAAAGCTGTTTTTTGTAATTTTCGGGCGTATTCTTTTCAAAGGCGTCGTGCTCGCCCTGGTGCCACAAAAACGCCACCACACGGTTTTCTTTGTTGAGCGAAAGGGCGTAGTTAATCAGCTCTAACAGTTTTAAATACAGACAATCCTGCAAACCCCAATGTTTCTTCTGAAAGCCTGCTCCGCCTACCCCCGCACGGATAATCAGCAATTTTCTATCCGACGCAAGCAAGCCCGCCTTTTCGTACTCTTCCGCAAAGGTCAACGAGAAATCGCCGAGCTTATTGTCGCCCTCGCCTCGCTCTTTTGCCTGTTCAATAACAAAAGGCTTGTCGTGAAAATCAATAATCAAATTGTCGTCTACAACCGTCACCGTCTTTTCCGCATACAGATAAAAAGCGTTGGGGGAAGGTATCAGTTCTTTCGTAACGGGACCAAGCCCGCACCCCTCGGAATTGGACTGCCCCGCCTGAATAACAATATCAAATTTTACGTTAGAAAAATTCATAGCATACACCCTTTTCATTTTTATACATTATAGCACAAAGGGTAAAAAAAGTACAATCTTTTGAACGCAATTTTAGAAATTGATTTTACAAAAAACAAACAATTAAAAAGCACGGATTGTCCGTGCTTTTTTGCCTCATTATTTATTATTTTCTCTTCCGCTTGCCAACGCTAAGCACTACGCCAGCCATCGCCAATGCACCCAAGGTCATTGCCCCTACGCCAAACGAACCGCAACCTTTTTTCTTTACGGGAAAAACAATTGGTGTACTTGACGCTTTATCGCTTTCTACGCTGTCGCCCGACGCATTATCGCTGGATACGCTGTCACTCGATACGCTGTCGTTTTGTATGCTGTCTACAACCTCACTATCTTGCTCGCTCTCGTCCGAAATATCGTTGGAAAGATCGCTATCCGCAGAGTCCTCGTCCAAATCGGGAACCTCCACCTCGGGCTCTATCACGTTCCCGTCAACGTCGTACAAAACAATATCCTTAATCATGAATTCGCCGTCAAGACAGCCCATTTTAAACAAAAAACCACAAAATTGATCGTTAAATTCGCCATACGTGCGCACAGGTGTGCCGAGCGCACCGTAGAACGCGGTATCACTATCTACCGAAACGGTATGCCAATCCCCGTCTTCTTCCACGTCCACCTCGATAATCGGATACGTACCGTCCGCGCCGAGAATTTGCACGATATAGGGTTTATCTGCCAAATCCGCAACGCCGCTGGGACTATCGTTGACGATACAATAGTCAAACGAGAACGCCCCAACCGTCATAGGCGGAAGGTCGTACGGTTTTGTTACCGTCTGCACACCGTCTACAACAAAGCGAATTTCCGGATTGGTCCTTTCCGTCGCGCCTCCCTCAGCCATGAAGTACCAAGCGTCGTATTCGTCGTCTACCCGACAATACTCCCAATACGTCATGTTTTTCACTTTCAATTCTTCCAACGTCAGCGCGCAAGCAGGCGGATTGTCCAAAGCAACCCGCTCGTAAAACAACGAGGGCGCCGCGCTCGCCGTCACCGCATTGGTTGTCATCGCTCCCGCAACCACGCCAACGCAGAGCGTTGCCACGATTCCTGCCCAAATCTTTTTCATAATTTTCGCCCCTTACGTTTTAAATGTCAATTTTATTGCCGTTACTCTCGTACGTAGCCAAAATCATCTTGATAACTTTCGAGCCTTCCGTGCCGTCAATCGGGAATTTTTCGCCCTTTTCCAAACAGTCGTAGAAATGCGTGAACAAACCGCTGTGCCCCGCGCCGTAACAGCCTTTACCATAAACCTTTTGGGATTCGTCAAAGCGTTTCAACTGGTCGTTATGCAAAACGCAATTCCCCATAATGCGCATATATCCGTCTTTTGTATACAACATTATCTCGGGCAAAAAATCAACCTTACTGCCGTTCGTCGCAAAAAACGTAAAATTCCCTTTACCCGAATACAGCGCGCTTGCCGTGTCTTCCACTTCAATTACGTTTTTAAGGGTAAGATTGCTGATGGACGCAACGACCTGATCGGGTTCGCCACAGAAATATTGCATCAAATCCAGCGTATGCAACGCTTGGTTTATCAATACCCCGCCGCCTTCCATATCTTTCGTACCACGCCACGCCGCTTGCGCGTAATACGCCTCGGTTCTGTTCCAAATCATATGCCCGTAACCGCCCGTCGCGTAGTCGTTTCCAAGCTGTTCTTTTGCATATACGTTTGCGGGATTATAGCGGTTTTGCAAAACAACGCCAAGCTGCGCCGTCGACCGCTTTTCCGCCGACAAGATTTGTTCTATCTCGTCACGGCTGATACACAAAGGCTTTTCGCAGAGCACGTTTACCCCTTTGTCCAAGGCATACACTACCATTTCTGCGTGCAAATAGTGGGGGGTGCAAACGTGTACGACGTCGGGACGAACCTCGTCTATCATTTTTTTATAATCAACGTACCCTTTCGCCGTAGGATATTCGGCAAATTTACTTTCGTCTACGTCGCAGACCGCCACGACAGTTTGTTGCATTTCCGTAAGGACTTCCATGTGCACGTGCCCAATCACGCCCAACCCGATTACGGCAACTTTCATTTCTCTTTTCTCCTAATTTACACGCCCTTATTGCAGGGTGATATATTTTACATATATCATACATCTTTTGTAGGGAAAAGTCAATATCCATTATTCATTTTTTCGTATAACAAAACGAACTTTTTTATCCGTTTATCCTCAATAAGCCACTTTGTAGAACAAATCGCTCTGTTCGTGCAAGTCTGCCGTTACGGTAAACTCGATATATCCGTCGCAAACGGTAAATGCAATTTCTTTTTCGCCAAGACAAACGGATTTCGGCGTCTTGCCGTAAATGCGCACCGCCATATCCCGAACGGGCTTAATTCCGTCAATCTTCGGTATCGAATTGTTGATACGGTCGTGCCCATTATTCGGTCTACCCGAAAAGTCGCCTTGGCGACGGTATACCGCCAACGTACCGCCCGTTCCCTCTTCCGTCCAAGTAAAGCGGGTTTGCGCGTAACCGCCCTTTTCGTAATCGTAAGTAAAAGCGTCGTCTTCGTACAGCGAGAACGCTCCGTTACCACCCGTATACACCCGAACGATATAGTCGTGTTCTTTTTCCAAAATATATTGTTGCGGTTCCATAGTCACAAAAACCGAGCCTTTTTTGACAAGCAACGCCCCTGCGTAGCCGTCCGCAATTTCGTACTCCACGTCCCCTTGATATATTTTACCTGTGAAATAATCCACCCACTCTCCCTCGGGCAATTTCAAATGCATATCGAACGCGCCGACGTAAAGAGAATCCCCGAGCATATACGCGTTATGCACGTCGTCGTAGTGGTCGGTGTCGCTATACAACATCGGCAAAGGACGCATAACGGGAATACCGCTAACCGACGCATTGTGCGCCGCCGAGTAGATATACGGAAAGAGCGAAGAACGGAGCAACGAATAGTTTTTAATCGTCTGCTCGATTTCGGGAGGCAAGAACCAAGGCTGGAAATAATACGCCCAAGAACAGATCTGCGTCCACGTGGAAAGAAAGGCGTAATGGATTGCTTTCGTATCCAAAATATCCATATCGCAAGTGGTGTTCGTATGCCCACACATAGCGTAGTTAAGACACGCCACCAGGGTTCTGGGCCCGCCGCCCGTGTCCCCTGCCCACGTCGCCGCGTATTTTTGCGTGCCGACGTATGCGCCCGACGTATAAATCAAACCGCGTCTGTCCGTGTGTTTTTGAAATCCTTCTTTCATCTGTTTCGCCAACGTCACGCAATAGACGTTGTGCACTTCGTTATCCAAGTACTTTTTCGCCCAAAGACGGTCGGGATGTGGCATGACTTGCGTATATCCGTCCAACTTAAAGCACGCCACGCCGTTATCCACAAATTTTTTCAGATGCTCAAACCACGGCTCGTCCTCTTTCGTGATTACGTCCAATTTTTTTACGCCTTGTATATGCGCGTCTGCAAAATCTACGTTTTTCTTGAAATTTTCCTCATCCGAATCCTGCGTTTGATACTCGATTGCCCCGCCCACAATCTCGTTGCGATCCTCTTCGTAAAATAAGTCGTAATCCTCGCAAAGCCAAAGGGAAAGCTGCATACCCATAAAGCGCATCGGTCCCATAAACGTACGGTGGCTCGCCGTGTTTTCGGGCAACCAATGGGGCATCCAAAAACGCTCCTTATCCCACTCTTTCTCGGTAGACAAATCGTAATGCTGGCTCATCCACGACGGTTCCAACCCGAATACGTCGCAAGGAATCCCGCGATCACGCATCATGCGCACGTCTGTCAGAAGTTGACGGGCGTTCATCAGTTGCTCGCTTTCGACAAACGTCAAGCCGTACCCAAAGGCGGGCAACATCGTCGGCTTGCCCGTGATATCCGTAATCGCCTGCACCATATCGAGCAAAGTATCGGCGGAAAGCAAATAAAAATCTGCCGTCCCCCCTGTCACCGAAATAATCAACGTGTCTTTATCGCTTTCGCCAAGATCGAATTTTTGATAATAGGTAGAATTGACGATAATCGCCCAACCGTCCGAGCTGAGTACCACGGGCATCGGCCCGTAAGACGCTACGTTGGCAACCCATACGTTGAGCGTCTTGCCTCGAATCATCACGCTGTCACGGTTGGCATCCCCCATACCGAACAAACGCTCCTTATCACGCAAGGGAATTTTGAGTTCAAACCCACCGCCGTTCATATTTTTTACCGCGACCGCAACGTCGCGCTTTCCGCTTTGAAAACGCACGCCGTTTTCCGTAATTTCCGCCCTACAAGGCGCGTACGTACGCGAAAGTTCGTCCCGCAAAAAGCCATATCTCGTCAGCATGCTTGCGTGTCCGTTTTCCGTGGTTACCCGATAACCGCTCTCCCCAATTTTTTTAAGTTGCAACATAGTTTTCTCCTTATTCGCTTGACAAGCGTTTTGTTTTTGATTATACTATATATTATAGCACTAAACAATACAAAAACAATGGCATATCTGGTATTTTTATTCAAATTTTTAGCACTATTTTATTATTATGGAATTTTATTATTACAACCGACACGATTACGACACCGTTATTCCCTTGGTAGAATTAAAGCTCCCCTTTCACGCTTTGACCGTCCTTTTGGACGGCGAAATGGTCTATCACGTCAACGGCGTGCGCGTAGAATTACATAGCGGGGATATTATCTTTCAGCCCAAAGGCACGGTTCGCACCCGCGACGAAGTGAAAAACTCGCAATACGTCAGCTTTAATTTTTATGAAGACGACTACGATTTTTTACCGCTGGTTTCCAAAGGACTACTCTCCAACGTTGCGTTGCATATTATTTCCGCTTACGACGAAGCTTGGAAAACAACGCGGAATTTATCCGAACCCCGTCTTCTCTTTTTATTCCGTGCGCTTATGGAGGAACTCCGTTATCAATCGGCGTTAAAAGATGAGAACGAATTGGTACAACGGATAAAGAATTACGTTCACACCCATCTCCGTGAAAAAATTACGCTTGCGGACGTGGCGCAACACGTTTTCTTTTCCGTCCCCTACGTCGAAAAAATTTTCAAGGCGGAAACGGGGGTATCCATCATCCGTTACGTCATTGATACTCGCTTACAAATGGCGCAAAGACTGCTACGCGATACCGCCGACGATTTGAAGACGGTGGCGCTTGAAAGCGGTTTTCCCGATTACAATTTCTTTTCACGTACTTTCAAGAAAAACGTGGGGCTATCCCCCTTAGCGTATCGTAAACAATACAGTATTTTTTTACAAAAACCGTAGTTTTGCATTATAAAACCGCTCTGCGCAACTTCACGCAGAGCGGTTTTTAATTTTGAGATAGTTATTCGCCCAAAACAACGGTAATCTGCATACGCTCGCCCTTGGGGGCAATCACGTTGCCGTTTACGCAAATTAGGCTTATTTTTTAATGAATTCCACAATCGGCGTTACGTCGTCGAGCGAGTGCGGATGATGCAAACACTCGGGTTTTACAATCGACGTAATCTCGATACCCTTTGTCTTGCAATATTCGATTAATTTCCCCGAATTTTTTTCAAAAGGAACCACTTCGTCACTACCGCCTGCGACCAATATAAGAGGTAGATCGAGCGAGAAAAATTCGTCCAAATTATCAATGGGATTGCCCTTAAAGGTGCGGAGCGTGTCTGCGTTCAAGCCGTATTCTTCAAACATCTGCCCTTGCTCTACGCTACCCGCATAAGGCCAAGTTTTCATATCCAAAACGGGCGCGTCCAAGTACACCTTTTCCACGCACTCGGGATAAAAAAGCGCAAAGTTAAACGCGTACAAACCGCCACGGCTGAACCCAAACAGCGAGCACTTTTTATCCAAATTAAATTCTTTCACAACGTAGTCGTAAAATTTATGCATCAAACGAACGGCGTTATAACTGCCGTATTTGTCGCAGATTGCGTAATTGACGCGGGTATAGCCCTCGTCCACCAAAGCGCGTTCCGCTTGGTCGAACGCATACAAAAATTCCGTTTTCCAAACCCATTTTCCATTGGGGTTTTCGGGGATAATCACCGTACCCGTATAGCCGTTGAATTCAAAAGTTTTTACTGTTTCTGCCATAATTTTCACCTTTTTCTATTTTGCTAAATATGCTTTTATGTCCTTAATTTTGTGTTCGCCGTCGCTGTCTGTAATTTCCACCGTAATCTTCGAGGGGCATACGGTTGGAATTTGACAAATGACCTTGTTGCCGATTGTCGCGCCGATATACGCCAAAATACGCTTGTTTCTGTAACGGGGCAGATGCACGTACACCTTAAAGCCCTTTACCGCCTGACCGTCCGTAATATCTTCCGTAATCACGATACGGTTGACGGGCTTTGACTTGCCCGCGTCTTTTAAAAACGCCTCAAAATCAGGGCGCGTAACCGAATAAGCGTCTCCGTCCTTGACCATTTCGCCGTAATCGTTGGCAGGATTGCCGTACGTTTCCTTAATCTTCTCTCCAAGTTCGAGCATACGCGCCTTGTCCTGCGCGTTGATTTGACCGTGGTTATCGGGTCCTACGTTGAGCAAAAAGTTCGACCCGTGCCCCACCGAAGCCTCGTACATACCAAACAATTCGTCCAAGGATTTAATCGTATCCTCGTTGTTATCGTAAAACCACGTACTGCGGAGCTTGCAATCGCATTCTGCCGGTAAACAGTACGTCTGCGAAAGCTCTACGCTCTTGCCCGTAAGCTCGGAAAAATCCCAAGCAGACACCGCCAAGGGGTTATCCAAAGAGGCATAACCGTCCTCGTTCCCTACCCAACGAACGCAGGGCATCCATTCGGGATCGCAGAAGGTTTGAATTTCGGGCTGTAAACGGAAAATTTCCGCAACGATACGCTTTTTATCGTATTCGTGCCCTTCCGAACCGCAACCGTCAAACCAAAGATAATCAATTTTACCGTACCCACCAAGCAATTCGCTGATTTGGTTGATAAAATAGTCGTCGTATTCCTTGCCGTTTTCAAACTTAATGGCGTGCGAGCCCCATTGCGCGGGCGAATAGTACAAGCCAACCTTGATACCGTACTTGCGACAAGCGTCCACAAACTCGCGCACCACGTCGCCCTTACCGTCTTTCCACGGCGTTTGCGCCACGCTGTACGAGGAATATTTCGAGGGCCAAAGAGCAAACCCGTCGTGGTGTTTGGTCGTCAAAATCGCGTACGTCGCCCCCACGTCCTTTGCCATCTTTACCCATTCTTCGCAGTCAAGCTTATCGGGGTTAAACGCGCTCGCGTCCATTTCCAACCCATCCCAATCGACGTGACCTGGATAAAAGCTACGAATACCAAAGTGGAAAAACACGCCGAATTCCCAACTTAAAAACTCTATCTGACCTTTCGTAGGTTTCACTTTCATATTCTTCTCCTTTTTGCCTAAACTTGGCAAACCAACTTATTTTTTTAATAATTTTTTGACGGCATCCATATAGATCAACCAATCGGTACGACTGTGATAATGTTTGCCCTTGCGCAAATGGAACCCCACGTTTCCGTCCGTCCACGTATCGCCCTCAACGGGCAATCTGTCGGGCGAAACCATACCGACTTTGCCGTACATTTCCCAAATTTCCGACGCTGCAACCCCCGCCAAAAATTGATTGTCGTTATCCGCCCACACGTCCTCGATTGCTCCACCGATATACACCGCGCGAGGGGCAACCAAAGCCACCAACGCGTGGTGGTCGAAAGGCATTTCGTCCTCTCTGCCCACGTACGTATGATAGGTCGGACAGAACCAATACGGGAACACGCGGCAAATGACCTCGACAGGTTCGCCACCCTCGCATCTCCCACGCGTAAGCGCCGCGCCCGAGCAACCTGAATCGTTGGTGCAGACAAACGCAAAACGTTCGTCCAAAGCGCCCGTTAAAAGCGCCGTTTTGCCAAGGCGAGAATGTCCCGCGACGCCGATTGCGCTTTTATCCGCTTCTTCGCGCGTCTGTAAATAATCCATCATACGCGATGCCATATACGACCAATAACGGATTTTACCCGTCGCGTTGGGCGCGCGCGTTTCGTCTTCAAAAAGCCCCGCAAGCCCGTTCGTAAAATCGCCGTTGTCCGTCGTAACGTCGTTATAACACACGCTAAAAATCCCAAAACCGTTGTCGATAATCTCTTCCACGGGAAGGTATCTGTCGGGAATATCGGGGCGGAAATTAAGATACACAAAAAACGGAACGTTCTTCGCGCCAACGGGATAAATCAACTGCGTAGGTACGGTATGCTCCTTACCGTTCACCGCAAAGGTAAACGAAACGGTTTCCCATACCGCCTTCCCCGCAAAGTCGATTTCGTTGATTTTCGTTTGGATTTTCGGTTGCACGTATACGGGCGTTTTGCCGTAACAATGCTCCAAAATAATATTCTTCCAATAGGGGCGCATTTCGCTTTCCCAACGCTCTACCGTCGTTACCTTTTCGCCGTTTTGCGCCGTCAGTAAATCGGGTAGCTTACGTTTTTCCAACTCTTTTGCCAACACAGCGTTTTTATCCAACATAAAAATCCCTTCTTATTTTACAAATTCCACCGCCGCGTAGCAGTTAAAATCTTTGAGTTCAAAACATACTCTGCCGTTTTCGTAGGTAAACGGAATTTCTTCGCCTTGGGGTTGCAACAAAACTTTCTTAGGTTTGTCGAGTTTTACCGACACTTTCACGGAAGAAAGGGTTACGATATCTTCCACAACTTCCGTCTTACCACGAGCAATAATATTTGCATAGCAAAGATGCATGATATACGAATTCTCGCGTTCCCACAAGGTAACTTTACCCGTCGAAGGCAAATTCGTTTGCACACGCTTTTCTCCAAGCAGTTTATCTACAAGCGGTAAAAGCAATACCTTCGCCGTCATAGCGCCGTCCTTTTCGTACAGCGCGAATAAATCCGCCGCCACCGCAATACCGTCCTTGCCCTGCGTGATTGCAGGCGAAACCTTTTCGTAATCGCAAGGGGTTTGCGCGTGCGAACAGAACCGCTCCCCTTCGCGCGTAAAGTACGGGGAAAGCTTATCCGCAAGCACTTCGCCCGTCGCTTGCACGTTGTAAACGTTGCCGTACACAACCAAAGGGGTTTTATTAGCCGCTTTAACGGGGTATTTTGCGACGAAATATCCGGGAACGAGAGAATCTTCGTCCATACCGACAAAGCCCAAATCTACGCCGTTTTCCGCCAAGGATTTCGCCGCTTTGCCAACCGCCAAGATTTTACCGCCTTTTTTCGCGTGTTTTTTCAAGGACGCAACCACCTTGTCGCTCAGCGCGATATCTTGCGCAACCACAATAAGCGGATAGCCGTTTTCGAGTTCGTATTCGTCGATTACGTCGAAAAGATATTTACCCTCAAAGAGAATACGCGCCGCGCCCGTTCGCCCGCCACCCTCGTCCGTGGGCGTGAACATTGCCATTTCCGCCAAATAGTTACCGCCGACAAACGGTTCTCTTTCGCGCATAAATTGCATCGTTTCCGCAACCATTTCGTACGTGAAATCGTCCAATTTTCCGCTGGGGTGGAGCTGGTCGCCGATATTCATACCCGCGCCGAAGGTCAAATTCTGCGCCGCCTCGTAACGGAGCGCTTCCTTATATTTATAACCGCCGAATTCCCCCCATGCGCGGTGGAATTTACCCGTCATACCAATACAATTTTTACCTGCTCTGCGAATATACGACATCATCATCGGGAAGTGGTCGTAGCCCCAACCGCCCGTGGGCAGGGATTCAAGCTCTAACTGGTCGCAGCAATCAATTTTACTGCGCGCGCCGATTTCAAAACCGCCGCTGTTTTGGAATACCACCGTTTCGGGACTGATTTCGTGCACGCATTTTTCCATTTCGTCGAAGTAATGGTTCATAACGTCCACGGACATCTTCCAGCGGTCGGCGTCGCTTTCGGGGTCAAGCCCCTTTTTCTTCATATCCGAAAGGCAGTTTTTGCAAAAACACGGCCAATTCGCCACGATATCAAAAAATACGCCGTCGGGTTTATACTTTCTAACGACTTCGCGCGTTTGTTCCTTTAAGACTTCCAAATAAGGCGTATTAAAGCAAAGTCTGCGGAATTGATTAGGCCCAGCGGGGTTAAAATCGTCATAGCAGAACAACCACTCGGGGTGTTCCTTTGCGATATGCTCGTCAAAACCTGCGGAAATATATATCTTAGCGGACACACCTGCGTCTTTACACGCCGCGATCTGCTCGTCCAACAAATCGCAAGCAAGGTGCGGATGCACAAAAAATTTACTGTCCTTATAATAGAAACAACCATGATGGCATTTTGCAAATAACGTGATAGAATCCAGCCCCGTCTTTCTAAGCATATCCGCAAATTCCTTGCGGCTAAATTTGGAGCCGATACCTTCGATCAATTCCGAGGTATGAAAGTCCAAATGCACACAGCGTTTATCTATGCCACTCCATTTAAAGTTGTTCGCCATATTTTCGTCCTCCAATATACAATCTTTCCTTAATTTTTTGGCGGTGCATACACAAATACACACCGCCTAGTTTTTTCCTTATTTCTTTTCCTTCGAGCCGTAAGACCCCGCCGTATTTTGCACGTAGTCGTCGTTGCCCACCTTCAAACGCGAAGTTGCGCGACGCTTGTTGAGTTCTTCCAAATACAAATCTTCATCTACGGGCAAGCAAACCTTTGCACCATTCTGCCAACCGGAAAGCTCGATTGCGTTCATAAGTTCTACGCCGTTGATACCTTCCAAGCCGTCCACAAAGAATTCTTCCTTGCCAAGCAACGCGTTTGCAAAGTTGTTGATGATACCCGCGTGCTGAGGGTTTTTGCCGTCCGTTTCCACTTCGATAACTTCCCACTTCGGGCGTTCCCACGTAGTTTTAGAGTTCTTAACCCATTCTTGGCTGTCCGATTCGTTCTTATACCAAATCAATTTATCTTCTTCGCAAAGGAGTTTACCTTTCGTCCCCGAAACCTCAAAACGGTTGGTACCCGGCGTTTCGCCCGTCGTCGTGATAAACGTACCCGACGCGCCGTTAGCGTATTCAAAATACGCCGTAACTTCGTCCTCTACCTCGATATCGTGCCACTTGCCGTATTTGCAGAACGCATTGACGGAAACGGGCATTTCGCCAATTACCCAGCTTACGAGGTCGATTTGGTGAGGGCATTGATTGATGAGTACGCCGCCGCCTTCGCCAGCCCACGTTGCGCGCCAGCTACCGTTGTCGTAATAAAACTGCGTTCTAAACCAGTTGGTGATAATCCACGAAACACGCTGCAAATCGCCAATCGCGCCGTCTGCAATCATCTCCTTCATCTTTCTATATACACAGTTGGTACGCTGGTTGAACATCATCGCAAAATGCGCGTTGCTCTTTTTCGCCGCCTCGTTCATTTCCTTAACGTGCTTGGTGTAAACGCCTGCGGGTTTTTCGCAGATTACGTGAATACCGCGCTTTAAACATTCCATAACCATTTCGGGGTGGAAATAGTGCGGCGTTTCAACCAAAATCGCGTCGCAAAGTCCCGAATCAAGCATTTCGATATAATCTGCAAAGTACGCAACGTTTTCGTTCTTCGTGTTTGCCTTCACGTTTTCCAATTTTGCGGGATTGTTGTCGCAAACCGCCGTAACGACGCCGTTCTCTACCTGATCAGCGTCAAAAATGTTAAACATATACGAGCAACCTTGGTTACCCAAACCAATAATACCAAAACGAATTTTTTCCATAATTATTTAATATTCTCCTTCAAGTATTTAATACTTCTTTCGACTTGATGCAACGTATCAGGATAATCCGCCGCGTTGTCTTGTTCCACGAAATAATGCTGCACGCCTACTTCGCGCATTTTATTGATGATCGATTGGAAGTTCATAACGCCGTAGCCAACCGATTCAATTTCCGGCTCGTATTTCCAATTTTCCGTGTTATATTTCGTCTTGTAATCTTTAAGATGTACGCAACCGATACGTCCCTTCAATCTTTCAAGATACTCGATAACGTTCATGCCACCGAGTTGCAACCAATAGGTATCAAGCGTGAAATTGATATACGGCGCGTTATCGATAACGAAATCCATAACCGTCTGACCGTTGTATTGAATAAACTCGAAATTATGGTGATGCCAATAGAACTGACAGCCGTATTTGCGCATAATTTCGCCCGCTTTATTATATTTTTCGATATATTCTTTGCACTGTTTCTCGTCGTTGATAATATCCGCCGACATAGCGCCAAGACCGATATTGGTATTGCCGAAGTACAGGTTTTCTTCGCACACCTTTTCCGTTTCCGTCAAAAGACGGTTTTTATCCATGTGCGTCAAACGAACGGGCGTACCTACCTCGTCTACCATACGCTTGATACGCTTGGTATCAAACGTCGCGCCCGAATATTGAAAGAAAGAATATCCCATTTCTTTCAGCTTTTTCGCCGTATCAATGAGCTCCTCTTCCGTGCCGATTAAGTTTCTAACTGAGTATAAATTCAAACCGATTTCTTTCATACTACGTCCCTTTTAAAAGTTTTGGTTTTATTATCCATATTATAATACATTTTTCTCTAAATGTAAATAGCAAAATGCACAAAAAGTATTGCTTTTTTTCAAGTAAAATATAAAAACAAACGTACCCATCCGCTTTTGCCCGCAGATGGGTACGCCGTTTTAGTTTTTAGTTTTCATTTTTCCGCGTTTCTCACGGAAAAACTACGTAGAGGGAATTACTCAGCGGCAACCGTTTTCTGGATACCGTAAACTTCGGTGAAGTATACGATAGCCGTTTCGCTGTCCGCCGTCTTGGTAGGATATGCGCCACCATCCCAAGGTTCTGTTTCGGATTTCGCGTGATAGAGAATGATATCTTTCAAGAGTTCTTTTGCGATACCCGTCTGCGTAACCGTGAAGTAGTCCTGCGAAGTAAGTTCCAACGTCCACGTACCGTCTTCTGCGCGCGTGCCGTGGAAGTACAACCACTGACCACCCGTATATTTGGCGCTACCGCGTACGTAGAAGCCATCGCCACCTTTAAGTTTCATTGCAAACCAAAATTCGTTAAGGTTGCTCATATCCGCTTCGTCAAGACAAGTCAAAGGCATATCGTTTGCATTAGAACCGTAAGGAATCGTATTGCCCGTACCCGTCTTATCGTCTACCATCGTCGTGTTGTGGAGCCAATCGTATTCCTCAACCATCGTAAAGCCTGCGGGTGCAGCTTCGTCCGTCGTTGCGCTAAGCGCATAGTCGTCAGCGCGCCAAATGCTGTCGTAAACTTTTACTGCGTCTGCAGAAATCGTAGGCTTGTAGGGATCCTTAACCGCCAAGATTTCGGTGAAGTATGCCGTTGCCGTTGTTGCGCCGCCTTCAATAGCTCTGGGATAGCTACCCGTGTTAACGCCTGATACCCAAGGCATAAGCTTAGCCAACGTCGTACCGGTAAGATTCTTCTGACCGTCAATCCACTCGAAACCGTCGGGCGATCTGAAGGACTTCGTCCAAGTACCGTCTTCTGCCTTCGTCATGTATACGTACAACCAATCGGTGCCCGCATAGCACTGGTCGGGATGACCCTGCAAATAGATATCTCTAGCGTTTACCGCCTTCATTGCAAAGTAAACTTTGCTGAATTGGTTAAGGTTTTCTGCGTTAAGATGTCCAACTTTGGGGAAGTTAGCATCGGTAAAGTTATAATAGCTTACCTTCGAGAACCCTTCGGGTGCCGTTACGTCAGCGTACGCACCTTCGGGTTGACCGCCGCCCGTGAAGTAATACGGATTCCAAACGTGGTCAAATGCAACCGTAGCCTCTGCGTCGATTTGCGTATCGAAAGGTTCTAAGGGCTTATCCACAGACATAATTTCCGTCGTGTAGATATATACGGGCTCGCCAAGGTTCTCTCTGTTCTGATAGATAACGATACGGCTACCGTCGGTGGAAGTATCAAGGAGTTGCCCAAAGGTCAAGCCGGTCTGATTAGACATCGTCTTCCAAACATTGCCGTTGCAAGTGATTTCCATCGTCCACGTCTTATCGCTTGCCTGCGTCATATGGAAGTATACCCAAGGATCTGCGTTATATCCGTCAACCGTAGCATAGCTGGGCGTTTCGGAAATTTGACCGTTTTGAATCTTCATTGCAAACCAAAGCTCAGATTTCGCGCTAATCGTTTCACCGCACATATCGTTTGTGTTCAAAATGTAACTACCCCAAGTCTTACCTTCCGTGTAGTAACCTTTTACGCTGTTAAAGCCGTTGGGAACTGCTTCCGTAACCGTTTCCATTTCTACGAGGCCAGTAGCGCCGTCCGTTTTAAACGCAGAGTCGGAAAGCTGGGTTGCTTCTGCCGAAACTTCGGGATCGTAAGGAGGTATATCCGTCAATACTTCGGTTATGTAAACCATCGTTTTAAGGTTGGTTACGTCTCTGGTGGGATATGCGCCACTATTACCGCCGTATCTCATCAAAACTTGCAAGTTCGAACCTACAAGGCCCGTCTGCACGTTTTCTCTAACGTACGTACCGTCTGCCGAATACAAGGACAGAGCCCACGTACCGCCTTCTTCCTGCTGGAAGTGGAAATACAACCATGCCGTACCCAAATACTCATCGCCACCGCGTACGTAGAAAGACTTACCTTCTACCAGCTTCATTGCAAACCAAATATCTTTGTATGCGCTGATATCTTGCTCGCTGATGATATGGCAAGGGAAGTCTTTTGCTCCCTGCGACCAAGGTATGCCATTGCCGTCAAGCGTTGCGTTGTTGCCCCAGTTGAATTCGCTTACCTTCGTAAAGCCTGCGGGTGCAGGTTCTGCCGAATTAACGGTAAGCGCGTATTTGTCGTCTCTCCAAAAATAAGGACGAAGTTCATCGTGCACACCGGTAACGATAACCGAACCCGTCGTGTACCATTCGTTACCATCGTCGCCATATGCAATACCGAAGGTATACGTTTCGCCGTCTTCCGTCAAGGTGAATTCCGTAATGTCTTCGCCAACTTGACCATCAACAATCGTAACCGGTCTCAGATAGTTACCCGTGGCAATCTTATACGTACCAGCTTTACCCGTGAAGGAAACAATGTCAAAGTCAGCCTGACCAAGGTCGATAGCCACCGATTTGTATTCCGTCAAAGCGATGGGAAGTTTCTTCCACGTAGCAAAGAGTGCAACGTCGCCGTCTACGGCGATAGGCGTCGTAACTTCGTTACCTTCTGCGTCTACCCAACCAGTGAATTCGTAACCGTCCTTTTCAGGGATTGCGGGCGTATATTCGCTGCCGCCTCTAATCGTTTCTTCGGTTACTACACCGTCAACGTCCAATTTCGCCGTATAGTAGAATACTTCGTTTAAGGACATGTTGTCGATGTATACAACCGTTTCCTTGCTCGTATCAGGGGCGTTGTCAAGGGACAAAATGATATAATCTGCCGCTTTGCCTGCCGCCGTCTTGCAATCTACGGTTACCGTCCAACGATACCAACCGTCGCCAAGGTCTACCATATCTGCCTGTTTGAACGTCGTATGCGCGCCCATTACGAAGTCAACGCCGTCGCTACCGTTCTTAACCGCATAAGCGATAATGCTCGTGTTAAGGTTTTCGCCCTTCATATCGAAAACGAGTTCGTAATTGGTAAGGTCAATACCGTTTGCGGCAACCTTAAAGCCTACCCACATTTCGCCTTTCCAAGCAGAATACGAAGCTTTACCAGCAGCCTTTTCTTCTTCGGAATATCTGTTGTAATCAAACGTGAGTTTGTTTGCAAAGTCCGAACCATTGGTTACTTCTTTCTGGTTTTCAACCGTTACCGATTTTTCCGTACCGTCCCAATAGTTGTCTTTGTTCGTTTTGGTTGCGCCCGTTGCGTCGGTAATCGTTGCGTTCAAACGATCCCAAAGGCTTACCGAGCTCGCCAAGTCTTCGTCGTCAATTTTTTCGGCCGTAATTTCGATTTCGTAATCTTGCAAAGCCCATTCTTCGGGAAGTTCTACCGTATAAACCGTCGTTCTGGTGTCTTCGGGAATTTCGCCTTCAATAACGAAACCAATCGACTTGATGCCAATAATCTGGTTTTCAAGATCTGTGTAATCGTCTTCTACACCGAACGTAAGCGTTTTGTAATCTTCGCCGTCCAATTTAAGCGTTACCGTATACGGCGTAATCGTCCAATCTGCATACAACGTTAATTCTTCGTTGGGCATTTCCGTACCTTCATATACGTTACCTTCGCCGTCTACCCAACCGTTGAACACTTTGCCTTCAACTTCTGCGGGGGCAGAAAGGTCAAGCGCGTCGCCTGCTTTCAATTCAACCTGCGTTACAGCACCGCCCATTCTAGGGTTGCCGTCAATTTTCGTGAAGGTGTACGTCTTTACTTTCGAAACGATTTCAATCGTGTAGTCCTGTAAACCCCAAGCCTCGGGAAGTTCTTCTGCAAATTCGTAGTAGGTTTCGCCTTCCGCCGCGGGAAGTTCGCCTTCCAATACGAACGAGAGCTCGTTTCTGCCGATAATCTGGTTTTCAAGGTCATTGTAATCGGATTCTACGCCGAATTTGAACGTCTTGTAATCTTCGCCGTCCAATTTAAGCGTTACCGTGTACGGCGTAATTTCCCAATCAGCGTACAACGTCAAGTGTTCTTCGGGCATCGTCGCGCCTTCGTATACGTTACCTTCGCCGTCTACCCAGCCCTTGAATACTTTACCTTCAACGGCTGCGGGTGCCGTCAAATCAAGCTCTGCGCCTACTTCCAGCTTTTCCATAATAATCGTAGCGTTAGGATCTCTGGGGTTGCCGTCAATCTTCGTGAACGTGTACTTCGTCGTCGTTGCAACGATCGTGAATTCGTAGTTTTTCAATTCCCACGTTTCGGGCAACTCTTCTGCAAATGCATAGCTAGTGTCATCCGTCGCTTCGGGAAGAGCCAGTTCTACATTCCAACCAATCGTATCAAGGCCAATAATATCCTTGTTGATATCCTGTTGCACACCGAACGTAAGCACCTTATCTTCTTGGCCGTCCTGCTTAATCGTTACCGTGTACGGCGTGATTTCCCAGGTTGCATACAGAGCCAAGTGATCCTCGGGCATCGTCGTGCCTTCAAACGGGTTGCCTTCAACGTCAATCCAACCGCTGAACGTCTTGCCTTCGGTTTCTGCGGGCGGCGTAAGGTCAAGCGTTTCGCCTGCCTCCAATTCTCCCGTATAAAGCACAGCGTTGGGATCTCTGGGGTTACCGTCAATCTTCGTGAACGTGTATTTCGTTACACCGGGTTCACCCGAGGACGAATCGTCACTACCGTCGCTGTCGTCTACGGAGTTGCTGTCGTCTACGGAATCGCTAGTATCCGTGGACCCGCCGTCAACAGACGTAGAAGAATCGGGGATAATGATACCGCCGTTGTCTTTGCCACATGCTGCAAACAACGTTGCCGACATAGCAAGAGACAAAGCAAGCAATAACACTTTCTTCATTTTTGTCATATTTTTCCCTCCAATTTAATATTTTTTCTTTTTTATATCCACGCAGGGACGACGGAGCTATTCGTTCCGCCGCCACCGCGTTTCCATTATTTTTGCCGATTTTTCGGCTGTTTTTTATGCTTCCGTTCCTGCGCCTTCTGCCGCTTTCTTTACGCCACGGATTTCCGTCGTAAACATGCTGGTCGGCTTTTCTTCGCTTACGTCATCTTCGCCTACGTTGTTATTATACCACAAGAAACCGGTTGCCCAACCACCGCGGTAAAGGAGATCTTGCACCTTCGTACCTTCGATATTGAATTCCGTCTTGTATAATTTTCCGCCAATGGTTACTTCCGCAACCCATTCGCCGTCTACTACCTGTACGAAGTGGAAATATACCCACGATGCGGGAACTTCTTGCGCTTGCGAAATGAAACGACCGTTGGTAATTGCAACGCCAAACCAAAGATCTGTATACTCGCTGACATCTTGATCGTTGAAGAATTCTCTACCTAACGCCGAAGTCCACTGCGTATAGCTGTCCATTCTGGTTACGTTTTCATAGTCTTCAGACACCTTGATGTTTTCAGGAATTTCTGCAACTTCCACCAGCTTAGTATTACCGTTTTCTCTACGTACTTGGTGGAATACGTGGTCGGCTACGACTTCGCTGTTCGCAAAATCATCAGACTCGAACCACTTGTTCAACGTAAGGTCAAAATGCGTTCTTTCGCCATTCTTGACCATGACAACCGTCACGGTTTGTTCACCCCAAACAAGCTTTTCCATGTCAACAACAACGCTTTCTGCGCCATCGCCAATACTGATAACATCCGAGCCGATGTATACGTAATTCGTATCGCCCATCCAGCTGTTATCGCCCAGCGTAAGGACGTTATTCTGGTGCGTTACCGTAGCAAACCCACCACCGGGAACGCCTACTGCTTCGCCGTAGCTGTCAATATAAACCTCGTGCGTCGCCGTGATTTCAGGGTTGAACAAAGAGGTTACCGTAAGCACTGCCGTCTTGGTAAACGCCTCTTCCGTTGCTTTGAGCAAGTTGTTTTCGTACGTAACGCCTTGCAATTCCGCCAATTCAATCTGTACGTAAGGATTGCTGGGAAGAATAAGCATTTCAAAGCCCGCCACTAACGTGTCTTTCACGTTAAGGAAACCAACTTCCGCGTTAACGTCAAGATTTTCCGCCTGGTTCACGAACATAGGGATATTTTCAACCGTCGTCCAAATAGTCGAATCGAATTTATTGAATATCTCGATTTCTTGCGACATTTCTACGTAGTTGAGTTTCTTAACATCAGCGCCCGACGTATCCAAAACTTTCTGATTAGGACAAATTGCGATTACGTTGCTAATGTTCTTCGCTTTACCAATCAAGTTGATGTTGTAGGTCTTCGTGCCTTTGAATACACCCTTTTCTTCCGTGATATCTGCCGCAGATGCGTCAACAAGACAGTTTCTTACCGTTGCATTGGAACCGGCTTTATACGAGAAGAACGAACCCATCGTACGGATGTCGTCAAGACTATTCGTCGGATTAACGCTTTCCGTTGCCTTGTCGCCACCGATTTTCTTGTACGAAATACTTACGTTTTCAATCGTACCGTCGCCCATCGAGCAAATAAAACCGTTATTTGCGCACAATACTGCGTTGGTAAAGGATACGTTCTTTACGATACCTTCCTTGGAAAGATAACCGAAGATACCACCGCTTTCTTTAGCGGAACCAGAAGGATGTTTCGAACCCACCGTCACACCGTCAATGTTATAGCCTTTACCGTCGAATACACCTCTAAACCCTCTGGTATGGTCATCCGTCGTACCTTGACACCACCATACGGAACCCGTATCCGTCATAGACATGATTTCTTTGTTATAAGCAATATCGTTGCCCAAAACAAAGTATCCGTCGAAATACTGCGAAGGTTTGATTTGGTTGTATCTGTAATTGAGCTCCGTTTCGCCCGTATCCGCCATCGTTCTCATCGCGTCAAGTTCAGTCGCGTCGTTGATAACCATGGTATAAATTTCCACGTCCATCGTATAGCGAACGAGGTCGGTGTTCAAAACGAGCTGCTGCTCGCCCAATTCTTTTGCCGTAGAAGGGAAATTCTTCGACGAGAATTGAACTCTTGCGCGACCGTCGTTGGTTTTCGCAATACGGTCGTGTACTTCTCTGCCGTGAATTTCTGCATTTTTCAAACTACCGATTAACGACGACGTCGTATTAAACGTTTTGAGGTTTGCTATTTCAATCGGATCGATTTTATCTTCCAAATGCACTTCTACTGCTTCTACGTTGCAAAGGATTTCTACCGTCGCCGTTTCGCCTTCGAATTCCGCCGTACCTACAAGGATAGCGGAACCTCTCTTTTTACCTACGATATTGCCGTCTTCGATTGCAACTGCGTTGCCGTCCTCGCCGCTAGCAAGTGCATATTCAAGAGTAGTGCTTTTTATCTCCCAAGAGATATTCGCCGCTACTTCTTTTCCGCCTTTCGTCGCAACAAAAGAGAGAGGAATACTGTTCACGTCGCCATATTCGCCCGTCGCGTATATATTCGCTACGTACTGACCCATTTCGGGCTTGAAGTCAGCGGTCGTCGATTGCAATTTTAACGTTTGTCCAACCACGTTGACCGTAATGCGAGCGTTGGTATAAACACCACGAATCGTTGCAGAAACAATTAAGTCAAAGCTTTCAGCGTTTTCGCCGGCAACAACCTTCACAACGTTACCTTCCACGCTGATTTCAGACGTTGCTCCTTGCGAATCCTGCGCGAACGATACTGCGTAATCAATATCCTCCGCAAGCTCGATATTGTTCCATTCAGCCGAAACGTTGAATTCCAAGGTATCCCCCGTTTCAACCGTGTACTCGTTCGAGTTCAATACGATGACGGGTGCGAAAGCGGATTCTATTACCTTAACGGTACACGTCGCACTGATGCCTTCTACCGTCGCCGTAATCGTTGCTTCGCCCAATTTGCCGTACGTCGTAACGATACCGTTTGCATCTACCGTAGCAACCGATTCGTCAGAGGATTCAAGCACTGCCGCTTTCGTCGTACCTTTTACAACACAACCAAGGTCTATGGTTTCGTATTGCTTTACATCCACATAAGAAGTTGTAAAACGAATGCTGATGGGATTTTCATCCAGACCGGCAAACCAATCCGAGCTATCGCTCGAACCGCTATCCACACTGGAATCAACGCTATCGTTAGAACCAACGCTATCGTTAGAACCAACGCTAGAATCGGTGCTGGGAGGCGGCAAAACTGCGCCGTCCTCACCGCAACCAACCGCCGCCATCGTCGCAGCAAACGTACAACTAAGGGCAAGAGTCAAAAGTAATGTTTTCATTTTCTTCATTTTATTCTCCTCCTTCCATTAGTCCAAATCCCAAGCATCCGTGATGATCGTCATCAAACGGCCTTCTGCGTGGATAGCATTCCCAAGCGCGTAGAAGTTTTCCAAGAATGCTTTACGTTTTGCCTTCAATTCCGCCTCTGCATACGAGGCTGCATACGTGGTACACTGTACGTAAACGGGGAAAAGTTCTTCAATCATAATATGCTTTTTGTAAACTTCATACTTTTCAGGATCGCTTACCTTGTATTCTTGTTCCACTGCGTCATACGCGTCTGCCAACAAATCTATCCAGCTCTTAATCGTGCCTTCGGGCCAGTTTTCTGCATAGCCGAGTCGATTGTTGTGGATACCACCGTTTACTTTATTGTTTACTTCAATCCAACGGCAATGCGCCTGTACTTCGTCGAAGAAACGCTGCAAATATTCGCCACCTACGCCGTAATAGTACTTGAAGAATTTGTTTACGTAGTACTCATAGTCTGCGTTTACGTCAAATTCTACCTTCGAGTCCAAATAGTTACGAAGCTTGGTAAAGCCTGAGTTGTTCTTGTTTTGATACAGACCTTGCCAGAATATATACTTCGCGCCAAGCTGCTTGAAGAATCTCGTCGTTTCCCAGCTGGTATCAAAGGAGTTGTAGGGATAGAGGTAAAATTCGGAGTTCAAGGCATACGCCCAAATGAAGAAATTACCACCTCTGTCATCGCCTTCCTTGTGGCTGTTAACGCCCGCCCAGCCTTTTGCAATGTTCATCCAGCCGTAATTTTCAATATCCAAGTAGGAGTGCGTCCAGTCCGCTCCCGACGTTGCGTACATATAGTGTACGTTGGGTGCCGCGTACAGACGTTCGTATCTATCCGACCATTCTTTTACAGCCGCTTCTTCCGTCGAGAGTTCATCCTCGCCCGACCAAGCGTCTTCCCACGCTTCCATCGTACCGTCGTTGTTGAACCACATTTCTACCTTAGGAGTACCATGACCGTTTTCGTCGTAGATATAACCGTTTTGGTCACCTTCAATAGGCGGGTTTACCTGCGTATGATATACGAGCTGCAAAAGGTTGTATTTCTTTACTTCGCCGAAGAATGCGATTGCATCGTCCGTCTTCAAGTATTCGTCTACCAAGATAGACGCACGGTTACAAAGAGACAACCACGCCGCACCGAACGTACCGTAGTAGTCGTAGCTTGCTTGACAAGCGGCACAGTTACAGTTTTGTACCATCGGCGTGCCAGCACCGATATCGTGCTGACCTATTATCATCGTATCCTTATCGGGATGATCCTTTAAGTGCATGATAATCTTGTCCGCAATATGTTGAACCATCTTCTTGTAGGAGTCCTTGTTACCACGCGAAGTATAGCAAAGCTGCCAACGCGTCGCATCATTGGAACCCCAGTCAGGGTTTTCATCCATTTCTTCGAGGGAAATGAAGTCGTACACGTTATGTACCCACGATTCGCCCGTGCTCATGATGGGGTCTACGTACGTATAACCCATACCGAAAATTTCCGTTTGCGTAGCCACGCCGCTGTTGATGCGATAATCGAAGTCGGGACGTTCTAAAATATCCATATAGGGCATCTTCTTACCCATTTCACCGTCCATTTCATAAACGACTAAATCTTCCCCCAACATATCGTAACCGATTGTTTCGCGCAAGAACGCAATCGCACCCATCTGCCAACCATGGAGGGTATAAGCATTAATGAATATACTCTTATCTATCGTTTTAATTTGATAACCGGCTACGCCAATCGTGTCGTAATCGGGCATTTCACCACCGCATTGTGCAAAAAATTCTTCACAACCAAGGAAAATGTACTGCGAATTTGCATTAAATTCCGTAAGTTCGGAGATGTTTATAGCCGATATATTTGCGCCACAAGATTTAAATATGTTTTCCGTCAAAAGACCGGACGCCTTACCTCTGTCTGCGCCACCGATGACGATGGTGTAATTCGTCTGACCGTTTACAACAAAGTCGGAAACGGGTTCATCGTAATTTACGTGTACGTCGTGCAAAGTGCCTTCTACGTACGTTACGGGAATTTCCGGTTCGGTAAGGATACCACCGATGGACGTATTACCGTTATCGCCGTTATCGCCACTATCACTTCCGCTAACGATATCGCTGCTGTCGCTGGTTATATCGCTACTATTTCCACCAATAACGACACCGTTTCCACCCTTATCACCGCATGCGCATGCGAAAAGACAGGAAAACGCCAACAAGCTAGCTGCTAATTTTTTTAATTTCATCGCGCACACCTCCTATCACTTCGTAACCGTAACGGTGTGCGTTACGGAACTCATGTTACCAAATTCATCGTATACCATAACGATAAATTTATAGTTGCCTTCGTATTTGCATTCAATTGCGTTTACGTCTCCTTCAAACATAAGGAATTTGCCGTAAGGATTGTATACGCCCGACAAGATACGAATGTTTTCCGTTGCCGTAACGTTATCTCTATACACTACGTTAGGACATACGATTACGTCGCCAACCTTCGCCGTCGTCTGCGTTGCGTTGGTGAAAACTACCTGGGGAGCCGTTTCGTCGATAACGTATACCGCTTTGGTAACGCTCAATGTGTTGTATGCCACCCAATCTCTTTCCGTCGTCGAATACGTAATGCTGTACTTACCGTATTGCGACATCGTAATGGAATATACTTTATCCGTCTTGACGTCTTTCAATTCCAAGCCGTCGTTGTCCACAACAACCGAACCGTCGGGTGCCGTAACCGTCATCGTCAAATCTACGTTGGGCGCAAATACGTCGTTTGCTACTGCCGTAGGAATGTCGAATACGCTATTCAAAAGCTGGTTACCACCGAAATCACCCAAAATTTCGAAGTTGGGCGCGAATACTTCCAAGTTTCTCCAAGAAATGTTCGATTCGTTAATACTACGCAATTTATAGCTTGCGCCCTTTCTTGCGTTCTTCATTTCTACACGTACGTATGCAAGCGAGGAAGAGAATCCGTTAAACGTTTCGCCGTTCACCGTCTTTTCCGCAGCAATATTCAATCCGCCGAAACTAAACTTACCTTTTGCGTAGGAAAGCGCATACGCCTTGTTCGCCGCCATATTTACCGATTCCGTATCAACGCTCTTATCGCCGACAACAACCGTCGCACCGTTCGGTCTTACTTTCAATTCAACGCTGATTTGTTCATTTTCGTTCTTCGAGTCGGTAAGCGTGATAATCAACGATTCAAAGTTCGTCTTATTTGCAATACCCTCAAATTCCAACTTGAAGTTGTTCATAATCTGTGGCGTTGCAAACGTCCAACCACAAAGTTCGGATGCATTATCCGCGATAACTTCGATACCAGCGCTGTATTTTCTACCGTTTTCCCCAATATACGAGGTCGTGAAACCTTCGCCGAACAGATAATTCTGAACGATAAAGCCACCGTTTTCGTCTTTTACCAAAATTGCGGGAATTTTTCTCGTTTCAAGAACGTAACCGTCGCACTGATAGGAAACCGTTACGATATCGCCGTTGTTTACAACGGAAGGTTTAAAGGATTGTCCAGCCGTATACGTCGTGTCACCGTTATTATCGCTGACTACAACGTCGCAAAGCGTGCGAACCGCTTCGCCCGTCGCGTAGCTCGTTGCATAGAGCACGGGAAGGACGTATTCACTGTCCGACACAAAAATCTTAGGAAGGGTAAGTTTGTCCAAAAGAACGTAACCCTCTTTCGCTTCTGCTTTTACGGTATATTCAGCCGTAGCACTTCTGCCAATGTAGTCGGTTACCGTGTATTGAACTTTCCAATCGCCTGCTTTTTCAGGACGGAAACCATCGGTAATTTCGTACGTTTCTTCGCCAAGGCTTGCCGTAATCTTCATGTTTGCAATACCGCAGTCGCCGGTATAGCTTGCCGCATTTACGGGTACCCATTCGCCGAGCGCAATTTCCGTTACCATTGCGTCGGGCAAGGTTATGGTGATGTCGCCAAGGTCGTTTTCTACGTATACGTTACGAATCGTTTCGCCTTCGTTGCCCAAAACGTCCTTTGCTTTGTAAACAATCGTGTGCCAACCTGCAACCGTGGGCTTGAATTTACCGTTCACAACGCCTACGCTAATGGGCGTATCGCTTGCATAGTCACGGTAAACGCTGACTTTCGTATTACAATCGCCCGAGTACATATCAAATGCCGTTGCCATGGGGATGGGATAATCAGCTCCTACTTCGCCCGTGGGCATTTCATCTTCCGCCATAGAAACGCTTACCAAAGGAGCCTCCGTTTCAACGAAAGAATTCTTGGACAGGTCATCCATGCCCATTACTTTCGTTATACAGAAGTTTGCGGTTTCCGATTTTACTTCTTCTGCCTTCAATGACAATCTTACTTTACCGCTGGGCCAACCCTTCCATTCCTGCTCGAACAACGTGGGGTTGTTCAAGTTAGCAATATGTACGTTGCCCGCCCTTGCCTCCGTCGTCAATGGATCGAAGACAATTCTACATTTATCGATGTCAGGAGTACGTTCTACAACTTCACCCGACCATTGATTGCCTTTATGCATTGCCGCATAGAAGGTAAAGGAGATCGGCGAACCCCAACCGTTGATGCGGTAGCCCCTTTCATAACCAACCCAAGGCTGCCCGTTGAAGGAAACGTCTACGTAACCCCAGTTAAAAGCACGATCTTCCGCATTATAACGTCTCAGCTGATACTGTACGTATACCGACGGATCTACCGCGTCGGTGAGTCTGATAACAAGCTTACTAAAATCGTAAACCGCCATTGCGTTGGGCGTCACGAACAAATCGATAATACTATTCGTGCCACTAATATCTTCTACGTCAATAAGCTGCGAGAAGGTAAGCGTATCATTGGGCGCCAAACGTACGAGCAAGCCTTCAGAGTTTGCTCCGAATTTGGTATAGGTGCCGTATTCAACGGTACTATTTTCGTTTTGCGCAAGATAAGCGCTGTTCTCTACGTTGAACGATTTTTCTTCAACGTAGTGCACGTTGCCTACTACCGCACGATAACTAACCGTATACAAACCTGCCTGGTTCAAAGGTACGTTATCCGTCTTAATTACTACGCCGTTAGGATAGGTGACCGTAGCCACAGCGTCTACCATTTCGCCACCCACCTCAACCTTTGCAGCGGGAACTTCAAACGAAGTACCATACAGATAGGTATTGTCTATATCGCCAATCTCCCAATTTTCCGCAGCGTTTACCGTGATGATACCGGTATCTTGCTTTTCGTTGAGCGCAATACCCGTTGCCACTGCGGTTATGGACAGAGCCGCCAATACAGACGAAATCCATAATTTTTTCTTCATTTTCTATCTCCTTAAATATTTAACTGTTGAAACTTGTGTTCTTAACCCTTGATACCGCCGACAGAAAGGTTCCCCATCAATCTCTTATGCAAGAAAATAAAGATGGTGAATACCGGCAACATCAATACGAACGTCCCCGCCAACTGTACCGTTTTACTGTTGGCGTTCAAGCTTTCACCCATCGCTTTAATCGGGCTAGACGTACTACCCAAATAGAATATATAGCGCGAAAGCGTAGGATAATGGGGCATATAAATTAACGGCAAATTATAATCGTTCCAATATTGGATAAAGGTGATCAAAAAGACCGTCATGAACACGTTGAGTACCAACGGCAAACAAATCTTCAACATGATACACCAGTGCCCCGCACCGTCCATCATTGCCGCTTCGCTATACGTATCAGGAATTCCTTCAAACGCTGCGTGGAACACCAAGAAATACACACCGCCGACAAAGCTTGCCTTCAAAGCGAGGAAACCCCAACGGGTATCGTACAGCTTAATCATTCGTAACATCTGCACTTCCGATGCCTGCGCGCCTACAACGGGAACGACCATAACGATAACGACGATCGTGTAGAGTATCTTCGAGTAAAAATACGTATATCTTGCCGTAAGATACGCCACCAAGCAGGTCACCGCTACGTTTACAAACGCCGCGCCGACTGCATAGAACAACGTGTTAATCATAAGGGCTGAAAAACTGCCGTCTATACTCTTATCCCCTATCCAGTCTGCCTTCATTACCTTAAATACGCCGACGTAATTCGCCAACGATAACGTGCCTTTTTTCGGCAACGAAATCTTGTCGTACGTATAGGCTCGCGCAGATTTGAACGATTGCGACAAACCCCAGTACAGCATAGCGAGCAATGCCACGCAATAGAAAAGCAAGATAACCAACATGATGATAGTAAGGGGTGAAAATTTATCTCTTTTTTTCGAATCTTGACTCATATTTCCACCTCCTTAATCGTCCTGCCACGCATACTTATTCAGCGCCCAACGGAATAAGAACGTTAAGGGAACAACGATTGCCGTAATAATCAAACCAAACGCCGCGTAAGGAGCCATCAACCACATCGATACGCCCGAATGTCGGACACCGTTCCATAATAGATACCCTACCGACGTAATATTCGTTTGTTGCTTAACACCAAACAAGACGTATGCGTTACCAGGGTTAGAGAACGCCCCGGCAAAGCTGGTAATCAAGAATACCTTAACAATCGAGAAGGACTGCGGCAATACGATATACCAGAATTCTTTTACGCCGTTTGCGCCGTCCAAATGCGCCGATTCGATAACCTCGGGCGCAATGGCGTCCATTTTGTTGGTATACATCAATACGCTGGTCCCAAAACTAATAAAGGTCCCAAATACCGTCATCGTGGTAAAGTAGTTTTCTTTGTCCTTTAAACCAAAGCCTAAGAACGGCAACCATCCGTCCTTGCCCCCCAAGAACCCGTTTGTCAAGTTCAAGAAAATCAAGGCAAGGGGCGCCGCCGATAATATCGACGGCAAGAAAAGCAGGATACGGAAAAGTCCCGCGCCAGGCATACGTTTGAACATATAGTACGAGAAGAATAACCCCAAGGGAACACTGGTTATAAAACCGAGAAGATAGGTTTTGAGCGATACCCAAATTGCAGGGGCTACGTCGTGAATTCCATATCTCGTACCTTTGATAATAGAGTTCGACGTAAACCAATGTTTAAAATTGGCAAAACCCGACTTAAATTGATCCATACTGGTTGCACCGCTTTCATAAACCTTAAACGCCAACAAAATGGAGTTAAGGTTTACGTACACCCAAAAGAGGAGAAATTGTACAGTCGGGAGTATGACCAACGCTATGTAGAACAATCTACTCTTCGCGTTGTTTTGCCAACTCGCTTTCTTTGCTGCCATAGTGCCTCCTTACCAAGCGCAGCCTTTATAACCCGCCTGATGTGCCGTAAAGTAATATTCTGCCGTTATACCGTCAACGTAGAACGCTTCTGCTGCGCCTTGATAACCAAGAATACTGTATCTCTTGCTAGGCGTCAAGTTTGCAATGTTCGATGCATAGAATTTGTTGCCCGAAACCTGATATACGATTTCCGATTTTTCAAGGTAGTCAACCAACGTTCTTTCGTAAGGCGTCAATTTAGCACGATCTACTGCGTCCAAATATTCTACGCCGATCGTCGTACCCGTGGTATAGGTGAAGTTAGCAAGCGCTTCGTCGGTATACGCATACTTCAAGAATTGAAGAGCTGCATTTTTTACACCTTCGGAAGGCGTATTCGATTTAATACAAGCAACTGCGTTCAAATAGTCGATGAATACCGATTTTCTGTCGCCGTTTGCGATAGCGTCTGCATCTTCCTGCGTTGCCTGAGGCAAAGGCATCCAACCGAAATGACGGTTGTCTTTAGACCATTTTTGGTCGATTGCGGACATGTTGTTGAAGGTTGCGGTTGCTTCCATCTGCCACCAAACACCGTCCATAAGCATTGCGTTTTCTCTGTAACCAAGGCTACCGTTTTCCAAGAACATCTGCTGCATTTCGATATGCGATCTACCGACATCTTCCAAGCTATCCGTTTCGTTGAAATAGTCGGTATTGGTCATAAGCTGTTCCATGAACTTGAGCGCATAATATCTACCTTCCTGACGCGCCAATTCGTATGCGTTAGCGGAAGTAATTTCAAGAGGGTCGTCGATTACGGGGTTACCCTCAGCATCGAATACGATATTGCCGAACGCGTCAAGCTTAATCAAATCCGTTGCGGTACCTTCCATGCTATAGTTAAGGTTCATCTGTTCTGCACCTTCGTGGTTAGCGATAAGGTTATCCATAAACAGCATGGTGTGCTGATGATAATATTCACCGGGCCAGCAAATCGGGTCGATACCGTTTGCGTTGATTTCTTCGCAAAGGTAGAAGAATTCTTCATACGTCGTAGGCAAACCGTCGTCGGTGGAATAATCGATACCGTCGATTACACCCGTCTTACCGTCGGGACCAAGCGTCTTTTCGGGGTTCGTATCCGAAATGAAATCGCCCATAGATTTATCTTTTGCGAAATAGAAGTTTCTTTGATCGAACATATCTTTGTTGTAGATAAGCCCGTAGTGTCCTGCATAGTGGGGAATACCATAGTAATGCCCGTTAAGATTGTACGCATCTCTTTGCTGTTGCGTCATTTTTTCTTCGATCGTCTGATTGTTATCGTCAGGGTTCGGCGTCGTCATAATGCTATCCAAAGGCGCAACAACACCCTTTTCCATCATACCGTAGAATTCCGAAGGACCTTCCAAGAACAGCACGTCGTAAGGTTCTGCACGCCAAGCCTCAGCGTTTCTCTGGTTCATGTCACCGGTAATGGTTACTTCTACGCCCATTTTGTTTTCTTCAAACGAAACGTTCGCCATCATTTTTTCGAAGTTAGCTTTCAGCTCGTATACCCAGTCCTGACCATAACCTGCGTTATAGTGATATACGCGAAGCTGCGTTTTTTGAGAACTCGTGCTATCACCGCCCGTATCACCACCGCCAACGTCACTGCTGCTGTCGCCAACGTCGGGCGTAGGAGTGCTGGTGCTGGTGCTGCTGCCACTGGTATTACCGCCGTTGACAACGCCACCGCCGCCACCGCCACAAGCCACTGCGGTCGTTGCCGCAAACGCACAAAGAGACAAAGATAACAGTCTCATCAAAGATTTCTTTCTCATATTTTTTTCTCCTTACATTAATTACAAATTTTTTTCTTTCATTAAATTTTAATCTATATACTCTGCGGTGTTTTTACAAAGACCGCCCTTTTACGCGCGTTTTCATACCCCGCGCGAAGTTCTTGCGTGCGGCCCGTCGCCAACACGCCGCAGTTGTTTTCAAAGCAATCCTTACTCCCCTTTCTCTTTTAAAGAAGAGCAAGGTTTTCATAGTTTTGCTTATATTCAGTTGTGTGTTAGAATAATTTTCCTGCCTCCCCTTCCCTTGCGGGAAAGGGAGGAGGTTTCATCTTTTCTGTCACTAAGGTTTCACGCTGTCGTTAGGACACCTATACGCCCCAGTTCTTGAACATATTCTCGTACATGTAACGGTAGCTCCAACCAATTACTTGCTTCTCGTAAGTAGCCTGTACATCACCGCCAGCGTTGAATCCGTAGAATTCACTAGGCTTCAACATACCGAGAGCATCTACGCGGTTGTAGAAGTCTTGGTACGAGGTCGTCGTGAATACATCCGAGCTCGAAGGGAAGTTCGAGGTTACGCTGGGAGCCGAGCTACTCGTACCCATCGTATACGTCGAATGGTACGTAAGGTACATGTATTCGGGCATAAGCGCTTCAAGCTGAATACGTTTTGCATACTTGGAACCTTCCTCTACCTGGCCCAACGCCGTCTGACAGTAGGTGTACCAACCTTCCAAGGTCTGAAGCTGCGTCTTCGTTCCGTACACGAATACGTTCGTCGAGGGCGCTACGTTTGAGTAGCTCGATTGTCTAGTGCCGAATACCATAGACGTAAGATTCCAACCGTAAGAACCGTTGAAGAAACCTTGTCTAGCGTAACTGTAGTAATTCGGATTCGACGAATGATTGAAGTCGTTCAACCACCAATTTGCAATATAACCACCGTTATCCGAGATACCCAAGGTGTTCGTGTTGTCCGCAAACGCATTCGTTGTAACAAACTGCTTCTCTTCGTCTTGCTTATGGCTTTCGTATACCGATACCAATTCTTCGAAGAACGTTCTCATCGTAGGACCGCCTGCGCCGTAGTAACCGTTCACGCCGAAGAACTCATCCTTCAACTGATCAAACGTTACGTTCAAGTCTTTCTGCGCACGGCTGTCGATGTACGTCTTGAACGCCGAGAACGCAGTTTGCTTATCAGCATTGTTGTGTACGTCGCCAAGGTTGAACATATAGCTGTTTACGCCGAGTTTATTCAACGACTGATACCAAAGAATCTGATATTCCCAAGTATTCAACGGGAAGAAGTAGTTTCTGTACGACGCTTGATACATGAATACGTCAATGTTTTCACCGCCGACCGCTGCAATCCATGCCTGCAATGCAAGATACATGTGCGCGTTTGCTACGTGTTCAAGCTCGAACGAGTGGTTAGCCTCGTGGCTGGTCCACCACAAACGCGAACCCTCTACCGCCTTGAGAACCTTAGCCGTATTTGCCGTGTAGTAACCGGACGCCTGCAACCCAATGTCGTTACCGTCCTTATCCTTAGGAGCGTCGTAGGTAACCGTTACCGTCTGATAGAGATCGCTCGTCAAGCCCAGAGTACCTGCAATCGAGGTAAGGTTAGCTTCTTCGCTACTCAAAATGACGGGAGCGGGCGAGTATGCGTTGTATGCGAAGTATTCGATACCAACGTTAACGCCATCCGTATTCAACTGCTTCTGCACTGCGTTCACAAAGAGCAACTGCGTAACCGCAGGGTTCGAGAATTGGCTACATGCATCGCACGTACAGTAGTCTTTGTTGTCTTCTACCATGAAGTTGATAACCTTCATCGCAGGTACGGCAGCCTTCTTACCCTTAATAATCTTCACTACGTGTTCTACCATTGCGCTGAACGTAGACGGGTCGCCATGACCCAAGTAGCAAAGCTGGGTGTCACTGTCTGCAAACGCATAATCAATCGTTGCATTAGGATAGCTCGTCGAATTCCACGTAGACCAAGAAGTCATTGCCGTAGTATCCTCATGTGCAGCTTCTTCGTCGCTACTCGTTATGCCGAAGTAGTTCATCGAGTTGTGCATCGATACAAGGTACATATACGGCGTACCAGGCGTGAAGCCCATGTCGATCTTTTCAAGAGTGCCCAAACCATTGTCGTTTGCGGGAGAACGTTGTGCGAAAGTAATGCTCGTGGTATAGTTGCCAACGTTTGTCGCATCAATCGCGGCAATCTGATTGAAAGTAATTGCTCCGGAGTCGTATGCAAGGTAGGTATACTGGTTCCAACCGTACAAGCGACGGCAGAGTTCCTGTGCTGCAAACATCAAGCCTTCATCCGTTTCTGCAAGGACGAAGATCGTTTCGCCTACCGTGTATACACCGTAATCGTCGTTATCGGTCAATTCTGCCGATACGTAGTCGCCGTACGCATCATACGAACCAACGATAATCTGTTTCGTATCAGACCAATTTGCACCGCTAAGATTTGCCGCGTTGATACCGAGCGTACCGCTAACTGCCGTGTTGGTTGTTTCCTTGATAAATTGCGCGGGTTCATACGCTGCTAAACCGCTACCCATCCAAACGAGGCTGTACTCAGCGCCACCCTCAGGTGCAACTGCGTCGTTGCTGTCCGAAGGATTCGTCGCTTCGCCGCTTACTTCCACGTTCTTGAGGTAAGGAATACCGCCAACGATCTTCCAAATATCGTCGCTGAGCGCAACCTTCATGAACGAAGCGCCGTTTTCCGTAGCGTCCGTATATTTTACGTAGATGTTGTATTCGCTACCGTCTACAGCTGTGTCTGTATAGTATACGTTACCACGGTCACCATTGACCCACGTCGTATCGAAGCCGTAAACGGCTACGTTATCTGCCGTGAAGTACTTACCGAGTGCCGCAGGGTAAAGAGTGGACGCAGTTGCAATAGTCGACGCGTTGATGTTGTTGAAGTTGAAGACAACGTTTTTCATCTCGCCGTGGCTGGTGTCAGAATTACGCCAGAAGAAAGGTGCTACGTACACGTTAGCGTTATGATGCAAGTTGGTGATTTCTACGTATACGTTTTCGAAGTAGCCCGTACCGTCGAGTACGATGTTCGCGAAGATACCAAGCTGAACGTTCGTAAACGCAACGTTCTTAACCGTACCGTTTACAACACCGAACAACGAACCTTCCAATTCGTTTGCATAGGAACCCGTAACGGAAGTATCTTCCAATACGTGACCGCTGAACCAGTTCGTCTTCACGAAGTTGTTGATAACGTGACCGTTACCGTCGAACGTACCAACGAAAGGAATAATCTTAGTACCCCATACGTATACGTCCGTATTGCTACCACCGTCTGCCACCAAGGAAACGTCGTCTCCAAGCATGTAATACCCGTCACCGTTCATCGTCGCTGCGCCACCATCGCCACCGCGATAGATAATAACGTTTTCGGTCTGATTAGCCGTGTCCGCTACCTTCGCCTCGTTCGTCTTGCCACGAAGTACGTACTTCATATCCAACATACCTTGGGCGTTCGTAATCTTGTTCGTTACAACGAGAACGGGTACCGTGATTGTGAATTCTTTACCTTCAACGTTAACCACTACTTCCAACGTGCAATCGCCGAAGACTTTGCTAGGAAGAACGTTAATCGTCACTACGTTGTTTTCGAACGTGCCGTCGTAGTCGTTACCGTTCAACTTCACGCTTACGAAGTTCATCGTCATCGTGGTTGCGCTGGAAAGATCAACGCTCAAAGGCGTTTCCGCGTTTGCCGTAATAGACGATGCGTTGGTGAACAATGCAACCGTCTGCTTGTTAAGATTCGTGTTTACCGTGCCGAAGTTGGTATCGCAACGATTACAGTAGTATTCGTCGTTTACCGTCCATTCGCCGTTATGACCGAGTGCAGAACCGTAAGGTGCGTTACAGCCCGAGCAAACCGCAGCCTCCGTACAAGTAGCTTCGCCACCCGAACATGCTATGTTGGCGGTTATAACCTCGCCGCAACGGCAAACTAGGTTATGCGTACCGTTACCGTTCGACACCATCTTGTCTTCGGTATGATTGGAGCCGTCGCACTTCAATACGCCGACAACGTCGGTGAAGTATGCCGTTGCCGTTGTTGCGCCGCCTTCAAGAGCTCTAGGATAGCTACCCGTGTTAACGCCGCTTACCCACGTCATCAACGCAGGCAACGTCGTGCCCGTAAGACCTTTCTGCACGCCCTTAAATTCGAAACCGTCAGCTGCATAGAAATCTTTCGACCACGTACCGTCATTCGCCTGATACATATGTACGTACAACCAGTTGCCGCCGGTATAACCCTGTGCAGCATTAGGACAACCTTGAAGGTATATATCCGAACCGTTTACAACCTTCATTGCAAAATACAAATCGCTGTAGCTGCTGATGGTCGTGGAATTATTCAAATGTCCCGTCTTAGGGAAATTTCTGTCGGTGAAGTCGTAGTAGCTTACCTTCGAGAATCCCTCAGGAGCCGCTACGCCGTCCGCATATGCGCCTTCAGCGGCACCACCGCCCGTGAAGTAGTACGAGTTCCAAATATGGTCCCATACCTTGGTTGCATACGTGGGGACTATATTGAGTACCGCTTCACCGCAGACGCTACAATGACCTACGACTGCGCCGTCTTCAAATACAAGATTATGGCTAAGCAATTCGCCGTACGACTGACCGCAAATCGAACAAACCGCCTGTTGCGTACAGGTAGCTTCGCCACCCGTATGTTCTAATTTTTCACCGTATTCTTCGCCGCATACCGTACAGATGGGACCGCTTTCACAGGTTGCCTCGCCACCCGTATGGTCAGCAACGGCGGTATATTCGGTACCGCAAGACAAACAGATTGCGCCGCTCTGGCAGGTTGCTTCCCCGCCCGAGCAAGGTACGTTGTCTTGTACAACCGCGCCGCAACGGCAGAGTACGTCGTGCGTACCGTCACCGTTCGCAACAATCTTGTCTTCGCCGTGGTTAACGCCGTCGCATGACAATACGCCGATAACGTTGGTGAAGTATGCCGTATACGTATTGCCCGTCGTCGCGCTAGGATACGAACCTTGGTTAACGCCAGATTTCCAACCGACTATGTCGGTCAACTTCGTACCTGTAATGCCCGTATTATGGTTCGTTGCGGGACTGTAATAACCGTCAACCGTTCTGTAATCCTTCGTCCAAGTACCGTCGCCGTTGTTATGATAATGAACGTATACCCATTCACTACCCTTATAACCGCTATCAGGCGCGCCTTGGAGATAGATATACGCGTCGCCGTTTTCCGTTACGTTTACAACCTTCATTGCATACCAAAGATCGCTGTAAGCGCTGATATCCGCTGCATTGAGGTGACCATACCTGCCAGCAAAGTCTTTAGTCGAACAGGTAGATTCGCTTACCTTGCTAAATCCTTCGGGAGCTGCCATGTTCGAATATGCGCCTTCCGGTGAACCACCGCCCGTGAAGTAGTACGTATTCCAGATATGGTCCCAAACGTTGGTTGCATATTCGGAAATACCGTTGTCAAACACACCGATAATTTCCGTAGCGTAAATGTTTACGTCTGCAATGGAGTTCGTACCGTCCGTCTGTTGATAGATAACCAATCTCAAACCGTTGTTGTTGTTTTCGGTAAGGTTATAAATCGTTTTACCAGGTCTGTTTTCAAACGTTTTGTACAATGCGTCGCCTACGTAGATGGATACCGTCCAAACTGCGCTCGACGTTTGTACCATATGGAACTTAATCCATACCAACGAAGCATCCGAGTCAAGATTCTTCCAACCGTCTGCCGTGTTGGTGAAGTGACCGTTTTGGATTGCGATTGCAAACCAAACTTCTTCATACGCGCTCAAATCAGCCGCCGCATAATCTGCAGCGCCCAAAATCTTGCTCGGCCACGTGTTACCGTTTGCCGAGAAGAGGTTGGTAACCGAGCTAAAGCCTGCGGGAGCCGTTACGCCCGCCGCGTTGTTCGAAACCGTAAGTTTCGCGTTAGAACTAGCGATAATCGCGCTAGGCGCAACCGTTTCTGCCCTATCTGCGACTTCGCCACAGACGCCACAAGTTGCAACGCCCCAATTCCAGGTTACGTTCTTATGTCCAAGCGCCGTACCGTATTCTTCGTTACAAAGCGTACATACAGGAGCGCTCGTACAAGTAGCATTACCGCCTGCACAAGCTACGTTTGCATTCAATACTTTACCGCAGTTATCGCAAACTTCGTTATGCGTGCCGTCGCCGTTGGAAACGTATTCTACCGCGGTATGTTCGCAACCGATAATACCCAAAATTTCCGTGAAGTAAATCTTTACGTCCGTCGTGGTATCGCCATCCGCCTTGGTAGGATATGCACCACTGTTCCAAGGTTGTTCAACCGTGCTTGCGTGATATTGCAAAATGTCTTTAAGCGTATTGCCTACGATACCCGTTTGTACGTTTGTAGCAACGTAGCCGTCGGGAGAGCTAAGGGACAACGTCCAAGCGTCATCCACTTTTACCAAATGGAAGTACAACCAATCTTCGCCCTCATACTTACTGCCGTTACGTACGTAGAAGCCCGTACCGCCTACGTTCTTCATCGCGAACCATACTTCGTCGTAAGCGCTAATATCCGCTTCGTCAAGACAGGTCAAAGACATATCTTTATTGGTGGAACCGTAAGGCATTCCGTTAACGATCACGCTGTTATGGTTCCATCTGTACATTTCAATGTTGTTGAAACCAACGGGAGCCTCTTGATCGGGCGTGCTAAGCGCGTAATTGTTATCACGCCAAATACTGTCGTTTGCCATTACCGCTTCAGGGTCAATACCGTGTTCAAAATCTACGGGATCTGCCATAGGCTTGCCACAGGTTGCGCAGACTTCTTGCAACTGACCGTTGCCAAGAGATATAATAATAGAGGACGCGCACGTGTGCGTACCGCGTACTTCCGTTACGTACAACGTCAAACCCTTTGCCGGGGTCAAAATCGTCTGCATAATCGTCTGAAGGCTGCTACCCGTTACGGTTGCCGTGAAGGTTTCCGTATCAGCAATCTGTGCGGAAGAACCGCCCGCCGCAGGCGCAGATACCCAACGTTTAACGTTCATCGTTACCGTCCAACTACCGTTGCGGTTGTTGGTAAGGTTTACCTTATACATTTGAGCATAACTACCCGTGTTGTACATAATAGACGTGGTAGGTCTTTCCTCTGCTTCATCGGGCATCGTATATTTGTAACCCGCATTGAAGGTGAAGTCTCTATCTGCAATCATACCGAAGCTGATGGTGTCATACTTCGTGTTCGCCAAATCAAAGGACGCAAACTTATCTTTCGTAAAGTTTTCGTACTTGTACACGCTGGTAAAGCCAGCAGGAACACCTACTGCGTCATCAGTCTTAATTGCGCCGTCTACCGCCGAGAAGATTACTCTTTCGTCCTGCACAGCGGAAACACCGAGGACTTCCGTCCAGTAGGTAATCGTACCCATACCCGCCGAATCTGCGTGACCGTAGAGGTTTCCGTCAATCAACGCCTTAAGGTTGGTTGCGGAAATCGTCTGCGCGATGTCCTTGCTGTATCCGTCAGCCGCTCTGTACGATACGCTCCAAACGCCCGTACTTACCTGCGTATAGTGCGCGTACAACCAACCGCCGGCTGCATAGTGCCCGCCGCTGTTTTTAACGTAGATATGCGTACCGTTTTCTTGTTTCGTTGCAAGATACAAATCACTGAATTTCGTGATATCTAACGTAGTGTCGAAACAATACGTGTATTCCGACGTTCTACTCGCTTCCCACGTATGCTTCAATACAGAGGAGAACCCTTCGGGTGCGCCCTCCGTCAACACTTCGTTTGTGCCGTTCGTGTATCTGTCGTCACGCCAAGGATAGTGACGAACCGCAACTGCATTGGTGGGGATTTCGGGATCAAATTCCGTCGAACCGCTGAAAGGAGGGTTCGGAGATTCGATTGCGTCGCCATTCGCATCAAGTGCGATAACGTTGGTGAAGTATGCCGTATACGTATTGCCCGTCGTCGCGCTGGGATACGAACCCTGCATAACGCCAGATTTCCAACCGACTATGTCGGTCAACTTCGTACCTGTAATGCCCGTATTATGATTCGTTGCGGAACTGTAATAACCGTCAGCCGTTCTGTAATCCTTCGTCCAAGTACCGTCGCCGTTGTTATGATAATGAACGTATACCCATTCACTACCATAATAACCGCTATTAGGCGCGCCTTGGAGATAGATATACGCGTCGCCGTTTTCCGTTACGTTTACAACCTTCATTGCATACCAAAGGTCGCTGTAACCGCTGATATCCGCTGCATTGACGTGACCATACTTGCCACCAAAGTCTTTAGTCGAACAGGTATATTCGCTTACATACGCAAAACCTGCAGGTGCCTCTTCGTCCGAATATGCGCCTTCCGGTGAACCACCGCCCGTGAAGTAATGGGGGTTCCAAATATGGTTCCAAATCGTCGCCGCGTTATCTTTAATACCCGTATCGAATATACCGCGAACTTCCGTAGCGTAAACGTTTACGTCTGCAATGGAGTTCGTACCGTCCGTCTTTTGATATACAACGATACGTCCACCGTCGTTACTGGTGCTAAAAATATTCCCGATCGTTGTACCGCTTTGAGCCGTCTGCGTACCCCAAAGGGTTCCGTCTTTGTAAATTTCAATCGTCCAGGTGCTTTCCGCTTCTCTAATCAAGTGGAACTCAACCCAAACTTTAGCGGAATCACTGTCGATATCCGTCCAAGTAGGAGCCGTTTGCGTGAAGTGACCGTTTTCAATCATGATTGCAAACCAAACCTCGCTGTAGGCATTAAGGTTTTGACTTGCAAAGTCGCTATCACCCAAAATCTTACTCGACCACGTGTTACCGCTTGCCGAGAAGAGGTTGGTTACACTGCTATAGCCAGCAGGAGCCGTTACGCCCGCCGCATTACTCGAAAGGGTAAGGTTGTTAGTATCGGTAATCGAGCTATCTGCAATAACAATCTTAGCCGCTTCAAATTCGATATCAATCGTTACGGGCAACGTTGCCTCGTAGTTAGCAAGGTTGATTTCGTTGCCGTATTGATCGGTCGCGCTTGCAATAGCATTTACGTTTGCGTCATATGTAGGACCGCTTACTCTCGAACCGTATGCCACCGTTTCGGTCTGCACACTACCGTCGGGCATATTGTACTTAACCTTAACGTCGTCCACGATATACGGAGCTACTTGCGCTTTGGTCTCTTCGCTGACGTACTCGCTGTTGAGCACCATCGTTGCTACGTCCGACATAGACACTTCGGGGCTAATCGGCGTGTAGACAACGTCGCCGTTCGCGTATTCTACGTACGAAACCGCAACCATACGCGCGCCGTAAGCCGTTTCGGGAATATCGTAAAGATACGCCGTCGTTCTCTTGTAAGTCACGTCGTTATAAACTGCGTCGTACCAAAGGTCTACTTTTTCGTCCTTCGTTACGATGTGCGCAGGTCTAGTTTGCGTCGGATTGTTCAAATCGTCCAACGTCAGCTCGCCGTCACAACGAACTTCGGGAATAATCAACGTACCCGAAGAAACGACTTCGCTGTAAGCGTCAACGTCAAGATTCGTGTGGAAACGAATACCCGAACCGTTGGCGTCGTTTACAAGACGAACGCCCGCACCAACAATGTAGTAATTGTCGGCGTTCAATTCGACTGCGTTTGCAGCCTGTGCCTTTTCGGACGAACTAAGCGCGATGCCAAAGCCTGCGCATGCTACGCAAACCAAAGCTGCCAAAGATAAACCGAATTTCTTAAAAATTTTCTTCATCTTTTCCGTTCCTCCTTTCCTTAAATCCAACCGCCATTGAACGAGTCGCCGCCTTCGGGGCTCGTTGTAACGATGTCCTGCGTGGCAATCTCTACCACGTCAATCTTCGGAGTTTCATAAATTGAAAGCCCCTGCTCCAATAAGATACTACCTGCCATTTTGTAGTCCTCCTTTTTCTCTGTGACTTTTCTGGCCTATAATTTTTGCTCTTTTCTAGTCGGTCGATTTGACCGACGGTGGTACGCTTTTCTTTGTGGAATATCCACGCCGAATTGCATAGCCGAGTGCATTGTTACCTAATTTATCTCGTGCCTGTTGAACGTTTTCCCGTTCAGCAAAGCTTGATAACAGTTTTATTTGCTGTACCAACAGCAAATAACCCGCGGGTTATTTTTCGTTATATTTCGTTTTTTCGTTACGGCCGAGGGAATATGATGTCTACCCAACCGTTGCCTTCGGTAATTGTTCCCGAGTTTTGCGTATCGTCTTTGTCGTCGCTCGTGCTATCGTCGTTACTTACGCTATCGTCGTTACTTACGCTATCGTCGTTACTTACGCTATCGCCATCACTCACGCTATCGTCATCACTCACGCTATCGTCATCACTCACGCTATCGTCATCGCTCACGCTATCGTCGTTACTTACGCTATCGTCGTTACTCACGCTATCGTCATCACTCACGCTATCGTCGTTACTCACGCTATCGTCGTTACTTACGCTATCGTCATCGCTCACGCTATCTTCGTCGCCCACGCTTTCAGTCACGTCGCTGTTGGGCACGCTGTTCCCGCTCGTATTGTTGCCTTTATTGTCCGCACAAGCAGCGAAAACGATTAAAAGCAATAGCGAAATGATCAATACGCAAATCCGTTTCATCCTTATCCTCTCGGTTTTTTTGATATTTTTCAGCACATCTTTCCCGCAATATGGCATAATACGCCCCTATTGTGTTACTATATTATATAACAAAAAACAGCATGTGTCAATGTATTTTTCAACACAAGTGATTGTTTTTTTTACGGAATTGCATTCCTTTTTTTCAATTTTTGGGTAATTTTGGGGACGAAAAACGGGATTTTTTCCTTTTTCGTTATCGTCACTGCAACCCACGGAAAATAATACCAGCAACCCAAACACGAAAAAAACAGTTTAACAAATCACTTTTGCTCTTTCATGGAAATACCCACCCCACATTATTTGTTATGCTTACACTATGATATGGCAAAAACAGGAAAAAACAATTACCAATGTCGTTTTTTACAAAATTCTATTGCGTTTTTTCCAGAAACAAAAATTGGGTATTGCAATTTGTTTTGACGCGTGCTATAATTCGCTTACAAGGCAAGGATGGTGACGATATGACGCTAGAAAGCAAGCAATTGTATTATGGTCCGGAAAAACAGGAATGGGTTTTTTCTCATAACGCATCGTTTACACATTCGTTGGCGAAAAACCCGCAACAACTCGATCCCATAGCCCATAATTTTATACGGCATACCAGCGAACAGCACCAACTTTTAATTTTCCTTTCCGGGGGCTGTAAAATGGTGACGGACGAGGGCGAACAAGTCTTACAACCTGGCGACGTTTGCTTTAATTCCGCTATGACCTATTACGGTATCACCGTAATCGATGATACCCCCTACGAACGCGCCGTCATTTTCTTTAATGCAGATGGAAGTCTTGACGAACTTGCGCGAGAGGTTTTTGGCTCGGCAGGTATCATCAACGTCGACATTCGCAAACATCTGCTTCCGTGGATTGAACGGTATAAAGAATACGCAAAAATGCTGCCCGTGAAATCCTTTGCCCCTCTGGGGACGACTTTGATTAAGGAATTGCTGTATATCTGTATGATGAGTAACAGTTCCGTAGACAATTCGATTGATACGGCGGAGAATATTTTGAAGAACGCCTTGGCGTATATTGATACCCATTGGCCGCATTTGAAAAATATTCAAGAAATTTCCAGCGCCCTGTTTATCAGCCCGTCCTATTTGTACGAGATTTTTAATAAGAAAATGGGCATACCCCCCAAGACGTATCTTATGCAAAAGCGATTGCAGGCAGCGCACGCCTATCTAATTTCAGGGCTCCAACCCATCGAGGTAAGTCAATTAGTCGGGTTTAATACCTACACCGCATTCTATCGCGCATGCAAGTCTTTTTACGGCAAAACGCCACAAGAAATTTGGATGAAAAAGACACCACAAAACAAACCTTAACGGCGTAAAATAAGGATTAAACGCAGAACGTATCCGTACGTTCTGCGTTTTTTTGCGTTTTTTTATTCACTTTTTATTCTTCAATCTCAATCACAAGCGGTTCGTTTTCAAACTCGTCGCAAGGCATATTGGTAATGGAAAGGAACGGCATGGTGGCGCATAGATTCCTCAATGGATAAACATACCGAATTTGTTCATATTTTCCTCTCTTTTTTCAATTAAAATTATAACAAAAAATATGTCCCTTGGAACGTTTACCCAAGGGACATGTCGCAATCATTACAATTTTTTGCCGTTTGTTTTGATGATTTTTGCGTAATCGTACGCCGAATCTTTTAACGTCCTTTCCCCCGTCGGATAATGCACGTGAATCAACCCGAAACGAGGCGTATACCCCTTTGCCCACTCAAAATTGTCCATAATCGACCAATATTGATAGCCTATTACGGGGATATTTTCATCCGTAGCGCGACGAAGCCCAAGCAAATGTCTATGCACGTAATCGATACGTTGCGGATCGTGCACTTTGCCGTCCAACATTTTAAAATCGATATTCGCCATACCGTTTTCGGTAATCATAATCGGCAACCCGTATCTTTCATAGCAGAACCGCGCGCCCCAATACAAACATTCGGGCGTGATATGCCAATCCATCGCCGTACGAGGGTAGCCCGCATACGCACGGGGGTTCGATTCGTATTTCGGCGCGCCGTAACCATCCGCATTGTACATGTTAAACGCAAAAAAATCCAACGGCTGATTTATAATTTTTAAGTCCTCGTCGCTGAGATAATCCGTCCCTACCTGACGCTTGCCAAGGTATACGGGATCCGCCCACCACGAGCAAAAATACGGTCTGGGCGTCTCAAACGTGGAAACCCTTGCCTTTTCAATTTCTTCTGGCGTTTCGTCCGCTGGCGAGGTCACGCATGCCGCCTGCGCCGTGCTGATTTTAATTGGACGTTTTGCCACTTCGCGCATCTTCATAACCGCGCTGCCGTGCGCCAACATAACGTGACGGGTGATTGCCTTTACTCTCTCGTCGGAAAGCTGTAAAAACGGAGCGTGCGCGCCGCTTTCGTGTCCAGCAGGAATAAAACACTCGGGCTCGTTAAAGGTAAGCCAATATTCAATTTTGTCCGAAAGCGCCTTTACGCAGGCTTCGGCATACTGCACGAAATAGTTCACGCTTTCCACGCTTTCCCAACCGCCTTTTTCAAAAAACCACATGGGCATATCCCAATGATAGAGGGTACACATCGGTACGATGTTTGCCTTTAACAGTTCGTCTACGAGGTTTTGATAGAATTGAACGCCTTTTTCGTTGACCTTACCGCTGTCATCGGGAAAAATACGAGCCCAACTGATGGAAAAACGATAGCTTTTCAGCCCGATCTTCTTCATCAACGCTACGTCTTCTTTATAGCGGTGATAATGATCGCAAGCCACCTTAGCATCCTCGCCGTTATCCACGTGCCCTTTTACCAACGCGTCCCAAATATTGAGCGTTTTTCCGTCTTCTAAATACGCGCCTTCCACCTGATGAGCTGCGCTTGCCGCGCCCCAAAGAAAATCCTTAGAAAATGCCATTTTATCTTCTCCTAAAAATATTTGATTTGCTGTATTATAACACACATTTTCCCAAATGTAAATACCTAATTTTACAAAAAACGAGATTTCTTTTTGCGTTTTTTACACTCCCCATACGGCGTACGAAACTCCGCTGTTTGAAATCGTAATCATGATACTTCCTTGCACGTCCGTACGGTACACCTGCGCCCCGACGTCGCTCAATCTGCCAAGCACCACGGGAGAGGGATTTCCGTATATGTTATTCAGTCCACAAGAAATCACCGCTGTTTTCGGGGATGTATATTCTATAAATTCCAAACAGCTAGCGTCTTTACTGCCATGATGCGACACTTTTAAAAGGTCTAATTCCTGTAAGGACGCGCCCACTTTTTCATATAAATCAAGCTTATCGCTCTCTACGAGCTTTGTTTCGATTTCGTGCGATATATCCCCCGTGAACAAGGTACGTATGCCCGCATATTCCAAATATAAGACCGACGAAGAGTCGTTTTCCGAGCCTTGCAATCCGCCTTCGTCCGAGCCCAAACTCTCGTCCACGTCGCTGACGTGTGGATACAAAAAGGCTACGTGGTAGGGATAAAGCTCGCTGTCAGACGTAATATTTTCCACTTTGCTCGACGTGTACGTCCAAGCGCAGTTACTCTTGGTTAGCGTATGAAACAACCGCTCGTACTCGCTACCCTCCGCCACCTCTGTATGCGGCAAAAAGGCGTTCCGCACGACCTTGTATTTTATCACTTCGTTCAGCCCTCCGCAATGGTCAACATCCGTATGCGTCACGACGAGATAGTCAATTACATCAATATCTAGGGCATTTAAACGGCGCAAAATCATCTTTTCCGTCGTTTTTGAACCGTTCCCACCGTCGATAAGCATAACCTTTCCATCAGGGAACTCTATCAACGTTGAATCGCCTTGTCCTACGTCAATAAAATGAATACGCAATTCCCCGATACCACGGCGAGGAATTTTGGGCAATTTGACATGGTATTTCCATGTGACAGGCGGTACAATCGCCGAAAAAATTGACAGCGCTACAATGCAAAATAAAAGGATACCGAGCAGAATTCGTTTGAGAATTTTTCCTTTTCTCTCCGTTTTTTGTTTCTCTGCTCGATATCCCATCGTGTTTATCTTCCGTATATAGTATTTTATTGCATTTTTGAAGGCGCTTTTTCAATGGATTGGAACACGGCGGAAAGCGCTGCGCCGTCGTAATCTTCTATTCTGCCCGCGTCCGCAAGCTTGGAAATGTTTGCATCCAACGGCATCTTTGCCACCGCAGGAATACCGTATTCCGTAGCGATTTCTTCCGCTTTGCTACGCCCGAAAATCTCTATCTTTTTACCACAATCGGGGCAAGTAAGATAACTCATATTTTCCACCAACCCAAGCACGGGAACGTGCATAATTTGAGCCATATTTACCGCTTTTTCCACGACCATTTTCACAAGGTCTTGGGGGGTTGTTACGATGACGATACCCGAAATGGGAATACTCTGAAAAACGGTCAAAGGAACGTCGCCCGTCCCAGGGGGCATATCGATAAACAGCAAATCGACGTCCTTCCAAATCACGTCCGTCCAGAACTGCATAACCGTCCCTGAAATCACCATTCCACGCCAAATGACGGGGGACGTGTCGTCGTCAAGCAATAAATTCATCGAAACCATTTGCATGCCCGACGGCGAAAGCACCGTGTTGATACCCTTTTCATCGCCCGTCATACGGTCGGTTACGCCGAACATGTGCGGGATAGAGGGACCGGTAATATCCGCGTCCATAATCCCCACGGACAGACCTTGTTTTTGCGCGTACGAGGCAAGCAACGAGGTCGTGAGTGATTTTCCCACGCCGCCTTTACCGCTGACGACGCCGATTACTTTTTTAATTTTTGATTTTTTGTGCGGCTGTTTGAGCAAACTTTCTTCCTTTCTGGACGAACAGTTGGACGAACAGCTAGAACAATTATGAGAACAATTTTCCGACATAGCTTTATCTCCTTTCGTCTACGTTTATTATACCCCTTTTTGTCGAATTTTGTCAACCGTTCGCTCACTAAAAATAGACAAAAAGGCTATTTTGGTAAAATCTTTCATTTCTTCAACACAAAGCCGAGAAAAAACGGTGCAAAAACGGTTGCTTTCCCCTTCAAAATGGTGTATAATAAGTAGGCTGCGCGTAGGTGGGGAGTTAGCGGCACCCTGTATCTGCAATCCGCTATAGCAGAGCCGAATGCCTTTCTCGACGAGATTTATGGGAGGCTTGCGCGCCGTAAGGAACGTTGATCGCAAGGTCTTATGCAACGTAATGCCGTGAACCGTGTCAGGACAGGAATGTAGCAGCTCTAAGCGGATTGTTTGCGTGTGCCATAAGGTAGCTTTGCAGGAGTCACCTGCGGCGTTTCCACTTCGGTAAATTTCGGCAAAAAAGGATCGCGCAGTTTTTTATTTTTTTCTCTAAAATATAGGCTTTTTCATAAAAGCCCCCTATACGTATCGCAACGAAAGCATATTTTTAGCATTGAGCGCCACCAAAAAACATCCGTTTTTTGGTGGCGCCCTTTTTATTACAACCGACGTATAAAACCGCCGATAACATCAGTATCGACGGTTTTTTGCTTTTTATACGTTGTATTTTTAACTTTTTCGCAAACTTAATCCTTTTTCCCGCGAATATCCAAACCGTTTAACTTTTCGTCCTCCATAACAATACCGCGTTGCAGCATAGCATACCCGTATTTTTCACGGAGCTTTGCTATGGTGTTTTCCGCTCTTTCTCGTCGATCGTAACCGTTTTGACCATCCAACATATCGTCCAAACGAATTTGTTCTATATGATAATCAAAACCCGACACGGTAATCCCTAACATACGCACCTTGGTCCCGGGCGCAAAATGCTTACAATATAGCTCGTACGCCGCTTTGGCAATATCCCCACAAAGCGCGGTCGGCGGTACTTTCATTTGACAGGTCGTATCTTGCAATTTTTCGTTGCGCACCACAATATGCACCGTACTCGCCCGCCCAACGTCCGCATCCCGCAAACGACCAGCAACGCTCTCGGCGATTGCATAAAACCAACGCTTTATCTCTTCTCGGTCGGTGATATCTTTGGCGAGCGTCGTGGAATTGCCCACCGATTTTAAATCTTCTTTATCCTTTAACGCGCGGACAGGTTCTTTGTCTTCCCCACGCGCGTAAATGCGGAGTTGTCTACCACGTTTCCCCAATACACGCCCTAAGAGTTCCTCTTCCGCAAGGGCAAGGTCTCCAATCGTGCGGATACCAAGCTTTCGCAAGCTCTCTGCCGTCGCCTTACCGACGAACAACAAATCCCCCACAGGCAAACACCAAACCACGCGCTGATAATTTTCGCGCGTAATTTCGGTGACGGCATCCGGTTTTTTCAGCTCGGACGCCAGCTTTGCGAATACCTTGTTAAAGCTAACCCCTATCGACACCGTAACGCCAAGCTCTTCCTTCACTTCTTTGCGAATACGCTCGGCAATCGTCCTGCCGTCCCCAAAAAGCAGCGTACTTTCCGTCATATCGAGTGAACACTCGTCAATGCTACACGCCTCAATAACGTCCGTGTATCGTCCGTAAATCGCCATTACACGCTCAGAATACCGTTTATATTCGTGATAATGCGAACCGACCATCTGCACGTCGGGGCACTTTTTCAGCGCAGAATACACCGTTTCCGCCGTTTTAATGCCATATTTTTTCGCCTCTTCGTTTTTGGCAAGCACAATCCCGTGCCGCTCCTTAGGATCTCCGCAAACGATAAGCGGTTTTCCTGCCAACGACGGATTGAGCGCAATCTCCACGGAGGCAAAAAAATTATTTAGGTCTGAGTGCAAAATAACACGTTCTCGTTCCATTTTTACCCCCTTTTACAGATTTTTGCTGTCCGCGACCTACTTTTTACACAAACTTAGTAACTGCGTGCGCGGCGACGTTTCCTTCTCCAACCGCTTTTGCGTATTGATAAGGTCTGCCCGTGCAATCCCCCGCGGCAAAACACCCCGAAAGGTTGGTAGACATGTCGCGATCAACGACTACGTGTCCGTCTTTCATCTCCAACCCGCCAACTAGAATTGCAGGCGAAACACACTCACGCAACATAAATACGCCGTCCACAGGAATTTCTTTGGGGATATTTTGCGACGGAGGCGTCGCAAACGTAATCTTTTCCACTCGCTTTGCTCCGTCGATTTTTTGGGGCATTTTACGGATAATTTCCACGTTATCACGGCGAATCGCCACGTCTTTATACATCGGAATTAAATATACTTTTGCAGCGATGTCCGCCAAATAATCAATCTCATGCTCCAAACGTTTGGACGTGCAGAATACGACAATCGTTTTCCCCTTATATAAAAAACCGTCGCAAGTTGCGCAATAGCTGACGCCTCGACCTAAAAACGTCTCTTCGCCGTCGATTTGCTTGACGCTCTCCACCCCGCAAGCAAGGATAACCGTGCGACTTTCGTACGATGTTTGGTCCTGCGTTAATACGACGAATTTGTCTTTCATCGCGTACACGCCCCCCACCTTTTCGCTTTTTATCTCGATTTCTTCGTCGGAAAGCTGCGCCTTTAACGCTGTCAAAAAATCCTTACCCGTGACGTTAGAAAGCCCTGGATAATTGCGAATCATTTCTGCTTTTTCAATCTTCTCGCTAAGGTTGGGCGAACCAAAAATTAAAAAGCTTTTGCCGTTTGCCTTTAAGGTAAGCGCGGCGGAAATACCCGCAACACCGCTACCGATAACAATACAATCCGTCATATTTTTTCTCCTTTCGCTAACAGTATAACACACTTTTTTAAAAAAAGCAATAGCGAACGTAATCAACTTAAAACTAGATGCAAAAAAAATACCCATTGGATATCCAACGGGTATTTTTACTGTCGTTTGACAATTAAACAAGTTCGATGATAGCAACTTCTGCGCCGTCGCCACGACGTTCGCCGAGAAGATAAATTCTCGTATAGCCGCCACCTTGGCCAAGTTCTTCTTTACGAGCCGCATATTTGGGTGCGATTTCGTTGAAGATTTTGTCCATCAAGGGGTGCTGAACGTCAGCCGTTCTTGCCTTGAATTCGCTCTTCTTTTCGGAGAAAGCTTTGATTTCCTGCAAATCGTAGGTCTTTGCCATGATTGCGCGACGAGCAGCCAATTTCTTAGCGCCGTCTTTTACGCTGGTAACCGTAACTTCTTTGCCTTTGCTGTCTTTCTTCGTTACTTCAAATTCGATGTTATCGTCATAGGTATTAACCGCTTTCGTGATCAATTTTTCAACGTAGGAACGAAGTTCTTTCGCTTTTTCAGCGGTCGTTTCAATTTTACCGTACCAAAGCAACTGGGACGCTAAGCCTCTAAGGAGCGCATTTCTTTCTTTGGACGTTCTTCCCAATTTTCTGGGCATAATTTTAATCCTCCTGTTGTTTTAATGAGAGACCGTAAGATTCCAACTTCTGAATAATTTCTTCCAAGGACTTTCTGCCGAGGTTTCTTACCTTCAACATATCGTCTTCCGTCTTCTTGGTCAAATCTTCGATCGTGTGAATATTTGCTCTCTTCAGGCAGTTGTACGAACGAATGGAAAGGTTTTCCAATTCTTCGATCGCCATTTTGAGAATTTGTTGCTGCTTATCGTCTTCCGTCTTAACAAGGATGTCCATACCCTTAATCGTTTCCGAAAGGTTTACGAACAGACCGATGTGATCTTGCATAATTTTCGCAGCCAAAGAAATGATTTCTTTGCCCGAGAACGTACCGTCCGTCCATACTTCCAACGTCAGCTTATCGTAGTCAACAGCCTGACCTACGCGCGTAGGTTCAACCGTATAGTTTACTTTCTGTACGGGGGTATAGATAGAGTCGATTGCAATATAATCGATAACGGGTTTCTTGTTTTCTTTGGAAGGTCTGTACCCTCTGCCTCTGCCAATGGTAAGCTCGATGTCGAGCTTTGCGCCGTCGTCAATCATGCAGATGTACTGATCACCGTTGATAACTTCGATTTCCGCGTCAATATTGAGGTCTTTGCCCGTCAATACGGCAGGACCTTCCTTGCAAATGTGCAGAACTTTTTCATAATCTTTGTCGATTACTTTCGTTTTAATCGCAAGCGTTTTGAGGTTAAGGATAATTTCCGTAACGTCTTCTTTAACGCCCGATACAGCAGACAACTCGTGTTTTACGCTACCGTCAAGGAATTTGATGCCTTCTACCGCCGCGCCGGGCAATGCAGAGAGCAAAATTCTTCTAAGACAGTTTCCGATAGTAAGACCGAAACCTTTCTCTAAGGGCTCGCACACTACTTTTGCATAAAAGTCGTCGTTTTCAAGCACTTCGAGCTTGGGCATATCCATTTCGATCATTATGTTACCTCCTTATATTCGATTATTTGGAGTACAATTCGACAATCATATGCTCTGCAATCTGGCTGTCGATATCTTCTCTCGTGGGAAGAGCCAATACTTTACCTTCAAGCTTTTCTCTGTCAAACTCAACCCATTTTACGAGGGTGTTGCTTGCTTTCGTTTCTTTAAGAGCCGTGAAATATTTGTTGCCCTTTCTGTTTTCTTTAACAACGATTACGTCGCCAGCCTTTACAATGTAGGAAGGAACGGTTACCGTCTTGCCGTTTACCGAAAGGTGCGCGTGGCTTACGATTTGACGAGCCAACGTTCTGGAAGGCGCAATGCCCATACGGAATACTACGTTGTCAAGTCTTCTTTCCAACAAGGAAAGCATGTTTTCACCGGTTACGCCCTTCATGCGGTCAGCCATTTCGTAATACTTACGGAACTGACCTTCCTGAACGCCGTAAATTCTCTTGGTCTTCTGCTTTTCACGAAGCTGCAAACCGTATTCGGAAACCTTCTTTCTGTCTGCGCCGTGCTGACCGGGAGCAACGGGACGCTTATTGAAGGGGCACTTTTCCATGTAGCACTTGTCCCCTTTAAGGAACAATTTGCCGCCTTCTCTTCTGCAAAGCTTACATTTAGCTTCTCTATATCTTGCCATAACTTTCTTTCGCCTCCTGATTATACTCTACGACGCTTCGGGGGTCTGCATCCGTTGTGAGGGATGGGGGAAACGTCGGAAATCAAAGTGATTTCCAATTCGCACGTAGCGAGCGCGCGGATTGCAGATTCTCTACCTGCACCGGGGCCTTTTACGTACACTTCAACCGTTCTCAAACCGTGTTCTTTCGCAACTTTAGCTGCCGTTTCAGCTGCCATCTGCGCCGCGAAAGGCGTACCCTTTCTGCTGCCCTTGTAACCAAGCGCACCTGCGCTGGACTGGGAGATTGCGTTACCGTTCATATCCGTTACCGTTACGATCGTGTTGTTGAACGTGGACTGAATATGAACCTGACCTTTGTCGATTTTCTTAATTTCTTTGCGCTTTCTGGAAACGACTTTTTTCTTCATTTCTGCCATAATTCTTATCGCCTCCTATTACTTCTTCTTGCCTGCGATTGCGCGTGCAGGACCTTTACGCGTACGAGCGTTTCTCTTCGTGCTCTGTCCGCGTACGGGCAAGCCCTTTCTGTGACGGATGCCACGATAGCAACCGATTTCCATAAGGCGCTTGATGTTGAGGGAAACTTCGCTGCGAAGTTCACCTTCTACTCTAAGATTGTGATCGATATATTCTCTCAATTTGGAAACGTCGTTCTCGTCGAGATCTTTAACTCTCGTATCGGGATTGATGCCCGTTTCCGCGAGAATCTTTTTGGAAGTCGTCAAACCGATACCATAGATGTAGGTAAGACCGATTTCGACTCTCTTTTCTCTGGGTAAATCCACACCGGCAATACGTGCCATAGATTTCTGTCCTCCATTTGTTTAATCTTTTTTATTTTTTCTTTATATCGCCAACAAGTACGCATAAGCTCGGCAGTGGAAAATGCCTCACGTTGCGTACCGTATTATTTTCGTAATCTGTTTATCCTTTGCATTTTTCAGCGTAGCTGGATTTTTACAGCCTGTCCGCTCCGTTTTTTACGAAAAAATGCACCGACGGATAAACGCAACAAAACTGAGTTTCCGTAAAATTACGGAAATTCAGCTCGATTACACTATTCTTTTTTCGGAAAATATCGGCTTTTTTGCGACATCCCCCAAATTACGGCATAATAGCATTTTACCATATTCTGTCAAGGTCTGTCAACTGTTTTACGATACTTTCTTAATAAATTTTTTAGCCCTGTCTTTGTTTGTGGCTCTTGCTCTTGGAGCAGATAACCATAACTCTGCCGTTTCTCTTGATAACTTTGCACTTATCGCACATAGGTTTTACAGAAGGTCTAACTTTCATTGTAATTTCTCCTTGTTAATTAAAAGTCTTTCGTCGTCTGAATTTTACGACTTGCTACGCCATGTGATTCTGCCTTTCGTCAAATCATACGGGCTCATTTCCAATTTTACCGTATCGCCTTCAATGATTCTGATATAGTTCATTCTCAGCTTACCGGAAATATACGCCGTGATTATGTGACCGTTGGAAAGCTGCACTCTGAACGTTGCGTTGGGCAACGCCTCGATTACTTTCCCTTCCGCTTCGATTACGTCGTCTTTGGACACAGAAATTTCCTCCGAATTTTTATCGCGTCGGTTTTCGCCGTCGCCGTTATTTTTCATGTCTGCGTTTCTTTCTTATAGAGTAAGAATTTCCACGCCGTCTTCGCGCACTACTACGGTATTTTCATAATGCGCCGCAGGTTTGCCGTCTTCCGTTACCGCCGTCCAGCCGTCCCGTAATACGTTTACTCGCCAACTGCCCATGGCAATCATCGGCTCGATACAAAGGACGGTGCCAGCTTTCAACCGCATACCCGTACCCAATTTGCCGTAGTTTGGAACGGACGGATCTTCGTGCATTTCCCTACCGATGCCGTGTCCGGTATAGGAACGAATTACGCCGTACCCAAAACTTTCCGCATATTTTTGTACCCGATACCCGATATCGAATAAGGGCGTACCCGCTTTCAATCCTTCGATTGCTTTAAAGAAACATTGTTCCGTGACTTGTACGAGCTTTTTCGTTTCCGGCGCAACGCCGCCTACGCAAAAGGTTCTGCAAGCATCGCCGTGATACCCGTTTTTGTCGGCTACAACGTCAACGCTGACGATATCGCCCTCTTGTATCACGCGCTCGCCCGGAATCCCGTGTACAACCACTTCGTTAATGGATATGCAAGCCGAAGCGGGAAACCCGCCGTAACCAAGGCAGGACGGGTTTGCACCCTCCGAACGAATAAACCGCTCGATTAAAACGTCCAACTCTTTCGTCGTCATCCCCGCGTGAATTTTCTCCCCTACGAAGTTGAGTGTATCGCGGACAATTCGACAAGCCTCACGAATCAATTCTATTTCTTTTTCGCTCTTTACGTGAATCATAACTTATTTGTTCATGGCGTCGAGCTTTTTCGATACTTCTTCAAAGACGTCCTCGGGCGTCGTGTTACCAACGACGTTGAAGAGGATTCCCTTTTTCGCATAGTAATCGATCAAGGGTGACGTCTGTGCGTTGTATACGTCCAAACGACTCTGTACCGTTTCGGGATTGTCGTCCTTTCTCTGATACAATTCGCCACCGCAACGCGCGCAGTCCGTCTTGTCGCCAAGTCTCGAAATATGATAGCTTTCGCCGCAATTCTTGCAAACACGTCTGCCACAAAGTCTGTCCAAGAGCAAGGAATGATCCACGTCGATATTGATTACGAGATCAATCTTTGCGATTTTGTCCAGCGCCTCTGCCTGCGCAATCGTGCGAGGGAAACCGTCGAGCATATAACCGTTTTTGCAGTCCTCTCTTTCGATACGGTCTTCCACGATTTTGCAAGTTACTTCATCGGGAACAAGCTGTCCCTTATCGATGAAAGATTTTGCAAGCACCCCGATTGGGGTTTGATTTTTGATGTTTTCTCTGAAAATGTCGCCCGTTGAGATGTGGGGCAATTTGTATGCGTCCGAAATCTTAGACGCTTGCGTACCCTTACCTGCGCCAGGCGCACCGAGTAATATGATGTTCATTGCTGCCTCCCCGAAAATTACGTATGTATTCTTTGGTTTAGCCGCTTTCCGCGCCCGCTTGTATGGACGCGGAAAACGTTATTTCTTACTTCAAGAATCCTTTGTAATTCTTCATCATCAGCTGCGCCTGTAATTGCTTTTCGAATTCCATTGCGCAAGATACTACGATGAGGATACCCGTCGTGGAGAATACGTTGACAAGGTCGAACGAAGCCCACGCAAACGCCACGGATGGAATAAACGCAACCAACGAAAGGTAAATAGCCCCGAACAGCGTGATACGGTTGGAAATCTTTTTGAGATATGCCTCCGTTGCTTTACCAGGACGAATACCCTGGATGAAACCGCCGTTTTGCTGAATATTCTTGGATACGTCTTCGGGATTGAATTGCATCTGCGCATAGAAGAACGAGAATGCAAAAATCAGGATACAAAGCACGAGCGTGTAAACGACTGCGCCCCAACCCGTCGCCGAAGCCGACATATAATTGTTCCAAAATCTCGTAAAACCGCTGTTAGGCGCTGCCATCGTCGAAATCATTTGCGGGAAGCTCAAAATCGAGAACGCAAAGATTAAAGGCATAACGCCGCCACCGCTGATACGGATGGGAATCGAAGACGACTGACCGCCGTACATCTTTCTGCCACGGATTTGTTTTGCATACTGTACGGGAACCTTTCTTTCGGAAAGATCTACGTATACGATTGCAAAGAAGATCAACGCGCACACAAGAATAAAGGCGATGATATCCCAAATCTGATTGATATCGCTCGAAAGCGCTGCAGCCTTGTTGAAAAGCATACCGCCAGCCGTCGAGAGGATACCTACGAAGATGATCATCGATTGACCGTTACCTACGCCGTAATCGGTGATTCTTTCACCAATCCACATAACGAGGAGCGCGCCCGACGTGTAAACGATCGTCATGAACGCCATGATAATCCACTTACGTCCGCCTACGATTTCCAAAACGCCTGCATCAATCGAACCGCTCGTATTTGCAAAGTTAACGATGATACCGATAGACTGCACTACTGCAAGTAAAATCGTAAGGTATCTCGTATACGCCGAAATCTTTTTACGGCCTTCTTCACCCTGTTTCGAGAGTCTTTCCAATGCGGGAATACCCACGGAAAGCAACTGCATGATAATCGACGCGTTAATGTACGGACCGATACCGAGCGAGAACAACGTACCTTGCGCCAACGCACCACCGGTAATACTGCTCATCAATCTCAGGAAATCGTTGCCCGAGCCCTCTTCAAAAAGAGAGCTGAACGTGCTTGAATCAATGCCGGGAACAGGAATGAAACAACCGATACGGAACACCAGCAAGAGCAGGAGCATCATATAGACTTTACGTCTAATCTCCTTTACTTTAAATGCATTAATGATTGTTTGTAACATTTTTTTCTCCGTTTGATTTTATTTTTCACGTATTTCATGTACCGTCTTATGATAAACAAAATACGTCTGGGGAGAAATAATGCGAACAGCGGAAAACCGCAAAGGCGCGATTTTCCGTGTCACAAATTCCTTGTTAAATGATCTCCGCCGTGCCTTTTGCAGCTTCGATAGCCGCTTTTGCGGATTCGGAGAATTTAGCTGCCTTTACGGTAAGCGCAACTTTGAGTTCGCCGTTGCCCAAAACCTTCAAACCGCTGTTGTTTTTAACCTCTTTAGCAAGGCCGTTTTCCATCACGAAACCGTAGTCTACAACCGTACCTGCAGGAAGTTCTGCAAGGTCGGAAAGGTTTACGATCACGTATACTTTCTTGCCTACGTGGTTGAAACCTCTCTTAGGTACACGGCGAGCGATAGGCATCTGACCGCCTTCAAAACCGGGACGTACGCCACCGCCGGAACGAGCCCACTGACCTTTGTGGCCCTTACCGGACGTTTTACCCGTACCCGAACCGATACCACGACCGAGTCTCTTGGTCGCTTTGGTAGCTCCCTGTGCGGGAGAAAGAGTATCTATTCTCATGATAAATCTCCTTAGATATTTTCTACTTTCACGAGGTGCTTAACCTTCGCAACCATACCCTGAATTGCGGGGGTATCCTCAAGTTCTTTCGAAGAACGGATCTTTTTAAGACCAAGCGCCGCTACAGTAGCTTTTACGGATTCGATCTGACCGATCGTGCTCTTTACAAGCGTTACTTTAATTTTTGCCATTGTCTTATTCCTCCGTCTCTTAGCTCAGAATTTCTTCTACGGTTTTGCCGCGAAGCGCTGCTACCTGTTCAACAGATTTCAGCTCTTTCAAACCTTCGATAGCTGCCTTTACGCAGTTACCAGGGTTCTGGCTACCGTGGGATTTCGTTCTGATGTTCTTGATACCAACTGCTTCCATAACCGCACGAACGGGACCGCCTGCGATAACACCGGTACCTTCTTCAGCGGGCATCATCAAAACTGCGCCGCGGCCGAATTTACCAACGATCATGTGAGGGATCGTGTTGTCTACGATGGATACGGAAACCATGTTTTTCTTTGCTCTCAAAGTAGCCTTTTCGATTGCTTCGGGAACTTCTTTTGCTTTACCCGTAGCTACGCCGATCTTGCCCTTGCCGTCGCCTACGATTACGAGAGCTGCAAAGCGCATGTTTTTACCACCCTTTACAACCTTCGTTACACGGTTAACTTCGATAAGCTTTTTGATCAGCCCGTCGTCTTCAGCCTGTCTTCTTTGAGGTCTTCTTTCTCTTTTTTCGTCTGCCATTGTACCCACTCCTTAGAATTTAAGTCCGGCTTCTCTTGCGCCGTCTGCGACTGCCTTAACACGTCCCGTGTAGAGGTAACCGCCTCTGTCGAATACGACTGCCTGAACGCCTTTTGCCATTGCTCTTTCAGCAGCAACCGCGCCGACAACCTTAGCAGCTTCCGTCTTGTTCAAGCCTGCAATTTTTTCCTTTACAGCTTTATCCATCGTGGACGCAGCAGCGATGGTTACACCACCCTTTTCGTTGCCCTTACGATCGTCGATAATCTGTACGTAGATGTGGTTCAGACTTCTGTAAACGTTCATACGGGGAGCTTCTGCCGTACCCGTAATCGTCTTTCTGACGCGTGCGTGGCGTCTCTGTCTGACTGCATTTTTATCAATTTTAGTAATCATACTTTAACGCTCCTTATTTCTTACCTTTACCGGAGGTCTTACCTTCCTTATGTTCAACGTATTCGCCCTTGTAACGAATACCGTATCCGTGATAAGGTTCGGGAAGTCTTACTTTCCGGATGTTCGCCGCCGTCTGACCAACGAGTTCCTTGCTGATACCGGAAACGTTTACTTCCGTCAGCGTAGGGCACTCAAACTTGATGCCTTCGGGTGCTACAATTTCTACAGGGTGGGAGAAACCTACGTTCAAAACAAGCTTGTTGCCCTGAACGGCAGCTTTCCAACCTACACCTTTTACTTCCAACGACTTTACAAAGCCTGCGGATACGCCCGTAACCATACCGTTGAGGAGCGCACGATACAAGCCATGTTTTGCGTTGGTATCTGCCTTGTCGTCAAGCGCCTTTACCAAAAGGGTAGCGCCTTCAACTTCAATACCGATGTTGCCTACGATTTCGCGGCTGAGCGTGCCTTTGGGGCCCTTAACCGTTACGATACCGTCTGCAAATTTAACTTCAACGCCCGCGGGAAGCGCGATGGGCATTTTACCGATTCTCGACATTGTCCATTACCTCCCTATTACCAGACGTAGCAAAGGACTTCGCCGCCTACGTTGGCTGCCTTTGCCTTCTTACCCGTCATAATACCCTTGTTCGTGGACAGAATAACCGTACCGAAACCACCGAGTACTCTGGGCATGTTATCAACGCCTGCATACGTACGCAAGCCGGGCTTGGATACTCTCTGCAAACCGGTGATAACCGACTTCTTGTCGTTGTATTTAAGCGTAATTGCGATCTTGCCGTTGTAACCGTCTTCTACGATCTTAACGTCCTTTACCCAACCCTCGTTTGCAAGGATTTCAGCAATAGCTTTCTTTTCGTTGGAAGCGGGGATTTCCACCGTTTCCTTGTTAGCCGTGATCGCGTTTCTAATTCTAGTAAGCATATCTGCGATAGGATCCGTCATTTCTTTTACCTCCTATTACCAGCTCGACTTCTTAACGCCGGGAATTTCTCCCTTGTACGCAAGGTTACGGAAGCAAATACGGCATACACCGTACTTTCTCAAAACCGCGTGAGGTCTTCCGCAGATGCTGCATCTCGTATAAGCTCTCGTCGAGAACTTAGGCGTCTTTTGCTGTTTATTAATCATTGACTTCTTTGCCATGTTCGTTTCTCCTTACTTTTTGAAAGGCATACCGAGCGCTTTCAAAAGCTCTCTTGCCTCTTCATCGGTGTTTGCGGTCGTAACGATTGCTACGTCCATACCTCTGATCTTTTCTACCTGATCGTACGTGATTTCGGGGAAGATCAATTGTTCTTTCAAACCTACCGAGTAGTTGCCGCGTCCGTCAAACGCTTTGTCCGATACACCGCGGAAGTCGCGGAGTCTGGGAAGCGCGATGGATACGAACTTGTCATAGAAGTTGTACATTCTTTCGCCACGAAGGGTTACTTTGATACCAACGGTCTGTCCTTCTCTTACCTTGAAGTTTGCGACGGATTTCTTCGCCTTCGTCAAGATAGGTTTTTGACCGGAAATCAATTTGATTTCGTTTTCGGTCATCTGAATGGATTTCGCGTTGTCTTTGATATCGCCAAGGCCCGTGTTGATAACAATCTTAACGAGTCTAGGGCATTCCATTACGGATTTGTATCCGAATTTCTTCATAAGATAAGGTACGACTTCTTTTTCGTACTTTTCTTTAACTCTATTCTTATAAACTTTTTCTGCCATTTTAACTTACCTCGTTAGTTGTTTTCCGTGGTTTCAGCAGGCGTTTCAACGGGAGCTTCCGTCTTAGCCGCACGCTTTCTCGTTCTCTTCTTGGGTGCTTCTTCCGCAGCAGCCGCAGCTTTTGCAGCAGCCTTCTTGGAATATGCCTTGTCGAGAACGCCACCGCAAGCGCATACGCGAACCTTCTTGCCGTCTACTACGTTATGGTGTACTCTCGTCGGCTTGCCGCACGTAGGGCATACTACCATTACGTTGGAAACGTCGATTGCGCCGGGAACTTCTGCGATCTTGCTCGTTTCGTTTGCTCTTCTTGCTTTCTGGTGTTTCTTCTGAATACGAACACCTTCCACCGTTACCGTATTTGCCTTAGGGGACGTGGCAAGGACTTTTCCCTGTACGCCTTTATCTTTACCGGCAATTACAAGTACGTTATCATTTACTTTTACGTTCATTGTTGTAGTCCTCCTGACCAATTACAGTACTTCGGGAGCAAGGGAGATAATCTTCATGTAGTCCTTATCTCTCAATTCTCTCGCGATCGGCCCAAAGATACGCGTACCCTTGGGTTGTTTCTGCGCGTCGATGATTACGGCTGCGTTTTCGTCAAATTTAACGAACGTACCGTCTGCTCTTCTAACGCCGCTTGCGCTTCTTACGATAACCGCCTTTACAACGTCGCCTTTCTTAACTGCGCCGCCGGGCGTAGCCGTCTTTACAGACGCAACGATTACGTCGCCGATGTTACCGGTTTTACGGAAGGAGCCGCCCAATACTCTAATACACATAATCTCTTTTGCACCGCTGTTATCAGCTACTTTCAATCTGCTTTGAGGTTGTATCATAATCTGTCGTCCTCCTTAATTACTTCGCCTTTTCGACGATTTCAGCAACACGCCAGTTCTTGTCTTTGCTGAGCTTTCTCGTTTCAACGATACGTACGGTATCGCCGATGCCGCATTCGTTGTTTTCGTCGTGCGCCTTATAACGCTTACTCGTCGTGATGGTCTTCTTGTAAAGCGGGTGCTTGCTCTTATCGCTCACAAGAACGATAACCGTTTTATCCATTTTATCGGATACAACAAGCCCTACTCTTTCTTTTCTCAAATTTCTTTCCATGATTGTTGTCCTCCGATGTTACGCCTTGAGTTCTCTCGCACGGATTTCCGTGTTCACGCGAGCGATGTCTCTCTTGCAGGTTCTGATGGAAACGGGGTTTTCAAGCTGGCCGGCTTCTGCACGGAAACGAAGGTTAAAAAGTTCACTCTTGAGTTCTGCGAGTTTCTTCGCGAGCTCTTCGTTCGTCATCTCTTTCACTTCTTTAGCTTTCATTATTGTTCACCGCCTTCAGTCGTTGCGGGAGCTTCTACTTCTGCAACCACTTCTTTCTTAACAAACTTGCACTTTACGGGAAGCTTGTGCGACGCAAGACGCATAGCTTCTCTTGCTACTTCTTCGCTAACGCCCGACATTTCGAACATTACGCGACCGGGTTTTACAACTGCTACCCAGTATTCTACCGAACCTTTACCGGAACCCATACGCGTTTCAGCAGGTTTCTTCGTGATAGGCTTGTGGGGGAAGATGTCAATCCATACTTTACCGCCACGCTTGATGAATCTCGTCATTGCGATACGGGCAGCTTCGATTTGGTTGGATTTGATCCAGCCAAGTTCTTCGGATACAAGACCGTAGTCGCCGTATGCGATTACGTTACCCTTCTGTGCCTTACCCTTCATCGTACCGCGATGCTGTCTACGTCTTTTTACTCTCTTGGGAATTAACATTACTGTTCGCCTCCTTCGGATTTCTTCGCAGCCTTAATAACTTCGCCCTTGTAGATCCAGCACTTAACGCCGATCATACCAAACGTCGTGTGAGCTTCTGCAAACCCGTAATCGATGTCCGCGCGAAGCGTTTGAAGGGGAATAGAACCTTCGTGATAGCTTTCGCTTCTTGCGATTTCAGCGCCGTCAAGACGACCGCTAACCATCATTTTGATACCCTTGCAACCAGCTCTCATCGAACGGCCGATTGCCTGTTTCATACAACGTCTGAAAGACATACGCTTTTCAAGCTGCGCTGCAACGCCTTCTGCTACGAGCTGCGCGTCGCAATCGGGCTTTCTTACTTCGGTAATGTTGATGCTGATTGCTTTACCGTTCGTAAGTTTCGCAAGGTCTTTCTTGATAACTTCTACTTCTGCGCCGCCCTTACCGATGATAACGCCGGGACGAGCCGTGTAGATCGTTACAACGATTCTTGCAGCTGCTCTTTCAATCAAAATTTTGCTGATTGCCGCTGCGTAGTACTTCTTCTTCAAGAAGGTACGAATTACGTTGTCTTCTTTAAGGAATTTGGAGAATTCTTTCTTGTCTGCATACCAAGTGGTATTCCAGTCTTTGATAATGCCGACTCTCAAACCATGAGGATTAACTTTCTGTCCCATTATTTATCTTCTCCTTCCAATTTTTTAACGTCCAAAATAACCGTGATGTGGCTGGTTCTCTTCAAGATTGCGTGGCCGCGACCTTTCGATACGGGCTGCATTCTCTTGAGCATCTGACCGCCGTCTGCAAAACATTCTGCAACGTAGAGGTCGTTTCTGTCCATACCCATGTTATTTTCTGCATTTGCCGCCGCGGACATAAGAACTTTCTTAACCGCAAGCGCGCTACCGTTTACACTGTAATCCAAGATCGCCTTCGCTTCCTTGTAATCCTTACCGCGGATCAAAGCAAGAACCGTTCTTACTTTGTAAGGCGAAACTCTGATATATTTAGCAACTGCGTGGGGGCGCTTTTCTTTGATAGCCGCTACCCTTTCCGTCTTTTTCTTCATATTACTTGCCATTGTCTTATTTCTCCTTATTTACCGCCCGTCGTTCTTGCCGTATGGCCGTGGAAGGTTCTCGTGGGAGCAAACTCACCGAGCTTGCAGCCAATCATATCTTCCGTTACGTATACGGGAACGTGCTTACGACCGTCGTATACAGCAATCGTGTGACCTACGAAATCGGGGAAAATCGTGGATGCTCTCGACCAGGTCTTGATAACTTTCTTTTCGTTCGCAGCGTTCATAGCCAAAATACGGCTCATGAGTTTCGCTTCGACGTAAGGTCCTTTCTTAACACTTCTCGACATTTTTCAGTTCCTCCGATTAGTTAATTCTCTTAAGAATGAACTTGTTGGTTGCATTCTTCTTCTTACGCGTCTTGTAACCAAGAGCGGGTTTGCCCCAAGGCGTCAAAGGACCGGCATGACCGATAGGAGACTTACCTTCACCACCGCCGTGAGGGTGGTCAACAGGGTTCATTACCGAACCTCTTACTTCGGGTCTCAAACCGAGGTATCTTGCCTTACCTGCTTTACCGAGGGATACAAGTTCGTGGTCTACGTTACCAACTTGACCGATGGTCGCGCGGCACTTCAAGAGCACGTATCTCATTTCGCCACTAGGCATACGAAGGGTTGCATACTTACCTTCAACTGCCATGATTTGCGCGGAGATACCTGCCGAACGAGCAATCTGACCGCCCTTACCGGGGGTGAGCTCGATGTTGTGTACCATCGTACCAACGGGAATGTTTTCAAGGGGCAATGCGTTGCCAACTTTGATATCTGCTTTTGCACCGCTCATAACCTTGTCCCCTACGTTCAAACCAACGGGAGCAAGAATATACGATTTTACGCCGTCTGCGTAAACGAGCAACGCGATGTGCGCGCTACGGTTGGGGTCGTACTGAATGCTCTGTACCGTTGCGGGGATATCGTCTTTAATTCTCTTAAAGTCGATGATACGGTATTTTCTGCGGTTGCCGCCGCCGATGTGTCTGGTGGTGATGCGACCCGTGTTGTTACGACCGCCGCTGTGACGCTGGTCATGCATCAAGGATCTTTCGGGCTTAGCACCTTTCGTGAGATCGTCGTTGGTAAGAACCGTTACGAAACGGCGACCTGCCGAGGTGGGATTATACGATTTAATAGCCATTTTCTTTTATTCCTCCATTAAGTCAAAGAATCGAAGAATTCGATGGACTTGCTGTCCGCTTTCAGCGTAACGATTGCTTTCTTGCGGTCAGGCGTGTAACCCTGATTTCTGCCCATTCTCTTCAATTTGCCCTTGCAGGTAACGGTGTTAACGCTTGCAACCTTAACGCCGAAAATCTTTTCTACTGCCAGTTTGATTTCCGTCTTGTTCGCGTCTTTCTTTACGATGAACGTATATTTCTTATCCGCGATACCGTCGTAACCTTTTTCGGTAAGGACGGGTTTAATGATGATGTCTTCTGCAAACATTAGCCATTTACCTCCTGGAATTTCTCAACCGCCGCCTTCGTCATAACAATCTTCTGATTTACTACGACTTCGTAGGTGCTAAGTTGTGCGAGGGGCAACGTTGCAACCTTGGGAAGGTTTGCAGCCGCGCGGATTACGTTAACGTCGTTGTTATCCATAACCACGAGCGCCGTCTTGTTCAAGCCGAGCGCTTTTGCGAACGCTGCCATTTCTTTCGTCTTGGGAGCGGAAACCGTCAATTCGTCTACTACGATGAATTCGCCGTCAGCCACTTTCTTGGAAAGTGCGGAAAGCAACGCTGCTTTCTTAGCCTTGTCGTTCATCTTCTTCGAGAAATCACGGGACTTGGGTGCGAATACTACGCCGCCCTTAATCCACTGGGGTGCTCTGATCGAACCTTGACGAGCACGACCCGTGCCTTTCTGTCTCCAAGGTTTGATACCGCCGCCGCGGACTTCCGTTCTCGTGAGGGTGGATTTTGTACCCTGTCTTTCGTTTGCAAGACGGGTAACGACTGCCTGATGAATCAGAGGCTCGTTGTATTCTACTGCGAATACGTTGTCGTTGAGCTCGATGCTGCCGACTTCGGAGCCTTTCATATTTAATACTTTAATAGCCGCCATTGTCTGTCACTCTCCTTATTTGCTCTTTACGCTGGACGAAATGGTAACGATGCTACCCTTTGCACCGGGGATAGCGCCCTTGATCAAAATCGCGTTTCTGTTGAGGTCTACGCGAACAACTTCAAGGTTCTGGATCGTTACGTTATCGTTACCGTACTGACCTGCGAGGTGCTTGTTTTTGAAAACACGCGAGGGGGAGCTGATAGGACCCATAGAACCGGGTTCTCTGTGCACAGGACCGGTACCGTGCGTCATCTTCAATCTGTGTTGATTCCACTTCTTGATAACACCCGTGAAACCGTGACCTTTCGTCACGCCTGCTACGTCAACCTTGTCCCCTGCCGCAAACACGTCAGCTTTAAGTTCCGTACCTACTGCGAAAGATTCAGCGTTGTCCACTCTGATTTCTTTCAATACCTTGTGGGGCTTTACGCCAGCTTTCTTGAACTGACCAAGTTCGGGCTTCGTAAGAGCTTTTTCGCTTACTTCGATGAAACCGAGCTTGAGCGCTGCGTAACCGTCGTTTGCAACCGTCTTAACCTGTACGACGGGGCAAGGACCTGCCTCTACTACCGTGACGGGGATCATCTTCCCGTCTTCTGCAAAGATTTGGGTCATCCCAACTTTGCGACCGATGATTGCTTTATTCATTGATAAAGTTCACTCCTTAAAAATTTTATTTTCGAATACCTTTGAAAGTATTTCTGGGCTTAGTGATGATTAGAGCTTGATTTTGATGTCAACGCCTGCGGGGAGGTGAATCGAATCAAGCAATTTTGCGTTGGGGGAATAGATGTCGATGATTCTCTTATACGTTCTCATTTCGAACTGCTCGCGGGAATCCTTGTACTTGTGGGGGGAACGAAGAATCGTGATAACTTCTCTTTCGGTGGGAAGGGGAATCGGACCGCTGATTTTCGCGCCGCTCTTCTTCATCGTTTCAACGATTCTGCTTGCCGCTTCGTCTACAAGTTCGTGCTCATAAGCCGCCAACTTAATTCTGATTTTCTGTACTGCCATTTTGTTGCTCCTTTTAGTTTATACTAACATTTTATTTTGCCGTGTCAACCTATCCGTGTGTATCGAGCCTTTTGCAAAATAAAAACACTCTTCTTTTTTGGACCGAGCGTTTCTACGCAAAGCCTCGGTTAGTCGCAGGAGTCTAGCCCCCACTTTTGTCAACGGAAATTATCTGCCAAAGCGGCTTTTGCCTTGGATTTACAGTAACTTCCCGTATCAACCCATACACGCGTTTTTACACAGCCTACTTATAATAACCGATTTGTAAATAGATTGTCAAGCATTTGAACGCACTTTTTTTAACTTTTTTTGGAATTTTTTTTTCAAAGGACGTATTTTTTGAAGGGTTTGGGCATATATGCGAAGTTTCAGCCGAATTATTCCCCTTTTTTATCGCGCTTATACCTCTTATTTACAAATAAAGTCTACACGCGCACGTGTATAATAATATATTGTCGCGCGCGTATTGTCAAGCGTTTTTAATTTAAAAAGCAGAAGCCCGAGGAAATTTCTTTCCCCGAACTTCCGCTCTATGTAAAAACTCCTTCCTTGTGGGCTGTTTTTATTACGGTTGCAGACCTCCACACCCCTTAAACGACGTATCGAGATTCGGTTGAGAGGCTACAATCCGTTTTCTCCTTTCCGACTTATGCCGTTTCGCCGCCAGAACCTTCGCCGCCTTTATTCGGATTACCCTTGAGCGCTTCCTTCATCGCTGTCCAATGTCCGTGCGCCTCATTGATTTCCTTTTCGCATTTTTCGGTGAATTTTGCAAGGAACTCCTTATCCGCTTTGTTGCGTTCCGCCAAAATATTTTCCGCTATGTCCTCTTTATCAATTCCCCACTCTTGTAAACGATCGGAAATCCCAACAAAGAGTTCTTTTACCTGCCCTTTCATAACGTCCAAGCTTTCATGCGCAGTTTCACCAGCTTGCAGTAGCTGATTGTGCAGACTGTCCAACGTTTCTTCATACGCCGAAAGCACGTCTAAAATTTCCTGTGTAACCTCTTGTTCGAGTTGCGCAATTTCACTTCTATAATTGAGATACTCTATCTTTGCCGTACGATAAGCAGCCAAAGCCTGCTGATACGGGCTATCCTTGCCGACCAAATATTCCATACGGAAATTTTCAATATCCGAAATCACCTTTGTGTATTCCGTATATACACCGTCCAAAATCGCCGACGTAATAGCGTTTGCATTTGCCTTTATCGTTTCTAATTCTGCCTGCTCTATCGCAAATGCTTTCATTTCGTAATACGCCGTTTTAAGCTCCTGAGAAAAGATATTTTCCGTTTCCTTTCGCTTTTCTGCCAACGTTTCCACCAAAGTAGAGTAGTTCATCTCGCGAATCTTTTCTACTTCAATATGCGGCATACATTCGGATAAAATATTTTCCAGCTGCTCTTCCGTGACCGCATCCGTTTTTTGTATTTCACCATCAATCCCATGCATCAAAAAATACTCTTCAACGCGGGCACGTACCCCCCCATACAACGTTTCGGCTATCGTTACGTCGCCCGAAAACGCGATGGATATTTGATTGTCTGCGCCAACTGATTTTGCCTCGCCCGCCACAAGAAAACCCGATTCTTGCGCAATTTCCGCAAACAAGCAAACGGCATCTTCCGCGCCCTTACCAACGAACACTTCCGCGCTCACAACAAGATTTCCCTCTTCGTTTAACGCGTTTGCGCTGACAACCACGTTATTTTCGTCAAGCACAAATTCTACGGACGGATTACAGGAAACGTTCATTACCTTCATTTCCTTTGCGCTGACGATCGGCGGCGAATCCTTCAAAGCGTTCGGCAAAATAATCGCCAACGCGCAAGCACAAGCCACACCACCTGATACAACTGCCCAAATAGTTCTTTTTTTCAACATGTTTTTTCTCTCCTTTCCCTCTTTTAAGGACGAAGTTTTTACAATAGAGCTTTGATTTTCTGCCTTGGGAATCGCCGTGTTTTTCACAGAATCGGAAAGCGCGGGAATTGCCGTTTTCAATTCGTTTTCCCAACGGTTTTTGAGTTTTTTCATAATTCGTCCTCCTTTAATTTTTCTTTTAATTTTTCAAGCGCACGTTTATATTTTGAAGTAACCGTACCGATTGGGCAATGCAATATTTCCGCTATTTCTTTGTGCTTATACGCCCACAATACGTGCAACGTTACAATCCTTTGCTCTTCCTCTGAAAGACATCTCTTCATTGCGTCCATTACCGTCCCCTCGCCAAACTGAGGATCGGAAACAATTTCTATTTCTTCCGTCGGCACCTCGCGACGACGCTTTTTTAATTCGTTTAACGATTGATTTTTGGCAATTTGCAACAGCCAAGCCTTGGGATTTGAACCATGTTTATAAGTATGTATACCAAGTTTTACCTTCAAATACACCGTTTGTACTACGTCTTCCGTATCCGCCGCATTATGTAAATAGGTATACACAAACGCATATACGCCTTTTCCTGTTTGCACATATAATTCCTCAAACGCGTCATCGTTCCCTTCTGAAACGCGCCTTAGCAACACATCCAAAATATTTACTCCCATCTCTACCTCCAAGTAGCGGTTTTCTTCTTCCATAAAACCTTTTTCACTTATTAAACCGCGCAAAATCCCGTTTTGTTGCAAAAAAATTAAAAAACGGGCAAAAAACCCGTTTTTTTATGGCAACCTTGACTTTTTATTCGTTAGAATAAATCTTTTTTTAGCTTGAACGCGTACGTTCTGTTATTTAGCCACCTTTTCTTTTGCTCTTGCCTTTGCACGAAGTTCGCTGTCCAAAATGCGCTTTCTGATACGCAAGGACTTAGGCGTAACTTCCAACAACTCGTCGTCGGCGATAAATTCCAAGCATTCTTCCAAACTCATTTTGCTGACGGGAACAAGCGTCAACGCATCGTCGCTACCCGAAGAACGAGTGTTCGTCAAATGCTTGGTTTTGCAGACGTTGACGTTAATATCGTCGGAAAGGTTGGTATATCCTACGACCATACCTTGATATACGGGCGTACCCGCGCCGATAAACAAAATGCCTCTGCCCTGCGCGTTAAACAAGCCGTAGGTGACTGCCTCGCCCGTTTCGTGCGCAACCAAAGAGCCCGTGTTTCTGCGTTGCATATCCCCTTTGTAGGGCTCGTACGAATAGAAAATCGTGTTCATAATACCCTGTCCCTTTGTATCGGTCAAGAATTCGCTCTTATAACCGAACAAACCGCGGGACGGAACGGTGAATTCCAAACGCATACGATTGCCAATGGCCGTCATGGATACAAGATTTCCTTTTCTGTTCCCCATCGCCGAGAACACCGGTCCCGTCATATCCTCGGGCACGTCCGCAACGAAACGCTCAATCGGCTCGTGACGAACGCCGTCAATGTCCTTATACAAAACCTTCGGCGTAGAAACTTGGAACTCATACCCCTCGCGACGCATCGTTTCAATTAAAATGGAAAGGTGCATTTCCCCTCTGCCACACACGCGGAAACTGTCCGCAAGCTCGGTGTCGGACACGCGCAAGGATACGTCACGCAGAAGTTCCTTATACAATCTGTCACGGAGCTGTCTGCTGGTGACGAATTTACCCTCTTTTCCCGCAAACGGACTGTCGTTTACCGAGAAGGTCATTTCCACCGTCGGGTCTTCTATGCGGACAAATTGCACGGGCTCGACCTTCGTCGGCTCGCACACGGTATCCCCGATATTCAGCCCGTCGATACCCGAAAACATAACGATATCTCCAGCCTGCGCGCGTTCTACGGGCACTCTTTCCAACCCCTCGATTTGATAGAGATTGGCAATTTTGCAGTTCGTCCGCACTTTGCCGCTTTCGTTATAATTGCAAATACAAACGGGTTCGTTCGCGCGGATGACGCCGCGTTCGATTCTGCCGATACCGATACGGCCAACAAATTCGTTGTAATCAATGCACGAAACCAAGAGCTGGCCCGGGCCCTCTACGTCCATTTCCATGGGCGGAATCGTTTCCAAAATGGTATCGAACAAGGGGTTTAAATTGGGTTCTTGGTGATCGGGATCAAGAGACGCCGTACCCTCTCTACCGCAACAGTAGACAATCGGGCTTTCGAGCTGTTCGTCCGTCGCGTCCAAATCCATCATCAAAAGTTGCATTTCTTCCACTACCTCGGCAATACGCGCGTCGGGACGGTCAACCTTATTGATAACGATAATCGTCTTTAATCCAAGCGCCAATGCCTTTTGCATAACGAAACGGGTTTGTGGCAACGGACCCTCCGCGCTGTCCACGAGGATAATCGCGCCGTTTACCATCTTCAAAACACGTTCCACCTCGCCCGAGAAATCAGCGTGCCCCGGAGTGTCGATGATATTAATTTTTACACCGTTATAATGCGCCGAAGTATTTTTTGCCAAAATGGTAATGCCACGTTCCCTTTCGAGGTCGCCACTGTCCATAACGCGGTCCTGTACCTGCTGATTTTCACGAAAAACACCGCCCTGCGCCAACATTTCGTTGACGAGCGTCGTCTTACCGTGGTCAACGTGGGCAATGATTGCTACGTTTCTCAAATCGTTTCTAATCATAATGAAACAACTCCTTTGTCTTGTAAACTTTTCAACCCTACTATTTTAATACTTTTTCGCGCCGTTGACAAGAAAATAACGGCTAATTTAGAAAAATTTTTTTATATTCTATAAAAAATTCCGCAAAACTCTATCGTTTCGCGGAATTTTTATCATAACTGCTTTACGTTATTATTTTTATACGTTGTAAAACGAATTGTATATCCGTTATCATCGATGGGCGCGCCCTCGTCTATGCAAACGAAGTCGGGATGCTCGTCCAAATTCGGGAAAAAGACTTCCGCCCCGCCGATTGCGTCCACCTTGGTAACCAAAGCGCCGTGGCAATAGGGCAAAAGCTCCTGATAAATTGCACCGCCGCCAATTACGTAAATATCCTCGTTTTCACGCTGTTTCATCTCGGCTTTCAATTCGTCGTAACTGCGCACGATAACGCAGTCATCGCGTACCGTCCCCCTAGACAACACAATATTCGTTCGATTTTTCAGCGGTTTTTGTCCAGGGAAAGAACGTAGCGTATTTCCGCCCATTACAACGGTATGCCCCATCGTCGTTGTGCGGAAAAATTTCATATCGGCGGGCAGAGAAAACATCATATCGTTGTTTTTCCCAATTCCCCACTCCTTGTCGGCGTGTACAATCGCGTATATCATAAAATAACTTCCTTAAATCGCAACGGGGATCTTCTTATCCAGCTTTTCGTATTCGTAATCGACGAGTTGGAAACTGTCCACCGTAAAATCGTAAAAATTGGTAATACTCGTATCCACAATCAATTTCGGCGCTTTATGACGGGGCTTTTCCAAAATTTCCTTCACGATAGGGATATGTCTGTCGTAAATGTGCGCGTCTGCAATCACGTGCACGAGTTCCCCCGCTTTCAAACCCGATACCTGCGCCATCATAACGAGCAAAATCGCGTACTGCACCACGTTCCAGTTATTCGCCGTCAGCATATCGTTGGAGCGCTGGTTCAAAATACCGTTGAGGGTATCCCCCGACACGTTAAAGGTCATCGAGTACGCGCAAGGGTACAAGCCCATTTCGTGTAAATCTTGGAAATTGTAGATATTCGTCATAATACGACGGCTGGCGGGGTTGTGTTTCAAATCGTACAAAACGCGGTCGACTTGGTCGAATTCCCCCTCTTTATACTTATGCTTTACGCCGAGCTGATAGCCGTACGCCTTACCAATCGAGCCCGTTTCGTCCGCCCAGCTGTCCCAAATGTGCGAGTTCAAATCGTGGATATTATTGCTCTTTTTCTGCCAAATCCAAAGAAGCTCGTCAATACACGACTTAAACGCGGTACGGCGCATGGTCAATATGGGAAACTCCTCTTGCAAATTATAACGGTTGACGATGCCAAATTTTTTAACGGTATGCGCGGGCACGCCGTCGTCCCAATGGGGGCGCACGTCTAACTCGGTGTCCCAATATCCGTTTTCCATAATGTCCGTCATGTTTTGCGCAAAAATCTCGTCCGCTCTGCTCATAATGCCACCTCTTTCGTTTTATCTTGTCTATTATAGCATACAAGAAAGATTTCGTCAAGATTTAAAAAACTTTTTTTCGTTTATTTTCGCAAAAAGTTGACAAAGCGGAATTTTTTGGGTATTATATATACGTATGCAAAAATTATATTGAAAGGAGAGTTCTTAATTCTATGAATAAGAAAACCGTAAAAGACATCGACGTTAAGGGCAAAAAGGTCCTCGTAAGATGCGATTTCAACGTTCCCATGAAAGACGGTGTTATCACCGATGAAAACCGTATTATCGGCGCGCTTCCCACTATCAAGTATTTGATGGAACAGGGCGCGAAAGTCGTACTTTGCTCGCACATGGGCAAGCCTCATAACGTGTTCGACGCAAAGCTCGAACTCAACAAGAAGGAAAAAGGCAAGGTTGCCGCTCTTCCCGAAGCTGAACAGGCTGCCGCTACCGAAGAATTCTTGGAAAAGGCAAAGAAAGACGTGAAGAAGCTCTCGCTCGCTCCCGTTGCGGCTCGTTTGAACGAACTTTTGGATAACAAAGTTGCGTTCGCGTCCGACGTTATCGGCGACGACGCTAAGGCAAAGGTTGCCGCTTGCAAAGAAGGCGAATGCGTTCTTCTTGAAAACCTTCGTTTCCACAAGGGCGAAGAAAAGAAAGCGCCCGAATTTATGCAGGCGCTTGCAAGCTATTGCGAAGTATACGTCAACGACGCGTTCGGTACGGCGCACCGTTCCCACTCCTCCACCGCGGGTATCGTGGAAGAAGGTTTGGTTACGACGGCAGCTTGCGGTTTCTTGATTGAAAAGGAACTTTCCGTAATGGCAGATACGCTCGAAAATCCCGAAAGACCTTTCGTTGCTATCCTCGGTGGCGCAAAGGTTGCGGACAAGCTCAACGTTATCTCCAATTTGCTTGAAAAATGCGACACGCTCGTTATCGGCGGCGGTATGGCATACACCTTCTTGAAAGCAAAGGGTGGCAAAATCGGTACTTCCCTCGTGGACGACGAAAAAATCGATTATTGCCTTGAAATGCTGAAAAAAGCAGAGAGCCTTGGCAAGAAGATTTTGCTCCCCGTAGATACCGTTGCAGCGAAGGAATTCCCCAACCCCATCGACGCGCCTATCGACACGACGGTGGTTGATTCCATGAATATCCCCGACGATATGATGGGCTTGGATATCGGTCCCGAAACCAAAAAGATTTACGCAGACGCAGTTGCAAACGCGAAATCGGTTATTTGGAACGGCCCCATGGGCGTATTCGAAAACCCCATCCTTGCAGAAGGCACGAAAGCGGTTGCGCAATCCCTTGCAAACGCATACGGCAAAGCAACGACCATCATTGGTGGTGGCGACAGCGCGGCGGCTGTTCAAGTACTCGGCTATGCAGACAAGATGACGCACATCTCCACGGGTGGCGGCGCATCCCTCGAACTCTTTGAAGGCAAAGTACTTCCCGGTATCGCTTGCCTCAACGACAAATAAGAATACACGGACAAGGGCAACACGGTTTGCCCTTTCCTTGCGTTTATAACCAAAATAAAATTTTACAATTTAGGAGTATATTATCATGAGAAGACCTATTATTGCAGGTAACTGGAAAATGAACAACACCGCATCGCAGGGCGTTGCGCTCGTAAATGCAATCGCTCCCCTCGTTACGGAAGCAAACTGCGACGTAGTCGTTTGCGTACCCGCCATCAATATCCCCGCTATCAGCGAGGCAATCAAGGGCACGAATATCAAGCTCGGCGCAGAAAACGTACACTTTGCAGAAAAAGGCGCGTACACGGGTGAAATTTCCGCGGCGATGCTCTTGGAATACGGCGTTGAATACGTTATCATCGGTCACAGCGAACGCCGTCAGTATTTTGGCGAAACGGACGAAACGGTAAACAAGAGAACGTTGACCGCGCTCGCAAACGGCCTTACCCCTATCGTATGTATCGGCGAATCGTTGGAAGAAAGAGAAACGGGCAAGACGGAAGAAGTCCTCGCTACGCAAATCCACGAAGGCTTGAAGGATATCGAAGATATCACGAAAATCGTTATCGCTTACGAACCCGTTTGGGCAATCGGTACGGGCAAGACCGCAACCGCTGAACAGGCAAACGAAACGATTGCGTTCATCCGTAAAACGGTTGGCGAAATGTTCTGCCCGAAATGTGCTGAAAAGCTCCGCATCCAATACGGTGGCAGCATGAACGCCGGCAACTGCAAAGAATTGATGGCTATGGCGGAAATCGACGGCGGTTTGATTGGCGGCGCGTCCTTGAAAGCTCCCGACTTTGCGGCAATCGTAAACTTTGATAAATAAGTTTTAATACGCACAAACTATGGGGACAGGGGGCGTTCATCGCGTACCTGCCCCCACCATTTTGAATTTTTAGGAGATATTTTTATGAAAAAGCCTTATGCCATTATCATCATGGACGGTTACGGCATCAACCCCTCCGCCGTCGGCAATGCAATCGTTGCAGACGGTAGCAAATACGTCAACGAACTCAAAGCGAAATACCCCTCGGCACAGCTCGGCGCAAGCGGTATGTCCGTAGGTCTGCCCGACGGTCAGATGGGCAACAGCGAAGTTGGTCACCTCAACATCGGCGCGGGTAGAATCGTCTATCAAGACTTGACGAAAATCACCAAGGATATCAGAAACGGCGAATTCTTTAAAAACGCAGAATTGCTCCGCGCTATGCGCACGGCAAAGGACAACGGCAAGAAACTCCACCTTTACGGTTTGGTTTCCACCGGTGGCGTACACAGCCACACCGAACACCTTTACGCCCTTATCGAAATGGCGAAAAAGGAAGGGCTTGACAACGTATACGTGCACGCTTTCACGGATGGGCGCGACGTTGCCCCCACCTCGGGCGCAGGGTTCTTGAAAGATTTGCAAGACAAAATGAACGAGCTTTCGTTTGGTAAAATCGCTTCCGTTTCGGGCAGATATTACGCAATGGACCGCGACAATAACTGGGACAGAGAAGAAAAGGCGTACGATATGTTGACGCTTGGAAACGGCGTGCAGTTCGAAGGCACGGCGGAAGACGCGGCGAAGGCTTCCTACGAAAACGGCGTTACCGACGAATTTATTCTGCCCACGAACTTAACCGAAAACGGCAAACCCGTTGCGCTGATCGAAAAGGGCGACAGCATTATCTGCTTTAACTTCCGCCCCGACAGAGCAAGACAGATTTCCCGTATGTTCTCGCAAGAAAAATTCCCGTTCGTAGACGCAAAGACGGGCGCAACCCTCGGTTTTGAAAGAAAGACGGGTTTCCTTGCCCCTACGTACGTAGGCTTTGCGGTATATGATTCGTCCTTTGAAAACGTCGGCGTGGCGTTCCCTCCCGACGAAATCACGAATACTTTGCCCCAATATATCGCTTCCTTGGGCTTGAAACAGCTCCACATTGCGGAAACGGAAAAATACGCGCACGTAACCTTCTTCTTCAACGCGAAGTTGGAACCCCCCGTGGACGGCGAAACCCGTATCGTTATCCCTTCCCCGAAGGTTGCGACCTACGATTTGCAACCTGAAATGAGCGCTTATCCCGTTACCGAAAAAGTTTTGGAAGAGCTTGACAAGGGCGAATACGACGTAGTGATTTTGAACTTTGCAAACTGCGATATGGTCGGCCACACGGGCGTTATGGAGGCGGCAACCAAAGCGGTACACGCAGTTGACGAATGCGTGAAAAAGGTAACGGACAAAATCCTTGCCATGGGCGGCAGCGCGTTGGTCACGGCAGACCACGGCAACGCAGACCAAATGCTTGCAGACGACGGCGTAGGCGCGTTTACCCAACACACGACCTTCCCCGTGCCCGTAATTTTGGTTTCGGAAGAGTATAAAAACGTATCCCTTAGAGAAGACGGCGTTTTGGCAGACCTTGCCCCCACTCTCTTGGATATGATGAAAATCGAACAGCCCAAAGAAATGACGGGTAAGAGCCTGATTAAATAATTTTTTTGCGCAAATTGAGGGCGGAGCCGTATGCTCCGCCCTTTTCCGTACCCGCCTTTCCTTTTCTTAAAAAAGAAAAATTTTTTCAAAAAGAGCGCAAAAAACAGTTGCGATATTTGTATAAGTATGGTATAATCAATTAGTAATTTTGAGAAAGTGGCAGTTTTTGGTCACATATAAGAAAAAGGATTGAACGGTATGAATATTTTCATGAATTTGTTAATGGCAGCCGGCAACGGTGGCTATGACACCCAAAAAGCGAATACTTATTATATCTGCGCCGGAATTTTACTCGGTTTGATTGCGCTCACAGCAATCGTTTTGATTATCCTTGTACTGATGCAGCCTGCGAACTCGTCGGGTATCGACGCTCTCGGCGGTTCGAGCGAAACCTTCTTCGGTAAGAACAAGGGTAAATCGACGGAAGCAAAAATGAAAAAATGGACTTGGATTTGTCTTGCTTTCCTTGCTCTTTGCTCCATTTTGCTTTTCGTTTTGAGAGCTATCATCAAGATTTAATCAAAAACGTTTACTTCGGCGGCTGTGTAATTAAGCCGCCGTTTTTATTTCCCACTATCCCCTTACATACTTGGGAGGTATTGTTTTGAACGCACAAGATAGAATATACGCTCTGTTTCAAGACGGCACGCTTGCCAACAAAACAGAGTCTGAAATTTGTAAAATTTTACAGCTGCCCTATCGTGAAAAGGGGCGGCTTGTAGACGTGCTTGAAAAACTCTGCTCTGCGGGAAAGATTTTTCAAAACCGCGGGGGACGGTACGGAACTATTGAACAATTAGGCTTGATTAAAGGCGTACTTTCGGGGAACGAACGAGGGTTTGCCTTCCTCGTCCCCGAGGACAAGGAACGCCACGAAAACGATTTCTTTATCCCCCACAAGAGTCTGCACGGCGCTCTGCATGGGGATACGGTTCTTATCGAACGGGTTTTCGGGAGCGAGGACGAGGGCAACGTCGTCAAAATCCTCGCGCGCGGTTACGATAAAATCGTCGGCACTTTCCGCCGCGATAGACGGGCAGGTTATTTGCTCCCCGACGAAAAGAAATTCTCAACCGAAATTTATATCCCCCTTTCCGATTGTTTTCAAATCAAAAACGGCGTGAAGGCGGTGGCAAAAATCACCTCGTACCCCTACGGCAAAGCCCCTGGCGGAGAAATTATAGAGGTCCTTGGCGACGAAGACGATTTTTTTGCGGAAGAACTCTCTATTATCCGCTCTTACGACCTGCGCGAAGAATTCCCACTCCGCGCGGAAAAGGAGGCTAAAAAGCAAGCCTCACGCGCAATTACAGCGGAAGACATTGCAAATCGTCGGGATTTCCGCGACCAAATTATCGTCACGATAGACGGCGAGGACACGCGCGATATCGACGACGCCGTATCCTTGGAAAAAGTCGGCGACGAATATCTTTTGGGCGTGCATATCGCAGACGTAACCCATTACGTGGCCTATCGTTCGCCCTTAGACGAAGAGGCGTTTGACCGTGGCACGAGCGTTTATTTCCCCGACCGCGTTTTGCCTATGCTCCCCCGCGCTTTGTCCAACGGCATTTGTTCGCTGAACGAAGGCGAAGACCGTCTAACCTTGTCTTGCCTTATGCGCATTGACAAAAAGGGCGTTGTCAAGAGCAGCGAAATTGTAGAGGGGGTTATCCGCTCCACCTACCGCATGACCTATACGGACGTCACAAAAATATTGGACGGCGACAAGACAACGACAAAAAAATATGCGCTCGCCACGGACATGGTATACCTCTTTAAAGAACTGACCGAAATTTTGCAAGCTATGCGCAACAAAAAAGGCAACGTTTCCTTGGACGTAAAAGAGGCAAAAATTATCTTGGACGAGCGCAACGAAATCGTGATTCCCGAATACGAACGCGCATTTTCCTATCAAATCATCGAGGCGTTTATGGTGCTTGCCAACGAAACCGTTGCGGAATATATGCACGGCATCGAAGCCCCCTTTGTCTACCGCGTCCACGAAAAACCGAGCGAAGAAAAAGCGGTGGCTTTCCGCACCTTTGCGCAAACTTTGGGTTTGACGGCACGCTTTAACGCAGACGAAGTAAAGCCCTACGATTATCAAAACGTATTAAAATCCGCGGAGGGCTTACCCGTTTATACGGTGCTCAATCGCGTAATGCTCCGCTCTATGCAAAAAGCGAGATACGACGCGGAAAATTTGGGGCATTTTGGCTTGGCGAGCAGTTGCTACTGCCATTTCACTTCCCCGATTCGCCGTTATCCCGACCTTTGTATTCACCGCATCATCAAGCAGGTAATAAACGGCGGTTACGGCGAGGCGTGCGAAACGTACGCAGATTTCGTAGCGCGCGCCGCAAAACAATCGTCCGAGCGGGAACGCAGAGCCACCGACGCCGAACGGGACGTGGACGATTTATATATGACGATGTATATGAGCGAACGCCTCGGCGAAGTATTTGACGCCGTTATCTCGGGCGTGACCTCTTTCGGTTTATTTGCAGAGCTTTCCAATGGCATTGAGGGGTTAATCCCCATTGAAAGTTTATTCGGCGAATATACGTTTAACCCCGACCGTTTATGCCTTATCGGGCGAACGGAAAGCTACACAATCGGCGAAAGCATACGCGTAAAAGCAGTCGACGTCGATTTTAGCCGTCGCAGAACGGAATTCCGTTTGCTTGGCAAAAACACCCCACCCATGTACGCAACGAACGAAACTACGGAGAAGAAACATGAAGATAATAGCGACGAATAAAAGCGCCTCTTTCGAATATTTTATCGAAGAAAAATACGAAGCGGGCATCGTACTGGAAGGCAATGAAATTAAGTCCATACGCGCGGGAAACGTGAATATGAACGACAGTTTCTGTTTTCTTCGCGGTAACACCGTCAGCGTTAAAAATATGCACGTTGCGCTGTATGAAAAATCCGATTCTTTCAGCACGAAAGATACCCGTCGAGACAGAAAGTTGTTGTTGCATAAAAGCGAAATTGCAAAAATCGCGGGAAAAATTAACCGTCAAGGCTATACCCTCGTGCCGTTGAAACTGTATTTTAAGGACTCTCTCGTAAAAGTAGAGGTTGCCCTTTGTCGCGGTAAACACACCTTTGATAAAAAGGAAACGATTGCGCAGAGGGACATCAAACGCTCGGTAGACCGTGAAATCAAAAACGCAGGTTTTTAACGGATGCTTGACGATATATTGTATGATATCAATAGCCAAACGCGCCCAAAAAGGGCGCGTTTTATTTTGATTTTAGGTATATTTTACGACGGGTTTCAAAAAGGTGAAACTCCTTTTTTACTTTAAACTCCACCTGTATCGGGCTATGTGGCGAGGCAAAGGCAATCGTAGCGTCCACGTCCGCAATCACGGCGTATCCCTCGCCACAAAAAAGAATTGGCACACCGCACAAAAAGGCATACGCGCGCAACAAGACGGGGCAAATACTATTCTCTACCTTCCCAAACGGACATATTATAAAATCACAGCCGCAAACAGACAGCGTTTTTAACGTTTCAAAATCGTATATATCTTCCGCAACCGCCACGCCCACACGCCCTATTTTCGTTTCATACACCTGCAAAAACGCACCGCTGTGCGCGTCGCCGTCCATGACGTGTAAGGCATCGGAAACCCCCAAAATCCGCCCATCCTCCGCCACGATTGCGGACTTTCGCCGATGCCCGTGCGTACTGGTAATAATCCCGCAAACGACCAAATTTTTGTCCCTTTTGGATAGTTGCGCCACACCTTCAAAAAAATGGGTTTCACCCTTTAATTCGCGCTCGTAACACACCTCGTCGCCATTGAACGAAAACACCGTTACCGCGCTCTTTTTCTCTTTTTTCTCCCTCGTTTTTTGCCAATATTCCACCGCGCTCCCTTGCCCTACAAAACAAATCCGCATAACCCACCCCTAAAAACGTTCTCTTTTTAGTATATCCGTCACGCGCGGAAAAGGTTACAATTTTTTTCTCACCGTAATATACTGTATATACAAAGCGTTTTTGGGCTATACTTTTTCACAGAAAAAGCGGAGGATATCGTATGTTTTGGTCGGGCTTGGCGTTGGGATTTTTCTTGGGCGGGAATTTTGGAGCCCTTATCATAGCGCTCTTTAAAAACGGAAAAAATTAAGTCGGCAGAACCACTCTGCCGACTTTTTTATTCGCCGTAATATTTATCTACGATTTGTTTCATCTCGTCCAAATGCGCAATCATATCCCGCGCCAATACCAAATGGCAACGCGCGCGCACCAAGTTTTGGTCGGGATAATGTATCTTAAAATACTTATCCCCGTTCAAATAGTCCGTTAAAAACCGCACGCCACACTCCACCGTCATGGCTATCGCGCCAAGCGCCAAGGAATCCTTTTCCGCCTCGGTAATTCCGCCCTTAACCGACGAAACGAACCCGCGGGTAAAGGCTTCGTATTTTTCAATATCGAGCGCAACCTTGCGCAAATCCCGCTCGTCCTCGGCACACGTGGACGCCGCCACGCGAATTGCGTCGCCAAAATCAAACGCTACCAGCCCAGGCATTACCGTATCCAAATCGATTACCGACAAATGCTCCCGCGTTTTTGCGTCGAACAAAACGTTGCTCGTTTTCGTGTCGTTATGCGTTACGCGCAGGGGCAAAATCCCCGCCTTTTGCTGCCGATACGGCGTCGTCGCTATCTCTTCGAGCAACAAATACCCCGCCACGTCCTGCTCCGTTTCCTTTACTCTGTCCGCCAAGTTCTCGTCGATTGCCTTGCGGAAGTTTTCATAACGCCAAATCGTGTTATGGAAATGCGGGATTACGATATGCAAATCTTTTACGGGATAATCGGAAAGATAGAGCTGGAATTCCCCAAACGCAATCCCCGATTCTTCAATCACCTTCAAATCGTCCGTATTTTCAAAGCACACAGAATCGTCAATATAGCGACAGCACCGCCAAAATCCGCCGTCTTCCGTATGCGTATAATAATCCCCGTCCGCCGTCTTGCAATAATGCAATACGTTGCGTTTCGCCGTCGTTTGCTTTTGTTTTATCTTCGCGCGGACGAACTCCGTTACCGACGAAATGTTTTCCATAACGGCAATCGGGTCGGTGAACACGTAGGTATTCACCTTTTGCAAAATATAATCCTTGATTGCTCCGTTGCGGAAAAAATATACCCGATACGTCGTGTTGATATGTCCGCTGTTGACGATTTCGTAGCGACGATATTCCCCCTGAATACAGAACGTCTGACAAATCGATTGTATCTGCTTTTCTTCCATCAAACCACTTTCCTTTTCTGATTTTACCCTTCCGATTTTTTCTTTCAGTCCGCAAAAGGTATATCCATTGGTATGCGCGTTTCCTTCCTTTTTGCCACTTACCAAAGCAAAAAAACACGCCTTTTTTCTCCTACTTATCTTTATAAGTATATCACGTCCGCCGTCTTTTGTCAATACTTTTCCCTTTTTTTATTGCCTTTTCCCCTTTTCCGCAACAAATACGACATAAAACCAGACCTTTTCCCCATACTGTTACTATGCAAAAACGTTCTCTTTGTTATGCTCTTTCTATTTTCTTTGCACTTTTAGGGTTTTCCGCCTGCCATCACACCACCTTAACAGAGGGAATATCTCCCGAAAACAGCCTTTCATCGCAACACGTCCCCATGCCTTTGCCCATTTTTCCCGATGAAGAGCTATCCGCTTTTGACAGCGCCGATACGCCAAACGAGCCTGCCAATCCCAGCATTTGGGACGTTTCCGACGTGGATATTTCCCGAATTGACCCCGCGCGAAAATTGATTTCCTTTACCTTCGACGACGCGCCCGCGCGTTGCTTGGAAAACCTTATGGCGGTGTATGCGTCGTATAACGAGAGCAATCCCGATTGTATTGCCTCCGCGACTTTGTTTTTGAACGGATATCTCTTTGACAACCAAACCCCCACTCTACTTACCACGGCCCTTGCGCTTGGTTTCGAGCTTGGAAACCACTCCTACTCGCATCCCGATTTCACGACCCTTTCTCTTACTGCGGGCATTGACGAAATCGACCGCGTCGACAATGTTTTATCCCCTTTCGACGGGAAAAACCGACATCTTTTCCGTCCGCCGTACGGAAAAATCACAGACGAGCAAAAAAACGCCGTGCAAGTTCCCGTTATCAGTTGGACAATCGATACCCTTGATTGGACGGGCTTAGGCGAAAATGCCATTTATGAAAGCGTGATGCAAAATAAATTTTCGGGCGCAATCGTTCTTATGCACGACGGTTATAAAGAAACGGTGCAAGCGGTAAAACGACTTTTGCCAGATTTAAAAAAGGCGGGATATCAAGTCGTCAACGTGTCGCAAATGTGCAAAATGCACGGGCGCAAACTGTATAAGGGCAAGGAATATATCCGTATCCGCAAGGCATAACCCACGATACGTATCACGATGAAAAGAAAAAAGAGAGGTTTTCGCCTCTCTTCTTTTTATGCTTGTTTTAAAATTTTTCCACACAGTACATACGGAAGAATTCTGCGCAATCTTCCACCCAACGTATCACCTTTTTCAGCTCAGGTCCTTCGGGATTGATATCCAAGCGCCCCGTCGCCAAACCGTGCCTTCCATGCGGATAAATATGTAATTCATATTCAAGCCCCTGGTCGGACATCGCTTGCGCAAAACGGATTGCGTTATCCGCAGGAACGACCCCGTCGTCGGCTGTCGCCCAGATAAACGCAGGTGGCGTGTGCTCGGAAACCGCCTCATTGAGGTTAAGCGTCTTTAAAAGCTCTGCTTTTTCTTCCTCAGCATACCCGTCCAACAAATTAATATACGAGCCAAAATGTCCATGTGTATTGGAAATAACGGGATAGCAAAGCCCTACTGCCGTCGGCTTACAATCGAGTACAACACCCGCCTTTTGCGAAACGTTTTGATGTTCAATCGCCAAGTTCCCCGTCAAATGCCCGCCCGCAGAGAAACCGACAACGAACACCTCGTTGGGGTTTACCCCCAAATCCTTCGCGTTCTTTTTGATATAATCGACCGCGGACGAAATTTCCAAGAGCTGTTCGGGATAACGCGCCCCCTCGGGAAGATTTTGATACCAGAGCACAAACCCTTGAAAGCCATATCCAATAAAGGCGTTGGCAACCGGCCACCCCTCGCGGCGGCTCGCCATACTGTACCCACCGCCGGGGATTACCAATACCGCGGGTCTAGCCCAATCGGAAGGCGCTTCGCCGTCATACGGATAATCGGTTACAAACCCTTCCAGCTTGCCACCTTGTAAAAAAGGATATACGTCTTTCAAATCAACCGCAATCGTCTTCATATGCTACCTCTTATATGCTACCTCTTATGCGTTAAAAAATTCGTTGTAAATCGCCTTTAAGCAATCTACGTAGTCTTTACTCTCTACGCCAACGATAATGTTCAGCTCGCTAGAACCTTGGTCTATCATATTGACGTTAATACCCGCCTCGCTAAGCGCTTTAAACAGACGCGCGGACGTACCTACGTTCTTCGCCATACCGTGCCCAACGGTTGCAATCAGGGCAATATTTTCATGCGTGTATACTTTGTCGGGATTAACCGTCGCCACCATTTCATCGATAATTTCCTGCAAGACACCGCCCTTTAAATACTCGTTGTCGATAACGAGGGATAAGGTATCGATACCAGAGGGCAAATGCTCGAAAGAAATACCACGCTTACCGATTACCGAAAGTACCTTTCCAACAAACCCGACTTCCGCGTTCATCAGCGATTTTTCAAGCGTAATAGAGGTAAAATCCTTTTTCCCCGCAATACCCGTAACTACGTAATCACGAATATCACGCGTCGAGTTTTTTACGATATACGTACCCGCGTCCTCCGGACGGAAGGTGTTGCAAATACGAATGGGAATCCCCGCGCTACGTACAGGGAAAATCGATTCGCTGTGCAGTACGTTCGCGCCCATATACGAAAGTTCGCGAAGTTCTTGATAGGTGAGCTCGGGAATACATTTCGGCGAGTCTACAATGCGGGGATCGCATACGTAGAAACCGCTGACGTCCGTCCAATTTTCGTACAAGTTGGCATACACCGAACGCGCCACGATAGAGCCAGAAATATCGCCGCCACCGCGCGAGAAGGTTTTCACCTTGCCGTTCGCACCCAAGCCGTAAAACCCGGGAATAACCGCGCGCGGATACTGTTTTAAAACTTCCGCGCCCAAAGCAAAGGTCTTTTCTTGGTCGAGCGCACCGTTCTCGTCAAAACGAACGAATTCCGTTGCGTCCACAAATGGAACGCCCAACACCGCCGCCATAATCTTCGCCGCCAAAAATTCACCACGGGAAGCGCAATAATCACGACCCGCGCCGTTTAAAATCTCGTTTTCAGCCTCGTTCAAGCCGTCTTCGATATGCAGTTCTTTGCCGATTTCCTTTTCAATATTCGTAAAGCGTACGCGGATTTTGCCAAACGTTTCTTTAAACGCCGCAATATCCCCCGCCTCTATTTCATCCGAGCATTGATACAGCAAATCGGTCACTTTGATATCGCCGCCAAAACGTTTTCCAGGCGCAGAAACCACCACGTAACGGCGTTCGCTGTCGCTTTCAACAATTTTTGCCGCGGACAAAATCACGTTCCCGCTCGCCATCGACGTTCCACCGAATTTACATACTTTTATACCCATACAAACTCCTTGCATACGGCAAGTTACCGCATGCCACTCCTACACAATTTTTCTCTTTCTTTCTATTCTCTATATCCCTACAAGGGAGTAGTTTTTATATGTGCAAAGCCAATACTACGAAAAAGGCAAGGCCTACGCAGATAGCTTTAATCCAAAATTTAGAAACAAATATATTCTTCAAAATCCTTGCAAATTTCATTGTTTTACCTCCGCGAAGCCTTTTTATCCACCAAGGGCATTTCGTGCCAATAGTAATCTTTCAATGCGTCAACCAGCATATCGTAGTCGGCATATCGTATTACCGAACCTTGTTTTACAATCGAAATAATACCCGTTTCTTCGGAAACCACCAACGAAATGACGTTGGACACTTCGGTGATACCGATTGCCGCGCGATGACGAGTGCCATATTCCTTGGGATAGCTGGTCTTTTGCGTCAAGGGCAAGAAACAGCCTGCCGCCTGAATTTTATGCCCGTGGATAACCATTGCGCCGTCGTGCAAAGGCGCTTTCGGGAAAAATACGCCCTCTATCATCTGCGTGGAGATTTGCGAATCAATAGAAACACCGCTCTGCAACACCTGCTTGGGCAAAGCCCCCTTGGAAAGAACGATGAGCGCGCCCACGTTGTTTTTGGACATATTTTGCAAAGCTTTTACGATGTTGTCGATACAGCGCTCCGTTTCCGCTTTCGAAACGGTTTCCGTTCTGCCCGACGATTTGTCCGCGGCTTTTTCCGTTGCCGTATGCGCATCCCAGAAGTATTTCTTCACCTCCATGTTGAACAGCAACAGCATGGTCGCCGATACAATCAAAACAAACAGGAGCAAGGCATACGCCGGCAGAATTCCCTTTGCCAAAATGGAAATGCAACCGCCTCCAATAATCAGACACCAATACACGACCATAAGGTTCGTCGCGTCGTTGTCACGCAAAATCTTTGAAACAAAGAAAATCACCGTAAACAACAAAATAATCTCTACGACTTGCAAAATCCCAAACGATTGGAAAAATGCTTGCAACTGCGCGTTTATTGCGCCCCATTTCGTTGCCAGAAGTTGTGTATTCATAAATACCTCCGCCCATTTCTACTTCCCTTTGCGTTCCGTCACCTTACCGCAACAAGCATTATGACAAAACGCAACTTTGTTTGTAAAAAAGGATTTTATACTATTATTATATAAAATCTATCGCCGAAAATAAAGCGTTTTGCCCTATCTTTTCAGCTTTTTTTAAAAAACAGCTTTGCTGTTACCGCTTTTAACGCCGACGGCGGCGTCAACGCACCGCACTTGATATCGCTAATCGCCTGATACACGTCGCTATACAACGCCAACAACTCGCCCTTTCCAAACTTAGCCGCCTGCTCGCGGTTCTTCTTCGCTGCATATTCCTTAATACCCAGCGTCGCCGCAACCTCTTTATCGCTCCCTCTGCAAAGAGATACCTCATACAGCCCCTTGAAGTAGCTCGCAAGGGAGGAAAGCAAGGACGTTTCGTTGAAACCGCGTGTAGATAACTCCTTGATTATTTTCATATATTCCGAATAATTCTTCCGCGCCAAAGCGTTGGCAAGCTCGTACAACTTGTATTCGGAATCGGGATAAACCAGCCCGTCCACAATCTCGTCCGTCAACCGCTGTTTGTCCGTCGCCGCGCAATACCCCAACAGCTTTTCCGTTTCCATTGCGATACGGGACATATCGAGCACGCAATAGGACGCCAGCTTTCCGCAGGTAATTCCGTCCGCATATACCCCTGCCCGTTTACAGGTCACGTATATCCATTTTTTAATCGTTTCTTCATCCGCGCGGGAGCAGTCCACGTAGGTTACGTTCGGTTTTTTCGCCAATGCCGCCGTGTCCTTTTTACCCTTGGAACCGTTGATAATCAGCAAAATATTATCCGTGGGCGGATTGTCGAACAGCGGTTTTAAATAGCTGTCAAAATCCTTGTCCGTGGGGTAAAACTCCGTCACTTTTACCAAGCGTTTTTGACTGATAAAAGGAAACGAGCGCGCCGCGTCTACCAACGCTTTGATTTTGTCCCCCTTCAATGTAGCGCCGTCAAAGGAAACGTAATCCAAGGTCGGTTCCTGCACGTAAAGCGCTTTCAGCATCGCCTCGCCCTTTTCGCGAAAATACACCTCTTCGCCTTCAAACAAATAAATCGGACGCGCGCCGTTTTCATCTGTGAATTTTTTAAATTCTACGTATTTCACAAGCGCACCCCCTTACCTTTTTCGTTATTATAGCACATGCGCAACAAAAAAGCAAGACCTTACAAGCAAAAGCTTGTAATTTACCCGCTTTTCTTAAAAAATTACGGGGATATTATACCAAATTAACGCCACAAAAAAGAAAATTGTTAAACCCCAAACACTCGCTTTGCGGAATTTTTTAGATATATTCCATTTATCCGAGGCAAACGTGCACGCCAAATAATAGCAAATTACACCGCCTACGGGCAACCTTAAACCGTAAACGGAAAATTTTGAAAAATCACACGCTTCAAATACGAGCAAGATCGCAGACCAAAGCATAGAGGGTAGACGTAAAATCACACTCGCCGCGGACATGGGTAGCACGCAAGCTATCAACACAAAGAGTAAAAGAAAGGAAAATGCCACGCTAATCAATGGCACGAACAGCAGATTTAAAAACAGTCCCCAGCAGGACACGTATCCAAACGTCGCCAATAAAATGGGCGCGGTTGCAATTTGTGTGGCAAGCGACACACCCAATAGCGAAAAGAAATTACGACGCATCTTTTCCCATAAGGTCGGCGGTAAATCCTCCCGTTCCTTTCTGCGTTGCAAAACCTTTTCTCTGTGTTTCCCCGCAAACAGTAAAACCGCTCTGTTATACCCTTCATCGCAGACATACCCTAGGGGTTTTGCTAAAAACGCAATCCCGAAACAAGCCGTAAAGGATAACTGAAACCCCACGCAAAACAACTCGATTGGGTTCATCAGCAAAATCAAAAACGCCGCCAACCCCAACGTTTCCAATAAATCATTTTTTATCCCGAGTACCTTGCAAGCGTAGCTAGTCAAACATAAAATCAACGCGCGGACGACGGATGCCGTAAACCCACAAATGCCCGCGTAAAAACATAAAACAAAGGCTATTAGGACAAAATGCACCGCTTTCGGCAAACGTTTAAGCGACGTTTTCCGCAACAATAATAAGCAAAAAGCATACAACGCGCCCACGTGCAATCCTGATACCGCAAAAATATGCGCGATACCGCCCTTGCGTACGTTTTGCAATAAATCGCTGTCAATCCCCGACGTATCCCCCGTCAAAACCGCCATCGTCACCGAGGCGGGCGTTTCATCCATACCCGCATAAACCACACGCTCCATACGGTTCCGCACCGTAGCAAAAGGATCAAATTTATGCGCCATAACTTCTATGCTCTGCGCTTTTTGCAACGTGAAACGCACGTCTTTGCTAATCTCGTTTGCCCGAAAACCGTTCTTCCCGAAAAAAGAAACGTTCGTCTGCACGTTGCCATGGATACGCAACACGTCGGCAACGTCAATCACGTCCGCATACTGCTTGGATACGTATGCAACCAACCGCCCGTCTTGCGCCTCACCGCCAATTTGCACGTCGTCCAATTCTAACAACAGCATATAATCGGTCGCTTGCTTTTTCTTCACTTGCCCGACCACTTCCGTCGTCACGTTGTACTGCGGAGCGTCGGTAAAATCTAAAATACGGCTCTTAAAAGATGCAAACCCAAAACAAAAACACGCCGTCAGCCATACGACAGAGGCTAATGTTACCGCAAACCGCTTTGCCGTTCTGCAAAAAGAAAAAGACGCCGCCGCAAAGGGGAGCAACAACAAACTCCACCACGCGGAAACGTCTTTGAATATACGTAAATACGCAAACACAATGCCAAGCGCAAAACTCGCCGCCGAAAACAACAGCGGACGAAAATTAAATAATCTATCAGCTACGTTTTCTCTTTTGCATGCGTTATTCATTGGTCTACACTTTTAACGTCAGTTTTCCAACCCCGCCAAATAATCAATGGAAACGCCAAAGTATTTGGCGATTATTACTAAGCTATACAGTTTGGGTTCTCTCAAACCGTTTTCCCAAAGACTTATGGTTGCTTTACCAACCCCAAGCTCTTTGGCAAGCTGTTCTTGCCCTATCCCTTTTTCCAAGCGCAACTCTTTAAATCTTTCAGCGAATATCTTTACCATACTAGTATTATCTCACAGTAGTAAGAATAATACTCACTTTCTCGCAGTTGCGAGAGATAATATGACATATTATTTGAGCGTTTGAACAGTTGTTCAAACGCTCAAATAAAAATATTCTCGCTTAGTTTAGGTATTGCGATACCGTATACGAGAGCTTGTCCAGCACCTCTTCCACGTCGCCAAACAGCATACATCCAGCCGCGCGGATATGCCCGCCACCGCCGTATACACCCGCAATTTTGTTGACGTCTACGTATTCTTTCGAGCGCAACGAAATCTTGTATTGTCCCTTTTTCACTTCCATCACCGACGCGGCAACCTCTACCGTGTCCACGTTTAAGGGAAAATCCACAAACCCTTCCGTCATGCCGTTATCCGCACCGCAAAGCTCCATATTTTCCTTACTAATGACAATTACCGCAAAGCGGTCGTCGTGATAATAACGAATTCCGCTCATTGTTTTTGCATACAACGCGGCGCGCGCCTTGGGTTGCGTTTTAAACAGCATATAATTGTAATAGCGGATATCCGCGCCCGCCTTTACCAATTTCGCCGCAAGCAAAAACGTCTCTTCCGTCACGTCGTCGTGCGAAAAATTACCCGAATCAGTCAGCAAGCCAATGAGCAGATATTCCGACGTTTTTTTATCAAACGGGGCACCCATGTCCGCGATGAGCGTTGCTACGTTCATACAATTCGCCGAACATTCGCGCACAAAATTGTACTTCGCAAAGCCAATATTCGAGATATGATGATCGACGTTGACGGTATCGATTTTTTTACGCTTTGCCAACAAAAACTCACTTTGCAACGCACCCAAACGCTGTTCGTCACTACAATCCACCGTCACCAACAAATCGTACTCCCTCGTCGGCGCTTTCTTCACCTTGTCGATTCCATTGATAAAGGTAAGATTGGACGGAATATCCGTTTCCACGCACACTTCGTTGGCAATTCCCAAATTATCGAGCGCCGTCGAAAGCGCTAAGGAACTCCCGAAAGCGTCCCCGTCAGGGCGCATATGCGTCATAATCAATACGCTGGTCGCCGATTTAATTTTGCCTGCAATCTGTTCCAAAGAACAATTCATAGTATACTCCTAAAAAGCCTTAATGCGCTGCCAAATAGCAACGCATTAAAAGCTCAATCTTCTTGTTCCGTATCCCCGTCTTCGGACGTGGAATAGGTAATTTTTTTAAACAACTCGTCCATTTTTGCGCCGTAGCTCATACTTCCGTCCATGCGGAACGTGAGTGACGGAACGGTACGCATACGCATTACTTGCGCAAGCTCGTGGCGAATCCACCCTGCGTTTTCCTGCAAAAGCGCGAAAGAACGCTTGGTTTCCGCCTCGCTCGTACCGTAAATACTAACGTAAACGATAGCCGTTTTCAAATCGGGCGCAACGTCCGCTTCCGTAACGGATATCAGCCCTTTCAAATCGGGCGCTTTATCCTTCAAACGGCGCAAAATCACGCTGATTTCTTTTTGGTATTCCCCGTTCAAGCGGGAAGTTCTGGACACCTTCATTACGCTTTGATTTCCTCCGTAACGTAACATTCGATAATATCGCCAACGCGAATTTCGTTAAAGCCTTCGATAGCGCAACCGCATTCGTAGCCATAGTTGACTTCCTTAACGTCGTCCTTAAATCTCTTGAGCTGCTTAACGCCGCCTTCGCAAATCATGATATCTTCGCGATAAATGCGGAGCTTGCCGCCACGGATAATCTTACCGTCCGTAACGTAGCAACCTGCAATCGTACCCACGCCCGTGATATTGAACGTCTGACGCACTTCGCATTTACCCGTAAGCACTTCTTTGAGCTTGGGTGCAAGCATACCTTTAAGCGCCGCCTCCATATCGTCGAGAAGTTCGTAAATGATACGGTAACTTCTAACGTCAACCTTAGAGGTTTCGGCAAGCTTTTTCGCTTTGGTATCGGGACGAACGTTGAACCCGATAATAATCGCGTTCGCGCTGTCGGCGAGCATAACGTCGCCCTCGTTAATCGCACCCGCCGCCGAGTGAATAACCTTCACGCGTACTTCTTCGTTCGACAATTTTTCAAGGGACTGTTTTACCGCTTCTACGCTACCTTGTACGTCACCTTTGACGATGAGGTTGAGATTTTTCATCTTGCCCTCTTCCACCTGCGCAAAGATATCGTCGAGCGAAACGCGGCTCTGTTCCTTAATCATGCTCTCACGTTCGCGGTTCTTTCTTTCTTCTTGTACTTGCTTCATCAGCGCTTGGTCAACCGCCATAATGCTGTCGCCTGCGTTGGGAACGTCCTCTAAACCGAGAATCGAAACTGCCATGGACGGACCAGCCGTTTTGACCGCTCTGCCCTTGTCGTCGAACATCGCGCGCACACGCCCCATCGTCGTACCCGAAAGGATATTGTCGCCCGTTTTCAACGTACCCGTCTGCACGATAATGCTCGCAACAGGCCCTTTGCCCTTGTCGAGTTTCGCCTCGATAATCGTACCCTTCGCCTGACGGTCGGGGTTCGCTTTGAGTTCTTGCATTTCCGCAACGAGGTTGACCGATTCGAGCAATTCGTCGATACCCATACCCGTCTTTGCCGAAATGGGAATTACCATCGTGTCGCCGCCCCATTCTTCGGGAACGAGCTCGTACTGCATCAATTCTTGTTTTACGCGGTCGGGATTGACCTCGTATTTATCCATTTTGTTCATTGCAACGATGATAGGCACGTTTGCCGCTTTCGCATGGTTGATTGCCTCCACCGTTTGGGGCATGATACCGTCGTCCGCCGCAACCACCAAGATAACGACGTCCGTTACCTGCGCGCCACGCGCACGCATAGCCGTAAACGCCGCGTGTCCGGGCGTATCGATAAAGGTAATCTGCTTGCCTTTTGCCGTAACCGTGTATGCACCGATACTCTGCGTAATACCGCCCGCTTCGCCTGCCGTAACCGACGTCGCGCGGATTGCGTCCAAGAGCGAAGTTTTACCGTGGTCAACGTGACCCATAACCGTAACGACGGGCGCGCGGGGTACGAGCTTGCTTTCGTCTTCCGCAACCACCGTATCCATCAACACTTCTTCCGCCGTCTTTTCGGGCTTGTATTCCAAATCAATACCCATATCCATCGCAATCATGAGCGCATTTTCATAATCAATCGAATCGTTAATGCCCTTCATAATGCCTTCTTTAAACAGACGTTTGGTGATTTCCACCGCGGAAACACCGAGCTTTTCAGAAAGAACCTTCAAAGGAATATCCTTGGTCGTAACGACTGCGTGTTCAATCTTAATCGTCGGAATTTCTTTCTGTTTTGCCTTCTTCGGTCCACGAACCTTTCTGTAACCGCTCTTATCTTCGTCGAAATCCTCCACCGTCATGCCCTGTTGTTTTAACAAGGAACGTTTGGACATCGGTTTCTTTTCGGTATACGTCTTTTCAAACGTCTTTTTCTTTGCGGGAGCAGAGAAGGATTTGTTATCCTTGCTCGGCATCATAGGCGCGGCAATCGGAGCGCCGCCTGCGGGACGAGTAGGACGAGCGCCTTGTTGCGTCGGTCTTTGTCCAAACGTCTTATCGCCTGCGGGACGCGGTGTTCTGTCGCCCGTGGGACGCGTAGGACGATAGGTCGTCGAAGCGTTGGGATCAACGCCCGGTTTTGCTACGTATACGCCCTGTTCTTGCCCGTTGCGGAAATATCTCGGCGCGCGAGGACCTGCCGGCGTAGCCGGTGTCTTGGGCGCAAACGTGCGCGCCTTTTCTTCCGCCTTTTCTTCTACTTTCTCTTCCGCCTTTTCTTCCGTTTTTTCTTCCGCCTTAGGCGCAACGATTTCCTCGGAAGGCGTAGGAGCAACGACTTCTTCCGTCTTTTCTTCTACGGGCGTTTCTTCTTTTACCGCCTTTTTCTTGGTCGTCTTTTTCGGTTTTTCCGTTTCGGGAGCAGCCTCTTCTTGCGCTTTCGCCGCTAACGCCGCCTTGGCAGCCTCTTCCGCCGCAATGCGCGCCTCTTCTTCCGCCCTAGCCGCAGCCTCCGCAGCTTCACGTTCCGCCTTAGCCGCCTCAATAGCGGAGAGCTTTTTCATAATCTCCGAAAGGCTTCTTTCTGTGGAAGCAAGACGTTTTTGCAGCCCGCCGAGCTGCGCATCGTCTAAAAGCCCCAATATTTTTTCCACATTTTCATATTTTTTTGCCATAGGTTCAGTTGTTTCCTCCCGAATAGAATTTAATTTGGGGCTCGCTATCGACGACGGAAAGTATCGCCTTAGCGAGATTTTGATCAGTAATAGCCACCGCTTTTACGGCAGGGCGGTGCACCGCTGCGCTCAGCACGCCCTCGTCCGTTATCAAGAACGGACAAGCGAACTTGCTCTGCGCGTTTATCATCGATTTTAAGGAATTTTTCCCGATTGCGCCGTCCGCAATCAAGAGATATACGCCCTTTTTTTGCCGTTCAATCATTTCTACACCGAAAATAATTTTCCGAGAACGGATACAAAACCCGACGTACGTTTCTATTTTATTGTTCACGGAGTTTCCTCCCCGATTCCTTGGTAAACGTCTTCGCTAACGTTTGCGGAAAACGCCTTGTGCAACAGTTTTTTACCGTTCAGTTTTTTCAAACAGTCCGCGCTGTTACAAACGTACGCGCCGCGTCCTACAGCTTTTCCCGTAGGGTCGAGATATATCTCGTCGTCCGCAGTCTTTACCACGCGCGTCATTTCCGCCTTGGGTTTCATCTCCCGACAGGCGATACACATACGCATAGGAATCTTTTTCGTCTTGGGCATATCGTATGCTCCTTTTTTACGATTATTCTTCTACGGTCTCGTCGTCAAATCCTTCCGCTTCTTCCGCCGCAATCTGCGCCAAAACTTCCGCAGCCTCGGGCGAGGATTCGCTCTTTACGTCGATTTTCCAACCCGTCAAACGAGCCGCCAATCTCGCATTTTGTCCGTCTCTGCCGATTGCAAGGGACAGCTTATCATCGGGAACGATTGCCATCGCGCTCTTTTCACCGCGCGCCGTAACCGAAATTACCGTCGCGGGCGACAACGCCTTGTAAATGAACGCCAAAGGATCTTCGTTCCACAAAATAATGTCGATTTTTTCGTCGCCGAGTTCTTCCACAACCGCATTGACGCGCGCGCCTCTGTTGCCCACGCATGCGCCGACAGCGTCCACTCTCGCGTCGTTGGAAAGAATCGCCATCTTCGTACGGCGACCTGCCTCACGCGCAATTTCCTTGATTTCTACGATACCTTGCGCAATTTCAGGCACCTGCGCCTCAAACAACTTCTTTACCAAGCCGGGCGCGCTACGCGATACGACGATTTGCGAGTTTTTACCGTTGTTCTTAACGCGTTTTACAAACACCTTCAATCTGTCGCCAACCGCATATTTTTCGGTGGGAACACGGTCGAGCGGGGGCATAACGCCTTCAATTTTCTTGTCGCCGAGCTCCACGTAAATATTGCGTTCGTCAATCTTACGGATAACGCCCTCCATAAGCTCCCCTTCTTTATCCGAGAACTCCGAGAAGGTATTATCGCGTTCCGCTTCACGTAATTTTTGTTGAATAACTTGTTTCGCAGTCTGCGCCGCAATACGGCCGAAATCCTTGGGGATAAACACGTTGACAATCGTATCCCCTACCTGATGCGTGGGGTCGAGCTCCTGCGCCTCTTCTAAAGAAATTTCCTTATCCTTGTCCTGCACCTCTTCCACTACGTAGCGGGTTGCGCGGAACTCAATCGTACCGTTTTCCGCATCGAGCGCAACGGCAATTTCCGCGCCGTTGTCAAACTGCTTTTTGTACGCGGATGCAAGCGCGTTTTCGAGCGTGGCAATAAACGCTTCTTCGCTGATTCCCTTTTCTCTTACCAAATCGGTAAGCGCAGCAAAAAACTCTTTGTTTTCCATGATTTCAATCTCCTAATTGAATTTTCGTAAATTTATGGTTTTTGTTTATTTTTTTCAACAATTATAACAAGCTGTCCAAATCGATTGCGCGACAAATTTTTGCAATTTTCGCCTTTTCAATCTTCATTTCTTCGCCCTTGTCTTCCAAGTACACGCACGTCTCATCGTGCCCTTTCAAGGTCAACTCGAAAAACTTCTTGCCTTTGAGCGGCGCAAACAGCTTTACTTCCACCCTCTGCCCGATACACTTTGCATAATCGCGATCGGTTTTGAGCGGTCTGTCCAAACCAGGGCTAGACACGTTGAGCGTGTACGGCGCGCCGAACGTCGGATCGAGTTCATCTAACACGGGGTCGATTGCGCGGTGAAATTTTTCGCAGGTATTCAAATCCACTCCGCCCTCGATATCAATGTATACGGTGAGCGCAGGTTCCTTGCCCTGTTTGAACTCCACTTCCACAATCTCGATACCTTGTTCGTCGGCAATCGGTTGGAGCGCGTTTTGAATTTCTTCTATCGTTTTCGTCTTCATAATCCCCCTGAATAGCATTATTGAGAGCGGGTTTTGCTCCGCTCTCAATAACACAATCATTATTAAGTATCCTTATTATACCATTATCCCCTGTAAATTGCAAGCGTTTCGCGCCACTTTTTTGCACATTTTTTACAGCAAGTTTTCCTTTTTCATATCCTCGTACAAGCATTGTACGATTTTCAAGTGTTCCCCACGGAAAAGATAGGGCCAACAAAGCAAATGCATACCAATTACCACGGCAATTTTTTGATGCGGGTCAACCATCAAATACATACCCGCTGCGCCGTCCCAACCGTATTCGCCCTTAGCCAATCCCCAAGACGTGTCCTTTTGACGAACGCGCACCCCCAAACCGTACACGTATTCATCCCCTTGCACGCAGGTAAAACTGTTCTCCACCTGCATCTCTGCATGCGCCGTAGAACGCACCGTTTCCAACGTCTTTTCTTGGAGTATACGCGCGCCGTTTTTCGCCACACCGCCGTTGGCAAGCGTCACCGCAAACTTCACGTAATCGTCTACGTTAGAAATCGCGCCCGCACCGCCGCTGTCGTAATTCTCCCCTAAAATCAAACGGTTATACGGCTCGATTTGCCACGTCTTTCCTTCTAAATCACAGTCATACATATCGTACATACCGTTGTCTTCGGTATGAAAACCGCTATCCGTCATGCCGAGCGGTTGAAAAATAATCTCGTCCATATACGCAGAAAAACGTTTTCCACTCGCCTTTTCAATTACCGCCGCCAAAACGTCGTGACAAAGGCTGTATTCAAAACGGGTCCCCGGTTCAAAGAGCAACGGCTCTTTCACAAAAGCGCTTACCGCCTCCTCCGTGGAAGGTTTTCCGTCCGTTTCGCGGAGCATATCCTGCACCGCTTTCGTCTGCACGTTATACGAAAGCCCCCCGGACATAGTCAAAAGATGGCGCACAGTCATCTTATTTTTCGTCGGCACACGGTTGCCTTTCTCGTCCAATAAAAAGATATCCTTGTATGCGGGCAAATATTTTTCTACGGCGTCGTCTAAGCCCAATTTCCCCTCTTCCACAAGGCGCATGGCGCAAACGACCGTCATCGGTTTTGTGGCGGAAAACAAAAACAAGCGCTCTTTCCCCGTCGGTTTTTCGCCGTTCGCCTTTCCGTACGAAAACAGCTCTTCATAGCCCTTATACATACGCACGTCCAAGTAGGTCAACCCCTTTTCAGCGCAAATTTTGTCGATATACTCTATCGTCTTTTTCCCGTTCATCGCGACACGTCCCCCACCTAAACGCTTTTCATGCGCTTTTAATCCAATTTACCTTTTGCCTTTACCAACTCAATAAACACCTTCGCCGTCACGCACGCATCGTCAAACGCGCGGTGATGATTAAAGGTAAAACCGTAATAATCGGCAACCGTATTCAGCTTATAATTCGCCAATTTTCCACGCAAAACTTCCTGCGCCAAATGCAAGGTATCGTACTGTTTTTTATCAAAAGCGTAACCGCATTGTTCCCCATAATAAGACACGAAACGGTAGTCGAACGTAACGTTATGCCCGACCAAAATCGCTCCATCGGTGAATTTATAAAAATCGGCAAGTACCTGCTCGTATTCGGGCGCGCCGACCAAATCGGCGTCCTCAATCCCCGTCAGATTGATAATTTCTTTCGACAAACGTTCGGGACACGCCACAAACGAAGAAAATTTCTCCACGATTTCGCCGTTTACAATCTTGACCGCGCCAAGCTCGATAATTCTGTCCATTCTGCCCATCGCGGGGTTATTGTTCAACCCCGTCGTCTCTAAATCGAAACAAACGAAGACGTTATTTTTCAAATTGTCGGGCTTAAAGCGGTCTTCAAAAAAGCCCGATTGCGTATAATCGGCATATGGTTGCGGAAAGACGGTGTGGTAAAATTTCGGCACGGGCTTACTCTTTCTTGCCTCGGGTACAAAACCCTCGGGGGGCGTACCCAAATTAATTTTCGCCGCCTTAAACGACTTCGAGCCCTTATATTCCTCGTTAGAGCCCGTAATCATAATCTTATCCCCCGCCTTAATTTCACGAATTTTTTCCACCGTCGCTTTCTTGGGGAAATAGGTCGTTCGCAAACTGCCCGAACCATCCGTTATCGTCACCGAAAAACGGGTTTTCTCGATATCCTCGCCCGTTTCGTCGTTGTGCTTTACGTATTTAATTTCTTCTATATACGTCACGTTACCGCAGACCGTATACACCCCCTCGACGTTATGGCTATCCGCTATGTATACCGCTTTCGTCAACTGCTCGTACGTATCCGCGCCGTCGATTTTCTTGTAATTTTCAATGGAAAAACGGCGTATTTCAAGCGGAATAATCTCTTCCTTTTCTTCCACCTGCTCGTCCAAAATCGAAGCGTCGGGCGCCGCCTTTTCCACCAACCGCACGTTGCCGTAAAAACTTCCGCAATACCCGCTCATAAGGTATTTACTCGTCTCGTCAAGAATTTTTCCCGAGGAAAACAACGTCTGTTCCCCCGAGGCTATCTCCACGTAAAAATTAGCGCCGCTCGTCAGCATTTCCACTTTGATATTTTCCCGTTCCAAAAAAGCGGCTGCCGCAGGAAAATTCTTGCCGATAAACGCGAAGATTTTATCTCCGACACTCTGCGCGTCGGGGACGCGTTTTACAATTTTTACGCGCGCGGAAAAATCGGCGGGCAAATACCTTTGCGATACCTCCCTCGCCTCGTTTTCTTCTTGCGCCGTATACGTCTTGTCCGTCACCAACAAAAATTCCGCGCCGTAATCCCGTTTACTCACGGAAATCCCGCACAAAATCGCGTTTTTCAATCCGTCCAACGCACGAATATCCGCCAAATATTGTTCCGTCTTACTCGCCATCTAACAACAACCTAATTTCCTTAAAAAATTCACTTTCGGCGCTTTCCACCGACACCTTTTTATACGCCATACCCTTTTTAAATATAAGACACGAGCCGTTACCGCCCGCAATCCCAAGGTCCGCGTCCTTCGCCTCGCCCGGGCCGTTGACCACGCAACCCATCACCGCAATCTTCGCGCGCTTTTGATAGGGACGGACAAACTCCGTCACTTTATTTGCCAGCGACATACTTTCCCATGCGCAACGTCCGCAAGTAGGGCAAGAAACCACCTCCACGTATTCCTCTTCCAAACCGCACGCGCGCAAAATATTCTTCGCCGCATAAATCTCCTGGACGGGGTTATCGGTGAGCGAAACACGAATCGTATCCCCGATACCACTCAAAAGCAAACTGCCGATACCGACGGCGCTCTTGACGATACCAGCCTCCGTCGTCCCCGCCTCCGTCACGCCAAGATGCAGAGGGTACTCGGTTTTTTGCGACAGCAGGGTATACGCCCCCACCGTCAACGGCACGTCCGACGCCTTTACCGAAATTACGATATCGTTTACGCCGTGTTTTTCCAAAATACCGACGTTATAGAGAGCGCTCTCTACCAAAGCCCGCTCGCTTCTGCCGTACTTTTCTAAAAAATTCTTTTCGATACTGCCCGTATTTGCGCCGACTCGCACGGGGATTTTATGCGCTTTTACACAATCGGCAACGTACTTAATCTCGTTTTCGCCCCCGATATTGCCAGGGTTGATACGCACCTTATCCGCGCCGTTTTCTATCGCCATAACAGCGAGCTTGGGTGAAAAATGAATATCCGCCACAAGGGGCAAGTTGATTTTTTCCACCACTTGCTTAATCGCCAAAGCGTCCGCCTCGTCCGACACCGCCACGCGCACAATCTCGCAACCCGCATTTTCGAGCGCCAAAATTTGCGCCACAGTCTTTTCCACGTCCGAAGTTTTCGTCGTAGTCATCGATTGAATTTTTACACGCTCGCCGCCACCGATTTTAACGTCGCCGACCGTCACAAGCCTTGTCTGCTTTCTCATAATTCCACCGTATATTCCCGCTGATTTTTCACCACAAAAAAGATGCCGTTATAGGAATTACCCCCTACACGGTACGCGTTGAACCGTTTAACCGTTCTTTTTTTCTTTGTCCGTCTTCATCATTTGTTTCAGCTCTGTCATAAAGGACGACAAGTCCTTAAACGAGCGGTACACGGACGCGTAGCGAACGTACGCAACCTCATCCACCTTTTTCAATCGTTCCATAACCATTTCGCCAATGACTTTGGTCGTAATTTCGCTTTCCATGCTGTTGTATACTTGCTTAGAGATATCCGCGACCATATCGTCGATAACCGACATCGGAACGGGACGTTTTTCGCAAGATTTGATAATGCCGTTGCGAATCTTTTCCGCGTTAAACGACTGTCTCGTGCCGTTGTTTTTTACCACCAACACGGGGGTGACTTCTATCGTTTCATAGGTCGTAAATCTTCTGCCGCAGCCGATACACTCTCTACGGCGACGAATCGTTCTATCGTCGTCTGCCGAGCGGGAATCAATTACTTTGCTTTCCGTACAATCGCAATACAAACACTTCATAATTACACCTTCTCTTTTCGTTCATCGCGGACCGTATATGCCCGTTTTCTCTTTTTTAACGTTTTTTGCCCTTTCTTTCGCGGATTTCTTTTACCGTGTTTTCATAGCCGTTGTTCCCCGGCACGTAATACACTTTGTCTTTAAGGGAATCGGGCAAATATTGCTGTTCAACGTATCCGCCGTAGTTATGCGGATATTTATACGCATTACTGTTTGCCTTGTCCTCTTTACTGCCAAAGCTGTTGTCCTTTAAATAGGGCGGCACGTTATCGTCGCGCACTTCCCTTGCGTCTGCAATCGCCGCATACATTGCGTTGACCACAGAATTGCTCTTATCCGCCTCGCATACGTAGATAATCGCCTCGGATAAGGGAATACGCGCCTCGGGGTATCCGATTTTTTCCAAAGCGTACATAGCGGAGGTTGCTATTTGCAACGCGCGCGGGTCCGCCATACCCACGTCCTCTGCCGAATGCACCACCAAACGCCTTGCAACCAACATCGGGTCGCAACCGCCCTCAATCAAGCGCATTGCATAATACAAAGCCGCGTTGGCGTCGCTACCGCGCAAAGATTTACAAAACGCCGATAAGAAATCGTAATAGGAATCCTCGTTGTAGGAAAGGGCTTTGCGCTGAATACTCTGTTCCGCATCCGCAAGCGTAATCACAACCTTACCGTCCTCGTCGGGGTTTGTCGTGAGCGCCGCCAATTCAAGGGCGTTATACGCCGAACGCAAATCCCCCGCCGCCATACGCGCAATATGCTCAATCGCCTCGTCCGTCGCCGTCACTCCTTGCTTTCCCAAGCCCTTATGACGGCTCTTAATCGCCGCGCGCAACGCACCGATAATATCGTCGTTTGTCAAATGCTTAAACTCAAACACACGGCAACGGGAAACGATAGCCGGCGTCATCGCCGCATACGGATTTTCCGTCGTCGAGCCGATAAAAATAATCGTGCCCTGTTCGATTGCGGGGAGCAAAGAATCGCTCTGCGTTTTATTGAAACGGTGACACTCGTCCAACAAGAGGTAAGTGCGCTTGCCGAACAGTTTCAAATTCTCCCGCGCCGTTTCCACCGCCTTTTTGACGTCTGCCACCCCCGCGTTGACGGCGTTGAGCTTTATAAATTCGCCGTTTGTACGCAAGGCAATGATATTGGCAAGGGTCGTTTTACCACACCCTGGGGGGCCCCAAAAAATGCAACTCCCCAATCGGTCGGTCGCAATCGCGCGGCGAAGAAGAGAGCCTTCCGCAACGATATGCTTTTGCCCGATAAATTCGTCCAGCGAATTGGCGCGCATGCGCTCCGCAAGCGGTTTCGCCGTTTCTTCGTTGTTGTTAAAATCAAACAAATCCATTTACTTTAACGCCTTTTTTATCTTTTTTAGGTTATCCTGCGCCAAGGCATACCCCTGCTCGCAAGCAAACCGTATCTTTTTCAATTCCGTCTGTCCCATATCGCCAAGGTCGGGCTCCAACCAAAAATCGAGCCAATCCCCATTGGCTTGCTTGCGCTTTTCCAAGCGTTCGCACTCCAAGATATCCATAATTTCCAGCGCCATCTGCAACGCCGTGGGGTCCTTTGCACCAAACGGTCTTTTCCCGAGCGCGTCCACCGCCACTACGATGTCCGCGCCCATATCCTTAACCAACCGCGCGGGAACACGTTCCAAAATATACCCGTCGATCAGTTTCATACCGTCTTTTTTTATCGGCGCAAACAAAAACGGAACGTTTGCCGACGCCAAAACGGCATCCACCACGCTACCCTTAGAAAAGCAAATCAGCTTTCGCGAAACGAGGTCGGTCGCCACGCATTGAAAGGGAATTTCCAAATCTTTAAACTGCAAATCCCCCAACCGCGCCTCTAATATCTTGCGGATTTTCTTCATCGTGAACAGTCCGCCACGTTTCACCGTAGGCTTAAAAAAATCCACCAAACGCAACCTATCCATCGCTTGTTGCATTTCGCTAAGGGATATCCCCGCCGCATAAAGCGCGCCGACAATCGCCCCCATCGAACAGCCCGTGATAAAGTCGGGTTTTATCCCCGCCTCTTCCAATCCTCGCAAAAAACCGATATGCGACGTTCCGCGCGCCGCGCCTGCGCCCAATGCCAATCCTAACGTTTTCATTTTTTCTTATCCTCCTAACACGTCAAACCGCAAAAGCCCCCTATACGGGTCGCAATCAACGGTTTATGTACGGACAAGAAATCTTTTGTTTAGGTATTGCTAAGTTACGCCTCGCTGTTTTTAACCGCGGTTATACGCGCCGAGCAATTTACACTCTAAGGTATGGTGACGGATAGAGTCAAACATTTCCTTCACTTCGTCGGACGCAATATCGCAATCCGCCTCAATAAAGAAACGGTAATCGCCCGGTCTATTCTTTACGGGACGGCTCTCGATTTTCGTCATGTTGATACCGTGTTTTGCAATGATTTGCAACAATTCAAGCAAGCTCCCGGGACGGTGCGGACAAACCGCCGAGAAGAACACACGGTTGCTTGTTTTAGGCAACGCGCCCTCCCCCTTTTTAATCAAAAGAAAGTGCGTATAGTTGTTCTTTTCGTCCGAAATCGATTCCTCGCTCATCACGAATCCACTACGCAAATTTTCGGTGTGCGCGCCCGCAATCGCCGCGCTCTTACCCGAATCGTCCTCCACCGCGCGCGAAATGCCAAACCCCGTGGATTCCGCATCGCGCAAGGACGCAAACGGCATCTCCTTCGTCAAAAACGTCGCGCATTGGTCGAGCGCCTGACGGTGCGAATATACTCTGCCAATCTCGGAAAACTTCACACCCTTTTTGTAGATAAGGCGATGATCCACGCGGATAATTTCTTCTTTGACCGCGTACAAATTTTCGCAATCCTGCAAAAGGTCGAGATTTTGCGACACACCGCCTTGCAGGCTGTTTTCAATGGGAATCGCCGCGCCGTCCACTTTACCGCTCTTTACCGCCGCGAGCACTTCGGGAAAGTTACGGAAAGGCACGCATTCGTCCCACTCGCCGACGGCTTTTACCCCCGTCGATTCCGTCTTTAAAAACTGTTTTGCCGCGAGGTGCGAATAGCTCCCCTCTGGTCCTAAAAATGCAATTTTCATATTCTTTTACCTCTAAAATTTGGTTTGTAATTGTTGAAATTGTCACACCCTTATGCGAGTGAACGTGACGAAGATACGAGCAGTTCAAGACGCTACGAGGGCGCGTACCGATAGCACGTAACTAAGCCGTAACGCAGACATGCGACGTATGTACGTCGTTTTATACCTGTTCTGCCAAATCAAGGAGCAACCTCTCGGTATCCTCCCATCCAAGACAGGGATCGGTAATCGATTTCCCGAAAACCTCGTCGTGTTTTTGACTGCCCTCCACCAAGAAACTCTCTATCATAAAGCCCTTGACGATACGCTTGAAATCCTTATCAAAACGACGGTTTTGCATTACTTCTTCGGCAATACGAATTTGCTGTTTAAATTGCTTGCCCGAGTTCGAGTGATTACAATCGATAACGATTGCGGGGTTTTCAAGGTTACTGCCACGGTACATTTCTTCGAGCTGCATCACCGTTTCGTAATGGAAATTGGGCACGTCCCCACCCGAACCGTCCACTCCCCCACGCAAAATTGCGTGCGCGTAAGGGTTTCCATCCGAGCTTACCTGATAATTGCGGTATTTAAACACCTGCGGACTCTGCGCCGCAAAAATGGAGTTAACAAGGGCGATAATATTACCGCTCATCGGGTTTTTCATGCCGACGGGCGCGTCGATACCGCTCGCAACTTGGCGATGTAGCTGGTCTTCCACGCTCCGCGCGCCAACCGCGTGGTAGGACAAAAGGTCCTCTACGTACGGCGTGTTTTCGGGGTAGAGCATTTCGTCCGCCGAGGTCAAACCCGACTCGTTAATCGCCGCGAGGTGCAAAGCGCGAATACTGCGGATACCCCTAGCAATGTCCGCCGCCCCCTCGGGGTCGGGTTGCAAGAACATGCCCTTGTACCCAACGCCCTTGGTACGGGGCTTGTTGGTGTAAATACGGGGCACGATAACCAACTTTTCCTTGACCTTTTCGTTGAGTTTACCAAGGCGGGAAATGTATTCGAGCGTAGGCGCAGGCTCGTGTGCGGAACAAGGCCCGACGATAACGAGCATCTTGTCCGATCTGCCGGCAATGGCGTCGCGAACCTCTTGGTCGCGTTCTTTTTTAATTTTTTTCATTTCCGCCGTCATGGGCTTTTCCGAGATAAACTCTTCAGGCTCTGGAATAAAGTACTGCTTTTCCAACATAGTCGTATCTCCTTTTCTATTCTCTCTCGTATTATTTTTCTACCTTATTTATAATATAGTCCTTTACCGCGTTAGACACGTATTCGTCAATCGGCGTACCGAATTTCAAAGAATTGCGTACCATGGACGAGCTGACGTGCAACAAATTCTGCCGACAAGGCAGATATACCGCCGTGATATCTTCATCTAGCTTACAGCTCGCGTAAAAGTTCGCGTTTTCAAAATCCAAATCGGTACCGTTGCGAATCCCCCGCACGTACACCTTCGTGCCTTCTTGCGCGAGCAATTCCGCCACCGTACCGCTAAACGCTACCACGCGCACACGGCTGTCCTTACCAAAGACAAGCGACAGCATCTCTTTGCGCTCTTCCACCGTAAAGCAAGGGGTTTTCATCGGGTTAACCATAATCGCCACCACCACTTCGTCAAAGATACGCAAGCAATCGTTAATCAACGCCTCATGCCCGAGCGTAGGGGGGTCAAACGTCCCCGCAAACACGCATTTTTTCTTGTTTTCGTTCATACCGTTCACCGTCTATTTTCTACGGAAAAACGTAATATACGCCTTGCCGTATTTTCGTTCGTCGTATTTTTCCAAGCCCTCAATTTCGCCCTCGAAAGGACGGTCGCGCTCGTACACAGCCACGCCGTTTTCCGTCAAAAGCCCCTTTTGCGCAATCGTTTTCAGCGCCTTTTCGCCGTAATCAAAACGGTAGGGCGGGTCAATAAAAATGATATCAAACTCCCCGCGCGCGCTTTCCAAACACACCGAATAATCGGCGTTTGAAAGCTTTGCCTCGTCGCCGTTTACGGGGATTTTTAAAGCCGAAAGATTCTTTTTCACAATCGCCAGACTATCCTTGGCAAAATCGTTAAAAACCGCCTCTTTTGCACCGCGCGAAAGGCTTTCCAGCCCCAACGCGCCACTACCGCAAAACAGGTCCAAAACCCTCGCTCCATACAGCTTTAAGGACAGAATATTAAACAGCGATTCTTTGGCGCGATCGGAGGTTGGACGAACGTCCTCGCCTGCAAACTCCGCCAAAACCCTGCTCCTATATTTTCCGCCGATAATTCTCATCGTCCACTCTCCGCGCTTGCCCGCACTTTATTTTTTCTTCTTGGGTTTTGTCCCAGGCAAACCGCCGTAATTGATTTTTTGCGGTTTATTCGACTGCGAGGCTCTGTCTGCTATTGCCTGTTCGCGCAGTCTTTTGTTTCTGCGCGCGTACGCGCCCCAAATGTAGAACCCTGCCGTTACGCCAATGGGCACCAACGCAAATACAAGCGACACGAAATAGCTGATGTTCGCGCCCATAGCGTTTGCGTAATAAATCGGCATCACCGACCAACCCGACAGAATAATACCCAGCGTTTCGGACAAGCCGATTTCCATATCCGCCAAACGCGCGTCAATTCGGGATTGCTTTACTCCCCAAACGATACCTACGAGGATTGCGAAAAACGCCATCAAGCCACCCACAACAAAGCCTTTCCAAATGCGATATTCTTTCTCTTCTTTGTATTTGCCAATTTTATAACCCGCGCCGTAGGTCTGTTCCGTACTGCGACGGATATTACCCGACACCAGCATTTCGTATTGCTGACCGCCGTTCGCCCACGACATCAAAGCGTTATACGCCGCCGCCACTACGGGACAGAATATTATCCAAAAAAGGGCTGCGTTTTTAAACGTAAACGCGTTATCCTCCCTCATCTTAATCGTCGCCATCATCAAGATACAACCTGCGCAAAGATACATAATACCCGACGGCAACGAGTCCTTAATCAACTGCCATACGTACTTTGCATAAAATTTAAATTTGCTGTTAGATTTAGCCATTTCCGTAATTCTCCTATTTTATCTTTATTGTAAATTTTTTTCTATTTTTCGCGGACGCTTGTCCAAACGATACGCTTGTCCGTTGCAATTCCGTCCATTTTTATATCGTGTTCTTCCGTTGGCACTTGGCGTATGATTTGAAAATCAAACCCGTATGCGAGGCGCAAGGTTTCGGGGTGCTCCCCTAAAAATCGGTCGTAATACCCTCCACCGTAACCCAGCCGTCTGCCTTGCTCGTCCACGGCAAGCAAAGGAACAACCGCCAAATCCAGCTTCCCCGTGTACGGCTCGCCAATCGGCTCGCGCGTGCCAAAGCTCGAAAGAGAAAAATCTTCTCCGTATTCCACGGCAAGCATCTGCCTGTTTTCTATTCGCGGGCAGTACACCCTCCAACCGCCTTCCAACAGAGCCTGTATTAGCTTGTCCGTTGGGGCTTCGGAAGAAAAGGAAAGATAGACGAAGGCTTTCCTATCCTTGACTGCGTCCAAACCCTTTTCCGCTATCGCGCGCAAAACGTTGCGTAGCAACAGCTCCTCTTTTATATCGCGGTTTTCGTTTTCGCCCCGCCGTCCTTTCATGTACGCCCTAAGCCGTTTTTTCGCCTCGGCAAGATCCTCTTCTTTTTGAGGCGAATCGGTTTCCACAAAACGCAATTTATTCGTTGTCATATATCCTCTCCGCGCGACGAGTCGCCGCGCATAAAACTTCGTAGGGAATCGTATCCGTTGCCCTCGCAACCGCCGCAGCGTCCGTCATAATCGGGAATTGCTTCCCGCGCGGTAATCTGCCGATTTTAATACACGCGTCCATACACAGATTGTTCGCCTGCGTTTCTGCGTCAAGCAAACCGTTTTCGCGCCGTCGCAAAAAACCGTCCGCATATCCGTACCGACACACCGTCAAGTCCTTTGGTGATTTTGCAAAGGAATTTTCGCCGTACCCCGCGCCACCGTATAAGTATTTCCTAGACGTTACCGCCGTCGCATACACCGTCATACCCTTTTCTAAATCGGGCATAACCAAACCGCTGTCCTTGTCAACGGGCAAATATCCGTACAAGCCCAACCCGATACGCACACTATCGAAAGCAAATTCCTTGCCAAGCAACGCGCCGTAGGTCGCGGATAAATGCGCTTTTATCAAGGGAAAATATCGCTTGCAAATCGTCACAGCCCGTTCAAATGCCGTCCGTTGCGCCCGCGAAGTTTCCACCGACGTAGCATAAAGGTGCGAATATACTCCCGCCACCCGCACGAAAGGATTCGTTTGCAAGCGTTTGCAGACTTTGCCCAATGCAGACGGCTCCATACCGTAGCGGTTCATACCCGTATTCACTTTCAAATGTACGTTTATGGGCAATCTCCTTGCCCTTGAAATGCCGTCAATCAGCTTTGCCGTTATCAAATCGGATACGGTTAGCGAAAAACCGTTCCACGCCCCGCGCAAGACGTCTTCCGCCGTAATCGGTGGCGTAAGCACGAGAATTTCCTTTCCGCACGCTACACCGCGTATCCGTATACCCTCGTCCACAATCGCCACCGCAAAGGAATCCGCCACGCCACTCAATGCGTTTACCACTTCCTCCGCGCCGTGACCGTACGCATTGGCTTTTACCACCGCGCACAGCCCCGTTTTCGTAAGCCGTCGAAAGGTTTCCGCGTTCCGTCTGATATTCCCCAAATGAATTTTCGCCACAACTTTCTGCACGGTATATTATATGCCACACAACGTCGAAATGCGCCGTTTACTCATCGTCGTTTTTAAAAGTACGTAACCGAGGGGCAACGCCGAAATGCGTAGCTTATCAAAAACGACCTTACTTACTGTAAATGATTTTGTGACAGCTATCACACTCAATCATTCCCCCGCCCGTCAACTTGTTACGCGCAGCCAAAGGCGGTTCCATACCGCACCACGAACAGCGCGTTCCGTTGATTTCGATGAACACGGGAACGTTTTTCTCCTTTCTCTTCGTTTGATATTTTTCCATCATCTCGGCAGGCACGTCCTTGGCAAGCGCGGAGAGTTCCTTTTCGATCGGTTTCATTTCCGTGTCCTTTTCCGCCTTGATTGCCTTGTATTTTTCCGCCGCTTCCTTATACTGATTTTGCGCGGTGATAACCTGCTTTTTCAGTTTTTTGTATTCAGCGTCCGTCGCCTTGATATTGGCAACCAAAGCCGCCAAATCCGCCTTGAATTTTTTCAACTGCTCTACCTTCGTTTGCGCTTTCTTTTGATAGAAGGAAATATCCGCGCCGTCCGTCACCAACTCGTCCACGTTGTCAAAATATTGCAACGTTTCTTCCAGCTGTTCGTAATTTTTGGTCAACTCCGCCGCTTCTGCTTTCAAGGACGCCGCTTTCGCTTCCAAAGCGTCCAACTTTTCAGGCGCGCCTTCCAAAAATTTCTTGTACTTTACATACTCCTTTCTCTCTTCCGAGCCCGCCAACTCACGCTCCAACTTATAGAGCTTCGCATCGATTTCCTGATACTTCAAAATTGCCTGTAACTGTGCCATAACTATATACTCCCTTTCCGTCAAAGCCACGCGTTTTCCGTGTGATAAACGCACGGAATTTGCACTCTTTGACAGATTTTTTTATAATATTTTTCAAAACCGTAATTTTCGGACGAATAGTGTGTCAACACGATTACGCCCATGCCCTTTTCCATTGCCAAGCCAAGCAAGTGATGTTTAAAATCAGCGGAAATAAACACGTTTGCGCCCGCCTTTGCCGCAAATAAAATACTCTCTTCATCTGCGCCTGCGCCACAACAACTCGCCGCCCGTTTTACCGTCTTTTCGCCACCGTAATACAGCACCCGAGAAGACGAAAATTCCTTTTTGATATTCTCCGCAAGCTTTGCAACGGAAATCTTCGGCAAATCGTACGCCTTTCCGTAACCGCCGCCCTCTACGGGGTGCATCACGCTGAGCGGAAGGGGAAAATCTTCGCCCGCCGCCAACGCCACGCCGTGCATCAAGCTGTCGTCGATACCGCCGTCCACCGTGTCCAAATTCAGGTGCATCGCAATCACCGAAATCCCCGCCTTTAAACATTGCACGATTTTGCTACCCGTCAACCGTTCGTCGTCGATGCGCACGTCGGAAATCTTTCCATAGATTGCAGGGTGGTGACAAAGAATCAAATTCGCCCCGATTGCCTTTGCCCGTTCAATCGCCGCAAACGTCAAATCGAGGGTAAAAAGCACGCCCTTGATATCCTCCCCTGCGTCCACAAGGATTCCGCTGTTATCGTACGCGCCGTACTTCGCGCAATATTCGTCGCTCAATCGCTTGGGCGCAAGCTCGTCCGCTATTTTATAAATTTCACTTAACTTCACCGTTCAACACTCCTTGTAACCGCCTTGCCCTCTCTTCGAGCTGTATGCGGCTTTCCGTCTGTAAATTCGGTTGTAAGAGATATTTTTCGACGTTGTTAAGCAGCTTTTTCGTACGCTTGACAAACGCCGTCGGCATCTCCCTTAAATTCTCTTTCCCAAACTCGTACTCCGCGTCCGTATACGTTTGCTGTTCCGTGTTTGGCTGTATTCGACCGCCCACCAACACGTCGTAGAACTTTCCGTCCTCAAAGGTAAAATCCCGCTCGATATACCCGCCGTTTTTAAGTAAGTACCGACGGAGCTTTTCCCCGTCGTGCATCGGCTGAAAAACGAACCGTTTGGGGATAAAACCGTATTTTTCGTCGGACAAAATGGACACGATTTCGCTCCCACCCATACCGGCGATCAACACCTCGTCCGTATCGGGAGGCACTCCCTTAAACCCGTCGCCAAGCACCGCAACCGCAACGCCGCTACGGATATAGGGCGCAAGCAAACTTTCCGCTTTGGCAAGGCTCCCCTTGCTGATATCGGACAAAATCGCCCGCTTGCAAAGTCCGTTTTTCAACATATATTCGCTACAATAGCCGTGATCGCAACCCACGTCGGCAAAAGTTTCCGCCGCCGTCAACAGCGAACACAGCGTATCAATACGCCTTCCGTAACCCATTGCGCCGATTATTCCAAGAAATCTTTCAGCTTTTTACTGCGCGAAGGGTGACGAAGCTTTCTCAACGCTTTCGCCTCAATCTGACGGATACGTTCACGGGTAACGTTAAATTCTCTGCCCACTTCTTCCAAAGTTCTAGGTTTCCCGTCGTCGATACCGTAACGCAAACGAAGCACCCTTTCTTCACGCGGAGTAAGGGTGTCTAACACGCTCAAAAGCTGTTCTTTGAGCATCGTAAACGCAACCGAATCGCTAGGCGTCGTCGTCTTTTCATCTTCGATGAAATCGCCCAAATGGCTGTCCTCTTCCTCGCCGATTGGCGTTTCCAAGGAAACGGGGTCCTGCGCAATTTTTTGAATTTCACGGACGCGCTCTTCCGTCACGCCCATCTTTTCCGCAATTTCCGCGGGGGTGGGTTCACGCCCGAATTCCTGCAACAAAACGCGTTGCACTCTCGTGAGCTTATTAATCGTTTCCACCATGTGTACGGGAATACGAATGGTACGCGCCTGATCAGCAATCGCGCGGGTAATCGATTGACGAATCCACCACGTTGCATACGTGGAGAATTTAAATCCCTTTTGATAATCGAATTTTTCCACCGCCTTCATGAGACCTAAGTTACCCTCTTGGATCAAATCCAAGAAAAGCATACCGCGCCCCACGTAACGTTTTGCAATGGAAACAACCAATCGCAGGTTCGCCTCCGAAAGGCGTTTTTTCGCCGCCACGTCGTTTTCCGCCATGCGTTTTGCAAGCTCTACTTCCTCGTCCGCAGAAAGCAAGGGCACGCGACCGATGTCTTTGAGGTACATCTTAACGGGATCGTCTAAACCGATATCGGAAAGCGCCTGTTCAAACAACTCACGATCGCGCTGTTCCTCGTCTACCAGCTGAATACCTGCGTCGCTAAGCGCCTTGGTCATCCAATCCATTTGATCTGCGTTCATGTCGTATTTTTCCATGATATCGCAGAAAGCGTTGCTGGAAATGCAGCCCTTCTTGCCGTATTCGCTGATGATGCCTTCCATCAATTCGTTGAGTTTTTGCTCGGTTACGTTCATTTTTTTATCCTCCGTTTATACCGAAATCCTTTTGTTTTTCTCGTTTGTTTTGTTTTCTTTTTAACTCTTTTTAATGCGGTTGCGTTTTTGTATCAACTCGCCCAATTTTTTTGCAATTTCTCTGCGCTCTTTTTCCTCGGTGGCGCGCGCATATTCCGCGTTGCATTTTGCCACTTCCTCTTCCACCGCCTCTAAGCGCAAGGTCTTGACGCTGTCGGTGAAAAAACGTTCGGCAATCTCTCCTGCAAGCTTGTCCCCGTAGTTCAAATCCAAAATCGCATTGAACTCTACGCAGTTTTCGTCCAACAACTCAAACAACTCGCTCGGCCGTACCCGTTCCCCCTTTTGCTCGCAATTGCGGATATAATTCGCAATCACGATATGCGTTGCATCGCGCAAGGGCAACTCTGTCACCAAGAGCGTTTTTGCATAGGGAGCAGAGAAGAGTTTTGCCGCCAAAATAAAGCGCAACGCCTTTTGCTTTTTGTCCGTCCCAGACGCAACCTCGGAAATTTTCTCCTGTAAAGGCACGTCCTCTGTCTGCGTCGGTTCCAGCTTGACGTTCTGCATATCCCGCTCCAACGCGTGATAGGTAATCCCCGTCTTGTCGCGGAGCTTTTTCAACAGCTCCTCACGCACGCTTTCGCTCTCCGCCTCTTTGACGATTTTCAACGCCGCCGCCACGTATTTACGCTTGTCCTCCGTTTTGGACAAATCGTAACCGCGTTCTATCGCATGCAAACGGTAATCGATAACGGGCATCGCCTCGTCCAAGCATTTTTGATAGAGCTCGGCGCTCTCGCGCGCAATCTCGTCGGGGTCCTTTCCGTCGGGAATCGGCACGACGCGCACGTCCAAACCTGCCTCTTTCAAAATATCCAAACTGCGCACGTCCGCTTTTTGCCCCGCAAAGTCGCCGTCATAGCTGATTAGGATTTTGTCCGTATACCGTTTGGCAAGTCGGGCTTGGTCTTTGGTCAGCGCCGTACCCATGGTCGCGACAACGTTTTGGAAACCCGCCTGATACAAGGTGATTGCGTCCATTTGTCCCTCGACGAAAATCACTTCGTTAATTGGTTTTTCTCTTTTTAATTTTTTGAGTAGGTTGATATTATACAACGTCTTGCTCTTATCATAGAGCATCGTGCCCGACGTGTTTTTATATTTGCCGAATTTTACCTTTTCGAGCTTTCGACCGCTGAACCCGACGACCTCGTCAAAGGCGTTGATAATGGGGAAAACCAAACGCTCGCCCTGCGCGTCGTACAACCGCCCCCTTTCGTTGACGGAAATGACGCCACTATCCAACAAATCCTCGCGCGCATACCCTTTCTTGAACAGATAATCAGGCAAGGAATTATAATCGAGGGACGCGCCAAGCCCGAACTTCTTCACCGTCGTCGGCGAAAGCCCACGCCCCGCAATATATTGCAAGTATTTATCCGCGCGCTCGTCCCCGCTGTACAGATTGTTGAGATAAAACCGCGCGGTATCGCGCAATATCTTTACCAAAACGTCTCTCTTTTTGCGTTTCTTCGCCGCCTCTTCGGTGTCGTAATCCCCCTCGGGGACCGTCATCTTCACACGCGCCGCAAGAATACGCACCGCGCCGATAAAATCGGTACTCTCCATTTCCTGCACAAACCGCACGACGTCGCCCGATACGCCACAACCGAAACAGTGATAAAACTGGTCGCCTTCATTGACGGAAAAAGACGGCGTTTTCTCGTGGTGAAAAGGACAGCACGCCCAATAATTTCCGCCCTTTCTGTCGAGGGCAACGTAGCCACGTAAAACTTCGACAATGTCGTTTTTCTGTTTTAGCGTCCGCATAAATTCAGCGTCTATGCCTTTTGCGTTACTCACGTCACACCTCCTATTGAAAACGTTGCGGGAATAAACAGACTTTCAAATACGCCTATGGCGTACCGATCGGTCATACCCGATAAATAATCGCAGACCACAACCTCCTTTTCGTCACGGTCCAAAAGCCGTAAATACGGTTGCGGTAACTTTTCCGCATGCGCGGTAAAATATTCAAACAACTGCGTGAGCATTCGCTCCGAGCGTTCTTGTATCGACTTGTTTGCATACTCGTATACCCGCTCGAACATAAATGCGCGGAGACGGTTGGTCGCCTGCATAATTTCGTCCGACATCTGCACGTAGGGCTGTCCGAGCGACGTTTTGTAAATATCCGCAATCGCCGTATTGATACGCTCTTTCGTGGCGTTGCCAAGGAGCGCCACCGCGTCTTGGGGTAAATCTTCCGCTTTTAATATCCCCGCCCTTATCGCATCCTCGATATCGTGATTGATGTACGCGATACGGTCGGCAAGGGAAACCGCCTCTCCTTCGAGTGTGGACGGCTTGCCCGAGCTCTTATGGTTGAGAATACCGTCGCGAACTTCCTGCGTGAGGTTCAGCCCCCGCCCGCCCTTTTCAATGACGTCCACAACGCGCAAGGACTGCTCGTTGTGCATAAACCCGCGCGAGGAAAGCTTTGCAAGCACCCTTTCGCCCACGTGCCCAAAGGGCGTATGCCCCAAATCGTGTCCCAGCGCAATCGCCTCCGCCAAGTCTTCGTTCAAAGAAAGGGAGCGGGCGATAGAGCGTGCGATTTGCGACACGTCCAAGGTATGCGTCAAACGGGTAATGTAATGATCCCCTTCGGGCGCAAAAAACACCTGCGTTTTGTTTTTTAAACGCTTAAACGAGTTGGAATAAATAATACGGTCTCTATCCCTTTGAAAATCGGTACGGAAACCGCAACGGCTTTCTTCGCGCAATCTGCCCTGCGTATCCGCGGAACGCTTTGCATACGGGGACAAAAACAGTTCTTCCTGCGCGCAAACACGCTCTCTTACGCAAGAATATTCTTTTTCGTTCATTGTGGTCTCCTCCTTTTTTGTTTGTTTCACGATTATTTATACCCAAAAATATATTATTATAATAATATATTCGACAAAACTTTTCGATTTCCTTTTTTTTGGCAAAAATTTTTTTACTTTTTTTGATTTTACAAAAAAACGCGTCCGTTTCCTCTCGAAACGGACGCTTGCGTCTGCAGACGAATTTAAAAATTTATCCCAAGAATTAGAATGAGCATACAAAAAGTCGCTGTGGGCATCCCACAGCGACTTTTTTATTTTATACCATAAAAGCACCCAATACGTATCGCAACGAACGCAAAATTTTGCCTTTTACGCCCCCTGCTTTTCTGCGCCTAATACCACTTCGCTTATCACTTCCATAACGGAAGATTTAGACGATTCCGTCTGCTCGCCTTGCGCTTTTGCCACCGCTCTTTGCTGTTTCTTGAGATTGCTCTTGCGCAAAATCTCTAATTTGTAGGAATTGTAACGCAAAATGAACCACGAGGGCAGGTTCATAAAGATATTAATGATTGCCACGGGGATTGAAATCGAAAGCCAAATAGACATCGACGGGAAAAAGGGAAGAAACCCGAGCAACAAGAGAGAAAATCCGAAGAATAAGCTCCAAAAATGCCCCAGCTCGCCATAGCACGCCTCCAAAAGGAAACGGTCGAGATATTCCACACTCTTCGGGTCGGCAATTTTATTTTTTCTAAACCCTGTAAAATGCCCAATCTCAGGAACGCCGTCCTTCCATTTTCTAATTTTCAGCTTTTCGTAAAAGGCTTTTTCTTTTGCGGAAACGGTAAAAACTTTGCGTTCGTGGTTTGCAAATTTTTTAGGCAGCAATCTGCATACGGTCGCGACCAAAATGTCCACCACAATCGCCAAAAACGCCGCCAACGCCGTGAATCCCAACAGATAGAAAAAGTTGGTTGAAAAAATAAAGAATAACGACGTGGATATCAACAGCACGCACACCGTAATAATCGATAAATACAATATCATTTTTCTTCCTCCTGCTTTTGTACGTCCGCTTGTTCGTTATCGTCCGTTTCGTCGCCGTAAACGAGCGGAATCCCGTACACTTCCTCGTATTTTGCCTTGCAAAGCGCGTACGCTTCGTCCTTCATCTTTTCAGAGCCCGCTTTTTCGCCCAAAGACTTGTCGGGATAAATAGGGGGCATTACGTGAAAGGTAAAGCGTTGCATCGGATACCCGTCCTCGCCCAAACGCTCGTCATCTTTCATCGTGATAAACGTCGGCACCACGGGTACGCCCGCGCGATAAGCCATTTTAAAACCGCCCAATTTAAAGGGACGAGGCTTGCGGTAATTCCACCACATACCCTGTTCGGGATAAATCAAAATGACTTCGCCGTTTTTCAAGAGGGTGTTCGTCGCCGACATAAAGTTCATCATCGTACGGCGGTTACTAGACAACGGCAACGTGTTGCAATGACGGAAAAAGAAACCGTACAAACCGGGGAAATTGGTATAATTCCCCTCGCGGATAACTTTGTAGAGATATTTTTTCGGCAAATATTTGCGAATACAATGGAAAACCACGTAATTATCAAACGCATGAAAATGGTTGCACGTGATAATCGCGCCGTTTTTCATACCCTCTTTCAAGTATTCTTCCCCCGTTATCCCGTCAATCATCAAAATATTCTTTTTGATAAGTTTCAAAAAGTAATGGTCGGCGAGATAGTTCGCAACCTTTCTGCCAATCTTACTCGACAGCTTTTTGCACAGATAATCGACCTTGTCGGGGGTGAGCTCGGGGGCTTCGGGGTCGTTTTCCACGTCCTCGTCAAACCGCCCTGCCTTTTCGTATTCCCGAATCTTCGCCAACACCTCTAATCGATCGGGAGAAATTTTCGTTTCGTCCATAATTTACTCCTTTTTTTGTAATGCTCTATAACGTGGCTTAACCGCCTACGTCACACAAGAGCGCGCAAGCGGTTGAATAATTCTATTAAAAGAACGAGTTTGTTTGCGACACGTCCCCCACCCTTTATACGTTTCCGTACATTTTACCGTACGTTTTGAAATAACCGTCGGGGCGGGCGATTTCCTCTTCGGCAAGCGCTTTCAAATTTTTCTCGCACAGCTTGTCATTTTCCAAGCCTTTCTCGTCAAAATTATCGAGCAAGCCTTTCAAATAATCGTAAAATTCCGTTCTAACGGCATATTCCCAAAAATAGTCGCCGTAGGGAATATCCTCGTAGTGCCAAGGTTTCCACGTCATGAGATAATGTACGATACGCAAATCTTCGCGCGCCAATTTATCGGGTCCAACGGGAGTTTTGTTCCACGCGCGGGGAAGATGCAAAATTCTGTCCTGACAAATGACGTTGAGATAATCCTCGTCTTGGATTAAGCGGAATTTATATTTGCTCAAAAGGTCGGCAAACTGCTCGTAAAATCCCTCTTCTCGGAAGGCTTTGAGGTTCATCAAAATAACGCCCGCGTTGAAGAAATAATCGGTATCAAGCCCGTCTACTTCCTTTACGTAACGCCTATACACGTCAAAACTGTTTACGCCCTCGCACGGCGCGCCACCGAGCATATTATTGCCCAAATCGTAATTGTATAGCTCGCTGATATCCCCCAAAATGACCGTATCGGAATCGAGATACAGCGCTTTGTCGTATTGCGGAAACATTTCGGCGATAAATACACGGTAATAGGTCGCCGCTGAATAATAATCGCGCATGTGCAATTTATCGAAAATTTTCTTTAAACGCTCTGTAACGTCTACGAACGAAACGTGCAATCCGTCCTTTTCGTTATAGCGCAGAATTTTTTCTTGATAATCTTCGCGGATACCCGAGTGCAAAACGTAAATTTCGTAATCGTAGGCATGCGAAGAATTTTCCCAGAGGGATTCCAAGGTGATGGAAAGAAAAGGCAAATAATTGTCGTCCACAGCGAAGAAAATGGGAATAATCCCTTTTTTATCCTGCTTTACGCCCAATTTGTTTTCAGCCGCCTTCGATGCGCCTCTGTCTGCCTTTGCGGGCGTATATAATTGTACGTCCGCCTCGTTCCAACCGAGTCTTTTGGGTTTTATTTGCATTTGCGCCTGTTCCATGCCATCCTCCTTGCTCGTAACCGCTATGTCAAGCTTACTTTGCCTTATTTGTTGACTGCTATATTTCTTGTCGACTTGCAATCGCATTTTATCTCTGTCGATTCGCAGTCGCATTTTATCTCTGTCGATTCGCAATCGCATTTTATCTCTGTCGACTTGCAATCACATTTTATCTCTGTCGATTCGCAATTGTATTTTATATCATTTTTTTCCAAATTACAACTTTTTTCTCTCCTTTTTTCTCTACCCCAAAAAAACGCCCTCTACCCCGCAAAATCGCCACTCTACCCACAGTAGAGCGCCACTCTACCCGCAGTAGAATACGCTTTTTGCGTTTGTTTTTTCATGGTTTACCCCACGGACATATTCAAAACAAGCCGTTTTTTTGTTTAAAAAGAAAAACTCCGCGCCATCCATATTGGATATCAGCGCGGAAAGCATCCTAGTATCATTTTATAAATCTTTTATAAGGTTTTTGTGTTTATATCTTACTCTTTTTCGTGGAGTGGAAGTAATTTCTCCCTCGCATCCCCGAATCAACAAAAACTTGAAAGCTGAAAAAGGTCAGCTTTCCAACAAAATCGTCACGGGCCCGTCGTTAAATTGCTCGATTTTCATATCCGCTCCAAACACGCCTTTTTTCACCGTAATACCGTAGGTAGAGACTTCCCTTACAACATATTCGTACAATGGCTCTGCTATTTCAGGGCGCGCCGCCTCCGTAAAGCTCGGTCTATTACCATGGGACGCGTCGCCGTACAAAGTAAATTGCGACACGAGCAACACTTCGCCTCCCACGTCCTTTACCGACAAATTCATTTTGCCGTTTTCGTCCTCAAAAATACGTAAGCCCGCAATCTTTTTTGCTATATACGCGCCGTCCTTTTCGCTATCCCCCGTCTTAACGCCTAAAAAAACAGTCAACCCAAACGGGATTTCAGATATCAATTTTCCGTCCACGGACAGCGAGGTTTTCTTAACCCTTTGCACCACTGCTTTCATACTATACACTCCATAAACAAACAGCAGGACGTAAAAATCCTGCTGTCAGTTGTTTTATTTTTCGTTGGATATAAATCGATTAAACACGGCTCATGTATTCGCCCGTTCTCGTATCGATACGAATCGTTTCGCCCTCTTCAACGAACATAGGAACCTGAATCGTTGCGCCCGTTTCTACCTTTGCGTTCTTCATAACGTTGGTAGCCGTGTTGCCCTTAACGCCGGGTTCTGCCTCGATAACTTTGAGTTCTACGAAGTTTTCAGGTTCAACCGAGAACGCTTTGCCGTAAAGGAATTTCACGGTAACCATATCGTTTTCTTTGATATATTTAAGCGCGTCTTCCACCTGGTCGAAGGTGAGGTTTTCCTGATTCCATTCTTCGTCCACGAATACGTAGAATTCGCCGTCGAAATAGGAATACGTCATCTTTTTCGTTTCTACCTGCGCCGTTTCCAATTTCGTGGTGGGGTTGAAGGTTTCGTTCGAAAGAACCTGACCGGTTACTACGTTCTTCAACGTACATCTAACGAACGCAGCGCCCTTACCGGGTTTTACGTGCTGGAATTCGGTAACGGTATAAACGCCGCTCTTGTACTCGAAAGTTACGCCTTTACGAATATCGCCTGCCAAAATCTGTGCCATAATTTTTCTCCTTATATGCTATATTATTATTTTTTATAATATCAAAAGTTCTTTTTGGGTTTTGCCCATAAAGCTCTTTATCCTTCCGTTTTCAAGGGTAACCGTATCTTCAATGCGGATACCGTATTCGCCCGCTTTGTATACACCCGGCTCGTCCGAGAACACCATATTGTCGCAAAGTATCTGTTCGCCTTTGGGGCTCACCGAAGGTTTTTCGTGAACGTTCAGCCCGATACCGTGTCCAAGCGAATGGGTGAACAGTTCGCCGTAGCCGTTGGCTTTGAGATATTCGCGCGCGATAGCGTCCGCCTCTTTCCCCGTCATACCCGACGTGATTTTTTCCTGCGCCAAGTTATGCGCCGCCAATACGTGGGCGTACGCTTTTTTGAATTCCTCGTGCTTTCCGTCGTCGCCAAATAGAAACGTCCGCGTGATATCCGAACAGTATCCGTTGACCTTGCAACCAAAATCAATTAAAATCTCGTCGCCGAATTGAAGTTTCGCCAATCCCGTTTCGTGATGGGGAACAGCGGCATGCGCGCCGAACGCCACAATCGTTTCAAACGAAAGCCCTTGCGCGCCAAACGCACGCATTTTATATTCGAGCAGAGCCGCCACTTCCGTTTCCGTCATACCCTCTTTAATCTCGGGCAGAAGGGCGTTGAAAGCATTTTCTGCAATTTCGCAAGCCTTGGCGATATTTGCAAGCTCCCACTCGTTTTTCACCGTCATCGCTTGTTCGTACGCGCTGTCGATATTTTTCAACTTCGCGCCCGCTTTTTCCAAAGCGATATATTCCGAGTGCGGGGTTTGGTCAAAGGAAATACCCACGCTTTCGTAACCCGCAAGGCGTTTTAACAGCTCGTCCTGCTTATAGAGCACGGGTTTCACGCCCGTCCCCGCAAGGAGCTTTTCCGCCGCCTCCATATACCGCATATCGGTATACAGCGTCACGCCCGTTTCATCGACGATTGCGCAACCGTTTTCGGGTTCCAACCCCGTAATGTATCGAAGTTGATACAGACAAGAAGTATAAACCGCTTGACAATCGGACAATTCCAATATTTTTTTACCGTTCGTGCAAACCATATTCTACCTCTTAGTATATATTGTAGCAAAAAAAACCTTGTTCGTCAAGTATACGGCGATAAATCGTTGGTATTTTTTCCTTTTTTCTCCGTCTTTTATGCGTCTTTTATGCCCCGAAGTAGATTTTTTTCATAATTTCCGCTTCTTCAATCTGCTTTCCCGCGCTTTCGCTGACGATATACGGCTCTAATTTGAGCGTCTTTAACGCCGTCGCAAGCGGTTCAAAATTCGGCCCGTAAATTTCGTCCTCAAAGGTCAAGTGCTTAATTTCGCCCTTCGCGCCGTACATAATCTTGGAAAAATGCACGTGAAAGTGTTTCACACGCTCGTAACCGAGTTCGTCAATCATATATTGCAAGCGGTTTTGATAGTCCTCAACCGTTTTGAGCGAACCGCCCTCCCGCGCGTTGATATGACCAAAATCCACGCAAGGGGTATACACGGGGTCGACTTTGCAAAAGCGGACAATCTCTTCCACCGTGCCGATTTGCGCAAGCTTGCCCATGGTTTCGGGGCAGAATATCATATCCTGCATATTGTTGAGGTAAATATAATCGCGGAGTATCTTCAAGCGTTCTTCCGTGAGCGCAACCGCCTCCTCGCGGCTTGCCTTGCCCTGCGCGGCGGGATGAAAAACCACACGCTTTCCGCCCATTAGTTGCAATGCTTTTGCCGTATCAAGTACGTAACCGTACGATTTTGCCGCCATTTCGTCGTCGGGATTGGCAAAATTGATAAAGTACGGCGCGTGCGCGGAAATTTCTACGCCTGCGTTTTGGAACGCTTCGCCAATGGAAATCGCCTTGTCTTCCGACATACGCACGCCGCGACCAAAGGAATATTCAAAGCAGTCCAGCCCACGTTCTTTTACAAACGCCGCCGATTCTTCCGTATGCGAATAGCCCGCCTCGTAAAAGCTCTCGCTGTTGCCACTCGGTCCAAATTTAATCATGATTTCTCACCCTTTTTATGTCCTTTTGCAGTTGCGTTTTTAATTCGTTTACGCTTTCAAATTTTTGTATATCGCGCAAATAGCGCACGAAATCGATTTTCAGCGTTTTTCCGTACAAATCCCCGTCAAATCCGTCCAAATAGGTTTCGGTTAAAACAACGTCGTTGTCAAAGGTCGGACGGGCTCCGTAGTTGGTTATCCCCCGATACGTGTCGCGTTCAATGATAATTCTCGTTTCGTATACGCCTTTTTTCAACGGAAATTTATCGCTGGGATATAAAATATTCGCCGTCGGAAAACCGAGCGTTCTGCCCACCTGTCTGTCCTTTACGACTTCGCCAAGCAGAAAAAAACTTTCGCCAAGCAAGGTGCTTGCCATTGCAACGTCACCCTTTTCAAGATGCTGTTTTACCGTTTTGCTACTCACCTTTTCGCCGTTGATTTCGACAAGCGGAAGGACTTCAACGCGTACCGTGTCCATACCTTTTAGCTTTTCAGCGTCGCCTTTCGCCCCCGCGCCAAATCGAAAATCTTCGCCGCAAACAAATATTTTTGGGGAAAATTCCGTCTGCAAGAGCCGTATAAATGCCTCCGCGGAAAGGTCTTTGATTTCTGCAAAGGGCAACTCGAATACAAAATCTGCGCCACTTTTTGCAAAAATATTTTCGCGTTCTGCAAAGGTAAACAAACTCTTTTGTCCCTTTGCGCCGACAATGGTCATCACGCCGACGGGCAAACCGCTCTTTTTAGCGCGCGAAAGCAGTTGACGGTGTCCCAAATGCAACCCGTCAAAACCGCCAAGGAGCATTGCCACCCCTTGCGCTCTATCCTTTTTGTCCGTCAACCAAACCGTCTTTAACATAATTTCGTCTTTGCCTTTGCCAAGCCGTTTGACACCTCGGCAATTCCGTAAAAACTGCCGCCTTTATAAATTTTGTATAAGCCGTCCGAGTTTTCAACGGCAACACGTTGTCCGTTGTAGAGCTTTGTTTCTTGCTTTTCCGTCAAAGGCAAGCTATCAAACGGCAACACGTTTTCCGTTGGAATTAGATATTTTTCCAATTCCTCTAAGGGCGGGTCCTGTTCTAATAGTGAAAACGGTATCGCTTTTTCCAAAGTGAACACACCGCTTTGCGTACGCAACAGAGAACACATTACCGCCTTCGTCCCGAGCGCCGCCGCGATATCCCGCGCTAACGAACGGATATACGTACCCCCGCCACATCGAATTTTGATACGGTAGGTATCCGCCTTATCCTCGCTTTTCCCTAAAATTTCCATGCCGTAAATATGCACTTTCTTGGGCGCAAGCTCAAATTCCACACCCGCGCGCGCAAGCTCGTACCCACGTTTTCCGTTTACGTTTTTTGCGCTGTATTTGGGCGGAATTTGCATAATATCCCCAAAAAAAGTAGGCAAAACATCCGCAATTTCGCTTTCGTTGGGGATACGTCCCCCCACGTTTAAAACACCCGTCGAGTCGAGCGTATCCGAATCCACGCCGAACGTGAACTCCGCAATATACTCCTTTTCCTTCTCTAAAAAGTAATCGAAAAGGCGCGCCGCGTTGCCAACCCCTACGGGCAAGACACCGCTTGCCAAAGGGTCGAGCGTGCCCATGTGTCCACACGGTACACCCGTCAACCATTTTAACTTGTTAACGACCGTCGAAGATACAATCCCCGACGGTTTGTCAACGTTAAAAAATCCAAATTGTGTGATTTTGTCTTCTCTTTTCACGGAAAACTCCCGTTTCGTTTTTTATCGCAGTTCAATACCAAGCTTAAATTTCAAATTGCCGAGAATTTTCTTGACGTAGCCGTCCAACGTTTCGGGCGTAAACGCCTTTTCTACGTTATTATCGGGCGTAAACGTCAGGGTAAACGCCATACTCTTCTTGCCCGCAGGCACTTGACCGCCACGGTACACGTCGAAGAGTTTTGCCTCCGTCACGTATTTGCAAGAGTGCATCAGTACTTCTTCGATTTCCGCGCAAGTCAATTTTTCGTCCGCAATCAACGCAAGGTCGCGTTTTACCGCAGGGAATTTCGGCAGGTTTTTATAACGCACGCCGTCGTCTAATTTTTCCGCAATCGCCGCAACGTCTAACTCGCCAAGGTATACTTTTTTATCCAAACCGAGCGAAAGGGCTATGGACGGGTCGAGTTCACCAAGGCAACCAACGGTTTCGCCGTCCAAAATCACGTTAGCCGACACCCCGGGGTGCAGGTACGTTTTTTGCGCGCGTTCGTAGGTAAACGAAAGGTGGAAAACCTCCGCAATGCGTTCGATTGCGCCTTTCATATCGAAGAAATCGTTTTTACCGCCCCAAATACCGAGGACGATATGTTTGCGTTCTTGCGGTTGCTCGCTTGCCACCGTGTTGCGGGGCACGTATACGTTTGCGACCTCAAATTCTCTGCCCTCGTCGTTACCGCGACGGATATTCCGTACGGCGTTGCCGAGCATAGAGGGCGCAAGGAAGGTACGCATTATGGACAGCTCTTCGCTGATGGGATTGAGGATGCGCACGGCGTTTCTCTCTTCCGCATCCGCGCTCAATTTCATCAAATCCAAATCTTTGGGCGAATAGAAGGAATAGTTATACGCCTCCGAGAAACCTTGCGTACGCAAAACGTTTTTCAAATGCAATTCTTTTTTCTGCTCGTCGGTAAGCCCCCCGCCCGTAACCTTTGCGCTTTCCAAGAAGGTCGGGACGATATGTTCATACCCGTACATACGGATAATTTCTTCCGCCAAATCGGGATACCCGTCCACGTCGTCGCGATACCCGGGGATTTCCACCGTCAACGTATCGCCGTTAACGTCGGGTTTAAAGTTCAATCTCGTCAAAATCGACTTGATTTCTTCGTTCGGTACTTCAATACCGAGCAAAGCGTTTATCTTCGACACGCTCGCCGTCATTTTGCGGGGCGCAAGGGAAACCGCGCACACGTCCTCGCGCATATCCGTCACAACGCCACAACCAAGCTCTTCGATAAGGTGCAACGCTCTGTCCATACCCAGCGCGTTGGTATACGCGTCCACGCCCTTTTCAAAGCGGGACGAGGAATCGGACGATTGCCCCAAAGCGCGCGACGTCTTTCTGACGTTATCGCGGGCAAATTTTGCCGATTCAAAGAACACGTTTTTGGTCGTAGCCTTAATTTCGCTGTTCAAACCGCCCATAATCCCCGCGAGCGCTACGGGCTTTTTGCCGTCGCAAATCACGAGGTTGTCCGTCGTAAGCGTAAATTCCTTTTCGTCAAGGGTAATGATTTTTTCCCCTTTCGTCGCTCTGCGCACGATAATTTTTCTGTCCCCGATATCGTCCGCATCAAACGCGTGCATGGGTTGTCCCATTTCCAAAAGGACGAAGTTCGTGATATCAACGATAGGCGAAATCGAACGAATACCCGACAACGCCAAGCGTTTGCACATCCAAGCGGGCGAAACACCGTCCGTAACGTTCTCGACGTAATGCCCTACGTAGCGAGGACAAAGGTCAGGTGCCGCCACTTCCACCTTGACGGGAACAGCGCTCGTCTTATGCGCCGTATACGAAAAATCGGGAGCCTTGAAGGGCTTGTTCAACACAGCCGCCACTTCGCGCGCTATACCCAAAATACATTGGCAATCGGGGCGGTTTGCCGTAATGGAAATATCAAAAATCCAATCGTCCAAACCAACGATTTTCTTGATATCCTCGCCCACGGGGGCGTCTTTTGCAAGGTCAAGCAAGCCGTTGACTTCCGCGCCGGGATAAAAATCGTCGTTGATACCAAGCTCTTCGCCCGAGCAAAGCATACCAAACGATTCTACACCGCGCAGCTTGCCTTTTTTAATCTTTTTGATACCGTCGGGGTTCTTTTCGAGCATAGCGGGATTGCTTTCTACCACCGTCGAATTGTCCAGCGCGCAAGGCGTTTTCATCCCCACGTATACGTTGGGCGCGCCCGTAACGATTTGCAATTCTCTGCCGTATTCTTCCCCGCAATCGACCACGCAAATCTGCATATGGTCGCTGTCGGGATGAGGCGTGATCGCCTTAACTTCGCCCACCACAACGCGATTGATTTTTTCGCCGAGGTAGGAAAGTTCTTCTACTTCAAAACCGCACGAAAAGAGCTTTTCCGCAAGCTCCTGCGCGGTAACGTCTATATCTACGTAATCTTTTAACCAACTGAAAGGTGCTTTCATTTTCTGTTTTTTCTCCTTACTTTATACCGTTCCGTATTTGGATTGATACTGACGGCGTATTGCGCCGCCGATTCTCCGTTTTAATCTTCGAACTGTTCCAAAAACCTCGTATCGTTTTCAAACAACGTCTTAATGTTGTTGATGCCGTATTTCAACATGGCAATACGCTCGATACCCATACCGAACGCAAAACCCGTGTACTCGTCGGGGTCTACGTTACAGTTTTCCAAAACGCGACGGTTTACCATACCTGCGCCGAGGACTTCAATCCAACCCGTACCTTTGCAAAGACGGCAACCTTTACCGCCACATTCCGAACAGCTCAAATCGACCTCTACGCTCGGTTCGGTGAACGGGAAATAGGAGGGGCGCAAACGCACCTTCGTCGAGGACGTGAACATCTTGCGAGCGAACTCTGCCAACATACCCTGCAAGTCGCAAAGGGTAATACCCTTGTCCACAACCAAACCTTCCATTTGGTGGAACATCGGCGAGTGCGTCGCGTCGTCGTCGGAACGGAACACCCTACCCGGGGATAAAATTTTAATCGGGGGCGCGTCCTTTTCCATAACGCGGATCTGCCCAGCCGACGTCTGCGTACGAAGAAGCAGATTATCCGCCAAATAAAACGTGTCTTGCATATCGCGCGCAGGGTGGTCTTTGGGAGTATTTAACGCCGTGAAGTTATAATAATCGGTTTCGATTTCCGGACCCTCGAAAATTTTGAAACCCATACCCGCGAAAATATCTATCAGCTCGTTTTTGACAAGAGTTATCGGGTGCAATGCGCCCGCCTTGTACGCCTTACCCGGCATGGTAATATCGATACGTTCTTCGGCATATTTCTTTTCCATTTCCATCTGCCGAACAATAATCGCGCGCGCCTCAAACTTTTCTTCCATATCTTGCTTGAACTCGTTGACGACTTTACCAAAGGTCGGTCTGTCTTCTTTGGCAAGGTCCTTCATACCGCTCATAATACCTTTGAGCTCCGTCTGGAATTTTACTTTCAATTCATAAAGCGCCCTGCCCGTTTCCGTCTGCGCCATCGCCGCGGTTATATCCGCGCGCAACGCCTCGATTTTTTCTTTCATATCTATCCTCCGATATTTTTTACAACTTTATTTAGCGGAATTTTTCTTTTCCGATTCGCAAAGAAAAACGCCCCGCGCGCCTTTTCGACGCGCAGGGCGAACAAGTCCGCTGTACCACCTGCTTTCACGCGCGTATAGACGCACGCCTTATTCCGCGCTGTAACGTAGCGCATAACGGCTCTCCCTACCCCCCTGCGGGCTCAAAAGAACGGCTCCAAAGTGAAAGGGAATTGCTTTCCTACCTACGCGCTTTTCAGCCTTTGAGCGCGCTCTCTGTCAGGTCGGTTTTATAAACAAAACCCGCTTTTTCATCGCCTTTGTTTTACTTTTGGTTTATTATAGCCTTTTTTTATAAAAAAGTCAACTTAATTCTCTTCTTTCTCGTCTTCTTTTTTATCTTCTTCGGCATTTTCTTCCGTTGCTTCTTCCGTTGCTTCTTCCGTTGTTTCTTCCGCTACTTCTTCGGCTGTTTCTTCTTCGCCGCCCATTTTCCCTTTCAAAAGGTCACGGATTTCCGCAAGCAATCTGGTATTTGCCGTCGCTTTTTCTTCCGCAATGCGAGCCTCTTCCGCCGCTTTTGCCTCTGCCTCAGCTTTTGCCGCCGCTTCCGCCGCCTCTTTCGCTTCTTTTTCTTCCAAAACGCGCTGTGCATAAATCACTCTCGCCGTCTTCTTAGAAACGTTTTGTTCTTTAGCAATCTGTTTAATTTCTTTCTTTTCTTCCTTGGCAAGTTTCGCACCAGCAAGCGCCTTTTCGCGGTTTTCGCTGAACTTGTTAATCGTACGAACGATCATGAAAAGTACGAACGCAATCAAAAGGAAGTTGATGATAGCGTTGATAAATGCGCCCCAATCGATATAAATCGAGTTTGCAAGGTCAATATCATAAATGGGCTGTGCTACGCCATTTATCTCCATTGTAAGCCCCGTATCTTTCCATACCTTGCAGTTCGGCAAGAAGGTATAGATACCGCTAAGACCGTTTTTACCAAGAATCAATGCAAGAATCCAGTTGATAATGGGTTTTAATACAAAATTGCTAAGTCCGTTTACAATCGCCGTAAACGCGCCGCCGACGATAACGCCGACAGCCATGTCAAGCACGTTGCCACGCGTGATGAATTTTTTAAATTCACCAAAGAATCCCTTTACTGCACCAGTCTTTTTTGCCATGAGTAAATACCTCTTTTTGTAATTTTATTGTATACATTATTATACTCGGCAAGATAGATTTTGTCAAGGGAAAAACAAGAAAAAAACAAGCCAAAAAGTGGTTTTTGCATACTTTTTAGCCTGTCTGTTCTTTTTATAACGCCTATCCGCCTATTAGCGCCGTATTTTTTGCCGATTTTTGCATCAAATTTTCCGCTTTTTCCATATCCGAGGTTACCTCTTCTATCAGCGCAGAAAGCTCGTGCTTGGTCTCTTGACACGTCGTCAAAGTTAATCTTGCGCTATATTCGCGCAGAAGCGTTTTTTCCGTGTAATACACGTCCTTTAAACTGTCCGTTTCATTTAGCGTTATCTCACGTTTTTCCAGTTTCATTTTTCCACGTCACCCCCGCTTATTTGCGACACGTCCTGCCCCTTTTCGGATTTTTTCGCCTTGCCAAACGCCAATTTTTCCAGCCGCTCTCTGCGGACGGCATGCCGCGCGGATAACGTTTCCATTTCCTTTGCCAAGACTTGTTCCGTGAGCAAACGCGAATAGATTTTCGTCTTTTTCTCCGCCAAATCTTCAATCTCCGCCAACGTTTTGATAAGCTCCGTTTCTCTCGGCGTTTTTCGCTCAATCTCTTGCATAAAAAATACCCCCGTACCCACAGTTTTTGCGGTTTTGGAGGTTTTTATACGTTATTTATTTTTTACCTTTGGCGCTCGGTTTCTTCGGTGGATTTTTGCCGTAATCGCAATACGGACTAAGCGTACACTCCGCGCAATTAGGTTTTTGCGAGTGACAAACCCGCCGACCGTGCCAAATCAACCAATGGTGCGCCTTTGACCAATCTTCCTTGGGTATCGCCTTGTTTAACCCCGCCTCTACGATAAGGGGCGTATCCCCTTTGGCAAGCCCCAAACGGTTACTCACGCGAAATACGTGGGTATCCACCGCAATCGCATCGCCGCCAAACGCCACCGAATATACCACGTTCGCCGTCTTTTTTCCAACGCCCGCAAGACGCATCAAGCTTTCCACCGTATCGGGAACCTTGCCGTTAAACTTGTCGAGAATATCCCGTGAGGCAGATAAAATATGCTCCGCTTTCATGCGGTAAAAACCGCAGGAAAAGATATATTTTTCGAGCTCCGCTTGCGAGAGCGTAACCATACTCTCGGGCGTAGAATACTTTTCAAAGAGCACCGCCGTAACCTTATTCACGCGCTCGTCCGTGCATTGCGCAGACAAAATCACCGCAACGAGAAGTTCGTACGGCGTTTTGTATATAAGCGCAGGTTTTGCGTCGGGATAAAGTTTTTCCAATTCGGCAAGCGCCGCTTTTTTGTCTGCTGTTTTCATAACGAAATCAGTATACCATATCCGCGTCGTTTTTGCAAGGTTTTTCGTTAAATTTTTTCGCCCCCTTTTTTTGCTTTTTTATCCGTCATCGCGTTACGGGTAGGGGGTAACGGACATTCTGCCCCCAATAAAATCCATTTTATAAAAGCCCTTAAAGGACGAATACCTTGCCGTTTTTAAAATTGCGTTCGCCCGCGGATAATACCGTCCGTCAAAGCGAACGCACAAACCGCAACCGATTTTTGCCTCTTTGGGCGTTGGCATCGTCGACGCCATAACGCCGTATCTTTGTAATCGTTCCGCATAATCCAAGCTCTGCGCCCGCGCGCGGAACACCGCTAAAATCATCATATCATAAGTGTCTCCTTTTTGGAATACTATATCTTATGACGATTTTATAAAGGTAGGTTCGTTATGTTGTATTTTGATAACGCCGCAACGGGTGGCAGAAAACCCGACCAAGTCCTTTCCGCCGTCTTTTCGGCAATACGTGTGTGCGCCAACCCCGGTCGAGGCGGTCATAAATTATCCGTGGCTTGCGCAAAACTCGTCAACGATTGTCGCCACGCCTTAAACGAATTTTTCGGCGGTTACAGCTACGAGCAGGTAGTTTTTACCAAAAATTGCACCGAGGCGTTAAACGTTGCGATCCTTGGCGTTTTGCAAAAGGGCGACCACGTCGTTGCGACTTGTATGGAACACAACTCTGTCTTGCGACCCTTGGAACATCTGCGAAAAATCGGCAAAATCGAATACGATATTTGCCCCTTAGACGAGAGCGGAAACATCGACCCCGACACCCTTTGTTCGCTCGTAACCCCCTATACGCGTATGGTCATTGTGACGACGGCGTCCAACGTTACGGGCGCAATACCGCCGATAAACGAAATCCGCAAACGCCTGCCAAAACACGTCCTTTTTCTCTGTGACGGCGCGCAGGGGGCGGGACATATCGCAATGAATATGCAAAAAACGGGCATCGACCTTTTAAGCGTGGCGGGACATAAGGGTATGTTAGGCATACAAGGGAGCGGAGCTTTGCTCTTTTCCAACCGCGTTTCCCCGCACCCGATTTTACACGGCGGAAGCGGCTCGATAAGCCTTTCCCTTGATATGCCCGATTTTTATCCCGACGGTTTAGAGGCGGGCACGTTGTCCTATCCCGCAATCCTTTCCCTTTTGGAAGGCGCGCGCTACCTCACCGTACACCAACGCAAAATCGCAAAAAAACTGCTTTCCCTCACCGAATATTTCCTAAACGGATTGCGACAGCAAACCGCCTACCGCGCGTATTCGGTTGCCAATCCTTGCGGTATCGTCGCCCTTGCGCATAGGGAATTGCAATCGGAAACCGTTGCCCATTTCCTCTCTGAAAAATACGATATCGCTGTGCGGGGAGGTCTGCATTGCGCTCCCTTAATGCACAGAGCCTTGCATACGCAGGAAGACGGCTTGACGCGCGTTTCCTTCTCGCATTATAACAGCGAAAGTGAAATAGACACCCTGCTGTCCGCCTTAAATGAAATTGATAAAAGCCATGCGTTTTAACCTTTCATCAAGACACGTCTACCGCCTTAGCACCAAGCTAAGGCGGTTTTATATTTCCTTTAAGCGTTGTACGACCGCGCGCAAACGTTTGCGTTGAAAGCCGTCTAACATCGGCGCAAAGCTCTGATAAAACGCCTCGATTTCCTCGTTGGACAGCGTGCCTGCGCGTTTACTCCGTTCCGCCTCTTCCAAAATGCTTTTTAACATCGTTGCGTTGCTTTTACCGTGATACGCCGCGGCAATTTTCTTGGTCAACTCTTCCGCAGTCCCTCCCTCTTGCGTTTTTACACCCCCGTCCTCGCTATTTTGCGCATTTGCCACGTCCGCCGCCTGCCTAGAATATTCCTTAAAGCTTTTCATGTTTCACCTCCGAAAAATAATACTATATCCTATGCCGCTTAGCAATTTTCGGCTACATGGCATATACTACGGTATGGAAATTTTAATTTTAGTTCTCTTGTATTATCTCTCACAAAACGCCGATTTTGCCGACAGCATCAAACCGCTGATGAGCCAAATCAAAGATTCCGAGGAAATGTTGCGCTTTTTAAACGACCTTTCAAAGTTTACGCAGACCTTTTCCACTTTTGCCGATAAAACGGACGGTGCGCCCAAAGACACGCAAACAGCAAAACCGCCAAAAGAAGAACCAGCGGAGCAAAAAAAAGACCCGCAATCCCCCACAGAGGGAATCGCGGATGCGTTTATACAAAATATTTTAGATAGCTATTTAAAGAAACACTCTTCTTAACCCATTACGCAATGGAAAAACCGCCGTTTACGGGGATATCCACCCCCGTTACGTAATCGTTTTCTTCCAAATACAGCACCGCCTTGGCAACGTCCTCACCGTCGCCCAAGCGCCCCATAGGGATTTCCTCTTTGAGCGCCTGCATTTCCGCTTCGGAAAACCGCGCGTTCATCGCCGTATCTATCACCCCGGGGGACACGCAATTTACGCGCACGCCCGACCAACCCAGCTCTTTGGCGAGCGCTTTCGTAAAACCAATCAGCGCCGATTTGGACGCAGAGTACACACTCTCACAGCTGCCGCCGACTTCCCCCCAAACGGAGGAAATATTGACAATCAAACCGCTACGTTTATCAATCATACCTTTCGCCGCCTCGCGCGAGCAAAGGAACGCCCCGCCGACGTTGACGGACATCAAGCGGTTAAATTCTGCATAGCTGACGTCTTGTATTTGCTTAACGAGCGCAACGCCCGCATTATTCACCAAAACGTCCACGTTGCCGATTTTCGCAAACAGCGCCGTTACGTCCTCTTCCTTTGCCACGTCCGCGCGGAAAACTTCCACGCCCTTCGCGGCAATTTTTTGCGCGCTGTCCTCGTCTTTGGAATAGCTCGCGCAAACGCGATACCCTTTATTTAAAAATGCCAAAGCGATTGCCGCGCCTATACCGCGCACACCACCCGTCACCAAAACCGTTTTCATTTCGTTCTACCTTTTATTTTTCTTGCGCCAAAGCGACGATTTCCGCCGCAATTTCGTACGGTGTTTTTCCGTCCACGTCCACCGTATAATCGGCAATCCTCTCGTAAATCGGTGCGCGGACTTCCAGCAGCTGCGCCAATCTATCGGACAAGCTTTCCTTAGACTGCAACAGCGGTCTTTCGCCATCCCCCTGCAAGCGAGAAAGCAAGGTTTCCTTTTTCGCGCGCAAGTACACGATTTTCCCGTTTGCCTTTAACAGTTCGACGTTTTCCTCTTTCAGCACCAAGCCACCGCCCGTCGCAATGACAAGCCCGTCCTTTTGCGAAAGCCCCTTGACCGTTTCCGTTTCGATTTCGCGAAAACGACCTTCGCCAAACCGCGCAAAAATATCCGCTATTCTGCCGTATTTTTCCACGATTAAATCGTCCGTGTCGTAACAAAACGCGCCGATACGCCGCGCAATTTCACGCCCAACCGTCGTCTTTCCGCAGCCCATCATACCGCATAAAATCAGGTTCATAACCCACCCCGCTTATTTCGCCAGCACGTCCTTTAACCCAACGATTGCCGCGATATAACTGCCGTGGCCAAACCCGCAAACAACCCCTTTGCAAACCTCGGAAAGTACGCTTGTATGGCGGAATTCTTCACGCGCGTGCACGTTGGACATATGCACCTCGGCAACGGGAATATCAATCGCCGCAATCGCGTCGCGAAGAGCGTAGCTGTAATGGGTAAACGCCCCTGCGTTGAGCAAAATCCCATCGTAAGCCTTATTCAAAAACGCCTCGTGCAATTTGTTGACGATTTCGCCCTCGATATTGCTCTGATAAAAATCGACGTTATCGCCGTTTGCTTTGCAATACGCCGCAATTTTTTCGTTGATTTCGTCCAAGCTTGCCGAGCCGTAAACGCCCTTTTCACGCTTGCCCGTAAGATTTAAATTCACTCCGTTGATAACCAAAAATTTCATAATCGTACGTCCTCCGTTCGATATCATTTATCCAAATATTTTTTCTCGTACAGGCGGTAATATTCTTCCACCTGCTTTTCGTTCGGCTCGATGCCAAGATACAGACAGTCGGCGTAATACGCCTGAAAGAACAGCATCGCCGCGCCGTTTAAAATCTTCAAATCGTTCTCTTCCGCAAGCCGTAAAAACTCCGATTTTCTAGGCACGTAAATAAGGTCTATCGCGCTTTCCGCGCCCGAAAACGCCTTTGCCGTCACGGGGGAACGCCCCTCGCTGTCGTGCATACCCACGCCCGTGCAGTTAATCAAAACGTCAAAACCGCCACTTTCAGGATCGTCAATCGGCGTAATACCGAGATTGTCGCAAGTATCTATCAATTTTTCGCGGTTTCTTTGGTACATAAACACCGTAGCGCCACCCTTTTTGAGCGCCGCCGCCGTACTTCTGCCACTACCGCCTCCGCCAAGCACCAAAATTCTTTTACCCGAAAACTCGATACCATACGAACGTATCATCTGTAAAAAACCGATTCCGTCCGTGTTATACCCCGTACGGGTAGCGTTGAGCACCGTGTTTACCGCGCTGTATTCCACGGCGTCGCCCACGATTTCGTCCAAATATTCCATTGCGTCACGCTTGTAGGGAATCGTGATATTAAAGCCGTCGAAATCGCCAAGCAACGTGCGCATCGCGCTGTCAAAGCCGTCTTTCCCAACCGAAAAACGCTGGTATTCACATTCGATACCCATTTGCCCCAAAATAAAGATATGGATACGTTCGCTATCCGATTGAGAAACGTCCTTTCCAATCAGCCCCAAACGCAACTTTTTTACGTTCATCGCGTACCGTCCCCCCTCTCAACCTCTTTTTACGCCAAGCTTATCAAAAAAGTCGGGGAAGGAAATAGCGCAACAATCTTCGCGAAGTACGTTGCCACCGTTTTCCGAGGCAATCAAACCGACCGCGCCCGTCATCGCAATACGGTGGTCGAGATAGCTGTCGATATCCCCGCCACGCAATTTTTCTTTACCGCGGATAATAAAACCGTCTTCCGTTTCTCGGCAATCTCCGCCAAGGTTGTTGATAAGCTCCGCCGTCGTGCGGATTCTGTCGCTCTCTTTCACGCGGAGCTCTTTCGCGCCCGTAATATGCGTTTCGCCGTCCGCAAACGCGCAAAGCAGAGCAACCAACGGCAACTCGTCAATCATTGCAGGCACGTCTTCCGCCGTCAGCGTAATGGCGCGCATATCCGATTTCTCCACCAAAATATCCGCCGTTTCTTCGCCGCCCGATATCCGTTTATTCAATAATTGGTATTTTACCCCCAGCCGATCAAACGCGTTCAAAATACCCGTTCTTGTCGGGTTTATCCCTATGTTTTTGCAAAGCGTTTTGCCCTTTAACGCGCCGAGCGCCATAAAATACGCCGCTGAGGAAATATCCGAAGGCACGCACACGTCCATGGCTTTTAAAACGCTCTTCCCCACAGTTACACTATTGCCGTTGACGCGGATATTCGCCCCCATCGCCGCAAGCATTCTTTCGGTATGGTCACGGGATTTGACGGGCTCGCTCACGCGCGTTTCGCCGTCCGCGGATATCCCCGCCAATAAAACGGCGCTCTTGACCTGCGCGGAAGAAATAAGCAAAGACATTTCCGTACCGCGCAAAGGCGCGGGGATAACGTATACGGGCGCATGTCCGTCCGTCGTCTTTACGTTTGCGCCAAGCAAGGCAAGGGGGTCCGCCACACGGCGCATAGGTCGCGACGAAAGCGACTCGTCCCCGTAAAGCTTTGCGTCAATCTGCTTGCCTGCCACAAAACCCGTCAACAGGCGTATGGTCGTGCCAGAATTCCCACAATTTAATTCCGTTCCGCGACGAAAACGCGGCGTGCCCGTAATGCGGAGCGTCGTGCCGTCCACGTCGATTTTTGCGCCCAACGCACGCATACAACGGCACGTTGACACGCAGTCTTCGCCCATGAGCGCGTTCGTAATCACCGCTTCGCCGTCCGCGCCGCCGTTGAGCATAATCGCGCGGTGGGTAATCGATTTATCGCCGGGAAGATTGAACTCCCCTTCAAAATATTGTCTACCTTGGATATATTGCATACCCGTCCCCTTTTTTCTTTTCTCTCTTTCTCTTTTTTCTTATTTTACCGCTTGCAGTAACGCCGTACGATACTCCTCAAAACCGAGCGCAAACATCGTCCACTCGTTTTTATCCTTTGCAACCGCCATTTTTATCTTGCCGTCATCCAAATTTTTCTTGTCCGAGCGCGCCTTTTCGGCGTCCTTATCAATCTGTGAAAAATCCACGTCCGTATTCGGCGCAATGGCAATCGCCTTTTCCACCAACGCCAGCAACCGCTGTCCGTATGCGCTCTCGCATACGCCCGCGCCTATCGCCATACGCGTTTCAAAGAGCATACCGTACAAAACGCTCTCCCCGTGGGAAAGTCCGCTGGAAAGCTCTATCGCGTGCCCCGTGGTATGCCCGACGTTCAAACTGCGTCTCTCTCCGCTCTCTTTTTCGTCCGCCTGCACCACGTTCGCTTTGTGCTGTACGCACGCCACGATAAGTTCCGTCAAAAACGCAAGGTCGGTCAATTTGTCCGTATTCTCTTCTAAAATATCGAAAATTTTGCCGTTTAACGCCGCGTATTTCACAATTTCGCCCACACCGCATTTGATTTCGCGCGGAGGTAACGTCCGTAAAAACGCGGGATCAATCAAAACTTCGCAAGGCTGATAAAACGCCCCGACGATATTTTTAACACCGCCAAGATCCACCGCCGTCTTACCGCCCACGCTGCTGTCCACTTGCGCAAGCAAGGTAGTAGGAATTTGTACGCAAGAAATACCGCGCATATACAACGCCGCCGCCAAACCGCCGATATCGCCGACTACGCCGCCGCCCACGGCAAACAAGCGCGAATTTCGATGCAAGCCCACCGCCGACATCTTTTCCAAAATCGCATACAGCGATTGAAAATTCTTATTTTCTTCCCCTGCGGGTAAGACGAAAATTTCCGCGCCGTTAAAATAGCGCGCAAACCAATCTTGATAGAGCGCATACACGTTGCTGTCCGTGACGACGAAATTTTTTTGCCCCGCCGTCAATACGTGCAAGCGGGCGTCGATTACGTCCGTACCCACGCGTATCGTCCCCGACGTCGTTGGCGTTTTTAAAAGAATCGTTTCCATAACAACCTCTCGTTTCTTCGCTTACGGCAACTGGTTGTATCTCGCCTTTACCTGCGCCATCGTATCGCCACCGAGGCGTTTTTGCACCGCGTCCGCAAGCACCTGCGCCACAACCCCTTCCGCAATCACCTTGAACGCAAAAATAGCGCATACGTCGCTACGCTCGGATGCCGCCGTCGCAATTTCTTTCGTGCCGAATTCCACCGTCTGCAAACCTTTCATTAAGGTCGGAATCGGTTTCATCGCGACGCGTATCACAATCTCTTCGCCGTTGGACATACCGCCCTCGATACCGCCCGCGCGGTTGGTGTTGCGGTAAAAACCGCTCTTTTCGTCGTAAAAAATTTCGTCGTGGATATCCTTACCGCTCGTCTTTGCAACCGCAAAGCCCGCGCCGATTTCCACGCCCTTCGCCGCTTGAATACTCATTAAACCAGCCGTCAACTGACCGTCCAATTTCTCCGCGTACGTCATTACGTTGCCAAAACCGCTCTTCAAGCCCCGCACACGTATCTCGACCACGCCGCCTGCCGTATCGCCCGCCTTTTTCAACTCGTCGATTTTTTTCTGCGCAAGCTCGCTCGCTTTTTCGTCCAACATGCCAAGCGGAGTTACCTTTTTCATTTCGTCAAGGGTGTATTCGCCCTCGTCTTTAATACCGCACACCTCGCGCACGCAACCGCCGATTTCCACGCCAAGCGCCGACAAATACTGCCGATACACCTCGCACGCCGCCACACGGATTGCCGTTTCACGCGCCGAGGCCCGTTCTAAAACGTTGCGCGCGTCCGTTTGGTCGAATTTGAGCATACCCGTCAAATCGGCATGCCCGGGGCGCACTTTTGTGAGCGCTTTTTTCGCCATTGCGCCCTCGTCGCAGCTATCCGCCGACATGGACGATTTCCAATTTTCGTAGTCCTTGTTGTAAATGCAAAGGGTAACGGGGCTACCCAGCGTTTCGCCGTTTCTTACCCCCGTCAAAATCTCCGCAACGTCCTTTTCAATTTTCTGTCTTGCCCCGCGACCGTAACCGCTTTGGCGCAAGGAAAGCGCGCCGTTTATCGCCTCTACGTCCAACTGCAAATGCGCGGGCACCCCTTCGATAATCGCCACGAGCGCTTTGCCGTGAGATTCCCCTGCCGTCGTCAATTTCATAGCCTTTTCCTACCTTTTTCTACTCTCTTAATGTGTTAATATCCACGTGTGGAAAACACGTATTCCCGTCCGTCGTGGTCCACCGTAACCTGCTGTCCGTTCTGCACGCGACCGAGCAAAATTTCTTCCGAAAGTCTATCTTCAATGCAACGCTGTATCACCCGTTTTAACGGTCTTGCACCGTACTGCGGGTCGTAGCCCTGCTTAACGAGCACCGACAACGCTCTGTCCGTCACCGTCAGCACGATACCTCGCTGTTCCTCCAACCGCTTTGCAAGGGACGAAATAATCTTCCCGCCAATCTTCGCGCAATCCGCCTCGGACAAACGGTGGAATACGATAATATCGTCCATACGGTTTAAAAATTCGGGACGGAATTTCTCTTTGAGGGCTTTGGTAATGTTGTCTTTCATGCCCTCGTACTGTCTTTCGCCGACGGCGTCGCCACTTCTGCCGTCCGCGCCAAAACCGTACACGCCCGTCTTGGCGCTCTCTGCCACAGCCGCGCCCGTGTTCGACGTCAAAATAATGACGGCGTTTTTAAAGCTGACCGTTCTGCCCTTGCTGTCCGTCAACCGTCCGTCGTCCAAAATCTGCAACAGTAGGTTGAACACGTCGGGATGCGCCTTTTCGATTTCGTCAAACAAAATCACGCAATAGGGTTTGGTGCGCACCTTTTCGGTGAGCTGTCCCGTCTGTAAATCTTCATAACCCACGTAACCCGGGGGCGCGCCAATCAGCTTTGAAATCGATTGCTTTTCCATATATTCGCTCATATCCAAACGAATCATCTGCTCTTCCGAGCCGAACAACGCCTCGGCAAGCGCCTTGCAAAGGTCGGTTTTACCCACCCCCGTAGGCCCGACGAATATAAACGAACCGATGGGTCGGGACGGGTCTTTCAAGCCCGCCCTCGCACGGCGAATCGCCTTGGATACGGCGTTTACCGCCTCGTCCTGCCCGATAATACGGCGGTGCAGGTCTTGCTCTAACCGCATGAGCTTTTCCCCTTCCGCCTGCGTAATTTTCATCAGCGGTATACGCATACGCGCGGAAACGATTGCCGCGATATGCTCCGCGCCGATTGCCAATCTGCCGTCAGGCAAACGCTTGGGCGCGTGCGCTTGTTCCAGCGCCTTGATTTTGTCTTCCGTTTGAATTTTTTCACGCAAAACTTCCGTCGCGCTTTGGTAATCGCCCACGCTTTCCAAACGCCTTCTTTCCATTTCCAAACGAACGACGTCCTTTCTCGCCTCTTCCAACTCCACGCCACCGTCTGCCACAATGCGCACGCGCGCCGCCGCCTCGTCCACGAGGTCAATGGCTTTGTCGGGCAAGAAACGGTCGTTGATATACCGCGACGACAATTTTACCGCCGCCTCAATCGCCTCGTCCGTAATCGCAATCCCGTGGTGCTCCTCGTATTTCGCGCGCAAGCCCTTGATAATCGCCACCGTGTCCTTTTCGGAGGGTTCTTCCACGTACACGGGAGTAAAACGGCGTTCTAACGCGCTGTCCTTTTCGATATATTTTCTGTATTCTTCAATCGTCGTTGCGCCGATGACCTGCAAATCTCCGCGCGCCAACATCGGTTTTAAAATATTCGCCGCGTCCATATTATTCTCGGACGAACCGCCCGCGCCCACAAGGGTATGAATTTCGTCGATAAACAACACGATATCCCCGTCGTTTACCACCGTATCGATGAGATTTTTCAGCTTTTCCTCAAAGTCGCCACGATAACGCGTACCCGCCAGCATACCCGGTAAATCCACCGAAAACACACGCTTATTTAAGAGTTGCTCGGGCACGTTTTCGCTGACGATAAGTTGCGAAAGTCCCTCGATAATCGCGCTCTTGCCTACACCCGGTTCCCCCACCAAAACGGGGTTGTTTTTCAAACGGCGCGAAAGCACCTGCACGACCTTTTCAATCTCTTTTTTACGCCCGATAACGGGGTCCATTTTTCCCCGTCTTGCGCGCTCCGTCATATCGATACCGCAATCGGGCAAAGCCTGCGCGTCGCTTTTTGCCTTATCCTTTGCCTTTTCGTTGGCTTTCCCTTTCGTTTCCTGTTCCAACAACAAAGAATAGCGTTTGCCTACCTCTTCTTGCCCGCCACCGAGCGAGGAAAAATCGGGCATGGACAAGGGGTCCGTTTTCTGCTCGGGCTCGGCAAAGTTTTCGCCACGCTTTTTACGGAAGAGTATCGCGTTGATTGCCGATTCGGTGTTTTGCAACAGCGTTTCGATAAAGGTCTTTCTGCGCGCCTTATCACTCGGTTCTACGATTTCGCCGATAAAGCGTACGGCACAACAAGTCGGTACGGACAAAATCTGTTGCAGCATGTGTGCCGTCCCTGCGAGCATACCCTCCTTTTCCGCCGTTGCCACCGCGCGGTCGTACATCTTTTGGGTGTTCGGCGTCATACCGTTGCCTTGATAAGAGGGGTCTACACCCGCGCGGAACTTCGCCTCGTATTTTTCCTTCGTAACGCCCGCCGACGTCAAAATTTTATACGCTTCGCAGTCGGGCAGAGCCAAAAACGCCCAAATAAAATGCTCGCTACCGATAAAATAGGTCGCCACGATTTCTGCGGCAGCCATATTGGCAAGCGACATTGCTTTTCTGAAATTTTCCGTCCATTTCGACAAAGGATGCATATCCGTCCCCTTTCGTTTTATTTTTTAACGTCTATTTTTCGCCCGTTTCTCAGCGTTTTCTTCTCGTCACGCGTACCAGCGTTGGCAGAGCCCCCGACGCCGTTTCTGCGCGGAGCATATCGCAAAGTTCTTCGCTCTCGCCCACCAAGCCGTTGTTGATACGGAACGCCGTAGGACGCATATCGTCCATAAACTCGTCAAAGCGTTTCTTGTCCTTGACCTCAAAAACGCCAAGCGCCGCCCCCAAACGAACGTCCGCCATTCTGTCTAAAAACTCCGTCCAACCAAGCACGGCGCAATTCGTCAATATCCCGTACGAGCGCAAGCACCGATCGCGAATTTGCATTTCGTCCGTCGCCAACATCCGTTCTCGCGCGCGGATTTCCAAATCACACAGCGTCATCGTCATGCGCACCATTTCGCTCAAAATATCCGTTTCCGATACCCCGAGCGTACGTTCATTGCTTACCTGATACACGTACCCTTCCGCGCCCGTACCTTCCCCGAACGAACCGCGTACCGTCAAACCGCCCGCCTTCAATACGGGCAGAAATTTTTTCAATTCGCCGCTCCATACCAGCCCTGGCAAAAACATCATCACCGAGGCGCGCATACCCGTACCAAGATTGCTAGGACAAGCGGTAAGATACCCAAGCTTGTCGTCAAAGGCAAAATCGTACATGCCCGCTAAGGCGTCGTCGATTCCGCTGATGCGCTCGTACGCCTTGAACAAATCAAAACCCTTGCAAATATACTGCTCTCGCAAATGGTCCTCTTCGTTGACCATAATAGAAATCGTACGGTCCTTCGACACGAACGCCGCGCCGTTTTTACTCTTCGTCAGCGCGGGGCTAATCAAGTATTCCTCTTGTAATTGCGCTTTTTGCAGAGGCGTCAAATTTTTAATATCATATTTCGTAAAGGTATCTACGCTGTCGAACTCGCCCAAGCCGTGCCCGACAAGATACACAACGTCTTCCGCCTGCGCGTCGTCCATTTTCTTCGGAAAAGGATAGGACGCAAAGTTCCGCGCAAGGCGTATGCGCGTGGAAATTACGATTGTCTCGATAAATTCGGGCGAGTGCGCCATACAAACTCCTCCTCTATCGACGATTTGCTACGCATGGACGAGAGCTTGTCTGCGTACCCCTTTGCGTCTTCATAATTGTTTTCCGCTTTTAATTTGGAAATAATCACTTCCAATTCGTTGCATTGCCGTTCAAACCGCGCGAGCGCTATTGCTTGCGCGCGGAAACCGTCCGCCATAAACCGCGCTCCGCTATCTATAGTATTGTCATACCCTTCTAAGGGGGGCGTTTTACCGCTATGCGCCTTTTCGCCCTGCATTTTCTTAATGATTGGCAACATATCGCCACTCATCATTTTATAACAATTAGCGCAACCCACCAATTTGCCCTTTTTGACTTCCGCAATCGACATACCGCAATACGGGCAGGCGGAAAGATACGAATCGCCCTCCGATTCGTCTACGTATAAAAACAAACGGTGATAACAATCCAAGCAGTAATATTCCACCTGCTTTTTTCCGTTTTTTATCTCTTCGTACGTTTTGACCGCTTGATTTTTTCCGCAATATCCGCAAGCCATACAACTTCCCAACCTTTCCGTTTTTACTCCGCCTTATTCGTTTCCGTCCTTAGCGCTTTCAACCTCGCCGTCCTCCGTGTTGACCGTCTCCGCAATCTCCGTTGCTTCGTTCACCGAAAGACGTTTATGCTTACGGTGCTGTAAACTCGTTCGGAAGAATACCCACAAAATCTCCAATACTTGCAAGGGCGCGCCCAACAAGAATACCGTCCAAAGCCCTCTGTATACCCAGCCTTTTGCTATCGCCAACGCGCGGCCCGTCAAAAAGAACGTCACCAGCGCCGACCAAATCAAGGTCGTTACCGATATAAAATTCAGCAATCGGTATTTCCAAGCGCAGGCAAACACAATCAAAAGAATTGCATTTACGGGTACGACGTAAATAAATACCATCCACCACGGCGCCGCCCCGGGCATAACGAGCTGCAACGCCACGAAAAAACATGTCGCAACCAGCCAAATTATCCCGCTGGAAAGCAACATAATCAGCGTCTCCAACCCTTTGGTTCGCTGTTCTTTTACCACCGTTGGCGCCGTCTTTTCGCCGACCAAATCGTTCAAGCTCACCTTGAACAGCTTTGCCATTTGCATCAGCGTATACACGTCGGGAACACCGTTCCCCGATTCCCATTTGGACACGGATTTGTCCGAGTAATTGATTTTCTCGGCAAGCTCCGCCTGCGTCATACCCGCTTGCTTGCGGTAAAACACAATATTCCCTGCAATTTTTTGGTTGATTTCGTTAATAATATCCATAATATTATAATACCACATTACCCCTACTTTCGTCAAGTAGCTACGACAATTTTTTCGCCATTTTCTTCCTTATTTATTCGTGCGCATGCGAAGGCGCGTATATGTGCTTATGTGCGCATATGCGCTGGCGCGCGCAAAGCGAACGGTCACAACGAAAACCAAGCCATTTTTTTGCTTTTAAAATCGCAAAAGCCCCCTATACGTATCGCGTTGAACAAAAAAACTCGGATTAGCTTATTGCCAACCCGAGCGTTGTTTTTTAATGGATTGTTAGTACGCTCTTGCGTATACGATAACGTGCGCAGATTTTTTACCACAGCAAGCGCAAACCTCTTTGCTTTCGCCCTCGGCATACACACGCGCCGTCGCGCCCGTCTTTTCCTTGATAGCGTCTTCGCACGCACGGTCGCCACACCAACCCGCTTTTACGAATTTACCGTTTTCTACGCCCGCTAAAATGCCGTCGATATCGTCCGCGTACACAATGCGCTCATCACGGTGCTTTCTCGCCTTTTCCAACAAGCCCTTTTGCACGGAATCAAGCAATGCTTTGATACCGTCTACGGCGTTTTCGAGAGAAAGCTCTGTCTTTTCCAAAGTATCGCGACGCGCGCAAAGCATCTTGCCCGCCTCAATATCCCTAGGGCCGAGTTCAATACGAACGGGCACACCCTTCATTTCCCACTCGTTGAATTTCCAACCGGGGCTGTTGTCCGTTGCGTCCAACGTCACGCGGATACCCGCCTTTGCCAGCTCTTCTTTCAGCTCTTCGCACTTTTCGATAACGCCGCCCTTTCTTGCCGCGATGGGAACGATTACACATTGAATTGGTGCCACCACGGGGGGCAAAACAAGACCGCGCTCGTCACCGTGCGTCATAATAATCGCACCAATCAAACGAGTCGAAACCCCCCAGGACGTGGTGTAAGCAGTCTGCAAAACACCCTCGTTACCTAGGTATTTGATATCGAACGCCGTAGCAAAATTCTGTCCTAAATAATGGGACGTACCCGCCTGCAAGCTCTTGCCGTCGTGCATCATCGCTTCCATGGTATACGTCGCCACAGCGCCAGCAAACTTTTCCTTTTCCGTCTTTCTGCCCGTCAGCACGGGAATTGCAAGACAGTTTTCGGCAAATTCCTTGTAAATGTCGAGCATCGCAAAGGTTTCTTCCTCCGCCTCTGCCGCGCTTGCGTGCGCGGTATGCCCTTCTTGCCACAAAAATTCGCTGGTACGGAGGAAAGGACGGGTAGTCTTTTCCCAACGCATTACGTTGCACCATTGATTGACCTTTAAGGGCAAATCACGATAGGACTGCACCCATTTTGCCATCATCGTACCGATAATCGTTTCGGACGTAGGACGGATTGCCAAAGGCTCGGCAAGTTCCTCGCCGCCTGCATGCGTTACCACAGCCACCTCGGGCGCAAATCCCTCTACGTGCTCCGCTTCTTTCGTGAAATAACTCATCGGGATAAGCAGGGGGAAGTATGCGTTTTCTACACCGCGTTTTTTAAAACGAGCATTCATTTCGTTTTGAATATTTTCCCAGATTGCATACCCGTACGGACGGATAACCATCGTGCCCTTTACAGGCCCGTAATCCACGAGTTTCGTCTTTAAAACCACGTCCGTATACCATTGCGGGAAATCCCCGTCGATATCGGCAATCTGTTCTACAAACTGATTCTCTTTCGCCATAACATACCTCTCTTTTAAAAAAGCAACGCTTTTTCGTCGTCGCCACTTTTTCTATTATATCGTAATTGCGCGCTTTTTTCAAGCGTTTTCTGATACTTTTTCACGCCATTGGTATTATTTTCCGCGCAAAAAGCCTCGTCCATATAAAAAACCTCGGGCAACCTTGCAACAAACCCAAGGGAGTTTTTACATTTCCGCAGAAGACGGCGGTTGTTGCCCATCTAAGCGGTCGATTTCACACCCCGAAGTGACGCCCTCCACGCACCTTTCTTGGCTTGCGCCGCTCGTTTGAACCTCCGCCGTTTGAACGGAGTCGTCCTCGGTTGCTTTTTCCTCGTTTTCCGCGTTCGTTGCGACACGTTCGCGGGGGTAATTGCGCATTACAACTTCAAAAACGAACATTGCTAAACCCAAGCCAGCCAAAATCAACGAGCTCCAATCTACCCATTGGGAAATGGTAATCACCGTCTGCTGTTCCTCTACGAGATAATGCAACTGCACCTCGCCGAACATCGCGCGATATCCAAACGTCGCGCCACTCGCCAAAAAGACGAAGAACGCAAACACGCGGTAATTTTTCATCCCCGACGCCTGCGTACCGTGCATATCGAATTCCGACGTACCCGTAGCGTGTTTCATCAACACCAGCAACGAAGCGCCCGTTAAAAATTGCAAAAGCAACGAGGCGAAACTGACGACGTTCTTTAAAAAATGATTGACCCAAACGTCCTTTTTGAGCGTTGCCTCGATACACTCGTGAATACGGCTTGTCCGCAAGAAATAACACGCCATAATGAACACGCCCACAACTTGCACAAGATTGCGACAAAAAGGCACGATTCTCCCGATTGTGCGCGGACGCTCCACCATTTTTCCTTCATCGTCCACTTGGAAATAGCTTACCTTTCCGCCCTTTAAACCGCAGACGAAATGCACGGGCAAGCAAACACCTAAGAATACGTAGAAAAATACCGTCGGTTTTGCGTTCCCGCTCAGCACGAAAATGATAAAATATACACCCAACACCAAATAGAACATATCCGAAAAAAGCTGTCCCATCTTTTGCATGGCGTTTAGGTTGAGATTAAACCCGTATTTTTTGCTTGCCTTGTTTTTGAGCAATTCGCCGACGCCACACGCCGCCCGAACGAGTAATACGAGCAACAAAACCAGCATACCGATATAGAGTAACGCCAACAAAAAGGGTATGACGTTGACCGCTCGGCTCATGGACTTAAAGGAAGAGAGGGTAAATTCGCGCCAAACCGCCGCCAACCCCACCTTGACGAAATCCGATTGCATCATTGGAAAGCAAGCGGCAATCAGCACGAAAAAAGAGGCGGCAAAATAAACTGCGCCTACCCATTTCGCCCGATTACGGGTTTTGACGATTTGATTTTTTAAGGTTGCGTTCTGTCTCGTGGGCAACCCCTTAATTCTGTACTTTTTCATACGCCGTCAATGCTTTCTCCGTCTTTTTCGTCCGTATTATACACAAAATTATACACAAAAGCGCGGGGTTACATACCCTTGCCCGTAAAAATATGCTTATAAGCGTCAATACATTTATTGATAATTTCCATCGCCTCGTCACGGTGGCAAATTTCTTTCACCGTCGTCTGTTTGTGTTCAAGCGATTTATACACCTCGAAAAAGTGCATCATTTCCTCAAACACGTGCTTGGGCAATTCATGGATATCGTAAAAATCGTTGTAAGTGGGATCCCCAAACGGGATTGCGATAATCTTTTCGTCTAACGACCCCCCGTCTATCATCTTAATCACCCCGATCGGATAACATTTTACCAAAGTGCAGGGATATATTGTTTCGTTGCAGAGCACCAATACATCCAGCGGGTCGCCGTCGTCGGCAAACGTACGAGGGATAAAACCGTAGTTCGCGGGGTACACCGTCGAAGTATACAACACACGGTCAAGTTTCAAAAGCCCCGTATCCTTATCCAATTCGTATTTTGCTTTACAGCCTTTGGGAATCTCAATAAACGCCTCAAAGCTCTTCGCGGTAATACGATCGGGGGCAATATCGTGCCAAATATTCATATTTTATTTCCTCTCAATAAAAACTTATATTTTTATTGTAGCATATTTTTCGTTGTAATGCAAGAACTGTACGCGATTTTTTCGCCATATTTTTCATTTTTACGGTAAAAAACGAATTTTTTTGTCAATGAAAAGCGCAAAAAAAACCTTCATCGCGTACCGTCCCCCCACCTTTGCGTATTTTTGCATAAGATTTTACCGTTCTTTTGTCTTGCGTCGCTTTTGCAATGAGGAAAAAGCAAACGGAAAGAAATAGCCGAAAATTAAAAAAGATTTTTTTGTTTTTGACGGCAAAAAGCTTTGACAAGGCAAAAAAAATGTGATATAGTAATATAGCTTTTTGAATAAGTAGCAAATATTGAGCCATGCAGAAGTACCCAAGAGGCTCAAGGGGCTCCCCTGCTAAGGGAGTAGTATGGGAAAACCGTAGCGCGGGTTCGAATCCCGCCTTCTGCGCCAAAAAAGGACAGGTCTTGGGCCTGTCCTTTTTTGGCGTGTCGGCGGGTGAGAAACCGCGAGGTATCGCGGGTTCGCGCGAGGAGCAAAGCATACGGACATTGACAGTATCGGCGGGATTGCCCTTTGCGACGACGCTACGAGCCTTGGCGAGTTATATTGCCTTCTGCGCCAAAAAAGGATGTCCATTAGGGCATCCTTTTTTTGCGTGTCGGTGGGTGAGAAACCGCGAGGTATCGCGGGTTCGTGCGAGGAGCAAAGCGGCTATTCGGTATACTTGTCATACCGAGCGGAGCAATTTATTGCGCAGTCGAGTGTATCTCTTTATCAATCTTTACCGCACATCTTAACTTTTCACTCTTACTTATTTCTTTTGAGATACGCTCCACTCGCTTCGCTCGGTCGGTATGACATTTTTGCTCATCGGTAAACCTCTACTAATCCACGCCATAATGGCGTGGTTTTACTATACAATAAAAGCGCAGACGTTTTCCGCCTACGCTTTTTTGCTTTGTGTTTTGTTATTTATCTCTTGGGTAAAGGTTCTCCCCAAATATTCAACCCTTTTGCAAGGTTCTCTTTTGCTTTTGCTATCGTCGTATGATTAGAGGAAACATATTCGTTTTCTTCTATTTCGTCTTCCCACCCTTCATAATACCAATCGCAATAAGGGCAATTGTCCGTTTCATCTCTATCAAATTCTGTGCCGCAAATATAACATTTTACTTTATCCATATCAATCTATCTCCATTCCTTGTTTTCTGAAACTCCTTGTTCGTTCTAATCATAAACATATGAATTATCCCACCGCTTGACGTTACCAACCAACGACGTTTTCCGCCTACGCTTTTTTGCTTTGTGTTTAGTTTTTCATCTCTTGGGTAAAGGTTCTCCCCAAATATTCAACCCTTTTGCAAGGTTTTCTTTTGCTTTTTTGCGAGTAGTTAAATTATAATCGTCAAACTCGTCTTCTTCGTATAAATTTTCCCAATCCGTATATCCCCATCCACAATATCCACATGGAAAAAACTGCTCTCCACTAATTTCTTTTCCACAAATAGGGCATTTCACTTTATTCTCCATAATGTATCTTCCTTTCTAATCTTCTCAAATTTTTTCTATTGTATAGCAAGTATATATTATTCTTCAACAATCTCAAAGAACGATTTGGGATAAGCATAATCCTCGCCACTTTCGTCCACGATATTATACTCATCATCATCTTCGCTTAATATCTCGTATATCTTGTTAGGTATTAAATCCATATCGTTTTTTTCAACGATATAGTTCATAGTTTCTTTCCCAATATATTTTACACGTTTCATATCTTTTCTTTCAGTTTTACCTTGTCTTGGTAATTTCTTTCAATCTCTTGCAGTTTCAGGTCGTCCACCGAGCCGTCCTTTGTTGCCATTATTTTACCACACTCCGCAATATTTGTCAATCTCTTTTCGGAAAATCCCCGTATACGCCCCAACTATACCAAAAGTCAATTTTTAATTTCATTAAAAAGCTTGCCAAACGCTTGACGGACGAAAGATTTTGGTCTATAATAAAGCTGTTCAAAAAAATTACAGAGGTACGTACAATGAAAGTTATTATTACCGAAAACTACGATGAAATGAGCAAAAAAGCAGCAGAAATCATGATCGATCTCGTAAAAAAGAACCCCAACGCTATCCTTGGCTTGGCAACCGGTTCCAGCCCGATCGGCATGTATAAAGAAATGGCGAAAGACTGCGCAAACGGCGGCGCGTCCTACAAAAACGTATCCACCGTCAACCTCGACGAATACGTAGGTCTTACCGCTGACCACGACCAGAGCTACGCATATTTTATGCGCACCAATCTGTTCGACCATATCGATATCGACCAAAAGAACACCAACTTGCCTTGCGGTAGCGCACCCGACGCACAGAAAGAGTGCGACCGTTACAACGCTCTGCTCGACACCATGAAACAGGACGTGCAAGTGCTCGGTCTTGGCTCGAACGGCCACATCGGTTTCAACGAACCCAACACTCCGTTCGGCTCGGTTACCCATCTTGTAGACCTTACCGAAAACACCATTAAGGACAACTCCCGTCTGTTCAACTCGATCGACGAAGTTCCCCGTCAGGCGCTTTCCATGGGTATCAAGAACATTATGCAGGCGAAATCTATCCTCATGGTTGTTTCGGGCAAGAACAAGGCGAAAGCCGTTTACGGCATGGTAAAAGGCGAAGTTACCCCCGCTCTTCCCGCGTCCGTTTTACAGCTCCACCCCAACGTTACGATTATCTGCGATAAAGACGCTGCAAGCTTGCTCTAATCGCCCCTCCAATGGAAAGTCGTTAACAATTTCCGCCCCTTGGGCGCGCGCGTACATTATATAAAAATAATAAGCAACATCAAAATTAAAAATTAACCGCGGTGTCTATGACGTCGCGGTTTTTTCACATATTTTTCACCAAAAATGCCCATTATTTATAAAATTGCAATTCGTTTTCTTGATAAAACGATTGATTTCTTTTCCTTTTTGTGATACAATAAAATAGCTGTATTATGGAATATAGCCGTTTTATCGAAAAATAATTGAAGAGAAGGATAAATCAAACCGATTTTCGTCTCAAGGAGGAATATCATGAAACTTTTTAAGAAACTTGCAGCCGCTTGCCTTGCGCTTACGTTCTGCTTTGGCTTGGCAACCTTGGTTGCCTGTGGCGATAAGGGTGGCGTTACGCCCCCTGTAAACAGCTCTTCGCCCGTAGATACGAACAGCGACAGCAACGACGAAAGCTCCGCGCCCGTAGATACGGACAGCGACAGCGAGGGCAACGACGAAGGCTCTGACGTCGTAGCGAAAGAAAATGCGTACAACTTCCTTATTCGCAACGCAGACGGCAGCGCGGCGGTAGGCTATGCCGTACAGATGTGCACGACGGACGGCAGCGGCATTTGCTACGCGCCTTCCAACGCAATAGGTAACATATCGGACGAAAACGGTTTCGTCTACGTCGAAATGGGTAGCATGAGTTGCCCTAACCCCGCCGTTTACGAAGTACACGTAATGCTTGACGGCGCGCAAGTAAATCTTTCCTCGGTAGTAAATACGCCCGCGGAAGCTAGCTTGGAGCTCATTGTAGTTACCCTTGCATAATCCCCACTTTTTGGAGAATACAATATGAAAATTTGGAAAAAATTATTAATGCTCTGCATGACGCTTTCCCTTGGTTGTGGCGTAGCTGCAACGGCTGTGGCGTGCGGTGAAGACGGCGTAACGCCCCCTTCGACGGAAAATTCGTCCTCGTCTTCCGACGTGAACGACGGCAACGAGGCTATGGACGAAGTAGCTTTTAACGCGGCGATTGCGGCAACGAAAGCGGCAACCAACATCGTTTTCGATTATTCGTCCGCCTATTCCATCTCCGATTCGTCTACTACAGCTGAAACCGGAACAACGTATGTTGCCGACAACAAGGCGTATATGGTTTCGAAAGTATATTCCGTTACCCTTTATTCGTACACCGGGAACGTAGACGGTAAGCAGTATATGTGGGTATCCACTGATGAAACGAATTGGACTTGCGAAGAAATCGATGACTACACCGACATTAACGGCATGTGGGTATTGGGAGATATTTTACCCCCCGATATAGATTTTACAAACGTTACTTACGACGAAACGTCCGACGTTTACACGTACGTAATCAACGACGGCACACACATAACGCTCGGTTTCAAAGACGGTAAAATATCCTCTATCCTTTCCGTATATGAAGAGGAAGAATTTGGCACGACGGTACAATATACCGATACACTCTCGTTCACCTACGGCGGCGCGCAGGTTGGCGACCTCCCCCCTGTCCCCCCTGTAGACGGCGGCGAGGCAACCGAGCCTAGCGAATACGTATACCGTATCAGCGTTCAAAACGAAACGGGTTTTGGGTTTAGAAACGTATCCGTCAGCTTGTACGACGGCGAAACGAAAATCGCAACGAAAAAGACCAACTCCCTCGGCAACGTAAACTTTACCGCGGAAGAAGTAACAACGGTCGGCGCGTACTCTATCGTCATCGACGAAATGCCCGTTGGCTATACGTACGCAGAGGACGTAGAATACACGACGGTAGCCCTTTCCGGCACGTCCACCCTCATTCAAATCAAGCCCACGGGAGTTATCAAGCAGGCAATGCCCGCAAATACCCGTTACGATTTCGGCGAAGTTATGTACGACTTCACCCTCAATCTTTCGGACGGCACGCAGTTTACCCTTTCGGAAGAATTGGAAACGAAAAACGCCGTTTTAATCAACTTCTGGGCAACGTGGTGCGGTCCTTGTCAACAAGAATTCCCCGCAATGCATAACGCAGCAACGCTGTATTCTGACGACGTTACCGTCCTGGCGCTGAGCACCACCGACGGCAACCAAGCAATCGAATCCTTTAAGAAAACAAGCGGCTTTACTTCCTTTAAAATGGGCATGGCGCCTAAGGACCTTATATCTGCATTTTCGGTAGGCGGTATTCCTCACTCGATTATCGTTGATAGATACGGCGTCGTTTCCTTTAACCACGTCGGCTCGATGACGGCAACCTCCGATTTCACGACGAGATTTGACATCTTCAACGCAGAAGATTACCAATCCATCGTACTCGGCGCGCCGACGGCAGACCCCGACGTTCCTCCCACAGACGATGGCAACGGTCTTCTCCCGCCCACGAAAGAGGTTTTGGATAAAAAGCCCACGGAGGCGCAAATAAAAGAAGTCCTTGGCGCTGACGATAACTTCTCTTTCCGTTTCCAAGAAGACGGCGCGGAAGTAGGTAGTAATAACTACGACGAATATTCGTGGCCTTGGTTGGTTGGTGACGACGGCGAATATCTGTACGCGCCCAACTCGAATATGCACAACACCTACGCAACCTTGTACGTAGATTTCACGGCGAACGCAGGCGACGTGCTTTGCTTTGACTATCTGCTCGGCTCGGAAGACGACTGCGATATCCTCTACGTCACGATTGACGGTACTCCGATTCATCAGCTTTCGGGTTATCATACCAAAGCTTGGCAGACCAACTACTCGTACGTATTCCAGGAAGGCGAATCGGGCGAACACGAAATGGTGCTCATATTCCTCAAAGACAACGATAAAACGGCGTACGAAGACGTTGTACAAATCAAAAATTTGCGCATCGTAAGCTTGGATGAAATCCGCGATGCAGAGGGCGTAGACGCGAATATTTTCCGTTACGCAGCAAGCGGTTTGAATACCGCCGAAGATGCAAAAACGCAATATACCAACTACGTTACCCCCGTTTATAACGAAGAAGACGGCTATTACCACGTAGGCGCGGAAAACGGCCCTATTCTGTTTGCCAATATGTTGCGCGCGTCGCAATGGAGCAATAACAGCGTTTGGTTGCTCGCATACAACGATTACGTTGTAGACGAAGACGGTTCCAATTACCGCGCGGCGATTGAATATTATGCATGGGAAGCAAACAACAGTATCCGTATGCTTGGGTATACCGCTGTTACGAAAGAACTTCGTCAACTGTTGGAAATCACCGTCAGCGTTGTAACCGTCGACCAAAAATGGAACGGTCCCAACCACGCAAACGAATGGTTGGAATGCTGTATCTATTATGACCACTACGGCGCAACAGACCCCATGGAAGACCCTATGAGAGGTATCACGTTCGCTGGCGCAATCGAAATGCAAGAGGGCGACAACGAAGTTGAAGTGCTCTTTGAAATGGTTCCCCGCGGTTTCAAGTACAAATTTACGCCGACCAAATCGGGCGTTTACCACGTATACTCGACGGGTACGTACGATACGATGGTATTCTTGACGAGCAAGACGGAATTTGACAAGTGCCCTATCCAGGACCGTTTGACCAATTTGAATTTCTTTGGTATCTACAACGACAAACTGTTTATGGATACCCTCGTCGATGAAAACGGCAACGAATACGTTGATTATAACTTCGAATTCTATTACACCTTCGAGGCGAACGAAACCTATTATATGCTGTTCACAACGTATAATAACGCCGCCGCAACGTATAACGTTACCATCGACTACCACGGTGAAACGTACTCCTACCTGCAATTCGCGGCAAGCAATCTTTACAGCGCAAACGAAAATACGGGTGCGGAATATCTCCCCGACGCAGTAGATTATTATTACTCCGATCCCGCGGAAGGTGGCGACGGGTACTACCACGAAGAAAAAACGGGTAGCATCTTGTATTTGGACGTAAACCGCCCTACTTTCTTCAATCAGGACTTTTCTCTCTACGATATTTGCCGTAGCGCAATCAAAAACAATATTCCCGTGGAAGACCGCGCCTTCTACGTAAACGGCGTAGATTACACCGAAACGTTGATGGCATATTGCAACTTGGCTATGTTCCCCGAAGAAGACACGTTTGAAGAAGACGGCATAACCTCAAAAATCGGATTCATCGCCGTTGACCAAGAATTGATGACGCTACTCCAAACGATTACGATGAAACGTTATGAAGGCGTTGAAAAGACTTGGCTGATGATGTGTTATTATTTCATAACGCTCGGCTAATCCCGTTATATTTCATAGTAGTTATCGTTTCCGCGTGAAATTCCTTCACGCGGAAATATATTCAAAGCCACTATAAGGAGAAAATTATGGCAAAATTTAGAAAAACAGCGGCGCTTTTAACGGCGTTGCTCCTGTGCGGTTCTTTGCTTACAACCGTTGCCTGCGGTGACAAGGACAACGTCCCCCCCGTCGGCTCTTCCCCCTCGGACAGCGTTTCCAGCCCCGTGGACGATGAAAGCTCCGACCTTTCGGACAATACCTCGGACGATATTTCGGACGGTACGTCGGACAGCGATGATAACTCCGACTCTTCGAGCGACGCACCCGACGAACCCCTTCCCGAACCGACCGTCTTTCAATTAGAAAACCACACGTGGACGGCATGGGAAACGGTAACGGAAAAGACTTGCACTACGGACGGCGAAGAAAAGCTCGTCTGCACGGACGAGGGCTGTGGCGCGGTAAAAACGCGCAAAATAAAGGCTGGACACGTTTGGGGCTCCTGGACGGGTAGCACCAACCACCTTTGCACGCAGGACGCAGAGCTCTCCCGCATTTGCGCCATTTGTGACGAGGTAGACACGCAGACAATAGCAATGCGCGGACACGTATATCAAGACGGAGAGTGCACCATTTGCAATACCCCTTTCGTCTATCCCACGTTGAGCGAAAACCCTTCGTACGTGGACGTTTGGGATACCTCCATTTACGGTAGCGGTGGTTCGTTCGACCGTAAAGCTTTGCAAATGAACGTGTATTACACGTTAGAAGTCCCCGCCTCAGACACGGAATCTGCAGATTACGGTGTTTGGATTTCCGTCCCTGCCGACGCACCCGGACAGTACGCATTACTGACCATAGGCGGAACAAACGGCGTATCGATAGACCGTTTTGACGCGTCCGATTATTATATCCCGGGCAACGACTACGGCTACATCGGTTTCCCCGCAACAGCGTATGAAAACGGCGAAGCTTATTCTATCGCAGACTGTGGCGAAACGTATTGGAACCCTCAATGGCGTGCAACGTGGCGTTTCTCGGCAGAATCCAATACGACGGTGAAATTTGTCATCGTTAAAATTGCTCCACCCGAATGGTCGCCTGCATATCTCCACAAAACGGCAATCCCTCAGGAAATCAATAACGTGAAAGCCAACGAAGCACCCGAAAACTACACGGCAACCCTCGTTGACTACAACGACGATTATTATTACGACGAATGGAACGGCGTATACCGCCGTGGCACAAAGGATAACCCCGGCGAAGTTATTTACGTCGCAATCGATTCGCCTGCTGGACGCTTGCTTGGCGATAGAACTTTCACCACGATTCAAAATGACGGTAACAACCTCAGTCTCCATTACGGTTTCGACGAACAGGGCAATTACCTCATCCGCGATTATCATGCTTTCTTAATGTCCTCGGAGGCTGTAAACGGTAACGCATATCAAAACTATGTAAACTCGGACGGTTTCTATCCCGTCACGAAGGAATTGCAGGAATTTTTATACCTGTATACGCAGAAAAACCGCCCCGTCAATATTCCCGACAGCATTTGGGAAAATGAGGATGCGCGCGCGCAAAAAGCTTGGCTTGCGCCTTGCTATTATTACGAACCTGCAACCCTTGGCACAGAAGAATTCCCGTATATCCTTACCGCGCTTGGCGATTTTGAAGCAAAACCCGCAAAATTCGACCTTGTATACTTTACCATAAAATACACGGACGAAACGGCGGCGGAAAGCTACACGCTTACCCTTTCCTGCAACGATACCAACGCAATGATTAACATCAACGGAAAGACCTACACGGGCCCGTTTAGCGTTGATATTGACGTGCCTGCGACCAAGGGCTTAAACTTCTATATCGGCGCGAAAAACGGCGCGGAAACGACCTTTACGCTTACCCTTTCAAAGCCGACGATGACAACCTAATTTCATACGATTAAAAAACACCGAAACGGAATTACCGTTTCGGTGTTTTTCTTTTGCTTTATTCTGTTTTTATTTCGTCTTTTTCTTCTTTTTTTCCTTTGCCGAACTCACAGCGCTCACAACGATTGCCGTACCCAGCGCCGCCGTAGAAACCGCCAAGAAAGTAACCCCTAATACGTTTTCTTTCCACCAATTCTTTTTTACGGTCACGGCGTTTACGTCGTCGGGATACAACGGCTCGACGTCTTCGGGTAGATATTTTTTCGTTTCCGTCTCCAACTCCTTGTAGGTCATACCACCTACTCTGTGATATACCAACTTCCCGTTTTCATCCACAATCGCCGTCATGGGCAACGCGCCGGTATATCCGTAAGCTGTTAAAACGTTGTTTTCCGCTATATTAAACTGCCCGAACGTAACGTCAAAATTCTCCCAGCCAATCGCGTCCGTATGCTCGTTTAAGAATTTGATGTTGTCCGTATAATCCAAGATGATTACCGTCACGTAATCGGGATAATTCTTTTGCAGTTTATCAAAATTGGGCATTTCCGCCTTGCAGGGAACGCACCACGTCGCCCAGAAATTAATAACCGTTACCTTCGTTTGCTCGCTCAGAGTAAAGGTCTCGCCTCCTCTTTGGAAAACACCGTTTACCACCTTATAGGTCTCTACGGAAAAATCGGGAGCATCTACGCCCTCATTGCCCTCTTCCTCTTGTTCGCTATCGCTTTCTTGGTCGCTGTCACTTTCTTCTTGCTCGGAAGAATCGCTTTCGACTTGTTCTACCGAACTACTGCTTGGCGCAACACCTTTATTGTCCTTTTCCGCCACGTTAAAATACAACAGCGCGCCACCCAAGGTAAGCACCGCCAACACGCCCGCAACGAGTTTCAAAATCTTACTCTTGTTCATTGCGCACCTCCGTTGCAACCGTTTGCGGTTGTTCCGTCTCAACGTTTTCAGACGTGGACGCAGGTTTTATCATGGACGAGAGCGGTTTAAGCTCCGTCTGCGCGGGCATATCCGCGTCGTTACCGCGCACGAACAATTTAGAACCTTTCCAAGAAATTGCCTTGGACGGACAAACGGAAATACACTCACCGCATTGAATACATTCGTGGTCGCCCACCTTTTTGGTGTCCATTTTACATACGCCGATACAAAGCCCGCAATCGGTACATTTATTCTTGTCCAATTTCACGCCGAGCAGGGCAATTTTGCTGAAAAAGCCGTAGATTGCGCCCAACGGGCAAAGGAAACGGCAGAAAATACGGAACACGAAAATACTGCCCACCAAAATGAGGACGAGCAACATAAATTTCCACGTAAACAGCGGACCGAGAATGGTCAGCAAGCCTCTATGTAATTTATGGGACAAAAGCCCGATACCGCCCTCAAACGTCCCCGCAGGACAGATGTATTCGCAAAAACCGGGCGCAAAATACACCAACGGTACGATGATAACCAATACGATTAGCAAGACGTATTTAAAATAGGACAATACGCGGGTAACCTTATTCTTCTTTAACTTCGGCGTTTTGATTTTATACAAAAGCTCTTGCCCAAGCCCTACGGGGCAAAGGAAACCGCAAATCGTTCTTCCCAATATCAACCCGAACAACGCGATAATGCCCAATACGTACGTAGGCGCGCGCGTACCGCTCTCCGCCAATGCGTTTTGCAGAGCCCCCAAAGGACACGACCCCACTGCCCCAGGGCACGAATAACAATTCAAGCCCGGCACGCAGGCGTTCTTCGTCGCGCCTTCATAGATACGTCCGCTGACAAACCCTTTCAGATTGGCGTTATAAAGCAAAGCGGCATATATCTGAATCAACCGCCGTTTGGTCGGCAGATGATTGACTATCCAATTTTTAATTTTACCGAAAAATTTCTTCATACGTTTAACCCAATCCGATGCACTGCGTACAAATGTTGATTGCCTTCTTCAAAACGTCCGCCATACCGCCGTTGCAAATTCCCCAAATCAAGAGGACAATCCCGACAGTACCTACAACGCCACGGAAAACCCACACGACAATCCTTGCGGCTTTGTCCGACCGATTCTTTTCCGTTTCCTTTACGGGCGAAACAACTATCTTATTCTTTGCGTTTTCAGCGATTTCACGCTTGATTGCCGTTTCCTTTTTTCTGCCGAGATAATCGTTAAAAATGACCGCCGCCACGACCAACGCTACGCCACCACCGCACCAGAGTAACACGCGCACCAAACGGTCGGAAAGCCCACGCATTTCCAAGAAAAACGGCTCGGGCAACACAGGCGAATAGCTCTTGTCAAACAGATAGACGAGACTGACGGTCAGCGCCACCGCCGCAAACGCCAACGAGCCCCAACCTACGACCTTACCGAGTACGTCCATTTTGCCAAGGCGCAACGATTCCGCGTCCTTAGGCAAGCGTTTTTCCAAACGCGCTATCCTCTCTTCCGCCGTGAAATAGGGTTTTACCTTTTCCTTTTCATCGGGGTATATCCACCCAAGCACGATATTCACCAGCAACGCCACCCCCCAAAGTATCACGGGAACGACGATTTGGCTAAAATGCTCGGATATCCTCGACACGGTGTACGCGCCGCGTTCTGCCGAGCGGAAAATGGACCACGCCTGCACGATAAAAAGCAGTCCCACGACCGCCGTCAATACCGAAAAACAAATCCTATATAAGGACGTCAACAGACGTTTTCTGTTTTCTTGCATAGCTTTTTCCTGCCTTTTTGTCCTACGCCCGCAAAAAGCGATAGAACGTACTTTCACATCTTTCCTTATTATAACGCCTACGCGCCCGTTTGTCAAGCAATCTTTTTTGTTTTTGACAATTTCTATAATTAGGCAAGCGCACTTTTTCTTTGTCGCCGCTTTTGTGAAAAACAGATAAAAATCCAAAAAACGCCCCGTTTTTTCTTGTCATTTTTCGCGTTATATTGTATAATAAAAACAGTATATGCTATAAGGGGTAGTGTGCCTTACGGACGTTGTCCGTTTCACGCTGATTTTTCCCTTATCAAACGCTTAGCAAATTATTATTTACGGAGTTTTTTATGAAAAAACACTTGCTTACATTATTGCTTTCCCTCTCGTTTGCCGCTATGTTGGCAGGCGCGGTTGCTTGCGGTAGCGACAGCCCTCTCCCGCCCGCTACGTCTGGTTCGGAAAACGTTAGCACGGACAGCGACAGCGATTCGGGCGACGTTTCGGACGACGTTTCGAGCGGCGACAGCACAAACAGCGACAGCGATTCGAGCGTGGATAACCCCGACGCAACGCCTTGCACCATTACCTTTGAAAAAGACGAAGGCTATTCCTTTGTTTCCAACGTGGAAAACGGCAAACAAATTCCTTTTGGACAAACGTTGGCGTTTACGGTGGAAATCGGCGCTTTATACACGGGCGAACCTTTGGTCTACGTCAACGACGTACCCACCGCCGCGGACGCAGACGGCAAATACTACGTACGCGTAACGGAAGACGTACACGTACGCGTAACGGGCGTACGCAAGGACGTTTCCATGATGCAGGGTACGGGCACGCTCGACAACCCCTTCTGGGTATCCAAGCCCATTGACCTTTTGTATATCGCAGAGCAAGTCAACAGCGGTAACCGCACCTATCAGACGGCGGCGTACCTTTTGACCAACGACATCGATTGCAAGGGCATTGAATTGGAAGTTATCGGTAACGACCCTGACAACGATAAATATTTCAGCGGTTCCTTTACCTCCAACTACGACCCTGATACGGGCGTTAATTACCGCCACTCGATTTCAAACTTCACCATCAATACGGAAGGCACGAACTACGTCGGTCTTTTCGGCGCGGTGTTTGCCGACCTCAGCATCCAAAGCAGCGGTTTGTTCTATGGCGTAACCCTCGAAAACTTTGCAATCAACGCCAATATGTATACATCCGAATCGGCAACCCAGACGATTGCCTGCGGTTCCTTAGTGGGCTACGGCGTGGGTACGACCATGTACCTCTGCGAAGCATCGAACGGCGAAATCAATATCTCGGGCGACTCTGGCTATTTCTCCTTTGTCGGCGGTTTGATTGGGTATCAACAGGGATACTATTTCAGCGAATACGGCGAATCCGTTGCTTCTGAAATTTCCTACGCAAAGGTAGACGTTGACGTAACCGTTTTGAGCGGTCTTGTTCTGTCGGCGGGCGGTATTTCGGGGCATCTTGCCACCAACTACCCCTTCGGCGCGGTAGCGTCCATTCACAACTCCTACGCAACGGGCGACGTCACGGGCGCAATTCGTTCGGGCGGTATTGCGGGTAGCCTCGGTCAATACACCACCGTCAACAACTGCTATGCAACGGGCGTTATCTCCGCGACGAGCAACCAAAACAACAACAACGACCTTTGGAAGGATTCCGAATACTGTATCGCGCACGCAGGCGGTATCGTAGGCTTTGCGGAAAACGATTCTATCGTGCACGACTGTTTCTTCGGCGGTGAATCGGAAGCCTCGGCTGTCACGAATTATGAATTCGCGATTGCAGGCGAAAATCACGACAATAACAAATTTGCGTTTGCGAGCTTTGGCGTAGGCGGCGGCTATGACGACGGCTACATCTCCGTGGATTCCAAAAAATATTTGGAAATCAACAACGTTTCCTCTCTCGACGTGGACCTTGCGGATAAAGATTGCTTTACCAAAGCCCTTTCTTGGCAGGGTTACGATTGGGTATTTACCGCAAACGAATATCCTCAGCTCAACTACACCGCAACCAACGACGAAGTCATCTTGACGATGACCCTTCGTTACGTTGCGCCCCTTAGCGACGAGGAAATTTTGGTAGACAACCAAACCTCCGTCACCCACAACTACTTTAACAACACCGTAGAATCGGCAAGCTCTTACGTGGCATTGGGCAACTTCTTTGCGACGGGCTCGCTCAATTTCTATTACACGGCGGACAACGGGTTCCTTTCCTACGGCTACTTCTTCGACGAAGCTTGCACCCAGCCCGTCCCCTATGCGTATATGCCCGAAAAGAACGTCACGCTGTACGTCGGCTTTGCGGACCCCACGCCCCTCGTTGGCGAATATTTCTACCAAGCGGAAAACGGCAAAATCGTAACGCTTGATTTCAAAGCGGACGGCACGGTGGTTTACACCGACGGCTACGGCACGCTGAAAACGACCTATTCCTTCGACGGCGAAAACGTTTTCGTAGACGGCGCAAGATTGGCAAGATATTACCTTGGCGACGTTGTTGTGGACGAAACGGCTACCGACGTCTTCCAAGACCCGAATTTCGATTTGTACCGCTACTATTATTATAACTTCGCAGGTACGCTCACGGAAGACGGCGTAACCCTTTACGACGGCGTATATTTCACCAAGGACGCGCCTTTGTTTGCAAGCAACGACCGCATTGAAACGACGGAAGAATATATCGACCCCATCATCGGTACGTGGACTGTGTCCGCAACGATAAACGTAACGTTTACCTTTGATCAAGACGGTAACTGGTCGTACTCACAGCTCTCCCCTATCGCAAACGGTACGTATACCTACGCAGACGGCGTATATACGCTTGTTTTTGAAAGCGGCACGTTGACGGCTACCCTTGAAGACAACGCATTAATCATTACGGAGTTCGGCGTAGACCTTAGCCTTTATCGCAAAAACGGCTATACGGGTACTTGGAAAGGCGACAATTTCACGATTGCGCTTGACGGTATCGGCGTAGACCATACGGGTACGGCGCTTTTGACCTATGAAGACGGCTCCACCCTTGACCTTGTATACGAGGAATCGGAAACGAGCGGTTATATTGCAATTTATCTTCCCGAAAACAACCAAAAGGGCGATTTGTTCGGGTACTTCTATTATGACGCGCGCACGAATACGCTCAGCGCGGTACTCTCCGACGCGGCGTCGGCAACCGGCTTTACCGCTTGCACCTTGCTCGTTATGGACGATTATTACGGCGAGTGGATTACCGAGTCCGAAGATTTCGGCAACGCAGAATTCATCTTCGACGGTATGGGCTTGTACGGCAACGGCAGAGTTCGCATTATCAAAGACGGCCGTTCCTCCACCGTAACCTATACTTTAAACAACGATTTAAGCGGTAGTTTTAACTATGGCGGAACGGAATGGAAGATGCTTTTCGATATTACGGACAGAAGCATCACAATCATTGAAGACACCTTATTGGAAAGAAAGGACGAATTTGCCAATATCGACTTTATAGACACGGACGGCAACCGTTACGCCTTCGACGGCAAGGGCAATCTTTCCGTAGGTGGCACGCTGACTGTCAACGAAACGACGACCTATTTCTATAAGAATAACGGCGAAAACTATCTCGTTTACAGCGATTTAGGCGCAGACGCAATCGGTTCGATTTCGTTTGTACGCAACTACGTATCCCTCGTTATCAACGAAACGGAAAGCAAGCTGTATATTGCAAACGACCTTATGGGTAAATGGGCAATCAGCGGCGAATTTGCCCTCTTCAACGTCGGTCCTACCGATATGAACGGCGTTATCCAAGCCAATTACCGTGGTCACGACGTAGAACTTACCTACCTTGACACGACTCTTCTTACCTTTGATTTCACCGAATTCAGCGGTCTTCCCATGACCTACTACGTCTTTGTTATCGACGACGAGACGACGGGTGGCAAAGTCCTTGTTCTGTCCGAATACACCAATCTTTTGGGCGATTATATCGTATGTTCGCGCGCGAACGAAATGTTCGGTACTTGGACGAGAGCGGACGGCAGATCGATTCAATTCGACGGCATTTCCAGCGGTTATCAAAGCGGTATCGCCGTCCTTGTCAATCCTTTGGCAGGCAAAACCTATTTCTACTACACCATTAAAGAAGACGGTATCTTGATGTGGTCGCAAGACTTGTTGCAGGGTAGAACGAGATATTACCGTTTGGATATGACGGACGACGTTAGCAACACTACGGCATTTGTCAACGGCGACAAAGCGTTTATCCGTACCGAAGTGGACGGTTTGTGCCTCACGCGCGCAAAGGACACCGTAACGGGCGAAACGTACGTCTTTGACGGCGGTTGCATCAACGAAACCAACGGCGGTATTTGGGTAGGCGAAACGAAGAAATACGAATACACCTTCATCACCTACAACACGGATAGCACCGCTACCTTGACGGTTATTGACGTCGCAACGGGTAAAACGTACGAGGCTACCCTCAATTATAAAGACCAGCAGAACATCACGTTTACGCTGGGCGCAGAAATCGTAGAATAAGTTACGTTTCCAATGAAACGGCAAACGCCGCTTGACTTTACGTCAAGCGGCGTTTCTTTTGCCCTTTTTTAAGACAATATCGCCAAAGTCGAGTATTTATGCAATCGATTGTGCACGCACGTTTTTAAGGCGTTTTGCGCCGTTTTATGAAACAAAAAACTTTTGCCTATATTGTAAGAAACACTTTTCCCCTAAGGTATGTTACGCGTTTTCTATAAAGTCGCGTCCTTGGACTGTTTATATAAATTGATGATTGTTTTTTTTCTTTTCACTGCATACTGATAAGCGATTCTTGCACCACTGTTACGCCTTGCTTGCAAATGTAGATTATTTTTACCGTCTTGCCTTAACGGCACAACATAGTTCTCATTATAATAAAAAACGCAATACGTAGAATTTTCAATCATTTCATAGTTTCGCTCTACATAAGAATATTTTCCTGCACGTTCTAATTTAGACGGAAAATATGTTTCTTCGTAAGATTCAAGCAAATACTCTTCGTAAGCTTTGTCTATATATTGATATGCCGACCTCACGTATACTCTTTTAATAAAGGGATACTCTTTTTGTAGTTCCGTAACCATTTTCCATGATAAAGCATCAAACTCTCCTCTACCGCCAAAAAGAAACGTCGTAACACCTATATGAATTAACGTTAAAACGCTTTCTCTTAATGACGGTAGAAGTTCTTCTTTTTTTTCAACCACTCTATGACCAATAAAGCAACATTGCATATCTTATCCCGCTCCTTCGTGGAATTCCGTAAAAAAATTATACCAAAAATACACAAAGAAGTCAACATCGTGGAACTCCACGAGATAATAATTTTAATAATTCATATAATAATTTCGTGGAATCCCTATAAGGAACTCCACGAAGGCGGGTTATATGAATATCAATGATGCGATAATTAAAAGAATTAATGAGATTTGCAAAGAAAAGAATATCAACGTATGCGAAACGGCATTAAACGGCGGAAAATCGCCTTCGGCAATTTACGACTTGATGAAAGGAAGAACAAAATGCTCGAAGGTCTCCACGATTAAAGCCTTTTGCCAAGGCGCAGGCATAACGCTGTCGGAGTTTTTTAACAAAGAATATTTTAATGATTTTGAAGATTAAGCCATATAAATAGATAAACCACGGATTTTAATTTATCAAAAGATAAAAAATCACCGCCTGACGGAAAGTTCCGTCAGGCGGTTCTTCTTTTGTGCCGATTATACGTCGCTATCGCTGTCGCGCGTTAATCTTCTTTCTTTTTAAACAACAGTATTGCGCATGCACCAAGGGCAATGATACCGCACGTCATACCGCCGACCACACCGCGACAACCCTTCTTCTTGACAGGTACAACTATGGGCGCCGTAGAAGAGCTGCTATCCGTTTCGCCCGAGTCTACGTCCGAACTATCACTCGTTTCATCCGAGCTCGAATCGTCCGTTTCAGGAGGCGTTACTTCCGTCAAAACCGAAACAGCGATTCTGGTCTTTTTGCCCTCGTAGGAAACTTCGATATACTTCGTATATTTCGTGAGTTTACCCGTAATCAAGGTCACTTCGTCGCCGGTAATCGTATCCAGCGAATAGTCGTCGTACACAACCGTGATTACCAAGCCCGTCGTATCAAAGGTATCGCCGACCTTGTATTCGCTCTTGTGCGCGGTTTCTTCCGACAATTTGATTTCGCTTACCTTTACCAAAACGCCAAATTTCGCCTTTACTGCACGAAGCGCCGTTTCCACGTCGAGCAATTTTCTTTCGTGCTTCTCGGAAATAAACGGTATCTGCGTTTCGTCTTTCATCGCATTGTTGTACAGCAAACGAGTGTTTTTCACCGTTTCCGAGAACGCCTCAACGATCGCTTTGTTTTCGTCGTTTACTTCCCAATTCATCCAGCTTTCAATCGCATGTACGTCGTACATACCTTCAATCGTCTTCACGCAAAGACGCGTATTGTCTTCCATCAACGCGCCCATCACGTTCTTCGTGCCAAAATACAGGTTGTATACGTGGTTTGTATATCCTTTACCGTTGGACGGATAATGGATTGTCAAGGGGCTGGGCTCTTTCACAAAGCTCGAATAGTTGTAAAGATAGGTTTCAAAGTTCGCGTAATAGTAACCGCGATAAGGCATTTCTGCGCCGTTTGCAAGGGCGGTTTGAATTTCTTCACGCCATACCGCTTCCAAAGCGGGCGCCTGGATACTTTCAAACGTGAAATCCGTTACGCCGCTCATAAAGAACGCCGCGTCGCCAATCGTATTGATACTGTACGGCAAGGTTACCTTTTCCAAAGCGCCTTCCTTCAACCCGTAGAACGCATACGCGTCCACACGTACCGTACCTTCCAAAATCGCATACGTCTTGCTTTCGTTCACTCTTGCCGCAGGATAGAGCATAATTTCGTATGCGCCCGTCGCTTTATCCACGTAGCGGTAAAGCACGTTTTCGTGCCCCTGAGGAACAAAGAAGTTGTCGTTGTCCTCTGCCACCGTTACCGTTTTAAGGGAATCTGCCGAACCGAACGCGCCTGCGCCGAGCTTTTTAAGGCTTGCGGGAATTTCAACGCTGAACATGCTGTTATTCAAGAACGCGTGCGCGCCGATTTCTTCGACTACGGGCATTTCTACCGAATCGTAGTTGCCTGCCCCGCCAGCGCTACTATCCTGCGTTGCAAACGCAAAGTCGCCGATATATTTCGCGCTCGTAAGCGTAAGCGTGTTAACGATGCTATTATAGAACGCCTGTCTGCCAAAGCTTACTACGTTTTCAAGATTGATTTCACGCAAGCTACTCGTCCCTTCAAACGCAAAATCTTCAATCGTCGTTACGCTGTCGGGCAAGGTTATAGTTTGCAAATTCCTTGCGTTATAGAACGCGCCCATTTCAATCGTGGTAATATAATTATCGCTGAACCCAACTATTTCAATTTGCGTACCTGCAAAGGTATATTTACCTACGGTCGTCGCGTTAAAGCCAAACTCAACCGTCTTTATAGCGGAACCGCGGAAGGTATAATAACCCATTTCTTGAATACTTCCAAAGGCAAGCGTTTCCAACGACGTACAGTTTGCAAATACCATATCACCCATTGTGGCAACGCCACTTATGTCCACAGCCTCCAAGTTTGCGCAAGCGTTAAATACTTGGTTGCCAAGTTCTTGAACTCCATAGCCAATAAAGCTGGTAATTGCGCTTTCCGCAAACGCCTTGTCGCCTACGTATCCTACCGAAACAGGCAACATGATTTCACTGCATTTTACGCCTAAGAACGTACCCTCTTCAATGCGCTTTATCGTTGTACCGTTAAAATTAATATCCGTCAACGCCGCGCGCATAAACGCGTATTTACCAATGGTGTGTACGCCGTCATGCAGAGTAACGCTAGTCAATTTCGAATTTGCAAACGCGTAAGGAGCGATTTCCGTCACCGTTTCGGGAACGGCAAATTCGCCCGTTACCGATTCGTTTACATACAAAATCTTCGTCTTGTCTGCGTTATAAATCACACCGTTGTCTTCGATATACTTACTCGAACCTTGCGCAACCGAAACGGTCTTACCAACGAACGGAGCGCCGCTGAGCTGTACCTTTTCAAAATCGATACCGTCGCCAAGCACAACCGAGGTAATCGCTGTGCCGCTAAACACGTCGCCGCCAAGGTATTGCAAGCCCTGTACCTTCGAGAAATCAAGCGTCGTAATCGGTGTGTTTACAAACGCGCGGTCGCCAATCGTGCGAATCGTTTCACCGCCGAAATCGACCGTGAACGAACCCACGTCTTTACCACAGTTTTCAAACGCGCCTACGCCGATATCAAAGCTGAGCTTTTCGCCGTCGAGCGATTCAAATACCACGCCTGCTAAGTTGGTACAATTTCTAAACGCGCTCGTACCGATTTTCGGGGTATGGAGGGTAACCGTGCCCGTCAAGCCCGTGCAACCGTCAAACATATAATTGCCGATTGCCGTAAACTTGCCCGTCTTGATTTCAGTCAAGTTCGTACAGCCCATAAATACGCTGTCGCCACTCATATGCAAGCCCGTCAAATCCGCGCTCTTAATTGCCGTACCCGCAAACGCGCCGTGGTGCATCGTACCGATGCTGGGCATATCCACCACTTCTTCCAGCTTAGAACAGCCTGCAAACGCGTAATGCGCCACCGTAATCGTCTTGACGTTGGACAGGTCAATCTTCTTCAAGTTGGAACAGCCGTAGAAAGCGTATTCGTAAATCATCGACAATTTTGCCCAATCGATCTCGGGGTTGATATTGCCGTTTTCGTCAACGCGGTGGTCTTTGGATACAAAATACACTTCTTCCAACGCCGTACAGTTTTGGAAAGCGTATTCGTGGATATCAATAACGGATGCGGGGATAACGATGGAACGGATATTGTCGTTGTCCTTAAAGGCGTCCTCGGCAATATACCAAATGTTCATATCGTCGGGAATCACAACGTCTCCGCCCCAACCGTTGTATTTGGTCAGCGTATAGTTGCTAACCGTAAACTCGTTTTGCACCTTCAACGTCACGGAAGCGCCGTATGCGGTGTTTTCCCATTGTCCGCCCTCGTTCTTTCTTTGCATCTTCGCATTGATACCCGCCGTACCTTTCGTAAGCGTGGTCACTTCGCCCGTCGTTTCGTCAACCGTCGCTACGCGAGGGTTCGTCGATTCAAAGACAAAGCGAATATTCTGCCAATTCTTCGTATGCGGATAATACCAAGGGTCCGTTTCAATCGTCAACGTAAACTTCTTGCCTGCATTGACGGGAACGACGCCCTCCGCCTTTACCAATGCGTCAACGTCCGTCTTAATCGGCCCGAACGAAACGGTAGGCACGCTAGGATACGTAGACGATTGCTTATCGCCGACCGTCACGTTAATCTTCTGCGTTGCATTTCTGCCGTTGTCTACGGTGATGACCGCCGTACCTGCACGCAAGCCTACGATTTCACCGTTTCTAACGATGGCAACCGTGGGACGGGAAGATCTCCAATTAAAGTTGGAAAGGTCTGCTTCTCCTTCGTAGGAATCCGTAAATTCCAACGCAACCTTGTGCGTTCCGTAGACATCGAGCGTGATGTTGTCCTCGCCTTCCGCCAGCTTAAATTCGCCCGCTTCGGGAAGAACGTCTGCCTTTGCCGCCGTCACGTTCAGCTCGTACAAGCAGGAGTTAACCGCATAGTCGTCCACCTGAATATACATCGGCGTCGTCGTGTTTTCAAAATAATCCTTGTAAATATCGGTAATTTCAATGGACACGGTCGTCGTGCCGTTGCGCACCGCCTTTCTCACGGGCGTGGGGTATTCGGTTGCAAGCTGCAACAAAATATTGTTTACGCCGTCCACGGTTTCCGACTTCGGATAGCAAAGCATTACCGCCTGCGGATAGTGGTTGTCGTACACGTCCAAATCCAAATATACGCGCTGTTTTTCCTTCGTGCCTTCTTTATAATTATAATAGCGGATACGCGCGTCTTCCAAAATCGGCGCTTCGTAGTCGACCGTAAACGTAAATTCGTATCTGTCGTCCTCTTTCGCCTTTTCCCCTTCTTCGGGGTAATTTTGGAAGAATTCAAATTCCATTTTATATTTACCGTTGCCAACCAAGCCGTACTGTTCGGGAGAAAGCTCCAACTCTACGTTAGCAGGAACGGCTTGACCGCCACCCGAATACGCCTTACCGATACGGTAAATTTCTTCGTTTTCAATAATGACTTCGCCCGTTTCTACGTTGTAGAGGCTGTAACGCACCAAACGCGCGTTTTTGAGCAAGCCCGCATACACCGCTTTAATCGCCGTGGACGTCATATAATCGTCCAGCTCGGTGCTGAAATCGTTGTTATCGTTGTAACGGGATACCGAACAATGTTCTTCGTCCACGTACATCGGATCTTCGTCGTCGGGCAACAGGTATACGTAACCGCCCATAGGCAAAATATACGTTTCGTTGTAATAGGAGTTGTAGGGCAACGTTTCCCAAACGCTGGCGCGGATTTTGTCCTCGTCCTTGATCGACGCGTCCTGCGCTTCTTTCGCAACTTCAAACGCCGAATAATCGAGCATAGGCGACTGCGTCCAATCCCCGTAGAAACCGAGGAAAGGAATGGTCAAATCGCATTGCCCTTCGTCCGTAGCGTTGAGTTTCAAGAACCCTTCCACGTACATACCGTTTTTAAAGCTGGTTTCAATATACTGTCTATCGTCTACGCCGAGCGTCATATAAACGCTAATCGTTTTCGTTTCGCCTGCGCCCACTTCAACCGACGCGCCCTCTGCAAGGGAGCTACCGTCCACCGACCAGAACGTCTGCGTCTGTTCCAACAAATGCGCTTGCTCGGAAACCGCCAATCCGTCGCTTGCCAACGTTTCCGTCATCACGATATGTTCGGGGTTAAACGTCAATTTGCTATCGCCGAAGTTGGTCACCTTAAAGGTGAGCGTATACACGCCCGCTTTGTCTTTATCGTCGCCAAGCTCAATCTTAGGGCGGTAATCGTTGATAATCTGTCCCTCGCCGTCTCTGACTTCCGTCCAAAGATACGCGCTCGTACCGCCAATAACGTTTTCAAGCTTCGCAACGCCCGCGCCCTGCTTACGAGGAGAATAGGGCAAGCCGTCTTGGTCATAGACCGTACCCGCAGTACTCATCGTGAGCTGCATCGCAAGGCGGTTTACCTTTACGTAGTCAATTTCGCCGTCCGTCGTTACCAAATCGGCGTGGTCGTTTTTAAGATAACTTCTAACCAGCGCCATAAAGCCCGCCATATTGGGCGTAGCCATGGACGTACCGCTCTGTTCGCCGTAACCGCCAGGGACTGCGGAGGTAATTTCGCCGCCGTGCGCCGTGATTTCGGGTTTCAATTTCAAATCGTGCGTGGGGCCCCAAGACGAGAATTCACTCATGAAAGGACCTGCCGCGTATTCTTCACTCAGCTCAATCTTACCCACACGGCCTACCGCGCCTGCTACGAGCGCATTGCCTGCGTTCATAGTAACGGATACCGAAGGAATAGGATTTTCGATTTCGCCAAGGTTCATACGGATAACGCCTGCGACGTTGTTGTAGACGATAACGCCCGCCGCGCCCATGCTCATTGCGAGCTCTACCTTTTCTTGGAAGGTCGTATCGCCACGCTTAATCAATGCGATACGGTTATAATTGGTCGTGCCGTCTTTAAAGAGCTTTTTAATCGTCGAAGTGTAGTCCGCCGCGTGACCTACGCCGGGTACGACTACGTATTCAAACGTGTTCGTATTATAGTTCGCAGTCAAATCACCGCAGAAATCAAAGGGGTTACCGTCGATATCACGCGATTCTTCATAGAATACGTACGATTCGTTGTCCGTACCCTTATTCGCAATCATATAATCGGCTTTTTGACCGTTGATACTTGCAACGGAGAGCGCGCCCGCAAACGTCGAAGGCGAACCTACCGTACCCGAGTCGGGGTTGCTTGCAAGGTTGGTACCGAATACACCGCCGTAACCCGCGCTGTAATCGTTACTTGCCGCGCAAATCAAGCTGATGCCCGCTTTTTCAATTCTCTTGTAAACGGCGTCGAGCATTTCGCCCTCGTCGTCGCCGTCATTGGTCGTCGTGAAACCGCAAGACGTACCCAAGGACATATTGATAACGTCAACGCCGAGCGTTACGCAGTCTTCGAGCGCCGCCACGATATCTTCCGCAACCGCGCCACCCAAATCGGGATCGTCCAAATCGTCCGTGAATACTTTACAGATAACGAGCTGACAATCGGGAACTACGCCTTTGAAGGTCTCATAAATAGGATTGCCGTCCTTATCGGTATACCCCGACGTGTCGTAACCGCCGATAATACCCGCTACGTGCGTACCGTGGTTGGAATACGAGGGATATACGTCGGGATCGTCGTCCGCGTAGTCGTATGCAAAAGGCACCTTTTCGCTGACGTATACTTCGTTGACGTTGAGCGAACCGGAGCGTTTTTCCGCCTCCAAATCCACGTTGCCGTTGAGCTTGCCCAAAACGTAGTCCTGCGTCCAAGCCACGTCTACGTTCTCGCTTTCAAAGCGTTGGAACGCGCCGTGGGTATAGTCCAAACCCGTATCCAACACGGCAACGACCGTGCCTTCGCCGTATTGCGCCGCATAAGCGGACGAATCGTAAATACCCGTTTTGTATACGTCCGTTTCGTTGGTAACAACGCCCGAGCCCACGGCGTAATTTTCCACCGTTTTTGGCTCTGCGTACGCCGTTGTAATAACCGCGCTCTTTACCCCCGCCATTTCCTTGATATCTTTTACGTACTTGGTGTCTACTTCAATGGCAACCGCATTGATAACCGTGTCGTAATTTCTTTCCAAGGTATACGGAATCCCTTTTTTGGTGAGGGCTTGCAAAAATTCCGTTTGCTCGTTCGCAACGTCAATCGCCGCCATACTCCCTGCAAAGGATTGTACGTACTCGCTGACCGATTCCCCTTTCGCTCTATCCGCCAAAGGTTTGCCCGAGAGCGTCACCATAACCGTACGGGTTTCGTATTTGGGCGCAACGTCTTCCGCGCGCAAAACGCTGTCGTTGAAGTTCTCTTCCACGAGCTTAGACGTATCAAATTGCCCCGTAACGTTTTTGAGCTTTGCGTCAGAATTGGTTGTCGTGGACGTCGCCGCATTGGCAACCGCGCTATCCTTCGCCACTTCCAAACCGTATTCCACCGCCAACGCCGACGCCATCATAAGGGACAACGCCGCGCAAGCTAACCGTTTTACTGATTTCTTCATATAGCCTCCTGAGTTTTCACTCTTTGTTTATCTTGTGTTAGGGGGGCGCGGATGCCACGTTTTGGCTTTTGCGCAATACCCCATTCTACCAGCATATAATATTGTATACAAAAAAGCAATTTTTGTCAAGACTTTTTCCCTATGGATACAAATCACATTACAATTTTTTGTGAAATTTTTGTGATGAAAACGCTGATTGAAAAAAAATGGAAAAGTTGATTTTGTGCGAGACGAAAAAATGTGAAAACATGGCGTAAAAAGGTTTGACTTTTAAAAATCTATCTGTTATAATGGTTGCGTTTATCGAGGAATTAAAGGTAAACAAATCGAGGCGTAGCGCAGCTGGTAGCGCGCAGCGTTCGGGACTCAATCACCACGCTCGGCGTATAATTTTCGAGAAGAGCCGAAAACCCCCACAAACACTGACTTTTTCGGCTCTCCCGAATGTCGAAAAATCATCAATTTCTCGGTCTGACCACATG
>SVHT01000001.1 GCA_015055615.1 Clostridiales bacterium | reverse complement strand
TTTGCATAGCATTGACGGCGGCGGTTAGGAAGATATACGATAAAATCAAAAAGAAAAAAGACGGGGAATAATCCTCGTCTTTTTGTCTTTATAATCCGATAACCAAGGCAACGAACTTCTTCGTTATGTAAAGGTTCGGATTATGTGCTTTTGGTGGACGATCAGGGACTCGAACCCTGGGCCCACTGATTAAGAGTCAGTTGCTCTACCAGCTGAGCTAATCATCCAGAAAAATGGTGGTCCATCGGAGACTCGAACTCCGGACACCCTGATTAAAAATCAGGTGCTCTACCGACTGAGCTAATGGGCCAGATTGGCTTTTGTTCGGTGTGGCCACCTGTGGCTGGGGTGGCAGGATTTGAACCTACGAATGCCGGAATCAAAATCCGGTGCCTTAACCACTTGGCGACACCCCAATGTGAAAATAAGTGGGGCGGGCAGAGAGAATCGAACTCACGACCTCCAGGGCCACAATCTGGCGCTCTAACCAACTGAGCTATGCCCGCCATATATTGGTGCGCCTGAAGAGATTCGAACTCCTGACACACGGCTTAGAAGGCCGTTGCTCTATCCAACTGAGCTACAGGCGCATCCGACGCTCTTCTAAAATAGAAAGTGGAGCGGGTGATGGGAATCGAACCCACGCGGCCAGCTTGGAAGGCTGGAATTCTACCATTGAACTACACCCGCATTTCGTCGCAATCCACCGCCGCATCGACAACGCTTGTATATAATAGCATTATTCCGAGCAATTGTCAAATATTTTTCGCCGTTTTTTGTAAAATTTTCCGAAAAATTTTTATTTATCTTCGGCGAGTGTGGATAAAAAACAACGAAGGAAGAAAAGTTTGTGAAAAAATCAAAAACTTGCTGTTTGTTTGCTTGTCTAACCTAAAAAAAATATGCTATAATAAAAAAAACGCGTGGTAAACACGCGCCTTGACGGAGAACCGACAGATAACAATGGGAAACCGATTTGTCGGTATCACCGCCAAACAAAGAAGGAAAAGCCCGAGCGGAACAATAAAACCCAAAGGTAGATATTCAGTACGCCAAGTAAGGGCATCAACACCATCAACAGCAAATCCGAGCGCTTATATTTAAAGGCGAACATACATGCGTAAACGGTAATTGCGCCACCGAGTAAACCGGTTATAATCAGTTTTCCCGTCGTTTTTTCGGGCGGTTTCGAGGTGCTTTGCGTTGTAGGCGGGTATTCCTCGGAATTCTCCTCGTTGGACGAATACGCGCGGTTTTCGCGGGTGATTTCCGCTTGTTTGTCTTTATCTCTTAACGATTTTACCAATAAAAAGGCGTAGAAATTAATGGCGATGATATAGGCAACGAGCAATACGTATAAAATGATCATACCAAGAGTATGTACCAAAAATCAGCAAATAATAACAGAGGTATTTATATTATGAAAAAAAGAGCATTGGTTAGTGTTTCCGACAAGACGGGCATTGTCGAATTTTGCCAAAGATTGATTGCGTGCGATTACGAAATCATCTCGACGGGCGGTACGGCAAAGGCGCTCAAAGACGCAGGATTGCCCGTTATCGGTATCAGCGAATTGACGGGTTTCCCCGAATGTTTGGACGGTAGAGTAAAGACGTTGCATCCGATTGTACACGCAGGGCTTTTGGCGATGCGTTCCAATCCCGAACATATGGAACAGCTTGAAAAGCTCGGTATCAACACGATTGATATCGTAGCGGTAAACCTGTATCCGTTCAAAGCGACGATTTCCAAACCCGACGTAACCTTTGCGGACGCGGTGGAAAACATCGATATCGGTGGGCCTACAATGATTCGCGCGGCGGCGAAAAACTATCAAGACGTAGCCGTTGTCGTTGACCCTAAGGACTACGAAAGAGTGCTTTCCGAGCTGGAAAACGGAGAAATTACCCTCGATACCAAAAAATATTTACAATACAAGGTGTTTGCGCATACGGCGGTGTATGACAGCATGATTTCCAATTATCTTGCGCAGCAGCTTGATATCCGTTATCCCGACAGCATCACCTTTGCGTACGAAAAGACGCAGGATATGCGTTATGGCGAAAATCCCCATCAAGGCGCGTCCTATTACAGCGAAGAATTTATTCGCGCGGGCTCGCTTTCCAAGGCAAAACAGCTTTGGGGTAAGGAGCTTTCCTATAACAATATCAACGACGCAAACGGCGCGTTAGAGCTTGTGAAAGAGTTTGAAGAGCCTTGCGTAGTGGCTTGTAAACACGCAAATCCTTGCGGGGTGGGCGTTGGTAAGACGATTCACGAAGCTTACGTAAAAGCGTACGAGAGCGACCCCGTTTCTGTGTTCGGTGGCATTTTGGCTATCAACGGGCAAGTAGACGAGGCTACGGCAACCGAAATCAACAAAATTTTCATCGAAATCGTCATTGCGGAAAGCTATACCGAAGGCGCTCTTGAAATTTTGAAATCGAAGAAGAATATCCGCTTGTTGGAATTGCCCGACATCAAGGCAAAGAGAGAATCGAGCGCATACGATATGAAGAAAGTGTACGGCGGTTTGTTGATTCAAGATTACGACAATTCGTTGTTCGCTCCCGAAAATCTGAAAGTGGTGACCAAACGCGCGCCTACGGAAGAGGAAATGAAAGCGTTGATGTTCAACTGGAAGGTCGTAAAACACACCAAATCCAACGCAATTGTTGTCGGTAAGGCAGACAGAACGACGGGTATCGGTATGGGGCAGACCAACCGTATTTGGGCTGCTCAGCAAGCGATTGCGCACGCGGGCGATGAAATCAAGGGTTCGGTTATGGCGTCCGACGCGTTTTTCCCGTTCCCCGATTGCGTAGAAGAATGCGTAAAGGCGGGCATCACGGCGATCGTACAGCCGGGCGGCAGTATCAAAGACCAGCTTTCTATCGACGCTTGCGACGCGGCGGGGATTGCAATGATTTTCGTCGGCGAAAGACACTTTAAACACTAATTTACAGAGTAAGGATAAAAAAACCGCGATTTAGTTAATCGCGGTTTTTTTGCATAGAAACAATTATTTATCGTTCGTCATATTTTTCTTAAAAACAATAAAGGACAGGGCGATACTGACGGCTGTAAATAATGCAATCGGAATTATTCCGAGGGCAGCGGTTGCGTCAAACGTATAAACGAGTCCAAGATTATTCGTGGCGTGTGTAATCACGCGACCAAGGTAAACGGAGGGATAATAGGGTAAAAACCGACAAAACGTTTCAAAATTCCCCATTGATTCAAGCGGCATCCAACAACCGCCGAGTATACCAGCAAAATTAATGAAAATGGAGCAAACGCCGGGTGCGCTTTTATCATTGAAAATCGTTCCGAATAAAATACCGAGAAAAACGTTTGCAAGCAAGATAGGGAATTGGCTGACCGATAAAAGGAGTATTTCCCCAAACGACGGGAAGTCGGCTTGTGTGATTAAAGAGATTATAAATCCAGAGAGAACACAGATAATTGTTTGCGCAATGCCGATAAGCACGCTTACGAGGGCGTATCCAAAGATAAAATCATGCGATTTCATCGGGGAAGTATATAATCTTTTAAGAAAAGAGGTTTGTCGGTCTTTTGAGATGTTCAGCGCCGTGATTAGCATTACAAACGTGTAGGAAAATGCCAACATTGCAGGTAACAGCGAACGTAATTCAAACATGGGAGTTTTGCCCCCTGTATATTTGTTGATAACTTGAAACAACACGAGCATAATAAAGGGGAATCCTATGCAAAAAATATAGATTAAGGGGTCCCGTAATAGTTCTTTTAGGTTTCTCTTTGAAAAAATTAAAATCTTATTCATTTGCAAGCTCCACCAAATTGATAAATGCGTCCTCAAACGTTTGGGCGTTTGTTAGTTGTTTTATATGCGCGACTGTTCCTACTTGCAACAGTTTTCCGTTGGATAATATTGCAACTCTATCGCATAAGCGTTCAATTTCTTCTAAATAATGCGACGTAAGGATTATGGTTACGTTCTCTCGCAGGCGTTCTATAATTTTCCAAAGCTCTCGCCGAGAGTAAACGTCCAAGCCGAGCGTAGGCTCGTCAAGGAATAATATTTTAGGTTTTGAAATTAATGCGACGGCGATGGATAATCTTCGTTTGTATCCGCCCGATAACGTTTTGGCGCGTTGGTTTAATACGTCGTTTAAATGAAACGTTTCAACGATTTCTTGTATAAAATCGGGGGGATTATTGTAAAGTTCATTAAAAAATTCCAAATTTTCTTTTACGGTTAAATTGTTGGCAATAGACGTTTCTTGCGGTGAAATGTCTACAATTTTCTTAATTTTGTCGATATCCTTGTCTAAATCGTAAGTATCAATGGTAACCGTTCCGCTTGATTTTTTCGTTAAACCGCAAAGGATTTGAATCAAGGTCGTTTTACCGGCGCCGTTTACACCCAAAAGCCCGAGAAGTTCGCCTTGCTTTATTTGTAAGCAAACGTTATCCAATGCTTTTTTCTCTTTGTAATTTTTACATATATTTTCGATGGTGATGATATTCATAAAGAAAGTCCTCGTTTTACTTAGAAATAAAAAATATTTTCAAATTTTTCGTCGAGAGCAAGACAAAGGAGGAGGGCAAGCTTTGCCGAGGGATTAAAGAGGTTTTTTTCGATAGAAATAATCGTTTGCCGTGTCGTGCCTACCGTTTTAGCGAGTTCTCCTTGCGACATTTTTTTCGCTGTGCGCAATTCTTTTAATCGGTTTTGTAAAATCAAATCGTTATTCATCTTAAAGTACTCCCGTGCTGAATAGAATATATAACGTAAGCATGACAATGGCGCCAAGGCTTTCCAAAATTGCGCCGATTAAAACGCCCTTGGGACGTTTTGCAATGAAATAGGAGCAAAAATAGAATACGCTTGCCCACGTGAAACAAACCATGCCAAGAGCATAAATTGCCGAGTAATGTCCCAACGCGCCCTCAATAATCATTAAGATAACAGCAACAATACCAGCACAAATATTGCCAATCCAGTTCGATTTATTGATTTTAGCCTGTTCCATTTCACCGACGACAATTTTCTTTTGTCTTGCTTTTTCTAAAATTTCTTGTTTTTCCATAGATATTCTCCTTGTCATTATTATGATGAAACTATTCTTCCTGTCTTCGTTGTGTATCGAAAAGAGGAGTGTAAAGTTTTCATTACATTTATACTATAACACAAGCCTGGGGATATGTCAAGTATTGTTTACATATTTTTTGAAAAAAATTTAAGAAAGGGGAAAAAGGGGTAAAAAGCGGAGCAAAAATAGTTGCAATTTTAATTGTAATAGGCTATAATATAAAGGCTGTTTGCAGAGATGGCGGAGCGGTCGAACGCGCACGATTCGAAATCGTGTTATGCAGGAATGTATACAAGGGTTCAAATCCCTTTCTCTGCGCCAAAAGTACGGTTTTATGCAAAAATCAATGCATAAAACCGTATTTTTTTTGCGTTTTTGCATAAAAATGCGTAAGAAAAGGCGATTTTAGGGTGGTTTGGCGAACGATTTGGCGAAAAAAAACGCTTAAAAAGCCTTTATTTTAGCAGTTTCTAGCGTTTAAGACATCGGAAATGTGACCAAATCCATTTGTGAACGCATAAATTCGTCTGAAAAGTGTGTATATACCTTCCCAACGAGTCTTTGTGGGCTATCGCCCATCCAAATATCGACAATATCAGGGCGAACGTACTGTTGGCAAGTCGTGGCAAACGTATGCCGTAAGCAGTAGGCGCATTTATCGCTGTCGCCAAGAACTTTTTTTAGTAATCTGTCGCGCGTAATGCGAGTGCAATTAAATACAAATGGCTTATCTAAATCGAGCAATCCCTGTGCCTGCGAGGGTATAGGAATTTTTTTGTATTCAATTTTACCGTTTTTACGCTTACGGTTGCGAGTGATAAGGAAATCACCATCGATTTTTGTTTCTTCGTCTATTTCACAAGGGCGAAGACCGAAGAAGTAGAGCAAGTATGCACCTTGCCGTATCGGCTCAAATTCGGGACGTTTTACACGTTCTAAGAAATCGTGAATCTCTGTCACGGATAACGCGCTACGCGATTGTCGTTCTGCACGTTTGAACTTAATCAACGCAACGGGATTATGTAACAAAATACCGCTTGCGATTGCGTACTTGAAAATGCCGTTAAACAACGTTCGTAAATCTTCGTATTTACGTGGTTTAACGTCTTTCAAGACTTTGTCTAAGTCAAGTGTTCTTATCTCAAAAATTGACGCTTTACGCAAATTTTCGGGTAATCCTTGAAAGTTTGTGTAATGCTTTTGCAATTCGCCGTCTGTAATTGTGCCTTTTTTGTATTGATACCACTCGTCGAAAATCTCTTCTAGCAGGTTTTTCCCTGTCTTATATTTCCTTATATGATATTTTTCAATTTCACTTGGTTTGGTTTTATTCAAAAATTTTTCTTTTGCTTTCTGTAGATTGGTCGATGATACTCGAATATCGTAGCCGTTGGAGCGATAACGAATTTCATAGCAGTAGGACTTTTTACCGCTGGGTTTCTTTAAGACGTGGGCGCACAGCCCATTAGCAATAAATACTTTTTTAAATGTAGTAGCCATATTTTTTATTTCCTTTTGTGTAAAATGTAGTAACGAGGAAACGGCAGAAGAATTGCTGCTTTTTTGCTCGTTAAAAGCGTCCTTTTGCGGTGGTTGAGTTGCAAAAAGACTGTCTAAATAAAGTTCAATACGTTCACTTGCATCAGGGAATGTAGCAAGTTTTTTTATGTAATTTACAGATGATTTAATTTGTTGTTCAGTCATTGTCCTCCTTTTTGAAAATTTTGGTCAATTTCCCCGTCGGGAAACATAAACGCGTCCATTTTTGCCGAATTTTCTACACCATTAAAGTGAACGTTTTTGAGACAGATGGTCCGCATTTATATAAAATTTTTTAAAAATAGCATTTTTAAGAGCCAGTATTTGGTGCATAGAAACGCCCATTGATGTTGATACAAGCGTTTTGCTTTTCTACTTTACCGCTCATACAAGCGCGTAAGATATAGTTATCGCCATTGGGGGTTGCCCTTGGAATATTTCCATCGTCGAACTGCGTTCTTTCGGAAACTTCCAAAATTTTGCATTTTTTGGAAACAAGATCGGCGCTAAATTCCCAGATTTCTTCATATTGATTCACGCTGTCGATAATAAACGAAATGTCGGATTGAGGGTGATAAGCGGTAATTCTAAAATAAGTATTCATAGTTTTTACTCCTTAAAATTTTTCGTTAAAGCATTCAAGAATAAAGCGAACGGCGTAGCGGAAACCTTTTTTGAAATAGACTTCGCACTCTTTATCCAGCCGATCACTGTAAATCCCCATAAGTTCCACGACTTTGAAAAATTCTTCTTTTTTCAAAATGGCTTGTAATGTTTCGTAAAGCTCGTCTTCCCTAACGGAAGGGGTGGTAATCGGATTATCTTCGTTTTCACGAATATCCGTTTCATATAAAAAGGTAAGATAATTTTTCATAAATACGCTCCTTTAAGCTGCAAGTTTCTTCAATTGTTTATTGGTGTTAGGCAACCATTTATTGTTCACGAAATCCATAACGTTATCGGCAGGCTTTGTATTACCCCTTGCATAGCATTGTAAAACCTGCTTTTTCTCCAAAGAATATTCAAGGGTGACGAAAGGCTTGTCTAACGCATTTGCTTTGCGTACAAAGAAAATCAACGATTGCCCGTTTGCTATTTTCGACTCGTAAAGTCCTCTGCCAACGCAGTGATTTAAGGCTTTGCCTTCCGCAACCAATTCAGCGGGGGATTTCGCCATAATAACGACAAATTTTGCGCTTTTCGGGGAATTTATCAAGGGTAAATAAGTTTCCACGATTTTGGCGAATTTACGCGCTCGTTCGCGTTGTTGTCTGCGGATTTCACGCTGCCGTTGTCTATCTGCTTTCGCCTGTTCTATTTTTCTGCGCTGATACATTTCGTCTATCCGTAAATCGTGCCAAAAGCGTAAATTACGGGGGAAGCGGTTTTTATCCAACGTCAAGTTTATATTGAGATATTTACAAGCGTGGATATAATCGGCGTAAATATTTAACGAAGCTTCTTCTTTGTCCAAATAAGTAAAAAAGCGTTTATAGTCTTTCGATGATATAACGCTTTTAACGGTTTTGTAGTTGTAATCGTTCAAGAACTTTTTCTTCCGTTCTTCGTAGGCTTGCAGGTTCTTCAAATCCAACTTTTGCTTGTAGGCTTTGAGTAAAACGTGGCAGTAATAACCGCCTTGTGTCATCTTGAAATCACGGTTTGCAATCAGCCATTTATGAAAGGATTTGTCCTTTTGCATTTGCCTTACAAGCGTTTTGGACAGAGCGTATGCTTTCAAACCGCTTTTAATCAGATATTCCGCTTGCGGATATTCTTCATAAAAGCGCAAGTATCTAAAAATCTCCGAGCCGGGGTAGTTTTGGTAAACGCTATATTTATATTCGGGAAAGCGTTTCAAGTACTCTAAATTGACGACAGGTGCGTACATATCAAAGTATTTCCGTTCGCAAGAATACCATTTACCGTCTTCGTACGCCTTTCTATTTTTATACAATCCAAGATCGTGCCAACCAACGACGTAACCGCCGAGGAAGAAGTATTCCACGTCTTTCACGATAGCGTTAGGGGAGCGGAGTCCGTGAACGGCAACTTGTTTACAGTACCATTTGCCCTTGTGTTCCTTTACGGCAACGGTGATTTTTACAAGCTCTTTTTTCCACGTGGCAAGGTAGGCATAAAAGCGTTGATTGCCTGCGTGTACGTGATAAGAAACTTTGTCTTCGTGTTTTATTTTTGCGAGTATGTATTTTGGTATAGGTTTTACGTAATTCGTATCTAACATTGCATTTTTTCTCCTTATTGCATATCGAGGTTATAATCAAAAAGCTCGTAAAGAACGCAAAGTGCGTCTTTATCAAAGAATTTAGAAAGCTCTCTTTCTCTGTCTAAATCGTCCGATGATTGCGACACGGTAGGGGGGCTTTGCTCTTTTACGGGCATTTCCACGGGCTTTTTCTGTTCTGGAACGTATATCGTAGCTTCATTATCTTCCACGATTACAAGTTTGCAATTTACGGCAATTTTTCTAAAGTACGTATCACACGAGTGATAGGGGAAGCCAATCATAGGTACACGTTCTTCTAAACCGCAATCCCGAGCGGTTAAGGTCAATTCCAGAGCGTTTGCGATTTTTACGGCGCTGTCCCCAAAGACTTCATAAAAATCCCCAAATAGGGTTTAACTTTCGAACAGTTCATTTGGATTTTTCGAGTGTTAAATCCTTTTTTTGTATGAAAAATAAAGGCGTTTCCTATTTTCTTGTATTTGGACGCTGAAAGATAGAAATGTTCAACTTTTAAAAATAAATTTTATAAGGGTAAGGATTACGAACCCAGGTTGGACAACCAATAATCAAGTTCTGCTTTTTGGGGTGTATTATATTTTAAAGTATTATGAGGACGTGTTTCGTTATAGAACTGTATATATTTGGCTAAAGAATCTTCAAAATCTTTAATTAAGTTGTAGTTTTCTGTTTGAAAAGATGAAAGAATATGGTATAATTTAATTGAGTAAATGATGTAGAACTTATTGATAAGGACGAGAAAATAAAATGGCAAAACGAGATAATTTTACTAAAGAGGTTAAAGATCAAGCAGCGAAAAGAGTTGCGTACAGGTGTTCTTTCCCTGGGTGCGGAATAGCAACTGTAGGACCCCAGTATGGCAATCCTTTGGGGGTTGCAAGTATTGGCGTAGCATGCCACATATGTGCGGCTTCTCCTGGAGGACCGAGATATGATGAAAGTATGGATAAAAAGCAAAGAAAATCCATAGAAAATTGTATTTGGATGTGTGAAAATCATTCTGTGATGATAGACAGGGACGAAGAAAAGTATCCTGTAGAATTATTGAAGGCATGGAAAGTGGAGGCGGAAAATAAGGCGGCAGAAAATCTGGGGGATTATGAGCTTTCCAAAGCACAATTGAAAGACACCAGTTCCCTGAAATTGCTTTTTGATGACTTAATTAAAGATGGGAATTATGATGTATTGCGGATGCTTATAGATAAAACTAAAACATCCAATAAAAATAGCGAATTGCCATTGAGATATGAGATTATTTACAATATTTATTGCAACCGAGAGGCGTTGCTCTTAAGTATTAATTATTATCTTGAAAATACTGATGTAAAACAATGTGATGAAATTTTAAAAATTTTGATTGCCAACAACATTTCTACGGGGATAGAGTTGCTTCTTCCTTTTTGTTACGATGAAGAAATGAAAACATTGGCAGATAAAATTAAAGAAGGGACTATTAAGGAATATATATTTAGATCAAAGGAAGATATTGAAAAGGGGATCGAAGATGCGCCAGTATTTAAAGACGCAGATACGATTCAAAAACTTTTATCGAATATTGTAGTAAATGAAAAGTTTCCTTCTCTTCCATGTATATAATTGCACTTTACAAAACAACGGATAAGTGCTAAAATAAAGATATAAGGAGTAGACATTATAAATGATAAAGCAAATATTTATAGATACCGATATGGGCTCCGATTGTGACGACGTAGCTGCCGTTGCAATTATGGCACATTTTCATAAACTCGGAAAAATAAATTTACTTGGTGTATCACATACGTCGGCAAACCCAAGGGTGGTAGAATATTTGGATATGGTTTGCCGTTTTTACGGCTACAAAACGAAAAATTTGGCGACTGCTGGTAAAGAATGGGGAATCGGTGAATTCCGTGAAGGATTTTTCGATGATGTTTTGAAGGATTTTTCTTACGGTGCGCCTGAATCGGGGTTGAACGCAGTACAGCTGATGAGAAAACAACTCGCCAAAGTAAAGGACGCAACCATTTTGTGCATCGGACCGTTGAACAATATGAGTCGTTTTCTGGATAGTCCCCCCGACGAGATTTCGCCGTTGAGCGGCAAAGAAATCTTGGCACAGAACGTGAAGGAAGTCGTTGTTATGGGAGGCATTTTTGCGGATAAGCGGTATGCTTTTTACGGCGAAACGTTTGACGTGGAATATAATATCAAGTCGGACGTTTATTCGTCGAAAAATTTTATCGAAAATTGCCCAGCAAAGATGACCTTTGTGGAGTTTGAGTTAGGCTATAACGTCAAAACTTTTGCCGATACAGTGGCGTCGATGCTTGAAACGCCTATTAAACGTGCCTATAAGTTATTTAAGGCGGATTCTCGCGAGAGTTGGGACGTTATTGCGGCGCTCTATTGTTTATTCGGCGAAAACGGATACTACCGAGCTTCTGCGGACGGCGAATGCGTTGTGGAGGACAACGGTAAAACGAATTTTTATGAAAAGCAAGGCGGTAAGCATCGCTATTTGATAGAAACGGCAAGCAAAGAGAGTATTGTTGCGTACGTTCGAGAAATTGAACACGAATTGTTTTAGAGGGAAATATCCGTTCAATTACTTGCGCGTGGTGGTTGATTTTTATGATATGTCTAAAATAAGAGAAGTTTGAAGAAACGCTGCTGATGCAAGATAGCCTCGGCCATACACCCAAGGTGGTCGTCGGTCAAACTTCTATTATTAATATAAGTGAAAAAATGAAAAAGTCAACGCTTTTAAGCCCGAAAATCTAAACGGGTATAATGGTATCATTAAAAATATTATATGAGAGAATTAATATAGTTGACTTTTTTTATGCGCTTATGTATTTAAACAAGTCCACAATTTGCGCAGATGTTCAGCCATGCTTTTCGAGATGTGTTAGTGTGTAAAAAGACAATAGTTACTCGTTTCTCGCTGTGTTTCTATATTCGCGCGGGGAAATGCCGTATTCCTCGCGGAAAGTTTTAGCAAAATAGCTGCAATCGTGAAAACCGTACGAAAAAGCAATATCTGTAATCGGTTTTTCGGTGTTTAAAAGCGCCCATTTTGCTTGCTCTAAACGATAAACGTTCAAATACTTTGCAAAACAGCACCCAAAGGTCTTCTTAAAAATTCGGCAAAAATAACTGACGTTGACGTATAGAGCGGACGCCGCATCGCGCGAAGTGATTGCTTGGCGGAAATTTTCCGCGATATAAGACAGAGCATTCTTTGCAAAATCGCTCTTGGTTTTGTTTTGTATGCGCTCCGTAACCGTCACGTGCTTTTTTAAGGCGGAAAACAGAAGGGAAACGTGGCCGACCGATTCCATTTCCCAACCGATATTTTGATTTTCGCAAGCGAAAAAAGCCTTTTCCACGCAATCAAACATAAAACGAGCGTGGGGAGTTTGCGCGGGGACGCGGTGTTCAAAATCCGCCGTGCCCGATTCCAAAACGCTGACAAGGGATTTGTCGCACAAAAGACTTCCGTCAAAGCAAATGCAGTAATAGGAAGTCACAAAATTTTTATCCGCTTTGATACGGTGGATGGCATAGGGGGTCAGAACAACGACGTCGCCCTTTTTAATTTTATAAAAGCGGGAATCGACGTAGAGTTCGGCTTCGCCCTCAATCACGGCAAGAATTTCGATTTCTTTGTGTTGGTGAGAAACGGCGCCGCCCTCGGTGCGGTTGCAATGCGCCTTATAAATGGCAAAAGGGATAGTTGTGTACCGTTTTCTAAATTCTTCTTGGAACATTTGTACGCCTAAGTCAATACAGTTTTATTTTTTAATCAAAATCTATATAGAAATTGACCAATGCTTATAATATAATTATACTTACAAAACCACCTTTGTCAATGGAAAAGGAGCAAAAAATGAAAAAAATTATTATTGTTTACGGTGACGAGCTTTCCGCTTTGCAGCGAAAAGCGGTGGAAACAATTTCGATTTTCTGTCAAGAATGTACGCACGAATATCCCGTTTGTTTTAAATATGACGAGAATTTCGATACGACGGACGCAAGATTGATTTATTTAGGGACGAAAAAAAATAACCCCAAAGTAGCGGACTTGTCGGACGCTACGCTCACGAAATCGGAAGAATATTATATCAACGTCAAGGGCGACGTGATTTTGATTGAAGGGTTTGACGATGCGGGCGTGTTGTACGGCGCAATCGATTTTTATCATAAATATATCGTTCGTTACGTACATCACGACGCGCGCCCCGGTTATTTTGATATGTTTGCGTGGGACGATTGGCTTGATTTTAAAGAACAATCTGCGCCTGCGATTGCGGGGCGCGGGCTGTGGACTTGGGGGCACGTCATCTACGATTATAAAAAATATTTCGACAATATGATGCTGCTCAAAATGAACAGAGTGGTGATTTGGAACGACTTTGCGCCTTTTAACGCAAACGAAATCGTCGAATATGCACATTCGTGCAATATTAAGGTAATTTGGGGCTTTTCGTGGCTTTGGGATACCGCTTGCAACCGCGTTGACCCGTCCAAATTAGAGGGTAAAGACAAGGAAATTTTAGAAAAATACGAGCGCGAGTATGCGGGCTTGAAGGGCGACGGTATTTATTTCCAGACCTTTACGGAGCTGACGGAAGACAATATCAACGGCGTGGTTGTAGCAAACGCGGCGACCGATTTCGTTAATAAAACGGCAAAGCTGTTCTATCAAAAATATCCCGATTTGCAAATCGAATTCGGTTTGCACGCAACGTCGGTTAAGGACCGTTTGCCCTCGATTGCGCAGGTCGACCCTCGCATGAAGATTGTTTGGGAAGACTGCGGGGCGTTCCCGTTTGATTATTTGGCGTCGAGGATTGGCGCGTTTGACGAAACGAAAGAATTGGTGGGTAAAATTGCCAATTTGCGCGGAAAAGACGATTATTTCGGCGTGGTGACAAAAGGCATTACAAACCTCGATTGGGGGCAGTTCCGTCATTTGACGGGCCGTCAAAATATCGGCGTTAGCTCGCAAATCATGAAAAAAGACCTCACCGCAGAAAGACGCGGTATTTGGAAATACGTACAGGCGTGTTGGATTGCAAATTCGGACAAAGCTTTGGAAATGGTGCAAGAAATGCGCCGTTTGAAGGGCGGAAATCTGAGTGTGGACGCTTTGGTGGAAGACGGTGTATTTGAAGAAACCGTTATGTATCCCGTGGCGTTGTACGCGGAAATGCTTTGGGATACGGAAACGCCGTTGAAAGAAATGGAAAAACGTGTAGCTTTGCGCAGCTACGTAACCTTTGCGTAAAAATACAATGATAAAACCCCGAGCTTGAACAAGCAAGCTCGGGGTTGATTTTTGCATTAAAATTAAATGGTTTCGACGTTGATGAGGTTGGAATTGCCACTTTTGCCGTTCGGCGTACCGCCCGTGATAACAATCGTGTCGCCTTTCTTTACCAAACCGCTCTTTTTCGCTATTTGTTTTGCGAAATAGAACAAAATATCAATAGAGGTATATTCTTCCGTAATCGTCGGCAAAACGCCCCAGCTCAGCGCTAATTGGCGATATGCGTGAATATCCGTCGTGATACCGATGATATTGATATTGGGACGGAAGCGGGACACTTTGCGAGCCGTGCCGCCCGTGCGCGTACAAACGACGATTGCGCTTGCGTTTAAATCTTTTGCTAAGGTTGCCGCGGAGTGGGACAACGCTTCCGCAGTTGTCTCAATTTCAAAGCTGTCAATATCAATGTTTTGAATATATTCGGTATGCGTTTCCGCGTGTTCAACGATTTTTGCCATAGCGGCAACCGATTGTACGGGATAATCGCCCGCGGCGGTTTCACCTGAGAGCATAACGGCGGAAGTACCGTCGAATACGGCGTTTGCAACGTCAGAGATTTCCGCTCTCGTCGGGCGTTGGTTGTGAATCATGGATTCCAACATTTCCGTGGCGGTGATAACGCGCTTACCGTGGATACGGCACTCGGAAATGATGTGTTTTTGGGCGTTGGGGAGTTCTACGTAAGGAAGTTCCACGCCGAGGTCGCCACGGGCAACCATGATACCGTCGGAAACCTTCATAATTTCCAGCAAATTGTTCACGCCTGCGCGATTTTCAATCTTTGCGATGATGTCGATGTGTGAACCGCCGTGTTCTTTCAGAAAGTTTTTCGCGTCGATAACGTCCTGCGCCTTAGAAACAAAGGACAAGGCTACAAAATCTACGTCTTGTTCAATGCCAAACAAAAGGTCGGCCTTGTCTTGGTCGGACAAGAAATCAAGGTGTAATTCCTTGTCGGGGAAAAACATGGATTTACGACTAGAAAGCACACCGCCGATTTCTACGACACAATGTACGTCGGGGGCTTTTACTTCGGTAACGCGGAACACAACCATGCCGTTGTTAAGCAAAATCTTATCGCCCGGGACAAGGTCTTCGCAAATCCCCGCGTACGAAACGCCGACGCGCGTTTGCGTGCCTTCGATTTCTTCCGTAGTAAAAGTGAATGCGTCGCCTTCGTTTAAGGTGATTTTGCCGTCTTTGAAGGCTTTGATGCGAAATTCAGGACCTTTCGTGTCCAAAAGGATGGGCAAGGGAAGTTGTTTTTCGTTGCGGACTTCCTTAATCATGGCGATTTTTTTTGCAAAATCCTCGTGTGTGCCGTGTGAAAAGTTCAGACGAACGACGTCCATACCCGCGTCTGCCATTTTGGAAAACGTTTCCTTGTTGTCACAGGCAGGTCCAATCGTGCAAATAATTTTTGTTTTTTTCATGGTTTCTCCTAAGGATATGAGCGGTTACTTGTAAAGCTAAAAAAGGCAACGATACAAAAAAGAGCCAACTCTCACCCATTATCCATATTAATAAATTTCTCTACTATTTTACTGTATTTTCTATAAAAAGGCAAGAGAAAACGAGTGCTTTTTTTCAATAAAAGTGTTATAATGATAAAAGATTTGAGTTTGTTATACGGTCGCGGAGCTTTTAAAGCTATGAGGAAAGTCCGAGCTGCATAGGACAGGGTGCCTGATAACGTCAGGCAAGGGTGACCTTCGGGACAGTGCAACAGAAATAAACCGCCGTTTTTACGGTAAGGATGGAAAGGCGAGGTAAGAGCTCACCGACGGGTTGGTAACAATTCGTGCCATGTAAACCCCACCCGCTGCAAGATTGGGTATCCGTCAATAGGGCTGTCCGTCCGACGGAATACCGTTAATATCGCTTGAGCTTGTCGGCGACGGCAAGCCTAGATAAATGACCGTACACGACAGAACTCGGCTTACAGACAGACTCAAATCCCTTTATTTTACGGCGATTTCCTTTCAAAACGATAGGAAATCGCCTGTTTTTTTTGCATGAACAGCGCAAATGGTGTGCGTTGGCGTTTTTCCAAAAACTGTCTATTATGTCACGCATAGGTATTACGACAGACATAATAATGCTGCGCAATCCCTTTAAAATAAAGGAGTATGTCAGACATAATACCTATGTCTGACATACGAAAAATAAAAAAACAGAATACAAAAGATTTTCGGTTATAGTACAAACTGTCAAAAACATACGATAATCAAGCAAGGGGGTAGGCGGTATGTTTTTGGAGTTTATATGGACGTTACTTGGCAGAATTGTATTTTTCACGGGTGCAATCGGGACGAAAAATTCGTTTGCGAAACCCCTTTCCAAGGAGGAGGAAGAAAAATATTTGGATTTGGCGCTGAAAGGGGACAAAGAGGCGAAAGAGATTTTAATCAAGCACAATATGCGTTTGGTGGCGCACATCGTCAAAAAATATACGGGCGCGGCGGAAACGGACGATTTGATTTCGGTGGGCAGTATTGGGCTAATTAAGGCGATAAACACCTATAAACCGGGGCATGGAACGGCGCTTGCGACCTATACGGCAAGATGTATTGAAAACGAAATTTTAATGCTGATTCGCGCCAATAAAAAGCACAAAAACACGCTGTCGTTATCCGATCCCATAGGCACGGACAAAGACGGTAATGAATTGACTTTGATGGACCTATTATTTGAAAAGGAAGACTGCGTTTTTGAAGAAGTGGAACGCTCCGTACAACGGGAAAAACTGCTCGAACAAATCAAAAAGATTTTATCCGAGCGCGAATATACGATTATTTGCCTCAGATACGCCTTAAAGGGCGGAATTCCCTTGCCACAGCGTGAAGTGGCGAAAGTCTTAAAAATATCCCGTTCGTACATATCGAGGATTGAAAAGCATGCCATTGAAAAGCTGCGTTTACGTTTGTATCCCGAAGATTTTTTAGACTAATAATAAATATGATCCCAAGAATGTAACGGATAGAGATTCTTGGTTTATAGAAAGCACGAATATAGGCGCAATCGGTTGAGCATTGTAGGCGGGAAACAGACAACTCAATCGTGAAACGTTGGAATTTCAGCGCATGCAAGAGCACTACGCGAAGAAGAATCAACCTGCGCCGTATAAGACGTTGGCAGGCTTTCGTCGGGCAAGGCGAGCCCAGGCGACGGAATACAAAGAAAATCGAAAAGTTTGGGATAAATCCTTGACGATTTCCGAAAGTGATGTTATAATAACAAACGAGAGTAGGGATTTGAAGTCGGCTATTGACAATGCTGAATTCCTTGTTGCAAGCACATTTGAACGCTATCAGCAAAACTTGCAAATTATTGATTCAAAAGACACTTTTTATAGAAATAAGCAAGGACAAATAGTAGGGCGCATATCAAAAGGATACACTTACGAGTATTCTTTCTACCAATAAAAGGATGGTAGAAAAGTATTGTGCCTATTTTCCAAAATCATTTCAAATATTTGAGGAGATTTTAAGATTGTGATAGACGAAGAGTATTTAAAAAGTTTTGAGCGAGGACGAAAATTGTTGCTCGAAGATCAGGCAAAGATGACGGAAGAAGAAAGGGCGCACAATCGAGAATTTACAAAGCTGATAAACGATTATGAAAAAAAATATGAGGAAGGTCTACCTTTTCAAATGCCGTATACTTTTGAAGAGTTAAAAGAGGCGTATGAAACGGATAGACCTTTCCATACTTGGGAAAAATTCAAAGGATATTATCTTCCTATCCCAGACGATTGGATTTTATAAAAAACAAAGCATTTTGCAACTAACTGCAAAGTGTTTTTTTAATACAAAAACAAGGACATTGGGTATTCCCTTTGTCCTTTTATTATGCCGTTTTAGCTTAATGGTAGAGTAGCGCCCGACGAAAAGAGTGGCTAATAGGGTTCAATTCCCTTGGCCATACAGACGAACAACAATGCTTACCGCAGAATGAAAAAAAACGAAAATAAACAGGAAAAATTTGTTTGCAACGGTTGATATTTTGAAAAAGATGTGGTATACTTATTGTTGGTATAAGGGAAAATGTGGTATTTTTGGCGGGCAAAAGCCAAAAAGATACTGCAAGGACAAGCTCTTTGCCACTTAAACTACGATAAAAAAATTTTTGGAGGAATTCATAATGACTATCTCTACCGAAGTTCAAGAGATGTACTGCGTTGCAAAAGGCGCAGGCGTTGCTCGTCATGAAAACGCTGCTATTCCCGAAGAAGGCAAGTGGATTCATGCGAAAGAAATCAAAGATATCAGCGGTTTTACCCACGGTATCGGTTGGTGTGCTCCTCAGCAGGGCGCATGTAAGCTTTCCCTTAACATTAAAGAGGGTATCATCCAGGAAGCGCTCGTGGAAACGATCGGCTGTTCGGGTATGACGCACTCGGCTGCAATGGCAGCGGAAATCCTTCCCGGCAAAACGCCTTTGGAAGCGCTCAACACCGACTTGGTTTGCGACGCAATCAACACGGCTATGAGAGAATTGTTCTTGCAGATCGTATACGGTAGATCGCAGTCTGCGTTCTCCGACGACGGTTTGGTTATCGGCGCAGGTCTTGAAGACCTCGGTAAAGGTCACCGTTCGCAGGTTGGTACGATGTACTCGACCTTGCAAAAGGGCGTTAGATACCTTGAAATGGCAGAAGGCTACGTAACCCGCCTTGCGCTTGACGCAAACAACGAAGTTATCGGCTACGAATTCGTTTCCCTTGGCAAAATGACCGACTTCATCAAGAAAGGCATGGAACCCAACGAAGCGTATAAGAAGGCTATGGGCCACTACGGCAGATTCTCTGCGGAACAGGGCGCGGTGAAGTTCATCGACCCTCGTAAGGAATAATAGGGGAGGATAAGAAAATGGCTTTATTTGAAGGTTATGAAAGAAGAATTGATAAAATCAATGCAGTTTTGAAAGAATACGGCATTTCTTCCGTAGAAGAATGCAGAGATATCTGCCTTGCAAAGGGCGTTGACTGCGACAAAATCGTTCGCGCTGGTCAGCCGATTTGTTTTGAAAACGCAGTTTGGGCGTATACGGTAGGCTCGGCAATCGCGATTAAGAAGGGTTGCAAGAAAGCATCTGACGCGGCTGCTGCTATCGGTATCGGTTTGCAGGCGTTCTGTATCCCCGGCTCGGTTGCGCAAAACCGTTTGGTAGGTCTTGGTCACGGCAACCTCGGCGCAAAGCTTTTGTCCGATGAAACGGAATGTTTCTGTTTCTTGGCTGGTCACGAATCTTTTGCGGCGGCAGAAGGCGCTATTTCGATTGCGCTTAACGCTAACAAAGTTAGAAAACAGCCCCTCCGCGTTATTTTGAACGGTCTTGGTAAAGACGCTGCGTATATCATCGCGAGAATCAACGGTTTCACCTTCGTTGAAACGAAGTTTGACCACGCTACGGAAACGGTAGAAGTCGTTTACGAAAAGGCGTTCTCCGACGGCGACAGAGCAAAAGTTAAATGCTACGGTTCCGATTCCGTACCCGAAGGCGTTGCTATCATGAAACTCGAAAAGGTTGGCGTTTCCATCACGGGTAACTCCACGAACCCTACGAGATTCCAGCACCCCGTTGCAGGTACGTACAAGAAGTGGTGTAACGAAAACGGCGTAGAATACTTCTCCGTTGCAAGCGGTGGCGGTACGGGTCGTACGCTTCACCCCGATAACATGGCGGCAGGTCCCGCATCCTACGGTATGACCGACACGATGGGACGTATGCACTCCGACGCGCAGTTCGCAGGTTCTTCGTCCGTTCCCGCGCACGTAGAAATGATGGGCTTGATCGGCGCTGGTAACAACCCCATGGTTGGTATGACGGTTGCTTGCGCAGTTGCTATCGAAGAAGCAATGAAATAAGCCTTTATTCATAAGGCTTTCAGCGATTTTATAAGCTTTTGTAGAGTATTGTAAAAATCAAATCGCGAAAATAAAATAAGAAAAAAGTTAGACACATCATTTTGGGTAAAACCATCGTGATGTGTCTGATTTTTTATATGCGAATTTTGGAGGCTTTTACAATGAAAAAATTAAAGATGTCAGCTACGAAGGGCCTGACTTTTGAAGAAGGTTGCAACAAGTATTTAGAATATTGTCGGCAACGAAATTTACGAGAAGGAACGATACGGCATTATCGTCAAAGCTATGGTTATTTTTATAAATATTTCGATAAGAATATGCTGGTGGAAGATATTGATGTCAATACCTATAAAGACTACGTTTTGCATTTGAAATCGACATTAGATAACGATGTCAGCATAAATTCGTATTTACGTGATTTCATTACGACGATTCATTTCTTTATGGACGAAGGTTATATTCCGCATTTCAAGATGCAGGCAATCAAGGTTGATAAAAATCATATTGAAACGTATAACGAACAGGAATTGCAGTTGCTTTTGAAGAAACCTAATATTAAAGAATGTTCTTTTACCGAATTTCAATGTTGGGTTATGACGAATTTTCTATTCAGCACAGGTGTAGCATTGTGCAATGGTTTAGGTTTGGCGCATATAATTTAGAGAAAGAAGAATGCTTATTACCTTTCTTGGTAAATAATCAATTATATGAATATTATGCTCTTTTAAAAATGTTAAATGGAATTCAAGAAGAAATTCCAGACAATGAATTGGTTGAAGTGAAGCGCTTTTACTATAAAATGCCATCTAAAGCGTTGTACAAAAACACGATATATAATAATACTTTTGTGTTTGAAACGCCAAGTAAACGAATTTCGGTTTTCTATCAGCCAATAATCTTTGGGCAAGGATATTCATCTAATCCGACAGAAAATAATGCAATCGAGTTGTATCGTAATACTACATTAAAATTTCCAAGCATTTATACAGATGCAGAGGATAATGGTGGAAAATTCTCTTACTATACGCCTGATTATATAATTAAGGTTGAAGGCTATGAAGGAAGCGAGTATATAATTCTTGATGCAAAATATTCTGATTTGGCGGTTGTGAAAAATCATTATTTTGCGGCATTGAAATTTAAATATCTTTTCTCTATTAGTACGGTAAAGACAAGTGATAAAGTTGTAGGGCTCTACGCATTGTGTGGAAAGCATAATGTTAATGAAAATGTTGTTGAGGTCTATGATATTGCAAAACAATTAGGGTATTCAAATAATAAACCTGATGTGGCACTTATTCCACTTTTTGAGAGTGAAACATGTGTAGGCTATAAAAAAGTTATAAAAATGATAGTCCGTCTAATTCTTTAGTTAAGGTTTCAACCGCCTTATTAATTTTATTGTTTTTTTCTGCGTTTTCCATTGTAATTTAAATTCCTTTTATTCGTATTAAGAATAATAACAGAGCACAAAATATTATCATTCTCATATAATTTAGCAAAAACTATTTATATTATAAAAGAAACATGTAAATTTTTTTAAAAAATAATTTTTTTCGCAAAAAAACTATGTACAAATACGTTGGAATACGATATAATGTAATTAGTGAAATGAAAAACGATGTGTTTCGCGTAATTGATTTTTACGATTAAAGTCTTATAATACAAAGTATTTGATGGCGTTTTCACAAATTAATGCGTAGTTAAGCGTAGAAATGATGGGCTTGATTGGCGCTGGTAACAACCCTATGGTTGGTATGACGGTTGCTTGTGCAGTTGCTATCGAAGAGGCAATGAAAGCGTAAGAATTTAAGAAATTGAGTTGCGCCGCTCTGTTTTGAGCGGCGCAATTTTATAAAGAAAAAACCGTCTTTAAGACGGTTTTTTTTGTGGTGGACGCGAGAGGGCTCGAACCTCCGACCTCTACCATGTCAAGGTAGCGCTCTAACCAACTGAGCTACGCCTCCGAATTATGAAATTGTGGTGGACGCGAGAGCGTTTTGATGCTCTGCATCAAGGCTTCGCAAGGCTCGCGCGAACTCCGACCTAATGTCCGCTCTAACCAACTGAGCTACGCCTCCGAATTATGAAATTGTGGTGGACGCGAGAGCGTTTTGATGCTCTGAATCAAGGCTTCGCAAGGCTCGCGCGAACTCCGACCTAATGTCCGCTCTAACCAACTGAGCTACGCCTCCGAATTATGAAATTGTGGTGGACGCGAGAGCGTTTTGATGCTCTGCATCAAGGCTTCGCAAGGCTCGCGCGAACTCCGACCTAATGTTCGCTCTAACCAACTGAGCTACGCCTCCGCGTCTAAAATACTCTGTTATTATAACAAATAAAAGGTTTTTAGTCAACCGTTTTTATTAAGAACTTTGTTAAATTTGATAGAAAACTCGTTTGGGTTTCACGTAAAACAAAAACAAGAAACCGCCCCGCGCAACAAGCGTAGGGCGGTTTAACTTATCCGTTTATTTGTTTTTATTGCCTTTCGTGGAGAACATATAATATAATGCCGCGAAGAGGATTACGTTGACTAAATAACATACGGGTACAACTACGTACGAAAGCAAGTCGGACGAATTAGACAGCACGTCTGCTCTAAAATACACGGCAACCATCATAACGGCTATTGCTGCTATGACGAAAATAATCATAGACGACAGAACGTAGGAGGGGTTCTTTTTCCGTCTGGCGTTTGGTTTATAACGGCTTGCGTACAGAATAGCCGCCGTAACAAAGGTGATAAAGCCGATGGCGGCAAACGCGGTTGCGTAATAGATTGCCTTTCTGTTCAAACGGTCTTTTAAGAAGAATACCGCCAATGTTTCAAACGCAATAATAAACAACACGATAAACGCCGACTTAAAGAAGGTTAAACCAACGTTATAGAAATTGCCACGGTTCGTGTTTGTTGCGGGCTCCTGTTGATATTGCGGTACAGCCGATTGGGCTGACTGCGCGGGGGGATAACCGTAAGGGGAACGAATACTGCCCGCTGTTTGCAGGCGAATGCCTTCGTTTTGTGCGCGTTCTTGTAAGGGCGCGTAGCCGTAAGGCGGTGCGTAAGGCGCATTTTCGTTTGTCTTTGCAGTAGAAGAGGAGAGGGCTGCGTTTTGTTGCGCCGCAAAGGCGTTTTCACGCAAAATTAAATTCTTTTCCCGCTCGTTGAGTTCTGCCAAACGCGCTTGCAGTCCGCTTTCGTTGTCTGTCGCGTTCTTTTGCGCCTCGATACGTTCTTGGTTGAAAGTTTCTCTTTCGGTATTGAAAGCGACTTTTTCAGCGTTAAAATCGCTTACTTGCTTGGCAAAATTGCGTTTGTCTTCTTCGTGGTTTTGTTTTTCGCTTTGCAGAGCGAGTCGCTCGCTTTCCAATGCCTCCAAATTTTCGTTGTAGACTTTTACTTGCTGATTATAGCTGGCAAGTTTGTCTTCAAAATCAAAAATTTGTGCGGTTAAGGCGTTTTTACGGGCAACGAATTCGAGTTGTTGCTGTGTGTAAATGCCTTGTCTTGTGGCCAATTCTTTTTGCTGTTGCTGCAAAACAGTCAAATCATCTTGCAGTTTTTTGTTGTTTTTATACAGTTCGTCTTCGCGCGCTTGTAAATCGGCAAATTTGCGTTGTACGTCTTCCGAAGAGGCGGTGGTTTCCGTCTGCTCGCTTTGTAAGGACCTACGCGTTTCTTCCAAAGCGTATTCTTGTTGCGTCAATTCGTATCGCGTACGGTCGATGTCCTCGCGTTCTGCTTGCAAGCTGTCTTTGAGTTCTTGCAGTTTTGCCTTTTCGTCTTCCAAGGCGGTCTTGGTTTGTTCCAATGCCTCGTAATCGGTGCGGAGCGCGTTTCTTTCGACCTCTAAGGTTTGGATTTGATTTTCTAATTCCGCGCGTTCTGCATTTAAAACTTCCGAGCTTTCTACTTGCTGGGACAGTCTTGTCAATTCGTTTTCCTTTTCGATAAGGGAGTTCTCTCTTTCGGAGAGCGCAGATTCTCTTGCGGAAAGGTTGCTTTCACGATCGGAAAGTTCGTTTTCGCGTGCGGAGAGCGAGGTTTCTTTATCGGTGAGCGCCCGTTTTTCGCTGTCTAATTTTTCGCGTTGCGCCTCGATTTGCGCCTGCTGAGAACGAAGCTCGATAGTGCGGTTGTAATAATCGCTCGATTTGGTTTCGTAATCGCTCTTTAAAACCGCAATCGAGTTTTCCTGCGTGGCGATTGCTGTGTTCAAAGAGGTGATGACGGCGCGTTTATCAGCCAATTCCGCTTGGAGTTCGGCGATTTCTGCTTTCGCGGCGACCAATTCTTCGCTGTTTGCCGTCGATTGCTCGTTGACGGCGGTTTCCAATTTACTTTCTAACTCGTCGATTTCCGCTTGTAAAAGGGTGTTTTGTTCGAGTAGGGTGGAAAGGCGTTTTTGTGCGAGGGAGAGTTCGTCTGCCTGCGTATCGCAAAGGGCTTTCGTTTCGTGGTAACTCTTTTCTGTGTCCGCAAAAGCCTTTTGCTGTTCTTCCAGCAAAGCTTTCAATTCTTGTATTTCTTGGTCGCGGAGGGCAAGTTCGGCTTTTGCGTTTTCAATTTCACGTTCCTTTTCTTGTAACGCAAGCTCTTTTGCGTCCAATTCGCCTTGCTTTTCGTTTAAAATGATTTCCTTTTCTTCGAGTTCACGGGTTTGCGCCTCCACGCGGTCGCGAAGTTCGGTGAAATCGGATTTTTGAGAGGATAAAGAGGCGCTCTGCGTTGCCAAAAGTGTGCGTTCGCGTTGCAATTCGTTGCGAAGATTGGAAAGGGCTTTCTTTTCTTCCGCTAAGGCTTCTTCGCGCGCGGCAAGGGCGCGTTTTAACTCGTCAAGCTCGCGCTGTTTTTCGGTGATAAATGAAAAATCGTAATGCGCGTTGCCGTCGGAGATGAGGCTATCGATAATTGTACGCGAGTATTCCCATGCGGAAAGGTTATCCTCGGTTACCTGTTTGCCAAGGTCGGTGAGGGAGAAGTATTTTCTTCTACCGCCGTTGGAAAATTCTCCAAAATACGAGGTTACGTAATTGGATGCCTCTAAACGGTTGAGAGCGCTGTAGAGTGTGGGTTGTTTTAACGAATACAAACCGCCGCTCTTCTTTTCGATTTCGCTGATGATTTCATACCCGTATTTGTCGCCGTCGTAAAGACTGCGTAAAATGATGGTATTGATGTGTCCGCGAATGAGGTCAGCGCTGATGCTTTGCTGTTTTTCTTCGCCGCCGGTGATACCGATGTCTTGGGTAAGCACGTCGTCTTTTTCCATGTTTTTCTCCTGTGTATTTTTTGTCAGACAGAGTAGTTGTTTGTCAGATATAATACTCAATTACTAAACCGCGAAAAAGCTTGAAAAATAAAGGAATTGGCTGTATTTATATCTTACGTATAGTATTATATCACAAAGAGTGAATTTTGTCAATATAATACGAAAAGAAATATAGAAAAATATTGCGTTTTTTTAAAATTTTCACCCATCTAACATTGACTTTTTTGGGCAAACGTACTATACTATAATCGCTATGAAAAAATATGAACACAACAAAGATTTTTTAATTAAATATTGCGACGTAGATTTCAAGGACGAGTTAAAACTTTCGACGACGCTTGCCTATTTGGAAGAGGTGGCTTGTTCCAGCGCGGACGAGCTGGGTTTTGGTTATGCGTTTGTAAAACCGCGTGGGTATGCGTTTATCGTTTCCAATATATATTGCGAGTTTTTACAGCCTATTGTCATTGGGGACACGATTCGTATTAAAACGTGGCCCACGCCGCCCTCGCACGTCGTCTTTGGTAGGGAATACCAAATTTTTTCGGGGAACACTGAACTGTGCGTCAACGCAACCTCCCGTTGGTGTTTAATTGATAGAAACACGATGAAGATTTTAAAATCGGATATGGTGGAAAATCAAGATTATTCTACTTATAATACGACGAAACTCTTCGATGGCTTGCGTTGGAAAATTCCGACGTTTACGGCGGAAGAAGGGGAGCTGAAATTTACCTTAAAAATCGCAAATTCCGAGTACGATCACAATATGCACGTCAACAATACGCGGTACGCCGATTATTGCTTGAATTGCTTTTCCATTGACGAGCTTTCGCGTATGAAATTAAAACGCTTTATGATTTCCTACGTAAAGCAAGTGCGTGAAAACGAAACGCTCCGATTTTATCGTAAAAAGCTTGCAGACGGAAGTTATTTGGCGCACGGTTTTAACGACAACGGGGAATTGGTAACCCAATCGCAACTTTGGTTTGAGGAATAATAACGGGAAAGAGATGAGAAAGAACGGCGTAAACAGAAAATTGACTCCAATCGACGGCGGAATATGTGCTCCGGACGGGTTCTTAGCGGGCGCTTGCGCTTGCGGAATTCGCGCGCAGGGCGAGGATCTTGCGTTACTTCTTGCCGATTGCCGCTGCGCAACCGCCGCGGTATACGCTGAGGGGGATTGTTGCGGTGCGCCGAGTATGATATCCAAAAAACATTTGCGCGACGGTTACGCGCGCGCCATTGTGGTAAACGGCGGTGTGGCGAATTTGTTCGTAGAGGGCGGTGAAAAGCTGGCGGATAAGGTTTGCAATTTGGTGGAAAAACGCTTTGTTATTCGCAAGGAAGATATTTTGATTGCCTCCACGGGCGAAGTGGGAAAGCCCTTATTTTTAGAGAATTTCGAGCGGGGTGTTCAAGCTTTGCCTGCTTGTCTTAATCGAGAAGACGGCGGGGAAAAGGCGGTGCGCGCGCTTACAGGCGTTGACGGCATTGGAAATCAGCTTTCCTATCTGTTTGAACTCGGCGCGTTTCCTTGCAAAATCGGTGTGTTATTCAAAGCGACGGCGCACGTTTGTCCGAATATGGCAACGACGATTATCTTCTTGACGACGGACGTAAATATCAGCCCCGAAATGTTGCAAAAGGCTTTTTCTGCGGCGGTTAGGGAAACCTTGAACGGCTTAAATATAGACGGCGTATCCTCGCCCAACGACGTGGCGTTTATTATGGCGAACGGAAAGGCGGGAAATTGCAAAATCGAATACGCTGATACCGAATATAAAAAATTTGCCGACGCCTTGCAACTGGTTTTGACAAAGGTTTGTAAAGCCATTATCACGGGCGGGGACCGAAAGGGCTTATCTTGTCAGGTGTTGGGAGCGAAATCAAAGCAGGTCGCAAGGGAGCTTGCAAAAAAAATCGTTGGTGTTTCCGCGATAAAGAAAAGCCTTTTAAAGGAACGAGTGGATACGGACGGGGTTTTGTATGCCTTAACGGAACTGAATGCAAAAAAAGACCTTTCCGCTGTTAAAATTGCGGTAAAGACGGCGCAGGCAAGGCTCGTCGTGTTTGAAGACGGCAAAAAGTTCCCGCAAAACGTCGCTATGATGCAAGAATTGCTTTCCGAAAAGGAAATTACGATAGAAATCGATTTAGGCGAAGGGAATTTCCGTAGCCTTGCGTTCGGTTGTATCGATTGACTTTGCGTGGATAATCAAAAAAACAATCAAAAAAAATATAATTTTTTTGTCGAAAAACCGATTGAGAAGTTGACAAAGAAATTGCTCGGTGCTATAATATATAGAAATGAGCAGGTGTATTATGTATTTTGTAGATTTGATGCAAAAGACGAATATGAACGCAGACCGTAAAGATGGAAAGACAAACCCTCTTAGCGGTATTGCTTGTTTTTCTATTTTTCAAAAATATAATTCTTTTGTGAAACAGGGCTGATTTTTCAAAATCAGTCTTATTTTTTGTAAAAACGGTAAAAATTCAATTTATATAAAGGGTAATGCATATGAAAAACAAAAAGGTTTATTTGACGTTACAAAACGGCGCCGTATTCGAAGGCCGTGCATTTGGCGCGGACGGCGAAATCACGGGCGAACTCGTATTCTCGACCGGCATGGTCGGGTATATCGAAACGCTTACCGATCCTTCTAACTATGGACAGATCGTTGTACAGACGTTTCCGTTGATTGGCAACTATGGGATGATGAAGAGCGACGTGGAAAGCGACAGAGCTTGGGTTTCTGCGTACGTCGTTCGTGAAATCTGCGACCAGCCGTCCAACTTCCGTTCGGAAGGTACGCTCGAAGAATATCTCAAAGAGCAGGGCGTTATTGGTATTTACGGCGTGGATACCCGTCAGATCACGAAGATTTTACGTGAAGAGGGGGCGATGAACGCGCGCGTTAGCAAAAAACCTTTGACGGAAGAAGAAATCAAGGCTATGTCTTCTTTCCGTATCGAAAACGCCGTAAAAGCGGTGGCGAAAAACGAAAAGGGTTTCTACGAAACGGAAAACGCAAATTACACGGTTGCGCTCTGGAATTTTGGCGCAAGACGGAGTATGATAGACAATCTGTTGGCGCAAGGCTGTAACGTAATCGACATGCCGGCAACGTCGTCTGCGGAAGAAATGTTGGCAACGGGCGCGCACGGCGTAGTTCTTTCCGACGGCGCGGGCAACCCTGCGGAAAATACGGAAATCATTGCGGAAATCAAAAAACTTGTCGGTCAAAAACCGATTTTCGGTATCGGGCTTGGACATCAAATGCTCGCCTTGGCGCTCGGCGCAAAAACCGTAAAACACAAATACGGTCATAGAGGTAGCAATCAACCCGTAAAATGCAATAAATGCGGTAAGGTATATATCTCGACGCAAAACCACGGATATGAGGTTGTGTCCGACAGCGTAACGCAGGGCGAAGTGCGCTTTGTAAACGCCAACGACAATTCCTGCGAGGGGATTGTATACGAAGATTTGAAAGCGTTCAGCACGCAGTTTATGCCTGAGGCTTGCAGTATCGGCAACCCCGAAAACCCCTTGTATAAAAAATTCTTTACCATGATGGATGAGGTGAAATAATATGCCTAAGAAAAGTGATATTAAGAAAGTTCTTGTAATCGGTTCCGGTCCTATTGTAATCGGTCAGGCGGCAGAATTCGACTATGCAGGCGCGCAGGCCTGCCGGGTCATGAAGAGCGAGGGTATCAACGTTGTACTTTGCAACTCCAACCCCGCAACCATTATGACGGACAAAGCCCTCGCAGACGAAATTTATCTCGAGCCTTTGACGGAAGAAAGCTTAAAACGTATCATAATCAAAGAAAAACCCGACAGCTTGCTCGCATCACTCGGCGGTCAAACCGGTCTTACGATGGGTTGCAAACTCGCTAAATCGGGATTCCTTGAAAAACACGGCGTAAAACTCATCGGTACGAAACTCGACGCAATCGATAGGTCGGAAGACAGAGAGTTGTTCAAGGAAACAATGGAAAAAATCAATCAGCCTTGCGTTCCGTCCGATATCGCGTACACGGTGGACGAGTGCGTTGCGATTGCAAATAAGCTCGGCTATCCCGTTATTATCCGTCCTGCGTATACCCTCGGCGGTGCGGGCGGTGGCGTTGCGTATAACGAACAAGAGCTCCGTTTGATTTCTCATAACGGGTTGATGCTTTCTCCGATCACGCAAGTTTTGATTGAAAAATATATTGCGGGCTGGAAAGAAATCGAATTTGAGGTTATCCGTGACTGCAAGGGCAACTGTTTGACGGTTTGCTCGATGGAAAACGTAGACCCCGTCGGTATTCACACGGGCGACTCTATCGTCGTTGCGCCCGCGGTAACCCTTTCCACGAAAGAATATAATATGCTCCGTACGGCGGCGCTTTCGATTATTACCGAGCTCGGTATCGAGGGTGGTTGTAACGTACAGTTTGCGCTCAACCCCGACTCGTTTGAGTATTCCGTAATCGAGGTTAACCCTCGTGTAAGCCGTTCTTCGGCGCTTGCGTCCAAGGCAACGGGTTTCCCGATTGCAAAGGTTACGTCTAAGATTGCGCTTGGGTATACGTTGGACGAAATCGTCAACGACGTTACGGGCAACACCTACGCTTGTTTCGAGCCGACCATCGACTACTTGGTTGTAAAAATGCCCAAGTGGCCCTTTGACAAATTCTTGTATGCAAAGCGCGAGCTCGGTACGCGTATGAAAGCGACGGGCGAAGTTATGTCCATTGGTACGTCGTTTGAAATGGCGATGATGAAAGCGGTGCGCGGTGCGGAAATTTCGTGCAGTACCTTTAATTATAAGAAATTCTTGCACTCGACGAAAGAAGAGTTGATTGCAAAATTGCCCGAAAAGACGGACGAGAGAATTTTTGTTGTATACGCGGCGCTCAAAAAGGGCGTAAGCGTGGACGAAGTGTTCAATATCACGAAAATCGACAGATGGTTCTTGAATAAGTTTATGAACCTTATCCGTTACGAAGAGCGTCTTGCAAGCGGTGAAAAGCTGACGAGAGCATTGTACGACGAGGGTAAACGCCTTGGTTATCTCGACAAGGATATTGCGGCGCTGAGCGGTCAAAAGGTGCCTTATCGCAAGAAAGTTGCCTACAAAATGGTAGATACCTGCGCGGCGGAATTCCCCGCAAAAACGCCCTATTTCTATTCGACGTTCGACCCGCATGCGCACGACGAGGCAAAGCCTTTCGTGGACAAAGCGAAGAAAAAGCGTATCGTCGTAATCGGCTCGGGACCTATCCGTATCGGTCAAGGTATCGAATTTGACTATTCTTCCGTACATTGCGTATGGACGCTCAAAGAGCTTGGCTACGAAGTCGTTATTATCAACAACAATCCCGAAACGGTTTCCACCGACTTTGATACGGCGGACAGACTGTATTTTGAACCGCTGACCCCCGAAGACGTTCAGCACGTGTTGGACGTAGAAAAACCTTACGGCGTAATTATCACGTTCGGCGGTCAAACGGCAATCAATCTTTGTTCGTATTTTGATACGCACGGTATCCGCATCTTGGGTACGAGCGCGGACAGCGTTGACAGAGCGGAAGATAGAGAACGCTTTGAGGCGTTGCTTGAAAAATATTCTATTCCTCGTCCGAAGGCGATCACCGTAATGACGAAAGAGGAAGCGCTTGCGGCGGCGGAAAAACTCGAATATCCCGTATTGCTCCGTCCTTCGTACGTAATCGGCGGTCAAAACATGACGATTGCGTTTACGCAGGAAGACGTTTGCAGATATATGGACGTTATTTTGGCGCAGGGTATCGAGAACCCCGTGCTTTGTGATAAATATTTGATGGGTACGGAGCTCGAAGTAGACGCAATCTCCGACGGTACGGACGTATTGATTCCCGGTATTATGCAGCATATCGAACGTACGGGTATTCACTCGGGTGACTCTATTGCCGTGTACCCGCCGTATAACCTTGAAGATACGATGCTGGAAAGAATTATCGAGGTTTCCACACAGTTGGCGCTCGAATTAAAGACGAAAGGTCTTATCAATATCCAATATCTTATCTATCGCGGACAGTTGTACGTCATCGAGGTAAACCCTCGCGCGTCGCGTACCGTTCCGTACATTTCCAAGGTAACGGGCGTGCCGATGGTAGAGCTTGCAACCAAGATTATCGTTGGTGCAAAACTGAAAAAATTGCGTTATGGCACGGGGCTTTACCCGTCCTCGCCGTACGTTGCGGTAAAAGTTCCCGTTTTCAGCTTTGAAAAGCTCAATGACGTAAACTCGCAGCTTGGACCTCAAATGAAATCGACGGGCGAAGTTTTGGGTATCGGTAAAACGATTGAAGAGGCGATGTTCAAGGGTCTTGTTTCGGCGGGCTTTAAAATGTGTCATCCTTCTGAAGACAAACCTGTCGGCGTATATATGACGGTAAACGATCAGGACAAGCTTGACGTTTTGACGATTGCTAAGAAATTCGGCGACCTTGGCTGTACGATGTACGCAACCAAAGGTACGGCGAAGGTTATCAACGACCTTGGTTTTGATTGTCAAGTCGTGGAAAGACTGTCCGCGACCGATACGGTTATCAAATTAATGGACGAGGGCAAGATTGACTATATCGTGTATACGGGTAAGACGGATATGGAATCCATCAACGACTTTATCCGTTTGCATCACCATGCGATTCTGCTCGGTATTACGGTGCTCACGTCCTTGGATACGGCAAACGCGCTTGCTGATATTATTGCTAGTCGTTTTACTGAGGATAATACCGAACTCGTTGATATCAACGCTTTGCGTTCGGAAAAATTGAAGTTGAACTTCACGAAAATGCAATCTTGCGGTAACGATTATATCGTGTTCGATAACCGCGACGGCAAAATCACTTGCCCCGAATCGATTGCAGTAAACTACGTGCAACCCCATTACGGAATTGGTGGCGACGGTATCGTTTTAATTGAAAACTCCGACGTTGCAGACGCTAAAATCCGTATTTTCAACGCAGACGGCAAGGAAGCGCCTACGGGCGGTAACGCAATCCGTTGCGTAGCAAAATATCTCTATGAAAAGGGTATCGTTCGCAAAACGGAGCTGAAAATAGAGATGATGAAAGGCGTTTACGACGTAAAGGTGTATTCGTTTAGCGGTAAGGTAAACACGGCGAGTGTAAATCTTGGCAAGGCGGAGCTTGCGGGCAAGAATATTCCTTGCGTTTGGGATGAAGAACAAATCGTGGGTAAAAAGGTGGCGATTGGCGGTAAGGACTACGACGTAACCCTTGTCAACGTTGGTAATCCGCACTGCGTTGTGTTCTGCGATAAGGTAGACGCAATCAACGTAAAGAAGGTTGGCCCGCTGTTTGAAACGAGTAAATATTTCCCCGAGGGTATCAATACCGAATTTATCCGTATCGTCAACAAGGTTACGATAAAAATGCGTGTTTGGGAGCGTGGTAGCGGTGAAACGTGGGCTTGCGGTACGGGCGCGTGCGCGGCGGTTGTTGCGGCGGTTTTGGCGGGATATTGCGAAAAGGATACCAACGTCACGGTAAAACTTCGCGGTGGTGACTTGACGGTAAACTATCATTCCGACGGCGACGTAGAATTGATGGGCAACGTTAAGACGGTATACGAAGGCACGCTTGAAATCTAACGAAGTGTTCTTTGATAACATACAACAGGAGAGAAAAAATGGAAGCTTTTTACGAGGAAAGCTCAATAGCAAGAAACGCGAAGGGCGGTGCGCGGAAATATAAAATTTTAAGCTACTGTTCGTACGCCTGTTTGGCTGTGGCGATTGCCGTTGTGATTTTTGCAGTTTCCTTTGTCCCGGTCAGCAATGGATGGGGCGGTTTTATCATGACGATTTCGTTTGCGTTGATGTTTGCGGGGTTTTGGTTTGTTTTTAACCGATTGAGAGCGCGCAGCAACGTCAGCTACGATTATTCGTTTATTTCGGGTGAGTTGCGCATTGCAAAGGTTATCAATATCAACCGCCGTCGTTTGGTGGCAAAATTCGACGTGGAAGATATCATACAAATCGGCGACGTGGAAAGTCCGTCTTTTGATCGTTTTCACGCAGATCCTACGGCGAAAAAGGTTTTCTGCACGTCCAACGTTGAGGCGGAAGAAGGTAAGTTTTTTATGTATATTCTTGCGAATTACGACGGCAAGAAATTGTTTGTTTTGGAGTGCCGAGAAGCGTTGCTTATGAATATTATGAAGTTTGCAAAACGCACGGCGCTCGATCGCGATTACGTAATGCAGGACAAGAAACAGAAATGATTTATTTGGACAATGCCGCAACGACAAAGCCCAACAAAGGGGCGTTTGATCGCGCTACGGCGTACGTGACGGAAAAATTTTATAACCCCTCCGCCTTGTATAAGGAGGGGTTTGCAATGCAGGGCGAGCTGAAAAAGGCGCGCTCCGTTTTGCTTTCTAGGGTTGCGGACGAATCAGCGTTTGAGCTTGTCTTTACTTCGTGCGGTACGGAATCGGACAATCAGGCAATCTTTTCCTTTGCGCGTCGAGGAAACGCCGTTACGACGGCGGGGGAACACTCGGCTGTTTCAGTAGCTTTTCACGAATTGAAAACGCGTGGGATTGCGGAGCCTCGTTTTGCTCCACTCAACAAAGACGGTAGTGTGAACGTCGAAAAACTGCTTGCGCTTGTGGACGAAAAAACGTCTTTTGTGTCGGTAATGCACGTCAACAATGAAATCGGCGCGATCAACGATATCAATAAAATTGCAAAACTCGTCAAAGAGAAAAATCCGCGCGTGATTTTTCACAGCGACGGCGTGCAGGCGTACGGAAAATTGCCGTTTAAGCTTGCAAAAGAAGTAGATTTGTATTCGATTAGCGCGCACAAAATCGGTGGTTTAAAAGGTGTTGGCGCGCTGATAAAGCGAAAATCGTTAGTATTGCCCGCTTATTTGATTGGCGGTGGACAAGAAAGCGGTCGGCGTAGCGGTACGGAAAACACCTTTGGTATTATGCAGTTTGTCTACGCGGCGGAAGAAAAATTTGCGACGATAAAAGAAGATTATGCCCGTTTAACGGACTATCGTGAACGGCTGTGGGAATTGCTTGACAAGGAAGTGTATATTCGCCTTTCGGCAGAAAACGGTACGCCGTACATACTTAGCGTTTCGGCGCAAGGCTTGCGCGGTGAAATTTTGCTCCACATGGCAGATGATAAAGGTTTGATTGTCGGGACGGGTTCAGCTTGTTCGTCGAACGCAAAAAACCGTTACAGCAAAGTGGTTTTGGCTTGCGGGTACGATGAAAAGACTGCGGACGGTGTGTTGAGACTCAGCTTTTCGCCCGAAACGACGGAAGAAGACGTGGAGCGCGCGGCGCGGATTTTGAACGAGATTGGATTGGATCTCAAAAAACGTATGAAATAAGGAAAAATTAAAATGAAAAGAGTAATCATTATTCGATATGCGGAGCTGTTTTTAAAGGGTAAAAACAGAGGCTTTTTCGAGGGTAAGTTTGAGAGTAATTTGCAAAAATCCTTGAAAGGCATTTCATATAAATTTGTAAAACAGAGCGGTCGATATTTAATCGAAGACTTTGCGGAAGAGGAAACGGAAGAAGTTTTGGACCGTTTAAAAAAGGTTTTCGGCGTGCATACGATCAGCGTTGCCTATGAAACTGATTCCGATTTGGATTCGATTTTCGAGGCTGCGAAACTGCTTTTGAAACCCAGCGGAACGTTCAAGGTGGAATCCCACCGCGGTAATAAAAAATATCCGATGACGTCCGTGGAAATCAGCCGTGAGCTTGGCGGTATGATTTTGGATTATACGAAAGGAAAGCTTTCGGTGGACGTACACAATCCGTCCTTTACCGTCCGTGTAGATATCCGCGATTTTGGACGCGCGCTTGTGTTCGGGGATTTTATCGAGGGTGCAAACGGTATGCCCGTAGGTACGGCGGGGAAGGGGCTTTTGTTACTTTCAGGCGGTATTGACAGCCCGGTTGCGGGGCACATGATGGCAAAACGCGGTATGGTTGTCGAGTGTTTGCATTTCCACAGCTATCCGTATACCAATATGCAGGCAAAGGAAAAGGTGGTCGAGCTTGCCAATATACTCTCGCAATATACGGGGGTAAAGCGTTTGTATTCTATCAAGGTTACGGACGTGCAAGAGGCAATTCACGAGCATTGTAAATCGCCGTATATGATTACGCTGTTGCGCCGTTTTATGTATCGATTGGCGGAAAGACACGCGAAAAAAATCGGCGCGCAATGCTTAATTACAGGGGAAAGCTTGGGACAAGTTGCCAGCCAAACGATTGAGGGGGTTACCTCGTCCAATTCGGTGGTAGAAACGTTGCCCGTGCTCCGTCCGCTAATCGGTTTTGATAAAAACGAAATCATTGACCGTTCGGTAAAAATCGGCTCGTACGATACGTCGATTTTACCGTATGAAGATTGCTGTACGGTGTTTTTGCCCGATTTTCCCGTTACAAGACCGAAGATAGAAGACGTGCTTAAAGAAGAGAGCAAGCTGGATATGGAGGGCTTGTTAGCAACGGCGATGGACAGTTTGGAAGTGATTGATATTGAATAAATAATGCGAAAGTATTTGCACCCGTCGGCTCGTTTCCGACGGGTGCGTTTTTTTAATATTCCCACCAATTTTTTGTTAGAATTTCCTTGTTTTGCTCGTCCTGATTTTTGTTGTTTTGTGCGCAGACAGAAGGAAGTATTATCGGCGCGCCAACGTGTTCTTGATAGGCGGGTGTTACGGTATAAATATACCGTTTATGCATTTTAATTGTATCGTCTTTGAATTCGTTTAAATATCCTCCATCGTATAAAATAGTCTTCTTTTCGCCGTCATAACGCTCGATTTTATAGGTGTAATAGCGAGGCGAATTATCATTAAATACGATTTTTACTTCGTCGTTTTCTATTTTAATGTTCGGCGGAATAATTGACGGATTAGAAAAAGAAGTGCTTTTATTTAAAGGAATTGCGTTCTGTCTGAATAATTCCTTAAACTGATAAGACGGGGGCGCAATGTCATCAGCAAGGGATAGGCTATGGCTGTTTTGGTACGCTACTTTATCCAAGGCGATTTCCACGATACTCTCAGGTTTGCAAAATTGTGGCTGAGGGGAATTCTCAGAGGTGATTTGATTGCATAAATATTCGTTTATCTTTAAGAGTATTGAACACGGCAATCCGCCGCCCGTGTGTTCGATTTTGCGGTTGTCGGCGTTGCCCAACCATACGGATACTACTTCGTTATTCGTATAGGACAGGGCGTACGCATCCGTGTTTCCGTTTGCTGTACCGACCGTGCCCGTTTTTGCGGCGACGTCATAGGGAAGAGAACGCAATTTTTTGGCTGTGCCGTTCTTTGCCGTAGTCCGCAAAACGTCGCTCATTAGGTATGCGGTTTCTTCTGAAAAAATCTGCGTTTTGTTTTCGGGTTTTGCGTAGACGGTTACACCGTCGATTTTGACGCTTGCTATAAAACCGCAAGGCTGAAATACACCGCCGTTTGCTAACGTAGAATATGCCGCCGTGATGTCAGATAAACGAAATCCGTTTTGCATGCCGCCGAGCGCCAGCGCAAGCGAATAATCGCTACGCTCAATCGGCAAATTCATACGGCTGATATATTGAACGGCTTGTTCGACGCCTACGCTTTCCAAGGTTTTTACCGCGGGCACGTTTAAGCTCTTTTCCACGGCCTCTCGCATGCTGACGTAACCGTGATACACTCCGCCGTAATTTTCGGGCGCATATCCGCCGTAATTGATTTTTTCGTCCAAAATCGGCGTTGCGGGGGAAAGTATATTTTCTTCCAAAGCTGGCGCGTAAACAAGCAAAGGCTTTATTAAGGAGCCAGGCAAGCGCTTGATGTCGCCAACGGAAGAAACGCAAGCCTTAAAAAGGTGGCTTTCATTGTCCAAAATAAGGATATTTTTGTCTGTTTCCGTGATATTTTTCGCCAATTCTTCCAATTCGCTTTGCAAAGCTTGGTCAAGATTTGTTGCAATCTCGACGTTGCCGCCGACGGTAAAGTGATATTTTTCGGAAAGATCGGTCAACTCATCGAAAACAAAATGCAAAAATCCCTTGGCGATGGCGGAGGAATTGTTGTCGGGCAAAGGCTCTTCTACGGCGGTTTGCTGTTGTTTATCGGTAATTTTTCCGTTTTTCAGCATTAGGGAAAGAACGCTTTTCTTGCGTGATAGACAGCGTTCGGGGTTTTTAAAGGGGGAGTAATTATTGGGGGATTTTACCAATCCCGCTAAAATAGCGCCTTCGGATAGAGAAAGCTCGCTCGGCGTTTTTTGAAAATAGAAATCAGAGGCAGACACAATACCGAAACAGTTGTGCCCAAAATAAATCGTGTTGAGGTATTTTTCTAAAATCTCGTCCTTTTCGTAGCGTTTTTCTAATTGTCTTGTCAGTTTCCATTCTTGCAATTTCCGTTTCAACGTTTTTTCTTGGCTCAGATGGGTGTTTTTGATAAGCTGTTGCGAAATGGTGGACGCGCCCTCTTTAAAACTTCTCGATTTGAGGTTGTTTAAAACGGCTCTTCCAATGCGCAGAACGTCGCACCCGCCGTGCTGATAAAATCGTTTGTCTTCGGTGCAAACGAAAGCGTCCTTCACGTGTTGCGGAATCTCTTCAATGGCAACCGTTTGGGCATGCAAAAGGGCGGAAACGCCTTTGATTGGCTCGCCGTTTTCGTCGTAAACAACAACGTTTTGTTCGTTGAGAACGAGTTTTTGTGGGTTAAGGGCAACGTTTTTCGTGACGGTGACGTAATACCCGAGCGCAAATAATATCGAGAGTATAAAAATTAAAAAGCCGATCCATAAAAGGTTTCTGATAATTTTCATTGTCTGCAGTATGGGTAATCGCTGGCGTTTTTATCGTAAAATTTTATCATAAATATTGGCTAAATCGCGCGCGTGTGCTCGCAAAGAGTTGATAAATTTCAAAAAAAAGTGTATAATGGAGAAAATACGTGTATCTTTTCGCGTAGCGAAAAAGGAAGAGAAGTGAAAAGTATGTCGGGTAATTATCACATCGTAACGTACGGTTGTCAAATGAACGTGCACGAATCGGAAAAGATTGCGGGGATACTGCGTCGTATCGGGTATGAAAAGGAAACGCCCATTGAAGAGGCGGATATTATCGTTTTCAATACCTGCTGTATCCGTGAAAACGCCGAAAACCACGCTTTTGGCAATATCGGCGCGTTAAAGAAATTGAAAAAGCAAAAACCCGAGCTCCTCATTGCCGTTGGCGGTTGTATGACGCAGGAAAAGGGAAAAACGGACGTTTTAAAAAAGAAATTTCCCTTTATCGATATTATGTTCGGGGCGTTGAATTTGGAAACGCTTGGCGATTTGATTTTGCGCAAACGCGCGCAGAAAAAGAAGGTCATCGAGATACGCGAAACGGAAGGGGAAATCGTGGAAACGGACGATGCGTACCGTACGAGCTATCCCAACGCGTGGGTGAATATCATGTACGGTTGCAATAATTTTTGTTCCTATTGCATCGTGCCCTACGTACGAGGCAGAGAGCGTTCTAGAAAACCCGAACATATTCTCGCCGAGGTAAAAAAATTGGTTGCAGAGGGTTATCGTGAAATTACCCTTCTTGGACAAAACGTCAATTCCTACGGCACGGACAGAGATACGGGTATGAGCTTTGCGGAGCTGTTGGACGCGGTGGCGTCGATAGAGGGGAAATTCCGTGTGCGCTTTATGACGAGTCATCCGAAAGATTTTAACGAGGACGTGGTGCGTGTTATGGAAAAGCATCGCAAAATATGCAGACTTGTGCATTTGCCCGTGCAATCGGGCTCTAACGCGGTTTTGCAAGCGATGAACCGCCGATACACCCGTGAAAAATATTTGGCAGAGATAGAAATGCTAAAATCCCGCCTGCCCGAGGCAGAAGTAACGACGGACATTATCGTCGGGTTCCCTGGGGAAACGGAAGAGGATTATCTGCAAACGGAAGATTTGGTAAAAACCGTAGATTACGCGTCGGCGTTTACTTTTGTATATTCGCCGAGGCAAGGGACGAAAGCGGCGACCATGGACAATCAAATTCCCGAAGACGTACAAAAAAATCGCATTATGCGGTTGGTTGAGTTGGTCAATTCGCTCACGCGTAAAAAATCAGAGAAATACGTCGGCAAGACCGTGGAGATACTTTGCGAAGATTTCGATGAGAAAAAAGGCTTGTATTTGGGTCGGGACGAGTTTGGCCGTATGGGTTATTTTGAAAGCGAACAGAACGTGGTTGGGGAGTTTGTTTCCCTGAAAATCACACGCGCGAACGGTATTTCGCTGTTTGGCGAAATGGTAAAAGGGTAAAGAAAGGCAGGGCAAAAGTATGGCACTTTCACAAATGATGCAACATTATCTTTCAATGAAAGATAAATATAAAGATTGCGTGGTATTTTACCGTCTCGGGGATTTTTACGAGATGTTTTTTGACGATGCGGTAAAGGTGTCCAAGCTCCTTGATTTAACGCTTACGGGCAGAGATTGCGGGCTTGAAGAACGCGCGCCGATGTGCGGTATTCCGTACCACGCGGCGGATACGTACATTGCAAAGCTGGTTGAGCTTGGCGAAAAGGTGGCGATTTGCGATCAGCTTTCCGATCCCAAAGAGGCGGGTAGAGGGCTTGTGGAACGCGACGTAGTGCGTATTGTATCGGCGGGTACGCTGATTGACGACGAGATGCTGGACGAGAGCCGTAACAATTATATCGCTTGCCTTTTTAAAGGCGCGGACGGCGTTGCGATTGCTTGGACGGATATCACAACGGGCGAATTTTTGGCGGAAGAGTTTGTGGGCGAAACGGCGGTGGAAGACGCGGTCGGGCAGCTTGTCAAAATGTCGGTGGCGGAAATCGTCTGCAATGAAGAAATGCTACTCGCAAGCAAAACTTTAAAGGAAGTCAAACATAATCTTTTACCGCCTTTTTCCTGTTACGTACCTTGGGCTTTTAACGTAAAGCACGCGGAAAAGAATTTGCTCGAACAGTTCAATACGACCTCGCTTGCGGCGTACGGCGTTGCGGCAAAAGAGAATATTATTGCGGCGGCGGGCGCGCTCGTGGAATATTTGCGTGAAACGCAAAAGCATGCTTTGGCGAATATCAATTCTCTCAAAGTTATCAATTTGGACCAATGCATGACGTTGGATTCGACGGCGGTGCGTAATTTAGAGTTGGTTCGCAATAATTCCGAAAATAAAAAATATGGTTCGCTCTTGTGGGTTTTGGATAAGACCAAGACGGGCATGGGTGCGCGTATGCTCAACCGTATGGTACTTTCGCCCTTGCGAGATATTCAAGAGATTGCGTATCGCCAAGACGGTGTGGAAGAATTTTATAATTCGTCCGTGGCGCGTGTTGGCGTTGCAGAAACCTTGCGCGAAATTAAGGACGTGGAACGTCTTTCGGGTAAGATTTCCAACGGGAATTTAATGCCGAAGGATTGCGTTGCTTTGGCGACGTCGCTCTCTATGTTGCCCTCGTTAAAATTCCAATTGACGGGATTTACCTCAAAAGCGGTTACGGATATTATCAACGGGCTTCCCGATATGAAGGAGCTTGCCGATTTACTGACGGCGGCAATCGATCCCAATCCGCCCGCGCTGATGAAGGACGGCGGGTATATTCGCGATGGGTTCCATGCGGAGCTTGACGAATATCGCGCTTTGCAAAAGAACGGCACGGCGGTGATTAAGGGGATTGAAGAGCGCGAACGCGACCGTACGGGGATTCGCACGTTGAAGGTGGGAAATAACCGTGTTTTTGGATATTATATCGAGGTCAGCAATTCCTTTAAGGATAAAGTTCCCGAAGAATACATCCGCAGACAGACGTTGACGACGGGTGAACGATATATTACGGAAGAGCTGAAAGAATTGGAAGAAAAGATTTTTTCAGCAGGCGAAAAAGCGCTTAAATTAGAGGCGCGCATTTATAAACAGATATCGGATATTTTGTTTGAAAATCTTGAAAAGCTACAAAAAATAGCGCAGTCTTTGGCGTTGCTCGATTGCTTGGTTGCGCTGGCGACGGTAGCAAAGGACCGCCGTTACGTGCGCCCGAAGATGCAAAATAGCGGTGCTGCGTTATCGATTACGGACGGCAGGCACCCCGTTGTCGAGGCGATTTCCAAAGAGCGCTTTGTGCCCAACGACACCCTTTTGGACGGCGCAGACAATCGTTGCGCGATTATTACGGGTCCGAATATGGCGGGTAAGAGTACGTATATGCGACAAATTGCATTGATTGTCATTATGGCGCATATCGGCTCGTTCGTGCCTGCAAAGGCGGCGGAAATTCCGCTTACCGACCGCGTGTTTACTCGCGTCGGGGCGAGCGATAATCTCATATTCGACCAAAGTACCTTTATGGTGGAAATGACGGAGGTCGCAACGATTTTGTTGCACGCAACGAAAGATAGCTTGCTTGTTTTAGACGAGGTTGGGCGTGGGACGAGTACCTACGACGGTTTGTCGATTGCGTGGGCGGTCATTGAGTTTTTGGTGAATAAGGTGGGCGCGAAGACGTTATTTTCTACCCATTATCACGAGCTGACGGAGCTGGAAAGCTCGTTGGACGGTGTGAAGAATTATAAAATTACCGTCAAAGAAATAGCGGGCTCTATCGTATTCTTGCGCAAGATTGCGCGCGGGGGCGCCAATAGAAGTTTTGGTATTGAGGTTGCGTCGCTTGCTGGCGTACCCAAGGAAGTTACTACGCGCGCAAAGGGTATTTTGCGGTCGCTCGAAAAGAGTGATATTGCGCGTGGAAAGATGCAGATAGAACTCTCGGTGGAAGAAGAAAAGACGGAAAGGGAGCTGACGGAAATCGAATCGCTGATTGCAGACGTTGACATTAACACCCTTTCGCCGATGCAAGCGCTGTTACTGCTTGGGGATTTGAAAGAAAAATTAGAAACGGAGAATTAATATGGCAAAAATCAATATATTGCCGTCAAAAGTATACAATCGAATTGCGGCGGGCGAAGTGGTTGACCGTCCGTATTCCGTCGTAAAGGAACTTGTGGAAAATGCGATTGACGCAGGCGCGACGGAGATAGAGATTTACGTTGAAAAGGGCGGTAAGGAGCTGATTCGCGTGGTTGATAACGGTTGCGGTATTGCGCGCGAGGATTTACAATCGGCGTTTTTGCCACACGCGACGAGCAAGATTGCCAAAGCGGAAGATTTGGATAATATTTTGACGCTCGGGTTCCGTGGTGAGGCCGTCGCGTCCATTGCATCCGTTTCCCGTATGACGATTACCTCGCAGGTTGAAGGCGCGAAATGTTATCAGCTCTCGTCTAACGGTGGAGAATTGGGGCAAATCGTTGAGGTCGCTGGGGAAAAAGGTACGGACGTAAAGGTTGAGATGCTCTTTTTCAACGCGCCCGTTCGTTTGAAGTTTTTGAAAGGCGACAAGGGGGAGGAAACGGAGATTACCAATTTCGTATCGAGGTTTATTCTCAACCGTTCGGATATTGCCTTTACCTATTATTGCGATGGGAAAAAGGTGTTGCAATCGTATGGCAGCGGTATGGAAGACGCGATTGTTAGTGTGTACGGAGCTGCGGTTGTTCGCGAGTGTTTTAAAATCGATGCGGAGCGTCACGGGGTGCGTGTACGCGGGTATATCGGCAATCAAAACTTTTATAAAGCGAACAAGAGTTATCAAAGCGTTTTTTTAAACGGCAGATATATCGTCAACGCGACGATTTCCGCTGCGATTAGTAACGCGTATTCTAGCTATTTAATGAAACGTCAATATCCCTTCTACGTTTTGCACGTTACCGTGCCTACAGAGGTTGTAGACGTAAACGTGCACCCCAATAAATCGGACGTGCGCTTTGCGGATAATCAGATTATTTACGGTTCTATTTATCGTGTTGTTTCCGCGGTTTTGGACGGTCAAACGCAGGCGCTTGAATATATTGTGCCCGATTCGTTGCCGACGGCGGAAGAGGTCAAGAAAGAAGAGAAAACCACGCAAACAATAACCTTTGATTTCTCGAAAATTACGGAGGAAACGCCCGAGGAAAAGGTAGCGAAGGGTTTGGAGCAATCCGAGCAAAAGGCAGCAGAGCAAAAGAAAAATCTCGGTTTTTCGACTCTTTCTTACGAAGAGGCGAAAAAGGAAATAGAGAAAGCTTTGCCGCGCTACGCGGATAAAAAATATTCGGGCGAGGTGCCCTTTGAGGAAGTAAATAAAGGCTTTACGCCCAATTCCAAAATTAAGCCGTATATACCGGTTGAAGGGGATTATGGCCCGCCCATAGAGCATACGCCCAATAAATACGGCGCGGAAAAATTGCACAAGTCCTTCCCGGGGCTCTATTTTGAGCGAAACAGAATGATTTTGGAAGATCCCGACCGCGCAAAAGATTCCCAAGGGGAAACAAATAACGGCGCGGATATTGATTATTTTGCGGAAAATAAACGGTACTTGGAGTCGCTTGATAAAAAGAATCAGCAAGGCAGAATTAACGTTTCCAACTGCGTGTACGCGGGAAAACTGTTCAATACCTACCTTTTGTACGAACGTCAAAACGAAGTGTTTATTATCGATCAACACGCTGCGCACGAACGCTTGATTTTCAACCGTTTACGTGAAAAAATGCAAAATCGCACGATTGCGCAACAGCCGATGCTCGTGCCCTTTACGATGCAATTAAACGCTTTTGAAATGGGCTTTATCCGCGAACGGCTTGCGGATATCAAGGCGATGGGCTTTGATATTGGTGAAAACAACGAAAACGAAATATCGGTATCTGCAATACCTGTTGATTTGCAAAGGATAGATCTTAATTCTTTTTTCCACGATATTTTGGCGGATATCAACGTGTATCGCGGTATTAAATTGGAGGATTTGTTGAAAGATAAATTGGCGAGCGCAGCTTGTAAAGCGGCGGTAAAGGGCGGTATGGATTTGACTGCTGAGGAAATCGACGCGTTGTTTGCGCTTATGGATGGCGATATGGGTTTAAAATGTCCGCATGGCAGACCGGTCGTTGTTAAAATGACCAAAACGGAATTGGAAAAGATGTTTAAGAGGATTGTTTGATGGCGAAAGTGCTGGTAATTTGTGGCGCGACAGCTTCGGGAAAAACGTCTTTGTCTTTGGATTGCGCTGAAAAATTGAACGGAGAGATAATTTCTGCGGATTCCATGCTCGTGTATTGTGGTTTGGATATTGGAACGGCAAAACCGAGTACGGAAGAACGGCGCGGGATTCCGCATTATATGATTGACGTTGTATCGCCTACGGAGGGTTTTTCCGTCAGCGATTATGAAAATATGGCGTTGCCGATAGTAGAACGCTTGATTTCCGAGGGAAAAACGCCGATTATTTGTGGGGGAACGGGCTTTTATATCAATTCCTTGCTGTATAAGAGCCAATTTGGGAACGTGGGCGCAGACGAGCAAATCCGCGCGAAATACGAGGCGTTGGCGGAGAGCAACGGAAAGGAATACGTGCACGCCATTTTGCGCGAAAATGACCCCGAAAGCGCGGAAAAACTGCATTATAACGACGTAAAGCGAGTGATTCGCGCTTTGGAAATCTATGATATAACGGGCAAGCCGAAATCTGCGCAACAAGACACAATGATACCAAGGTTTGATTTTGTGTCCGTTTCCATTGAATATCCGCGTGACGTTTTATATGAACGCATTAATATGCGAGTTGAAAAAATGTTTGAAGACGGATTGATTGACGAGGTTCAACGCCTTTTAGATGGCGGTGTTACCGAAGAAATGCAATGTATGCAGGGGATTGGCTACAAAGAGATTGCGGAAGGGCTGCGTATTGGCGCGACGAAAGACGAAATGTTGGAATTAATCCAAAAAAACACCCGTAATTACGCAAAACGGCAACAAACCTTCTTTAAACGTCAGCAAAATCATACGTTTTTAACCCCAGAGCGCGCGACGGCGGAAGAAGTTTGTAAATTGATAAAATAAGGTATTATGCCAGACATAATACCTATGTGTGACATAATAATTAAAATGAGAGAAATGTATATGACAGTAGAAGAATTGATTAAAACAAGTGAAGAACAGCTCAAAGCACAATTTGCTTTGGCAGATGAAATTAGCGAATTTAACCAAGAAAAGGTGTTAAAGGCGTTTAATAAGCATTCGGTTGCAATTCGGCATTTTAACGGCGCAACGGGCTATGGCTACGGTGATGAAGGGCGATTTGTGCTCGGCGACGTGTTTGCGGAATCGATGGGCGCAGAGGCGGGGATTGTTTCCCCTGCACTGCTCAGCGGTACGCACGCGCTTACGGTAGGATTGTTTGGCGTCTTGCGTACGGGAGATAGTGTACTTTGCGTTTCGGGTTTGCCGTACGATACGATTCGCGGCGTAATTAACGGCGAGGGCAATGGTTCGTTGAAAGATTTTGGCATATCTTTTGACTGTACACAGCTTACGGCGGACGGAAAGTTTGACTTTGCGCAGATAAAAGCGGATATGGAGCGCATTGGCAATTCTCTGAAAATGATTTATATCCAACGTTCTCGTGGGTACGAGCTTCGCGATGCGTTTACCGTTGCGGAAATCGGCGAGGTTTGCGATTTTGTCCGTTCGCTTGGGTTTGAAGGTTGTATTTTCGTGGACAACTGTTACGGTGAATTCGTAGAAAAACAAGAGCCCTGTGACGTTGGCGCGGACGTAGCGGTTGGGTCGCTGATAAAAAACCCCGGCGGTGGCCTTGCGCCGACGGGTGGGTATATTATCGGTAAGGAAAAATACGTAGATTTGATAGGCAAACGCCTTACCGCGCCTTCGATTGGCAATGAGGTCGGCTCGTATGCATACGGCTGGCGACTGTTCTATCAAGGCTTGTTTATGTCGCCGCATACGGTTAATCAAGCGATAAAAGGCAGTCTTCTTATCGGCAAATGTATGGAAAATCTCGGTTATGAAAACTTTCCGAAATTGGACAAAACGCCTGCGGATATCACGCGCGCAATCCGTTTTGATACGGCAAAACAGCTCTGTGATTTTATCCAATCCGTGCAAGAGGCTTCGCCCGTGGACAGCTACGTGACGTTGGAGCCTTGGGATATGCCCGGGTATGACAGCAAGGTGATTATGGCAGCGGGTTGTTTTGTGGAGGGGGCGAGTATCGAGCTTTCTGCGGACGCGCCCGTGAAAGAGCCCTACACCGCATATTTTCAAGGTGGCTTGACCTATGAGCATTGCAAATACGCTTTAAAAAAGATTTTGGCGAAATTGATTTGATTTTCTACCGCCTATAGAGTGATTTTAGGATAAACTCTACGGAGCGTGGGTGTATTTTTTGGGTATTCTTTGCTATAATAACCGTAGGAGCGATGTGTATGGACCAAAAACAAACGGGTAAATTTATAGCGGAAATGCGTCGTGAACGCGGTTTAACGCAAAAGGAACTTGCCGACCTGTTGCATATTAGCGACAAAACGGTGTCGAAATGGGAATGTGGCGGTGGCTTGCCCGAAGTTTCGTTGATGTTGCCTTTGTGTAACGAGCTTGGGATAACAGTCAACGAGCTGTTGAGCGGAAAACGTTTGCAGACGGGTGAATATCAAAAAAATGCAGAAGAAAACATGGTGCACCTGATGAAAGAAAAGAGTGCGTTTCGATTGAAGTATTTATTGGAAATGTTGGTGTTTTTTATAACGATAATCGCTTTTGTTTCTCTTTGCGCGGTGGTTGCGTACGTAGATATGCCTACGCCTACGCGTATTGCTTTATTGGCGGTTGCGATTCTTGTCATTTCTATTGGTGTGACGGTAGGGATTATTTGGGAACGTACTGTGTTTGCTTTTGAGTGTTCGCATTGTAAAAACCATTTTGTGCCAACGGTCGGAGCGTATTTGTCGGGTATGCATACGTGGAGGAAGCGCTATTTAACGTGTCCGAAATGCAGGACAAGAAATTGGTGCAAGCTTTGTGACAAATTAGATTTCAATAACACGGAAAACGAAGAAAAACCGCAGGAATAATTCCTACGGTTTTTAATTTACGTATAACTATCTATGCATATTATAAAGTCTTGTGTTAATACAATTCGATAGGGAACAGGGAGGGTTCGGCTCTGGAACTGTTAATTTCAAGCGTTACCTTTATCGTTTCTTTTGGAATTTCCAAAATGCGCTTATGAGATATGACTTTGCCGCTATGGGTAAAAATTTGATTATCGTCCGCATCATAGGCGCGCACGGTGTAACTTGTCACTCTTTCGCCGTGGGCGATATTTTCTTTTAATACAACGTATTGCGGTGCGCGCGTGGCATCTGCTAGCAACGTAACGGTTTTTGTGTTACCCGTTGCGATAGGATTTTCGAAGGTATTGCGAATTAATGCACCTGCTTTTGCAAAAGTGGTTGCGTCCGGTTCGGGAAATTCGCCGTCGGTGTTAATGACCATGCCGACCAACATATTCGTATTTCTACCGACTGAAGTGAGATATCTATTGAAGAGCTCTTCCGCTGACATTATGGCATGTTCTTCGTTTTCTCGCCAAAACCACCCACCTAAATAGGACTGATGTGCATAGCGGTTGGGGAAATCGCTTTCCGCGGGGCACCAGATTTCTGCTTTGTTACAGAGCATTTGATTTTCTGTCATACCGTCTTCGTTTTGCGTGCGGTTATCATATAAAGAAGAGCAATCTTCGGGGGCGATACCGCGTTCGTTGCCAACCCAGCGCAGAAGTGATTTTGTTCCAACGGGACCTTGGAAAACCAGCGCGTCAGGTTGCAGCTTTTTCAACAGGCTTTCAATATCGGGGCCGCCTTCGGATACGGGAATAACGCCACCGTCAAACCAAATCTCAAAAAGCTTGCCGTAATTACTCCAAAGTTCCGTCAACTGTGTTAAAACAACTTCGTTATAGGCTTTTTGTTTTTCAGGATCATTGTCAAGGACTCTGCCGGGGTTTTCTACGCCAAAATATTGATTGAAGGAGGCGCTACAGTAAATACCGGGGCGAATACCGTATTTATGGCAAGAATTAATAAAATCTTTTACGATATCGCCTTGTCCGTTTTTAAACGGTGAATTTTTTACGCTGTATTCATGTGCTTGCGTTGGCCACAAAGAAAAACCGGTACAATGTTTTGCAACCAAAATGGCGTACTTTGCGCCTAAAGATTGCGCAGCCGCTAGCCATTGATCGGTATCCAATTTTTTTGGGTTAAAGACCGAGGTGGGGATGGGGTCTAAAAAATGCTCTCGGCAACGGTAGGGTGGTTGATAAATCACAAGATCCAAGTGAATTATGACACCAATTTCGCAGTTTGACCATTGAATTTGTTCTAACGTAGGTTTTATTTCTACTTCGTGCATAATGGGTTCTCCCGTCAAAGGTTAAATATATGCATCAATTATAACGGATGCTTTTGCGTTTGTCTATATCCTTTTTTCTTGTTTTCTTTTGTTTTTTAATCATTTTTCTTGATTTTTGGATATATGTCTGCTATTTTATTTCGTCAAATCCCAATCGATAGGTTTTAAACCGTACTTGGTTAAGTATTCGTTTGTTCTCGAAAAAGGTTTGCTTCCAAAAAAGCCTGCGTAAGCGGACAAAGGGGAGGGATGCGCACTCTCGATAATATGGTGTTTGGTCGTGTCAATCAACGCTTTTTTGCTTCGCGCGTTACCGCCCCAAAGGATAAACACGACGTTTTCCTTTTGCTCGGAAATCAATCTGATAACACTGTCTGTAAACCACGCCCAACCGCATTTGGAGTGGGAGTTTGCTTGATGTTCCCGGACGGAAAGGGAAGTGTTCAAAAGTAAAACGCCTTCCTTTGCCCATTTCGTAAGCGTACCGTTTTTCGGTTTTTCACAACCGATATCCGTCTTTAATTCCTTGAAAATGTTTTCTAAGGACGGAGGATTGGGAATACCCTCTTGAACGGAAAAGCAAAGTCCGTGCGCTTGCCCAACGTTATGATAGGGGTCTTGCCCTAACAGTACGACTTTTAAATTGGCAAACTGCGTGTATTTAAAGCAGTTGTATAGGTCGTACATATCTGGGTAAACGACGTGATTATTATATTCCTCAATTAAAAATTTGCGGATTTTCAGATAACGCTCGTCGGAAAACAAGGGCGCGAGTCGTTCGTTCCAATCGCCTAAATCAACCATATCTTCTCCTTGGTGTGAAATTTTTGGGTTATAATTCTTCAAAAATAACGGGCAAAACTGCTTTTAAATTTTGTAAAGCTTTGTCCTTGTTTACCAAAAACTGCTCGGTCGTGCTGCCGCTGCCAGCCACGTCGGAAATGGCTTTTACCGAATACACGGGCAACTGTGCCGCGAAAGCCGCCTGCACGATTGCCGCGCCTTCCATATCGCGAATATCTGCGTTTAATTCCTCTGTCAACAGCTTGTAGTCGTTGGGGGAATCGTTAAAACGGTCGGACGTGCCGAGGTTTTTCTTGGCGAAATTAGCCTTTAAAAGGTTTAAATACAGATAATTTTCCGTATATTCGTCCAAAGTACCGATTTTCGTGCCGTTTAATTGCGTCAAATCAAAATCAAATTGCACGGCGGCTTTGATTTGATATACTTGGCAAAGCTCCGTTCCGTTGTTCAAGCCACCCGCCACGCCGAAATTTAGCAATTTTTTCGCGTCGAACTTACTAATTAAAATCTGTGTGCCAAGCGCCGCGTTTACCTTGCCGACGCCACATACGCAAACGGCAACGTCCTTGCCGTACACCTTGCCGACGTGTACGTTTTTACCACTCACGGTTAAAGAGCGGACAATTTGCATTTCATCGAGCAGAATATCCGCTTCGCTCTGCATTGCAATCACTACACCAATCATATTCTCTTTTCTCCTATGTAAATCGGGCAAAAATGCCGTTATTTTCTTGAAAATCACGGAAAAACGTGTTATAATAAAGATGGATATAAACGATATACAGTTTTTCCGTCTGTATCTATAATTATAACAGAGGTGCAAAAAAATGTCAAGAGCAGAAAGAGCAAAAGCATATTTTTTGGAAGGATATGCTTGTTCGCAAGCGGTTTTGCTGGCGTTTACGGACGTTTGCGGTTTGGACGAAACAACGGCGAGTAAAATTATGTTGCCATTTGGCGGTGGTTTGGGGCGTTTGCGTTTAACTTGCGGCGCGGTTAGCGGTATGGCGGCTGTGATAGGTATGGTGTTTTCCAATGGGGAAAATTCGTCCGAAAACAAGAAAAAGGTTTACGCAATCGTACAAGAGCTTTGCGGGAAGTTTAAGGCGGAATGCGGTAGCTTGATTTGCTCGGAATTGCTTGCGGGTATGAAAGTGCCCGTAGAAGTGGGTGGAACAGCAGAAGAAAGAACGCCGAAGTATTATCAAAAACGTGCTTGCGGAGATATGGTGGCTCTTGCGGCGCAGATTACGGAAGACTATTTACAAGAAAAAGGCGTTTTATAACGAAAGGATAAAAAGAAAAACCGCGGGGAGTGTGTTCCTCGCGGTTTTATCATGCAAAATTACTTATTTATTACTCTTGGAAACGTTGAAATAATATTCCACGACGTCGCCATCTTGCATAACGTATTCCTTACCTTCGCTACGCACCTTGCCTTCCGCTTTTGCGGCGGGGATAGAGCCGAGTGTTACAAGGATTTCCCAATTAACAACGTCTGCGCGAATGAAACCCTTTTCAAAGTCGGAGTGGATTTTACCTGCGGCTTGAGGGGCTTTCGTGCCTTTCGTAATCGTCCAAGCGCGCGTTTCCTTTTCGCCTGCCGTAAGGTAGGAAATCAAACCAAGGAGGGCGTAAGACTTTTTAATCAAACGGTCCAAACCGCTTTCGCCAAGTCCGAATTCTTCCATAAACATCGCCTTGTCTTCATCGTCCATCTGTGAGAGCTCTTCTTCCGTTTTTGCACAAATAACGAGGGTTTCCGCGCCTTCGCTTGCGGCGAATTCCTTTACTTTAACAACGTGGGGAAGGGTATCTTCGTCTTTGCCCATATCGTCTTCTTTGATGTTTGCCGCGTAAATAACGGGTTTTGTCGTCAAAAGGAAACAGTTTTTCAAAAATTCCTTTTCCTCATCGGTAACGGCAAAATTGCGCGCGGGTTTTTCGCCTTCAAGGTGCGCATACAGCCTTTCAAGGAAAGCATATTCTTCTTGCGCCTTTTTATCTGCGCCGCCACGTGCCTGAACTTTAACTTTATTCATGCGGTTTTGCACGGCGTCCATATCGGACATAACGAGTTCCAAATTGATGGTTTCAATATCGGAAATCGGGTCGATTTTATCGTCTACGTGCGTGATATTCGCATCTTCAAAACAACGTACAACGTGTACGATTGCGTCTACTTCGCGGATATGGGAAAGGAATTTGTTTCCCAAACCTTCGCCTTTGGACGCGCCTTTTACCAAACCTGCGATATCAACGAATTCAATAACGGCGGGGGTAACCTTTTTGCTGTTATATAAAGCGGCGAGCTTATCCAAACGCTCGTCGGGTACGGCAACGACGCCTACGTTGGGTTCAATCGTGCAGAAAGGATAGTTCGCGCATTCTGCGCCTGCGTGCGTAATTGCGTTAAAAAGTGTAGATTTGCCTACGTTGGGAAGCCCAACAACACCAAGTTTCATGTCTTTTTCGTTCCTTTTAATCAATTTTCTGCTCTATTATAATACAAAATTTGTTTTTTGGCAAATTAAACGCGCCCGATTTGAAAAAATACTTGCTCAAATTGAAAAAATGTGCTATATTAATATGGTAACTTTATCAAAGATAAAACGAAGGTGTTTATTATGGACTACAAGAAGTATATTGCAGACAAAATTGATATTGACGGCGTAAGCAAGGACGAGATTTACGACCTGATTGCTTTACCGCCGAATACGGAAATGGGGGATTATGCCCTGCCTTGCTTTAAATTTGCCAAGGTATTGCGCAAAAGTCCCGTAATGATCGCAGAAGAATTAAAAAGTACTATGTCAGACAAAATACCTATGTCTGACGAAGTAATCAGCGAAGTGTCTGCGGTTAACGGTTATCTTAATTTTAAGATAAACAAAAACGGTTTTGTCCGCGCAACCATGGATAAAATTCTTGCGCAGAAGGAAAATTACGGTGCATCCGAAGAAGGCGAGGGCAAGACGATTTGTATCGACTATTCTTCCATCAATATCGCAAAGCCTTTCCATATCGGACATTTGTCGACGACCGTCCTTGGCGGTGCATTGTACCGTATTTTCAATTATTTGGGGTATAAAGCAGTCGGCATCAACCATTTAGGGGATTACGGTACGCAGTTTGGTAAACTTATTTCCGCCTACAAGCGTTGGGGGGATAAGGAAACGATTGAAAAGGGCGGTATCCGCGCATTAAACGAATTGTACGTAAAATTCCACCAGGAAGCGGAGGAAAACCCCGAATACGACGACGAGGCGCGTGCGTATTTCAAAAAAATCGAACAGGGCGACGAGGAATGCCTTGCGCTCTTCCATTGGTTTAAGGAATTGACGTTGAAAGACGTACAAAAAATCTACGATATGCTCGATATTAAATTTGATTCGTACGCGGGCGAAAGTTTTTACTCGGACAAAATGCAGCCGATTGTCGACGAACTTAGAGAAAAAGAGCTTTTGGTCGAAAGCCGTGGCGCGCAGGTCGTTGATTTGGAAGAATACGGTATGACGCCTTGTATTATTTTGAAATCGGACGGCTCGTCCTTGTATGCAACGCGTGATATGGCGGCTGCGCAATACCGCAAAAACACCTACGATTTCTATAAGTGTTTGTACGTGGTTGCTTATCAGCAAAACTTGCATTTTAAACAGTTTTTCAAGGTTTTGGAGCTTATGGGCAAGGATTGGGCAAAGGACCTCGTTCACGTAGCGTACGGCATGGTTTCGCTGGAAGAAGGCACGATGTCCACGCGTAAAGGCAACGTTGTTTTCTTGGAAGACGTTATCAATAAATGTATTGAAAAGGCGTACAAAATTATCGATGAAAAGAACCCCGACCTCGAAAATAAAGAGGACGTAGCGAAAAAAGTGGGTGTTGGCGCGGTTATTTTCGGCGCGTTGTACAATAATAAAATTAAGGACATCGTTTTCTCGTACGACAAAGTGCTCAATTTTGACGGAGAAACGAGCGTGTACGTGCAATATACCTGCGCAAGAGCGAATTCCGTTCTGCAAAAAGGCGGTATCGTAACGGACTACGAAATTCCCGAGCTGACGGCGGAAGAAATCGAGCTTGTCAAAGCGATTGCGACATTCCCTGAAACGGTAGCAACGGCGGCTGAAAAGTACGAACCGTCTTGTATTGCGCGTTTTGCGGTAGACGTGGCGCAAAAGTTCAATAAATTCTATTTTAATTGCAAAATTTTGTCCGCAGAAGACGAGAAATCGAAGAATTTCCGCTTGGCGCTGACCAATGCGACGTTGCAATCGTTGAAAAATGCGTTTGCGCTTTTGGGTATTGGTATTCCCGATAAAATGTAAAGAATAGAGAACGAGGCAATATTGTGTTTGAACCGATTTTAATGAGGATGATTTACCTTTTTGTGTTTATTCTCGTTGGTTTTATTTTAAGCCGTTGGAGATTTATCCCCGAGAATTCCGCAAAGGTAATTTCCAAATTTGAAAATATGTTTTTCGTGCCGGCAATGGTATTATATACCTTTTTGAAGGATTGTTCCGTTGCCAATTTAAAGGCGAGCTGGCAATTAATTTTACTCGGAACGGTCGTCGCTTTTATATTCCTTTTGATTTCCTACGTTGCGGCGAGATTTTGCTTTAAAGAAAACTACGTTCGCAAAGTGGCGGTATACAGCATAGCCTTTTCCAATTTCGCGTTTATGGGATATGCAATCGTTGCGTCGGTGTTCGAAGAAATATATATGCAATATATTTTGTTTACCTTGCCCTTGTGGTTTATGATTTACCTTTGGGGCGTGCCCGTACTGCTGATTGGGACGGACGGCGAAGGAAAGGGGCTCTTGTCGAGATTTAAGGCGTTTTTAAACCCGATGTTCATTGCGCTGATTATCGGCGCAACCCTTGCTCTTACGGGGGTAGCGAAATATTTACCCAAAGTATTGTTTAATCCCGCTAAAAAGGACGGCATTTTGGACGTTGCCAATATATGTATGTCGCCTTTGGCAATGATTTTGACGGGAGCAACCATCGGACGGCTGAACTTGTTACACCTCATTAAAAAATGGCGCGTCTATATGATTAGTTTTATAAAATTGATTATATATCCGTTGTTGTATATCGGTGTGTTTGCGTTCGTTCCTCAAAATTCAGTCATCAATCCAACGTTTTTGACGTGCGGTATGATTTTTGCGTGTATGCCAACGGGGCTGAATTCCATTGTAATTCCCGCGGCTTACGATAAAGATACGTCAGATGCGGCGGGGATGGCACTCGTAACGCACGCGCTATCACTTGCAACGATTCCGTTAATGTTTATGCTGTTTGAACTATTTGTTTTATAAGATGAAAAGCGAGCCTTATCTAAGGCTCGCTTTTCCTATGTAACTACACAATTTATAATAATTTATCCATTTGTTGCAAAAATTTATCATTGGCAACACCGCGCTCGATCAGAGTTTCCCAAATTGGATACACACAGCAATTCCAGCCTTGATTTGGTTTGTTGCCGTTGCCCGTGACGGTATTGACGTGTTCAAAATACGTACCGCTGTTTTTTTTGTTTGTCAATAATAAAATTAAAAATAGTAGAAAGATTTCTTTTGTCGAAAGAGGGCGAAAATTTTATTAAAAAACTTTCGTCCAAACCCTTTACTTTTTCCCATTTGATATGTTATTATTAAAAATAAGTATGGCTTTTGGAGCGTTCTATGTCCGAAAAAATTCCTTATGAAAAATTAATAACGTTATTGGATACGAAAAAGGCAGGCGACCACGATTGGTTCCTGTCGCTTTTGGACGACGAAAAACAAAAAGCTTACGAGGACGAGCATATGGAAGCGGTTATGCAGATGTTGCGTATTGCCCGTATCCGTCCCCATAAAAACAAAATAAAAGCCGCGAAAGAAGAGATAAAAGAACTCGAAAGAGAGGGGAACAGCGCGGAAAATTACCGTAAAATTAAAATTTTGCTTTCCAATATTGACGCGGAAACGGAAAAAATGCAGACGTACCGTCCGTTTTTTGAAGAACCGTACTTTGCGCGCATGGATTTGATTGACAATATCGAGGGGTATAACAGCTATTATATCGGCAAAAAGGGGGATATCCGCCTTGAAATCTTGGATTGGCGTACCCCCGTTGCCCGTCGGTATTACCAAAAGAGCTGTTCGTCGTTTACCTTTAACGAATACGAGTATAAGACGGTCCTTCGCCGTGCTATTCGTACGAAAAGCGGTAAGGTTTTGGATTACAAAAACGAATATTTATCCTTAAAAGATTATCTTTCCGCCGAAGAAATTGCGGACCGCGACGAAGAGAACGTGCTCGATCCGTTCTTGCGGGAAATCATTAAAAATCGCAAGCAAGAAACGGCGGTCAAGGATATTATCGAAACCATACAGGAAAAGCAATACGAAATTATCACTTGTCCCGAGGATAAAAACTTTGTCGTGCAGGGGTGCGCGGGTAGCGGTAAGACGATGGTTATGTTGCATCGCCTTAGCTATTTAATGTACAACAACGAAGGAATTAAACCTCGCGACGTGCTGATTTTAACGCCCAGCAATTCCTTTAACGCCTTTATCGACGAGCTGTCGACGATTTTGGAGCTCGAACGCGTTAAAACGATGACGGTGCAAGATTATTTTTTACAAGTTTTAAAGAACGAAAAGATTTTTATAGCCGACAAAATCGACGAAACGCAAAAGGAAAGCAAGGACTATCTCGCCTATCTGTATTCCGAGCGCTTTTTGGCGGATATACAAAAGAAACTCGATAAGGTGTTCGACAATTTATACGGCTTGTTTACGGGGGAAGAGTGCCGTGATTTTATCGCGGAAATTATTCGCCGATGCAAGGACGCAATCACGGCATACGAGGGGATAAAAAACGCTTCCGTACGCGTTCGCCGCGCCGTTTTGGGGGAAATTCGAGAGCGGAAAGAGGGCGGTTTGTATTACACGAAACCCTTCCGCGAACTGATGAATTGTATTTTGGACATTTACGACTTTTTCGACGGAACGCTCAAAAGCGAACGCGCAAAAGAGCCCGAATATTTTTATCGTCAAATGCTTTCTTTTTACAAGAGCGCGGCGTTTACCGTGCGTTTTTGCGAGCGCGTAATGGAAGAGGGCGAAGAAAGCCTTTCCGCTTTACGCACCGTCATTGAAAAGGAACGGGACGATTTAAAACGTTTTAAACAAAAAATCGGTGGCGTAGACGTGTATTTGTATGCGGATAGAATTGCTCGCCGAACGGAAATTTTAGAGGAAATCGAAAAAGTCCGTCAGCGTGTGCAGACGATCGGCGACGGCAACACGGCCTTTGCGGAGTTTTACGGTTATTTGCGTGGAGAAAAGACCTTTTCCGAGATTGGAACGGGGGATAATTTTGTCGATATTATCCGTTATTTCTATCGAGAAACGGTCAAAAAATATAAGGCAAAATACGGCATGGTTTCTAAGAAAATGTATCGCTCGGACGCGTATGCGCTGTGTGTGATTTGCGCAGGGATTAGCAGTCGCCTTTCGCCCGTATATTCCTACGTATTCGTGGACGAGGGACAGGACGTTTCCCCGTGTGAATACGCTTTGATACGAAAAATCAACCAAAAAGCGGCGTTTAACGTGTTTGGCGACGTGGAGCAGAACGTTACGCCTTGGCGCGGTGTGCACAGCTGGGAAAACGTGTTCCCCGATTTTGCGCTGTACGGCTTAAACCAAAATTACCGCAACACCAACCAAGTCGTCGAATTTGTGTCGGAGCGTTTGGGTTTAAATATGCAATCAATAGGCTACGACGGCCCCGCCGTTCACAAGATAGCGCAAAAAGGGATAAACGCTTTTTTTAAGGACAAAAAAGGCTTAAAAGCGCTGATTTGTTCGGAAAGCACGAAAGAAGAATATTTGCGAAAATCGTACAACGACCTTGGCGTAAAAGGTAAGGTTTCCCGCTCAAAAATCAATATTATGACCGTTTACGAAAGTAAGGGCTTGGAATTTACCGCCGTCGTGGTGGTGGAAGAGGGTATGAGTGAGAGTGAAAAATATATCGCCTACACCCGCGCGCTCAACGACTTGGCTGTGATTGAAAAGTAAAAAAATCGGCAAAAATGGATTGCCAAGAAGAGAAAGTTTTGTAAAAAATATAGACGACTAAGTAAACTTTTTTGTGTAAAACATTTGTAAAAATAAAAAAATCGTGTTATAATGATAATTAAAATGGCATATTATGGCATATTTTTGCAAAAATCGAAAGACGCTTGCAAAGGCCGTAAGTATCGAGGGAAAAATGGCAGAAAAGAAGAACGCAATGAACAAAAACGACGAGTATAGCGCGAAAAACTTAGAAGTTTTGGAAGGTCTTGACGCCGTACGTATGCGCCCGGGTATGTATATCGGGTCTACGGGTGTCAAGGGCTTGCACCATATTCTTTGGGAAATCGTGGACAACGCAATCGACGAGGCGGCAAACGGTTTTGCGAACAAAGTCAAGGTTACTTTGCACGCAGACGGTAGCGCATCCGTAGAAGATAACGGACGTGGTATTCCCACGGATATACACCCGAAAGAAAAAGTTTCGGGTGTTCAGCTTGTTTTTACGAAATTGCACGCTGGCGGTAAATTCGGACAGGGCAACTATGAATATTCGGGCGGTTTGCACGGCGTAGGCGCGTCTGTTACCAACGCGCTTTCCGAGTGGTTGACAGTCGAGGTTTGCCGCAATAAACACATTTATAAAATGAGTTTCCATTCCAAATATAACGCGCGTAAGAAAAAGGTGGATTCGGGGCTTCCCGACGGGCCTTTGGAAGATACGGGCTTGCGTACCAACCGTCAAGGCACGTCTATTCGCTTTAAACCGGACGCAACGGTTTTCTCCGAGCTTAACTTTGATTTGGAAACGGTAGAGGAACGCCTTCGTCAGCTCGCATTTTTAAACCGCGGGGTGGAAATTACTCTCATCGATGAACGTACGACCATGGCAGAAGCTCGTCGCGCGAAAAAATTGTTTGAAAGCAATGAAGAGGGCGAAAATGCGGAAGAAACGGCGGAAGAAGGCGTAGAAACTGCGGAAAACGTTGAAGAAACGACGGAAAATGCGCCTGCGGGCGACTTGTTTGATATGGGCATGAGCATGGGACAGCAGTCCTTGTTCGGCGAATTGGACGAGCTTGCTTTGGAAAGCGAGCCTTACCGCATTACCTTCAAATACGACGGCGGTATTTCCGACTACGTAAAGAGCATGAACGAGGGTAAGCGCCGTCTTTACGCGCAACCTATTTATTATAAAGCGGAAAAGAACGGAATTCAGGTGGAATTTTCCGTTCAGCATACGGGCGAATATCGTGAGTCGATGTTTTCGTTCGTCAATAATATCCCCACGCCCGAGGGCGGGTATCACGAAATGGGTTTCCACTCGGGGTTGACGCGTGTCCTCAACGAATACGCGCGTTCAAACGGTATGCTCAAAGACAAAGACCCGAACTTTCAAGGAGATGATTTCTGCGAAGGCTTAACGGTTGTCGTGTCGATTAAAATGGCAAACGTGCAGTTTGAAGGGCAGACGAAAACGAAACTTGGCAACACCGAGGCGCGTCCTGCGGTTGAGGCAACGGTCATCGAAGGTTTTAACTCGTTCAAAAACGTCCGCGGTTATAAAAAGACGATGGACGAAATCATCAAAAAGGCGCAAGGCGCGGCGAAATCCCGTATTGCGGCAAAAACGGCGAAGGAAAACGCCCGTTCCAAAAACAGTATTGACGGTTTGAATTTGGTAGGCAAGCTTGCGGCATGCTCGGGCAGAAAACCCGAACTCAACGAAATGTTTATCGTAGAGGGCGATTCTGCAGGCGGTACGGCAAAGCAAGCGCGCGTAAGACAATTTCAATCGATTTTGCCGTTGCGCGGTAAACCGTTGAACGTTGAAAAGAAAAAGCTCGCGCAGATTTTGGAAAACGAAGAAATCAGAACGATGATCAGCGCAATCGGCGCGGGTATCGACCCTGATTTCAAAATGGAAAAAATCAATTACCACAAAGTCATTATCCTTTCGGATGCCGACCAAGACGGTATGCATATCCGCTGTATTTTGCTGACCTTCTTCTTCCGTTATATGCGTCCGCTCGTCAACGCAGGTTGCGTATATATCGGTATGCCACCCCTTTACAAAGTCTATAAGGGCGACAAGGTGGAATACGCTTACGACGATAACGAGCTCAACGAAAAGATTGAAAAAATCGGCAAGGGCTATCAGTTGCAGCGTTATAAAGGTCTTGGTGAAATGAGCGCGGAACAGCTGTGGGAAACGACGATGAATCCCGCCACGCGTAATCTTATCCAAGTCACGGTAGAGGACGCGGCAAAGGCAGAGCGTATGATTACGACACTCATGGGCGACAAGGTAGAGGGCAGAAAGGAATTCCTTGCAAAGTATGCAAATTTCAACAAGCGCGACACCTTTATCGATAAGATTGAAAAGAAAGATAACAAGGAGGAAGAATAATGGCGAAGAGTAAAAAGATCGAACCCGAAAACATCGAGCCGACCGGTCAATTATTCGTTGAACCGCTTGAAAAAGTGCTCCATTCCTCCATGTTGCCGTACGCGGAATTCGTTATTCTCGACCGCGCCCTTCCGCGCGTAGAGGACGGCTTAAAACCTGTACAAAGACGTATTTTATATACGATGCACGAAATGGGCTTAACGCCCGATAAACCGCATAAAAAGAGCGCGCGTATCGTCGGGGATTGCATGGGTAAATTCCATCCTCACGGCGACAGCTCGGTATACGATGCTATGGTGCGTATGGCGCAGAGCTTTAATATGGGCAAAACGCTCGTCAACGGACACGGTAACTTCGGTTCGGTGGACGGCGATCCTGCGGCTGCGATGCGTTACACCGAGGCGCGTATGGAGCCTTTGGCGCTCGAATTGATGCGTGATATCGACAAAGAAACGGTTAGCTTTTCGCTCAACTTCGACGATAGCTTGAAAGAGCCGGACATTTTGCCTGGGCGTTTCCCGAATTTGCTTGTCAACGGCGCGTCGGGTATTGCGGTCGGTCTTGCGACCAATATTCCTACGCACAATTTGGAAGAAGTTATCAACGGCGTAGTGGCGTATATCGACAACCCCGCAATTTCCCTCGAAGAAATGATGGAACATATTCCTTGTCCCGATTTTCCGACCGGCGGTTTGATTATCGCTAACGAGCTTATCCAGGCGTATAAAACAGGGCGGGGTAAAATTACGCTTCGAGCGAAAATCACAGCGGAAAAGCTGGACAACGGCAAGACGAATTTGGTAATTACCGAACTGCCTTATCAGGTCAACAAAGCCCAACTTTTGAAAAAAGTGGTGGAACTTCGCGAAGAAAAGAAAGACGAGCTTGCGGATTTGGATTACGTACAAGACGAATCGGACAGAACGGGTATGCGCGCAGTAATTCGCGTCAAGAAAGACGCGGACGTAGACGCTATTTTGAAATGTCTGTATAAATATACCGATTTGGAAGTGACCTTCGGTATCAATATGGTCGTCATTGCGGACGGCAAGCCCCAACAGCTCGGCTTGATGGAAATTATCCGTCATTACGTCAAATATCAACAGCAGATTGTCAAACGCAGAACGTTGTTCGATTTGAAACAGGCGCAACAACGATGCCATATTTTAGAAGGCTTGATTATTGCCGTACAAAACATAGACGAAGTCATTGCCATTATTAAAAAATCGGACAGCACGTCGGATGCGAGAGCGAAACTTATGGAGCGCTTTGAGATTTCTACCGAACAGGCGCAGGCGATTTTGGATTTGCGTCTTGCGCGGTTGACGAAACTCGAAATTTTCAAACTCGAAGAAGAGCTGAAAGAACTCAAAAAACTTATCAAAAAACTCACGGCGATTTCCAAGAGTGGCGATTTGCAGTTGCAAGTTGTCAAGGAGGAAATTACCGAAATCAAAAACGCATATCCTACGCCGAGAAAATCAAAGCTCGTGTTCACGCGTGAAGAGGCAGACGGAACGTTGGCAACCTCCAACGAAAAGAAACCGGGCGTGCGTTGTACCCTTGCTTATACGGCGGACGGCAGATTTAAGGTGTTGACGGGCAAAAACGTTGATATGCTCAACAAACCCGTAGAGGGCAGATATAAACCGCAGGCAGTTGCGCTGAAATTGCTTGAAACGGTAACGGATAAACGTATTTTTGCCTTTACCGACGCGGGGTATTGCCATAAACTTGATATTTACGACGAAGATTTACAATGTAAACTCACGGACGAAGGCGTATCCTTACGTGATTTGGCAAAAGACGCTGACGTTGGCGAAAAGGTGGTTGCGCTCTTTGAAATCGGCGAACGTATGCCGTACGGCAATTTGTTGTTCTTCACCAAGAAAGGTATGATAAAGAAAACCGATTGGGCGGAATACGAACAGAGAAAGGATTCCTTCCAAGCCGTAAAATTGGGTGACGGCGACGAAGTACTTGCCGTAGAAGAGGATACGAGCGAGGAAGACGATACCATTATCATGGTTACCAAAGAGGGTATTTGCTTGAACGCAACCAAGGACGATATCCCCGTGCAGGGCAGAATTGCAACGGGTGTGCGCGGTATCCAACTGCGTGAGGGCGATGAAGTTGTTTTCATGTCCCAAATCAACGGCGAGGGCGAAATCATTATCGCTACGGACGAAGGCAAGTTCAAGCGTGTTATTTCCTCGCAAATCGAGCCGTCTAAACGTTATCGCAAAGGCTCTATCATCGTAGGACTTCGCGAGGGTGCGAGCGTGCTTTGCGCAAGCTACGTCACCGTACCGTATATGCTTGCGGTGGTTGAAAAGGGCAATATCGTTTCCGAGCTTTCCAGCGAAGATATTTTCATTTCGGTGCAGAGCGCGCGAGCAAAGAAGATGCCCAGATACGCAGAAGACAGCGTGAAAGAAGTTATCCCGATGCCGTATAAAAAAGCGGACTAAACCTAAGGCAAAACGGATAAAATCAGTTATAATCCACGAAAAACCGACATAATATATTTCGTAAACCATTACGGAGGTCGGGGATTTTGTGGGAATATATTGAAGAGCGTGTAAGAAAATGTGCGGAATATATCGTGACGACGGGTTGTACCGTCCGCGCGTGTTCCGCGCATTTTTCTATTAGTAAATCAACGGTACATAAGGACGTTACGGAGCGGTTGCTCTATATCGATGAGGATTTGTACGAACAAGTTCGGCGGGTACTGAATTTTAATTTGAGCGAACGGCATATTCGCGGTGGTATCGCTACGCAGAAAAAGTACAATCAAAAATCGGAGAAATGAAAAAAGCGCTTGCGGTTGTATCCGCAGGCGCTTTTATATGTGTCATAGACGTTGTATTTTATAGCTGTTTTTGTAGATTTTTCGGCGAAACACCGTATTTTACTTTGAAGGCTTTGCTAAGAGAAAAGGGGGATGCATAATGCAATATATCGGCAATTTCGCCGATTTTTTTCTTTTTCTCGCCAATCAAAGCCTTGGCGGTTTCCAAACGTCGATGATTGTAATATTCGGAAATCGTTTTTCCCGTCGTACGTTTGAAAAGTGTGGATAAATAACTGTAATTATAGTTAAAAAGGGGGGAGATTCTTTCTAATTGTTCAATTTCGTAAATATGCGTATCTATATAGTTCATAAGTTGAAAACAAAGGATATCCGCAGAAGAAACGTCGGCGGTATCTATGTTGCGGTTGTTAAAATCGCGGAGCAGATAGACGAGTATTTGTTGAAAAATATTGGTAAGTAAGGTTTTGGCGTGCGCTTTATCTACGGAAAACTCCAATATCGCGTTTGCTACCAAAAAATTTATTTTTTCATCACGGAAAACACGCATATCTTCCCGCAGATAGGTCTGCGAAAGGGCGGAAAGTTCCGAAACAAAGGGTTCTTCCGTCGTATAAAAGGCAAAAAAATCGTATTCCAAACGGTCGTTGGGTGCTTTTAACTCGTGTAAATCGCAAGGATAGGAAAGGTAGATATCGCCCGTTTTTACTTCCGTTTCCTTGCCGTTGGTGACAATAATACCGCTACCCTTCGTAACGATGGTCAATTCAAACCAAGTTTGGTGCGCGTGCGTGGGGATGATTTCTCCGCATTCGCAAAATCTTCGTCCGATTTGCACCAAATAAAATTCGCCAAAGCGTAACGGGTCGTCGTAATCTTTTATAAAATGATACCGTGTCTTTTGTTTTTCCATAATTTTATTATAGTGTTTAAAAATCGCAATGTCAATATTTTTGATAAAAATTTAGATGATTTTATCTATAAAAGCAAAAAAAACTAAACTAAGGATATATTTTTGATAAAATCATGACATTGACATACAGCGGGAAAGAGAATATAATAAAGTCATATAAAAACAAGGAGAAATTTATTTATGGTAACGGTAGCAGTTATTGGTTGTGGCAGAATTGCAGATATGGCGCATTTTCCGCCCTTATCGCAAATGGAAAACGTAAGAATTAAATACGCTTGCGATATTATCATCGAAAAGGCAGAGACGGCGAAGGCAAAATTCCCAAAAATCGAAAACACGATTGCCGATTATAAGATTGCATTGGCAGACAAAGAAGTAGATGCTGTATTTGTATTGACCCCCAATTTTGCGCATTATACGATAGCAATGGACGCATTAAAGGCGGGGAAACACGTGCTTTGCGAAAAACCGATTACAATCAATTACGCGCTTTCTTGCGAAATGGCGGAAGAGGCAAAAAAGCAGGGAAAAATCTTGGATATCGGCGTATGCAACCGCTATCAAAAATCGGTGGAAATGATGCGCGAGTGGGCAGAACAGGGTAAATTCGGCGATATTTATCACGTATACGCATCTTTCCGGGCTTGCCGTTCGATTCCCGGGCTTGGCGGTCCTTTTACGACGAAAGCGCAATCGGGCGGTGGTGTTTTGATTGACTGGGGGGTGCATTTCCTCGATATTATTCTGTTCGTGCTTGGCGGAGCGAAACTCAAAACGGTTTCTTGCTCGGCATATACGGCGCTTGCAAAGGACATGAAAGCATACAAACACAGAGGTATGTGGGCGGAAGACACGGCAGATATTGAAAACGGTACGAACGACGTAGACGATTTTATTTCCGGGCATATTCGTACGGACAAAGCCAGCGTTTCCTTCAACGGCGCGTGGGCGCAAAACGTCGATAAAGACGAGATGTTCATCGATTTTATGGGGGATAAAGGCGGTGCAAGATTTACCTATTGGGGCAAATTCGAATTCTTTGACGGACAGAGCTTGGAAACTGTTGTTCCCGATTACGAAATTCCCGATATGTGGTTCTTGGAAGACAAAGCGTTTATCGACGCAATCGAAAAGGGTGGCGTAAACAGAAACAATATCGAAGACGTTTTGGAAACGATGAAGCTTTTGGATGCTTTGTACGTATCAGCAGAGAATAAAAAGGAGATTTCCTTCTGATGAAAAAAATTGGTTTAATTGATTATTATTTGGACGAATGGCACGCGCACCACAGTTTTGAAACGGTAAAGGCGTACAACGAAAAGAACAATGGCGATTTTGCCATTACGGCGGTTTGGGCGGAAACGGACAAACCAGGCGGTATGGCCACGGACGAATATTGCGCAAAATACGGCGTGGAAAAATGCGCCTCGATTGCCGAGCTCGGCGAAAAGGTCGATTATTTGATTATTCTTGCGCCCGATAACGCCGAAAAGAAACTTGGATACGCGAAACAAGCGTTCAAAACGGGTAAACGGGTATTTTTGGACAAGACGTTTACGAAAGATTATGCCTCTGCGGTAGAAATTTTCAAAACGGCGGAAGAGACGAGCACGGCATTTTTCTCTTCGTCCGCGTTGCGCTATGCAACGGAACTTGCGCCCTATAACGGCAATGCAAAATCTGTTTTCGTGCTTGGCAGTGGCGCTTCGCTCGAAGATTATGCAGTACATTATCTTGAAATCATTATAAAAATGATGGGAGTTGGCGCGCAAAAGGTGCGCCACGAACAGCGTGGCAACCAAGAATGGGCAGAGATTTGTTATGAGGACGGCAGAAAAGGCACGTTTGCAATCAGTATGGCGGCGTCCTACCTCGATTTTGCGGTTTTCGTAGCTGACGGGCAGGGCGACAGCGCATTTTTGCCAATTGTCTCCGACTTTTTCGGCGAACAAATGGCGGACATTTTGCGTTTCTTTGAAACAGGCGAAACGTCTTTCGACGGTGCGGAAACGTTGGAGCTTATGAAAGTTCGCGACGGTATTTTGAAATCGAAAGCAGAGGACGGCGCATGGATAACGCTGTAAAAAAATTGCGGGTAGCCGTAATCGGTTGCGGACGGGTTTCCGTCATGCATTTTGAGGCGATTGCAGACGTTAAAGACGTAGAACTCGTTGCGTGTTGCGACGTTAAAAAAGACCGAGCGGAAAAAGCGGCGCAAAAATACGGCGGAAAGACGTATACTTCGTACGAAGCGATGCTTTGCGCCGAAAAATTAGACGCCGTACATATCTGTTTACCGCATAATTTGCATACAAAAGCGTCTTGTTACGCCTTTTCTAAGGGGGTAAACGTGCTTTGCGAAAAGCCGATGGACGTTGATTTGCAAAGCGCGGAAAACGCCGTTTTTGAGGCGGAAAAGCAAGGCGTTTTGTACGGTGTGATTTTGCAATGTCGGTATAATAACTCGGCGCAACTCGTAAAACAAGCGGTTACCAGCGGAAAATTGGGTAAAATTATATCGGCGCGTTCGGTACTGACCTGGACTCGCCCTGACAGTTATTACCAAGAAAGCGATTGGAAAGGGACTTGGGACAAAGAGGGCGGTGGCGTTGTAATCGACCAAGCTATTCACTCGATTGACCTCGTTAATTGGCTGGTGGACGACGAAGTGGAAAGCGTATCATGCTCCATGGCGAACAGAAACCACAAAATTGTGGACGTAGAAGACAGCGCTGAGGGTTTGATTTGCTATAAAAACGGCGTGAAATACGGCTTTTATTGCATGAATAACTACGCCTGCGACGAGCCGATTGAAATTCGGTTGTTTTGCGAAAAAGGCAAGGCGGTTTTTGATTATGACGACGCATATATTTACTATAACGACGGTACGATGGAAGAGGCGCATCAGGACAAAAACGTCGTAACGTATGAAAACGGTAAAGACTATTGGGGGTTTCAGCACGTTCGGCAAATTCGTCAATTTTACGCGGCTTGTCGTGGCGAAGAACCCTTGGAAATTAGCGGTAAAGAGGCTCTTAAAACCCATAAACTCATTATGTCGCTGTACGAAAAGGGCGGTATGAAAAAATAAATTGACGTAAAACGGACGGGCGCAACCCGTCTTTTTTATTGCCTCGTATTTTCTTGTTTTAGAACGCTTGAAATTTCCATTTTAATGTGTTAAAATAAAGACAGACGTATCTTTGGAGAGAAGATTTATGAAAAAGACAGCAGTGATCGGTTTGGGTATTATCGGCGGTTCTATTTGCGCTTCGCTTACCAAAGCAGGCTTTGCGGTGGACGGCACCGATTTAAACGAAAACAACGTTTCGTATGCCTTAAACAATGGATATATACAGAAAAAAGCGGAAGATTTGACCGCTTACGACGTCGTGTTTATTGCAATTCCGCCTGCGGCGACGATTTCCGTTTTGGAAAATACAAATTTTAAAGACGGCGCGTTGGTCAGCGACATTTGCGGTGTAAAAGAAGTGATTGAAAAGGCGGTGTATAAGCAACCTCGCAATTACCGTTACGTAGGAATTCATCCGATGGCGGGTAAGGAAACTTCGGGTATACGCTCGGCGAGCGCTACGTTGTTTAATAAAGCAAATCTGATTATCGTCCATGCGGCGCAAACACAAACGGTGGACGTAGACGAAATCAAGGAATACGCAAGGGCTATGGGCTTTGGTAGAATTGTCGAGTGTAGCGCAGAGGAGCACGATCGGAAAATTGCGCTTACTTCGCAGCTTGCGCACATCGTTTCCAACGCTTACGTAAAAAGCGAGCAGGTAAAGGGTTGCGACGGATTTACCGGGGGCAGTTTTCAAGACATGACGCGCATTGCGGGCGTCGATGAAAAAATATGGACAGAATTGTACATGCACAACCGAGCATACGCCTTGGAGGAATTGGAGGGGCTGATAAAACACCTCAACGTCTATTGCGAAGCTTTGAAAAAGGGCGATGATAACGCGCTTTCCGATGCATTAAAGGAAGGCAGATTAATTAGAGAAACAATCAAACGCGGCAACGATTAATTTCGTGCCGCTATTATTTTTGAAAAATATTCGTAAAAATATTTACTTTTTGTAAAATATTTGTTATAATAATAATGTCGAAAAATGTCGAAAAGGAAAATGGAAAAGAATATGCGGTCTTGTACGGTAATGATTTCCACGAAAGCGGATGGACAAAATAGTGAAATTGTTCGCGAGGGCGAAATGGAGTTGTTTCCGCGTGCGGCGAAGATTGTTTATCATGAAGAAAACGCGCTCGTGAAAGTATCCTTGCAAGGCGAAAATGCAGAAGTGATTCGCGATGGCGATTATTCCTTAGCTCTTTTTTTAGAGAGCGGAAAGACAACGGCAGGAAAAATCGGTATCGGTGGCAACAGCGGGGAAATATCGACGGTTACACATGCAATCGAGTATAAAATTGCAGAAGATTTTGCGGTGGTGCGACTTCGCTATGACCTTTTGATTGGTGCAGAACGTCAAAAAATGGAATTGCGTTTGCTTGCGAAAGTAAAATAAGCAGATAAGGGGAAAAGTATGAAAATTCGTTATTTAGGGCATTCTTGTTTTCAGTTGGTTTCTGACGGAGGCGCGTGTCTAATCACCGACCCGTACACGAGGGTCGGCTATGAGTTACCCAGCGGGCTTTGGGCGGACGTGGTAACGGTTAGCCACGGACATTTTGACCATAATTATACCCAAGCGGTGCCTAACGGCGTGGTAATCGCAAAAGTTGGCGAATACCGTTTTAATCACGTCAAAATCACGGGCATTCCTTGTTGGCATGACGAAAAACAAGGCGCTTTGCGTGGTAATAATATCATTTACAAGATAAAAATGGATGGTATAACCCTTTGTCATATGGGCGACGTGGGCGAGCCTTGCTCGGCAGAATTATTAGAAAAAATCGGCGACGTAGACGTATTGCTCGTGCCCGTTGGCGGAACGTACACGGTGGATGCGATTGGTGCGAAAGCGTACGCAGACGGTATACGGTCGAAAAAGATTATTCCTATGCATTATAGACCGACGGACGGGGGCTTAGATATCCAGTCTGCGCAAGATTTTTTAGAACTTTACGACGAAAAGGAAATCAAGAGAGTACCGTCGGGGGAAATCGAATTGTCTTCCGCTGATTTGGACAACGGCGAAAAAATTATCTATATGGAGAGAGCGAAATCATGATAGATGAAAAGAAAGAATTGACCTATCAATATGCGTGTAAACATTATTTACGCACGAAAAGTCTTGAAAAATTGCGCACGTTTGGCAGATCCATTGGCGTCAACCGTTCGACGGCGAAAAATAAAGACGCTCTGATTGAAGATATCGTAGGTGTTTTATCGGGTAGATTAGAGCCTAAGTATACGAAGAAGGGCGCGCCCGTACTCAACGACAGCGTAGACCCCGAAATCCCCGAAAGAATTAAGATGCTCTACTTTGACGTCTTCGGCGTTCCGTTAAAAATCGAGGCTTTTGAGTTTTTTGGCGAATATAGAAAAATGTTGCAAGACAATAACCGCATAATCGTGGAAGAGCCAGAGTACGCATTGCGTCAAAAGGGCGTGGTATTTACGACGAAAACGGGACAGGTGCAACAAATCGACGGCGTGCATTATCTTTTGCCCCTCGATTGCAAGGATAACGGCGAAAGCGTGGTGATGCATGAGGAAATCGTGGCTCGTTACGCTCTGCGCGACGGCGACGTGGTTACGTGTGATGCGGCGCAAGGTAAAAATGCGTTTATCGTTTCCACGGTGACAGAAATCAACGGCGAATCCGTCGCGACTTTTAAACGCCAAGAGGGTGTGGAGGCTTTCCCTTGTGAACCGACGCAGGCGCTGACGTTGTACGACGGGGCGCAGGTTGCGTATCCTTCTTGCAAATATTTACAATGGCTGGCGCCTATTCGGAAGGGGCAACGTTGTTGCGTTATTGCGCCCCCCAAAACGGGCAAATCCCGCCTATTGCAGGAGCTTGCGCACGCTATACAAGCTTTAAATCCGCAAACGACGGTGTTGGCTTTGTTGATTGACCAGCCCTTGGAAGCGGTAGGTCAGTTCGCACAGTTTTTACCACAAGAAAATTTACTTTATACCACCTACGAAGAAGAGGCGGACCGTCAAGTTTTTGTGGCAGGATTTGCCTTGAATAGAGCAAAACGTCTTGCGGAAAGCGGAAAGGACGTTGTGCTGATTGTTGATTCTTTCAACGGACTTGCCAAGGCGTATAACGATACCGAAGATTCCGTTGGTGGAAAAACCTTGCCCTGCGGTTTGGAAAGTAAAACCTTGCAATATATCAAGAAATATCTTTCGGTGGCGCGTTGCATAGGAGAAAAAGGCACGCTTACGATGATAGGAACGGCTACGACGGAAACGGGGAATCCCTTCGACGATATAATCGCGTCGGAAATTGCGCCTACCGTCAATTACGAGATTCGTTTAAACGAGGAAATGGCGTATAAGCGCTTGTACCCTGCCTTGGACAAATCGAAGATCTACGTGGATAGAAGAACGTGGTCGGCAGAGGAAGAACAACGCAATAAACACGTGAATCAATATTTGGCGAACGCTGATGCAGAAAAACTCCTTCGCTTGGTGTTGGACGCAACGGACGAACAAGCATTTGAAAAACGAATCAAAAATAGCTGATAAAACAAAATTTTTATACAAGACGGAACGGGCTGAAAAAGCCCGTTTTTCTATACAAAAAAACGCAGATTTGAGGTAAAAAATATAAAAAATAATTAAGGTATTTTATTTTTCTATATTTCTATTAAAAACAAAAAGCAAATTCTCGCGAAAAATGGCGAGATTTGTAATTTTTCAACAAAAGTATCTATAAGTTTTTTCTATACCATATTTTGTGTTCACACGCTTGACTTTACCACAAGATATGGTATAATAGTAAAGCACGAATTGGTGGACACACAATATATTGTGTTAAAAAAACGTTTTTTGACACAAGATATTGTAGGTGCTAAAAGTTGAATTGATATTAAATTTTATTGAATTTGCTTGAAATTTTGTTTGAAATATAATTTTACGTATGGGGTGTATAGGAAGATGAAAGAAATGAAGATTATCAAAAGAAGTGGTCAGGAAGTAGTATTTGATAAGGAAAAAATCGCAGAAGCTTTGCACAAAGCAAACCGCGAAGTGGACGAACGCGACCGTATTTCCGAGGGCGCGTTAAACGCTATTGTCGACGTTGTAACGGAAGAGTGCGCAAACCTTGGCAGATCTCCGCACGTCGAAGAAATTCAAGATATGGTGGAAAACCGCTTGATGGCGAGCCTTTGTTTTGCTTTGGCGCGTAAATACATTACGTATCGTTATAATCGTGCGCTCGTGCGTAGGGTAAACACGACGGACGCGCAGATTTTGACGCTTATCGAGTGTAATAACGAAGAGGTTAAGCAGGAAAATTCCAACAAAAATCCCACGGTAAACAGCGTTCAACGCGACTATATGGCAGGGGAAGTATCCAAAGACCTTACCCGTCGTATTTTGTTGCCCGACGATATCGTTGCAGCGCACGATCAGGGTTTAATTCATTTCCACGACGCGGACTATTTTGCGCAACATATGCACAACTGTGATCTTGTCAATTTGGAAGATATGCTCCAAAACGGCACGGTTATTTCGGGCACGCTCATTGAAAAACCGCACAGTTTTTCGACGGCTTGCAATATTGCAACGCAGATTATCGCGCAAGTTGCGTCCAACCAATACGGCGGGCAGAGTATCTCTCTTACCCACCTTGCGCCTTTCGTAGATATCAGCAGAAAGAAGATTCGTAAAGAAGTTGCGGAAGAATTTGCGGAAATGGGCGTTTATGACGAAGAACGCATCAATAAAACGGCAGAAAAACGCCTTTTGGACGAAATCAAGAGGGGTATTCAAACCATTCAGTATCAGGTCGTAACTTTGCTCACAACCAACGGTCAAGCTCCGTTCGTAACGGTATTTATGTACCTCAACGAAGCGCGCAACGAGCAGGAAAAAGCCGACCTTGCGCTGATTATTGAAGAGACGCTGAAACAGCGTATTAAGGGCGTTAAAAACGAGGCAGGCGTTTGGATTACGCCCGCGTTCCCCAAGCTTATCTACGTATTAGAGCCGGATAATATTTCCGAGGAACAGCCCTATTGGTATCTTACCGAGCTTGCGGCAAGATGTACGGCAAAGCGTATGGTTCCCGACTATATATCCGAAAAGAAAATGCTCGAATACAAAGTCGATAAAAACGGCGAGGGACATTGCTTTACCTGTATGGGGTGCAGAAGTTTCTTGACGCCGTACGTAGACGAAAACGGAAAGCCCAAATATTACGGCAGATTTAACCAAGGCGTCGTTACCATCAACCTCGTGGACGTTGCGTTGTCTTCGGGCAGAGATATGAAAAAATTCTGGGAAATCTTCGACGAAAGATTGGAACTTTGTTATCGCGCGTTGATGCAAAGACACAACCGTTTGCTCGGCACGCTTTCGGACGCAGCGCCGATTTTGTGGCAGTACGGGGCGCTCGCGCGTCTGAAAAAGGGCGAAACGATTGACAAATTGCTCTTTGGCGGGTATTCGACGATTTCGCTCGGCTATGCAGGCTTGTACGAGTGCGTTAAACATATGACGGGCAAATCGCACACGGACGAGGAATCCAAGCCGTTCGCGCTGAAAGTTATGAAATATATGAACGACAAGTGTCAAGGTTGGAAGGAAAAGGAAAATATCGATTTCTCGCTGTACGGCACGCCCCTTGAAAGTACGACCTACAAATTCTCGAAATGCTTGCAAAAACGTTTTGGTATTATCCCCGGCGTTACGGACAAGAGCTATATCACCAACAGCTATCACGTGCACGTAACCGAAGAAATCGACGCGTTTACCAAGCTTAAATTCGAGAGCGAATTCCAGCAGCTTTCGCCCGGTGGCGCTATTTCGTACGTGGAAGTACCCAACATGCAGGATAATATTCCCGCTGTGCTTTCCGTTATGAAATTTATCTATGAAAATATTATGTATGCAGAGCTCAATACCAAGAGCGATTATTGCCAAGTATGCGGTTACGACGGTGAAATTCAGATTCAGTCGGACGAATCGGGCAAATTGATTTGGGAATGTCCTCATTGCCACAACCGTGACCAGGCGAAGATGAACGTCGCAAGACGCACCTGCGGCTACATCGGCACGCAGTATTGGAACCAAGGCAGAACGCAGGAAATCAAAGACAGAGTTCTGCACCTTTAATTGACGATGCATTACGCAACGATTAAATGGACGGATATCGCCAACGGAGAGGGAGTGCGCATTTCTCTTTTCGTGTCGGGCTGTACCCACCGCTGTAAAAACTGTTTCAATGAAATTGCGTGGGATTTTTCCTACGGTGAGCCCTTTGGGGAAGAAATTCAAGAACAAATTATCAAAGAGCTTGGTTCGGGTTATATTGCGGGTCTGTCGTTGCTTGGAGGCGAACCGCTTGAACCGCAAAACCAAGCCGCGCTGTATCCCTTTGTAAAACGTGTCCGCGAAACCTATCCAAACAAGACGATTTGGTGTTATACAGGCTTTGTTTTGGACGAAAAGAACGGCGTTTTGCGCGAACAACACAAAAATACCGAGCGTACGAAAGACTTAATTTCGCTCTTCGACGTACTTGTGGACGGTCCTTATATAGAAGAATTAAAGGATATTCGATTGAAATTCCGCGGTTCGTCCAACCAACGGGTAATCGACGTGCAAAAGACCTTACAATCGGGCGAGTGCGTGTTGTATTTAGAATAAAATCAAGGTATAACGGAAAATCCGTCGCATACAATAGGGTATGACGGCGGATTTTTTTCGTGGAAAAATATATAAAATCGTAGCGGGGTGTATCGCGACGTTGTTTACGGCGTTTTGCTTTGGGTACGCGCTGTTTTTATCGCGAGCAAAGACTGTGGAGGTAAATAGGGGCTTTTTTTATCTTGTCCGCGCAGAAACGAACGTAGAAGTGGGCGTGGAGTTTGTAAAATTAGAAGGTGGCGCAGGGTATCTCATACGGCAAAACGGAATAGATTTCGTTGTCTTATCGGTATATTTGAGCGAAAACGACGCTTTGAGTGTGCAAGCCAATATGCAGAGCGGAGAAAAAACTCCGATTATGTACGTGGGGGTAAAAACGCTGTATTTTAAAACGCGGAAAGAAAAGAAAAACGCTGACGTATGCGTCGGCGCGTTAGATGTTTTGTACGGTTATATAGGCGTTTTTAACGACGTGATTGCGCGGTTGGAAGACGGCGCAACGCAAGAAAGCGTAAAACGGATTTTATCGCCGATCGGGAGACAATTTGCATTTTTATCCACAAAATATACTCAAATGTATCCCGCGTTTGCTTTTTTTTGCCGAGGAGTTAGCGAACGAATAGAGAGATATTGCGAAAAAATCTTGTTCGTAGGGGATTTGCGGTATGAGTTATGCGCAATGACGGAGGGGTATCTTACGTTAGCGAGAGCTTTTTCGATATAAATCAAAAAATACCCAACCTACAAAGTGGTTGGGTATTTTTTGGAGCTACTGGCCGGACTTGAACCGGCGACCTGCTGATTACGAATATAATTTAATACTCTTTTTCAACTTTGTACCAACAAGACAAACAAATAATTGAAAAGTTGCAATCTGTTTCGCCCGATAAAAAAGAAGCATTGTTGAAATTGATATAAAATTAAAAGACGTATCGTTTTGATACGTCTTTTTTGTAAAATAAGAATTTGTATTTCAAAGAAGGTTCGTGTCAATTTTTTATTATCATTGACCAGTTTTTTGTTGTGTTGTCATAACCTATGATTTGCGCATTTAATGATGCGCCTTCTTTGATTTTTGAATCGGGCATATATGAGAATCTTCTATTTATATAGCCAGTATATTGTTTTTGATTATTTTCAAATTCTACAAATATATAGTTGTTATTGAAATTTATTATTATGCTTTCATAACAATTACCAACTTTTATTCGTTGCTCATAGTTGTTTAAACCGCTATCTAACTTACTATTTACCGATAAGATACTTTGCAATGCAAAATGAATAGTTATTCCCCAATCATCAGATAAAATAAGTTTATCATCGCCTTTATGTTGCCAACGATATAAATCACCAATTCTGGAATAATTGCCTAAAACGCCTAATCTATATAAATCTTGCAAAATATCTTGAAGTTTTTCTTTTAAAAAGGTCTGTGAAAAATATTTTTCAATTCGCTCTTCTATATTCTTTAATGAAAATACTTTGCGAAATCCCGTTAAGCAAGAAAAAATCGTATCGATTTCATTTTCGGAATATAATGCTCGCATTTCTTCGCGGATTTCATTTAAACTTTCTCTTGAATATTCTTTTCTTATAAGATGAAAGGTGTTAGCATTAAATGAAGTGTTTTCTCCACTTAATCCTGTTTTTGCTGTTAAAATTAACCTTACTATATCACGAGGTTTAAACCAGCTATTGTTTAATATATAGCTTGCCGCATCAAAATCCTCGATAGAAGCAGGGAACCATTTTTTAATGATTTGTTTCTCATTCTCTATTGTATCAGGTAGCTTTTCTGCCATGAGGATTCTTTTTAACAATATCTTTAAAATTGGATGCTCAAATGAATTTGTATTGCTATAATTCCAATTAAGAGGAACATCGAATCCAGAAGTCGTCTTGTTTAACTCTTTTGTAACAACAAATCGGTTTATAGAATTTATTATTTCTTTTCTAATAGAACAGATGATTTTAATTTTTCCTCCAACCATATTACGAGCAACTAAGTTTAATTTTTTTATTGTAAAAATCAAGTCTCTTATTAATTTTAAATCTCTTTTAAATACTTTATCTTCTCCATAATAGGCTTCTAATTCATCGACAAATATGTAATATGGAATATCAGTTCTTTGTAATGTAGGGAAAATAGCATCTAATTCTTCTATATATTTTACTAATTTACGGTATGCGGCTGTATTTGTTGCTTGAGGGTCCGAAAAATCTATTTCTGCTTCGGGCCTAATTGATGTGTCTGCTTGGGTCATCGTAAGACCTATCTTAAATATACGAGGAATGACCAATTTTCTCTTATTTGCAATATTATTAATTTTCTTTATTATCGATTCAAATTGTTTCCATTTATCGTCCTTTAAAAATAAGTTTTCGTTAGAATTTTTATTATCCTCCCAAATTCTAATATAAAAAAGCCATCTCCAAATTATTTCAAAATCTTCTCCCTCTAATATTATGTCATTAGAGATAGATATCGTTGAAACAAGCCGTTTTGATAAGTGAAGCATTTCCTGCCTCTCAATATCGGAATAATCCCCTTTAAATAAAATAAAAGATGTAACTGTGGATTGGTCAATATTTGAAACATAATCTTGTAAATAATATAATAAAGCTGTTTTACCAGTTCCTTTATATCCAGAAATAAAGCAAAATGTGCCATTAATCAAATTATCTGCATCAAAACAAGATGGTGTTATGTAACTATCTAAAAATTTTTCATAGCCTTCTACTTCGATTTCATCTTTTGCATCAGGTTTACCTGCGTAAATATCTTTAATTTTTATCATAAGTATACCTCCAAATATATTATAACAGTTCATTTATTCTTTGTCAACGTATATATGAGACTATAAAAAGAAAAGGAAAATTGCTATGCACAACTTTCCTTTTTGGAGCTACTGGCCGGACTTGAACCGGCGACCTGCTGATTACGAATCAGCTGCTCTACCGACTGAGCCACAGTAGCATATATTCGTTTTGCTCTCTCAACGACAGCTTACTCATTATACCTAATCAAAAAGAAAAAAGCAAGCGTTTTTTTACTCTTTTTATAAAAAATTTTTCGTTAAGACGACTTTTTTGTTTTTTCATACGAAAATCGTTTTGTCTTTTGGCGCATTGTAAAGCAAAGCATGTATTTTTTCTGCGTATTGGTCCTTTTCAAAACACAACTTGGCGATGTCGTTTAAAACGTTTTCGTCGTGTGCGCGCGCAATTATTGGCAAAGTGGATTCCCCGAGCGCGGATAATACGTCGCTACGCTCTTTCTTTGCTGCCAAAATACGCAAATATAAAGGATTTGCAAGACACTCGCGCAACAACGTTTCTTCGATATTCAATAGATTTTGTAAAGTGATACGGCGTATGCGCGAGGAGGTGTAGCGCGCCGAAGTCAACGTTTCTACGAGCGTTTCGGGTAATTCCGCCGCCTTTTTTAAGGCATTTTCCAATCCTTCCGTGCAATCGCATACACGTTTGATTTCTTCTGTGGATTTGGACAAAATAGCGTGTTTTTCTAAAAGGTCAAGCTTATTTTCCAATCCTTTCGGTAAATCGTTGGCAACAAAATTGGGCAGATTATCGCCAATATTTTCACCCTTTGCAATGCCCTTTCTGATTGCGCTCGCGGACGAAAAATTCTCTTGCAGTTCGTTATCATTATAACCTGCGCCTACGCGTGCTATCGGCAAAATAGAAACGTTCGCGTTCACGGAAAGCAAAGCTCTCGTATATTCTAAACCCAAGATGTTGTTGGGATTTGCAAGAATTTCCATCGGGATAAATCCCGCCCAAGCTTGCGCGCGTGCCTTTGCATAGCTAACACCGCTCGAAACGGCGGTTTTTATTTTATCCGAAACTTCCTTCGGTTCGTTGTTGAGATATCTCGCCGCTGAAATAAACGCCAATTTATCTGCGTTTTCCGCGCCGAAACAAAGGGTGTCGACGGCGGGAATAGAGGACAGCAAAGAAACAGCGCCTTTTGCAAACAGTTCCGCATTGGCGGTTGCAAAGGGGGTAGGAAGTTCAATGACAGCGTCTGCGCCCGCTAAAACGGCGTGTTTTGCGCGGGTGTATTTATCCATAATCGCCGCCTCGCCACGTTGCACGAAATTTCCGCTCATAACGCACAAAACGGCGTCTGCCCCCGAAAGGCGTTTTGCCTCGCGGAGTTGATAAAGATGCCCGTTATGAAAGGGGTTATATTCACAAATTATCGCGCAAATTTTCATATTAATTCTCGCTATTCCCTTTACTTTAAAGAAAATGTGTGTTATAATTAAAAAGACGGACAAGCGTAGCTTGTAATTCTCGCTTTTCTATATTATACACGAAAAATAAAAATAAATAAAGCGTTTCGCGTTTGAAGGAGATAAATTATGAGAAATATTCTTGATGAAATCAAAATCAAAGCAAAAGCATTGCAAAAAACCATCGTGCTTTGCGAAGGCGAAGACAGCCGTGTGGTAAAAGCGGCGGCCGACGCAACGAAAGAAGGGGTGGCAAAGATTGTCTTGCTCGGCAACGAAGCGGATATCAAGGCGAAAAATCCCGACGTAGATTTGACGGGCGTGGTTATCGTTGACCCGCTCACGAGCGAAAAATTGCCCGAATATAACGCTAAACTTTGCGAACTTCGCGCGTCCAAGGGTATGACGCCCGACCAAGCGGCAAAACTGCTTTCCGACGGTACGTATTTTGGTGCAATGATGCTGAAAATGGGCGACGTAGACGGTTTGGTTTCCGGCGCTTGCCACTCGACGGCAAACACCCTTCGTCCCGGGTTGCAGATTATCAAGACGGCGAAAGGCGTTTCGTCCGTATCCAGCTTTAACCTTATGATTTGTCCCGAACAAGGCAATCAATATTGTCCCGACGGTATGATTTTCTTCGCAGACTGCGGTTTGAACCCTACGTATACCAGCGAGGGTTTGGCGGAATGCGCCATTGCAACGGCAAACTCCGCAAAGGCAATCGCAGGTCTTGACCCGAAGGTGGCGATGCTTTCCTTCTCGACGATGGGCAGCGCAAAACACGACAACGTTACCCTCGTATCCGAGGCGGTAAAAATTGCAAAGGAAAAAGCGCCTGAGCTGAAACTTGACGGCGAATTGCAGTTCGACGCGGCGATTGTTCCCTCTGTGGCGGCGTTAAAGGCGCCTAATTCCGAGGTTGCAGGCCATGCCAACGTGTTTATCTTCCCCGAATTGCAATCGGCGAATATCGGCTATAAAATTGCGGAAAGATTGGGCGGCTTTATGGCGGTAGGTCCGATTTGCCAAGGCTTTGCAAAGCCTATGAACGACCTTTCCCGCGGTTGTAAATCGGAAGATATCGTAGCGGCAGTTGCGATTACGGCGTTGCAAACTCAGCTCTAATACATAATAAAGGTGAAAAATATGAAAGTTTTAGTTATCAATTCGGGGAGTTCTTCTCTTAAATATCAGCTTATCGACATGGAAACGGAAGGCGTGATTGCAAAAGGTACTTGCGAACGTATCGGCATCGACGGTTCTAAGCTCACGCACAAGGCAAAGGGCGCGGAAACGGTGATTGAAAAGGATATGCCCGACCATAACGTAGCGGTTGCGCTCGTTTTGGACGCACTTACCGATGCGAAAATTGGCGTTATCTCGTCTATGGACGATATCGACGCGGTAGGGCACAGAGCGGTTGCCTCGGGCGAGGTTTTCAAAGCGCCTACCCTCGTTACCGACGAGAGTATTGCGAAGATGGAAGAACTTTGCGACCTTGCGCCTTTGCACAATCCCGCGGCGATTATCGGCGTAAAGGCTTGTCGCGCGGCTATGCCCAAAACGCCTATGGCGTTTGTCTTTGACACGAGTTTTCATTTCACGATGCCCGACTATGCGTATATGTACGCAATCGATTATAACGATTATGAGAAATATTCGATTCGCCGTTACGGTTTTCACGGTACGAGCCATAAATTCGTATCCCAAGAAGCGGCGAAATATCTTGGCAAAAAGCCCGAAGAACTGAAAATCGTTACCTGTCACCTTGGCAACGGCTCGTCGATTACGGCGGTTAACGGTGGTAAGAGTGTGGATACGTCCATGGGCTTTACGCCTTTGGCGGGCGTGCCTATGGGTACGCGTAGCGGCGATATCGACCCCGCTGTTGTAGAATATTTGGCGCAGAAAGAAAATTTGACGATTGCGCAGGCGCTCAATTATCTTAACAAAAAGAGCGGTATGGCGGGCGTATCTGGCGTTTCCAGCGATTTTAGAGATTTGACGGCGGCAGCAGATAAAGGCAATAAACGCGCGAAACTTGCGCTGGATATGTTCGGCTATTCCTGCAAAAAATACGTGGGCGCGTATGCGGCGGCGATGAACGGCGTAGACTGTATCGTGTTTACGGCGGGCGTGGGCGAAAATACGCCTTGCGTGCGTGAGGCTATTTGCGATAATATGGACTATATCGGCTTGTCGATTGATAAAGAGAAGAACCTTGAAAAGAACAACGGCGCAATTCGCGATATTACGGGTAAGGGCTCGAAAGTCAAGGTTTTAATTATTCCGACTAACGAAGAGCTGGTTATTGCAAGAGAAACCGTAGAATTATTATAAATTTTCGTAAAAATATCACGAAAAAAAGTTGACAAAGTCTTTGAAATATACTATACTTGTTAAGTCGGTTTTAAGATGCTTATTGATATAAGAAAACTTAACGCACAAAAAAAGTATGAAGGCACTATGGAATTTGAATATTCCGCGCCCGAAACTTTCATAGAGATTCCGTTTGTTAAATTTGCGGCTCCCGTCAAAATCGTTTTTGATTACGAGCTGTACGAAGACAACTCCTTGGATATCCGCGGCACGATTTCTTACGTTTTGGAAGGGCAATGTTCCAGATGTTTAAAAGAAACGAGGACGCAGGTGGAAGGGGAATTGAACGCCTACTTTGAAAATCGCAAAGATTACGAAGATTACGGCTATACGAACGGTATCGTAGATATCACGCAGGCGGTTGAGGATGCTATTATGGCAAGTATGCCGTTCGCGTTATCTTGCGGCGAGGATTGCGAAACGATTTCTTATAACGGCGAATCCGACTAAAAAACTAAGAAAAAAACGAGAGGTGTTTTAACATGGCAGTACCTAAGAATAAACAATCGAAGAGCAGAACGAACAAGAGATTTGCAAACTACAAGGCAACGGCAGCTACGCTCGTAGAATGCCCTCATTGCCACGAATACAAAGAAGCGCACAAGGTTTGCAAGAACTGTGGCTACTACAACGGCACGGAAGTTGTTGCGCAGAAAGAAGAAAAGAACGACTAATTAAATTCGTCTAATTCGTAAATCAGGCGGGTAGCTTTATGCACCCGTCTTTTTGCGTTTCGAGGAAAACGCGTTGAAATAGAATAATTAACCGCGGTTAATTATTCTATTTGCTTGACATTAGCCGTATTTTGTGGTATACTTTTCGCAAGGAGTGAAGAAAAAATGAAAGAAAAGTTTTCCGTTACGGGGATGACTTGTTCGGCGTGTTCCGCAGGGATAGAACGCACCGTTCGGCGTTTGGACGGCGTGGAAAGAGCAGAGGTTTCGCTGATGGGCGAAAGTATGCTCGTAGAATACGATGAAAGCAAGCTTTCCCGTGAAAATATAATATCCGCCGTGGTAGAACTTGGTTACGGCGCGACGGCTTACAATGAAAACGTCTTTTCGGAGAAAAAACCGCAACCCGATAAATTGAAGAGGAGATTTTTACTCTCGATTATCTTTTTAATTCCGCTCATGTATTTTTCGATGGGTAGAATGGTTTCGTTTTTACCCCAGCCTGACATAAAAATTAGCGCGATAATACAAGCGGTTTTGGCGCTTGCTGTTATAGTTATTGACTTTAAGTTTTACACGAGTGGAACAAAAGCGTTGATAAAACGCGTGCCGAATATGGACACCCTTGTGGCCATGGGTTCAGGGATATCCTATTTGTATAGCGTAACGTATACCGTGCTCCTGTTTATTGGAAAAGTCCATGGACACGTGCATTTTTTCTACGAATCAGCAGCGATGATTTTGGCGCTCGTCACCCTTGGCAAATGGTTGGAGGAAAAGTCCAAACGGAGAACGGGGGACGAGATTGAAAAGCTGATTAAACTGATGCCCAATATCGTTTCGGTGGAGCGTGGCGGCGTAGAACAAAAAATTTCCTTTTCCGAGATAGCGCAAGGGGACGTATTGCTTGTAAAACAGGGCGAATATATCCCTGTGGACGGTAAAATTATTGAAGGACACGGCTTTGTTGACCGCGCGGCGATTACGGGCGAGAGTATGCCTATCGAGGTTTCCGAAGGGGACGTAGTGACGGGCGCGGATATCGTCAAGAGTGGTTATATCAAGGTTTTGGCGGAAAAAGTAGGCGCGGATACAACCCTTTCGCAAATCGTGAAAATGGTAAAGGAAGCGGGCGCAAGCAAAGCGCCTTTGCAGAAAATTGCCGATAAAATTGCGTCGATTTTTGTGCCCATAGTGACGATGATTGCCGTTGCAACCTTCCTTATTTGGTTTTTTATCGCCGATTACAACGTAGCGTTGGCGGCCAATTACGCGATTTGCGTGCTTGTGATTTCCTGTCCTTGTTCGCTGGGCTTGGCGACACCGGTTGCGGTTATGGCGGCGACAGGGCGAGGGATGGCACTCGGTATTTTATACAAAGACGCAGAGGCGTTGCAAAAGGCGAAAGACGTCAACTGTGTGTTGCTTGATAAAACGGCAACCTTGACTGTAGGACAGCCGACTGTGACCGATTTTGACTGTTTTGCGGAAGAAAAGAACTTTGTTTTAAACCTTTCGGCGGCGATTGAAAGCCACTCTAACCACCCGATTGCGGAGTGTGTGAAGGCGTACGCTCTGGCAAACGCGCAAGGACATAGCGTAGAGATTGACGATTACGCCTACGAAACGGGCAAGGGTGCAAAAGGCGTATATAAAGGAAAGGCTTATTATCTTGGCAACCGTCGCCTTTTAAACGGCGTTGAGGAAAAGAAAAGCTATGCCTTAGAAAAGGACTATTCAAAACAGGGAAAAACCGCCGTGTTTTTATCGGACGGCAAGAAAATCCTTGCAGTTTTTGCCGTAGCGGATACCTTAAAAGAAGAGAGTGCGTCAGCCATAGCGGAATTGAAGGATAAAAATATCCGTATCGGTATGCTGACGGGCGATAACGAAAACGTTGCCAAGGCGATTGCGGAAGAGGTCGGTATTGACGATTATTATGCCGAGGCTTTGCCCGAAGATAAAGCCAAAGCGGTGCAACGTGTTCGCGCTGTGGGCGGTTTTGTGGCAATGGTTGGCGACGGTATCAACGACAGTCCCGCCTTAAAAGAAGCGGACGTGGGGATTGCTATGGGCAACGGAACGGATATCGCTATGGACGCGGCGGATATCGTGTTGTCTCGCGGGGATTTACGCCTTGTAAATACGGCGATTGAGCTCAGCCGTCGAACGGTACGCAATATCAAACAGAACTTATTTTGGGCGTTTTTTTACAACTGTATTGCGATACCTCTTGCGGCGGGCGCCTTTGCCTTTGCGCATATTTCGTTGCAGCCTTGGATGGGGGCGGTGGCAATGTGTATGAGCTCGCTTTTCGTGGTGACAAACGCCTTGCGTTTAATGCGTTTTGGTAAGAAAAAAGAATGGATAACGGAGAATACTACTATGAAAAAAACTTTGAAAATTGAAGGTATGATGTGTCAGCATTGCGTAGCCCACGTAACGAAAGCGTTACAGGGTGTAAACGGCGTAACGTCGGTAGAGGTAAACTTGAAAAAGAAAACGGCGGTTGTAGAGCTTGGCGAGGCGGTCGAAAACGAAACGTTGACGGCGGCAATCGTGGACGCAGGCTACGAAGTGAAAAAGATTTCGTAATTTATGACAAAATAAACGGCAAAAGGACAAAATAAACCAGAAAGCACACTTGCGCATACGTTAAAATATTCTCAACGAAACCGTAGGGGGTATTTTATGCAACAAATGCTTTTATTGGACAAACGCACACAAAGCCTAATTGAGGATTACGTTCCGCAAGGGGATATACTCGAAGGCATTGTGTGCTTTTTTTCTGTCTTTGCCGATTATACAAGGGTGAAAATATTAACGGCGCTCGCCATTAGCGAACTTTGTGTGACCGATCTTTCGCGTATATTAGAAATCAACCAAACGACGGTGTCTCATCAGCTCCGTTTTTTAAAGAGCGCGGGGATTGTTAAGAGTGTTCGTCAGGGCAAAATCGTCTTTTACAGCCTTACCAACGATGCGGTAAACGACGTGATTTTGAAGGGAATAGAGTTTTTGGGCTGTTGAGCGCAGTTTTTTCTATTTTTCCCTTGCAAAATCTTTGATTTTGGTATATAATAAACTATATGGGCGAATTGAAGGAAAAACTCAATCTTTTACCCGAAAGTCCGGGTGTGTATATCATGCTCGACAAGGACGGAATTGTGATTTACGTCGGCAAGGCGCGCGTCTTGAAAAACCGTGTTCGCCAATATTTTCATTCTTCTCAAAAGAGTGAAAAGGTGGCGGCGATGGTGGAACATATTGCCGATTTTTATTATATCATCACACAGACGGAAATTGACGCGCTCGCCCTTGAAAACAACCTCATTAAAAAGTATAAACCGAAATATAATATTCTTTTAAAAGACGATAAGACTTATCCGTATATCCACGTGCATACGAAGGAAGAATTTCCGCGTGTTTCGATAACGCGAAAGCTTAAAAAAGACGGCAAATATTTCGGTCCGTTTATGGGCGGGGTGCGATGTGGGGATATTTTGGACGTTATCGGCACCGTTTATAACGTTCGCACTTGCTCGGTAGCTATCGGCGCAAAGCCCAAAAAGCCTTGTCTTGCCTATCATTTGGGCCGTTGTCTTGCCCCGTGCGCGCATTTGTGCACGCGTGAAGAATATGCCGAACGTATCAAGGAAGCGTTGTCTTTTTTGGACGGAAATTACGAAAAAGCGGAAGAGATTTCGCAAGAAAAAATGCTCCGTTTTGCGGAAAACGAAGAATTTGAGCTTGCCATGGAATACCGTGAAAAATTGCAGATGCTTTCCAAGCTCAAATTAAAGCGTATCACCTCGTTAAATAGGGCGTTAAACGCCGACGTCGTTGCATTAAGGACGAATTTCTTGTATTCGGCAGTCAACGTCTTGGTAACCCGTAGCGGTATTATGCAAGGCGGTAGCAATTTTGCATTGGAAGACGGTTCGTTCGCAGAAACGGATGCCTTGACGGCGTTTTTAATTCAGTATTATTCCAACCACGAATTGCCCGATCAAATCATCACGCAAGATTTTTGCGAAAAGGAACTGTTGGAAGAATATTTTCACACGCATTTTAACAAAAAGGTGGAAATTGTTTTCCCTAAACTTGGGGTAAAAAAACAGCTTTTGGATATGGCGGAAAAAAACGCCGCCGATTATCTGTCCAAAGCCGTGGATAAAATCAAACACAAGGACGATATGACCAAAAACGCTTGCGAACGGTTGAAGGATATTCTTGGGTTGAAGAAATATCCAAAGCGTATGGAGTGTTACGACATTTCCAATATCAGCGGTGTGGACAAGGTCGGCTCAATGGTTGTGTTTATTGACGGCGAGGCGGATAAGAATAGTTATCGCCGTTTCAAAATCAAAACGGTAGAAGGCGCAAACGATTACGCGTCCCATCAAGAAATGATGCGCCGACGTCTTGCAAAACTCGGCACGGACGAAGAGGAACGCTTTCCAAAGCCCGATTTAATCATTATTGACGGCGGCAAAGGACAGCTTTCGGCGGTGAAAGAGGTCTTTGACGAAATGGGTGTGACGGATATAGAGCTCGTGTCACTTGCGGAGCGTGAAGAAGAGGTTTTTACGCTATTTTCCGAAGAAAGTATCCGTATCAATCACCGAGATTACGCCTTAAAAATGTTGCAACGTATCCGTGACGAAGCGCACCGCTTTGCGATTACTTATTTCCGTTCTTTGCACTCGAAGCGCAATTTGGCGTCCGTTTTAGAAGAGATTGACGGCGTGGGCAAGAAAAAGCGCATGGCGTTGCTCGAAAAATTTGGGACGATTGACAAAATTATTTCCGCAGACGTTGTGTCGCTTTGCCAGGTAGAGGGGATTGGCGAAGAGCTTGCTAAAAAAATTTATACGTATTTTAAGGAAGAACTCTAAATGAGAAAGATAAATTATCCGTTGATTGTTTCCGATTTTGACGGAACGCTCGTCAAAAAGGACGGAACGATTAGCGAAAAAAACAAAAAAGCCATTGACGAATACGTGGCTGCCGGCGGTAGATTTGCTATATCTACGGGACGTATGCCGGCGGGAATATTAAACCGTGCGAGAGAGCTTGGGTTAAAGGGTATGGTTTGTTGTTGCCAAGGCGCGATTATCGTGGATATCGAGAGCGGAAAAGTCATATCCGACGGCAGAGTTTCCCACGAAACGACCTTAAAGGCTTGCGAAATTATGGAAGAGCTCGGTTTGCATATTCACGTCTACGATTTGTGGGAATATTACGTGAATATGGAGGACGACCACCTCGATTATTACGAAAATGCGGTAAAAGTAAAGGCAATTCGCGTGTTGGACAAACCGATTTCACAATTTGTAAAGGAAACGGGGCTCTGCTCGTATAAAATTTTGGCAATGGTAGCCCCCGAAGACAACGCGCGGATAAAAGCGGAGCTTTCAAAGCACGTTTTCGAGGGGTGTGAAATTACCAAAAGCGCGCTGTATTTAATTGAGATTGTCAATACGAAATATTCCAAGGGGACGGCGGTGGAAACGCTTGCTAAGACGTACGGAATCCCCCTTGAAAAAACGATTGGTATCGGGGATCAAACCAACGATTTGCCGATGATTCAAACAGCGGGATTAGGCGTTGCGGTAAAAAATGCAGACGACGGATTAAAAGCCGAGGCGGATTACGTATGCGACTTGACGCACGAAGAGGACGCCGTTGCGTATATTATTGAAAAATTCGGTTTTACGGAAGAATAAAGGATTTTATGCTAGAAATTTTAGCGCCCGCAGGCACGATTGAGTGCGCCAATGCGGCTATTGACAACGGTGCTGACGCCGTATATTTAGGGCTTTCCGCCTTTTCCGCTCGTCAAGGCGCAGGAAACTTTGACGAAGCGTCTTTTCGCGCGATTGTGCAAAAGGCGCATTTTTGCGGTGCTAAAATTTACGTGGCGATGAATACGTTGGTAAAGGACGGAGAATTAGACGATTTTTTCCGTTCTCTGCTCTTTGCGTGGAACGAGGGCGCGGATGCGATTATCATGCAAGATATCTTTCTTGGGAAAATCGTGCACGAGCGTTATCCCGAAATCGTTTTACATTTGAGCACGCAAGCAGGCGTATGCGGTTTGGACGGCGCAAAAATTGCCAAAGAATACGGCTTTTCCCGTGTGATTTTGGCGCGTGAAACGCCGATAGAGGAAATGGCTAAAATCGCAAAGATAATCGAAACGGAAACCTTTGTGCAAGGCGCGCTGTGCACTTGTTTTTCGGGGCAATGCTATTTTTCATCGTTTGCGGGTGGAAACAGCGGAAATAGGGGTAGGTGTAAACAGCCTTGCCGAAAGCTTTACGCTTATGATAGAAACGGAAATGCGGAAAAGAACTACGCTTTGTCCTTATCCGACCTTTGCGTAGGCGAGGATATTGAAAAACTGATTGGCGCGGGCGTGGTTTCCTTTAAAATCGAAGGGCGTATGCGCCGTCCCGAATACGTAGCAGCTGCCGTGCGCTATTATCGTTCTGTATTAGGTAACGTTGGGGATAAAGAGGAGGCGCTTTCCGATTTGCGTCGTACGTATAATCGTGGCAATTATACGAAAGGTCTTGCTTTTGGGCAAGATAAACGCTTTTTATCTACTGCAATCCAAGGGCATATCGGCGAAAAAGTGGGCGTTGTCAAGGTGGTTGGCGGTAAATTTATGGTTGAGAGTAAATTTAAACCGCAAAACGGCGACGCTTTCAAGATTTTGCGCGACGGAAAAGAAATCGGCGGGGCAACCTATCAAAAGACGGAAGGTCGAGCGTTTATAATCACCTCTAAAACGCGTTTAAAAAACGGCGACGGTGTGTTTGTCACAACGGATACAGCGGTGGCAAATCGTGTGTTAAACGCCCAAAAATTGGGTAAGGTTCCGTTGCGTTTGCGTTTTTTTGAGGGCGAATTTGCCTCGGTTGCTTGCGGAGAATTATACTTGCAATCGGAAACAAAGTTGCAATCGGCGCAGAGTCGTCCTTTGACGGTTGAAGAATTGAAAGCTTGTTTTTTAAAGACGGACGGATTGCCCGTTGAGGTCACCTTTGACGAAGTGGACGTGCAAGGCAATATATTTATTCCTAAATCGGCGTTAAACGCTTTCCGCCGTGATTTTTACGCATTGCTTGCGGAAAAAATTGCTAAAAAGGACAATAGGCAATACGAATACACGCCGTTTACAACGGATAAAAATGCTGGCAAAAACGAAAAAATAGCGGTAATTTCCAATGATTTTAGCGACGTTGAAACGGATATTGCCATTTATAAGGCAGACGATTATAACGCGTCGTTACCCGACGACTTTTTAAACGGGAATTTTGAAAAATACCTTATTTATCCGAGTTTTGCCACCGCAAAAGACCTTTTGGCTTTACAAGATAGATTGCAAGAAGGCAAAATCGACGGAATATATACAGAGAATTACGGCGGGCTTGTTTTCGCCAAAGAACACGGCGTAAAAGTGTTTGCGGGCACAGGCTTGAACTTGACCAACGCTCTTTCCGTGGCAACGCTTTTAAAAGAAAACAGGGTGGAATATTACGCCCTTTCCAAGGAATTAAACGGGGAAGAATTGAGCGCGTTAACGGGTGAAAAGGCGTTTGCGCTTTCGTCGGGCGGCATCAAAATTATGGACCTTTGCTATTGTCCGTTTGGGAAAACTTGCAACCAATGCGATAAAAAGCGCGTGTATACCTTGACGGACGAGGGGGGTAGAGAGTTCCCCGTTCGCCGTTACAATTCCGCGGACGGTACTTGCCGTTTTGAGGTGTATAACTGTGCCGATTTGGTAGGGATAGGCGTAAAAGATGCGGGAAAATTGATAGACTTAACTCTCGTTGAGGATAAAAAACAAGCAATAACGGCGAAAGGGAACGAACAGCAACAAAAACAAACGTATAAAAACTATACGTCGGGACATTATAAACGCGGCGTATTGTAAACGGTAAGGAAAACGATGAACCAAAGAGCGATTGAAAAAACCGAACTTAATAAAATTCTGGCGCTCGCGGCGGAGTATGCCGTTACGGAGGGGGGCAAACGTAAACTTTCGAGATTGCACCCTTCGTCCGACGTAAAGGAAACGAAAGGGAGGCTCTGCCGTACGGAAGAGAGTGTAAAACTGTTGTTTCACCACGGCATTGCCAAGGTGGAGTATTTCCCACCCTTTTCCGACGAGATTGAACGCGCAAAAAAGGGATCTGCGCTTACTTGCGGAGAATTGTTAAAGGCGGAAAATTTACTGCGTAGCACCCGAATTGCGCACAAGAGTATCACGAACGTAAACGACGAGGAAATCAAGGATATGAAATCGCTCGCCGATAGATTGTATTTTGACGAGAATTTGGAAGAAGATATCCGCACGAAGATACTCAGCGATACGGAAGTGAGCGATTACGCCAGCGATAAACTCTATTCCGTTCGCCGTGAAATCCGTCTTTTAAACGAGCGAATTCGCGCGCGCTTGGCGGATTATTTGACGGGGACGGAGGGGAAATATTTACAAGACGGTATTATAACAATGCGCGATAACCGCTACGTTTTGCCCGTCCGCGCCGAATATAAGCGCAACATCAAAGGCTTTATCCACGACCGTTCCGCAAGTGGCGCGACCTTCTTTATCGAGCCGGAAGAGGTTTTGGAAATGAACAACGAGCTCCGTTCGCTTGCCATTGACGAAAAGGAGGAAGTGGAGCGTATTTTAGGCGAGCTTTCCCGTCGCGTGGGCTTTATGTCGAACGAATTGGCGACGGATATCGAGGTGTTAGAGGAAATCGACCTTGCATATGCGCGCGCAGAATTTTCCTACAAGCTTTCTTGCGTAAAGCCGGAAATAAACGGTGAGGGGATTATTGCAATCGATCGTGGCAGACATCCGCTTATCGATAGAAAAAAAGTTGTTCCCGTGTCCTTGTCCTTGGGCAAAGACTACCGTTTTCTTTTGATTAGCGGTCCGAATACGGGTGGCAAAACGGTTACCTTAAAAATGGTCGGTTTGTTCTCTTTAATGGCGATGTGCGGGCTGTTTATCCCCGCAAAACGCGCGGTGTTATCCACGTTTGACGAGATTTATTGCGACGTGGGCGACGCGCAGAGTATCGAAGAGAGCCTTTCCACCTTTTCTTCGCACGTTACCAATATCATTGATATCGTCAACCGTGCGGACAAAAATTGCCTGGTGCTCATTGACGAGCTTGGCGGGGGTACGGATCCCGATGAGGGACAGGCTTTGGCGAAAGCAATCGTTTCCCATTTATTAAAGACAGGCTGTGCGGGCGTTGTGACAACCCATTATACGGCGTTGAAGGAATTTGCCTTTGAGGCGCAGGGCATTGAAAACGCGTGTATGGAATTCGATGCGAACACTTTGCAACCCTTGTACGTTATGCATATAGGTTTACCTGGTTCGAGTAACGCATTGGCGATTTCACGGCGTTTAGGGTTAAAGGAAAGTATCTTAGCGGACGCCCTTTCCAACTTGTCCGAGGACGCGCAAAAGTTTGAAAATATCGTCCGCACGGCGGAAGAAAGCCGTATTCAAGCGGAAGAAGTCTTAAAAGAGGCAAACGCATTAAAGTCCGAGTGGCAAGAAAAGTTGCAGGCTTTGGAAACGGAGCGCAACAAATTAAAGAGGGAAAAGGAAAAACTGTTCACGTCCGCAAAAGCGGAAAGCCGTCGTATTATCAACGAACGCACGGCGGATGCCGAAGAAATTTTGCACGAGATTGAAGAAATTTTTGCGCGCGAAAATATGTCCGAGGCAGACTTAATCAAGGCAAGAACGTTGAAAAACAAACTTGCCGATAAAGCGTTCGAGAGTGAGCACGAAGAAGATTTCACCCCCCAATATGCGCCCGTAAAAGCAAGCGAATTAAAGGTTGGCGGGATGGTGTTTGTCAAGACGCTCAATCAAGAGGGCGTTGTGCAAAATATTCGTCCGCAAAAGGACGAGGCGGAAATTCTTTGCGGAAGTATTCGCTTGCGCTGTAAAATTTCCGATCTTTGCGTAGTAATTCACCCGCCGAAAGCGCAAACTAAATCCAAAGGGCAAAAGTATGGCAAGCAAAACTCGGCAAACAACGTACAAGTTACAAAAACGTTGAAACCGAAACCTGCGTCGTCGTTAGAGATTAACGTAATTGGTTTGACGGTGCACGAGGCGTTGCCCGAGGTGGAGCTTTTCTTGGATTCCGCCGTGATTTCTAATTTGGAAGAGGTGCGCATTGTGCACGGTATGGGCACGGGAAAACTCCGCGCAGGTATCCACGAGTTTTTGCGTACGCATAAAAACGTAGCCGAATACCGCCTTGGCAAATACGGCGAAGGGGATACGGGGGTTACGATTGTCAAACTGAAATAAAAACGGGCGTTTTTGTGCAGTACGCGCATATTTTACGCATAACCGCGAAAAAAGAAAAATAGGATAGAATAAAATCTTTTTTCGAGGTACACGTTGAAAAAAACTGCTAAAAAACCGATTTTCTCGCAATTACGCGCAAAAATTGCCTCTAATATCATATTGAGCGTACTCGTTTTAGCCATTGGCGTGCTTTGCCTTGCGCCCATGGAAAAGAGCCTTGCGGTAGGTGGCGAAGAAACGAAAATTTACCGCAACGCAGGCGTAAACGCTAAGGGTGTTTCCTTAATGTTTAACGTCTATTGGGGGACGGACGAAGTTTATCAAATTTTGGACGTTTTAGAATCGCACGGCGCAAAGGCAACATTTTTTATAGGCGGTTGTTGGGCAGACGATAACGTCGATTGTCTTCGTGATATCTACGTAAAAGGGCACGAAATCGGCAATCACGGCTATTTCCATAAATCGCACGATACGCTTAGCGTGGTACAAAACCAACGGGAAATTGCCAACTGCAACCGCTTTATCGAGCTTGCAATCGGTATTGCTCCTACCTTGTTTGCTCCGCCCTCAGGTGCGTACGGAAACGATATGCTTTTGGCTTGTAAAGCGCTGAATATGACGACGATTTTATGGTCGAAAGACACAATCGATTGGCGGGACAAAGACCGCGCTTTGATTTATCAGCGCGCAACAAGCAACGTGCAAAAAGGGGATTTTATTTTAATGCACCCCATGGCAGAAACGGTGGCTGCGTTAAACGATATTCTGCTTTATTATAAAAACAACGGTTTGGAAACGGTAACTGTTTCCGAAAATATACAGGAGAAAGGATAAATGGTATACGAAAAACGTTATGAAAACGGGTTGCGGCTCGTTGTAAAAAATATGGAAGGCTTGATGTCGGTAACGATGGGGATTCTCGTCGGTACGGGCGCGGGCGTGGAATCGGATTCGGAAGACGGTATTTCGCATTTTATCGAACACATGCAGTTTAAAGGCACGAAAAAACGCAACGCCTTTGAGATTTCCGACGCGTTTGATAGAATTGGCGCGCAAGTCAACGCCTTTACGGGTAAGGACCTCACGTGTTATTATTCCAAATGTACGTCCGATCACACGTCGGATTGTTTTGAGCTTCTTTCCGATTTGTTCTTGAACGCAACCTATCCCGAGGACGAAATGGAGCGTGAAAAAGGGGTTATTTGCGAAGAGATTTCCATGAACGAGGACACACCCGAAGATTTGTGTTTGGATTTGCTTGCAAACGCCTTTTACGGTAAAGAAAATTACGGCAGAAATATTTTAGGTAGCGCGAAAAACGTCAAAGGTTTTACCCTTGACGACGTTCAAAAGTATAAACGCGCGCGCTATTGTCCCGAGAATATCGTTATTTCCTTTGCTGGCGGTGTGGATATGACGACGGCAGAGGCGCTTGTGGAAACGTATTTTGGACGGCTTGAAAAAGGTGCTTTTGAAAATAGAAAACCGAAAATTATCAAACAGCATTTGAGTTTGATAAAACAAAAACCGATTGAGCAGATGCATATTGCAATCGCATATCCGTCCGTTTGTCGCGGGGATAGCCGTGAGGATATGGTCAGCGCAATTAACGGCGTGTTTGGCGGTTCAATGAGCGCCCGTCTTTTCCAAGAAGTACGTGAAAAACGCGGGCTTGCGTATTCCGTCTATTCGTATATATCTGCCTTTCCCGAGGCGGCAACGCAAAACGTTTATGCGGGCGTAAATCCCACCAAAGCCGACGAGGCGTATCAAGCTATTCACGACGTCGTAGCGCAGATGAAAAAGGACGGCATTACCAAAGACGAATTTTTACGTAGCAGAGAGCAGATGAAAGCGGGTATGTTTTTCAGCAACGAAAGTAGCAACGCGCAAATGCTTTTGTACGGTAAATATATGCTGTATTTCAATAAAATTTTTGATTTTGAGGACAAGCTCAACCGCATCAACGCAATGACGTACGACGATACCCGCGACGTACTTTCGATTATGTTCAACGACGACGAGAAAGCCGTTGCGGTAGTCGGTAATACCGACAAACCGTTTGCGCTCTAAGCTATGGAAGAGGTGAAAATGGGTTTTGAACCCGTGTACGATGCAAATAGTCGCGTGTTGATTTTGGGTAGTTTTCCCTCGGTAAAAAGCCGTGAAATTGCCTTTTATTACGGAAACAAACAAAATCGGTTTTGGAAAACGATTTGCGGTTTTTTCGGGGAAGATATTCCCGAAACAATAGACGGAAAAAAGGAGTTTTTGCTTCGCAATAACGTAGCGCTTTGGGATATGGCGACGTCTTGCCAAATTGAAGGCTCGGCTGATTCGTCCGTAAAAAACGCAACGATAGCGGATTTAACACCCATTTTACAAAGCGCGAAAATCCAAAAAATCTTGTTAAACGGTACGCTTGCGTACGAATTGTTTATAAAGCAGTATGCCACTATAACAATTCCGTATATAAAAATGCCGTCTACAAGTCCTGCTAACCCACGTTTCCGAAAAGAAACTTGGTGGAAGGAATTGCAAGAAGTATATAAAAACAATTAAAACAAGGTTAAGGCGACAGCCAAAAAAAATAAAAAAAGAAAAGGGTATTTTATGGACATCTTACAAACGATTACGCAAGAATTTAATTTACAACCTACGCACGTTAAAAATATCGTGTCGCTCCTTGACGAGGGAAACACGATTCCCTTTATCGCGCGTTATCGTAAAGAGATGACGGGCGCGTGCGACGACCAAGTTTTGCGCGCGCTTTCCGACCGTCTTACATATCTTCGCAACCTCGAAAAACGCAAGGAAGAGGTGGCGAACGCCATTACCGAACAAGGTAAAATGACGGACGAAATCACAGCGGCGCTTGCAAAAGCGGTTACGCTGACGGAAGTGGAGGATATCTATCGGCCGTATAAGCAAAAGCGTAAAACTCGCGCGTCCGTAGCGATTGCGAAGGGTTTGCAACCGCTTGCCGACGTTATTTTGGCGCAGGACAAGGCACTTGACGTGCGCGCTGAGGCGGAAAAATATCTTAACGAAGAAGTAAAAACTGTGGAAGAGGCGATTGTCGGCGCGCAGGATATCATTGCGGAAATCGTTTCCGATGACGCGGCAACGCGTAAAAAGCTCCGTAATTTCTTCTTCAATCACGGCAGCATTTCATCGTGTTATGCCAAGGGAAAAGAGGCGGAGGACGAAAAAAAGACGTACGGTATGTACGCCGATTATGCCGAGCCCGTCAGCGAGGCGAAGAGTCACCGTATATTGGCGCTTAACCGCGGGGAAAAGGAAGAATTTTTAAAGGTTTCTATCGTTGTTGACGGAGAGTTTGCAAAGCGTATTGCGGCGGCAAGCTTTTTAAAGGACGGCGGTGAGAGCAGTAAAATCGTCAAAGCGGCGGCTGAGGACGGGTACGATAGATTGATTGCGCCCTCTATTGAGCGCGAAGTACGCGCACAGCTTTTTGACGATGCAAGCGAGCAAGCGATAAAGATGTTCGAGCTTAACTTAAAGCCTTTGCTTATGCAACCGCCCGTAAAGGACAAAATTACGATGGGCTGGGACCCTGCATACAGAACGGGCTGTAAAATTTGCGTTGTAGACGGCACGGGCAAGGTTTTGGATAAAACGGTCGTGTTCCCTACGCCTCCGCAAAACAAGACGGAAGAGGTAAAGGTTGTTTTGAAGAAAATGATCGCAAAGCACGCTGTTGAGGTCATTTCCTGCGGTAATGGTACGGCGAGCAAGGAAAGTGAGATTTTTATTGCCGAGCTCATTAAAGAAATCAAGGCGGAAACGGGTAGAGAAGTGGGCTACGTCATCGTCAACGAGGCGGGCGCGTCCGTCTATTCGGCAAGCGCATTGGGCGCGGAAGAATTCCCTGATTACGACGTAACGGCGCGTAGCGCGGTATCGATTGCCCGCCGTTTACAAGACCCGCTTGCAGAGCTGATAAAAATCGACCCGAAATCTATTGGCGTAGGACAATATCAGCACGATATGAACGAAAAACGTTTGGATAGCGCATTGTCGGGAGTTTTAGAAGACTGTGTAAACAGCGTCGGCGTGGATTTAAACACAGCGAGCGTATCCCTTTTGAAATTCGTTGCAGGGCTCAATTCGGCCGTGGCGAAAAACATTGTTGCTTTCCGCGAAGAAAACGGCAGATTTGTTTCCCGCAAACAGCTTTTGAAAGTGCCTAAGCTTGGTGAAAAAGCATATACGCAATGCGCAGGTTTCTTGCGTATCGACGGAGGGAAGGATATATTGGATAATACGGCGGTGCACCCCGAATCCTACCAAAAAGCGGAGAAATTGCTCGCTTTGTTCTCGTATACAAAGGAAGACGTAAAGGCGCGCAGGATCGCCGATTTACGCCAAAAAATCAAAGCGTACGGCGAGGAAAAAGCAGCAAAGGAAACGGAGCTGGATAAGGCGACCATGAACGATATCATTACCGAGCTTATGAAACCGGGCAGAGATATCCGCGAGGGGTTGCCTGCGCCCACTCTTCGCAAAGACGTTATGGGTATTGAAGATTTGAAGGTTGGTATGGAGCTTACGGGTACGGTTCGTAACGTAGTCGATTTCGGCGCGTTTATCGATATTGGCGTCCATCAAGACGGACTGGTGCACATTTCCGAGATTACCGAACGGTATATAAAGCACCCTTCGGACGTATTAAAGGTTGGACAAGTGGTGCAGGTTTGGATAAAGGACGTGGACGTAAAGAAAAATCGCATTGGCTTGACAATGAAAAAGAAAAAATAAATGTCATATAAATACTTGACATTTGGTAAAGATTGTATTAAAATAATAGAGCAAAGTTAAAAAACTCACCAATGGAGGACACAAAACATGTTAGAAAAAATTCAAGGTTTGCTTGCGGAATCGCTCAATATGCCCGTGGAAAAAGTAACGCCTGATGCAAAAATTGTAGAAGATCTCGGCGCAGACTCTTTGGACGTCGTTGAACTTTTGAGCCAGCTTGAAGACGAGCTTGGGATTATTATCCCCGATGAAGAAGTAGAATCGTTGGTTACGGTTGCGGACGTTGCTGCGGCTATTGAAAAGCTTGTTTAATTAACGAGAATAAACAAAAAAGGTTTCCGCTTTTTTTGACGGAGGCCTTTTTTCGTATAATAAAGAAATTTAACGAAGGGATAGGGTGCTATGCTACCGAAAATTGTTAAAAAGAAAACAATGCCTAAACAACAGTTTCCTACGGCTTGGCAGACGGTTATTTTTAGAAATTACGGCTACGTTTCCAACGATAAAATCGCAAAAACGCTCGGCTGTGACGAGGAAACCGTCGTGTTAGAGGCGGCTCGTTTGGGCTTAAAAGAGGTAAAATACGATAAGAATTGGGAAGAAAAGGGGTATCTTACCTTAATTCGTCATAATTGGTATTTGCTTAATTATCGTCAACTGACAACGTTGCTTGGATATAGCGAGGAAAAACTCGACTTTATATTAAAAGAAGAGGATTTTTTGTTTGTAAAACTCGGTTGGACCAAACCAGAGTGTCCCGAGATTTCCTATTCGCCGTTGACGGAAACGGAAATAGCGGAAACGGAGCGCATAGCAAAAACGGTGTCGCGGTATATTATCGCACCCGACGTTTCGCCCTTTGATTTTTATGCAAATACCGCTCTCCCTTGCGGTCAAAAGGAAAATAACAGCGATAAATTGCGTCTTGTGCACGGTTATATTACGCCGGGAGGCGACGCTTTTTCCGTCGATTGTGACGAGTATTTATCGGACGAATTGCTCTCAGCGTACCGCACGCAAGGTATCAACGCTCTTTGGATGCATGCGTTACTTTCTTCGCTTTCGCCTTATCCGTTTAAACCTACGCTTTCAATCGGTTATGAAAAACGGCGCGCGCAGTTAAAGAAAATACTTGCAAAATGCCATAAATACGGTATAAAGCTGTTTTTATATTTCAATGAACCGAGATGTTTGCCAACGGCGGATTTCGGTAAATACGCCCATTTAAAAGGGGACAGCGAGGGATTGGATACAGCGCTTTGCTTTTCTAAAAAGGAAACGCGCGAGTATTTGTATAACGCCGTAAAGGATTTGCTTGAAAACGTGCCCGAATTGGACGGTATTTTGACGATTACGATGAGTGAAAATCTTACCCATTGTAAATCGCGTATTCATAGCGGACGGCAAACGCTTTGCCCTATTTGTAAAGAGATTCCCGCTTATAAATTAGCGTCCGACGTAAACAACGTGTTTATGCAAGCGATAAAGGATAGCGGAGCAAAAACAGTGTTGATTGCCAATCTTTGGGCTTGGTCGAAAATGATGGGGTTTAGCGAAGAGGATTTAAAAAAGGGTATTGCGAACCTTGACAAGGATATCGGCGTGCTTTTTGTCAGCGAGTTTGATTTGGAATTTGAAAAGGGGGGCGTGCAAGTGCGTCTTGCCGATTATTCTATATCAAATCCTGGCCCTAGCGAATTTACAAAACTCGGTTTCGCCTTGGCGAAAGAATATGGTCATAAAATCTATGCAAAAATGCAGGTCTGCAACAGTTGGGAATGCTCTTGTGTGCCTTATTTGCCCGTTTTCGACCTCGTAAAACGGCATTTGGACAATCTTTCAGCGGTGGACGTGCACGATTATATGCTTTCGTGGACGCTTGGTGGGTATCCTGCGCCCAATTTGTCTTTGGTTACTGCGCACAGTCAAGGCATTTCTTTGGACGATTGGTATAAGGATTATTACGGTGAAAAAGCGGACGTCGTTCGTCGCGCAGTACAAAAAATATGCGCAGGCTTTGAAAATTATCCCTTTGCGCTCGACCCGTTGTATAATTCCCCCAAAACGCTCGGCCCTGCCAATCTTTGGAGTAAGGAAAGGGAATACAATACCTCGACAATGACTTGTTACGCCTTTGACGATTACGAAACGTGGATTGCGCCTTACCCCTACGAAACGTATATTTCGTTGTTTGAAAAACTGTTGAAAGGCTGGCAAGAGGGGATAGACCTTTTAAAAACGGCGCAGTCTACCCAGCAAACGCAAGAGCTTATTCGTATGGCGGAGGTGGCGTATATCCATTTGCGCTCCGATTGGTTGCATACCCGTTATGCGTATTTAAAGCGTGATTGGGATAAAAACGCAGAAGAATTACATGAAATTATTACCACAGCGCGCGAAGATACAGAGCGTTTGATTGCGTTTGTGCGCCAAGACGCGCGTATCGGTTTTGAGGCATCCAATCAATATTATTATGCGGATAGACATTTGATTGAAAAGATACTCAATTTGGATAATTTATAAGAATAAATGCCAAAACGTCTAAATTCAAGCGGTTTAGGCGTTTTGTTTTGCTTTTTCGCTCGGAAACGTTTGCTTAAAACGTTTTAATATGGTATAATAAGCAACGGAATAAAATTTTAGAGGTGTTTTATGTTACAGGTTACGGGCGTTTCCCTGCAATTTGGCAGCAAAAAACTGTTTGAAGACGTTAATTTGAAATTTACAAAGGGGAATTGTTATGGTATTATCGGCGCAAACGGCGCGGGTAAATCTACCTTTTTAAAGGTCCTTTCGGGGGAACTTGAACCGCAAAAAGGCTCGGTTTCTATGGATAAAAACGAGCGTATGTCCGTTTTACAGCAGAACCAAAATATGTACGACAACGAGCCCGTTTTGCGTACGGTTATGCTTGGATATAAGCGCCTTGTCGAAATTATGGACGAGAAGGACGCGCTGTATATGAAACCCGACTTTTCGGAAGAAGACGGCGTAAGAGCGGCGGAACTTGAAAGTGAATTTGCCGAAATGAACGGCTATGATGCGGAATTCCAAGCGGCGCAGCTTTTGAATGCTCTGGATATTCCCGAAGAATTACATTATGCGATGATGAGTGAGCTGGACGCAAAACAAAAGGTCCGCGTTTTGTTGGCGCAGGCGCTTTTTGGCGATCCCGACGTTCTGCTTTTGGACGAGCCTACCAACAACTTGGACATTAAGACGGTTAGATGGCTTGAAAACTATTTGATGGATTTTGAAAATACCATTATTATCGTATCCCACAACCGTCACTTTCTTAATAAGGTATGTACCAATATCTGCGACGTGGACTTTGGCAAAATCAATATGTACGTAGGTAACTATGATTTTTGGTATCAAACGAGCCAACTGCTCGCCCGTCAGCAAAAGGAACAGAACAAAAAGGCGGAACAACGCGCTAAGGAATTGCAAGAATTTATCGCGCGTTTCGCTGCAAATGCGTCGAAATCCCGTCAAGCTACTTCCAGAAAGAAAGAGCTTGAAAAGCTTACGATTAACGATTTTAAGCCGTCGCTTAGAAAATATCCCTATATCGATTTCAAATTTGAAAAGGATATCGGTAACGATATTTTGATGGTGGAAGGGTTGACAAAAGAGGGATATTTTAAAGATTTGTCTTTTACCGTACAACACGACGAAAAAATCGGTATCGTTTCGGATAAGAGTACGACGGTTACGATGCTCTATGATATTTTGATGGGCAAAGAACAGCCCGATGCAGGTACGATTCGTTGGGGGAAAACGATTTCCGTTTCCTATTTCCCGCAGAATAATAACGAATATTTCTTGGGCTGTGATTTGAACCTCGTTGAGTGGCTTTCGCAATATTCTAACGATCATTACGAAGAATATCTTCGCGGTTGGCTTGGCAGAATGCTCTTCTCTGGCGAAGAGGCTCTCAAACAAGCAAAGGTACTCTCTGGTGGAGAAAAAGTTCGCTGTATGCTTGCAAAAATGATGCTCGAAGGGAGCAATTTCCTGATTTTTGACGAACCGACTAACCACCTTGATTTGGAATCGATCACTGCTCTTAACAACGGTTTGAGTCATTATAAAGGGTGTATGCTTCTTACGTCGCACGACCAAGAATTGATGAACACCGTCGCAAACCGCATTATTGAAATCAACGATAAGAAGACGTACGATAGAAACGTTACGTACGACGAATATATCGACGAAACGCACGCGTAAACGACAAAACATACAACATAAATACAGTAACGGCATTTTCCAAATAGGACTTTGCCGTTATTTTTATTGTATTTTTGCCCTTTTTCGACCGACTATTGAACGTTTCGACAAAAAAAGACAAAGTTTTTATTAAATATTTTTCAATAATCTCCGTTATTTTACAATAATCTGTTTACAAATCGGAAATTATGTAGTATAATGGAGATACTCAAAAACGTAGCACGTTGCGTGAGATAATAAATCAAGGAGGACCGAAAATGAAAACGAATTCGGTAATTTTATTAGAATCGAACAGCGCTATTTTATCGCAGTTGAAAGAGGCGTTGGACGGGAGCAAGGATTTTCAAGTTTTGTATGCCGGCGAGGACGGCGACGAGGGGATAAAACATATTTTACAGTTAAACCCCAACGTAGTCATAACGGATATATTTTTGCGTGGGACGGATGGCTTTGGTGTAATGCGCGCCATTAGAAAGAGCTGGGCGGACGTAAAGATTGTGGTTATTGGGATAGCAAACGATGATTTGGCAGAAAGGGCGATGGCGGAAGGGGCGCTTTATTATATTGTTAAGCCTTTTTCGGTGGATACGGCGATAGAACGCTTGCGGGAAGTATTAAGGGAAAAGACGAACGACGATCACCCCACGTCGATAACAAGGAAACACACGATTTCCATTGAGGAAAAAATTAGCGAGATTTTTATATCGATTGGGATTCCGCCGCATATTAAGGGGTATGGATATTTGCGCGAAGGTATTAAAATGACCATTGAAAAACCGTACATAATTAACAGCGTTACCAAGGAATTGTATCCGTCGAATGCCAAAAAGTTTGCAACTTCGCCGAGCAAAGTGGAACGTGCGATTCGTCACGCAATCGAGGTTGCGTGGAACAGAGGTCGCATTGACGCAATCAGCGCTATTTTTGGTTCGCGTATCTATCTTGGAACGGAAAAACCAACGAATAGCGAGTTTATCGCGCTCGTTGCGGACAAGCTCATTTTAGAGAATATGATGTAAAAAAAGAACGGCTGCGTTTTGCAGTCGCTCTTTTTTTTTATTATCGGAATTATTAATACATACCGCCCATATCGCCGCCTGCGGGAGCCATAGGCGCGGGAGGGGTGGGGATATCCGTTACAATGCTTTCCGTCGTCAGCAACGTGGAGGCAACGGACGCTGCGTTTTGCAATACCGAACGGGTAACCTTGGTCGGGTCGATAATACCGCTTTCAACCATATCGCAGTATTTGTTGTTCAACGCGTCGAAACCAAAGTTTGCTTTCTTGGAAGAAAGGACTTTGTCAACGATAACCGAGCCGTCCAAGCCTGCGTTTTTCGCAATCTGTCTGATGGGTTCTTCCAACGCCTTCAAAACGATGCTTGCGCCCGTTTTTTCGTCGCCGTTAAGGCTCGCAACCAATTTCTTCACTGCAGGAATAGCGGAGAGAAGAGCGCTGCCACCGCCGGGCACGTAGCCTTCTTCCACAGCCGCGCGCGTTGCCGCCAAAGCGTCGTCAATGCGGAGTTTCTTTTCCTTCATTTCAACTTCGGTAGCCGCGCCAACGCTGATAACCGCTACGCCGCCTGCCAATTTTGCAAGACGTTCTTGCAATTTTTCTCTATCGTAATCGGATTTGGTTTCCGAAATCTGTGCTTTGATGGATGCGATACGCGCTTTGATATCTTCCGCATCGCCTGCGCCCCCGACAATCGTCGTATTTTCTTTGTCAACGCGTACGCTGGACGCTCTACCCAGCATATTGGGGGTAACTTCTTTGAAATCCAAACCAAGGTCGGAAGAAATTACTTCGCCACCCGTCAAAATGGCGATATCGCGGAGCATTTCCTTTCTTCTGTCGCCAAAGCCGGGCGCTTTAACGGCAACGGAATTGAATACGCCTTTGAGTTTGTTGACGATAAGGGCAGCGAGCGCGTCGCCTTCCACGTCTTCCGCAATAATCAAAAGCTTTGCGCCTTGCTGTGCAAGGGGTTCGATAACGGGCAAAATTTCTTGCAAGCTCGAAATTTTCTTGTCGGTAATCAAAATGTAAGGGTTTTCCATAACCGCTTCCATTTTATCGGTGTTGGTAACCATATACGCGGAGGCGTAACCACGGTCGAACTGCATACCTTCAACGGTGCTCAGCTCCGTGTTCATGGATTTGCCTTCTTCAACGGTAATAACGCCGTCTTTACCAACGATTTCCATTGCTTTCGCAATCAAAGCGCCCACTTCGGGATTGCCCGCAGAAATGGATGCGGTCTGCTCGATGGCTTTGTTGCTTTCAACTGCTTTGGAAATGCCTTTGAGGTGTTCTACGGTAGCGTCAACCGCTTTTTTGATACCTTCCTTCAAAATGATGGGGTTTGCGCCTGCCGCGAGGTTTTTCAAGCCTTCGCGAACGATTGCCTGCGCCAAAACAACCGCCGTCGTCGTACCGTCGCCCGCTACGTCGTTGGTCTTTGTTGAAACTTCCTTTACAAGCTGAGCGCCCATGTTTTCAAACGGGTCGTTGAGTTCGATTTCTTTTGCAATCGTCACGCCGTCGTTCGTGATGAGGGGTGCGCCGAATTTTTTATCAAGGACAACGTTTCTGCCCTTAGGACCGAGGGTGATTTTGACGGTATCCGCCAAAACGTTTACGCCCGTTTCCAATGCTTTTCTTGCGTCTTCTCCGTATTTAATCTGTTTAGCCATAATTATTTCTCCTTAAAACCTTTCAATCTATTTTTAGTCTTCAACGACAGCGAGAATATCACTCTGTTTCAAAATGGTAAATTCCTTGCCGTCTACCTTAAAATTCGAGCCTGCGTAGTTGGAGCAGAGCACTTTGTCGCCAACTTTAACTTGCATAACGATTTCTTTACCGTCGATGATACCGCCAGGGCCGACAGCCACAACCAAGCAGGTCTGAGGCTTTTCCTGCGCGGACGAGGGGAGATAGAAACCGCTCTTGGTCTTTTCTTCCACGCTAACGCTTTCAACGACAACTTTGTCGAATAAAGGTTTGATATTCATAATAATTCCTCCGAAATCTTTGGCGGTATTCCGCCGTTTATTTTATACGAATATATTATAACCTATTTGACGAAGAAATCAAACAGAAAAAACCAAGAAAAATGGAATTTTTAGGATAAAAATCTTATCTTTTTTAAGAAAAAGGCAAGAAAATGCTCCGCAATCGTCAAAAATCCTTTTATATGCATTGCATTTCCTTAAAAAAGGTGGTATAATGTATATTGAAATAATGGTGTTATAAGGAGAATTGTTTTTATGGCGATGGACAAATGGGACAAACGTTTTATGGCTCTTACCGAAACGGTTGCGACTTGGTCGAGCTGTTATCAGGAAAACCGTCACGTCGGCGCGGTAATCGTAAAGGACAAACGCGTGATGACGACGGGGTATAACGGCGCGCCCGCAGGCATAAAGAGCTGCGAGGAAAAAGGGGAATGTTTGCGTAGAAAACTCAATATTCCCAGCGGTACGCAGCACGAGCTTTGTTTTGCCGTTCACGCAGAACAAAACGCCGTAATTCAGGCGGCGCGTTTTGGTATTAATATCACGGGCGCGACCTTGTATTGTACGCATCAGCCCTGTGTAATATGCGCAAAAATTATTATCAATGCAGGCATTACGCGTGTGGTATATAAAAACGGTTATCCCGACGATTTTTCGTTGCAGCTCTTTAACGAGGCAAACGTAAAAGTGGAAAAGTTTGAAGATTAAAAAGGAGAGAATTATGAGTAATCCTATCGTAACGTTCGAAATGGAGAACGGAAAGACGTTCAAGGCGGAGCTTTATCCCGAAAAAGCGCCTAATACGGTGCATAACTTCCTTTCCCTTGTCAACAAAGGGTTTTATAACGGAGTTATTTTTCACCGCGTTATTGCTGGCTTTATGATTCAGGGTGGCGATCCCGACGGCAAAGGTACGGGCGGACCTGGTTATCATATCAAAGGGGAATTTTCCTCCAACGGCTTTAAGCAGAACGATATCGCGCACGTACGTGGCGTTTTATCTATGGCGCGCGCACAACATCCCGATTCGGCGGGTTCGCAGTTCTTCGTAATGCACGATGACGCCGATTATTTAGACGGGCAATACGCGGCGTTTGGTAAGGTCATCGAGGGCATGGATACGGTGGACGAAATTGCAAACGTCAAAACGGATTGGTATGACAAACCGATGGTAGAGCAAAAGATGAAATTGGTTACGGCGGAAACCTTCGGTGTGGAATATCCACAGCCCATAAAAGCATAAACACAAGAAAATAAGGTGGTTTTAGGAAGCGGAAAGGCATGGTTTACGATATAGCGAATTTGCGTGTCAAAATAGAAAATCAATATGAATACACGACGAAATTCTGTCGGGAATACCTTTCTGCGGATCAGACTTCGCCCGTGGATTTAACGGCGTGCGTAACGGCGGAAGAATTTGCGAAAGAAAAGGCGGTTTCTGTTGGTTTTTCGGACGGTTACGTCGAAAATATTTGCTTGTACCGTGATATTTGCTTGCAGTTGCCCTCGCGCAATCGTATGCTGTTACACGCCGCAATTTTGGAGTTTGACGGCGCGGCGTACGCCTTTTTAGGGCGTAGCGGTGCCGGTAAATCGACGCATATACGGCTTTGGTTGCAAAACTTGAAAAAATGCAGGGTGGTCAACGGTGATAAGCCGATTTTAGAAGAAAAATCGGACCGCTTTATTGCATACGGAACCCCCTGGCAGGGCAAAGAACGTTGGGGCGATAATTGCTCTGCGCCCTTGCGCGGACTTTGCTTTATAGAACAAGCGAAGGAAAATTCTATCGTTAAATTGACACCCGCAGAGACTTCTTTACGGCTTTTTCGGCAGGTTTTGATGCCGACGGTGGCGCAAGATGCTGCAAAAACCTTGGAAATGCTGGACGGTTTGATTGCCAAAACGCCCGCATATCTTTTAAAATGCGATATTTCCGAGCAAGCGGTAGAAACTTCATTTGCAGTCTTGACGGGCAAAAATTATTTTGAAAATAAGCTCTAATAAGGAATTAGGGAAAAATTATGAAAATTAAAGACGGATTTGTAATTAGACAAGTTGGCGGCGAACACGTTGTCGTGCCCGTTGGGGAGCGCAGCAAAGAGTTCCATGGTATGATTAATATGAATAAAACGGGTGCGTTTTTGTGGAATTTCTTCTCGCAATCGCACACGCTTGAAGAGGGCGTTGACGCGCTTTGCGGGGAATATAACGTGGAAAAGGACGTTGCAGAAACGGACGTAAAGCGTTTTTTGGACGTTTTACAACGCAACGGCTTTATCGAATAATATGCAACCGCAAGAAACGCAAAAACTAAAAATAGAGGACGTTTTGCGTGAAAAAGGCGTGTACGTCGGTCCGACCGTGGGTATCAGCATGTTGCCTATGCTCAAAAATAGACGTGATACCATTGTCGTGCGCCCAAAAACAGCTCGCTTACAGCCTTTGGACGTAGCGCTTTACAAGCGCGGGGACGATTACGTTTTACATCGCGTGCTTTCCTTGACGGACGGTGGGTATATTATCCGTGGGGATAACTGTTACGCCAACGAAAACGTGCCCGAAGACACCGTAATTGGTGTTTTGACGGAGTTTTTTCGCAAGGATAAGCATATTTTATGCACGGACGAAAAATACCTCAAATACGTAAACAAGCGTTTAAAATCTTATAAAACACGTCGCTTTTTTGTGCGTATAAAAAATAAAATCGTCGGCATTATTAGAAAAATAATCAAACCTTTCCGTAAAAAGAAAGCGAAAACAGTAGATAGGTAGGTATTATGCAAAAAGATAGAGTACAGCAAAACGGAAAGCTTTGGCTGAAAAAAGAAACCCGTCCGTATGGAAAGGGTATTTTTGGCTTAACCGTTCTCAGTGTTTTGTCGGTGCTCTTTTCGCTTGCATTTGCGTATATGGTTCGTTTTCTTGTAAACAGCGCGGACGAAAAGGACAAAAACGGTCTGCTGATTTTTTCCGCTTGTCTTTTGGGGTTGGTGCTACTCCGTATTTTATTTAAGACTTTGGACGGCTTTTTTGCGGAAAAGCTCCGCGCGAAAATGTTTTGCGGAATCCGTACAAGACTGTATGCGAAAATTTTACGCTCCGATTACGGAAAAATTCACGAGGGGTATCACAGCGGGGAATTGATAAACCGCTTGACCTCGGACGTGCAAGAGGTTGCAATAGATACCGTCGGTTTTCTTCCAACGTTGGTGGGTATGGCGGTACAATGTCTTGGCGCAATCGTCGCTTTACTTACTTTGAATTGGAAATTTACCTTGCTGTACGTTGTGTGCGGTGTGGTTTTTGGCGGGCTAGCCGCTCTGTTTAGAAATAAATTAAAACTTCGTCATAAAGAAGTTATGCAATCGGACGGCGAGGTGCGTTCGTATATGCAAGAGGGCATTGGTTCTATCCTTACCGTAAAAGCGTACGGCGCGGAAAAGCGTAGTGAAGATACGGTAAACGGACTCTCTGACGTATATTACGAAAAACGTATGAAACGCAACGTTTTGCGAGCAATGATGAACGCGTTGTTTGCTTTGCTTAGCAATTCAGGCTTGATTCTTGCTGTTGTGCTTTGCAGTATATCCATATATCGTTCGCCTCGCGCGGATTACGGGGCAATGCTTTCGATTATTCTGCTGTTGATGCAAATGCAACAACCGTTGACGGGTTTTTCGTCGATTATTCCCGTGTATTATACCCGTCTGGCAAGCGGTGAACGCTTAGCGGAAATTGACGATTTACCGACGGATGCTGTCGTTGATGGGGAAAATCAAGACGATTTGTATAAAAATCTTCGCGCGATTTCCTTCGAGAGAGTAAGCTTTTCTTACGGCAGAGAAGTTGTATTTGAGGACGCAAGCGCGCGCATTAATACGGGAGAAATCGTTTGTCTTACCGGTCCGTCGGGGGCGGGGAAAAGTACGATATTTAAATTATTGCTCAGCGTTTATACTCCAACGGACGGTAAAGTGGAGCTTTGCGGTGATTTTGTGAGTGCGACAACAGCGGAATTATCTGCTATGCACCGCAATTTATTTGCGTACGTCCCGCAGGGGAATTTCCTCTTTTCTGGTACGATTTACGATAATTTGAAATTCTTTACGCCCGATACGGCGCCCGAGCAGTTAGAAAAAGACATCGCGGACGCATTAAAAACGGCTTGCGCAGAATTTGTATACGATTTACCGCAGGGCTTGAATACGCCGCTCATGGAAAAGGGCGCAGGGCTTTCGGAAGGGCAGTTGCAACGCTTGGCGGTGGCGAGGGCAATTCTTTCCAAACGTCCGATTTTGCTCTTGGACGAAGCGACTTCCGCGCTCGATAGCGAAACGGAAAAAAATATGTTGGAAAATATCAAACGATTGCAAGGTAAAACTTGTTTAATCGTAACGCATAGACCCGCCGCTTTGCAGATCGCCGACAAGGTGTTCTACGTGGACAACGGAAAAATAAAATCAACGTAAAAACGACCTCGATTTGAGGTCGTTTTTCAATTATTTAATGCTGTTTCTGTATTCGCTCGGCGTCATACCGACGTGCTTTTTAAAGACGAACGCAAAGGTGGAAATGGAATCAAAACAAAGCAAATCGGCAATCTCTGTAAAGGATTTGTTTTTTCGTATTAGCTTTTTCGCCTCGTTAATTTTTAATTTGATATACGTTTGATAGATGCTCTTGCCCGTTTTTTCACGGAAAAAGGTGCAAAGCCTGGTGGTGCCGTAGTGCAGTTCGTTGCTCAAATCCGCAAGGGTAAATTTGCCGTATATTTTTGAGCGTAAAATGCGAACGATTTCGTCTTCTAATTCGGACGAGTCTGCGATTTTGGATACGAAAAACTCTTGCGAGGAAGAACGTTTCTGTGCGTTACGCAACATATAAATAAGCAACGTTTCCAAGGCGTTTTTGATGATTTGTTCACCGCCGAGGTTGGGGTTTTCTTTCAATCGAAGCTCGTTTAAATGCGGGTCGAAATCGGGCAAATCAAAGGTTTGTTCTGCCTCGGACATAATATTTTGCAAAAGGTAACGGAGCTTTTCGGGTACGGTATATTTCTTGTCTCCGAAAAAATTCATCGATTCCGAACGGCAAGTAAAAGAAATGATAAAAAGATTGGGTTCTTTGTTTCCACTTTCAACAAAATGCGGTTGATTAGGCTTGATAAAGATGATTTCGCCTTGCTTTAACTCGATTTTTTCGCCGTCGATACCGATATATACGTTTTCCTTGTCAACGTAATTTATCTCCCAAAAATCGTGTTTTTCCTCGTTGAAAACATAGTTTTTACCCAAAGTCTGATAATGAATCGTCACGATTTTTTGCACGTTAAGCAAATTGGAAATTTTGTGCATATAAAATTTTTTTGCGGTAGTTGTATCTTTGCTCATATTTGCATTATAGCAAAAGTCAATACGTTTGTAAATCGTTTTTGCGGTTTTTTTATTATTTCGTTTTATTTTTCTGCGAAAGAATACCAAAAAACGTGGAAATAATTTCTATTGCATTTGCAAAAAGAAATGCTATAATAAAAGAAAAACATTTGGAGAACATTATGTCGGAATACATGAAGGAATATAAGAACGTAGCAGAACAGTTTTGTTTGCAGGGCGAAGTAACGGAAATTTGTCCTTACGGCGAGGGGCATATCAATTTGACTTTGCTTGTAACAACCACCGAAAAACGCTACATTATGCAAAAAATGAACACGCGCGTGTTTAGCGATCCCGACAGCTTGATGGCAAATATCGTCGGCGTTACCAAGCATTTGACGGCGCGCGGTATCGAAACGCTGAACGTTGTGCCTACGAAATCGGGCGCGGATTTTTTGAAAGACGCGGATTGCTATCGTGTATACGATTTTATTGAAAATACCGTCACCTATCAAAGCGCAAGCGATATCGAGGTTTTCAAAAACTCTGGTAAGGCGTTTGGTGAATTTCAGAATTATCTTGCGGAATTCGACGCGTCTAAACTTACGGAAACGATTAAGCGTTTCCACGACACCCCCAAACGCTTTGCTGATTTTAAGGCGGCGCTTGCGGAGGATAAGCTTGGCAGAGCAAAAGAGTGTCAGGAAGAAATCAATTTTATTTTGTCCCACGAAAATACCTACGGGATTGCAATGGACGGTTTGAAGGACGGGTCTTTGCCTTTGCGTGTTACGCACAACGACACGAAACTTAACAATATTTTGATGGATGCCGAAACGGGCGCAGCGCGCGCGGTTATCGACCTCGATACTATTATGCCTGGCTCGATGCTGTTTGACTTTGGCGATTCTATCCGTTTTGGCGCGTCAACGGCGGCTGAGGATGAAAAAGATTTGAGCAAAGTACATTTCGATATCAACCTGTTCAAGGCGTATGCGGAAGGATATTGCGGTGCTGTAAAAGATAGCATTACGGCGCGTGAGGCGGAATTGTTGCCGTACGGCTCGTATTTGATGACGATTGAATGCGGTATGCGCTTCCTCACCGATTATTTGGCAGGGGATACCTATTTTGCAACGAAATATCCCGGGCATAACTTGGTGCGTTGCCGTACGCAAATCCGTTTGGCAAGCGAAATGGAAGCGCAATTTGAGGAAATGGGCAAGATTATCGCCGATATCCTTGCGTAACAGTTTTTTTTAATAAATTTATATCCCGTTCCCAAGGTAGGGGACGGGATATTTTTATACCGATTGCAAAAAAAATTCGGTAATAAGTTCAGGGGGCTGTTGCATTTTATTGGCAATCCACCAGCGTAACGTTCCGATAAACGTGGTGGTTATGTGGTGTAACCAAAAATTTTCGGGTAAAATTTCGGGTTTTTTGTCCTGGAAATCGGCTTTGTGTTTGATAACCAAGGCATTGACACCGCTTTTAAAATATTCTAAAAACAATTCATTGTTTTTACTGGATAACAGCCTGGCGATATTGTTGTCGTTTTTCTTTATGTGCTTAAACAAATGTAAAAAGACGGAATCGTTGTCGTCGCAATGAAAAATATGCGTTTGCATTTGATCACTTTTCAGTTCAGCCTCAAAAATATGGTCAAAAAGTTCGGCGCACAGAGCTTTTAACAAAAAATCCTTCGTTTCAAAATGCGCGTAAAAAGTTGCTCTGCCTACGTCGGCAATTTCGATGATTTCTCCAACGGTTATATCTTTGAAATTCTTTTTCGATAACAGAAAAATAAACGCCTTAAATATCCCTTCTCTTGTTTTTCGTTGCCTTCTATCCATCTAAATACCCGTACAATTTTCTTGTTTTGTTCCGTATTGTATATATACGTATAATTGTATCGCTACGTTTTTGCATATATATGATATACTGTTATTGAATAGATTGTTCAATAACATACGTATTATATCATAAAAACTAAGAAAAAACAAGAGGAAATTATGAAGACGCAAAAAAATATTTTTATCGCATTTATTTTGAATTTAGCTTTTTCTGTTATGGAAATCGTAGGTGGGATTTTTACTGGAAGTATAGCCATTATATCGGATGCGCTCCACGATTTAGGCGATGCAACCAGTATCGGCTTATCTTATTTTTTTGAAAAGAAAAGCAAGAAAAAGCCGAATGACGTTTATACCTACGGCTATACGCGGTTTTCAGTTTTAGGCGGGGTAATTACGACGTTGATTTTGTTTATGGGGTCAGGTATAGTAATTTATAATGCCATGGACCGTTTTGTTGGTCCAGTTACACCTGATTATAATGGGATGATTATTTTTGCGTGCGTTGGTTTAATCGTAAATGCTCTCGCTGTATATTTTACACACGGAGGCGGTTCAATCAATCAAAAAGCCGTCAATTTGCATATGTTAGAAGACCTGCTTGGGTGGCTTGTCGTTTTAATTGGCGCGGTTGTAATGCGTTTTACAAATTGGTGGTTTTTAGACCCGATATTATCCGTTTTTGTGGCGGTATTTATCCTATTTAACGCATTAAAGAGTTTAAAAGAAATATTGGATATTTTTCTATTGAAAATCCCTAAAACGGTAAATATGGTTGCCTTAAAAGAACATCTTAACAAAATTGATGGGGTGTTAGACGTTCATCATTTGCACGTTTGGACGCTTGACGGAATGATAGGGTATGCAACGTTGCATATTGTCGTTGAAGATTATGACGATAGGATAAAAAATCAAGTAAAAACTGAACTAAAAAACCACGATATTTTACACGCAACAGTCGAAATGGAAATGGCGAAGGAAGTTTGCAGTGAAAAAGAGTGCGATATACGCGTTACGAAAACGTGCCGCGGGCATTGTTGCCATCATCATTAAAAGATAAGACGAACAAGGTGAAGTGTGGAAAGCATTTTGCTCTCGCAAAACAGCTTCCGCCCTCAAGTCCCACCTTACTTTCAATATACAAAAAAAATCAAGGATACCTTTTAGAGGTATCCTTGAATTTTGGTGCCGAAGGTGGGACTTGAACCCACACGGTATCACTACCAACGGATTTTGAGTCCGTCGCGTCTGCCATTCCACCACTTCGGCGTGGTTTCGTTCAAAAGCTTTTTCATTATATAAGATAATCACAAAAAAAGCAAGCGTTTTGCAAGCTTTTTTCTAATTTTTTTTAATCTTTTTTAAACATTTTATTTTTCTCTTGCGATTTTTTTTATTTCGTGGTAAAATAATAACAAAGAAGAAAAAGGAAAGTTGTTTTCTATGGAAAAACTCGTGCTTATTGATGGCAACAGCTTATTAAACCGCGCGTTTTACGCGACACCCGTATTTTCTACAAAAGACGGATTGCCTACCAACGGCGTGTTTGGGTTTGTGAAACTGTTGCTCAAAATTATATCTGATAAAAATCCTACGCATATGGCGGTTGCGTTCGACGTGCACGCGCCGACCTTCCGTCATAAGGAATATGCCGATTATAAGGCGGGGCGAAAGCCAATGCCCGATGATTTGTGCGTGCAATTTCCCGTTTTGAAAGAGGTTCTGTCCCTGATGAATATCCGAATTTGCGAAATGGCGGGGTATGAGGCGGACGATATTATCGGTACGCTCAGCAAACACGCTAACGTGCAAACCTTTGTGTATACGGGGGACCGCGACGCTTATCAGCTTGTTGACGATACGACCAACGTATGTTTTACGCGTAAGGGCGTTAGCGACCTTTTAGAGCTTTCTTTGGCGAATTTTAAGGACGAAATTGGGTTGACTCCCTCGCAGATTATCGATTTGAAAGCCCTTATGGGCGATAAATCGGATAATATCCCCGGTGTTGCGGGCGTGGGTGAAAAATCTGCGTATTCGCTTTTGGAAAAATATGGCGATTTGGACGGTATTTACGCGCATTTGGACGAAATTTCGGGCGCGTTAAACCGTAAGCTTACGGAAAATAGGGAGACTGCCTATTTCTCAAAATGGTTGGCGACGATTAAAACGGACACGCCGATTGACGTTGTTTTGGGTGATTGCATATTAAAAACGCCTTTTTCGTCGGCCCTTAAAGCAAAGTTTACCGAATTAGAGTTTAAGAGCTTGTTGTCCAAAAATATTTTTGAGGAAAGTGACGAAGTGGCAAAGGACGTGTCGCAGGAAAAAGCTGTAAAGACTGTTTCCGAGGTTTGCCCTGATTGCATTGCGGACGTGATTGAAACCATTAATAATTCTACGGTGGAAATGCTTGCTTGTTGTTGGGAAAACAATGGATTGCGCTTGTATTTGCCGAACGAAAAAACGGAAGATGCAGTCGAATACTTTTTCCCGATAAAAGTCGGGCTTTTAGACGTCGGTTTTTACGATTATCAATTATTACCTTTGTTAAAATGCGTTTATGAGGGCAAAAAACGGGTTATTTCCTACAACGTTAAGGAAATCATGCATCGCCTCGCGGAACAACAAATTGCGCATTTTGCGCCCTTTGACGACGTTTCTGTTTTGAAGTGTATTGCGGACGGGCTTAGTAATTCCGATGGGTTAGATTTTTGTTTGCAATATCACGGTTTAAATGATAAATATAAGGCGTACGGCTTGTATGTTTTGTGTGAGCAGTATAAGTCGGCGTTGCGCCCAGCCGAAGTGGTTTTGTATCAAGAAATAGAACTGCCACTTATTCGCGTTTTGTTTGATATGGAAAGGCAAGGTGTTTGCGTGGACGAGGTGGCGTTACGCAATTTTGCCGACAAATACAGTAGTGAAATTCGCGATTTGACTGAAAGAATTTATGAGTTGGCTGGGGAAAGGTTTAACGTAAACTCTACGCAACAGCTCGGCAAAATTCTGTTTGAAAAATTGCGTATCGGCGCAGGCACCAAGAAAACGAAAGATAGTAAAAATTATAAAACTACCGCTGAAGAGTTGGAAAAATACGCGGATGATTACGAAATCGTGCGCTTGTTGTTGCGCTATCGTAAAATACAAAAACTTCATTCGACGTACGTTGAGGGGTTCCGTCCTCTAATTAAAAATGGGCGGGTGCATACAACGTATAACCAAAGCAATACGCAAACTGGCAGATTGTCTTCGGCGAACCCGAACTTGCAAAATATCCCGATTCGCACAGACGAGGGCCGAGAGTTGCGCAAGTTGTTTACGGCAAGCGATGGCAACGTTTTAATCGATGCCGATTATTCGCAGATTGAATTGCGGCTTTTGGCGCATTTTTCGGGCTGTAAAGAGCTGATTTCGGCGTATTGTGAGGGAAAAGATATACACGCGATTACCGCCTCGCAGGTATTTAACGTGCCCCTTAACGAAGTGACGCCCGATATGCGTCGAAATGCAAAAGCGGTCAATTTTGGTATTATTTACGGTATTAGTGCGTTTGGTTTGGGGGCGGATCTTGGTATTTCGTCTAGAAAAGCGCAGGAATATATCACGCGCTATTTTGAAAGCTATTCCGACGTGAAAGCTTATATAGACGGCAACGTCAAAAAGGCGAGTGAGGACGGATTTGTTGAAACCCTTTTCGGGCGTAGACGCGTTATAAATGAAATACGTTCGTCCAATTATAACGTTCGTTCGTTTGGCGAACGTGCCGCAATGAATATGCCTTTGCAGGGCACGAGTGCGGATATTATTAAAAAAGCAATGATTAGCGTGGCAAACAAGCTAAAAGAAGGCGGTTATAAGGCGCGTCTTGTTTTGCAGGTGCACGACGAGCTTGTAATCGATTGTCCAAAAGAAGAAGTGGACGCTGTTTCCGATATATTGAAAACCGAAATGGAAAATGCGGTGTCGTTGCGCGTGCCGTTGACGGTTGAAATTGGCGTTGGGGAAAGTTGGTACGAAACCAAATAATACATGTTTCACGTTACGCGTTTCCCGATTATTATCGTGAAACAATGTTTGTGAAACAGATTGCAAACTGGGGTGAGTTTATGCGAAAGAAAATAGCGATTACGGGTGGAATTGGAAGTGGTAAATCCTTGGCTGCAAAATACGTTGCGGACATGGGTTATCCCGTTTTTTCCTGCGATGAAATCAATAGAGAGTTGTGGCAAAATTCTGCATATATCGAAAAAATCAAGGCGCTTTTTCCCGCTTGCGTCAGTAATGGAAAGGTGGATAAAAATGTATTAAAATCTATCGTTTTTAATGATGAGACTGCGTTAAAAAAACTCAATGAAACGGCGCATCCGATGATTATGGAACGGTTGTATTCAAAAATGAATAACTGCGAAAGCGCGTTGATTTTTGCTGAGGTGCCGTTGCTCTTTGAAGAAAAGTACGAGGACGATTTTGACGTGATTATCATTATCACGCGTGCTTTGGATAAACGAATTCAAGCGGTGCAACAAAGGGATGGGTTTTCCATAGAGGAGGTGCTAAAACGTATTTCCGCGCAATTTGATTATTCTACGCTTGAAAATCGTATTAAAAATCTTACAGCGTACGTCATTAAAAACGACGGGGATGAAATGAACTTAAAGGAAAAAATTATTGCGGTTGTTTCCAACCTTAAATAACCACAAATGTGAAACAATAAACGTGAAACAACATAAAATGATTAGATGAACAACGATTTACCCGAGCCTATTTTCTGGGGTAAAACGTTGTTTTTTGTTGCATAGTAGTATGTCTATGCGATAGATAGGGGGATTGAGATAAAAATTACCTATTTTCTTGCTTTTTACATATACTATGCGTGGCATAGTGTTTTTATTTTGTCAAACATAATACCTATGCGTGACATACAACCTTTTGTTCAAAAATGGACAGAAACTTGTTCATAAGAACAAATTGAAAAGGTATGATTTTAAAAACGTTAATATTTTTTGAATTTTTTACCAATTTCGACATTTTTTTTTCGCGAATACCCTTGAAAATTCCTAAAATATATAGTATAATAGGATATAATCAAATATATTATCATGCGTCGTCTGAAATGTTGCTCTTTACACTCTGCGTAAAAAGTTGAGGGAGAACCAAAGACGTATAGTTTGAAAGATAATCCGTAAAAATCGTGCGGTTACAGAAGAAAAATGCAAGCTCTTGCTTTTTTAAGTATCGTGCGTAAATTAAAAAATATTAAGCCCAAGGGGGATTTATTATGCAAAGAAAGAAAGAATGCGTAGCAATGCTTTTGGCGGGCGGACAGGGTAGCAGACTCTATGCCTTAACCACGAACATTGCAAAACCTGCCGTTGCGTTTGGCGCGAAGTATCGTATTATCGACTTTCCGCTCTCCAACTGTATCAATTCCGGTATCGATACCGTTGGTGTTTTGACGCAATACCAGCCGCTTATATTGAACGAATATATCGGCAACGGTCAGCCGTGGGATCTTGACAGAACGTACGGTGGCGTGCATATTCTGTCGCCGTATCAAGCAAAAACCCGTTCTTCGTGGTATGAGGGTACGGCAAACGCAATCTATCAAAACTTGCATTTTATGAAGATGTACAATCCCGAATACGTTTTGGTGCTCGGCGGTGATCACATTTATAAAATGGACTACGCCGCAATGCTCAAAGCGCACAAGAAAACGGGCGCAGACTGTACGATTGCAGCGCTCAACGTACCTCTTAGCGACGCATCGAGATTTGGTATTCTCAATACCAACCCCGACGGCTCTATTTATCAATTCGAGGAAAAACCCAAAGTACCTAAGAGCACCTTGGCGTCTATGGGTATCTATATTTTCAACGCGGATAAGCTGTTCAGTTATTTGGAAGCGGACGAAGCAAATCCCAATTCGTCGAAAGACTTTGGTAAGGACGTTTTGCCTGCCATGTTAAACGCAGGAGAAAAGATGTTCGCGTACGAATTCGACGGCTATTGGAAGGACGTTGGTACGGTTGCATCGCTTTGGCAAGCAAATATGGATTTGTTGGGCGAAAATCCCGACTTTGACGTTGCGGATAAATCGTGGAAAATCCATTCGAGAAACCCGCTTGCGCCCCCTGAACATATCGGCCCGAACGGCTCGTTGAAAAACTCCATGGTCGCGCTTGGCTGCGAAATCTACGGTAGAGTAGAAAATTCCGTCCTTGGCAGTAACGTTGTGGTGGAAGAAGGGGCGATTGTAAAAGACGCGGTTGTTCTTGCAAACAGCGTAATTAAAGCAAACGCGGTCGTTTCCTATTCGGTAATCGACGAAAACGTTACGGTTGGCAAAAACGCAAAAATCGGCGTGGATAAAGATGAAAAAGCAGAGATTGTGGTTCTTGGTAGAGGTATCACGGTCGCAGACGGTGTTTCGGTGGCGGAAGGTCAGAAACACGAAAACGACATTTTGGCGTAAAGGGGGATTAAGATTATGGCAGCATCTGCAATTGGCGTTATTTTTTCTAATATGCACGAAGAAACCGTTCCCGAGCTTGTTCGCAGAAGAACGATGGCGTCTATTCCTTTCGGCGGAAGATACCGTATCATCGACTTTATTCTCTCGAATATGGTCAATTCGGGGATTACGACGGTAGGGCTTATGACCAACAACAATTATCGCTCTCTAATCGACCATATCGGTAGCGGTAAGGATTGGGATTTGGCAAGAAAAGACGGTGGCGTTATTCTGCTCCCGCCTTTCTCTGAAAAACACGATAAATTATATACCAACCGTTTGGAAGCGCTTGGTTCGGTTAGCGGCTTTTTGAGTCGCCGTAAAGAAAAGTACGTCGTTTTGACCGACTGCGACGGTGTGGCGAGAATTGATATTTCCGATATTATCGATTATCACGAAAGCAAACAAGCGGACATTACCCTTGTGACGCATCACGGCAAAGTGGGGCATCGTTCCGATTTCATGTTGATTCATTCGGATGATAACGGCAGAGTAAACGAAATTCAACTTTCGCCTCATATGAGCGAAGGCTCGAAAGCGGATATCTTCATCAATATGATGATTATCAACCGTCAGTTCCTTTTGAATATCGTAGAAGATTCCGTAACGCATGGTTTTAGTAGCTTTGAAAGCGATATTTTGGTAAAACAGCTCAACAGCTTACAGATTTATCAGTACGATTTTAAAGGCTATTACGCGGGAATCGATTCCATGGCGGCGTATTATAAACACAATATGGAATTGCTGGAAAAAGACGTCCGCGACGAGCTTTTCGGCGAGAGAGATATCTATACGAAGGTTCGCGACAGCGCGCCCTCGAAATACGGTGAAAACGCAGTAGTAAAGAACTCACTTATATCCGACGGTTGCGTAATCGAAGGTGTGGTGGAGAATTCCATTTTGTTCCGTGGCGTAAAGGTGCAAAAAGGCGCAGTTGTTCGCAACTCGATTATTATGCAGGACAATATTATCGGCGCAAATACGTCGCTTGATTGCGTTATCACCGATAAAAACGTCGTTATCAGCGACAGAAAGACCTTGGCGGGTTGTAGTGATTTGCCGTACTTTATCCAAAAAGGAACGAGGCTTTAATTTACTGATTTTATACGTAACTTTGCACGCGATTTGTCTTTTTGACAGGTCGCGCGCAAGCAATTTATAACGGCATTTTTGGCGTTGAAATTTTAAGATTTTAGGAGTTAATATGGCAACCAAAAAGACGAAAACGGTAGAAATTATTGAAAACACAGAGGTTTGCGCACCGAAGAAAACGAAGAAAAAAGAGCCGAGCGTTGCTCCGAAACAGAAAATTTTGTTCGTAGCGTCCGAGGCGCGTCCTTTTATTGCAACGGGCGGTCTTGCCGACGTAATCGGTTCGTTGCCGCAGGCATTGGCGAAGGATCCGAAATACGATATTCGTGTGATTTTGCCGTTGTATTCGGACATCAAAGCCGATCAACGCAGAAAGCTTTCTTTCCTTGGGAATATTTACGTACCGCTTTCTTGGCGTAATCAATACTGCGGCGTATTTACGTGCACGGAAAACGGCGTAACTTTCTATTTTGTGGACAACGAATATTATTTCAAACGCCCTGGTTGCTACGGTTATTACGACGATGGAGAGCGTTTTGCGTTCTTCTCGCGCAGCGTTTTGGAAATTATGCCGTTTATTGATTTCTATCCCGACGTTTTGCATTGTCACGATTGGCAAGCGGCGCTCTCTGCGATTTATCTGAAAACGATTTATTGCAAAATTCCCGAATATCAGTTTATTCGCGCCTTGTTTACCATCCATAACATCGAATACCAAGGCAAATTCTCGATGGATATTTTGGGCGATTTGTTCGGTATTTCCGACGAATATGCAGGGCTTATGGAATACGACGGCTGTATCAATTTGATGAAAGCGGCAATCGAATGCTGTGAACAATTCTCAACGGTTAGCCCGACGTACGCAAAGGAAATTACAACCTCCCAGTATGCGCACGGCTTGCACGAGCTTATTTGTCAAAATGCATTTAAACTGACGGGTATTTTGAACGGTATTGACGTCGACGCGTATAACCCCGAAACGGATAAAGCGTTGTTTGCAAATTATTCGGCTGAAAATTTGGAAAACAAAAAGATTTGCAAAGCAGAATTGCAAAAAATGCTCGGCTTGCCCGTGAAGGACGTGCCTATTATCGCCATGATTACCCGATTGGTTTCGCATAAGGGTTTGGATCTTGTAAAAACGGTAGCAGAGGATATTTTGCACGAAGATATTCAGTTTGTTTTGCTTGGAACGGGCGATAGCGCGTATGAAGAATATTTCCGTTCTCTCGGCGCAAGTTACGAGGGGAAAATGTCGGCGAATATCGCTTTCAACGGCGATTTGTCCAAGAAAATCTATTCAGGTTCGGATATTTTCTTGATGCCGTCGGTGAGCGAGCCTTGCGGACTGTCGCAAATGATAGCCTCTCGTTATGCAACCGTACCTATCGTAAGGGAAACGGGCGGTTTGTACGATAGTATCAAGCCTTATGGCGCGGGTGGTAACGGTTTTACCTTTGCCTCTTGCAACGCTTACGATATGTTGTACGTAGTACACGAGGCTCTGTCCGTGTATAAAAATGCGGAACAATGGACAGCCTTAATGAAAAAGGCTGCGACCACCGATTTCTCGTGGCAACGTTCGGCGGAAGAATATAAGAAATTGTACGACGTTACTTTCCATACTTGGTATTGATTTTTAACGTTGTACGACGAAATACAAATGAAAAATAATATTTTTAGGAGATTTGAGATATGAAAAAAGAAACGATTACGGAGACGGAGGCAAAAGAGCTGATTAAAGGTAAGCTCTCGCGCTATTTTGGCGTTGCGCCGTCCGAGGCAAGAAAGGACCAGCTGTATAAAGCGGTCGTAATGAGCGTAAGGGATATTATGTTGGAAAAACGTCATAATTTCCACCTTACGACAAAGGCGAAAAAAGCAAAACGCGTGTATTATTTGTGCATGGAATTTTTGATGGGACGTTCCTTGAAAAACAGCATTTTTAACCTCGGGTTAGGCGATGTTTTTACGGAAGCTTTGAAAGAATACGACACGACGTTGGAAGATCTGTACGAGCTTGAACCCGACGCAGGGCTCGGAAACGGCGGTTTGGGACGTTTGGCGGCATGCTTTTTGGACGCATTGGCGACGGGTGATTATCCTGCAATGGGGTATTCGATTCGCTACGATTACGGTCTTTTCAAACAGAAGATTGTGGACGGTTGGCAGACGGAATTGCCCGACGTTTGGTTGCCCGGCGGTGAAGTTTGGCTGACGCAGAGAAGCGATAAGGTCTTTACCGTAAAATTCGACGGTTATATTGAAGAAAAGTGGACGGAACACGGTTTGGAATCTATCTATCGCGACGCCAAGGAAATCCAAGCGGTTGCATACGATATGATGGTTTCGGGCTACGATAGCAAAGCGGTTTCCGTGCTTCGTTTGTGGAAAGCGAGAAGCGTACAAAATTTCGATATGAAACTGTTCTCGCAAGGGGATTACGCGTCCGTCATGAAGGACGATAACGAAGCGGATTTGATTTCCAAGGTTTTGTATCCCGCAGATAATCACGTGGAAGGGAAATCTTTGCGCTTAAAGCAACAATATTTCCTTGTTTCGGCGTCTTTGCAGAATATTTTGGCTGACCACAAGAGAAGATACGGCTCGCTTAAATTGTTGCCGAAAATGGCGGCGATTCATTTGAACGATACGCATCCCGCGTTGGCAATTCCCGAATTGATGCGCCTTTTGATTGACGAAAACGGTATGAATTGGGATGAGGCGTGGAATATCACGACGTCCGTTTGCGCCTATACCAACCACACGGTTTTGGCGGAAGCGCTCGAAACGTGGCCGGAAGATTTGATTGCAAGAAGATTGCCTAGAATTTACACGATTTTGAAAGAAATCAACCGCAGATTCTGCGAAGATTTGTGGCAGAAATTCCCCGGGGATTGGGATAAGATTTCGCGTATGGCGATTATGTCCTACAATACGGTAAAAATGGCGAATTTGTCCGTGTACGGTTCTCATCACGTCAACGGCGTTTCGGGCTTGCACAGCGATATTATCAAGGAAAGCATTTTCAAGGATTTCCACGATTATACGCCCGAAAAATTCACGAACGTAACGAACGGTATCGCGCACAGACGTTGGCTCAATCAGTCCAACCCCGAGCTTTGCGCTCTGCTCAACGATTGTATTGGCGAAGGGTACGCAAAAGACGCGTCGAAATTGGCGGCGTTTAAGAAATTTGAAAACGATGAAAGCGTTTTAAAACGTCTCAATGAAATTAAGGCAATTAAGAAAAAGCAATTTGCTGATTTTGCCTACAAAAAGCAGGGCGTAATCATTGACCCGAACACGATTTTCGACGTACAAGCAAAGCGTTTGCACGAATATAAACGTCAGCTTTTGAACGTTTTGCATATTATTCACGATTATCTAATTTTGAAAGAAAATCCCGACGCGCCTATACAGCCCAAGACGTATATTTTTGCGGCAAAAGCGGCGGCAGGGTATTATATGGCGAAGAAAATCATTAAGTTGATTTGTTTCCTTGCGGAAGATATCCGTAAAAACCCGAAAATTGCGGCAAAGCTTAACGTTGTTTATATGGAAGATTACAACGTTACTATGTCCGAAAAGCTGATGCCGGCATCGGAAATTTCCGAACAAATTTCCTTGGCTGGTAAAGAGGCAAGCGGTACGGGCAACATGAAGTTCATGATTAACGGCGCGTTGACGATTGGTACGTTGGACGGTGCAAACGTCGAAATGAGTGAGAAAGTCGGCAACGACAATATCTATATCTTCGGTTTGAAAGCGGACGAAGTATCCGAAATTTGGCGCAACGGTTATTCGGCGAGTGTTTATTACAACAACGACCCCAATTTGCGCAAGATTATCGAGGCGCTCATCATCGGTTTCAACGGCGAATCGTTTGCGGATATTGCAAATTATCTCTTGACGGGTAGCCCGATTGCCGATCCGTATATGTGTATGGCAGACTTTGAATCGTACCTCGCAACGCAAGCGGAATTGTCTAGATTGTACGCTACCGACAAGCGTACTTGGAATCAAAAATCTTTGCGTAATATCGCGGCAGCAGGTTATTTTGCGGCGGATAGAAGTATCAAGGAATATGCCGAAAACATCTGGAATTTAAAGGCTTTGCACGATTAATTTCAGTTTTATCCCGAAGAATATTTCTTGAATCGTATACACAAAATATTATAAAACTCACGGAAAGCTGTAATGAATTTTACGGCTTTTCGTTGGATAAAAAGGCTTTTTAATCTCTATGCAATTTTATTTTAATCCCTTGGATCCCGCTTGCAAAAACGTGGTTGGCGGCATAAAACAAGGGGAAATTTTGCAACTGAATATTTTTTGCTTGAAAAACGAGGTGGATACAAGCCAAAATTACGGCGAAAAAGGGGTGTTTTCTCCGAAAACGCCTGCAAGTGAGGATTGTGTCAAACCGAATGCCAAGGCTTTTTTACGGTTAAATCACGACGGCGAAGCGCCTACTTTATACCCGATGATAACAACCGATTTTGGCTGGACGATTTCGCTGTCTATTTCTGGAATTGGGCTGTATTTTTACAGTTTTACGATTGAAAACGTAGGCAATATCGCTTGCGGGCATTTGGAAATGGGATATTTGACTTCGTCCGACCATGTAGACGGTTTTTTGTTGACCGTTTCGTCCGCTGATTACCGCACGCCCGATTGGTTTAAGGGCGGTGTGATGTATCAGATTTTTCCCGACCGTTTTTGTAAAGTCGGCAATGCTCCCGTTCTGAAAGGCAGAATCAACCGCGAAGATTGGGGCGGAACGCCGTCCTTTTTGCCTAACGAACAAGGAAAAGTATTAAACAACGACTTTTTCGGCGGTAATTTTAAGGGAATTGAGAGCAAATTGCCGTATTTAAAAGACCTTGGCGTGACGGTTATCTATTGTAATCCCATTTTTGAGGCGGCGTCGAATCACCGTTACGATACGTCCGATTATATGAAAATTGACCCGATGTTGGGCAATGAACAAGACTTTGACGATTTGGTAAAAGCCGCTAAAAAGCTGGGAATTTGCGTGATTTTAGACGGAGTTTTCAATCATACGGGCGACAACAGCGTGTATTTTAACAAGTACGGCGAATATCCGAACGTCGGCGCGTATCAATCGAAAGATTCGCCTTATTATTCGTGGTACGTCTTTAAAGAATTCCCTAACAAATACGAAAGCTGGTGGGGAATTGATATTTTGCCCGAGGTCAATAAAAATTCTGCGGAATATCAAAATTTTATCTTTGGAAAGGGCGGTGTTTTGAAAAAATGGTTGGGCTTTGGAATCGGCGGCTACCGTTTGGACGTTGCCGACGAATTACCCGATTTTTTCTTGAAAAAACTTCGTAAATCGGTCAAAGAAGAAGACGAAAATGCCATTATAATCGGCGAAGTGTGGGAGGATGCGTCCAATAAAATTGCGTATTCTACCCGCCGAGAATACTTGCAAGGCTATGAGTTGGACAGCGTTATGAATTATCCTTTGAAAGACGCGATTATTGCGTATATTCAGACGGGCAGAGCTGTCGATTTAGCGCATTGTATTCGCGTTTTAATAAGCCACTATCCCAAAGAAACGCTCGATTGTCTGATGAATATTCTTGGAACGCACGATACGGTACGTATCTTGACTGTTTTAGGCGGAATCCATTGTCAGAATAAACAAGAAATGGCGCAAGATTGGGCGTTTTTAAACGAAAATGCACGCAAAAATGCTATAGAAAAGCTGAAAATGGCGGCTGTTTTGCAATTTACTGCACCTGGCGTGCCGTCTATTTATTACGGCGATGAAAACGGTATGGAGGGACATATCGATCCGTTTTGTCGCAGATGTTTTGATTGGGAGCATTTAAACGAAGATTTAATTGCTTTTTATAAAAAATTAGGTAAAATCCGTGAAGAATATCGCGAAATCTTTAAGGACGGAATGTTTGAGCTATTGCGTGTTGACGAAGGATTTTTCTTTTATAAGCGAACGAAAAACGAAAAAGAAATCTACGTTTATACCAATAATTCGTCAAAAAGTTATTTGTTGAATTTACCCGAAGATTATAAAGATTGTTTCAGCGAACAAATTATCAAAAAAGAAATTAACGTTGAACCGTATTCTTATAAAATATTTGTAAAATCGAATTCCTAAAAATTTTGAGGAAATTGAAAAACGAAAAGTTTACAAGAATATGTTGCGGGAACAATTTATAAAGAAGTTGTTTGTAAAAAATTGCAAAATATTAATATTTAGCCCAAAAACACCCCTATCTTTTCGTAAAAGCTGTGTTTTACGAATAGTTATCTCTGTACCCCACCAGATGTATATGTGTGTATTAAAATCGCGGAACCCCTTTGTTTATAAGGTTTTCCGCGATTTTTTATACTTACCTTTGTTTAAGATTAGAGCTCATTTAGGGAAAAATTTCTTTAAAAAACGAAATTGTTGCAACATATTCCATTTTTTTCTTTTGATAATCTAATTAATATATGGGCGCGCAATATTAAATAAGAAAAAAACGTCTAACTTTTCGGAAAATCTCACTATACTATTGACAATTCCCCATCTTTGTTGTATAATAAAAGCATGAAAACAAACAACTACTATGTCAAACGTAATATCAGCGATTTAGAAAAGATAGAAGAGCTTTTAAACGAGCTCCCCTCTTTCTGCGCGGATTACTTTTTGGGGATAGAAAGTCGCACAAGTTCGCAAACTCGGTTAAAATATGCCTATGATTTGCGTATTTTCTTCGATTTTTTGGCGCAAAAGAAATATCGCGGTGTTTCTATCCAAGAAATGAGTTTACAGCATCTGGAAGGTATAAATCACCACGATATTGAACTCTTTTTAAGTTATTTGTCCCACTATCGCTTTCGCGATAAGTACCTCTCATGCGACGAACGGGCAAAGGCGCGTAAACTTTCGGCAGTTCGTGCGATGTTCAAGTACTTTTTTAACAAGGGTATGATTGAGGTTGATAATTCAGCCAAAGTTCCTACCCCGAAACTGCATGATAAAGAGATAATTCGCTTGGATGCGAACGAAGTTTCCAAGCTGATTTCCACGGCGGAAACGGGTTACGGGCTTTCCCCCCACGCTGTGGGCTATCACACAAAGACAAAAGTCCGCGATACGGCGATTTTGACGTTGTTTTTGGGGACTGGTATCCGTATCAGCGAATTGGTTGGCTTAGATAATGACAGTTTTAATTTTGAAGAAAACTCCTTTTTGGTTACGAGAAAAGGCGGAAATCAAGCGATTTTGTTCTTTTCCAACGAAGTAAAGTACGCTTTGCAGGAATATATCGCGGAAAAATCGAACGACCCGAAGGTTCCCTCGGATGAGAAAGCCTTCTTCCTTTCTATGCAATATAAACGCATCAACGTCCGTACGGTAGAGATTTTGGTAAAAAAATACAGTAAATTGGTGTCCCCGTTAAAGAAAATCACTCCGCATAAGCTGCGTAGCACCTATGGTACGCGCTTGTATAACGAAACGGGCGATATTTATATTGTCGCCGACGTTTTGGGGCATCGAGACGTAAATACGACGAAAAAACATTACGCCGCTATCACGGAAGATAACCGTCGCCGTGTGGCAAATATGGTCAAATTGCGCGACGACGAACCTTTACCGACCACAACGCCTCCCCCTCTTCCTTCCGACGAAGAATAACGTACGACTATGCACGAAAATATTGACAATATAATTGAAAAAATCTATATAATTCAGCCGATTACGCGCGAAAACGCAGCAAAATACAAGGTTTTGCAAGCCGAGGCGGTGTCGTTGATTGAAAGCGCGGGAGCCGCTTACGCGGGGACGATTTATCAAAATATCCGTGAAATCAATGCTGCGACCTTCGTTGGCGAAGGCAAATTACAAGAGCTAAACGAACGGCTGTATGGCTTGGAAGGCATTACAATCCTTTTTAACGGCGAGCTCTCCCCCTCTCAGACTTTGAATATCTCAGCGGCGCTCGAAAACCGCAAGGTCATTGACCGAACCACCTTGATTTTGGATATTTTTGCTAAAAACGCCCGCTCAGGCGAAGGGAAATTGCAGGTTGAGTTGGCGCAACTGAAATACCTCTACCCAAGGTTAAAGGGTAAAGGCGAGGCGTTGTCGCGGCTTGGCGGTGGCGTAGGTACGCGCGGTCCAGGGGAAACAAAGCTCGAAACCGACCGTAGATATATCCGCGGACGGCTAAAATATCTGGAAAATCGCCTAAAAGAAACGGAAAAACGCCGCTCTTTACAAACGGCGCGCAGACAAAAAACCAACGTCAAAACGATTGCCCTCGTCGGATATACCAATACGGGAAAATCAACGCTAATGAATCTATTGACGGGCGCAGACGTGTACGTCAAAAACGAGCTTTTTGCAACGCTTGACCCCACCGCACGCAGTTTTTACGTGGACGGTGTGGAATTTCTGCTCGTCGATACCGTCGGTTTTCTGCAAGATTTACCCCACAACCTCATCGAGGCGTTTAAATCGACGTTAGAAAGCGCTCTGCATTGTGATTTGGCGTTGATTGTTTGCGACGCTACGGGCGAATACGATATGCAATTAAAAACTACCCTTTCCACCTTGGAAGAGATGCACTTTTCGTCCCCCTATCTCATTGTCATGAACAAAAGTGAAACGGTTGCAGATAAAACGGCGTTGCCGTACGGGAGCGTGGCGATTTCCGCGAAAGAACACCTCGGTATCGATACGTTAAAGCACGAAATTTTGCGGAAATTCCGTGAGGAACTACTCTTTTGCACGTTGTTCGTGCCCTATGCAAAAATCGGCGAATTTGCAGCGTTAAAACCCTTGATTACGGAAAGAAGCTCGTCTTTTAACGACGACGGGCAGACAATCCATGCGGTGATTCCCGCGCGCTACGCGGAAAAATTTACTGAATTCGTTGTCAGTCGAACGGAAATATGAAAAACGGAAGCCATTATGACTTCCGTTTTTACTCAATTTTCTTGATATTCGCTGGGGTCGGTGTAGATTTTGTCGATTTTTATGGACGCGACGTCCTCCATTTCGATACATTTTCCACAGTTATCGCAAACTTTATTCGGATCAAGGTCGCAAGTTTCACACTCTAAACAGCCGATACACTCTCGATCGTACAAAACGCAAGGTTCGCCAATTTTTCTTTCCATAATTCGCCCTCCAAATACTTCTTATCTATATTATAGCAAAAAATTTTAAAAAATCAAGTAAAAATCATAAACATTTGTTTGCATTTTGTCGAAATATATGGTATAATGTGGTTAGATGATGTAAAAGCGAGGTGTTTTTATGGTCAGTCAAGAAAAATTGATTATGGTTATGGATTATATCCGCAAATTTTCAGAAGAAAACGGCTACACGCCCTCCGTCCGCGAAATCGGTAAGGAATGCGGTATCAAATCCACCGCCACTGTGTATAGCTATCTGCAAAAATTGCAGGATAAAGGCTATCTTAGTAAAGCAAACAATAAAAAACGTTCGGTTACTTTGACAAGAAGTTCGGGCGTGAATATTCCGCTGATCGGTACGGTTACGGCAGGTCAGCCTATCTTTGCGTATGAAAATTACGAAGATTATTATACCTTCCCTGCGGGCGAGTTTAAAGGCGACGATCTCTTTATGCTCCGTGTAAGCGGTACGTCTATGATTGACGCAGGGATTATGGACGGCGATAAAATTATCGTGCGCCGTCAAGAAAATGCTGAAAATGGTGAAATTGTCGTGGCTTTGGTGGATGATTCCGCAACGGTAAAACGCTTTTACCGTCGCGAGGGAAAAATTGTCCTTCATCCCGAAAACGAGGCTTTGTCCGATATGATTTTCGAGAACGGCGAAGTGAGTATTCTTGGTAAAGTTATCGGTTTAACCCGCAATTACCGTTCGTAACAAAAACAAATAATATCAATCCCCGAGTTCCAATAGAGCTCGGGGATATTTTTGCTTATAAGCCTTTTAAATAAAGAATTTCCTGCTCGGTCAACGGACGGAATTCCCCTCTGTCTAACCCCTTTAAGCGGAGTTGACCGATGCTCACGCGGCGTAACAGCTCCACATTTTTACCAATCGCCTCAAACATACGGCGTACTTGGCGATTTTTACCCTCTTTAATCGTGATTTCAACCTTTGTATACGATTTATTGGTTTCAACAATATGCGCTTTACACTTTTTCGTCAACTCGCCGTCCAATTCAATGCCAGAACGAATCGGATTCAAATCCTTTTCCGTCAAAGTCCCCTCGATTTTCGCCATATACGTTTTGGGAATTTCTGTCGAAGGATGTGTCAAACGGAAAGCCAAATCGCCGTCGTTTGTCAAAATGAGTAGCCCTTCCGTCGCATAATCGAGCCGTCCAACGGGGAAAACTCTGCCGACGTTGTCGGGCAAAAGGTCCATAACCGTCTTTCTGCCTCTATCGTCCGAAGCCGTACAAACAACTCCTTTGGGCTTGTTCATAATATAATATTCTTCTTTTTTCTCGCTGTTTGTAATTGCTTGTCCATCCAAAAGGACTACGTCGCCCTCTTCCACGTTTTCGCCGAGCGTGGCAATTTTGCCGTTTATCTGCACTCTGCCCGCCGAAACAATTTCATCGGCATGACGGCGACTTGCTATCCCTTTTTCTGCTAAAAATTTGTTAATACGCATTATTTTGCCTTCTTCGTTATTTTTTACTCTTATAGTTTATATAAATTCCCCGAAAAAAGCAACCGTTTTGCCAGATATATTTCAATTTGCCCAACGATTTCCGTTGAAAAACAAGGTTTTATGTTGATTTCCAGCTGATTTTCTTCACCGTCCATCATTGGATAATAAAAATCTTCGTTCAACCGCCCTTTTACGGCGTTTTTTCCGTCACCGACCGTAAATTCTTGCGCTTTATCCACAATTTTAACGTATCGGTACGCAGAAAAAGCGTCGCTGAGTAACTGTGCCGAATACGCATACATATCGGGACAAGACAAAACCGTGCAAATCACCGTCATATTCTCCTTTGTTTGCGCGGACACCAAACACCGCCCCGCCTCTTTCGTGTAGCCCGTTTTTATCCCCACACCGTCGTATTCCGTCAGCATTTTGTTCTTGTTTTTCCAATGGCAAGGCTCGTAATATTTTGTCGCGACAATCGCGCGAAAAACGGGATTTTCCATGGCATAACAAGATATTAAGGACAAATCGCGCGCCGTTGTATAATGTCCCTTACAGGGCAAACCATGCGGATTTTTAAACACGGTGGCAAACGCTCCCGCCCTTTGCGCCGTTTCGTTCATTTTAGCGCAAAATGAATCAACGTTTCCACAGCAATGCAAAGCCAAAGCTGTCGCGCAATCGTTGCCCGAGCGCAGCATCAAGCCGTATAATAGGTCTTGGACTGAATAGCTTTCATTTTCCTTCAAATATACAGACGAGCCCTCGATGCCAACTGCCTCATGAGGAATAATAACGGATTGATTTAACTCCTTTTGCATATCTAAAACCATTGCCGCCGTTGCAATCTTCGTTGTGCTTGCCATAGGTAAGCGAGTATCGCCGTTGTATTCGTACAAAACACGTCGACTGCTTTGCTCCATAACACATACGGCTTTTGCGGGGTTTTTATTGTTGGCGAAAACAATTTTGGCATTCTTATTCATAAAGAAAAAAGGCGTGAGAATAGTGCATAAAAAACATAGGCAAACCCCTATAATAATCTTCCGTTTCATCAATCTTTCGCCGTTATTTCACGTAAAATATCCGTAGCGCGTTCGATAAGATTGTCCATCGGTTCCTCTGAAACGCGCATAATACGGCAAGTTTTTCCGTCGTCCACGATAAAGCCTAACGGTTTCATGCTGACCACAGCGCCACTCCCGCCTGCAAACGGAAACTCGTTGGTTTCCTTGACAATTTTCACGTCGCCGTATTCCCCACCGCCGCTCACGTTGCCCAAAGTGATTTTAGAAAAGGGAATCAGCTGAAAACCGCTTGCCGTTACAATCGGTTTCCCGATTACGGTGTCCACGCTAGCCAAATCGTCGAGTTTTTGCATGGACGATTGAATCAAACTGTTGATTTTTCTCTCTTTTTCCGCCATAATGCTTTTATTTTCTCCTTTAAAAATTTGATTACGTTTTTCAAGATTAAAAACAAGTTAAAACGCAGAGTAACGCTTGCAGAAATACGCAAAACGTCCCCGTCTGTCAACCATACGTTGTTTTCAATATCTTCCTTTTCCCTGCCTATCGCAAAAAAATACGTTCGCAAAATCACGTGTGCATAAGATAATGGTAAAAGATATTCCGCGCCCGTCTCTGTCGTAAAAATGCACGAAATTAGACGGAAAGTACGCATAAAGGAAAACCGTTTTCGTTCGCTGTTCATCTTCGTATACGGCACCAAAAATGCCTTTTTTGCGCTGACGTGCAAGGCAATTCCGCCAGGATATACCCCCACGTATCCGCCGAGCAGGCGTAACCGCTTATATAGATATATCCCAAAAGCAAATTTTCGGCGGTTCATGTCGTAATGTCCGTCCGTTTGCAGATAAATCGGAAAAAACAACAATATGATCACGCCCAATAAGCTTAAAAGGACGTAAAAAAACGGCTTGCCCATATCTTTACTATGCGCAAGCCGTTTGCTTTCTATGTATTTTAAACTTTTTCTTTCGCTGTTCGATTAGTCGATTACGACGATATCCTCTTCGTTTTTCAAATGCTCAGGCATACCAAAGCCGTCGGGTTTGCTTACGCGTTCCTCAGCCGTATCTCCGTTTTCTTCCGTCGTTTCCGTCAATTCGGGGTCCTCGTCGGGGTTGTATACGTCTTTTTCGTAGAGATAATTGCTGGAAATATCGTTAATGGACGCAATTTCCGAGATTCTGCGTAACAATTCTTCATAATCGGGCAAATCGGCAAGCGATTTCAGCTTGAAACGCTTTAAGAAATTGTCCGTTGTGGCATACAAAATCGGTTTACCCGGCGAATCCTTTCTGCCACAAGGCTCAATCATCTCTAAGCTAAGCAGCGTAGTGATTGCGTAATCGCTACTCGTACCGCGCGCCGCTTCCAATTCGCTACGCGTAATCGGCTGTTTATAGGCGATAATTGCCGCGCATTCCAAAATCGTGCGCGTAAATTCCTTTTCACGAATCGGCGTTAACACGAGAGAAATGCTTTCTTTATAATCGGGGTTGGTCGCAAACTGCAATTTGTGATTAAAATTCAGCAAACGGATACCGCGATCTCCCGTATATTTTCTCTCCAACTGACGGATAGCGTCGTCCGCCTCGCGTTTGGTAATTTCCAACTTTTCGCGCAATATATCCACGGGAACAGCGTCGCCCGATGCAAACAGTATTGCCTCAATTATATTCGTCAATTTCTCCAATTTCTTCGTCCTCTCTTCTGTCGGGATTTTTCTTAATCGTGATGGAAGCAAACAGCTCTTCCTGTTCTACAATGATAAATTGATGTTTCAAAAGCTCTAAAAGGGCTTGGAAGGTCGTTACAATTTCCTGCGTGGTTGAATCGTTTTGGAATAAATCCTCAAATTGCATGGCTTCCTTGGTTGCAATGTGTTCGCGAATATGCTTTACCTTGTCGCGAACGGTGTAAATATCTTTGGGAATCTCGCGCGGGGGCGGGTTTTCGCGCTTTTTTGTTTCCAACCGCACCATCATCTTGGTAAACGCTTGCACGAGCCCGTCTAACGTCATATCCGTATATTTAATTTGGGTGGCTGCAAACTCTTTATCGGGCGCTTTGAAAATGTAACCGACCGTTTCACGTTCCCTCAGTTTTTTTGCCGTCTGATACTCTTCAAGGGCTTGAATCAATTCGCGTTCGGGGTTGTAATCGCCATAGCCGAAATCGTCCGAATCGTAATCGCCGTCCTCTTCGTAATCGGGTGGCGGTACCAATCGTCTCGCCTTAATATCGATTATCGTAGCCGCAATATCGAGATATTCGCTCGCCTTTTCTAAATCCAAGCTCGGCAAACCTTTCATATACTCTAAGAATTGCTCGGTTACTTGCGAAACGAAAATATCCTTAATCTCAATTTCTTCCTGCTTTATCAAATACAAAAGAAGGTCGAGCGGTCCTTCAAAATTGTCGAGAACGGTCGTATAATCTACTTCCGCTTCGAAATTTTTGACCGAATTTATTGTCAGTTTTTCCTTTTCCATTGAAAACTCCTGTTAAAAAAGTTGAAAATGTATACGTTTACCGAAAAGCTCGAATATCCATTCCCAAAATGCTGTAATCGGCATCGAAAACAAATTTACAACGTATTCCATCACGTAACCAAGCACGTCAACAACGGCAAGCATTGGTACCATTGACGCCAACCAATGCACTAAAATCAAGCCGAGTAAAATAAAACGTCCGTATTTGTATAAAAACCAAAATACATTGCCACGGCGTTTATTGAACGCGTCCACCATGCGAAAGCCGTCAAGCGGATAAAAGGGCAAAAGATTGAATACGCAAAAACTCAGCGAGCTTAAAAGCATTGTCCAAAAGAAGGTGTCTAAGAAATAATACGCGTACGTACCTTTCACTTCGGGCAGTACGTACATATGCACCAATGCGAGCAAAGGACAAAACAAAAACGCCGTTATATAATTGACGATAACCCCTGCTGCTGACGTCCAAAACGAGCCCCATTTGTAATTTTTAAAGTTATTTGGGTTCACGGGAACGGGCTTTGCCCAACCAAAACCTGCCAAGGCAAACATAACCACCCCAATCGGGTCGAAGTGCCTAATGGGATTTAAGGTCATACGTCCTGCGAATTTTGCCGTCGGGTCGCCGCATTTATAGGCGACGAACGCGTGCGCAAATTCGTGCAACGTAATGATTAAGTATTACAGCCAACAAACTGGCTAAAAGTGAAACTGCATATTCCATAATGATAAAATTATACCATAATTTTCCGATAAATACAAGGTCGTCTTGTGAACGTTTTGCGGAAAATCAGCGTAGTTTTTCGTTTATTTTGTCTTTTTTGACAATCTTTCGAGAATGACGTCGTTACGCGCAATATCTTCGTAGGTTTGCGGTTTTACGATATATTCTCCCTTTCCGTCCTTGACAAGTACGCAAGGCGGTATTTTGTTGCGATTGTAATTCATTGCCATGGAGTAGTTGTAAGCGCCCGTCGACAAAATCGCCAAAATATCCCCGCTTTCTGCCTTGGGCAGATTGACGTTGACGGCAATCAAATCGCCGCTTTCACAGCATTTTCCCGCAATAGAAACGATTTCCGTCGGCTCTTCCGACGCGCGGTTTGCCAAAATCGGTGTGTATTTAGACTGGTACAAGGCATAACGAGGATTATCAAACATTCCGCCGTCCACTGCAAGATATTTTCTAACGCCGGGGATATCCTTGATCGCGCCCACCGTGTAAAGCGTAATTCCCGCCTCGCCGATAATCGAACGTCCAGGTTCCAAAAGAAGATACGGTAAGGGCAATTTATGTTCCGCTGTTTTAGCTTTTACAGCCTCAATCAGCGCAATCAAATATTCCGCATACCCCTCAGGCGGAATTTTCTTGTCTTCGTCCGTGTACCATACGCCGAATCCACCGCCCATATTTAAGGTCTTTAAGGTAAATCCAAGCTTTTTCTGCATTTCCGCGGCAAAATCAAGGCATTTTTCCACCGCAAGTACGAACGATTGTTTTTCAAAAATTTGCGAACCGATATGACAATGATACCCGTCGAGTTGTACGTTCTTTTTCGTTAAAGCATACGCAGTAACCGCTTCCGCCGTTCCGTTCTGCAAGGAAAAACCGAACTTGCTATCCGTCGTCGCCGTCTGCACGAACGCGTGCGTATGCGCCTCAACGCCAGGGTTAATACGAAGCAAGATTTTCTGCACGATGCCGCGCTTTGCCGCCTCTGCGTCGATTTTATCGATTTCGGAATAGGCGTCCGCAACAATATAGCCCACCCCTGCATCCAACGCTTCGCCAAGCTCGTAATCAAGTTTATTATTGCCGTGCATACAGATATTTTGAGCGGGGAAACCGGCTTGTGTTGCGGTATAAAGTTCACCGCCCGATACGACGTCAATGCCGATATTTTCTTCGTCTGCTATGCGGTAAATCGCTTTGCAAGAAAAGGCCTTTGAGGCATACAAAACCATGCCCTTTCCATCGTAATAAGTCGCAAGCGTATCCCGATAAACAGACATCATTTTGCGAATATATTTTTCGTCAAATACGTATAAGGGCGTGCCAAATTCCTGGGCGAGCGCAACGCAATCTGCCCCGCCAATTTCCAAATGCCCTTTCGCGTTTATTTTTAACGTTTCTCTCTCGTTCATAATTCTCAACCTTCTTTTGTAAGGAATTATAACATAGTTATAATTATTGTAACAGATTTCCACAAAAAATGCAACGGCTGAGTCCCTTTTTTTACATAAATTTATAAAAAAAATCCGCCTTTTCCCTGTTTTTTCGGAAATTGACGGATTTTTTGTTTGGTTTATTCGTTTTTAGCGAGCGTTCCAATCTTTTGCAACGTCTTGAATACAATCGAAGAAGTTTGCTTTTTCCACTTTTTCATACGCAAACAAAGGGATTTTTTGCGCTTCTACGCCGTTGTTATATACAATCATTTCCCCTACTTGTTGGTCTTTCGCTATCGGAGCTTTTACGTTAAACAAACGGGTTTCTAAGGTGATATTTCCCTTTTCGCCTCGACGAGAAAAAGCATAGTAAGTGTCCTTGGGATATACCCGCAAAAATTTTTGCTTGCCACCGCTTACCATAACCGTTTGTTCAAGCGGTTTTTCTTGTTCGATTACGGGGGTTACTGCATAATTAGCAAAAGCATAATCAAAAGTCGTGCGAACGTCGTCAAAACGATTTTGACTGCTTTCTTCGCCAATTACCACGGAAATAATGCGCATATCTCCGCGTTTTGCGGTTGCCGCAAGGCAAAAGCCCGCCTCGTTCGTAAAGCCCGTCTTTCCACCGTCACAGCCGTCGTAAAAACGCACCAATTTATTTGTGTTCGTTATCTCTGTGTGTCGCCCCTTCGGATGTTGAAAATTATCCATCCAAACCTTACTAAACGTGTAATAATCCTCGTGTTTTAAAAGGTTTTTTAGTATAATCGCGACGTCCTTAGCACAGGAATATTGCGGCTCTTTTGGCAAGCCCGTACAATTTGCAAACAAAGTGTCGTTTGCGCCAATTTCTTTGGCTTTTTCGTTCATTCTTTCCACGAAAACGTCTTCACTCCCCGCGATTCGTTCTGCCATAGCCACACAACTGTCGTTTGCGGAACAAACTACGATACTTTTTATCAGTTCATTGACAGAATATTTTGCGTTCGCTTCTAAAAAAACCTGCGAACCGCCCATAGACGCCGCGCGTTCGCTGACGACAATCTCTTCGTTTATATCCAAAATCCCTTCGTCAATCGCCTCAAACGAGAGCAATAACGTCATAATTTTACACATGCTCGCAATCGGCAAACGTGACTTTTCATTTTGCGAATATATCGGTGTTTCCGTTCCAAAATCCATGACGTAAGCCGATTTTGCGCGCAAGTTCAAATGGTCCTTTTTCCCTTTATTTTCCTGCGTTTCAGCACAATTCTGCACGCAGAAAGGCATTTCTTTTGCGTCCACTTTCACCGTTTTTTGAAAAACGCTACCTGCGCATATACAACAAAGAGAAACTGCCGTACTAACAAACCCAACAATACCTAACTTTTTCTTCATATTCCACTCCTCATCGCCCGACTGCTATGCCTGACATAATTATTATGTGTAACATAGTTTTCATTATTCTCGCAACATTACGTCAATATCAATACCATAGCCTCGCGTTGGGTCGTTTAAAAAGACGTGCGTTACCGCTCCAACAAGCTTACCGTTTTGCAATATTGGGCTACCGCTCATACCTTGCACGATTCCCCCCGTTTCAGCAATTAACTCGTCGTCAACAATTCTTATCACGTAATTTTTATGCTCTTTATTGCGTTTATCGACCTTTACAATTTCGATTTCATAGCGTTTTGGTTCTAATCCATTGATGGTCGAATAAATGCACGCGCTCCCTGGTTTTACCTCGTCAGAGCTTGCAACCGTACGCATTAAATCGTCCATCATAAACTCTTCGCTTACTTGACCGAAAATACCGCAATCGCAGAGTTTTTCTGCATTTCCGATACTTTTATCCGTCAAAAACATACCGCGAAGCTCGCCCGCTTTACCGCGTATTCCCTTGCTTACGCCCACAATACTGCATTCATAAACAGAGCCGTCGGAAACGGTCATTTCATGGTTGTTTTCTCCTGTAACCGAATGCCCAAGCGAACCAAACCGTCCGCTATCCTTTTCGATATACGTTACCGTACCAATTCCCGAAACGCAATCGCGGACCAGTACGCCGATTTTATAACGCGCCGTATTTTTATCCAAAACGGGCTGTATGGAAATATTAAAAACTTTCCCGCCTCTTTCAATTTCAAAATCCAAGCATTTTCCCTTGCTTTCATTGATCACCTCATTGAGTTCGGTTACTGTTTCAACGGTTATACCGCCTACTTTTTTAATATTGTCGCCCGCGCGAAGCCCTGCCCTTGCCGCAGGCGCACAAAAACCGTTTTCTGTAATCACTTCGCACGTTCCAATCACTTGTGCTGTGCCTGTTTTAAGGGTAAAACCCGCCGACATACCTCCGACGTATACCGTTTTTTCAATTTTTTCAGCCGCAGAAACGCTGATTATATCTTTCGCGGTGTGGCCGCCGTAAATACACACCAACGACATCGCCGCGCTAATAACAAAAATACCTGACTTACGCATTTTTTCCTCCGTTAAAAGGTAGTTTGCGTAAGCCAGGTCTTTCTATTCTTAAAAATGCCCGTGTTTTTGTCGAAAAATTGATTATTTTATGGAATTTTTGTATTCTTTTGCCTGCTTTATTAACTCCTCAGCGTGTTTATAGGCATACTCGTCTCCGCCTTCGCCACCAAGTAGACGCACGATTTCCAGCGTTTTTTGCTCTTCATTTAAAGGCAGAACGTTTGTCAAGGTCTTTCCGTCTTGTTCTTCTTTTTGAATAAGGAATTCTTTATCGCTCATGACGGCAATTTGCGCCAAGTGGGAAACTGCCAAAATTTGCGTATTGTTTGCAATGCGCGCAAGCTTTTCCCCGACGACCTTCGCCGTTTTTCCGCTAATACCAGCGTCGATTTCGTCGAAAATATAAGTACAAATCTCGTTTACCTGCGAAAGCTGTGTTTTAACCGCTAACATAAATCGGCTCATTTCACCGCCGCTGATAATCTTTCCAAGCGGTTTCATCGGTTCGCCTGCGTTCGCCGAGAAAAGAAAACAAATTTCGTCCAAACCGTTTGTATTTGCGCGGTGAACGTCCTCTTTGCTGTATGCTTTAAAATCAATAGCAAATTGCGCGCTGGCTATATTTAAGGTTTTTAGCTCGTTTGTTACACGGGCACAAAAAGCCTCGCCGTGTTTTTGGCGCATAGCGGTTATCTCACGGCAGATTTTATATATTTTTTCCTCGATTTTTGCTTTTTCCGCGGTCAATTCTGCATATTTTCCCTCGCAATCGGACAACAACGCATATTCCTCGCTGATTATACGCAAATATTCGTCGATAGCCTCTTTATTAGCCCCGTATTTACGCTTTAACGCGCGAATCGCATCCAATCTCGACTCAACTTCCGTCGCCTCGTTTTCGTCAAAATACAATTCCTCGCCCATATCCGACAAGGTTGCAGAAATATCCTCTGCCTCGCCCGCCAAGCCTTCTAAACGGTCGCAAATCGCCGAATATTCTTCGTCCAAGCGCGCAATATTTGCAAGGCTACGGTTGGCCATACGCAAGCCGTCCGATACGCCCCCCTCGCTTTCCAATACAGACAAAGCGTCTTTAAGGGCGGAAATAATTTTTTCTAAATTATTGATTTTGTTGCGTTTTACAAGCAGTTCTTCCTCTTCACCGTCCTGCAAATTGACTGCCTCGATTTCATCGATTTGAAAACGCAAAATATCCAAACGGCGACTGCGTTCCTGTTCATCCCCGCCCAATTTCTCTATTTGTTCTTCGACGTGGCGGTTTTCTTTTAAAAGCGCGGACAGCTTTTCCTTTGCTTGCGATATTTCCTCGCCAATCACGTCGTCGAGCATTTTCAGTTGATTGCTCTCTTTGAGCAAAAAGAAATGCTCGCTTTGCCCATGCACGTCTACAAGCGAATCGGTGACTTGACGCAACATCGCCGCAGTCACGGTGTTTCCGTTGATTTTTATGGCGTTTTTACCGTTTTCCGTAAACTTTCGGGAAATGATAATCTCCCCGTCCGAATCGATATCCATTTCACGCAAAGCCGCCACCGCTTTCGAGTTTTCGGGCACGAAAAACTCAGCCTTAACCATAGATTCCGTTTCGCCGTAGCGAATCATAGAACGGTCGGCTTTTGCGCCTAAAACGAAATTGACGGAGTCCAGAATTACCGATTTCCCCGCCCCCGTTTCGCCCGAAAGGACGTTCAATCCTTCCGCGAACGTTATATCCGCATTTTCAATTAACGCAACGTTTTTAATGGTCAGCCTTTGCAGCATAGTTTTTATCCTTTATTTACAAAACGTAGAAATTTATTTGATAAACTCCAAAATCTTATCTACAACCTTTTCCGCAGCGACGTTATCCGCGCACACAACGAGCAACGTATCGTCGCCCGCAACTGAACCGACGATTTCCTCGTGGTTCAATTTATCTACTACCGTACCAGCGTTTGCGCCGTTACCGCTCAACGTTTTTATCACGACGAGATTTTGCGCCGCTTTTACCGAAAGCACGCAATCGCGGAACAAGCTCTTCATTTTCGGCGAAATTTCCCCCTCGCCTTCGTTTATGTACGCATAGCGGTATTTCTTTTCAATACCTGCGACTTTGAACAAGCGTAAATCGCGGATATCGCGCGAAATCGTCGCTTGCGTTACAACGTAATTGAGTTTATTCAATTCAGCGCAGAGTTCTTCCTGCGTTTCAATTTCATTTTGCGAAATAATCTCTAAAATTTTCGCGTGTCTTGCTGATCGTAACATCTTCTTACCCCTTTTTATCCGTTAAGTTTATTCCGTACTCTTGCAAAAAAGTCACTATTTTCTTTCACAGGGAAATCTGCCGTGAAATCTGCCTTTTTAATCGTCATTTCCTCACCCTCAGGGAGCGCGGCGATTACTTTTCCGTCGGCTAAAACCATCGATTTTCCTTTGTTAATGGTAATTTTAAATTCGTCTGTATCCGAAAAGACAATGGGCCGAGCGCGCATTGAAAAGGCGCAAATCGGCGTCATCATAATCACGGGAACTTCGGGCGTCAAAATCGCGCCACCCGCCGAGAGTGAATACGCCGTGGAGCCCGTCGGGGTGCAAATTAGCAATCCGTCGCCCGCAATGACGTCTACACCCTCTTTCGCCTCGACTTGCAAGCGTAAAATCTGCGTGGATTCCGTGGAAAGTAAGCCGTAATCTCTTTGCACGGAAATTTCGTTGAGCGCATAATAGGTCTTATTTTTGATTGTAAGCTGTAAAAGACTGCGCTTGACGATACGGCAAGTTCCCTTTTCCAAAGCGGAAAGAAGTTCCTTTACCTGTTCCCGTTCGTCCTTTTCGTATTCGGTTAAAAAGCCGAGATTACCGTAATTTATACCGACGATTTTTATATTTTTTTGTGCCGCAACTACCGCCGCGTGCAAAATAGCGCCGTCGCCGCCTAAAACGAGCACAACGTCTACGTCATCTATCTCTTTATCCGAAGAAAACACAACGGTTTCGTGTCCGCAATCTTGCAGAAACCGTACGATTTCTTGCATACTTTCTACGGTTTTTATCTTCGAACTGTTTCCAAGTACCCCTATTTTCATATTGTACTCCCTTTCGCTTTTGTCTTTACGTACCTATATCAATTCCCCAAGGGAATTTTTCTTTACAAGTTCTTTTATTATATCGAGGATTTCTCGTTCAGATTTAGCGCCTTGCCAAGTCGGCCGAATATATAAAATATATTCGATATTTTTCCCTTTCCGAACGGGCGCATTGATAATTCCGTGCGCATATAAGCCGTTTTCGTTTAAATAACCAAGGACCTTTTTAACGATATCGGCATGCGCGGACGGTGTGACGATACCGCTCTTGCCTATGTGTTTCTTTTCGCACTCAAATTGCGGTTTAATCAATACAAAGGCATGCCCGTCTTCCTTTAAAATCTCTTTAATTACGGGAAAAATCAAGCGCAGAGATATAAAACTGACGTCCGTTACCACGCCGTCTATATCCTCTGAAAAATCTGCCTTTTTTAAGTAACGTGCGTTCGTGTTTTCCATGCGCACGATTTTATCGCAATTAAGCAAGCTCTCGTGCAACAAGCTTTCCCCGACGTCGATTGCGTACACCTTTGCCGCTCCGCGTTGCAAAAGACAATCGGTAAACCCGCCCGTACTCGCGCCAATATCCGCAAAAATTTTATCTTTACAGTCAAAATTGAAGGTTTTTATTCCCCTTTCCAATTTATAACCGCCGTTGGAAACAAATTGCTCTTGCGCCTCGATAAAGGTAATCGCGTCCGCGTCGTTTATTTCCGTTTTGGGCTTTATCGGTTTGCCGTTGATAAGGACTAAACCCTTTTCAATCGCCTCTGCGGCTTTGGTACGCGAACCAAATTTATCGGCAAAAAATTTGTCGGCTCTCATACAAGTACGCTCTTGATATACGCCTTAATTTCTTGCCAATCTACACCGTATTCGCTTTGCAATGCACCGACGTTTCCTTGGTGGATAAATTCGTCGCGATAGGCAAAATTTTTGATTTTACATCCTTTTTGCAATCGTAACAATGCGTTTGTAACCGCAGAGCCAAAACCGCCGTTAAAAACGTTGTCCTCTAAGGTAACGACGTATTTGCTGTCGGTGTTTTGCAAAAATTCTTCGTCCAAAGGCTTGATAAACCGCGCGTTGACAATATCGCAATCTAAGCCTTCTGCTTGCAATTCCTTTAAGGCTTTCATTGCCAAAATTATACAACGTTCGCCCGCAGCCAAAACGGTAACTTTTGCACTGTTTTCTACGTTCGCCTTATGCAAATATTCCCATTTGCCAAGTTCAATAGGCTTGTCATCGGTAGGAAAAATCACTCTACCCGCGCGTGGATAACGAATTGCCAAAGGATGATTGTAGGTTTCGCTAAACTCTAACAATTTGGTCAATTCTACGGTATCTTTTGGCGTAGCGATTGCCAAATTGGGAATCAAGGAAAGGTATGAAAGGTCAAAAACGCCTTGATGCGTTTCCCCGTCCGCCCCGGAAATCCCCGCTCTGTCAATGCAGAAGGTAACGGGCATATTCTGCGCGCATACGTCGTGAATAATTTCATCGAAAGCGCGCTGTAAAAACGTGGAATAAATCGTGTAGTACGGTTTTAAACCGCCTGCTGCCATAGACGCGCAAAGCACCGCTGCATTTTCTTCGCAAATCCCCACGTCAAACGCTCTTTCGGGGTATTTTTCAAAGAACTCGCTAAGCCCCAACGCCTCTTTCATCGCCGCAGAAACAACGGTAATATTGGGGTTTTTGGCTGCCAAAGCACAAAGACTTTCCCCTAAAACCTCAGAATATTCTTTATCCTTCGGCGAGCCAACGGGCGGAACGCCGTGCGTGTTCGTCGGGTGGTCTTCGCTAAATTCATACCCCTTGCCTTTTTTGGTTGCAATATGGAGTAAAACCGAGCCGTTTTTCAGCATTTCTTTTGCCTGCGACATAGCATCGAGCATTTCGTCAAGGTCGTTGCCGTTTTTTACGCCGACGTAGGTCAGACCAAAGCTCTCTAAAAGGCGAATCCCCTCTGCCTTATCCCCAGTTTTTATTTCGGTGATAATATCGTACATACCACCCACCGTCGGGGATATCGACATACCGTTGTCGTTGAGCACGATTAATATCTTCGTGTCGAGTATTTTCAAGGAGTTAAGCGCTTCGTAAACAAGCCCGTTATTGAATGAACCGTCGCCAATATAAGCGATTACCGCGCGTTCTTCCCCTTTTAAATCACGCGCTTTCGCCAATCCGATTGCCGCAGAAACGGACGTACCTGCATGCCCTGTGTCGTACGCGTCGTATTCGCTTTCCGTGCGCTTAGGAAAGCCCGAAATACCGCCCGCTTGGCGGAGCGTAGAGAATTTATCCGCTCTACCGCTGAGCAATTTATACGGATAGCACTGATGTCCTACGTCAAAGACCACTTTGTCGTTTGGAAAATCAAAGACGTAAAACATCGCAACGGTCGATTCTACCGAGCCGAGGTTGGATGCCAAATGCCCACCGCAACGCATAACCGTATCGTGAATCGTTGCGCGCAATTCGTCACAAAGGACGTTTAATTGGCTTTTCGTATATTGTTTTATCCCTTTGGGGGTTAATTTTTTCAAAATAGACATATGCTATAAGTCCCCATTTTAACCTTATCGATGATTTACAACGCGCAAGTTTTACGCGATGCCAAATCTGTTAATTTGCGCGGTGCAAGACGTAATCGACCAAATCGTGTAAAAACGAAACGTCACCGTCAATACCCTCTAATACGCCGTAGCAGTCACGCGCGCACATATCCGCGCGCACCATTGCGCTTTCTAAGCCGTACACCTTCACGCAGGTCAGTTTGTTCTCTTTTTCGTCTTTTCCCGCAGTTTTTCCAAGTGTTTCGCTGCTTGCCGTGACGTCCAAAATATCGTCCGTCATTTGGAAAAGTCTGCCTAATAATTTACCAAAGCTTTCGAAAGGCAAATAATATTTATTGCCCGCTAAAATGCTGGCAATCGCAACGGGCGCGAGCAACAGCTTGCCCGTCTTATGCTCGTAGATATAAAACAAATCCTCAGCAGATACGTCGCCGTCGCTCTCTGAAAAATACAAATCGGCGGACTGTCCGACAATCATGCCGTGCATCCCTGCGCATTCGTTTAGAAAGCTAGATGCGAGCGCATATTTCTCCCCCTTCATACATTGCGCAAAACAGATTGCGTATGCCTCGTTTAAGAGCGCGTCGCCCGCCAAAATGGCGTTTGCTTCGCCGAATTGCTTATGATTAGAGGGTTTTCCACGTCGGAAATCGTCGTTATCCATGGCAGGCAAATCGTCGTGCACCAACGAATACGTATGAATCATTTCCAACGCAAGCGCAAAAGGTAACACCTCTTCCGCAGGCACGCCAAGCACTTCCGCGCAAGCAAGCATTAGCACGGGACGGATGCGTTTTCCGCCGCTTTGTAGGCTGTATCGCATACTCTCCCCAAGCACGGCGGGCTTTGTCTGTAATTTATCCACGTATTCTTCTAAATACGCTTCAAATTGCGTTAAATACTCCCTGTAACGAACATCAAAGTCGGTCAATTTTCTTTTACTCCTTACAAGCGGTTAAATATGTATTATACATCAGCATCGCAATCGTCATCGGTCCAACCCCACCGGGTACGGGCGTGATATACGAGGCTTTTTCCTTTACGTTTTGAAAATCTACGTCGCCGCAGAGTTTGCCGTTTTCGTCACGATTGATACCTACGTCAACAATAACGGCGCCATCTTTCACCATATCTGCGGTAACAAACTTCGGCTTGCCAACCGCTGCAATCAAAATATCCGCCTTTTTACAAATTTCCTTGCAGTTCTGCGTACGGCTGTGGCATACGGTAACCGTTGCGTTTGCATTTAAAAGCAGCATTGCCATGGGTTTCCCTACCGTTTCGCTTCGCCCCAAAACCACCGCGTTTTTGCCTGCAGGGTCAATGCCGTATTTTTCAAGCATTTTCATGACCCCAAGCGGCGTGCAAGCCACGATTTTTTCTTTGTGCTGCATCAATAACCCTAAATTCGTCGCCGTAAAACCGTCTACGTCCTTTTCAACGGGAATATGCGCCATTGCGGAATCTTCGTCAAAATTTTTTGGTAAGGGCATTTGCAATAAAATGCCGTTTACATCGCTATCTAAGGCAAGCTTGTCCAAAAGTTCTTCCAATTCCGCTTGAGACGCCGTTTCGGGCAATTCATAAGAATACGAACGAATACCAAGCTCAGCGCAAGCCTTAATTTTATTGCGAACGTAAATTTGCGAAGCGGGATCCTCCCCGACAATTACCACGGCAAGACCAGGTTTTTGCTGCATTTTTTCAATTTTTACTTTGAGCTCTGCGCGAATTTCCGCCGCAAGAGCTTTTCCGTCCATAATTTCCATAACCTTATCCCAATTTATTTATTGATAACGCCCGAAAGAACGCCGTTTACGAAATCAGCGCTCGTTTCCGTTGAATATTTCTTTGCTAAACCCGTCGCTTCCGAAACGGATACTACGGGCGGAATATCGTCAAAATACTTAATTTCCGCCATAGCAATCAACAAAATGCTTTTATCGGTAGGGTTGATACGGTCTGCGCGGTAATGATGACAAGAGTCTTCAATGCCATTAATCAGTTCTTCGTAATGTTCCTCTACCGTTGCTACCAAATCGGTTGCAAACAGCAAATCGTCGTCGTTGTCTAAGGCGAATTGTTTATAAATCTTCTTTTTTAATGCGTCCATACAATCGCTATTAAATTGTTTAGCGAAAATGATATTTAAGGCTGCTTCTCTTGCTGCGTTTCTCATAGTACTCTCCGTGTATATAGCGCGAAAACCCTACGCATTACTGCGAAGGGTATTTCGTACGTTCTCATTTAGTTTTTTTCTTCGGCCTCGTCAATGCGCTCTTGTTCTTTGACCGAAGAAGCGGGCGCGTCGCAAGGCACGACGTCCGCAACGTGTACGTCTACCTCGGCAATTTTATAACGCGTCATATTTTCTACGCTTTGTTTTACCGATTTTTGGATATGGTACGCCAATTCCGGTACGCTATACCCCAATTTTGCCGCAACGGATACGCTCACGTAAATGTTGTCGCCTAAAATATACAAAGATACGCCCTTTTTCTTGTCTTGTAAAGGCATTGCGCCCTCTACTTCCGTAACGGCAATCTCTACGATATTTTGCACGATTGCGCTCGTATATACCGTTTTTCCGCTCTGTTTGTTGTTAGCCGTCAATTTAATGTTGGACATACGAAAAGTTCTCCTTATTTTCTGTCCTTTACATTATAGCATATTTTTTTGAATAATTCTACTGTTTTACGAATATTTTTGCGGATTTTTTCAGCTTTCTGCGTAAACGGGCATGATAATGACGTTTCCTGCCACAACGCCCGTTTCCTCTTTCATCATATTGTATATCGAAAGCGCTGTGTCGTAGTTGAGTTCAGCGGAGTTTATAAACACGTTTACATTGTCGGAATCGGACGAAACGGATACGACTGCATCCGAAAAACCAAGCGATTTTACCATGTTTTCCAAGATGAGTTCTTTTTCCATAGCGGCAACGATTTCCATCTTCATTTCCGTTGCCTCTTCATACCGTTCGTCCCCTTCGTCGTAAAGGGCAATCACGCTGTCCAGTTGCACAAGAGCTTCGTTTCTCGTCGTCGTACGCTCGGTTCGATAGGTCGTGAAATAGTTTGCGGGCGTTACCCCGCCGTTTACCACCGCAGTTGTGCCTGTGTTTGCAAACACAAAATTGAAGATTGCAGTAACCGCAAGCAACAGCACCAACGAGGACATGATAATGAGTTTCTTTTTGTTCGACATAATTTTATCTCCTTATTTTTTTTCATTTTTTCTGATAGATTTTTATGGATTTTTCCTCTGTGTTAAGCGCGGCGGCAACCGCTTCGCGTACGTTCATAACCACACGGATATTTTTGGCTCCGTCGCAGACGATTACAACGTTTTTTGCGCCCTCTTCCGTTTCACAGACGATAACTTCCGCGCTACCAACCCCTTCTATTTCCTGTAAAAGACGCGCAACCTTTATTTCCAAATCCGTCATTTGTGTTGAAACGGTTTTTGTTTCGTTACCCCGAAAAACACGGGAAATTGCAAAGAGTAAAACCACCGCTAAAACACCAATCAAGAGCAGTTCTTTCCATTTTCCGCGTAAAAACCCCTTTACCGACGTTCCCAACGCCGAAATATCTTTTCCAATTTTACTCAATTAACACCTCGCTGCAATAATTTTTCGTTAAGTATTCCCACATATTTTCTTTCAACTCCTTAGAGGGTTCTTCCTCGCATTTTATATGGATTTGATTGATTTTTATACGCTCAGATTCATAATATTTTCCAACTTGCTCCGTTTCTTCTTCCCAAAGCAACGTAACTTCTGTTTCCACAGCGTAACGGTCCAACAGCTCGCTTTTTAGTAGCGTTTCTGTTTCACGCACTCGCATTTCACTGTAATAGTGTATGAAGGACTCGTCCGTTTGTATGCCCGTTTGCGGAAAAAACGTAAAAGAATCTTCTGCTGAATTTCCGCCGATCTCCCCCGTCTTAAAAAAGTGCAAAACGGGCGATACAATCACAAGAACGCACGCAAGTTTTGCAATGCCTTTGATAAGACCCGAAGTTTTTCCTTGCGGTAGAATCGCCGTCAGCACGGCGCATAGCAATACCGTACCGATAATACTCGCTAAATATCCGTTCAAAATAGTGCCTCCGTGGAGTAAATCATCAAGACTATCGTCAAAAAATATAAAAATGCCGTGATGAGTAGCCCTGCCGTACAATATTGCAAATTATCTGCCGTTTCCCCTAAAAAATCGGAAATACGGCTGTCCCCAAACGGTTGTGTAACGGCGGATATTAGGCGCAAAAGCACGGTAGTGGATATCAATAACACTAAGGGCTCGATTAGTACCGTAAGCATCATAACAATCCCCATACTGCCAAGAGAATTTTTAATGAGTACGCTGCCCGCCACCGCCAAGTCAAAACCGCCCGATAAAAAGCCACCGACAATGGGAATCCCGTTACCGATTGCATATTTTGCCGCTCGTCGAACCACGCCGTCGTAAATTGCGGTCGTTATCCCTTGCAGAGTGAAAAATATCCCAAACACGGATACGCATATCCCGATAATCCATTTGTTAATACTTTTGAAAAATGTGCTGAATTTGCCGATTTTTAGTTCTTTCGTGAGATTTCCCGCCATGGAAAGCACAATAATCGCAATGGTTAAAGGAAAAACGACTCCGCTGATAATCGACACGATTGAGGTGCTGAAAAAACCGACCGCAGGACGGCAGACGGATGCGGAAACCGAGCCCCCGCTCGCCGCCATTAACGTGAGCATTATCGGGTAAATTAATTGCATTTGTTCACGCATTTGCCCCACGCATTGTATCGTATCGCGAAAACATTCTAAAAGGACGGCAAATATCGGTATCATCGACGCGGCGTACGTGATCAGGAATATCATTTCCGAGGCTGTTTGTCCACCAGCGTTACTCTTAATGGTTGACATTACTCCTGCCAACAACGTAATCGCCGCAATCACAGCAAATGACGGCAACAATAAAGTGACTTTTGATAAAAAAGCGTCTAAAAGTGCGTTGCCAAAATCGGAAAAATCAAATTTTGCGCCTTTAACATAGGTGGAAAGTCGTTGCGCAAGCGTTTCGTTGGATAATTGTCCAATAGAGCGCAGATATTCTTCCAAAGCTTTTAAATCGAGATTCTCCAACTGTTCTTCAATGGTTTCTTGAAGAGAAGTGTCTGTTTCCATTGCCGTTGGTTGCACGCTTGTTTCAGTTGCATACGCCCGCGTTTTAGGTTGAAAAAATATAAAAAATAGTATGCATAAACTTATAAAAATAACAGCGCAAAGTAAGATTGTTTTTCTTTTATTTTTTTCACGCAACCTCATACTAATTGTAAAAAACCTTTCATCATGCTCAACAATCCTTCAATTACGGGTAAGGATAAAAGAACGATTGTGATTTTTCCGCCAACTAAGACTTTATCAGCGAGCGAATTACTGCCGAAATCCTGTAGAATCCCTGCGCCAAACTCCGTTAAATACCCCACGCCTACGATTTTGATAAGGATTTTAAGAAGTCCGTTTTCGATCCCAGTCATAGCTACGATCGACGAGAAAACAGCCAACGTATTTTGCAGGGCTTCCACAATAAAAAGTAAGATAATAATAACACCTGTAACCGTTACGGCAAAAGACAATTCGGGTTTGGTTTGTTTGAGAAGTACGGCGGCAAACGTCGTAATAAACGCAACACCGATAATTTTGAAAAGCTCTGTCATTTCCTCGTTTCGCCCTCTTATCTATAAATTGAAAACCGTTCTGATTTGCGAAAATAAATCGCCTATCATACCAACGACCACCGCCAAAACAATGACAAGACCGACAATACTCACAAGAGTTGCAATATCGTCGCGGTCGGATTTTTTTAAAATTTGACATATGATGGTGATGATAATCCCTATCGCCGCCATCTTAAAAAGTACCGATATATCCACCGAAAAGTTCCCCGCTTAAAGTATTAAAATTAAAATCAATAGACCGCATAAAAAACCAATTTTTATGTATAAATCTCCATATCGTTTACACGTTTCTTCGGATTCTTTTTGTAGACGTGCAAGCGATTCTTTTACCGAAGAAAAGTAGCCCTTTTGTGAGGCGCTGTCCCCCTTTCCAAGCATTAGAAAATAATCTTCTACAATCCGTTTTTCTTCGCTCTTTAAAAAGGAATAGACGGGTAAGTCCAAGAATTCTGCTTGCATTATTGCGCGATTTTCTAACGTCGTAAAGAAATCTTTCAACAGCATGTCAAATTCTCCTTTGTACGTATATTTGGAGGCAAATTCACGAATAGGACGTCGATAATAGGCAATTTCGCTTAGAAATCGCTCGTTAAACTCTTGAAATTGCTTAAAAAAGAGCTTTCTTTGACGGTATTTTCTTGCTAAAAAATAGCCACAAAAGCTCGTAAAAGCAACCAGGGCGACTCCAATGATAAACTTTTGCATCATATACAATCTCTCCCCAAGGCATCGTAAATTCCCACTATTTTTCCAACCTTGTGGGCGTCCAACAAGACGTAACGCTCAAACAAACCAAAAAACGGCTCTTTGATATGCTCCATTTTTGAAAAATGAGCCGAGGCGAGAACAGTAACTCCCGCATAGATTGCCTTTTTTACCCCCTCGCAATCGACGGCGGACAGCTCGTCCGTAATAATAACGTCCGGGCGCATAGCCCGAATTCCTGCCTCAAACGCTGTATTTTTATCGGCAAACTTCAAAACGTCGCTCCTTTTTCCGCAATCCCCGCAAGAAATTTCACCTCGTTCGTCGCATATTAACACGTTTTTATCCGTGTTTTCACCAATTAGCCGAGCAAGATCCCGCAAAATCGTCGTTTTTCCTAACCCAGGCGGCGACGAAATTAGGCAATTTTGTAAGCCGTTTGCAAGACAACGTCGATAAACCTCTCGTCCGCTTCCGTATATTTCATGCGGAATACGAATACACAGCGAAGAAAAATTTCGCATAGCAAGCGGTTGCCCCTTTTCAAAGACGTACTCGCCAGCCAACCCCAATCTTTCGCCGTTTCGCGCGGTTATAAATCCTTTTTTAAGCTGTTCTTCCACCGAATATACGGAGTATTCTCCTGCCTTATATACACAATCGGCAACGTCATAAATTGTACATATAATTGACTGTTCCGGCCTATTAGTCAAGCCATATGCCCCCAAAAAACGGTACTCGCCTCTAAAATTGATTGTCGTTGGTTTATCCGCCCGCAATCGTATCTCGTAGACATCCTTCATGTTGACGTGCGACAGCCCGTCTTTTATCTCATTCGGCAAAAAATCAAGCATTTGTTCTATTGTATGCGTCTGCTTGTCCATATAGACCAAACAAAAAAACATCTCTCCGTTTGGAAAGATGTTTTTATCATTTATTTAATTGGTATTCGCCGCAATTAGGAGTTCTTGTTCAAAAGATCTGCGATGGATACACCGCCAACGCCACCTTCATTCCATTCGGTAACTTCGTCAACGGGTTTAGCCGCTCTGGGCTTTCTGGTTTTTTCTTTAACTTCGCCGTCTTCAGTCTGTTCTTCGCGAGGCTTTCTTTCAACTTCGGGCTTGGGTTCCAACGCCTTAATCGAAAGAGTCATCTTCTTTTCGGCGCAGTCAAGTTTCAAGATCTTAGCATCGATTTCTTGGCCAATCGTAAGCGCAGCCGTAGGATTTTCAAGGAATTGGTGCGAAATCTGGGAAACGTGTACCAAACCGTCAATACCTTTTTCTACTTCTACAAACGCGCCGAAGGGCAACATACGAACGACTTTACCGTGGATGATATCGCCTTCCATATATTTTTCAGCTGCGAGATCCCAAGGCTGAGGTTGCAACTGCTTGTAACCAATCGAAACCTTCTTGGATTCTTCGTCAATCTTCAATACCTTGAATTCGTATTTCTTGCCGATTTCCAATACGTCGGATACAGCTTTAACACCCGTCCAAGACAAATCGGAGATGTGCGCAAGGCAATCGAAACCGTTTACGGAAACGAACGCGCCGAAAGACGTTACTCTTTCTACTTTACCCTCTACCACGTCATCAACGTGGATAGATGCGAAGAATTCTGCTTCTTTTGCAGCTCTTGCAGCTTCTTTCGCTGCTTTTTCTTCTTCAATAATTACGCGTTGCGAAGCAATGATTTCCTTTCTCTTCTCGGTTTTAAGCTCGATCATACGAAGACGCAATTTCTTGCCAACGTATTTATCGAGTTCTTTTACGTAACCCGAACGAATTTCACGTGCGGGAACGAATACGATATAAGAACCGAATTCTGCAGTCAAACCGCCTTTATTGCTGCCGGTACATACTACTTCAAATTCCTTACCAGCCTGAATTTCAGCGATTGCAGCTTCTTCTTCCTTCAACTTCTTGATTTGCTTTTGGGAAAGCTTTACGGGGTTTACAGCAACAACCATAAGTTCGATTTCTTCGCCAAGTTTTGCATTGAAATCATCCTTATTGTAAACTTCGCAGTCTACTTCTTCTTTGTCGAGAATTACTTCCTTCTTTGCAAGGGGGAGCAATACTGCAACACCCGAATCGTCCGCCGACGAAATCGTAGCCTTAATCAACTGTCCTTTTTTAAAACGGGGTTGACTGTCCATGTTTGCAACGATGTCTGCCATGCTCGTTGCTTTTGCTTCTGTTTCCATTTCCATCTTTAATAGAACCTCCTGAGTTTGCGCGTTAGGGGTGCTTGCACCCGTAACAATACCTACCTTTCTAAATCTTTTGATTTTTTTATATTCGAGATCGGCAGCACTCGCCAAACGAAATACGTTTGGACAATTCTTCGCGCAGATATCGTACAGCTTATTTGTGTTGCTGCTGTTTAAGCCACCGATAACCAACATTGCGTCGCATTGTCTGGATATTTCGTCCGCCTCATTTTGCCGTCCTATAGTAGTATAGCAAATTGTTTTAAAAACTTCAACTGTTTTTCGACGGATATTATTAAGATTTTTAATTATTTTTTCAAATTTTTCCTGTGAATAGGTCGTTTGAGCCACTACACAGCAATCTTTTTCGGGTAAAATTGAAAAATCTTCGTCTTCTGAGGAAAATATATACGCTTCGTCGTTACACCAACCGTTTAATCCGACGACTTCGGGGTGCGTCTTCTCGCCGACGATTACAATCGTCTTCCCCTTTTCGTGTTCCTCGCGCACGATTGTTTGTGTACGACGGACAAACACACAGGTGCAATCCACTACTTTTATTTCTCGCGCTTCACACTCTTCGTATATTCGCTTGCCCACACCGTGCGAACGGATAATCAACGTCGCGCCCTTCGGCACGTCATCCAAGCGTTCAACCGTCTTAATTCCACGCTCCGCAATCTTTTGAACCACAATTTCATTGTGTATGATTTCGCCGAAAATATAAGTGTTTTTAGGGTCAATCGAAAGCGCGGTATCGACGGCGTATTTTACCCCGCGACAGAATCCACCGCTTTTTGCTATTATAAATTCCATTATTTCGCCTTCTTTTTACCAGCTTTTTTGTTTGCTAAAAATTCCGCGTGTTCTTTGCGCATATTGAGCATGTGCTCACGTAAGCGGTCATCCACCGACGCAATCTCCTCTTCCGTCATTTTTTTGCCGTAATATTCGCTGAATTCTATCGGTTCACCGATTAAAATATGCGCCACCCTAAACCAACGCGGTTTTTTGTAAATTACCATAGGAATAATGGGGGTTTTTGTCTTTATGGACATAACCGCCGCGCCATGATGAAAAGGCAACATTGCTTCATTTGTTTTGTTTCTTGTTCCCTCAGGAAAAATGCAAATTTTTTCACCGTTTTTCAGGCATTTCATCGAATCGAGCATCGTGCGAACGTCACTACCGTCACGATTTGCGCAAATCGCCTTAACCTTTCGTGCTACACTGCCCAAAATCGGTGTTTCAAAATTCTCCTTTTTTGCTATAAAATGGATAATTTCCCAAGTTGTAGCGCCAGGATAAACAAGGTCAAAAATCGAATAGTGATTGCAAACGTATACGTAAGCGCCGTCTTTTACCTTTTTGTTTCCATAATAGCGGAACGGTCTTAAAATATGCGCCAAAGGCAACAGCATAACACGTAAAAAATTTAAAAATTTACTGATGTGACGGCCTTTTTTATTCGCCTTTGTCGTGATAGGCTTGTCTTTTTTCTTCTTTTTTGCAGCAGTTTTGTCCTCGTTGCGCTTTGTCTTCGCTTCCTGAGGCGTTGCCTGCATTTCGTTGTCTTTCTTTTCTTCCATAACGTCCTCTATCCGTTAGATTTTTGATTGAATATGCTTTTTAATTGTCGAAATTACCTCGTCAATATCCATTGTCGACGTATCGACCACAACTGCGTCGTCGGCGCATTTTAAGGGCGAAAATTCTCGTTCGCTGTCCTGCTTGTCACGCGCCTTTATTTCTTCGTGTAATTTATCGAAATCAACCGTTTCGCCACGCGCTTGCAATTCTTTAAATCGGCGCATTGCGCGTACCTTACTGTCTGCTGTTATAAAGAACTTATATTTTGCGTTCGGCAACACAGTTGAGCCGATATCCCGCCCGTCCAAAACGCAGGACATATTCCCCGCGATTTCGCGTTGCATTTCCACCATTTTGATGCGCACGGCAGGGTGCGCGGAAACGTTGGATGCCGCCATAGACACGGCGTTTTCACGAATTGCGAGCGAAACGTCTTCGCCGTCCAATATCGTATGTTGTTTACCGTCTTTATATTCCACCTTAACGTCAAGCAACGGCAACATTTCCGTCACCTTTTCACAGTCCTTCGTATCGATACCCAAACGCAACGCCTTTAAGCCGCAAGCACGGTACATAGCGCCTGTATCAAGGTACAAAATATTATAATCTTTCGCTAGAATTTTCGCTACCGTACTCTTACCGCTGCCGGCAGGGCCGTCCAACGCAATATTTAAGATTTCGGATATATCTTTACGCAAATTTTTCGCCCCCTTTTGGTATACGTGTTTCGCCTTTCTATCGTCGGAAAGCTCCGTCAAAAGCATCAAACGAATACACAGCTTTAATCCACCGTTGATTTCGGGCTCAATCGCCGCGAACAACGGCGCAAAATCATATCCGCATTCCCTTGCGGCTTTTGCGGGATGATAAGAATGAATATCCGTCGTCAAAGAAAAGACAAACCCCTTTACCTCGTCCTTTTGTAAGTCGTTTAATGCAAAAACCTCATCCAGAAGTTCTTTGACGGCAAAGGAAATTTCCTCTTTGTTATCTTGCGCAACCGTAGTGGCGCCACGTATAATCGTCATATTTTCTCCGTTTTATATCCAAATATGGATATATTTTATCATTTTTTCTATCATTATACGAAAATTTTTGCCGTTCGTCAAGTCTTTACACAAAAAATTGTCTTAAACGGCGTGATTGTATGCCTTTATTCAATATTTTTCCCTGCCGCGTAGCCGGTTGCAAAGGCGATCTGCATATTAAAACCGCCTGTAAATGCGTCCACGTCCAAAACTTCGCCGCAAAAACGTAAGCCTTTTACCCTTTTACTCTCCATCGTTTTGGGGTTGATTTCAGAAAGTTCCACGCCCCCCGACGTGATAATCGCCTCCTCAAAACCACGCAAACTGCGGAGTTTTAAGGGGAAAGCCTTCAAAGTTTTGACAAGCCGAGCGCGCTCCTCTTTCGTTATTGCGTTGACTGCTTTGTTTGCGGAAACAGACGCAACGGATAATACTACGGGAATAAGCTTTTGCGGTAACAATTCGACGAAAGCATTGGAAATTTGCTTGTTTTTATACTTTTCAAAATCACGCAAAAGGCGTTTATCCAACGTTTGCTCATCCAAAGCGGGCTTTAAATCCACCGTTGCCGTCAATTTTTCGAGGGGTAAACGGTTGATCATAGACGATGCAGATAAAATAATTGGACCAGATACGCCAAAATGCGTAAATAACATCTCGCCAAATTCTTCGTACACCGTTTTATTGCCGTTTTTAACTGTGAAAGTTACGTTTTTTAACGCTAAGCCTTGCAAGGAAGTATGCGCGGAGCCGTGTAAATTTAAGCCACAAAGCCCTGTTTTAAGGTCTGTAACCGTATGACCGCATTCCTGCGCGAAAAGATAGCCGTCCCCCGTCGAACCGGTAGAAGGATAACTGATACCGCCCGTTGCAACAATCACTTCGTCGCAGTCATATTCGTTCTTTTCTGTTTTTACTTTTACTACGCGTGGCATAATACCTATGTCTGGCGTAGTATGTTCAGCTATGTCAGACATGGGTATTATGTCTGACATAGAAGTGATAATTTTTTCTACTTTTTCATTTAAATGAATAGAAACCCCTGCCGATTTACAAGCTTTTTCTAAGGTTTTGGTAACGTCGCTGGCATGGTCGGACGTAGGAAAAGCACGGTTTCCACGCTCAATTTTGATTGATAAACCATAGTTTTCCAACAAATTAATCGTTTTTTGTGGAGAAAAAGCATAAATAGCTCCCGTCAAAAACTTTTTACCACGCACTACGTTTTGCAAAAAATCTTCCGCGGGAACATCATTGGTAAAGTTACAACGCCCCTTCCCTGTAATGTATATTTTCTTGCCGAGTTTTTCATTTTTCTCGAACAAGGTGACAAAATGTCCTTTTTCGGCGGCTGCATACGCCGCCATAAGCCCTGCGGCGCCTCCACCGATAACACATACCTTTTTCATTATCTTTGTTATTAAAAGCCCATTTTTTAGGCTCAACCATTCCCCTGCATTATTTTATAAATATTTTTGTTTCACAATTATTGTTTCACAATTGACCATATTTTCATATGTTAAAGCAAGACTTTTATCACGGATAAAATATTTTTGATTTAAAATTACGCAACCGAAATAAATCGGTTGCGTAACCACGTTTCACAAATATTGTTTCACAATCGCTTTTTATCAAACGGGATAGACATTGGTTTTTGCGAGATCTCTATCTACACCGTTTTTCTGAGCTTCACGCCATTTAAAGAAATTCTCGGCAACTTGTTCAAAGACTGCATACGAGAGTACGTCCTCTTCCTTTTCATAATAGCCAAGCTCGATAACTTTCTTTTTGATATCTTCATATTCAGGTTGTAACAAGTCAGCAGGTCTGCACGTAATACGTTCAGCGCCGTTTAAGACTTTCGCCGCTACTTCCTCATTTAAGGGCATCGGCAACGTACCGTATTTGCCCGCAAACAAATCTTTGGTTTCTTTGGTAACCATTTTATAGCGCTGATTCATAACAACGTTCATAACCGCCTGCGTACCGACGATCTGCGACGACGGCGTAACCAGAGGCGGATAACCGCAATCCTTTCTGACGTTAGGAACTTCAGCAAGACATTCCATCAATTTATCCGCTTTACCCGCCTTTTCAAGCTGATTGATAAGGTTGGAAAGCATACCGCCGGGAACCTGATACAAGAGCGTATTAACGTCGATTCCTTTCGATTTTTCGTTGAGGATTTTCTCATCCTTAAGACGTTTTTCTACTGTTTTGAAGTGTTTTACAATCGGCAATAATTTGTTGATATCAATACCCGTATCGTACGGCGTACCTTTAAGGGTTGCAACCAAGGGTTCGGTTGCGGGCTGCGACGTACCGTTACCGAGAGGCGACAACGCCGTATCTACAATATCTACACCCGCCAAAATTGCCATAAGATACATCATATCGCCTGTACCCGTCGTATTATGGGTATGCAAATGCAATTTTGTGGTAGGTTTTAAGGCTTTCTTTAATGCGCTAACCAAGGTATACGCACGGAAAGGCAACAGCAAGTTTGCCATATCTTTCAAACAGATATTATCAGCACCGCGTTCTTCAAGCTGCTTTGCAAGTTTTACAAAATAGTCGTCCGTGAAAACTTCTTGACCGTCAACAACCGCGCTGGTATAACAAATCGTCGCTTCGCACACGCCACCGTATTTTTTGATGGCTTTCATGGAAACTTCCAAGTTACGAGGATCGTTCAACGCGTCGAATACACGAATAACCCCTACGCCGTTTTCAACGGATTTCGCAACGAATTTTTCCACTACGTCGTCCGCATAATGACGGTAACCAAGCAAGTTTTGACCGCGAAGGAGCATCTGAATAGGCGTTTTTAAATGCGCCTTTAACGTTCTCAATCTTTCCCAAGGGTCTTCATTTAAGAAACGAAGACAGCTGTCAAAGGTTGCCCCGCCCCACGCCTCAATCGAATAATAACCGATATCGTCGAGCTGTTCAAGGACAGGGAGCATTTCCTCGATTTTCATACGCGTAGCCGCTTGCGATTGGTGCGCGTCACGCAGAATCGTTTCGGTAAGCATTACTTTTCTATTTTCAAATTTAATATCCATACTCTTTTACCTCTTAGGTTAAATGATTGCCAGCAGGAAGCCTGCTGCAATAGCCGAGCCAATAACCCCCGCTACGTTGGGTCCCATTGCGTGCATTAACAAATGGTTGCTAGGGTCTGATTCTCGTCCTACGTCCTCGGAAATACGCGCCGCCATAGGCACCGCCGAAACACCTGCGCTACCAATCAACGGGTTAATTTTACCACCCGAAAGTTTGCACATCAATCTTGCAACCAACAAACCGCCGATTGTACCACACGCAAACGCAACCAACCCAAGCCCGATAATACCGAGCGTACTAAGCTGCAAGAACGTACCACCGTATGCCTTACAACCTACGGAAACGCCCAAGAAAATCGTAACGGTATTCATCAAACCGTTCTGCGCTTGCGAAGAAAGTCTGTCGCATACCCCGCATTCTTTAAGCAAATTACCAAGCATTAACATACCAAGCAAAGGCACCGCATCGGGCAACAATATCCCCACGACAAGGGTAACCAAAATCGGGAAAATAATCTTTTCTACTTTGCTGACAGTACGGAGCGGTTTCATTTTAATTTGACGTTCTTTTTTGGGAACGAGTAAACGCATAATCGGCTTTTGAATAATAGGAATAAGCGCCATATACGAATACGCCGCAACCGCAATCGCCGAAAGCAAATCTATCGATTTTCCGTTAAACATCGACCAAGCCGACATTTTTTGCGTAACGTAAATCGCCGTAGGACCGTCCGCCCCACCGATAATCGCAATCGAGGCAGCCGCCGCAACGTTGAAACCAATAAGACTAGCCGCAATGAGCGTTAAGAACACGCCAAGCTGCGCAGCCGCACCGATAATCATGCTCTTGGGATTGGAAATCAACGGACCAAAGTCGGTCATCGCGCCAATACCAAGGAAGATAAGCGGCGGGTAAATAACGTTTTGTACGCCGTAGAAGAGATACCACAAAAGCCCCTTGTTTTGAACATTTTCATAGGTATGGGCAACCTGTCGTAACAGCGTACCATCACTAAACCAAACGCCTACGGGTAGCTGAATCCCCCCTGCTTGCAATTCTACGTTAAACATTTCCTGTGTAACAAGTTGCAATTCACCGCTTTGAATTGTCCATAACTGTCCGTCGATAAACTGCCAACCTTCGGGAAGTACGATACTCATTTCTTGAAACTCTTCAAGGGTTACTGTACTTGCATCGGGATACGTGCCCCAAACAACGTTATATGCGCCGGGAAGATTAATCAAAAACATACCGAACGCGATAGGCAACAACAGCAACGGCTCAAATTTTTTCACGATTGCAAGGTACATAAGCACGAACGAAATGAGAAGCATTACGTAGTTCGGCCACGTACTTGCAAACGACCCGCTGTTAAAGCCCAACGAATTCCATAAGTTTTTAAACATATCCCCGAAATTCGCGAGTAAATTATTCAACATAATAGAAACTCCTTATTCTATTACTTAACCGATTACAGCCAAAACTGCGTCCGATTCAACGTTTGCGCCCTTTACAACCTGGAAACTAACTACGCCGTCGCAAGGCGCGGTGATATCATTGTCCATTTTCATTGCTTCGAGCACGAGAATAGGCTGATCTTTCTTAACGCTTGCGCCCTCTGCAACAAGCAAGTTTTTAATAAGACCGGGGAACGGAGAAAGAACCTTTTCACCGTTTGCAGGTGCTGCCGCCTTAGGCGCCGCGGGAGCGGGAGCCGACACGGGAGCTGCTACGGGCGTTGCCGCGGGAGCTGCTTTTACCGTCGTTACTACGGGAGCGGACGCTACTGCGCCAACTTCCTCTACGCCTACTTCATAAGTTTTACCATTTACCGTGATAACAAAATTACGCATGATTTTTTCTCCTTAAATTCTCTTAATTCTCTTGACCGTAAATTCACATTTCGGATTGTTCTGCTGATAATATGCCATAATAGCCGCTGTGATAACCGCCACCGTTTCGTCATCGATTTCGTCGTTATCTATTTTAGGTGTAGGTTGCGCCTCTTTTACCTTTTCTTTAGGTTGTTTCTTCACCGTCTTTCCCGTTGCTTGGGACATAATTTTGCCCACAATCCACACAACGAAAATCAAAAACGCGATACCGCAAAAAACAACGAGGAAACCGAGAAGTGCATACAACGCAGCCTCGCCAACGTTGCTAAATTCACGGGTTTTATCTGCCGCGCCTGCTAATAAATTTAACGTCATACGCGCCCCCTTACCTTGCCAACATCTGCAAGGAAGAAATCAAATATTGTTTAACGAACTGCGGTTCGATAATCGCGTCGATATAGCCGTCTTTTGCCGCATTGATCGGGTCGGAATTTTCGTCCGCATACTTTGCCACAAGCGCTGCTTTGTCCGCTTTTTCGTTGCCAAGCTCAATCTGCGCACCCTGTACGCTGTCAAAGAGTGCAATTTTTGCGTTTGCAAACGCGCAGGTATAATCAAACCCAACGGATTTGGACGCAAACAGCGAATACCCAAGACCGATTGCCTTTTTATACACAACCGAAATCTTCGGCGCAGTAATATAATTGAAATTTTCAAGATATTCCGCCGTCGCTTTCAACAAACGGCTGTTGTTTGCGCAAGCGCAAGGGCAAAGTCCTTTTGTATCTGTAAACGTAACAAAAGGCAAACCGTGCGCATTAGCAAGCGAGGCAAACGCGTTCATTTTATCCATTTTTGCAACCGTCATTTCAACGCCGTTGTCGCCGCCGTCAAAAATTGCCGCCGCAATCGAGATACCGCCGATTCTAGCAATGACCGTTTTAATCTCAGGTTCGTAATTCGCATTGATTTCAATATAATTTTCAAAGATCGAAAGCAAGTTTTCAACCGCCACGCTTTCGTTTAAGATAGGCGCGCATTCGTTCAATTCTGCGTCTACCATACCAACGCGGAGCATATCGGACAACGCAACAATCTTATCACGCGCATCCGCAAGGTCTTCTACTTCGAGTGAAACAACGCCCGTCTTATCGAGCGCTTTTGCACCGCCGACTTCTTCCTTTGTTAAGTTTTTCCCTGCTTTTGCAGACAAAACAAAAGGACTGTTGATTGCCAGAACGCTCTTATTCTTAACAAAGAATGTAAAATCAGCAATTGCCGCAAGCATCGCCGCCGCGCCGTATACTTCGCCGTTTACAATCACGTATTGCGAAACCCCGCCGTTTACGTCGAGCTGCGTTGCCTTCATCAGCACGTTTGCCAAGCCTTCGAGCACCGTAACGCCTTCGCCGACCTGAACGCCGTGCGTGTTGAGAAGATACACAACGGGAACCGCGTTCTTTTCCGCAACGTCCAAGCATTTTACGATTTTATCGCAGCTTGCTTTGGACATACCGCCGTCGAGTACCTTAAAATTCTGCGCAACGATATAATAGGGATACCCGTCGATGGTCGCGTAGCCGGTTACGACGCCTTCACCCTCAGCATTTTCCCCATAAAATTCGTTTTTAGAAAAACTGAACGCGGAAAGCTCGACAAAGCTTTCTTCGTCCACGATTGCCGCAATATCTGCGCGAATATCCTTACCCGCCTCGGCAATCTTCATTTTTCTTTCTTGCAGCAACTGAATTTTATCCATTTTCTATCCTCCAAGAAAAATTCACTTTCTTTCCTAAAATTTTTCATTTTTGGCAAAATTTTGCCAACTTTCGACCAATTAACATTATACAGTAAAACCACGTAAATTGCAAGGATTTTACCAAAAAATATTTTTCATTTTAAAAAATTTTTCCGCACCCTATTTTCTTGCGCGTCGCTTTGCTTTGATATCATTAATTTTTTTCTGGATTTTATCCAAATTTTTATAGACGATTATAAATAACGTCGTCAACAAAGCCACAAAAACACACCAAAGCGTAATCCCCCACCAAGTATTAAACGGTATAAAATCTATCGAAAAACAGGTAAGTGAGAGCGCTAAAACGCGTGATATTATAATAATTACCGAGAAATATCCCCAAGACATTGTGGAAAGTCCCGCCAAAAAGCATAAAATATCGTCGGGAAATAAGGGTAAAAGAAACATTAACGATAAAAAGAGATTATCCTTGCCTTTTAATTTACGTTGCCACTTTTTTAACGTTTCTGCGCCTACCATCCAAGAAACCGCTTTATTCCCCAATTTTCGCCCAATATAAAACGCCAAAAACGAACCGAGCATTATCCCAATCAAACTGTAAATTAGCGTTTTTAAAGCGCCAAAAAGCGCTATTCCTGCAATCGTACTTACAATGCTTGGAATTGGCAAAATAACCACCTGCAAAAATTGCAAGAGTATATAGAGCAGCGGCATCCACACCCCCGCCCCTTGCAGATAGGCTTGAAGAAGTTTTTCATCGCGCAAAACGGCAAAGAAACCCGTCCTTTTCAATATATATAGTAATATCAAGACGAAAAGGGCAAAAATATACAAGCTTAACAGCGTTTTTGCCAACGTTTCTTTTCTTCGTATCACAAACCGCACGGAAAAAAGATACCCAATACAAATGAGTACGGTGAATAATATGGTCCAAAACAAAAAGCGTGAACATTCGACGTGATATTCCGCAATTAATAGTACGCCAAACACGATACACGCTAAGGACAAAAGAAAAAAGACGGAGCAAAAAAGCACGCGGCTCTTTTCTCTGTCTTTGTTTTCGCTCTCTATTTTCGCCATTGTTCCCCTACTATATATTAAACGTATTCGTTCTATATAGTATTGCCCAAAGGTTTGTTTTTATTCGTCATCGGTATGGTCCGATTCTAACAGCTCTTCGGGGGGCAAGGTTTTTCTAAGTTCCGTAATCGCGCCGCGCGCCAATTCGTCGCAGCGATTATTCAGCTCGTTATCAGCATGCCCCGCCACCTTATGAAAGGTGACCTCGTGTGTTTGCGTAAGCGCATACAATTCTTCCCACAAATCCACGTTTTGTACCGCCTTCTTATCCGCTTTTTTCCAACCGTTTTTCTTCCAACCGTATATCCAACCGTTGAGATATGCGTTGACCGTGTACGCCGAATCGCTGTACACGTCCACCGCACAGGGATATTTCAGGCGTTTTAACCCCACGATAACCGCCATTAACTCCATACGATTATTGGTGGTTTGTTTTTCGGATCCGCTGTATTCCCTTTTTACGTCGCCGTAAATTAAGATTCCACCGTAACCGCCCAGCCCAGGATTCCCCGAACACGCGCCGTCGGTATATAAAGTTACACGTTTCTTCTCGATCATAATTCTCTGCCTGAAAATATTTGTTATCTTTGCGAAATTTTCCACGCTATACGCGCAAAAACAATTGACAAACTCTTTTTTTTGTTATATAATAGGCTCGTTGTTTAGGGGTTTGGTATAGTGGTTGTGCCTTGGTCTCCAAAACCAATGAGATGAGTTCAATTCTTATAGCCCCTGCCAAAAAACGCTTTGACTTAGTCAAGGCGTTTTTTCTTGCCGTTTTTTAATATTATTCTTGGTCGCAACGCTCAATGGAAAGAATAAACGGATGCTCCGCCATAATCTCGTTGAGCCGTGTTGAAGAGAATTCCTTATCCGTATTCAAAGTTGCGCTGTACGTTACTCTGTCCTCTTCACGTTTGATAGTAAGCTGATTAAAACGGTCCGTACCGAACAAGCGTTTGATAATCATATTTTCTTCGTGTGTCTGTAAGAATTCTATCTTGACGGAATAATAACGTTTGCTGCGGAATATGCCTAAAAATGCAGATGAAAAAGCAACTGCGCCGCAATCATTAACAAGGTTGCGCCTATCGCGATAATATAAAGTCTACCACCGCAAGCCATACCAACGCCAGCGGTTGCCCATACGCCAGCCGCCGTCGTCAAACCGCGAACTTCGTGACGTTTATAGACGATAATCCCCGCGCCAAGGAAACCAATACCCGTTACAATCTGCGCCGCTACGCGCGCTGTATCCGCATTGTTGCCAAACGCGTATTTGGAAACAATCATCATCAACGCCGAGCCCATACACACGATTGTGTGCGTCCGAATCCCCGCCTCTTTTGAACGAATTTTCCGTTCAAAACCGATGGCAAAACCGAGTACCACCGATAAAAGCAAATCTAATAATATTCTTAATTCTTCTCTATATGGTAACATTTTCTATACCTAAAACAAAGCTTTTTATATAATATGAAGTATTATATAATATTTTTCCTTCCTTGTCAATACCGAAGGGAATTTTTTTTATCCAAAAAGCCTTATTCTTTAAATTGATAGCGGTATAATTCTGCATACAGCCCGCCAAGCGCCACAAGCTGTTCGTGCGTGCCCCGTTCTGTAATCTCGCCGTCCGTGAGCACCAAAATCTCATCCGCATTTTTGACTGTGGATAAACGGTGCGCCACTACGATCGTCGTACGCCCCTCGGAAAGCTCGGAAAGGGCGCTTTGCACCTGCATTTCCGTCATATTATCGAGCGCGCTGGTTGCTTCGTCTAAGAGCAAAATCGGCGGATTTTTCAAAAAGGCACGCGCAATGGATATGCGTTGCTTTTGCCCCCCCGAAAGCTTGACTCCACGCTCGCCCACTTCGGTGTCGTAACCGTTTGGCAAACTCATCACGTACTCGTGAATATTCGCACGTTTCGCCGCAAGCAACATATCCTCCTCCGTTTTATCGGGCGCGCTATACATAATATTGTCGCGTATACTACCCGAAAAGAGAAAAACGTCCTGCGCCACGAGCGCAATTTTATCACGTAAAGTTTCCGTTGTCACGTCGTTTATATCTGTACCACCAATCGTGATTGTTCCCTCGTCACGTAAATAAAACCTGGGAATTAAATGACAAATGGTCGTCTTTCCACCACCTGACGAACCAACGAGGGCAACCGTCTTTCCCTTTTCGACCTTAAAGGAAATCTTTTTCAATACCTCTGCGCCTTTTTCACCCGCTTTTGCGTACCCAAACGAAACGTTTTCAAAGCAAATATCGCCGTCTAAATCAGAAACAACGGGATTTTCCGGCTCGTATTCCGACTTCGTGTCCATAACCTCGCAATAGCGATTAAAGCCCGTCATACCGTCTTGTATCTGCTCGAACAGATTAATCAAAGTGCGAATTGGCGTTAATAACATGGTTATGTATAAAATGTATGCCGTGAAATCGCCGACGTTGGGAATTATTTTGTAATAAAACAGCAAACCGCCCGAAAAGAGCGCGATTAAATATAAAAAATCGTTAAAGAGCGACATACCCGCCTGAAAACCACCCATTGCGCGGTATGCGCCCGACCTTGCTTTTTTAAATTTGCTGTTGACTGCGTCAAATTTTTCCTCTTCCTTTTCACGCGCGTTATACGCCTTCGTAATGCGGACGCCCGACACGGAGGATTCTATTTCTGCGTTCAGCTCTGCGACTTGTTTGCGGGATTCGGTAAAAGCTTTGCTCATTTTTCTACGCGCTTTTGCCGCAAATAAAATCATAAGCGGTACGTAACACGCGACTATCAAGGTCAACCACGGACTGATAAAGCTAAGCATAATCAGCGCGCCCACAATAGACAAAAAGGAATTGAACAAATCTTCGGGCGCATGATGCGCTAATTCGGAAACCTCAAACAAATCGTTGATAATGCGGGACATAACGCTACCCGTTTTATTTTCGTCAAAATACGAAAACGGCAAAGTTTCGATATGTCGGAACAAATCTCGGCGCATATCCCCTTGAATGCGAACGCCAAGCACGTGCCCCCAATACCCAACGATAAACGTCAGAATACATTTTAGAATATAAATCGCAGCCAAAACGATTATCCACGTAATCAAAAGGCGCAGTTGCCGATTGGGCACGTAATCGTTCATAATGCCACGCGCAATCATCGGATAAAACATGTTGCAAACGGAAATTAAAAATGAGCAGATTAAATCGATTGCAAACAATTTTCTGTGCGGTTTATAATATATAAAAAAACGACTCAACTTTTTCATTGTTGTTCCTTCTTGTTCGATTGATAGTAATTTCGTTGATTTCTGTCGAAATCCATGGGAGCAACCCCGGTATATTTTTTAAACGCTGTCGAAAAATGTGGATAATTTTCGTAACCAATAGCCAGAGCGACGTCGATGAGAGACATATCCGTATCCGCAATCATCGTTTTTGCATATTCAAACTTTTTATCACGGAAGAAACGACTGGGCGTAACCCCTACCTCTCTGCTAAACAAACGGTTTATATGCGAATAAGAATAATTTGTTTCCTCGATAAGTTCCACCAAATCCCTTTTCATATTTTCGGGATTATTCATTAGCATAATCAACTGAGTTACCACAGCTGAGTAAGAATTTCTTTGTGCTGCGCTCTTGATTGTTTCGGAATAAAATTCCCGTACAATATCCATAAATAGGAGTTTCATTTGTAGTTCGTACTCGTCTTTATCCGCAGACAAAATTTTGTTTGCGTCATTATAAAGGCGGTTCACTTTTGCGTGGGATAACCCAATCACCATTGGCATTTCTCCCTTAAAGATATCCTCGTAGAGCGTGGGATAAATTAAGCGCATATATTCTTCAAAATACTTTGCGTCCACACCTAAATTGAGATGCTGTGAAAGCTGCTTTTTTTTGTGATGCAAAGAATGCACGTCTTGCGGGCGGATTAAACACAAGCTGTTTTGCGGTAACTCCTCCACCTTTCCGTTGATTTTATGTATAATTGTTCCTTTTAAGACAACCATAAATTCCCAATAATCATGCGAATGCAAAAACGGATAAGCTTGGTAACTTATATGAAAAAATAAATCGTTCGCGTAAGAAGGTTTTGTGTAGACGACCATTATGCGCTCCAAAAAAACATTGTTACAAATATTATAACATATCCGCCGAAAAAGTCAACAAAATGAGCAAAAAACAAAAGAAATAGATAGATTTTGGTATTGAAATAGTTTTAGGCACGTGCTATAATACCTCTTGCGTAACGGACAGACTATTGTTAGATTTTACAAACACTTATCGTCAAGCGTAAAGCAACGGCTGATCTTTTAAACGCAGAGGGAACACATGTTTGAGAAGAAAAAAGTAATACTTGTCGTATCAGACGACGTTGCTATCGCAAAATTTGCAGTAAGCATTGTCCAACAAGGCGCGTCAAATATCTTGCTTATTGGCAATAACCAAGATTTCCTCGACGACGTTTTTGCACAGGTGCGCAAAGTTGGCGGACAAGTATCCGTTAGAAAATGCAACCCCGCAGATTTGGGCGCGACGTTGATTTTGTCCAACGAATTGAAAGAAGAATACGGAGTTTTTGATTATTTAATCAACGCGACGGAATTTGAATTTATAAATATGATCCCTGCAAAAATTAAGATGCGCACTTATACTAAAGGCGCGTATACGGTTATGTGGGCAACTGACACCCAACGCTAAACACTACGAATAATAGGAGAAGACGTATGGCACAAGTTGAAAAAGAATATTACAAGATGAACGACGGTATGCTTTGGGAAGAAAGACCTGCTGACGCAGATGAATACATTTGGCGTTATAGCAAAAATCCCCTTTTCGATATGTCGAAAGACAAGCATTTTTGGCATATCTGTAACAGCGCAGCTGCAATCGTAGACGGAAAATATATCGGTGTTTTCCGCTGTGAAGATAAAACGGGCGCACCCGATTTGTACCTTGGAAAAAGCGAAGACGGCGCAAAATGGAATTTGGAAACTACCCCTATCGTGTTTTATAACCGTGACGGGAGCCGTTTTACCTATCCGTATGCATACGACCCTCGATTGATTAAATTGGAAGACGCGTATTACGTTGTTTTTTGCGCAGACATCGAAGGTCCGTCTATCTATACAGCAAAAACAACCGATTTCAAATATTTTGAAATGTTACCCAACAATTTCTTACCCTTTAATAGAAACGGCGTTCTCTTCCCCGAAAAAATCAACGGCAAGTATTTGATGCTCAGCCGTCCTAGCGACACCGGTAATACACCCTTTGGGAATATTTACCTTAGCGAAAGCCCCGACCTTGTGTATTGGGGAAACCACAAGTTGCTTATGAAAAATTTCCACGCAAATAATTATTGGGAGCGCATTAAAATCGGTGCAGGTCCTGCTCCTATCAAAACGGACGAAGGTTGGATTTTGATTTATCACGGCGTACAAAGCACTTGCAACGGTTTGGTATATAGTTTTGGCGTTGCCGTACTCGACCTTAACGACCCGTCCAAAGTAAAATATAGAGCCAGACGATATTTGATGTCCCCCGAGGTCGGCTACGATTACGAAACAACCGGTTTTACCCCCAACGTCTTGTTCCCTTGCTCGGCATTGGTTGACAGCGAAGGCAGAGTTTCTATCTATTACGGGGCAGCGGACACCAATATGGCGCTCGCTTTCACAACCGTAGACAAACTGTTGGAATTTGCGAAAAAATTCAATTAAAACATTTTAAACGTATACGTTTCATTAGAAAAGGCATACCATTTGGTATGCCTTTTATTTTTTGCCTTTCGGGTTAAATATTTACGCCTTTTGCCTCTAAAAGCATCTTTTTTACTTCCTCTTCATCGCAACGAATATCTGCGTCATTGATACGTGTATAGGTACCCGAAAAGGGGTTTCCACCAATAAAAATCGGCTTTTCAATACGCTTTGCGCGCGGTACACGAATCACCACAATTTCCTTTCCGTCCACCACGTCCACGCGAACGTCGCTCTTTTTTAAAATATTTCGATTTACCACACGCGTATCGTTGATTCCGTCCAAAAATTGCGCAATTAAACGCTGCGGGTCGGGTAAATCAACCGGATATAGCGTTCTGTCCGTTTTATCCTCTAAAACGCCGAGCAATATTACACCGCCCGAAGTATTGGCAAACGCGGAGTAGGTTTCCCAAATGCTGCGTGGCAGTCCGCCCGTAGCCTTTTTCGCCTCAATGCGCTTGTTTTCTCTGTATTTATTCAATGAGGAAAAATTCATAAATCGCCCCCCTTTGTTTGTATTATAATACGAAAACATACACATGTCAAGAGTAAAAATACGCCCTTCCAATGCGGAATGGCGTATTATTTTTAACCGTCCTTGAGCTGTTTGACCGTCTTATGAACTTTTGCAGGTTCTTCTACGTACGAAAGCAAGGTTTCCAAATCGTCCGTTACCTTATAAAGCCCCAGGCAATCCTCACGAACAAAACCTTTGTTGACTGCTTGACGCATGACCGTCTGAATATCGTCGTAATAGCCCTGCAAATTGTAGACTGCAATCGGTTTTTCGTGGCGACAAAGCTGTTTTAAGGTAAGAATTTCAAAAAATTCTTCAAACGTACCAATACCGCCGGGCACGATAATAAAGGCATCTGCATTATCTTCCATAATTTGTTTGCGTTGGCGCATGGTATCGGGCTCAATCAGTTCGCTGCAATTCGGAAAAACTTCTTCCACGTCTTCATCGTCGAAAAATTTAGGAATAACCCCCAAAATATATCCGCCCATAGCATACACGCCGTCTGCAACCGCGCCCATTAAACCGTTCGCGCCACCGCCAAACACCAAAGAATGCCCGCGACGCGCCATTTCCTTGCCAAGTTCTTCTACCTTGATTTTAAAATCGTTATCGATTGCGGAAGATGCCGCACCGAATACGCATATTTTCATATTTCCCCTCCTATATTCTCTATCAATAAAATACGGCAACTTGTTCTTCGGGAGGCTCGCAAATGATTACCTTTTCCGCAACCAAAACGGGACCTTTCCCTTTATAAATGCGGTGCTTTTTAAATTCTATTTTCGCCGTAACACTAATCCAATCGCGCGTTTTTAAGCCCAACTCCTTAGGCAATTCGCACGCCACGCCGCAATATTGAATATCGTCCACACAGCACGTCATAACGTGTCTGCCGACCACGATATCCTGTGGCGAAAGGCGTTTGTCCGTTGCTACGATACCGCGGAATTTGACCGTTTTGCCGACGTATTCTTCCAGATTTTCCGTCAAGTCGCGATAGAAAAAGGCATAATCCTTGTCTTCGATTTGAATAATCGGAGCATTGACGTCAAAGGGCAATGGGTCTTCAATATTGTCAAAGTCTGCTTTTCCGTCCACGCGTTCGTATACGATATCGCAACGGCGGGAAATACCACGTACCAATTTGTGGAGTTCCATCTTATCCATACTCTCGGCGTAACGGTTAAACACGACAAGTTGCGTATTTTCGATTTTGTCGAACACGAGCTGTCGCATATTTGCATTGTAGCCAAGAACCGTTTGCGCGTCAAAGAATGTCATCATTTGGTTGATCATCCAACCTTCGGGCATTGCCTTGAAGAAATCTTCAAGCAACCACATACCATTATATTCGACAACGACGCGTTCTGCCCCGCATTGCATTTGCAAGTTTGTCAAATATTCTTCCGTGAGCTGTTCTTTATCCTCAATCACGACCAAATCTACGCTTTCAGGCATGGCAAATTTAATCGTTTCGTATTCTTCTTCGCCCTCTTCCATAACGAGGAGCAACGTCTTTTCCCCCGACGAAAAACGAGGATCTTCTAACGTTTCTTGAATAAATTTGGTTTTACCCGATTCCAAAAAGCCTAAAAAGAGATAAACGGGTGTTTCCATAGGAAGTTTCTGTTTCATTATGTTTCCTTCTTATCGTTTAAATTTTAAAAAGTTTTTCGATTTCGCGTTCGTTGAGCTGACAACCGATTACGCAAAGTCTGCCCGTTACACCCGCCGCGCCTTCGCGTACGTCCATTTCGCCAGGAACGTAATCAAAATGCAACCAACCGTTTTCGCTTTCTACAATACCTTTTGCGCGGAGAATCGTGCCATATTCGTGTTCATGTTGGATTTCCGTCAAAATATCGCAAAGCTCGTCCTTTGTGTACTTTCTCGTCGTTTCCTTACCCCAACTCGTAAACACGTCGTCTGCATGGTGGTGCCCGTGGTGGTGTTCATGATTATGTTCGTGATGCTCGTGATGATGCTCGTGATGACAACAACAATCGGGATCGTCACACTCGTCGTGATGATGTTCGTGATGATGCTCGTGATGACAACAGCAATCGGGGTCGTCACACTCGTCGTGGTGATGTTCGTGATGATGTTCATGGTGACAACAGCAATCGGGGTCGTCACACTCGTCGTGATGATGCTCATGATGTTCATGGCCATGTTCCACTTCGGCAGACAGGCGGTCAAGCTCCGCTTGCAAACTGTCTTTGCGCTCCATTGCAGCCAAAATCGCCTTACCGTCCAAGCTATCCCAAGGCGCGGTTACCAACGTTGCCGTAGCGTTTTTCTCTTTCAATAAAGCCACTGCCGTAGAAAGCTTCTCTTCGGATACTTTGTCCGTATGCGACAAAATGATACAGCTTGCATTTTCGACCTGATCGCCGAAAAATTCGCCAAAATTGCGCAAGTACATCTTGCATTTCCCTGCGTCAACGACCGTACAAAAAGCGTTAAGCTCGCCGTCAATCTTCGCGTTTTTAACCGCTTTAATAACGTCGCTAAGCTTACCTACGCCCGACGGTTCGATAACGATACGTTCGGGGGCGTATTGCTCCATAACCTGTTGCAATGCCTTGGAAAAATCGCCGACGAGGGAACAGCAAATACAGCCCGAATTCATTTCGGTAATATTGATGCCCGCATCCTGCAAAAAACCGCCGTCAATACCGATTTCGCCAAACTCGTTTTCAATTAAAACAACCTTTTCGCCAGCATAAGCTTCTTTGATTAATTTTTTAATAAGAGTCGTTTTCCCTGCGCCGAGAAAACCAGAAAAAATATCTATTTTCGTCATAGGTAATACCTTCTTTGTTTTTATTATTTATAACGCAATTTTCGGCAATTAAAACGCCCAACCGCCGTTTTTAAAAATTTGCACGCGTTCGCCGTTTTCCTTGATACCGACAATCGACATGTCCGCCGTACCAATCATAAAATCGACGTGAATCATACTGTCGTTGATTCCGCGCGCCTTAATCTCTTCGTCCGTCATCTTTTCAAAGCCTTTTAAACATTCGTTAAAGCCGTGACCAACCGCGAAATGACAGCAAGCATTTTCGTCGAAAAGGGTATTATAGAACAAGACACCCGATTGATTGATTGGCGAATCGTATGGAATTAACGCGCATTCGCCAAGCTTGCCCGCACCCTCGTCCATCGATACCATTTTCTGCAACAAAGCCTCGCCCTGCTCCGCCTTGACCTCCACGACTTTGCCGTTTTCAAAACGCAAGGAGAAATTGTCAATCAGTTCGCCCATGTACGAGAGCGGTTTGGACGAATATACAATCCCTTCCGCTCCGCCCGCTTTGGGCGAAGTAAAGACTTCCTCCGTCGGGATATTCGGGTTGAAAGCTCTGCCCTTTAACGTCTTTTCAATACCGCCCGTAAACACACCGTCGGGAAGGAGTTCCACCGTCAAATCGGTGCCGTTTGCGCTCTTGTATTCCAAATATTTCAGACCCAAGCCGTTGAGATAATCACAGCGTGCGCGAAAGTCGGAATTGTGTTCTTTCCATGCTTTTATAGGGTTTTTAGAATCGGCGCGCGAAGCGTGCAAAATCGCCTGCCACATTGCCTCAACCGCCTTGCTCTCTGAAAGCGAGGGAAACACCTTTTTTGCCCAAGCCTTGCCGGGGACAGCCGCAATACACCATTGGTGTCTGTTTTCCATCTGCTGACGGAACGGTTTGATTTCGGGATAAGTTGCTTGACGAGCCTTGCTCATCTTTTCTTGGTCAACGCCGTTCATGCCGTCGGGGTCGGAAGATTCGATAAACAACCGACAAGAATAGTTGTTAGCTTTGAATTCCCACTTTGCCTTTTCCCAAGGAGTAAGGTGTGATAACGATTCTAACGTTCTATATTGCGCGTTGAGCTTGGAAACGGGTTGATGACTCCACTCGACGAAAACTTCGCTTGCTCCTGCCTTATAACACTCTTCCACAACCATGGTAATAAAGTCCGGTTGGTCAAGCCCCGCCGCAACAAAAACCGTTTGTCCCTTTTTTACGTTCAAGCCCGTTTTTACTATCAATTTTGCATATTTTTTAAGCTGTGCTTTTCTCATATTCACTCCTCAATCTCTTTATTTAAAATGTTAATTGCATAGGATATCGCGCGTTTTACGCCACCCTTTTCAAAGGGAATTGCCAAATTCGCCGCTTTTAACGTATCCAAATACCCAAGCGAACCGCCTACCTTGCAAAGAGTCATATAATCGCGCCAACACGCCGTTTTGTCCGTTGCCAATTTCTTTTTGAACTCCATTGCGCCCATAGTCGTCAACGTATAGTTGATATAATAAAACGGATAGTGATAAATGTGCAATTTATGATACCACCAACCGCCTCGGGCAAAAAACTCGTTCTCCTCGCCGTAATCACGCCAAGGCATATATTTCTTTTCGAGCGCGCTCCATGCCGACGTTCTTTCCTCGGGCGTCATATCGGGATTTTCGTAAACAATATGCTGAAATTCGTCCACCGCAACGCCGAACGGAACAAAGGTAATTGCCTCCTGCAAATGCTGAAAACGGTATTGAGCCGCCTTATCCCCGAAGAAAAGTTCGGCATACGGATAGGCAAACTGCTCCATAGACATAGAGTGAATTTCCGCAATGTCGGTAGGCTCGCTCCAAAGAGCTTGTAAGGGCTGATGACGCATCGCCATATATCCCGCAAACGCATGCCCCATTTCGTGCGTAAGCACGTCTACGTTCCCCGTTGTACCGTTGAAACACGAATACACAAAAGGCGCTTTATAATCGCACAACGCCGTCATATATCCCGTCGCCGCCTTGTTGGGCTTGTTGTCCAAATCCATAAGCTCGTGCGCAACCATAAAATCGATAAACTCACCCGTTTCCGCACTCATATCGCGGTACATTTTTTGCGCTTGTTGAACGAGATATTTACTATCGCCAATCGGAACGGCGTTACCGCCTAAAAAAATCAACTGTTCGTCGTAATAGCGAATTTTGTCCACACCAATACGTTTTGCCTGCGCCTTATAGAGCTTTTCACAAAAGGGCACGATTTCTTCCAAGACTTGCTGACGGAACGCCGCAACGTCCTTTTCATCGTAGTCCATGCGGCCTTGCTGTATATATCCAAGCGGAATAAAGTTGGCAAAACCCATATTTTTGCCCATTTCATGGCGAATTTTTACCAATCTATCGAAAATTTCGCCCAATTCCTTGTCGTTCTTTTCAAAAAATTCGGCGTACAATTTCGCCGCCTTTTTGCGGACCTCTCTATCGGGATCGGAAAAATATTTTAAAATGCCGAAAAGGTTATGCTCCGCGCCGTCAAAGGAAATTTTACACGACGCCGTCAATTTTTGATAGCGGTTGGTAAGTTCATTTTCCTCTTGCAGTAGCGGTACGTTTTTTTCGCAAAAACTGTCTGCGCCGAGCTTGACTGCTCTTAGAAATTGTTCCCCGTATTCTCTATCGATATCTGCCTTAAACGGCGAAGCCAGCAACGCCAAATTGAAGGCTTGCATACTCGGCATCGCCTCGGTTAAAGCGCGGTGAATATATTCCGATTCCTTGTCGTAAAACTCGTTGGAAGTATCGACGGTATGGCGAATTTCCACCACGGTTGCCATGGTGTTGATATGCGAAGAATATTCTTCCTCGTCCAAAATACAACGTTTTACCTCTTCATACGATTTTGCCGCCGCAACGCGCGCGTTCAGCACCTCGTAAAAGCTTTTTAATTCGTCAAAATCGGGGCGAACGTATTCAATTTCCGCAAATGTTTTTAACTGATTTTCCATCCTCTCTCCACTTTTCTAAATCAACCGATCAAATCGTAATTTACCGTCTTATAGAACAGTTCGCGTACGTTGTCGTCCCCTTGCACTTGCGCTAAAATCCACATAAGCTTTGTGATAATGCTTTCGTACGTCATCGAATAGCTTTCGAGTAAATCAAAACGGTTTTTCCAACCTCTGCCAACGCGATATACGTTCATATCGCTGCCCTCTTGTTGTACTTGCGTGGTAACGACCAAGGTTTTCCCCTTTCTTTCCCAACTTTCAATCGTTTCATAGAAACCGTAATATTCCCCCTCGGGAATACCGCCCGTACCGTAACCCGACAAAACCACCGCATCGTAAATACGGAAATAGGCATCTAAGATTTCCTTTCTTGCCCCAGGCGTCAGCGTCAAAAGACCAACTTTCTCGTTTAATGTCAAGAAAAACTCGGGTTTGTCTTGTTTGGGCGTGGTAATGTATTGGATAATACGCCCGTCGCGAATCACCGCAAGATTAGGGAAATCCACGCTCGTAAACGCGTTAAAGCTCTTGGTGCGAATTTTTTTTGCTTTTGTGCCCGCAATCACCTTGCCTTGGAATACGATTACAACATCCGCGGCATTATCGGACGAGGCATACAAAAAGCTGTCGCGAAGGTTAATTCTGCCGTCCGTATCTTCTTTATCAATCGGCTGTTGCGAACCCGTAAATACAATGGGCTTGGGCGAATGTTGTACCATATACGAAATCATTGCCGCCGTATACGACATCGTGTCCGTACCGTGACAAACGACAAAGCCATCGTAGTCGTCGTAATTATCGCGAATTGTCGTGGCAAGCTGTACCCAATGGGCAGGGGTGACGTTGGTGCTGTCAATATTATAGATTTGTATGGCGTGCGGTTGACAAAATTCAAAAATTTCAGGCACGCATTTTAACAAACCCTCTGCGGCAATCCCTGGTATCAACCCTTCCGAGCCAGAATAGGACGCAATCGTACCACCCGTAGCAATTAAGAGTATCTTCTTCATGTTTTTTTCTTCCCTATTAGACTTTACGGCGAAGATAATCGCCTTTTTGCAGTTCGTACGGACATTTTATCGCGTAAATTTCTTGCACGAGTTTTGCATCGTCCGTCCTTTCCCCTTTGCTGTTGTATATTTCGTCAGCGACAAAGGTTTTTGCAAAATTATTATCGGGCGAAAGCACCTCTAAAAGGTCGCCTTGTTTAAAACGGTTGCGCATTTCCGCCTTAATAAAACCCTTTTCCGTTCCCAAAACGTCGGCAATATAAACGTAATCGCCACGACTTTGACTGTCCTCGTAATTGACAGTTTCCACATTTTTACCAAGCATATACGCCTGCGTGTATTCACGGTGCGCCACCGCCAACAATTCCTTTTCGGACACGGACAATTCCGCGCCGTCCAAAGCACGGCGATAGGCGTTTATTACCGTTGCCAAATAATAACCGCTCTTCATCCGTCCTTCTATCTTAAACGAACAAACGCCCGCGTCTTCCAACTCCTTTAAATATGCGAGCATATTTAAATCCTTGCTGTTGAAAATATACGTCCCGCGCCCGTCCTCTTCGATTGGCAACCATTCCGATTTACCGTTCGTTGCGTTGAGCGCACGTACTTCGTACCGCCAACGGCAAGACTGCACGCACGCGCCACGATTGGACGAACGTCCGTCCAAATAATCGGACAATAGACATCTTCCGCTGTACGATATACACATCGCGCCGTGGACAAAGGTTTCAAGCTCCATTTCAGGCACGAAATCGTGTATCTCCGCAATCTCTTTTATCGAGAGCTCCCGCGCCAAAATCACGCGGGAAACGCCCTGTTCAAACCAAAATTTCACGGCGTATTTATTTGTTGTATTCGCTTGTGTGGAAAGGTGTATTGCTAAATTGGGCGCAACCTTTTTTGCCAAATATACAACGCCAGGATCGCTGATAATTACGGCGTCTACGCCAACGCTTGCAAGGGTTTTAAAATAGCTTTCTAAAACGCAAAAATCGGCGTTACGCGCAAACACGTTCGCCGTTACGTATATCTTTTTACCAAGTCCATGCGCATACGCCGTTGCCTCACGCAACTCCTCCACGGAAAAATTATCCGCAAAAGCGCGCAGAGAAAATTGCTTTCCACCGACGTACACCGCGTCTGCGCCAAAATGTAGCGCCGTACGCATTTTTGCATAACTGCCCGCAGGCGCCAAAAGCTCTGCCTTCATCATCAACCTCTTTTGTCAGTCTTTATTTTCGCCACGGTATACCGACAGCGCCACACCGTCGCCAACGTTTAAAACGGATGTGATAAAATCGCTGTCCGCCGTTACTGTTTCGAGATACGAACGGATTTTATCTACGATGGAGTGCCGTTTTTGCGGGGTGGGTTCCTCACCGCTTACCCATCCGTATAAAAGTACGTCGTCAGCAAACAAAACCGCGCCCTTTTTCATCAGCCGTTTCAAATCGAACAAATATTTTTCGTATTGCGCCTTCGGTCCGTCCAAAAACACAAAATCGAATTCCCCGTCCATCATCGCAAGAATTTCTCCCGCGTCGCCAAGGTGCGCCGTTACGCGCTCGGATACGCCGAAATCCGCGAAGTTTTGCTTTGCCTCGAGAAAACGTTCTTCTTCTAGTTCCATCGTCGTTATACGCGCGTCTTTGCACTCGTATAACATCGCAACGGTCGAAAGCCCGACCGCCGTACCAATTTCTAAAATACGCGTAGGTTTTGTCGCGGCGAGGGTGAGCAATAAAAATTGCAAAGTTTCGTCATCGGCAACGGGAATACCGCGCGCAAGAGCGTCTTTTCGACGAGAAATGATTCTCTCGTCGATATTCAGTTTTACCAAAGACGCCGTATATTGCATTTTACTTTCCTTTTCTTTTGTTACACGTCGAGAACGGACACCACAATCAAAGGAGCCTGCCTCGTCTTTTTGTAGAAATAATTTTTCAGTTGTTTACGGATATAGTTGACAAGCTCTTCCTTGTTTCCCGCGCCGTAATCATAATTTTCCACGGCGCGTTGGACCACCGAACGGAGTTCCCACTCCATTTCCTTGCCCGTAAACACGCAACCGTGCGATTCGATAACGGGGTCGTTGATAACGTAGTTACCCGCAGCGGCAAGCGCCACCGAACATACGCCGTCAGCCGACATTTTCAATCGGTCTTTCATGACCTCGCTCGTGCCGTAATCTTCCACGCCTTCGCCGTCGATAAGTCTTGTGCCTGCCTGCACGTTTTCCCCGAATTTCATTTCCTTTGCCGTCAGTTCGACACAGTTGCCAATTTCGGTAATTAGGATATTATTTTCGGGCATCCCCATGCTTTCCGCTAGCTGCGCGTGACGTTTTAAATGACGGTATTCGCCGTGTACGGGGATAAAAAATTTCGGTTTTAACAGCGTATGCAAAATCTTATGTTCTTCCTGACACGCGTGACCAGAAACGTGGATTTTTTCCAAACTTTCGTAAACGACGCGCGCGCCCTTCTTATAAAGGTTGTTGATTACGCGGTAAATCATCTTTTCGTTCCCGGGAATCGGGTTAGCCGAAATGATAATCGTGTCGTTTGTGCCAATCGTCACCTTATTAAATTCTCCCGACGCCATGCGGGTAAGAGCGCTCATTGGCTCCCCTTGCGAACCCGTCGATACTATCAAAAGTTCGCCGTCAAAAAGATTTTTTGTCTTTTCAATATCAATCAAAACGCCTTCGGGAATCAGCAATTCGCCGATTTTCACAGCGGCCTCTACAACCTTGAACATACTACGCCCCGAGAGCGCTACTTTTCTGCGGTATTTTACCGCCAAATCAATGATTTGTTGTAATCTGTGCACGTTGGACGCAAAGGTTGCGATAATCAAACGTCGGTTGGTGTTTTCCGAAAATAAATGGTCAAGCGTCGTACCAACGACCGTTTCACTCATCGTATAGCCTGCGCGTTCAATATTCGTGGACTCACTCATATAGAGCAATACGCCCTCTTTTCCGAGTTCCGCAATACGTTTTAAATCGATTGGCTCGCCCGCAACGGGAGTTAAGTCAATTTTAAAATCCCCGCTGTGGTAAATCAAGCCGTTGGGGGTGTAGATTGCCAAGGCGCACGCGCCGGAGATAGAGTGATTGACGTTAATAAATTCCACTTCAAACGCACCGAGTTTGATGCGTTCACCTGCCTGCACGACCTTTTGCACGGCGTTTTTAATGCTGTGCTCTTGCAGTTTATTATCTGCGAGCATCAAGGTTAATTTCGTGCCGTATATGGGCGTATCCTCGTTGATTTCTTTCAGCAAGTACGGAAGACCGCCGATATGGTCTTCATGTCCGTGCGTTAGTAAAACGCCGCGAATCTTGTCCTTATTTTGCACCAAATACGTGATATCGGGAACAACTGAGTCAACCCCTGGCATATCCTCGCCGTTGGGGAAAGTTAAGCCTGCGTCTAAAATAATAACGTCGTTGCCGTATTCAAACGCCGTCATATTTTTGCCGATTTCGCCAACACCACCCAAAAAGACAATCCTAACGGGAGAAGTTTTTTTGGTTTTTGCCGTCTGCTTGATAATAGGTTTTTCTAATTGTTTCCCTTTCCCTGTTTTTTCTTCACGAACGATTTTTTGCTTTTTTTCAGGTTTTGTCGCCTCAAAGGATTTATTAGACTCTCTCGGGGGTGTAATCTTCTTTTTTGCTTGCCCCTGTTTTGTTTTCTGAGGCTTGTCCGTAGACTGTTTTTTAGGCGCAGGGGGAAGAGATTTTTCTATGAACAACGCGTCAAATGCCGTCCCCATAGGATTTTTATCTTTCGTGCGTCCTCTTTTTGTAGGCGTGGTTTTTGCGCCTTTTGTGTTTTTTGTTTCTTTCTTTTCGTTCACTTTCTTAAAAATTACTCCTTAACGGTTTTTATCCGTTCATAAAATAGAGAGCCGAAAATATGAAATTATCAGCTCTCCATCGTTATTCGTATGTATCTTTTGTTTTAAATGATTAGAATTTAAGGCTAATCTTTTTACCTTGCGTTACTTTGATAAGCCCTTTTTCAATTAACTGTTCGTCCGTTTCATAAGCGAATTCGGTTACGTAGTCAACGGGTTCAAACGTGTTATCTTCCGCCGCATCCAACTGAGCCGCAAGATATTTTACCAAACGAATGGCTTTCTTTGCAGCAACCTCGCTCTTAACCTTTACAAGGAAAGGCGTGGATTCATACGCTTTCTGATCGCCAACGTATTTCTGATGATATACCGTTTCTTTCAATTCGGGATCGTTTACGTCCAATGCAAGATAGAGCTTTAAAGTCTTGCCGACAACCGTCATCTTCGCAATCGTCTCACGACCAAAGTTGAATCTGTCGCCCTGCAAACTAATCGTCGAATTAATTCTCTTGTAAGAATCAAATGCATTTTTAATATCGCTGTAATATACTTTGAGTTTTGTGTCGCTTTGTTTCATCTTTGCAACAAAACTCTTCTTATAGCGAGTAACCATCTCCCCTTCTACTGCGGGTTCTTCGTCCGCTACGGCAATTTCTTCTGCCGCGCTTTCGCAAGGCTCTTCGCATACGCAAGATTCTGCCTCACAGGGAGCCGCGCAAGCCGCACCGTTCTTTTTAAGTTCAGCCAACTCTTTTTCAAGCGCGTCAATTCTTGCCGACAGCTGCGTATAAATGTTTTGATTCTGTTTGTAAGCGAAACGAATTTCTTGTGCCAAAGATTCTATCGTCAAATCTTTTTCCATTGCGTTGTTGTCAGCCATATCTTCCACCTCGTTGTTTGGTTTTTTTTGCCGTCCAACCAAAAATGGTTTTGAACGTATCCGTTACATAATCGCTATAAAACGGATTTTGCTATTTTTACTACTATAATTATAACACATCAAACGCGGTCGGTCAAGGGGTTAGAGAAAAATTTTTATTCAAAAACAGCCATTTTTTGCATTTTTTTTGCTATTTTTACATTATTTTTGGTTTTATCTCTAATCCTCGACTTTTTTATTCGTTGCGTACACGGGTATTATCATTTTTGTTTTTTGCACGCTCTTTGTATGCATTTTACGATTTCTACAACGGGAATAACCAAGAAACCCATACCAACCGCAATAGCGTATTCCGTGATGCCTACGTGTTCAAATCCAAACGCATTTGCCAAGAACGGAATTTCGCATACAGCCGTCGTCAAAAGAAGCGAACCGATTGCCGCAAGCCAAAGCACAAGGTTTTGTTTTTTGAGCGTAAAGATACTGCCACGTTGCGAACGCATATTAAAGCTGTGGAAAATTTCCGCCATCGACAAAGTTAAGAACGCCATGGTGATACCGTGTCCCGCTGCATCTACTTTTGCGAAACCCGCGGCAGGCGCAAGTACGTACGCGCCAAGGAAATACGAACCAAGGGTAAGAGCCGCAACCAATAGGCCTTGATATACGACGTCTACGCCTAATCCACCGGCGAATATACCCGCTTTTGGATCACGCGGTTTTCGTTTCATAACGTTCGGCTCTGCCTTTTCCACGCCAAGCGCAAGCGCAGGGAAAGTGTCCGTTATCAAGTTAATCCAGAGCAAATGCACGGGCTCTAACAGAACAAAGCCACACAAGGTTGCAACAAATACACCGATAACCTCACTCATGTTCGAGGCAAGTAAGAATTGAATAGCCTTACGGATATTATCGTAAATACGTCTACCCTCTTCTACTGCGCCGACGATCGTAGCAAAGTTGTCGTCGGTGAGGACCATATCCGCAACGTTTTTCGTTACGTCCGTACCCGTGATACCCATACCAACGCCGATATCCGCCGCTTTGATAGAGGGTGCGTCGTTGACGCCGTCCCCCGTCATTGCCGTAATATATCCCGCGCCACGCCATGCATTGACGATACGCGTCTTGTGTTCGGGCTGAACACGCGCATACACGCTGATATTGCGGAATTCTTTTTCAAAGGCTTCATCGTCCATTTCATCGAGCTGAGACCCCGAAACGGCATGCACACCTTCCTCCAAAATCCCGAGTTCTTTTGCAATCGCAACCGCCGTATCGATATGGTCGCCCGTAATCATAATTGCGCGAACGCCCGCCTCTCGGCATTGTTCTATGGCAACTTTTACTTCGGGACGGACAGGGTCAATCATACCGCAAAGACCAGTAAAGCATAATTGTTCTTCCAATTTTTCGGGCGTGAATTCGTCGGGAGACTGTTCCCAAACGCGGGTTGCGCAAGCCAATACACGCAGCGCTTTATCTGCCATTGCCTTGTTCGCCTTCAAAATTTCTGCTTTATATTCTGCCGTCATAGGCACAAGCTTTCCACCAACGACGTAATGCGTACAACGGTCGATAACCACGTCGGGGGCACCCTTCGTGTATTGCACGATTTTGCCCGCGGTATTATGCACCGTCGACATCATCTTACGGTTAGAATCGAACGGAGCTTCGCCGATACGAGGATATTCTGCCTTTAAAGCAGGGTTTTTCATACCCAATTTATCCGCCCAAACAACGAGTGCCGTTTCCGTCGGCTCACCCGTTACCGAGCCCTCTTCGTCGATTGCCGCATCGCTACAAAGCGCCATAGCGCGCGCTATTGCATTTTCGTCTTCGCCGAAGAAATCAACAACCGTCATTTTGTTTTGCGTGAGCGTACCCGTCTTATCCGAGCAAATAATCTGCGCGCAACCGAGGGTTTCCACCGCCGTCAATTTGCGGATAATTGCATTTCGTTTAGACATATTGGTAACGCCGATAGAAAGCACGACGGTAACCACCGTAGCAAGACCTTCGGGAATCGCCGCAACAGCCAACGAAACGGCTGTCATCAGCGAATTGATACCTACGTCGAGCGTGAATTTACCGACACGAATAATTTCCACGGCAAATACTACGCCGCAAATACCCAAAACGAGCCAAGTAAGCACCTTGGAAAGCTGGGAAAGCTTTCTCTGCAAGGGTGTTTTACCTTCCTGCGCCTGCGCCAAAGCGCCTGCGATTTTACCCATTTCGGTATCCATACCTGTTGCCGTAACCACGGCGATACCACGGCCGTATACAACCGTACCGCCCATATAAATCATATTTTTACGGTCGCCAAGCGGAACGTCTTTGCCGTTTTCGCCAAGCTTTATCACCGACGCCGTTTTATCCACGGGCACAGATTCGCCCGTGAGCGCAGCCTCTTCTATTTTTAAGCTGGCGCTTTCTAAAATTCTGCCGTCCGCAGGTACTGCGTCGCCAGCCTCTAAAATAACGATATCGCCAACGACCAAATCTTCGCTGGGAACGACCTGTATCCTACCATCACGGAAAACCTTGGAATGCGCCGCTGACATTTCTTGCAACGCCTCTATCGCCTTTTCCGCTTTGCTTTCTTGCAGGACGCCCAAAACGGCGTTAATCAAAACGACCGCGCCGATAATAATTACGTCCACGTAACCTTCGTTATTTTTTATAGCAAGAACACCGCTAATTACCGCCGCAACGATTAAGATTATAATCATCGGGTCGATAAGCTGTTCTAAAAACCGACGGACAATCGATTTTTTCTTTGCCGCTACCAGCTTGTTTTTGCCGTTTTGCAAAAGGCGTTCGCCTGCGTCTGCGCTGCTAAGCCCTGTCTTTTCCGACGTGTTTAACGCCTGTAAAACAGCTTGTTTGTCTTCGCAATAATGTTTCATCTCTTCTCCTACGTCTTTATAGTTTATTCCATATTTACACGCGAATAATACTCCGCGAAAGAAAAAAACAAGTACGGTCGATTGCCGTACTTGAAAAAATCGTATAAAACGGGTTTCTCGCACGGCGCATGCCGATGACGAGTCTTGCAATAAAGGCAGCCAGACGCACTTCCGCGCCGAGATTGTTGACTTGCCACCGCTTTCGCGTTTGCTACTCCCTCTGTTTGTATTTTAAGTATAACAGTTTTTAGAAAAATTGTCAAATGTTTGAAAGTGATTTTTTTATGAAAAAAGTCGGCGTTTCCACCGACTTTTTACTTTTTAGAAAGGTAACAATACAAGCAAATTACATGATACAACGATAAGCACGAGCGCAAACGGATAAGTTGCCGCATACGCCGAGGATACGTCGTCCGTACCTGCTACGCTAATCAGCGAACCGAGCGCGGGCGTACTGGTCATACCGCCCGTAATCGAGCCGAGGTTGTTGAAAATCGAAAGTTTGAAAACAAACTTACCGAGAATAAACCCAAGCACCATAGGCACGGTTGCCATAATGATACCGTATACGATATAAATCCACTTGAACGCGGAAATGAAATTCACACCACCAGGAATTCCCGCGCCGACCAAGAACAAAATCAAACCAAGTTCACGGAAGAAATTCAAGGTCTTTTTCGAGACTTTCATATCAATTTTGCCGAAGTGCCCAAAATGTCCTACAATCAAACCTGCAATCAGCGTACCGCCCGACGAACCAAAGCTGAAAAAGTTTCCTTTACCAATGGGCACTTTGATGCAACCAATTAAAAGCCCTAAAACAATGGTTGTTATAAACGGGAAAAATCCAAATTCGTCAACGGAAAAACGTTTTTTGCCGTCGTCTTTAATCTCCAAAGTGTTTGCCGCAACAAAAGTTTCTCTTTCCTTTGCAATATCCACCTTCAAAAGCTTAGGCATAATCTGCACAAACAAAACTACACCCAAAACGCCGTACAAATAACCGATACCGTACCCAGCCGTAACGTGGTTTTTCATTGCCTGACTAATCGTTTCCGCGGATCCTTTTGCTGCCGAAAAAGCGGGCGTAGAGGTAAGCGAGCCAGACAACAAACCCGTACCCATACCGATATCCATATTTTTGTCAAGCGCGGAAATACCAATCGTAATCCCAACGCCAACCAACACGATGATTGCACCCATTGCAATGTACGACATCATACTCTTGTTGAAGGAACGGAAGAATTTCGGACCTGCAATCAAGCCTACCGCCGTTACAAATAACATTGTACCGATACTGGAAATGGTATTGAAAACGCTCTCAACTGAATACGTCTTAAAGGCGCCAAGTATTACCGTTGCACCTTTATCCGTCACACCCGAACCTGAAACGAAGGATTTCGGCGTACTCCAAAGGGTAATCTGTTTCCCCGCAATTTCAATCGTAGGGAATTTTGAAAAGATAACCCCTACAAGAATCGCAACAAGTAAAACCCCTGCCGTGCCGAGCGAAATGCCTTTAATGCTGATTCTTCCAATCAAAAGACCGAGCACAATAACGGCAAAAGCAACGAACAAAGGTACTAACAGCGAGTTAAATACCTCATAAAAATACATAACATCTCTCCTCTTTTTTACGGACGAAAACGCACAAAGCGTACCTCGTGCGTTTTGTCCTTGTTTATTTCATCAGTTTTCCCTATCGATTTTTTAGTTTGCCTGTCTTCTGTAATCGGGCAAAAGCTTAGGCGATTGTACGTCCGAAGAAATACCTGCGTCGCTAAGTTCCTTTTCAAACGCGTCAACGTGGTCGAGCGTGAGTTCTTTGAGTTCTACACTCTTATATTTTTCGCCAGCTTGCTGACCTGCGTTTCTACCAAATACGATGATATCGAGCAAGGAGTTGCCCATAAGTCTGTTCGTACCGTGGATGCCGCCGACCGCTTCGCCTGCTACGTACAAGTTTTCAATGCACGTCATACCGTTTGCGCCGATATCGATACCGCCGTTTTGGTAATGGAGCGTAGGATAAATCAAAATGGGCTCTTTACGAATATCAATGCCGTATTTACCGAACATTCTCAGCATTGCGGGAATACGTTTTTCAATCGTGCCTTCGCCGTTCAAGATATCGATAAGCGGCGTGTCAAGCCATACGCCTTCGCCGTCCGTCGTCTTGATACCGTTGCCGTTCTGCTTGCATTCACGAATAATGGAAGATGCGGTAACGTCACGCGTTTCCAAGGAATATACGAACGCTTCGCCGTTTTTGTTGACAAGCTGTGCGCCAAGCGAACGAACCTTTTCGGTTACGAGCGCACCGTAAATCTGCGTGGGCTCTGCCGCGCCCGTAGGGTGATACTGCAACGTTTCGGGATAGAGCAATTTTGCGCCAGCTCTGTATGCAAGCACCAAGCCGTCTGCCGTCGCGCCGTAGTGGTTGGACGTGGGGAAACCTTGATAGTGCAATCTGCCTGCGCCACCCGTTGCGATAACGACCGTCTTTGCGCGTGCAACCAAGATTTCTTTCGTTTCCATATTCATCAGCACCGCACCTGCAATTTTGCCGTCGGTGTCTTTAATAAGCTCGATAGCCGCCGTGAAATCTACCACCGTGATACCGCGGTTGAAAACCTCGTCACGGAGCGTTCTCATGATTTCCGAACCGGAATAGTCACGGCAAGCGTGCATACGCTTTCTGGAAGTACCGCCACCATGCGTGGTAACCATCGTACCGTCGGGTTCTTTATCGAACATAACGCCGAGGTTGTTGAGCCACAAAATTGCCTCGGGAGCTTCGTTTACGAGCTTATACAAAAGCTCGGGCTTGTTCATGAAATGTCCACCGCCGAGCGCGTCGAGATAGTGGGTTGCGGGGCTGTCATTGGGCTTGTCAGCCGCTTGAATACCACCCTCTGCCATTGCCGTGTTCGCGTCGCCCAAACGGAGTTTGGTTGCAATCATAACCTTTGCGCCGCGTTCGTGCGCTTCGATAGCCGCAGACGAGCCTGCGCCGCCACCGCCGATAACCAAAACGTCTACGTCGTAGTCGATTTTGGAAAGGTCGATTTTCATATCTTTCACTCGGGAATGCCCTTGTAAAAGCGCTGCAAGTTCGTGCAATACCTTGCCGCCTTTGTTTTTGCCGACTTTCAATTCTTCATAAGCCGACGTGATATAGTCGGGGTGGAACTCAGCCAAAACGGCATCTTTTTCTTCCGCCGACATACGCGCGTGCAATTTTTCAATACGAGAAGCGCGCGTTGCCTCTACTTTCTTCATAGATTCAAGTTGTTCTTGCGTGTAATGGTACATAGCGCCTCTCCTTATTTCTCGATTTCTCTGTGATTATACAGATTTTTCTGTTCTTCGAGCGGGGTATTCATAATCGCTTCCAAAGCCGCTTTGCAATCCCCCGCGTCGATTTCTGCAACGCGGTTGATAAGATGTTCGGTCTTAGGAGCAAGATATTTACCCGTCAAACGTCTGGTAAGCAACGCAACCTGCGGATGCGAGATACCTGCGGGACAACGGGAAGAACATACGCCGCACATTACGCAGTCAAAGCTTTCTTCCGCTGCTTTTTCGTATTCGCCACGTTGTGCGTATGCAATATACTGCATAACGTTGAGTTCCTGCGTGCAACTCTTCGTACAAGCGTTACAGCCGATACACGAATAAATTTCGGGATAGAGCTGCATCATAATCTGCTGCGTAGGTTTGATTTTATTGATATCGTAAACCTGTTTTACCAAGGGGAAGAAAGGCAACGTCGCTACGTACATACCCTCTTCAACCTGCTGTTGGCAAGCAAGACAGCTTTTCAGCTCTTGCTGACCGTGGATACGATAGATCGTCGCGCACGCACCGCAGAAACCGTTTCTGCAACCGCAACCGCGAACGAGCTGATACCCAGCGTATTCCATTGCTTTCATAATCGTCAGACTTTCCGGAACTTGATAACGTTTGCCGAAAAGATATACGTTTACCATTTTTTCCATAGCTTTCTATTGTTCTCCTTAATATTCGTCGGGCAATTCGTCCAATTCCGTCATACGGAATACGGGGCCGTCTTTACATACAAATTTGTCGCCTACGTTACATCTGCCGCATTTACCAACGCCGCATTTCATACGAAGCTCTAACGTCGTGTATACGCGCGATTTATCAAAACCGAGCTCCAACAGTCCTGCAAGCGTGAATTTAATCATGATTGGAGGACCGCAAAGTACCGCCGTCATATTGGGATTTAAGCCCAATTCTTTGACGTATGCAGGTACGAAACCGACGTGTCCGTCCCAACCTTCTTGCGGGCGGTCAATCGTCAAATACACTTCCGTATTCGGCTCGTTTATCCACTCGTTTTGAATTTCATCGATATCAACGAGGTCGTCCTTACTTCTTGCGCCGTATACGATAACAACCTTACCGTAATTGTTACGGTAATGACGCACGTAATTGATAACGCTACGCAAAGGCGCAAGACCGATACCGCCTGCAATGAACAGCAAATCTTTACCCTTAAAATCTTCTTCTACGGGGAAATTTTTGCCGTAAGGACCGCGAACGGTAATTTGCGCGCCTACTTCGAGCGCATGGATAACTTCGGTAACGCAACCGCATTTTTTAATGGAAAATTCCATATATTCTTCGTTTGTAGGCGAAGAGGTAATGGAAAACATACACTCGCCAACGCCAGGGATAGATACCATTGCGCATTGACCGGGCATGTGCTTAAACAGTTTTTTGCCGTCCGTACCCACCACGCGGAAGGTCTTAACGTCGGGCGTATCCTTGCGGATATCCGTTACAACGCCAACTTTGGGAATAAGAGTTTCGTTAATCATTGTCTTTACCCCCTAACGTTTTGATTACTTTTACAATATTGAGCTTTTGCGGGCATTTGTTTACACATCTGCCACAGCCCACGCACGAATACAATCCATCGTTCTGCGAAGGATAGTACACGAGCTTGTGCATAAATCTTTGACGGAAACGCTGCATCTGCGTCGTACGGCTGTTGCCGTGCGCCATCAAAGTAAAGTCGGAATACATACACGAATCCCAGCAACGGAAACGAATTACGCCCTCATTCGTCTTGAAATCGCGAATATCGAAACATTGACAAGTCGGGCAAACGAAGGTACACGTACCGCAACCAAGACAAGCTTCGCTCATTTCTTCCCACTCTTTCGCATTGAAAAGCTCGTTGAGATTTTCGGGCGTAAAACGGGACAAATCAAGGTTTGCATACGGCAATTTCGCCATAATTTCCTTGGTCTTTTCTTGCTGCGCCGCCACTTCCTTTTCACCGCCGTCAACAAGCAACTCTTTTACAATCGCCGTCAATTTTTCGCCTTTTTCGGTGTTTGCCTGCCAATAGAGATATTCGCTATCCAGCCAAGTCGTTACGTCGCCCATAGGCGCGGTTGCGTCGATGCCGAAAGCATTACAGAAACAGCTTTCTTCGGGACGGGAACAAGCCAACGTTACAATCGTGGTCGATTCCCTTCTCATCTGATAATAGCTGTCTACGGGGTCTGCAAGGAATACCTTGTCAAGAACCTCGATACCTTTGTAATCGCATGCCTTTACGCCGAACAAAACAAAGGGTCTTTCGTCGATTTTTTCACCAAGCTTTTCACGAACGTCAATGACTTCAAGATTGTTGCCGTCCTTTTTGAATTTCATCAAATTTTCGGACTGCGGGAAGAACATATTTTTGGGAGATTTAACGGTTTTTAACGTTTCCAAGGAAACTTCTTTGCCGTCCTTCCAAATCGCATAATTTACTTCGCCTGCACGCTTGATGGGGATAAACAAACCCATCGTTTCGTTAATTTTCGCGTACAGCTCGTTTAATCTTTCTTTTGCTATTTTCAACATTATTTCGCCTCCCCGTTAAATACGTCTTTGGCTTCGATGTCGCCTTCGGTGTACGAGGTGAGCGGCGTCTTGCCCTCGGAGGTTTCCCCTGCCTGATATTCGCCGTAGAATCCGTCGATATCCTTGATAAACTTTCTGTTCAACAAATGCAAAGGAATGTTCTGCGGGCATACTCTCGAACACTCGCCACAGTCGGTACATCTGCCCGCTACGTGGAACGCGCGGATTACGTGGAAGAGCTGTTCTTCAAACTTATCGTCGTTCGCCTTTGCCGCAATCCCCGACGCGGGGTTATCGAACACACATTTTACGCAAGAGCATGCGGGACATACGTTACGGCAAGCGTTACAACGGATACATTTGCTGAGCTGTTCACGCCAGAACGCAAAACGCTCGTCTTCCGTCATCCCTTCCAATTTCGCAACCTCTGCGAAACGGTCTACGTCCCTTTCCGGTCTTTCGTGAAGAATAATTTCCTCGTCCTTAACCTGATGGGTTTTGGTGCAAGTATCGCACTTCGTCAAAATCACGTCGGGCTTATTCAACACGGTCACGTCCCCGTACAAATCGGTAACGGAGACCTTCTTTTCTACCACTTCCACGTTGACAACGGAGCTTACGCCCTGCGCCTTAATCTTTTCAACGTCAAGCTTTGCAAGGCACTCTACCGCGATTACGTATACGTTTTCACGCTTGATGCGGTGTTCTTTGACGAGTTGATTAAAGCTATACGTGTCGCAAGGCTTTAAGAAAACCGCCGTTTTGCCTTCCTTTTTTGCAATCTGAATCAAATATTTGGAAAGGTTTGCTCCGCAGAACCAATTATAGACGAAATCCTTTTCCAATTCCTCTACGCTTTCAAAAACCGCGGGGGAAGGGTCAAAATAGAAATCCCCTTTCTTCCAACCAACCACACGCGCCACTTCGCCACTTTCAAGGAGCGCCTTTGCGCGTTCTAACATTTTCAATTCAACGTCTTTCATCTTATTCGCCCTCCTTTACTCTAAGGTCGGTAAGGCGTTTGTTTTCGCCAAGCTCGGTAACGGTCTTCACGAAATCGTTCATAACCGCCGCAAACTTTGCGCCCTCTGCCGCAGATACCCATTCCACGCGGGTACGTTCTTTTTCGATACCCATATAATTAAGGAAACTGTACAAAAGCGCCATTCTTCTTCTGGTATAGTAGTTGCCCGTTACGTAATGGCAGTCGCCAGGGTGGCAACCGCACAAAATTACGCCGTCCGCGCCTTGCTGGAACGCCTTCAAAACGAACATAGGGTTCACGCGGCAAGAACAAGGAACACGGATAATTTTTACGTTGGCGGGATAGGTCAAACGGCTGGAACCTGCAAGGTCGGCGCCCGCATACGAACACCAGTTGCAGCAAAACGCCACGATATTGGGTACGAATTCTTTCTTTTCGGTACTTACATCTTGCATATCGCTTCCACCTCCGACATAATTTGTTTGGAGCTGAATCCTTTCAGATCCATTGCGCCCGAAGGACAGGTTACCGTACAAGCGCCACAGCCTTGACATACCGCAGGGTTAACGGACGCTACGCGACGGATTTCCGTACCGCGACCGACGCGAAATTCCTTATCCACGTACGTAATTGCACCGTACGCGCACACGTTGGCGCATTGGCTACAACCGTTACACATCATTTCATCGGGTTGCGCTACGCAAGGGTTCGTTTTAAGTTTATCCTTTACAAGCAAACCGATAACCTTCGCCGCGCAAGCAGACGCCTGCGAAACCGTTTCGGGGATATCCTTAGGGCCTTGACATACGCCCGCAAGATATACGCCCGCCGTAGGGCTTTCTACGGGACGGAGTTTTGCGTGGGATTCGGTAAGGAAATTGTTGGTATCGATACTCGTCGTCAAAAGAGTTGCAATCTTTCTAACCGAGGGTTCGGGTTCGATTGCCGCCGCAAGCACTACGAGGTCGGATTCAATCGTAATCTGTTCGTTATCAATCAAATTCGAGCCTTGCACCATCAATTTGCCGTTTTCGTTATAAACCTTGCCGACCATACCCTTGATATAGTCTACGCCGTACTGTTCTACCGCGCGGCGGAAGAATTCGTCGTAGTTTTTACCAGGCGTACGCACGTCGATATAAAATACGTGCACCTCGGTATCGGGATATTTTTCACGAATCAGCATGGCGTGCTTTGCCGTATACATACAGCAAATCTTCGAGCAGTACGGTTTACCGCAACCGCTGGTATCACGCGAGCCTACGCATTGGATAAAGGTAATAACCTTCGGGTGTTCGCCGTCGGAAGGACGGAGCAAAACGCCGTTCGTCGGACCTGCCGCGTTCATCAATCTTTCGAGTTCAAGCGAGGTAATAACGTCCTTGTTATCGCTGTAACCGTATTCGTTAAAATTGTCAAGCTCAATCGGCTTAAAGCCCGTCGCAACGACGATTGCGCCGTATTGACGTTCGATAAACGTATCTTTCTGTTCGTAATCGATAGCGCCTGCACCGCAGAATTTTTGACAGATACCGCATTTGCCCGTTTTCATTTTAATACATTGCGTGGGATCGATTACCGCTACGTTGGGAATCGCCTGCGCGAACGGAATATAGATTGCGGGACGGGTATTGAGGTTCATATTGAACTCGTTCAAGCCCTTCTTCGACGGACATTTTTCCATACAGATTTTACAACCCGTACACTTCGTTTCATCGACGTATCTTGCCTTACGACGGATTTTAACGTTAAAGTTACCGACAAAGCCCTTTACTTCTTCGATTTCCGAATAGGACAAAATGTCGATTTTTTCGTGCTGCGCGCAGTCCACCATCTTCGGCGTAAGGATACAAGCGGAACAGTCGAGCGTAGGGAACGTCTTGTCGATTTGCGCCATTCTACCGCCAATCGTTGCGTTCTTTTCCACGATATCGACTTCAAAGCCCGCCTCTGCAATATCGAGCGCCGCTTGAATACCAGCGATACCGCCACCGATAACAAGTGCGCGTTTTACAACGGGGCTTTCCCCCGCCGTCAAAGGCGCGTTGAGTTTTACCTTCGCAATCGCCGTACGAACAAGGACAACCGCTTTTTCGGTCGCTTCGTCCTTATCCTTGTGAATCCACGAGCAATGTTCACGGATATTTGCAATTTCTACCATGTAGGGGTTGAGCCCTGCCTCACTCGCTGCCTTGCGGAAAGTCGCTTCGTGCATACGGGGAGAGCAAGCGCCGATGACAACGCCCGTCAGGTTGTGTTCCTTAATCGCCTGCTTTACAAGCTGTTGACCGTTTTCCGAACACATGTATTGATAGTTGGCGGAATATACGACGCCCGGTTCGCTTTTGATTACTTCCGCAACCTTTTCAACGTCTACCGTCGCCGCGATATTACTGCCGCACCAACAAATAAAAACACCTATTCTTTGCATTTTTTACACTCTCTTTCTTTTGGATTTTCTATTTATCCGAAAAATTTCGGGGTAGTTACTTGTTATACTTTCTATACGCGCTAACCAAGAGCTGTTGAGGAATCAATTCGTCTACGATAGGCGGAATTTCTTCTGCCTTGATTCCGTTCGCTCCTTGCATACGAACCACCGTATCGCGCACAGCCTCGATAACCGCTGCAGGCGCTACGCCACGAGGGCAACGCTCTACGCAAGCCATACACGAAAGGCAATTCCAAATCGCTTTGCTTTCAAGAAGTTCGTCAATTCTGCCCTGACCGAGCATCGAAACGAACTGATGAGGTTTGATATCCATATCCTTAAACGCAGGACAACGCCCCGAACATTTACCGCATTTCATGCATTTTTTAACGTCCGTACCGCTGAGACGGTTCAAGTTTTCAATACGTTCTGCTTTCGTCATGCGTTCACCCCCAAAGCTTCTGCGAGAAGTTCGGTAAAATATCTTACGGGCAAAATGCCGTCGCCGTTTACCTGCAAGTTATACAGACAGAGCGGGCAAGCCGTAATCACTTCTTCCGCGCCCTTTTCCTTTGCGCTGGAAAGTACCTTGCGCGATTTCTCTTTCGGGAGCTCGCTGTTCTTCAAGGACACGTACGCGCCACAGCATTCGTTGCGGAAAGGATATACGACGGGCGTACCGCCGATTGCGCGGATAAAATCTTCGATAATCGTCGGATTTTCGGGATTGTCAAACGCCATTACGCCGCTAGGACGCAGGAGTAAACAACCGTAGTACGCGCCGATTTTTCTATTCAGCGGATTTACCACCGCTTTTTTAATGTTATCAAAACCAACGACGTTTTTCAGCATTTCGAGGTAATGGAGTACTTCCGTTTCCCCTTTATACGGTTCGTCGAGTTTAAGATAATTGTTCGCGCGGAAGCAAATATCGCCGTTTGCCTTCATATCTTCGTTGGTACGCTTGATGACGTTGTGACAAGCCGAGCAAAGCGTAAGCAACTTACCGCCGTGATGCTTTGCGTAATCGAGCGCGCGCACCGCCGACAATTTGGTTGCGATTTCGTCCGTGCCCATTTTATACACGGCGCCGCAACATTGCCAATTTTCTACTTCCTCCATTTCCACGCCCAAAGCCTTCGCGCAAAGGCGAGCCGTATCGTCGAGCTCCTTTGCTTTGGTTCTGAGCGTACAACCGGGATAATAACTAATCTTCATATCAAATACGCTACCTTTTGCAATAATTTTTACTTCTTATTTCTGCGGATATGCCATTTCTTCGGGACGGAATACTTCGTCGAATTTTTCCGCCGTCAAGAAACCGAGCGCAACACACGCCTCTTTCAAGGAAATGTTTTCCTTATACGCTTTCTTCGCCGTCTTTGCCGCGTTTTCATAGCCGATATACGGGTTGAGCGCCGTTACGAGCATCAACGAATTATACAAATTGTGATGCATTTTTTCTTTATTTGCCTTGATACCCGTTACGCAGTTGCTTTCAAAGGACGTGATACCGTCTGCAAGCAATCTAACCGATTGCAAGAAATTGTAGATAATAACGGGCATGAATACGTTGAGTTCAAAATTGCCTTGCGACGCGCCCATACCAACCGCTACGTCGTTTGCCATAACCTGCACCGCAACCATTGTCATCGATTCGCATTGCGTAGGATTTACTTTACCCGGCATAATCGAAGAACCGGGTTCGTTTTCGGGAATAAAGATTTCACCAAGACCGTCTCTCGGACCGCTAGCAAGCCAACGCACGTCGTTTGCAATCTTCATCAAGTTGCAAGCAAGCGCTTTGAGCGCGCCGTGCGCGAACACGAGTTCGTCTTTCGCCGTCAATGCGTGATATTTATTTTCCGCCGTTACAAACGCCTTACCCGTCAACGCAGACACCTGCGCCGCTACTTCTTCCGCAAAACCCTTAGGCGCGTTCAAGCCCGTACCGACAGCCGTACCGCCGAGCGCAAGCTCTTTGAGTCCAGGCAATGCAAGCGCAAGCTGTGCCTTTGCCTTTTCAATCATATTCCTCCAACCGCTGATTTCTTGCGAGAAAGCGATGGGAACAGCGTCCTGCAAATGCGTTCTACCGCTCTTAACAATCCCTTCGTTTTCCGCCTCCAAGCGTTTGAGCGTTGCAATCAGCTTATCCATTGCGGGGAAAAGCTTATCCTCAATCGCTATGACTGCCGCAATGTGCATAGCCGTGGGGAAGGTATCGTTGGAGCTTTGGCTCTTATTGATATCGTCGTTGGGGTGCAACAATTTCTTGCCCGCAATTTCGTTGCCGCGGTTCGCAATAACTTCGTTCGCGTTCATATTCGATTGCGTGCCGCTACCCGTCTGCCATACGACGAGCGGGAAATGCCCGTTCAGCTCACCCGAAATCACTTCGTCGCAAGCCGCGCAAATTGCGTCCTTTTTATCGTCTGCAAGTTTGCCAAGCTTGTTATTTGCAAGCGCTGCCGCTTTCTTTAAAATGCCGAACGCATGCGTGATTTCACGAGGCATAATTTCGTTGCCGATGCGGAAGTTTTGATAACTTCTCTGCGTTTGCGCCGCCCAATATCTGTCTGCGGGGACTTGCATTTCGCCCATCGTGTCTTTTTCGATACGGTATTCCATACTATTTCCTCTCCGTTCTTTTTATTTAGATTTCAATTTGCGCAAGAACGCCTTTCAAAACTTCTGCGCTGTTGTGCATTTTTGCAAGCTCATCATCGGAAAGTTTCGGCGTGAGCGTCGTCACAACGCCGTCGTTACCGATTGCGCAAAGGGTGGAAAGCGCTACGTCGGAAATGCCGTATTCGCCGTCCAAAACCGTCGATACGGGCAAAATCGTATAAGCGCTGGAATAAATGCTGTTTACAATCTGCGTTACACTTGCCGCGATACCGTAGAAGGTCGCGCCCTTGCCTGCGATAATCTGACCGCCCGACTTTTTAACGTATTCTTCCACTTCTTCGTGGGTATACGGCGTAACTTTGAGCGCGTCTTTATCCGTCAACGCATTTTCGTATTCGTCCAAAGGAACCCCCGAAATATCCGCAGCAGACCAAGCCACGAAGGAAGAATCGCCGTGCTCACCCAAAACGTACGCGTGTACTTGTTTTTGGTTTACCGAATAGAGCTCGGAAAGGCGGGTTCTCAAACGGATGCTATCGAGCGTCGTACCCGTACCGATAACGCGGTTTCTGGGTACGCCCGTGATTTTGCAGAATACGTAGGTAAGAATATCTACGGGGTTTGCAACAAACAAATACAATGCGTTAGGCGCATGCTTTACAATTTGCGGAGCGATGCTCTTTAAAATGTTTACGTTCGTCTGCGTAAGATCGATACGGGATTGACCGGGCTTTCTACCAACGCCCGACGTAATGATAACGATGTCGGAATCCGCCGCGTCTTCATACGTACCGCAATAAATCTTTACGGGGTGCAAATAGGGAGTCGCCTGACGAATATCGAGCGCTTCGCCCTGAGCTTTCGCTTCGTTTACGTCGATTAAGACGATTTCTGCCACCGAACCCGTTGCAACCAACGTGTATGCTACGGTTGCACCAACCGAACCTGCGCCGATAACTGTAACTTTGTTTTTCATTGTGTTATTCTCCATAGAATTATTTTTTCGTTGCTAAGCGTAATACACGCAATCATACGATTCTATTATATCATAATTCTTTCACAATCACAAACGCATAACCGCTCCGTTCATCATTTTTTAATCGCTAAATCGATAAATTTTTATCTTTTTGCGCTTTTTTACCCTTTTTTTCTATAAGAAAAAAGCTCCGCGCAACCCACGGAGCCGTTTTATATCATTTTTTCAATTTTTTGTCAATCTTCTACAAAAGCATTAAACAAAATTAAACCGCCCTCTATGAAGGACAAAATCCCGCATAGGATAAGAATTACGTTCATCATTTTTGCGTTATGGAACAGCAATAAAACGCCGATTAGAATACACACGGACGGCATGGCGATTTCACATATCCGTTGCGGAGTTTCTATGCAACGCAAACCGTTTTTCAGTTTGTCGTACAAAAGCAAAACACCCGCAATTAAAAGCACCGCGGATATGACGTAAATAACCGCGCGCACGATTGCAAAACCGCAAATAACAATCAACACGCCAACGACAATTTTTATAACGGCAGGCGGGATACCCCCACCAAATGCGTCGACAAGCCCAAGCACGATAAGCGAAACGCCCACAACGGCGGCGATTACGCCGATAAATTTTCCTTTTAAAACAATCAGCAATACGCCGACCACCATCGACAAAATCGCCGCGATTATCTTTTCTGATTTTTTCATATATACTCCCTTTACAAAGCCGCAGTTTGGGAACTTTGCAACACTAAAGTTGCAAAGCGCCTATAACCGTCTCTTCCTTTGTATACGCCGTTTTTTGCAAACGCCTTAGCGACGTCATTCCCGACGCTCCGCCTGCGCAAACGCTTGGCACGGTATACCCCGTATCCATACCGCCTTTCGCAAGAAAACGCTTTTTCGGAAGTATAGTATAGTATATTCAAAAAGTCCGAAAAACGTACCCGTTTTTCAGACTTTTTTTACATGTTTTTAAATTTGTTTTACTTGCAAAGTCGCAAGCACCTCGTTATATTTTTCTTTGGTAAATGAAGTTTGCCCAACCGTCATGACGGTTGCCGTACCAGCCGCTACGCCCGCCTTTAATATTTCGGGCAAGGAAGCGCCCTTTTCTAACTGCACCGCCGCAGCCGCCACCATACCGTCACCCGCGCCAACCGTGGAATTCATCGCTACGTTTAAGCTCTTGCAGAAATAATTTTCAATACCGTCGGTAATGACTGCGCCACGCTTTCCGAGGGATAACAATACGCGTTTTGCGCCCCGATTTATTAGCTCGTAACACCCCGCAAGCATATCCTCTTTACTCTCTACCTGCTTACCAATCGTGTCTTCCAATTCATCGATATTCGGTTTTACCAAATCGACACCTTCGCCCAACGCCGCAAACATACGCGCGCCTGACGCGTCCACTACCTTTAAACAGTTTTTATCGACGGCTTTTACAAGCTCTGCATAGAACGAGGGGTCCACCCCACGGGGCAAACCGCCCGAAAGCACCGTCACGTTGCTCTTTGCCGACAGCATACGAACCAACGCAAGCACCTCTTCCGTTTTTTCCGTAGCAACTTCTTCCCCCACGTCGTTTACCTCTGTGAGCATAGCACGACGGTCGATAAATTTATAATTTTCCCTTGCTCTGCCCTTATTCCAAACAAAGGTAAAGGGCACGCTTTCTTTATCTAAAACGTTCTCGAACAGGTATCCGTTTTCATTATACATAATACCCGTCGCGTGGGTTTCTTCTCCGAGCCGTTTTACCCCAATCGCTACGTTTAACCCCTTACCGCCAAATGTCATTGCCTTGCGTTTTACTATATTCGTTTTTCCGACGTTAAAAGAATCAAGCTCTATTGTTACGTCCGTACACGGACTCATGCAAACCGTTAAAATCACCCTAAAAATTCCCCCAGATTGAACTTTTCAATCCCATATTTTTATTATATCATAGATACCCATAATTTTCAATACCTAAACGAAAAAAAGTAGCAAAATAATTTTCTTGCATTGATACGCGCTCTTCTCTGCAAACAAACGACCGCCCTTTCGGACGGTCGCATGGTTTAGTTTTAAAAGAGTTACATGGAAATCATCTGCAAGGTTTCATACAGTTCGTAATTGAACTTCTTCTTCATGGAAACGGCCTCGATAATGTCCATATCTATAATCTTATTGTTGCGGATACCGACTACGCGGTTGCCAACACCATCGTTCAACAAACGAACGGCTTTGTTACCGAACTGCGCGGCGAGCATTCTGTCTGCCATCGACGGAGAACCGCCACGTTGTACGTGCCCGATACAAGTAGGACGAACGGAATGCGTCGTAAAGGCTTGCAACTGCTTTGCAAAGTCTTCCGCACCCATAACGCCTTCTGCGATAACGATAATATTCGAGTGTTTGCCGTTTGCGCGCGAACGGTTAATGCGGGTAACAATTTCGTCCATACTGAATGCAATTTCGGGAACAACAATGATTTCCGCGCCCGACGCAATACCGCTGTATAACGCGATATCGCCACAATGTCTACCCATAACTTCGACAACGGATACACGTTCGTGCGAGGTCATCGTATCGCGGAGCTTGTTGATAATATCCAAGCAAGTATTGACCGCCGTATCAAAACCGAGCGTATAATCGGTGTATTCCAAGTCGTTGTCAATCGTACCGGGGATACCAATCGTAGGAACGCCGTATTTTTCAGACAACACCTTAGCGCCACGGAAGGAACCGTCGCCACCAATAACAACCAACCCCTCGATACCGTGTTTTTCAAGTGTGTCCACCGCTTTTTTCTGCCCTTCTACCGTGAGCATTTCTAAACATCTTGCCGTACGGAGTTTAGTACCGCCAGCCTGCACGATATTAGAAACGCTGCGCATTTCCATAGGCACAATCGTATCTTCAATCAAGCCAGCGTAACCGCGCTCAATCCCGTAAACTTCCATACCATAATAAATACCAGAACGAACGACAGCACGAATTGCTGCGTTCATACCGGGAGCGTCACCGCCACTAGTCAATAAACCTATACGTTTCATATTCTATACCTCTCTACTTCTCTATTCAAGGCACTGATTATCCTTACACAAATATATTATAGCAAATCTTTTAAAAAAAACAAATCTTTTTCGGCATTTTTTTGAAATTTTAGACAAGTTTTATGCAATTTTCGGGCAGAAAACTAGAAAGCTCTGCCATTAAGGCGCGATTTGGCGAAACCTTTTGCGAACAACGCATTTTTTTGCCGTCTTTCACAAAGCAAACGAGCGTTTCCCCAGCGTAGAAAGAAAGGGTTTCTAACAGCTCTTCCACGTCCTCGTCTTCCATACCGCTAACGTTGAGCCAAAGCGTCTTATCTTTGTCCTCCTTTTCAACCACGGCTTTTTTTGCGCTTTCTTGGGGCGCAAAAGCATTGACCGCTTTGTTTTCCGTATGCGTTTCCGTCGGTTCATCCAACGAAAACTCCGTCATTTTATCCAAAATAATTACGGGCGGTTTTTCTTCTTCGATACTAATTTTACCCGACAGAGATACAACGCGGTCGGTTTCTAAAAAGCCACGAATTCTTTCGTAGATTTTCGGGAAACATACACACTCGATAGAGCCGAACATATCTTCCACGGTAATAAACGCCATCAGCGAACCGCTACGCGTTTTTAACTTCTTAAACGCGCCGATCATACCGCCCATCGTTACCGCTTGTCCATCCTCAATTTCCGTATACTTCTTTATGCCCGTTTCCTCGTTTTCTTCATAGGCATTAAGCATTGAACAGTTAAAAGTCTTGTCCTTAAAATACGGCAAGAATTTCTCGAACGGATGCCCGCTGACGTACACGCCGAGCACCGATTTTTCTTTGGACAGCTTTTCCATCATTTCGTACTCGGGAATGTTGGGGAATTTCACCTCGATTGTTTCTTCTTGAATTATATTACCGAACAACGAAATCTGCGCGCCTGCGTTCTGTTTATCCATCGCGCTAACACGCGTCATTACCTCTTCGTACACCGCCGCAACTTGCGCTCGGTTATACCCAAAGCAATCGAATGCGCCCGCGTAAATCAAGCTTTCCACGATACGCTTGTTGACGTATTTCGTACAACGGGAAACAAAATCGGCAAAGTCCTTAAACAAACCGTTTTCATTTCTCTCGCGAATAACCGCGGCAATCGCTTCTTGCCCAACGCCACGCAAAGCACCAAGCCCAATTCGCAAACCGTCCCCTTCTACCCAGAAAATATCCTTGGAACGGTTGATATCGGGGGGAAGAACCGCAATATTTTTTTCTTTCATGTACATAATGTACTTAGAAATTTCTTCAATTTTATCGATACGGTCGTTCAAAAGCCCCGCCAAAAACTCCTGCGGGTAGAAATGCTTTAAGTACGCCGTACGGTACGCCACGACCGCATACGCCGCCGCGTGCGATTTATTGAAGGCGTAGGACGCAAAGCTTTCCATATCCCCGAAAATCTTCGCCGCAACCTCCGCTGGTATCCCTTTTGACGCGCAACCGGTAATCCCTTCTTCGGGCGCGCCGTAAATGAATTTATCCTTTTGCTCCATCAGCTCCTTTTTCTTCTTTTTCGCCATGGCGCGACGTACGAGGTCGGCTTGGCCGAGCGAATAGCCTGCAAGCTGTTGGAATATCTGCATAACCTGTTCTTGATACACGATAACACCGTACGAGTTTTTCAAAATCGGCTCCAAGAAAGGCGTATCGTACACAATTTTTTCGGGATTATGCTTGTTTTCGATGTATTTAGGGATAAAGTCCATAGGACCGGGACGATACAACGAAATACCTGCAATCAAATCTTCCAAACAATTTGGTTGCAAGTCCTTCATGAACTTTTTCATGCCACCTTGTTCGAGTTGGAACACCCCGTCCGTATCCCCGGACGAAATCAGTTGATAGGCTTCGGGCACGTCCACACCGAGCGTGGAAAAATCGATATCAATGCCTTTGCCCTCTTTGATATATTCAAGTGTATTTTGAATATCGGTAAGCGTAGTGAGCGCAAGGAAGTCCATTTTGAGCATCCCTACTGCCTCGACCTCTTTCATATCGAACTGCGTAACGATATCGTCGCCGTTTCTTGCCAAAGGTACGTTATCCGACAGAACCTTGTTACAAATAACGACGCCCGCCGCGTGTTCAGAGGTATTCTTGGGCATACCCTCCAATTTCAACCCCATATCGATAACGCGGTGCAATTCGTCGTTCGACTCGTATACCTCGATAAATTCGGGGTTTTTCTTCTGCTTTTGTTCGGCGAGTTTCTTCTGCAATTCGCCTCGCTTTTCTTCGTTCTCTTCCGCCGCGATTTGCTTTTCCAATTTTGGAATTTTCAAACCGAGCAATTCGCCAATCGTGGACTTACCGTCCATGAGCTTTGCGACTTTGTCCGTTTCGGAATAAGGAATCCCCATAACGCGGCCCACGTCCTTGATAACGGCGCGCGAAGCGAGCGTACCGAAGGTTACGATCTGCGCTACGTTTTCGGGGTGGTATTTTGCACGGACGTATTCGATGGTTTCCGCTCTTCTTTTCGTACAGAAATCGACGTCGAAGTCGGGCATCGATACACGGTCAGGGTTCAAGAAACGCTCAAAAATCAAATCGTATCGCAACGGGTCTACGTCCGTAATCCCTATCGAATACGCAACGATACTGCCTACACCCGAACCACGCCCGGGACCAACGGGGATACCTTGCAAACGAGACCAGTTGATATAGTCCCACACAATCAAGAAATAATCGGCGAAACCCATTTTGATAATGATACCGAGCTCATATTCCGCTCTCTCACGAATAGTATCGGTAATCTCAGGGTAACGCTTTGGCAAACCCTCCCACGTCAACCGTCTAAGATAATCGGGCGAAGTCGAACCGTCGTCCGGTTTATACAGAGGAATTAGGGAGGTGTCGCGGATAGGATCTCCCTTGGGGGTTAAATCAAAGACGGGCTCTTCAATTTTATCCGCAATCACGCGCGTATTGGTAATCGCCTCGGGCACGTAATGGAAAAGCTCCATCATTTCGTCCCCCGATTTCATATAAAACTCGTGCGTTTCAAATTTCATCTTTGGCTGCGCGAGCGTAGATTTCGTCTGTATGCACAGCAAAACCTCGTGCATTTCCCAATCTTCTTTTTCGATATAATGCACGTCGTTGGTCGCTACGAGCCCAATATTCAGCTCGCGGGCAATTTTGATAAGGTCGGGAATAATTTGCTTTTGTTCAGCAATGCCGTGGTCCTGCAATTCGATATAGAAATCGTCGCCGAACACCCCTTTCATTTCTGCCGCCCAAGCTTTAGCTTCGTCATACTCGCCACGGAGCAAAAGCTGCGGCAATCTACCCGCCAAACAAGCGGAAAGACAAATAACCCCCTCGCTGTGCTGTTTAATCAAATCGTAGCTGATACGGGGTTTACCGCCGTAATAACCGTCGATATAGGACAAGCTGTCCAATTTAACGATATTTTTATAGCCCGTCTTGTTTTTTGCAAGCAAAACCAAGTGCTCGTTCTTTATGCCGTGTAACTTTTGTAAATGGTCGTCCACGGCGTACAGCTCGCACCCGATAATATATTTTATCCCTTTTTTAACGCATTCTTCCGCGAAATACAGCGATGCGTACATATTGCCGTGGTCGGTAATCGCGCAGGTGTCAATACCGTTTTTGACAAGATGATCGACCAGATCGTCCACCTTTGCCGCGCCGTCAAGCAAACTGTATTCCGTATGCAAATGTAAATGTACAAAATCCGTCATCTCGTACTCCGTTTATTCTTTCGTTTTTTCGTTACTTTCTTCTGTGCGTTGCGCAAGCGCCATAAGCCGCCGCATACGGTGATTTAAACAGCTCTTGCTTACCTTTAAGCTATCCGCAAGCTCTTGCAAGGACTGCGAGGGATTTTCCACGCGAGCTTTTGCAAGCTGTTGCAGTTCTTCGCTCTGATTGGCAAGCACACCGCAGTCTATCAGTTTTTTGATCGCCTTTACCTGTTTTACCGCCGCTATCGCCGCCTTGTCGGCATTGCCTGCCATACAGTTTTGCGCGCGGTTGTCACGGTTGGATTTATCTCGTTGTTCTACCAATTCCGAAAGGCGTTTCAACGCCTTTTTTGCGCCGATTACCGCTAAGAAATCAGAAATCTGTTCCTTGCTCTTGATATAAACGACGTGGGTATCCTTGCGCTTGGTCAGCTTTGCGATAATTTCAAATTCACAAAGCAAATCACAAAAATCGCGCGCCGTTTTTCGCAACGGGAAAATAATTTCGAGGTGATATCCCGCCTTGCCCGATTCCGTCGGTATCGTACAGCTGCCACTCCCTAAAAACGCGCCTCGAATATAGGAAATTTTTCTGCGCTCCGTAGAAGTTAAGCTCGCTGAAATGCTCTCTCGAAATTCTCCGTTTTTTCTAAGCAAAGCAAGCTCTGTCAAAGCCTTTTCCGACGTCGAAAGCGGGCATTGCAAAAGCAGCTTGTCCCGACCGCTTTTTCTATCGAGCGTTGCGTGGATAATTGATAATTCCGCAGAAAAAATTTCGGAAAACGCCGACGTGAAGAATTCGGCGACGTTTTCTCTCTCGCTAATTAAACGGAAAGTCGGCACTCCCTCGATGGCGAGTAATTCCCCGCTCGTTCGCACGAACGCGGAAAAACCCGCCTTTTTTTCAGCGAGCGCGTCAGCTCCGCGACCTATGCCGCGACTGATGATTTCCTTTTTGATATCTGCGGTAAAATTCATACTCTGCCTTACATGTGTTTTTTAAATTCTGCGAAACGGAAATTGGGCAACCGACCGTCGATATTGTCGATGCGCTCCAACGGAAAATTGATACGAGCAAGCTGTTCTTCTACGCGCTTGATTTCCCCTACGCGAACGGCGGCGTGCGCATCCGAATTGATGATAAACCGCGCGTCCGTCTTTGCTACGATATCCGATAATTCTTCGTCCGTCAAATGCTCTTTCTTGGAGTTCAGCTCGATATACGTGCCGTAATCCGCCGCGCATTTTGCCACCTCTAAAGCGTTAGCAGGACAGATATAGTTCAAATGGGTGATTGCGTCGATTGGGTTATTCTTTATGGCGTTAACGTACGCTCTTGTATTGCGCGCAAGACGTCCCTTAGAGGGTTTGACGTGGAATTTGTCCGCAAAGAAATTCACGTAGCTGTAACGGAACATTTCGACGAATTTGTCGTACCAAATATAGATATGGTTTCCGCAAAGATACACGTCGAAATTTTCATAATCCTTTTCCGTCAAATCGCCTTTGCCGTCCATACCGCGAATATTCGATTCAATGCCCACCAAAACGTCAATGCCGTATTTTTCTTGCGCCGCCTTACACTCGGCAATATACTGTGGCATTTCCTTGCGACGCACGCCGAAAATAATATGCGAAAAGCCGTGGTCTGATATGGCAACCTGCTTTAATCCCTGCGCCTTTGCTTGCGCTACGTTCTCATCCACCGTATTCTTGCCGTGCGAATAGGGCGTATGCGTATGATAATCTGCCGTTAAAATCACCTAATTCTCTCCTTTAGTCCAAATATCTGATTTCCTCTTCTAATTGCACGCCGTATTGCGCAAAAACGCCGTTTTTAATAATCGTAATCAAACTGCGAATTTGCCCAGCCGTCGCGCCGTTGTCGTTCATGATAAAATTTGCGTGCTCTTCCGACACCTTCGCCCCGCCGATACGCATGCCCTTAAAGCCGCTCTTTTCAATCAATTCCCCAGCGATCGCGTTGTTCGGATTTTTGAATACGCAACCCATACTCCTACCTTTGGGCAAATGCTTGCGTCGGTTGGCATAATAGCTTTCTTTCGCGGAAATTTCTTCTGCCGTAGCGTTTTGCAATCGCAAGCTTGCGCCCAAAATCACGTCGCCGTTTTCCATAAATGCGCTGTGTTTATAAGTATAGCCACAATCGCTCCTTTTCAACAAAAGGGTTTTGCCGTTGCGAAGTACAAAAACACTCTCTACAATTTCGTCAATATATACGCCCCCAGCGCCCGCATTCATATACAGAGCACCGCCGAGCGTGCAAGGCACGCCGTTTAAAAATTCCGCACCGCTTTTTTGTTCGCGTTTACAAGCGGTGAGCAACGCGCCGCTGTTTACGCCTGCATATACAAAAGCCCCGTTGTCGGTAAAAACGATACCGTTGATATTTTTCGTGCGGATAATCGCGCGGTTTGTTATGTCATCGGGCGGTAAAACGTTGGTAAGATTTCCAAGAATATAATACCCAATTCCGTCCTTCTTTAAGCGGTCAACAAGCGAAGTCAGCTCCGCCACGTTTTTGGGGCAAAAACAGATTTCGGCGTATCCGCCACAACCAATCGAGCTGTTTTTAGCAAAGCTAAACGGCTTTTCTTGCGTATAATCGGAATAGTCTTCAAAACGATTTTTTGCGTTCAAGTGGTCATACTCCTTTATTGTAACATATTTTTTGTATTTTTGAAAGTATTTCAATTACTCAAAACAAAAATTTAGACAAGAAATTTTACTCTCAAACATATAAATATGTTTTTTAAAGAAAGGGTATGCAAAAAAAGAACCCGAGCGTTTCCGTTCGGGCCCTTTTATAAGAGGAAATATTGTGTAATCTTTTTTATGCGCTTACGCCTTGTAAATCACTTCGCCACCGCGTACCGTCATCAAAACGTCGTAATTTGCATTGATAACCGTGAAATCGGCGCGCTTGCCTACCGCAATACTGCCCACTTCGTTGTCAATTCCCAAATTCTTAGCGGGGTTAATCGTAGCGCAATCTACCGCCTGCGTGAAAGGTACGCCAACCTTTTCCACCATATTTTGTACCGCTCTGTTCATACGCAAAACGCTACCTGCAAGCGTGCCGTCCGCAAGACGAGCTTCGCCGTTTTTCACGTAAACCGTCTGACCGCCGAGTTCGCTGACGCCGTCGGGAATCCCCTTTGCACGCATAGCGTCCGTAATCAACGTCAATTTGTCCGCGGGCTTGTTCTTCACAAGCAAACGCATTGCGGGAACGGATACGTGAATCGTATCGCAAATCATTTCGCAGTTGAGCTCGTCAATCAACATTGCGCTGCCGACCGTACCGATTTCGCGGTGATGCAGAGCCGTCTGCGCATTGTAGGTATGCGTTACGTTACTCGCACCGAGCGAAACTGCTTTTTCAATGTCGGGATATTTTGCGCCCGTATGACCGATAGACGCCACAATACCCTGCGCCGTCAAATGCGAAATAAATTCTGCCGCGCCGTCCACTTCGGGGGCGAGCGTTACGATACGAATCGAATTACCGCTTGCCGCATTGTATTTATCAAAGGTTTCGATATCGGGGGCTTTTACGTATTCCAAGGGCTGTGCGCCTTTGTGCGCCGCAGCAATAAACGGACCTTCAAGGTGTACGCCCACTACGCGCGCGCCGTCGCCTTTGTCCGTTTCACGGTAGGTCTTTACCGCCGAAAGAGCCTTGGTGATATTTTCGGGGCTTTGCGTCATGGTCGTAACCAAGAAAGACGTCGTGCCTTCTGCCGCAATCGTTTTTGCGATGATTGCGATATCTTCTACCGTTCCGTCCATACCGTCCGAACCACCCGCGCCGTGGATATGCTGATCGACAAAACCGGGCAACACGATTGCGCCCTCGGGCAGTTCAATCACTTCCGCGGTTTTGTCCGCGCAACGGGAAATTTTTTCAATCTTTTCGCCAAAGGAAAGGTTGCATTTTTTCACACCCTCGCCCGCAACGTATACGTTTGCATTTTTAAAAGTTTTCATAAGTAGTTCTCCTTGCGACGTATATAGACGTTTTTATTTGCTTGCAGGCAAAGACGCAGCCGCAATACTCTGCCCTACGCGACGGTTGTTTTCGTCGGGCAAGCCGATGTCAAGCCCAGCAAATTCGGGATATTCAGCCGCCAACGTTTCTTTGCAGGTTGCAAGGATAACGTCGCCGCCTTTACCACCCATTACACGGCCCAAAAGCAACATGTGTTTGATGTCGTAGAACTTCGCGTAGAAAGGAATCGTGTGCGCCAAATATACGCCGATATCTTCGTAAATCTGCTGTGCAAGCGCGTCGCCCTTTTCCATGAGCGCTTGGATAACCTTGAGTTTCTGCGCGGGAGTAAGACCTGCCTCGAACACGAAACCGCCTGCCTCTGCAAGCTTGATAACCGCGTCTTGCGAGAAATATTTACAGCCAACGCCAAAATCTCCGCTCCACTCGTCTTGCATAGCGCCTTCGTTAAAATCTACGGGCGCAAACGCAAGTTCGGAAAGCCAACCGTTGATACCACCGTTGGTGTTGATATAGCCAACTGCCTCACTCGTACCCATTGCGATACCAAGCACGCCGTTGTCGTCCAAATCAATCGCGCCTGCAAGCGCCGTAACGTCGCCGTCGTTAGCAACTTCCAAGGGGATATTCTTGCCAAGTTCCTTGCTCATATCCTTTGCTACGTTGATATACATATTCTTTACGTAATCGCCGTATTTGGACTTGTCCACCTTGATAAACAAGGACGCAACCATGATTTTGTTGTCTACGTAAACGCCAGCGGACGAAACGCCGATTGCGTCAACCGTGGGCATCTTGGACGCAGCCGTCTTCATAGCCGTCAAAATTTCGTTGTAATGATAGGTAGGGTCTTCCGTAACCTTCGGATTCCAAACGACTTCTTCGCTGTAAACAACTTCGCCGTTGATAACCGCGCTGACTTTTCTGTCCGAACCGCCCGCGTCGAAACCGATACGGCAACCGTCCAAATACCCGCCTACGCGGATAGATGCGTTTTTCTGCTCGGGAATTTCGCCCTTTTCCATCCAAACCACTTCGAAAGGCTTTTCATAAACGCCGCTCATGAAATCGAAATCAAACGCGCGAAGCCCGTCCACCGTGTACGCGTTTTTCAAATATTCATAAATCGATTTGCTACCCGCAACGTAGATTTTGAAACCGCCGACAACCCAAAGAATCGTCTTTGCGATACGTTCTGCCACGCGGAAATTCAACGCATCGTTGACGCCGTCTGCGAGCGCGTTATATTTATACACGTAGTTATAGCCGCCGCTGCGCTCTACAACGATGGTTACTTCCACAGGGTTACCGCTCTTTTGCACTTCGTTCTCGAAGTCGTTGAGCGCCTTGATCATAGGATAAAAGTTCTTGTCTAATTTAGGTAATCTCATAATATTATCTCCTCTCCGTTTTGTCTGTTTGCAGCTTTCAGCAAAACGCCGAAACACCGCTATTTAATTACCACGAAGTTATTATACAAGTATAATAACACGATTGCAATAGAAAATCTTTCATACTTTTGTGGAAATCTTTCTCAGTTTTTTCCCGCGAAAGTTTTTAATAATAACAAAAAGAGCGGTTTTTCGCCGCCCTCTTTTTAGTCTAAAATTTGTTTTAATATAGGGTACACCGTTTTTGCCATACGGTAAAAACCTAAATCATTAGGGTGACCTTTGTCTACTGTGCAAGCAACACGGTCTTCCGTGCCAAACAAGTCTTCCCCGTCGATAAAATACACGTTATTATCCCCGTTTTTTTTCGCTCTTTCATAAGTTTTACGAATAATATCGCGACGAATTACGTTATTCTCCATACCGTTATCAAAATCGGGTTTTGACATGAACACAATCGGAGTATCCTTCCGCCGTGTCCTTATCCGTTCATAAAGCGGATAATGGGTTTTTTCTAAATATTCTGGCGTAGGCGCGTTATGGTCGTAATCAATAACGTACACAGACGCATCAATACTCGCCAAATGTTCCACAACGATAGGCTCCGCCTTTGCGCTCCCCGAAAAACCGAGATTGATATAATCACTATCCAGCCAACGGCATACGTGCGCTATGTAATCGTTCCCAGGTCTTGACGCACAAGCCCCTTCCGTAATGGACGAGCCATAAAAAACAATCGGTTTCTCGTGCGTATAAGCAGGCGCTTTTTCAAAAACACTTCCCGATTGCACACCGATATACAATTCGTGAACGCCACCGTACATAGGAAAATACAGCTCGAATACTCTTTTTTGTTTACCCTCAAAACGGCAAATTCCATCAAAGGCAATCACCTTTTCAGCGCCGACAATTTGCGCTATTGTAGGCATATATACTCCACCAAGCATTCCGTCTGCAAGCAGAGAAAAGCCCGTAGACAACAGAGCGGATACGTGTGTCATCAACCCGACTTTTCTACCTAAACATTTTACCGCAACGTAGGGCGAATCGGTCACAAAACGCAACCTCCCCCCTGCCGTATACGCCGACATCTCTGCAAGCCAAGGCCCGACGCTCGCACCTACCTCTTTGGGCATACGAATATACTCGCCGTTTTGATGATATACGCCATGCAACGACGCCCGATTATCCCGCGCGTCTATCCACTCAACGTCCGTTTCCGTTACCGTAGCTAGCTTAAAATTTTTATCAATTTCCGTAATATCCATCATGACTCCATATTATCCCTAAAAACCCGCAGAGCATTTTTATATGCTATTTTTTCTATCTCGTTTGTTGTGAAATCCGACCTTTCCAATGCTTGTAACAAAAGCGGCGTTTTGGAACAATCAGACAGTTCAATATCCGTCTGTATGCCGTCAAAATCGCTACCCAGCGCGATATGCTCCACACCTATTTTTTTGCGGATATATCGAATATGCTCCACGGCGTAGTCGATTGTTTGCCTTCCTTTTTGCTCGTCTTCACACAGAAATCCAGTTGCGTAATTGATACCCGTTACACCGCCGTTTTCCGCAAGTGCAAACAGCATTTCGTCCGTCAAATTCCGTACGTTTCTGCATACGCAACGCGCGTTAGAGTGGCTCGCCATTATCGGTTTTTTCGTCACCGAAAGCACGTCGAAAAAGCCCTTATCGGACAAATGCGACACGTCCACCACAATTCCCAATCGATTCATTTCTTCCACGAGCAAAAAGCCAAAATCGGTCAACCCTCGCTCCGTTTCGGGTGTGAACATATCAGGCTTTTTACCTCGGACAAAACCACGGTAATTTGGATATCCGACTTCGTTGGGAAAATTCCACGTCAAGGCAATCATTTTAACGCCTTTTTTGTGGACAGCGTACAGATTTCCTATATCCCCGCAAAGCGGACAAGCGTCTTCCATAGTTAAAACTGCGGATATTTTCCCCTCCGCTCTATTCCTTGCAAAATCGTCAAACGCAAGCACGGGGCGTATCCTTTCACAGTTTACAAGCTCTTGATAATAACGTGCAATCAACTCGTCTAAGGTCCGTTTTGGCATAGGCGTATCAGCGGGCACGTACATAGCAAAACATTGCGCAAAATATCCCGCCGAAAATAATTTTTCTTCGTCAATTTGTAAGAACGAGTCCTTTTGTAAAGACCCGTCCTTTGTGTTTTGTATTTTCCAAAGCGTATCGCAATGCAAATCAAAAATCATCTTTTATGCTTTCGCTTTTTCAAGCAGAGCCGAAACGGCAACCTTTAATTCTTCCAATTTTGCCTTTGCCGCAACCTCGTCTTTCGCCTTAATCGAATAGTAAATTTTGAGTTTCGGTTCGGTACCGCTAGGACGTACGCAAATAAACGAACCGCCAGCAAGCTCGTAATATACGCAGTTACATTTTGGAATATCCATTTCACTAACCGTACCGTCCGCAGCGGTGCGTTTCGCCGCGCTGTAATCGCGTACAGCATCCACTTTCATACCGCCGATTTCGTCCACTTTGAGCGTTTTCAAGCCGTCTACGACCGCGTTCATTTCCTTCATAGCGTTCAAGCCCGAATATTGCACGGATATATTAAGGTCAAGCACGTAACCGTATTTCGCGTATATTTCCTGCAACCGCGCGAACACCGTTTTGCCGATATAGGTATAATAACAAACCATTTCTGCGCAGAGCATAGACGCTACGACAGCGTCTTTATCTCTTGCGTGCGTACCGCGAAGATACCCGCACGATTCTTCAAAACCGAAAATATACGTATGCTTGTTGTCGCGTTCCCATTGTTTGATTTTTTCGCCGATAAACTTAAAGCCAACGGGCGTTTCGTACAAGGTCACACCGTAATCGTCGCAAAGCGCCTTTGCCATACCCGTCGTAACAAACGATTTTACCACCGCCGCATTATCGGGCATCGCCTTGTCTTCCGCAAGTCTTGTCAAAATATAATCGAGCAACAAAATGCCGACCTGATTACCCGAAAGCGCGACGAAATCCCCCTCTTCGTTTTTGAGCGCAACGCCCAAACGGTCGGAATCGGGGTCGGTACCAAACACGACGTCCGCGTTGATTTTATTGGCAAGCTCAATACCCATAGAAAGGGTTTCCTTGAACTCGGGATTGGGCACTTTTACTGTGGAAAATTCGGTGTCTTTCGTCGTCTGTTCTTCAACAACCGTCGTGTTGATACCGAGCTTTTTCAAAATTGCCGTAACGGGCTTGTAACCGCTACCGTGTACGGGCGTATAGACGAGTTTCAAGTTAGCGCCACATTTTTCCACAGCCTCTTTCGAGAGGGTAAGCTTTGACAACTCTTCGATATAATCTTCGTCCAATTTTGCAGGAACGGGGAAAATAAGCGCGCTATTTTCGTCGCCTTCAACCGACAAATAATCGGTTTTATTGATATAATCCACGACGATTGCCGTATCCTCGGGAGACATCTGCGCTCCGTCTTCGCCATATACTTTATAGCCGTTATATTCCTTGGGGTTATGGCTAGCCGTAATCATAACGCCCGCAATCGTTTTTAAATAACGAACCGCATAAGAAAGCATCGGTACGGGATGTACGTCGTCAAAAAGGTACGCTTTGATACCGTTTTTCGCCAATACGGCTGCTGTCGCCTTAGCAAATTCCTCCGATTTTCTGCGCGTATCAAACGAGATAACGACGCCCTTTTCCATCGCCGCTTTTCCAAGACTCTTTACCCATTCCGCAAGCCCTTGCGTCGCGCGTTTTACCGTGTATACGTTCATCATGTTCATGCCGTAACCAATCACACCGCGCATACCTGCCGTGCCGAATTCCAATTCGCCGCCAAAACGGTATTCGATATCCTTTTCGTTATCCGCAATCGCGGTCAACTCCGCCTTGCCCTCTTCGTTTAAAAACGGACTGTCAATCCAATCGCGATAATTCTTCTTATAATCCATATACGCCTCCATATCGGTTATTATATTTATTATATCACGACTTCATGAAATTGTCAACGGGCAAAAAAGAAAAACCCCCTTGTTTTTAAGAGAGTTTTTCGTCGATTTTCGTTAAATTTAACTAAGTTAAAGGCTGGTCAGCGTTTCCATGACGTAATCGCCGAACTGCTGACAGGTTGCCCCCGTATCTCTGCCCGTGATAACGTATTTCTTTTCTTCAAAAGAGCAGATATCGAGCGCGCGTTCCAATTTGTCCGCTCTGTCCTGCAAACCGATATGCGAAAGGAGCATAACGCAAGCGCGGAGCATGGAACAAGGATCCGCATACTGTCCTCTGCCCTCGGTAATCATACGGGGCGCAGAGCCGTGAATCGCCTCGAACATTGCGTATTTTTTACCGATATTTGCGCAACCAGCAGTACCGACACCGCCTTGGAATTCTGCCGCTTCGTCCGAAATAATATCGCCGTAGAGATTGGGTAACAGCAACACCTTAAAATCGCGACGACGTTTTTTATCCACGAGCTTCGCCGTCATAATATCCGCATACCACTCGTCCGTAATGATATCGGGGTACAAATCACCAACTTTGTGGCAATCTTCCAAGAAGTTGCCGTCCGTCGTCTTGATAACGTTCGCTTTGGTAACGAGCGAAACGCGGTTTAAGCCGTTTTTGTGCGCATAATCGTACGCAAGGCGAGCAATTCTGTCCGAGCCTTGTTTGGTCGTAATCGTGAAATCTACCGCCAAATCTTCCGTGATATTAAAACCCGACGAGCCGATTGCGTACCCACCCTCGGTGTTTTCACGGAAAATCGTCCAGTTGATACCTTCTTCGGGCACTTTGACAGGACGGATATTCGCAAACAAATCGAGCGCCTTACGCATTGCTACGTTAGCCGATTCGATGTTAGGCATACCGCTACCCTTTTGCGGCGTAGTCGTGGGACCTTTCAAAATGATATGACAAGCTTTGAGCTCCGCCATAACGTCATCGGGGATTGCCTTACCTTTTGCGATACGGTTTTCAATCGTCAAGCCTTCGATATCTTTAAATGCAACTTTACCCGCCTCAACGAGGTCTGCAAGGATAAATTCAAGCACGCGACGGGCTTGCGCGGAAATAATTGGACCGATACCGTCCCCGCCGCAAACGCCGATTTTAATGCAATCGAGAGCCGCATAATCGACAAAATCGCCTTGCGCCTTCATATCTTCTACGCGCGTGAGCTGTTCCGACATCAATTTTCTAAATTTTTCGCACGCAACGTCAAGTTGCGCTTTGTATTCTTCCTTTTCCATAGTTCACTCCTAATTATTTTGCGTTTTTCGTATAATTTAAGCAACCGCCCGCCAGCAACATTTCACGTTGACGAGCCGACAAATTAAGGCTAAGTTTTGCCGTTTTACCATTCGTTTTATTGACGAGCGTCGCTTCCGTTGCGCCTGCAACCGCCGCAGCAAAACCGTCGATTGCGATTTGGTCGCCCTCAGCGAAATTGTCGTAATCATCGGGATTGACAAGCGTCATCGGTACAATACCGAAGTTGATAAGATTTGCCACGTGAATACGCGCAAAACTCTTCGCAACAACCGCTTTAATCCCCAAATACAAGGGCACGAGCGCCGCGTGTTCACGAGAAGAGCCTTGCCCATAGTTGACGCCGCCTAAAATCACACCGCCACCCTTTTTCTTTGCGCGTTCGGGGAATTCTTTGTCGCAGACCGTAAAGCAGAATTCCGAAAGTTTCGGCACGTTCGATCTGTACGGCAATACTTTTGTCCCCGCGGGCATAATATGGTCGGTTGTGATATCGTCGCCCACCTTCAAAATCAGCTCGCATGCGAGATTTTCGTCGGGCGCCTTGCCAACGGGAATCGGTTTGATATTCGGTCCGCGCTGTACAGTAACGCTGTCCATATCTTCCGCTTTTACGGGCATTTCAATCAAATTATCGTTGATTTTAAAGACGGTCGGCATTTCCACCTTAGGCGCCTTGCCAAACGTCGTGGGGTCGGTAAACACGCCCGAAATTGCCGATGCAGCCGCCGTTTCGGGAGAAACCAAATATACCTGCGCGTCCGCCGTACCGCTACGCGCCAAGAAGTTACGGTTGAACGTACGCAAGCTTACGCCAGCCGACTGCGGCGAGAAACCCATACCGATACAAGGCCCGCAAGCGCATTCCAAAATACGCGCGCCCGCATTGATTAAATCGGCAAGCGCACCGCATTCTGCAAGCATCGTATATACTTGCTTAGAACCGGGAGAAATCGACAAACTGACGTCAGGATGCACCGTCTTACCTTTAAGCATCGCCGCCACCGTCAACATATCCGCAAGGGAGGAGTTGGTGCACGAGCCGATACATACCTGGTTGATTTTCATGCCCGAAAGCTCCGCAACCGCCTTTACGTTGTCGGGGCTGTGCGGACAAGCCGCCAAGGGTTTCAGAGCGGACAAATCCACCGTGTATTCCGCATCAAATATTGCGTCCTTATCCGAGGAAAGTTCAATCCAATCTTCCTCGCGATTTTCCGCCTTTAAGAAAGCTTTTGTTACCTCATCGGACGGGAAGATAGACGTCGTCGCGCCAAGCTCCGCGCCCATATTGGTAATCGTCGCACGTTGCGGTACGGACAGAGTTTTTACCCCCTCTCCTCCATATTCCACAATCGCGCCAACACCGCCTTTCACGCCGAGCAAACGCAATACTTCCAAAATGACGTCCTTTGCTCCAACGTAATCGGAAAGCTGTCCTACAAGGTTGACTTTAATCATTTTAGGCATAGTGATATAGTACGTACCGCCACCCATAGCAACGGCTACGTCCAAACCGCCTGCGCCCATACCAAGCATGCCGATACCACCCGCCGTAGGCGTATGGCTGTCCGAGCCAATCAAGGTCTTACCGGGCTTAGAAAAACGTTCCAAATGTACCTGATGGCAGATACCGTTACCGGGACGGGAAAAACGAATACCATGCTTTTTGGTTACCGTTTGAATATAACGGTGGTCGTCTGCATTTTCAAAGCCCGCCTGTAACGTATTGTGGTCTATGTAAGCGACGGAAAGCTCCGTCTTTACACGGTCAATCCCCATCGCCTCGAATTGCAGATACGCCATCGTACCCGTAGCGTCCTGTGTCAGCGTTTGGTCGATTTTCAATCCAATCTCCTTGCCTGCAACCATTTCCCCACAGACAAGGTGTTCCTTTATAATTTTTTGCGCTATCGTATAGCCCATATTCTCTCCTTTTTCCTTACAGCTTCATGCCTTTGATCGTGCTTTGTTCGTTGTCTTTCAAGCCGTCCACAAGCGCATGCAATTCCTCTTCGCCCATAACCGTCGTTCTGCCGTCTGCGTACAGTTTATCGATTTCGTCCTTGATTGTCTTAACCAACCAATCTTGCTTACCAACCTGCTTTTCGGGAGGCAACTTATAATGCTTGTTAATCCAATACGCAATACCAGCCAAGCCCGAGGTATTAGATATCGAAACTTCCGCGGGACGGTTGAGAATTTTTTCCGTATCGAAAATGTTGTATATTTCCGCGTCTTTCATCATACCGTCGGCGTGAACGCCCGCTCTTGTCAAATTGAACGCGCTACCCACAAACGGCGTCATCGGCGGAATATCGTAGCCGAGTTCCTTTTTGAAATATTCGGCAATGTCCGTAATCGCCGTCGTATCCATCCCATCGAGCGTGCCGCGCAAGGACGCGTATTGCATAACCATTGCTTCCAAAGGCACGTTACCCGTTCTTTCGCCAATACCAAGAAGCGAACAGTTAACGGCGCTCGCGCCAAACAGCCATGCGCTAACGGCGTTGGCTACGCCCATATAGAAATCGTTATGACCGTGCCACTCGAGCATTTCCGACGTAACGTCAGAATAATGATGCAACGCGTAAACAAGTCCGGGAACACTTCTCGGAGGTGCAGCACCCGTAAAAGGAACGCCGTAACCCATCGTATCGCACATACGGATTTTGACGGGAATATTCGCTTCCTTGGAAAGTTCCACCAATGCGTTTACGAACGGTACGACAAAGCCGTACAAATCTGCGCGCGTCAAATCTTCCAAATGACATCTAGGCGAAATACCTGCGTCGAACGCCTGGCGAACGACGCCAAGATAATGTTCGTACGCCTGTTTTCTGCTCATGTTCAGTTTTTTGAAAATGTGATAATCGGAACAGCTGACCAAAATACCCGTTTCTTTGATACCGATATCGTGCACAAGCTCAAAGTCTTCCTTCTTGGCGCGAATCCAAGTGGTAATTTCGGGGAATTTATATCCGAGCGCCATACATTGTTCAAGCGCATCTCTGTCTTTTTTCGTATATACGAAAAACTCACTTTGACGGATGATACCCTTAGGACCGCCAAGGCGCGCGATCAACTTGTAAATATCTACGATTTGTTTTGCGGTATAAGGCGCGCGGGATTGCTGTCCGTCACGGAACGTCGTATCCGTCATCCAAATCTCTTTGGGCATATTCATCGGCACACGGCGATGGTTGAACGAAGTTTTCGGCACTTCGTCGTACGGATAAATGTCACGGAATAAATTAGGCTTCGCGACGTCTTGCAGGTTGTATTTGTATTGGTCCTGCTCCAATAAATTACTCATAGGATTAAATTCTATCATACTTCTTCCTTCTCCTACTATTTTTTCGATTGCACAACGCATTTCAATTTATTAAATCGATTATACTCAAATTGAAGTGCTTTGTCAAGGATTTAAGGGGCGATTTTGCTTTTCTTCACGGAAATAACCGATTTTTTTCACAAAAATAAAAACGTTTTCCCCTCTGTTTAGACAAAAAAACGTTTTGATTTCGTTTCATTTTACGTTAAAAGGCATCTTTGGAAATTTTGCTCCACCGCTTGGCGATAAAGCGCAAGCGCCACGAAGTCGGCATCCAACAAGTCCCTACGCGCATTACCTTATTCCAAAACCCCACGATGACCTTGCGTTTGTTTTTGCGGACGGCTTTCAAGGATTTTTCCGCTACCTCTTCGGGCGATTTCGCCGCGAGTTTCCCCCACAGCCCCTGCCCTTTGATTTGCGCCTTGATATCCTCGCGCGTGGGCATTGCGCCTGGCAAAATTGCCGTTACCGCTACGTTTTTCCCTTGCATCTCCGCGCGAAGGCTCTGCGAAAAGGACGTAAGCGCTCCTTTCGTTGCGCTGTAAATTGCAAAATAGGGCATTGGATATATCCCCGACACCGACGAAACGTTGACGATTTCTAACCTATCGGCTCTGTTTTCAATCGCAAATCGACAAAGCGCAACGACACTTTCAAAATTGACACGGCATTGAAAGGCAATCTTCTCTTGCGTGTATTCGATTAAGCCCTTTTGAATATCTGCGCCCGCAACGTTGGCGAGCAAGGAAAGACGGATATTTTCCGCCTTAATTTTTTCCATTAACCCGATACGGCTAGCCGTATCCGACAAATCACAGGCGTAAACGCGCGTAGAAATATCGGGATATTTTTCAGCAATTTCCGCTTGCAATACAACCAGTTTTTCTTCGCTCCTACCCGTTAAAAGCAAGGAATACCCACGCTTTGCCACAGCGTAAACGAACGCTTTCCCTAAACCGCCCGTAGCGCCCGTAATCAATGCGTATTCGTTTGTATGCGACCGTTCTTTCATCTCCATAATCCTTGCGGGTGAAATCCAAACACTTGTACGACTTCCATATAAGGGGAATTTGCAATGTCTTGCGGTACGACCAAGAGTCCGCCGTTGCTGTCCAAATCAATACCGAATTGTTTATAAGCGTACCAAACCAAATGGGCGCATTGCGTACCTTTCAGAGGTACCGCTTTCTTTTTGGATAATATCCCCGCTGTAAAATCATAGGGTAACCCAACGAGATACTGTTTCGCAAAATCCGCCACTTGGCGTTTTACTTCCGCGTCTACCTTGGGGCGTAAAACCATAAAATTGGGGCGGTCTACAAACACCGACGTAGGATTGCATCTGCTGTTGCTACCAATCTGCGTCGATTCAACCAGCAACCCCCTCGCCGCATCCACGACGATTGCAGAATGCCCCCAACGCCACCACGATACCGTCGTAGCCGCCGTTACCAATACGTCGCCGTCCTGCAAATGCGCCAACGTCGCAACCGAAGTCATCGATTCTTGGCACATAACCCCCGCAACGTATTCTCTATAAATATACACGTCTTGGAAATAGGAATCTTGTATACGCAACACAGTCTTTTTACCGTTCCATTGCGCAAGGGTATCCTCAATCCCAATCTCCGTCAAGCCCGTTTGCGCGTACAACGTTGCGTAATCCTCCTCTGTGCGCTCCGCCTTATCCAAAAGCGGCTCTATATCGATTTTTTCATAATAAGGATACCAATATTTCCAATGCTTAATTTGATATTGCGCGCCCAAACAAGCTACTCCGTACAGAGTAAAAAGCGAAAGCACAACCGCAAGCGAAATCGCCAACAGTTTACGTATAATTTTACGTTTCTTTTCTTCCATCTTTTTACTCTCCGTAACCCAATTTTATACCGTGTAATTTCTTGCGCCGAAAATCGTAGAGCCCACCCGAATCACGTTGCTACCTTCTTCCACGCACAATTTGTAATCCCCGCTCATACCCATCGAAAGGTATTCCACGTCCGCCGACTGCGTTTTCGCCCAATCGAACAGAGCGCGCATTTTTCGCGTCAACGTGCGGAGCAGTTCTTCATCATCACTCTCTGGCAACATCGCCATAAAGCCCTTTACGCGCAAGCCTGCCGTTTGTGAAACACGCGTAAATACTTCTTTTGCGCTTTCATACGAAAACCCGCCCTTCGTTTCTTCGTTGCCAATATTTATCTGCAATAAAATATCCGATACGATACCGCGCGCAAGCGATTGTTTGGCGAGTTCGTTTACCAAATCGTCCCTATCGCACGAGTGATACAAATCAATTTTACCAATTAAATATTTGATTTTATTCGTCTGCAAATGTCCAATAAAATGACGAGGACAAGGCAAAAGAAACTCGTTTTTATCGCGAAATTCCTGCGGTTTGTTTTCCGCCACCGCGTCCACTCCGCCTTCGATTGCAAAGTTGATTGTTTCCGCCGTCTGCGTTTTCGTTGCCGCGACCAGCAATACCCTTTCTCCGTAACCGTTCCCTTTTGCAAGCTCTTCTTTCAGCGCCTCTACTCTCTCGATTATCTCCGTTTTTTCCATAATCATTTCCTTTTCTTGGCTATTCTCATTAAGTATACCGCATTTGCGCGGTTTTGTCAATCATGGCGGGCATTTTCCTGAAAAATACATAAAAATAAAAATTTTTTAATATTATCGATTTTTTGCATTAAAACTATTGATTTTTTTGCAAATAGGCGTTATAATTAAAATAATAGATTAAACTGACGGGGGCAATCAATATTTCAAATGAATACCGAAGAATTAAAGACGTTTATCTTTTTATCGAAAGTTAAAAACTTCACTTTGGCGGCGGAACAACTGTTCATTGCGCAATCGACGGTCACCAACCGCATCAGCGAACTCGAAAAAGAAGTGGGTAAAAAACTTTTTACCCGTGGCTCGAAAACGGTCAAGCTGACGGAGGCGGGCGAAATTTTCCTGCGCTACGCTGAGCGTATTTTAGAGTTGCAAAGCACCTCTATCGAGGAAATGAACGCGCTCTCTTCCCACAGCCGTAAATTTTCTATCGGCGCAATCAATGCTACGTACGAAATTTACGTCAAACCCCTTGTAGACGAGTGTTTAAAGAATAACACGATTACGTCCATCAAAGTCATGTTGGGACATTCGCTGGACCTTATTCAGCAATTACAAGATAATATGCTGGATATGGTCTTTTCGGCAATTCCTTTAAAGCGTTTAGGGTACGCCTGCGACGTGTACGACGTCGACCGCGTAGCGCTCGTTTGCAAAAAAGGTATGAACGCATATCCCGACGGCGTTACAAAAGAGCAACTTTCTAAGCTCCCCTATCTTATGTGCGATTTCACGCTGAGCGAGGCGGGTGTATTTATCCGTTCCCTCTTCCCGAAAAACCATATTTTCCGTTTGGACGTGGATAACTCGTCTAAGCTGTTGCCCTATTTGGAAAACGGTTTGGGGTATTCCTTCTTGCCGTATAAGCTTGTAAAGGATAAATTGGAAAGCGGAGATTTGGAAGAGGTTGCCCTGAAAGATTTCACCGCGCCCAACGTCACCACCTATCTTATTTATAGACAGGAATACGACGTAAAACGGTTCTTGGAAAACAAATTTGACGAATAAAGCTACATAAAAGGACGGCTCGCCCAACATGGACGAGCCGTTGTTATTTTTATTTATTCCCAAATGCCCATTTTAAAACACTCTGAATCTTTTTATCCCAATATCCCCACTCGTGCGTCCCTTCGCTTTCCTCGTAAGTATAATCGAAATCAAGCTTTTGCAAGTGATTGCAAAGTTTTACGTTGTCAGAATATAAAAAATCTTCCGTCCCGCAACACATATACAAACGCGGTTTCGTGTTTGCATTTTCATACTTTGCTGACAAAGCAAACAAGTCTTCGTCATCGGAAAGATAATTTTCTTTGCCGATATTCCCCTCGATAAGTTCCTTAAACAATCCCGTCCGAATATCCGCCACCGACGAGAGCCCTGCCCCGCCCGCAAACGTTTCGTTTTCTTTTAATGCAATCTTCAAAGCGCCGTATCCGCCCATAGAATTCCCCGCAATATAGCGGTCCTCCCTCTTGTCGGATACGTTGAAAAATTCGCTGATTAGCGCAGGCAATTCCTTAGCGACAAAATTGTAATATGCCTGACCGTTTTGTTGGTTCATATAAAAACTTCTGCCACCGCAAGGCATCACCACGCAAATGCCGTACTCCGTTGCATAGCGTTCTATCGACGTTCTTCTATGCCATATCGTTTGGTCGTCGCTAAGCCCGTGCAAGAGGTATAACGAGCGGTATTTTTGCTTGTTTGCGGCGTTGCCGATACCGATTTCGCCCGCCGTATCTTGTTGGGGAATAATCACACCCACTTCCGTTTGTATCCCCAAAGCTCTGCTGTAAACGTGCAACTGAATATACGCCATAATAAAACCCCGTGTTTGATTTTTTCTATTATATACCAAAGCATTTGCATTGTCAAGTGTTAGAAAAAATTTACCCACGGAGTTTTTTCTTCGTTATTTTATAAATTTTGTGTTTTTGGCTTGATTTTTTTTATCTTTTGCATTATAATCATATAGGTTTGTTTATAAAACCGTAGTTTTTATCGAGGTCGGTACTACTATGAAATCTTTGGAAAAATTGACGAAAGCGCAATTTGCGTCCTTCTGCCTTATGTCCTTCTGCGCAGGCGTCATGATTGGCGTCGGCGGTACGGCGTTCTTACTTTCACTTAGCCTGGACGCAACGTGGGGAAAACTGCTAGGCTCGGCACTCTTCTCCCTCGGTATTTTGGCAATCGTTATGTTTGAAATGAAACTCTTTACGGGGCTGATTTCCGATATGCCCGAAATGGGCGCTAAAAATTGGTGGCGTCTCCCCGTATGTTTCTTGGGGAATATACTCGGCGTTCTTTTCGCCGCCGTTCTTGTGCGGTATTCCGTTTTGGGCGATACGGTCGTTCCCGAGGCAGGGTTTATTTTGAAGAAACTCCACGCGGAGTTCTGGTACGTCAAAGCCTTAACGTCCTCTATCCTTTGCGGTTTTTTAATCACCCTTTCTATCGGCGCGGTAAACTACGCACCCCGAAAAGGTTTGTCCACCACCGTCGGCGTTATGTTCCCGATTATCGTGTTTGCGTTTTGCGGGTTTGACCACTCGGTTGCGAATACTCTGTATTTCTACTTTACGGGTTTTTCGGGCAAAGCGGTTGTGTATCTCTTGATTTGCGTTGTAGGGAATATCCTCGGCGGCGTTATTCTGCCGATTTTGTCCCTCTTCCGTACTTGGTCGAACAGAGCCGAAAAGAAAGCGGAAAACAACGAAAAAACAGACAAATAATGGCACATAAAAATTATACGGCGCGTCCCTTTATCGGATGCGCCGTATTTTTTGTGTCGTTGTGTTTTTATAAGGTCAACTCGTTTTCGCAAGTGCCCGTTTGGAGAATTTCCACGATATTTTGCACCGTCGTTTCCGCTATGTTGGACAGCGCCTCTTCCGTCAAAAAAGCTTGATGGGAAGTCACCAACACGTTGGGCATGGATATAAGCCGCGCCAACACGTCGTCGTCTACGATATGTCCCGAAAAATCTTCAAAGAAGAAATCCCCTTCCTCCTCGTACACGTCCAAACACGCCGCGCCGACTTTCCTCGCCTTGATACCGCCAAGTAGCGCCTCCGCGTCCACCAACGCACCACGCGAAGTATTGATAATTACCACGCCGCGCTTACACTTTTCAATCGCCTTTTCGTCAATAATATGATAGCTGTCCTCCGCCAACGGACAATGCAGGGATATTACGTCGCTCTTTTCAAAGAGCTCGTCCAAGCTCACGTATTGCACGTTTTCACGCTCGAAATCGGGCGCGGGGTATTTATCATACGCCAAGACTTTCATACCGAAACCGCGGCAAATATCGACGAATACACGCCCGATACGCCCCGTTCCGATAACGCCCACCGTCTTGCCGTGCAAATCAAAGCCCGTCAAGCCCGAAAGGCTGAAATTGAAATCTTTCGTGCGGATATACGCCTTGTGCGTACGGCGAATAGAGGTCAACAAAAGCGCCATAGCGTGCTCTGCAACCGCATAGGGCGAATAGGCGGGCACACGCACGATACGCAGTTTCCCCGCAGCTTTTTTGCGGTCCACGTTGTTAAAGCCCGCGCAACGCAAGGCAATGAGTTTTACCCCCAAAGCGTGCAAACGCTCTACCACCGCGCTATCGACCGTATCGTTTACAAAAACGCAAACGCCGTCAAAGCCTTTGGCAAGGTCCACCGTGTCTTTGTTTAATTTCGTTTCAAAATAATGGAATTCCAAATCCGCATTTTTACGATTGGCAAGCGCTTTTTCAAAAGCGTCCTTGTCATACGGTTTGGTATCGAAAAAAGCGATTTTAATCATAATCGTCACCGTCCTTTTTTGCAGTATGTGTAGAAAAACGAAAAGTACACCTTTCTGTTTATTTATAAACGATTAAAGACAAACTCAAACGGCGAGTAAGGTTATGTCCATTTTGGTGGAGCGAGTGTAACCTAAATCGAACCAGATTTTATGAAAAATCTATTTTTAATTTCTTCTTTGGTTATCGTAAACGAAATTCCGCGTTCAGTTTCTACAATTTCAGTTGCTAACCTTAAGAAATTCTTTTTTGATACAGTATTTTTATGATTGATATAGCCTCTTAATGTATTCCATTTTCCTTTTTCGAGTACAAAGGCATTCAAGAATAAGCCACGCAAAAGAACAGGATTTATTCTGTATTCCTTATTGATTTCAATATCATTGACTATAAAACAGTCATCTTGAATTGTATATATTAAAAACCCACAAGGCTTATCTTCATTATAAGCTATAACCATACGCCAATATATATCTATATTCAAGAGATTGTTATTTATCCAATTTTGACGGCTTTCAGTATTTATCATATCTTCGCCGTATATAAAAGATAAATTTTCTTTCAGCGTGTTAAAAATATAGTCTAATAAAAAATCGTTTCGTTTTATAGATTGATTATATACGATAAAATCCATAATATACCTCAAAAAAATTATAGCATAGACAGATTAAAAAATCAAGCCAAAATAATGAAATGCACTACGGCATGCGCTTGTGTTAGATAAGCGGATTCTCGCCTATGGCGAGAGCGTCGCAACGCCGACAAGTTTCATTTTTTTATGTAAGCGTTCGTTTTCGGTCGTTGCTCGCGCGAACCGCTGACACCTCAGCGGTTCTTTCGGTTATCGACAAAAAATAAAGACAGGCACAAGACCTGTCTTTATTTTTTGGTGGAGATAAGCGGATTCGAACCGCTGGCCTCCTCGTTGCGAACGAGGCGCTCTACCAACTGAGCCATATCCCCAAAGCTTTTTCATTATATAGCATTTCAAAAACTTTGTCAATTATTTTTTTATGCTTTTTTATCGAAAACTGAAAATTTTTTATCACACGTAAAACGGCGCCCCCTTTTACGAAAAGGCGCCGTTTTGCTACGCTTTATTTATTGCAGAAAAAGTCTGTAGACTCCGCCGCGTTCGGTTTCCGACCTACCGAGGTATTATCTTCCCGACGGTTACGAAGTTCGGGTACGGGCGAGGGCGCCACTTGGTATCGATAATCCGCTCCGCGCTTACAAATAAACTTCTCTATCACATTATGCGACGGCGTCATCTGTGCCGTGGGCTGAATCGTCTTTTGGAAACGGAAAAAGTCGGCATTTTCAGGCAAATCTCTCACGCGCACGTATTCCTCGCGCTTGGACGTATACTGCACCGTTTCCCCCAAAATCTTCCGCACGTAATCGATATTTTCGTGCAAGGACAAGGGCTTTGGAAATTTCGGGTCCTTGATGACCTCTTCCCAATCTTTCTTTTCGTATTTTTTAAGGAGTTCCGCCGCTTTATGCAGGTGCGAAATCTCGAAGGACAAATACATTTCCCAAAGACCTTTCACGTACGGATCCGTTTCCGTCTTATAGCACGACCAATACAAATAACACTCGCAATACTCGTGCCAAAGCAGCATTTCCAGCCACGTTGCGTTAGGGTCCATCAGCGATTCGTACTGCGTAACGTGCTCCTCTTCCACGAGCGCGATTTCTTGATACAGCTTACGCGCCATATCGTTGCAAGCAAAATTCGTCACGTTCATATAGTAGTTCATCGTTTGCTGTTCCGCAGCGGTAATAATCATGGTCGCAAGTACCGTTTGCGTATCCGATTCTTTTGCGTTGATATTGCGACGTACGTTATCCATAGGATAGCGGTGATGGGCAATCGTCGGCCGTCCGGGCATAATCTCGGTATATCGACCAACCAACCACTCGGCGGCAATGCCTTGGTCCATTTCTAATAAGTTTGCATACCGATACAAATGGTCAAAATCTTCTAAAAGCGCAAAATCAAGCGCCGTTTTTACGTTGCAATCCAATTCACGTTTTGCAAGCTCTGCCGTCAAATCGACCGCCAACTGTTCGTACGATATCGTATGTTCCAAAATCGTCTCGTTGGCGGGTTTTAACAGCGAAATTTGTAATTGCTGTTGCTTTTCAATTTCACGCGTGAGCGCTATATCTCGGCGCAAGTCGTTGTCGTCGGTATGCCGCGCTAGCTGATGCGAAAACCAATTCGATTCGAATTCCGTTCCGTTCATCAGAATAATTCTCGTCTTGGTATACGGGTCGATTTCGCGCTTATCGTACGCTTGCGGGTACAGTTCTTTCCAATTTTGCAACGCCTTTTCTATAGGCATCGGTTTTTCTTGAAATGGATTCATGGGCAGATACTCCTTTGCTTTTATTCACTAAACAGAGTATGCCCAAATGGAAAATTTTGATACTTCGCAATCGGACAAAAAAAAGAAAAAGACCCGATAAAAAACCGAATCCTTTTCTCTATTTTCATAAGTTGACATTTTTTCTTTTAATACTCTCTCTCGGTATGCGGAATTATACGATGCCGTGCGCCATCATTGCCTCGGCTACCTTTTCAAAGCCCGCTATGTTCGCACCCATTACGTAGTTGCCCTCAAAGCCGTATTTCTTTGCCGCCGTGTCGATATTTTTATAAATATTGACCATAATCGTTTTGAGTTTTGCGTCCACTTCTTCCGCCGACCAATACAGTCTGCCCGAAGATTGCGCCATTTCGAGCGCCGAAGTTGCTACGCCGCCTGCGTTTGCCGCTTTTGCGGGCAAAAACACCACGCCATCCGCATTTTGGAAGGTTTCAATCGCTTCCAGCGTCGAAGGCATATTCGCGCCTTCCGCAACATATTTCACGCCGTTTTTCACGAGAGCCGCCGCGCTTTCCGCGTCGATTTCGTTCTGCGTCGCACAAGGCAATGCCACGTCGCAAGGAATCGTCCAAATTCCCTTGCAACCCTCTACGTATTTCGAGCCGGGCACGCGGTTTGCATATTCCTTAATACGTGCGCGTTCTACTTCCTTAATCTGTTTTACTACGTCGAGCTGAATACCGTTCGGGTCGTAAATATAGCCGTTGGAATCGTACATCGCTACGACCTTAGCGCCGAGCTGTTGCGCCTTTTCACAAGCATAAATCGCTACGTTACCGCTACCCGAAACAATCGTCGTTTTGCCTTCAAAGCTGTCCCCGCGAAGGCGCATCGCTTCCGACGTGATATACACAAGACCGTAGCCCGTCGCTTCCTTTCTAACAAGCGAACCACCGTAGGAAAGTCCTCTGCCCGTCAACACGCCCACGTGTTCGTCACGGATACGTTTGTACTGACCGAACAAATAACCGACCTCACGCGCGCCTACGCCGATATCCCCTGCGGGAACGTCCGTATCCGCGCCAACGTGACGGAAAAGTTCCAACATAAAGCTTTGGCAGAACGCCATAATTTCTCTATCAGATTTACCCTTCGGGTCGAAGTCCGAGCCACCCTTACCTCCGCCGATAGGCAAGCCCGTAAGGCTGTTTTTCAAAATCTGTTCCAAACCCAAGAACTTGATAACCGAAAGGTTTACGGACGGGTGGAAACGAAGACCGCCCTTATAAGGCCCGATTGCGCTGTTAAATTGCACGCGGTACCCCTTGTTGACGTGTACGTTGCCGTTATCATCCACCCAAGGCACACGGAATAAAATCGTGCGTTCGGGTTCGGTAAAACGCTCTAAAAGCGCCGCCTTTTCGTATTCGGGATGCGCGTTGATAACGGGCTCTAACGTGAGCAAAATTTCCGTCGCTGCCTGATGGAATTCCTTTTCGCCAGGGTTGCGAGCCTTCAAATCGTCTAAAACTCTCTGTACGTAACTCATATATAATTTATCTCCTTTTATATTTTCAAAATTATTGATTGTATACCAAAAATCAATCGATTTTTTTGATACGATAATATCTTATCATCTTTTTATTGATTTGGCAAGAGTTTAACGGGCATTTTTAAGAAAAAGTCATAAAAATATTGGTATTTTTTATAAGAAACATCTAAAAAATAAATTTTTGTTATGGTTGCCATAAGCCAATCTTATAATATTAGCACTTTTTTCGTTTTTATAAAGAACGTGAAAAATAATTGCAATTTATAAAAAAATGGAGTATAATACAGTATATCATTGTAAAACGACTAGATATGCCTTCATAGTTAAATGGATATAACAGCCCCCTCCTAAGGGGCAATTACAGGTTCGATTCCTGTTGGGGGTACCAAAAAACGACGGTCAATAAACCGTCGTTTTTTATCTTTTTAATTGTTGCAATCAAATTCCTTTTTTCTTCGTTTGCACAAATTCGCGTGAATCTTATAGTAAACAAAACCCAATAGGAATATATAGCCACCAAAGAAGACAAACCAATAAAAGGAACCGATTTGCGGAGGCCACTTCGCTATAAACCCGAACAACCCCACTTCCGAGTGGAAATTTAAGAAAAAGTAGGGATAAGGCTCTCCCCTACCAAAATCCACGTTAAAAGCGCCTAAAACGCTGGCAAAAATAAGGTAATAAACCAGCGGAATAAAACTGCACCAAACAAATTTCTTATTGAACTTGACAATCGATTTGTTGATAAAAAAGTCAACCACGGATAACACGGGGACAACGACGTGCGTCAAAACGCTCGCAAACGTCCAAACGTTATAATCGGCAAAAGGCGCGAGAATTGAACAGAAGATGACGCCCGTGACGGTAATTGCGACGGTAAAAACGTATTTAAAAACGCTTATCACCATCCATTGCTTTTGCGTTACGTTTTTCCGCAATAAAAAGATTGCAAAAATCAGCGACGTGACGCCAATCCATATATTAGATTGCTGTGTAAAATACAACGGTCTTGTCGACCAATGCGAATATCCGTCCCTGCGGGCAAAGCAACAAGACAAGATAAAACCCATCCCTGCAAAAATAGCAATCAAAAGGTTTAAAACAATGGTTATATATTTTTCAACCAACGCCTTCCGTCGTTCGCAATCCATAACGCAACCTCCCTTTCTAATTTTCTCAAACTAAGCTTTTGAGATTTGAACACACCGCTTTTATGCGTTAATTCAATTCCTTTTCAATCGGATTTTCAATTTTCGCCGTGTATCGTTTTTGCGTTTTCCATATATATAAATATACAAAAATGGCAATCAGCGATACCATCATGCCTACAAGCATGCCGATTTTCATGCCGAGCTGTTCCCCCGTCATGCCTAATTTTGTCGCAAACTGTAAAGCCCAAGCCTTACCCGATACGCTGTCCGTGATTACCCCGACCATTTGCGGAGCTACTGCCGCGCCAAAATCGCCGCCAGCCGCCATCATTGCGTAAATAAACACCCCGCCAATCGGAAATCTGTCCGACGCAACAACCAAGCTACCCGGCCAAAGCATCGACACGCAAAAGCCTGTCAACGCGCAAGCCACCAATCCCAATACCGCATAGGGCGACACGATCGCCGTCGCGTAACAAAGAGTTGCGCCAATTCCGCCAAGACAAAGAACTTTACCGATATTTTTGCCGATTTTTGCATACAGAGAACGCCCGATACCTAGCGTCATAGAAAAGACGGCTACACCGAATACGTCCCCCCACACCTTCTTGATGCCGAGCGCTTGTTCAAGATACCCCGAACACCATTGCGCCATAGTACATTCTGCCGCGCCACCCAAGAAAATCGCAAAAAAGCAAACCCAAAGCTGTTTCTTTTTAAGGAATTGCAATGCCCCCGACATTCGCTCGGGCGTTTCTAATTTGGGCAATTTTGCGCTGAAAAACAGCACGGCGGAAAGAATAGGAACTATCAGCAAAATCAGCGTCATCCATTGCCAAGCCACTTTGCCAAATACAAGCAAAAAGACCGTCGCAAACAGGACCACCCCTACAACGCCCCACGCGTAGATAGAGTGCAACTTACTCATTTCGTGTTCGGGATTTTTGGCGGGCAAAGCCGCAATTACTGGACTGATTAATACTTCGCTAAAGCCACTCGCTGCGGAAAAGATAACCGTACCGATGACCAAACCCACGTACACGTGGTTTTCAAAAACAAACGGGAACAGCGCGTAAACTGACAACCCGATAATCGTCAAAATCGGCGTCGCCTTTACCGCTGCGTGGATATTAAAGCGGTGCGAGAAAAACGAAAAAATTAAATCCACAAAAAGCTGTGTAGAAAAGTTAATCAGCACCAAAAGCCCCAACAGCGTGTACGAAATACCGTACAAGCCTTGAAACGTAATGAACAAAAGTGGGGATAAATTCCCCACGATTGCCATTGAAATATTGACTGTATAACAAGCGTATTTTACGCGTTTATCGTTCTGCATAGCCTTCTTTAAAGAGTAAACCTCGCCACTCTAATAGATAAACTAGTACCATAGGTAAATGCCCTCGGAACAAAGGAATTTTTGCTTTCAAGCTCAACCTTTTCGCCCGAATCCAACCAAATTGCGCCTTTGAGTTTCTTATGCGTATCCACGGTAACCAACCTGCTTTCTCTTTCCTTTGCAACGTTGGGATCTGCGCCCATGGGCACGTCGGTGATAATGGCATAATAATATTTGTCGTCCTTCATAACGATTGCATTTTCCGCCGTAACGTCACAAGATTTTGCGTTGTAAATGAAATTCTTGTTCGTTTTAATCCATTTGCCCATGCTTTCCAAAAGCTGCTTATCAATGGGCGTAAGCAGACCGTTTGCGCGAGGACCAGCATTGAGGAGTAAATTGCAGTTAAACTTTCGGCAAGTAATCAACGTATTTAAGAGTTGTTTCATGGATTTGAAGCAAATATCGTTTTTCGCATATCCCCAATGGTCGCAAATAACTTCGCACATTTCCCCCGCTCTCGGTCGGTCGGAATTATCCACAAAGCAAGGATTACCGCGTTCAAAGGTAACGCTGTCGATTTCGGGATGGCTAACCTTACCAAGCGCGCTAAGCCCCGTATTGTTGATAATCATTGCGTCGGGCTGATGCTTTCTAATCGTTCCGTATAAGCGGTCGAATTGCCAATTCGCATTGGGTTTATCCCAGAAACCGTCAAACCACAAACCACCGATTTTGCCGTAGTTTGTGCAAAGAATTTCCACACTCTTAATCAAATAATCGATATACGAATCGAAATTATTATAATAATCGGGGTGATGCCAATCAAGCAACGTATGATAGAAGAAAGGTACAATCCCTTGCTTGTTACACTCGTCAACAAATTCACGCACCAAATCACGTTTACACGCCGAATGGGGCGCGTCAAAATCGTTCAGCCCGCAGGTGTCGTACAGCGAGAAACCGTCGTGGTGACGGGTTGTGAGCGTAATATATTTACAGCCCGCCTTTTTCGCCGTCGAAACCAAATCTCTCGCCCAATTTTTCGCCACGTTAAATCTTTGCGGGTGTTTATTGTAATTTTCTTTATCGGCATTGGGGTTTGCCGTAAGATACCATTCCCCTTGCCCTTGCACGCTGTAAAGTCCAAAGTGCACAAACAAGCCAAAACCAAGTTTTTCAAAATCTGCTATGTATTGATAAGAACGCATTTTTCTTCTCCCCTAAAACGTAAATCAAATCTTACATTCCGTCATCAAGTAATTGACGAGCTCGTTAAAATCTGCCGTTGCTAACCCAATGTACGTATCCGCCGTGCCGTAATAAACGTACAGCGTTCCGTCCTTAACTACCGTGCCCGTCGGGAATACGCAACCTTCGTAAATACCGCAGGTTTCGTAATCGTGTTCGGGTTCCATAAGGAAATCCTTTGTACGCGCGATAATCTTTCTGGGATCGTTGAGGTCCATCATAACCGCGCCGACACGGTACACACCCTTGTCGTCTACACCGTGATAAAGCATAAACCAACCCTTGTCCGTCTTGATAGGAGGCGTACCGCCACCCATACGCTGGGTTTCCCACCATTGTTCGCCCGTCATAAGGAGCTCGGGCTTGCCATATTCGATAAGGTCATCGCCGAACGAAATCCAAATAGACGGCATTTTTACGCCCGCATTTTTGAATTTCGGACGGGATACCATAACGTATTTACCGTTGATTTTTTCGGGGAACAAATACACGTCCCTATCGTCCACCGTCGCTTCCGTAATACGACCGAATTTTTTGAACACTTTGAAATCTTTCGTTGCCGCAAGATAGGTTACGGTGATATTGTCCTTGGCAAACGCGGGCAATTCCTCACCGCAAACGTCCGTTTCGTCCATATACGTAGGCGCTTTGGAAACGCCTTCGACGTATTCCACGAGCCAATATTGCCCAGGAGCATACGCACGCGCCGCATACGTCATATAATACATATCGCCGATTTTCATAAGGCGAGGGTCCTCTACACACCCACCGTCGGGCTCGCAGTGCCCTGCCTCAAACGCGGGTTTATCGCTTTGACGGACGAAGTTGACGCCGTCTTTACTGGTTGCCAAACCGAGCTTGATTTGGTGACGAACGTCGTTGCCCGCCGCGCGGTACAGCATGACGAATTCTTCGTTTTTATCGTCGTAAATAACCGCAGGGTTAAGAACGCATCTTTCTTCCCATTGATTTTCGGGGTTGGGTTTTAAAATAGGGTTTCCCTCATATTTTTTCAGTTTCATGTACTATCCTCTCTATTATTAATCCGTAAAAGCATACGGCTAAATACATTATAACAGATTATTCCCTATTTGTCCATATCCTTTTTCATTATTTTTGTTCGTTTTTTAATCATTTTTTCTGCATTTTTGTTCCCGAATAGAACAATCAATAAAAAGCGAACTTTTTCCGTGGAAATTTTTTATTCAAACCCAAAAAACAGTTGATATTCCGCAAAAAATGTGCTATACTACATAAGCAATAAACACTTGGCCTTATCGTCTAGCGGTTAGGACGGCGCCCTCTCACGGCGCAAACTCGGGTTCGAGTCCCGATAAGGTCACCAAAAAACAGGACACCAAATGGTGTCCTTTTCTTTTTGTGTCTTATCGGGAAACACGATGAACGCGAAGGGTTCGCGCGAGGCGATTTATCGCCGACGCTCTCCGAGGGTTCCCTTTTAAGGGTATCGGAGATACCCGATAAGGTCACCAAAAACGTATAATCCGAACTACATCTATTGGTTCGGAGTTTTTCTTTATTATACGAAAAAAAGCAATCAACTGAGTTAAAAAATATATTGACACCATTTTGCTTTTATTATATAATGATGAAGAAAAAAAGGAGACATTGAAAACTATGAATATATTACTTCGCGGTTCGTGGCAAACGGTCAACGTTGGCGATATTGCACACTCCCCTGCTATTCTTGCCATCTTAAAAGAAAAGTTTCCAAGCGCAAAAATAACGCTTTGGGCAAGCAGATTAAACGATTCTGTTAGAAATATGCTTAGCTCCCATTTTCCCGACGTTAAAATCGTGGAAGGAACTATTTCAGAAGGCAAAAAAGAACTCCTTACTGCCGTTGACGAGTGCGATTTTTTGGTGCACGCATCTGCTCCCTATTTCGTTGCGTATGAAGACGTAAAACAGTTTTACGAGAGAACGAACAAACCCTTTGGGTTGTTTGGGATTACTTGCGGTCCCGATATTGCGCTCGACCATTTGCAAGAACAAAAAAATCTACTTAATAAAGCGGCTTTTATCTATTATAGAGATTCCAAATCCCTTCAATACGCCAAAGAAAACGGTATTCACGCAAAGGTGATGGATTTTGGGTGTGACGGAGTATTTGCCTATAACCTTACGGATACGGTAAAGGCAGAGCAGACCATGCAAAAATACGGATTGGAATCAGGTAAATTCGTTTGCTGTATTCCCCGAAACCGCTATACGCCGTATTGGGAAATTAAAGAGAGTGACGCCTACAACGCTGAACGTGACGCGTATAATAAGAAAATGGAAGAAACAGACCTTTTGCCGTTGCGTAAAGCCATTACCGAGATTGTAGAAAACACCGATCTCAAAGTTTTTATTTGCCCCGAAGATTGTTCGCAAATAGCGCTTGGGAAACGTGCAATTTACGAAAAATTACCACCGCAAATTCAGAAAAGAACGGTCGTGAAAGAAGAATTTTGGTTGCCCGACGAGGCGCTTGCCGTGTACAAAGAGAGTTGTGGACTGTTTGGTTGCGAAATGCATTCGCCTATTATGTGTATAGGAAACGGAGTGCCTGCAATCGTAGCGCGTTGGCGTGAGCAAACAACGAAAGGGTATATGATCGAAGATATTGGTCTTTCAAATTGGCTTTTCAATTTTGATATTGAAGAAGATCGCGAAAAGTTCCCGAAAGTGGTATTAGAAATGGTCACCGACGCGCAGCGTAGCCGTGAATACGTGCAAAGTGGACGAAAAAATGCATTGGCGACGTATAACCGTATGTGCGATGAAATAAAGAAATATTTGTAAAACACCCAAAAAATCGATTTAGGTTGGTTAAGGGTTACCAAAAAGCAGGACACCAAATGGTGTCCTTTTCTTTTTGTGTCTTATCGGGAAACACGATGAACGCGAAGGGTTCGCGCGAGGGAGTACAAACGACCGCTGCCCTCCGAGGGACCCCTTTGGGGTATCGGAGATACCCGATAAGGTCACAAAGAAATATCCCCGCGTTGAAAACGCGGGGATATTTATTCTATCACAAAGTTCACTCTACAAAGCGTAGAGCACGCTCCCCCCCTTTACACCTATTTTTCCCTATTACCCCCTTGACAAACAACAAAAAAAAGGATATACTCAATGTAGTAGATAAAAAGAAAGGAGCTGTTATGGAATACGTATTACAAACGCACGACTTATCCAAACGCTATAAGGGACGACTGGTCCTCGATAAAGTGAATATCACGATTCATAAAGGGGATATTTACGGCTTTATCGGCGAAAACGGTTCAGGGAAAACTACCCTCATCCGTCTAATTACGGGATTGATTTCTGCAAACGGTGGCGATTTCGCGCTGTTTGAAACGCCCAACACTTCCCCCGCCATTTCTCAAGCACGGAAACGGGTTGGCGCTATCGTGGAAACCCCTTCCATTTATCTCAATATGTCCGCTTTGGAAAACTTAAAAATGCAAAGCCTTTTACTCGGTTGCACAAATCAAGAACGAATCAAAGAGGTCTTGGCAGACGTGGGCTTATCCGAATTGTACAACGAGCCGAAAAAAGCGGGTAATTTTTCCCTTGGTATGCGACAGCGATTGGGGATTGCTATGGCGCTGTTAGGCTCGCCCGATTTTATTATTCTCGATGAGCCGATGAACGGACTCGACCCCGCGGGTATTGTGGAAATCCGCGAATTGATATTAAAACTGAACCGAGAACAAAATATCACTTTCTTGATTTCCTCGCATATTTTGACGGAGCTTTCTCTGCTCGCGAACACATACGGCATTATTTCCAAGGGCAAGATTTTAAAAGAAATTTCCGCTGAGGACCTGAAAAAAGAATGCCAAAAATGGGCGGTAATTGAAGTGGACGACAAACAAAAGCTGTTTCAAATTTTACGCGAAGAAATCCCCGTAGAAAGCCTTGCGCCCGCCGCAAACGGCGTTAAAATCTACGGAAATATCTCTTTAAATGCTGTTTTAAACAAGGTTATTCAGGCGGGTATCGAGATTTTAAGCGTCAACTGCTATTCGTCAAGCATTGAAGATTATTACCTCTCTATCGTAGGAGGCCACCATGCGTAATTTATTAAAAACAGATTTAAAGCGTATTTTAAAAGACAAGCTTTTTTTGATTCTTTGTATTATCGGCGGTGTTTTTGCCTTGTTTAATCCCCTTGTCTACAAGCTTTTGTTTAGCGCGTTGGACTTAGAGGAAACCGCCACGGAAATGGGCGCAGCGCTCAACGTTAGCGCGAAAAACTTGTTTTTCTCCGCGTTTATTCCTGGGGATAATTTCGGGTTGATTCTTCCCATTTTCCTCTCGATTATTCTCTGCAAGGATTTCAGTTACGGAACGGTTAGAAATAAAATCATTTGCGGAAAAACAAGAACGAATATCTTCCTTTCCACCTTCCTTTCTTGCGCAATCGTTATGTGTGGCGTTATTTTGGCGCACGCGCTCGTAACCCTGCTTTTTTCGCTCTTATTCTTCCCCTATCAACCCACCCCTTTCCACGCAAAAGATTTTCTCTATCTGCTGGAATCGGTCGCTTTGGAAATTTTGGTTTATCTGTTTATCGCCGCATTTCTTGCCTTTTTGTCCGTGTTTATGAAGAATATGGGCTTGACCATCGTTATGTACGTTGCGGTAGCCTTTTTATGCGCGCTTATCGGCGGAATTCTTAGCATTTCCTTAATGTTCGTCACCAATCAAACAGCGTACTCCGTCTTGGAATTTTTGACGAAATCCAACGTATTTTTGGGAACGGTAATCGGACAAGGAACGGCTTACGCTTGGCGTGACTTACTCTACGTTATACTGCCCGCCGTTATCGGTTGCGTAGGGTTTATCGGCCTTGGAATCCTCGTATTCAAGAAAAAAGATTTAAAATAATCATAAAACAACTTAATTAAACCAAATGCTATGCCCCCAAAGTTAAACGTACTTGGGGGCATCTTTTTACAAGAGAAAAAGGATAACGAAAAGATTTCGCTATCCTTTTATGTTTTCTGTTCGGTTATTGCATCGGTGGCATATCTTCCGCGTTTACAAGCTCCGCAAAAATCTTATTCGACCAAAAGCCCATTTTTATGCGCGCCTTTATGTATGCAATGCGTTTTTCGGGCGTAATCTCCACCGTCACGTCTTGACACTTTCTTGTCATGCCACAAGTAAAATGGAAGGTATACGTACCGTAAGGAAGTGGTATTTTTACGCTTTCCTTGTTGGCAAGGTGTCCGTACGGCTGACCGTTGATATAAATACCGTACCCAACCGCAACCCCGACGGGAGAACCCATGCGATAAATCTGCACACCGCCCTCGTGCGTAACGCTAAGAGCATTTTTGCATTTTGGACACTCACAATCCGACGAAATATCGCCTACGTGTCCGCAAGAAGAACATTTTACTCTAAATAAAGCCATAATTCCCTCCACAATTTTTATGTAATTCTATTATATCACACCATCCAATTTTTGTCAAGTATAAGCACATTTTTCTTTATATATAAAATGAGCGACAAGTCTGAGCCAATTTTCTTTTATGGCTCTTCTTCGGGTTCTTTTTTCGTCTTTTTCTTGGAATCTAACACATCGGCAATCCCCGATAAAACCGCCGCTAAAAAGCCGATACTCGCCCCTAAAATTAAAGGCAACGTTAACGTATCTTTACCAAAAACAACGGATATTATGCTGGTTACCACCGCCGAACAAGGCATAATGACCGCCACCGCCGACGCGTTGATGTATTTCATAACGCTGGTACGGATTAACCAACAAAGCGTACTTGAACCCAAAGCCAAAGCGATGAGCAGCCAAATATGTTTTGCCTCCCAAGAAAAGAGCATGGGCTCAATCGGCGCTCCGCCTATCTTAATATTTGACAAGCAAAACGCAATAGCAAAAGACAAAATCGCCTGCACCCACATTTGAATCATAACATACAATCCCGCATTCATCTTCTTGGCAAACACACCCGTCGCCGCAATATTTACGCCGTAACAAAGCCCTGCAAGCGCACATAAAATCTCACCAACGCCAAATGTCAACCCATCCTTCGAACAGTTTAACACAAACGAACCGACAAGACATAAAACGCAAGCAAAAATCGTCGTAAGGCTCGGCTTTTTCTTGATAAAGAAAAACAGCAAGACGGGCACAATAACACACGAAAGATTTTCTAAAAAAGCATATTGCGTTTCCGTTGTGTATTTCAAACCGATTTTTTGAAGCAAAGATGCAATAGCGTTGAATGCGCCCGTCGGAACGGCAAGCAAAAAGTAGCCCTTATGCAAGGTTTTTAATTTCGGAGCGCAAATAATCATGAGCGCAATCGCCGCAACCAAACCGAGCGCAGCGTTATATAACGACGCCGAGTAAGGTCCCTCTGTCGTTATCAATTTCCCTGTAAGAATCGGAACGGTGCCCCATACAAGGACAACGAAAATCAAGCCTACGTAAGAAATCGGAATTATATGTTTATGCAATTTTTCTTTTAAGCCTTTTTGTATTTCTTCCATAATCTATCCGCATAAAAGCAGGGCGTCTTAAAACGCCCTGCACTTTTATCTTAGAAAATTATTTCGTACCAAAAATTCTGTCGCCAGCGTCGCCAAGCCCAGGCACGATATAACCGTGTTCGTTCAACCCACGGTCAAGCATTGCCACGAAAACTTCCACTTCGGGGTAGTTTTCTGCAACCTTTTTCACGCCCTCAGGCGCAGCGATAATCGACAACAGCTTAATCTTTTCGCAACCGCGCTTTTTCAGCATTTTTATTGCGTCGCAAGCACTACCGCCCGTTGCGAGCATTGGATCGACCACCATTACCACTTTCTGCTCGATATTCGTGGGCAGCTTGCAGTAATATTCCTGCGGTTCTAAGGTTTCTTCGTCGCGATACAAACCGATATGCCCTACCTTTGCCGCAGGGAAAAGCGTCAAAATTCCGTCCACCATACCAAGACCCGCGCGCAAAATCGGAACAATCGCAATCGAGTTTTCTTTTACGACCGTTTGCGTCGTCTTTTCAAGCGGTGTTTCCACTTCAATTTCCTGCGTGGGAACATCCTTAAAGCTTTCGTACGCCATCAGCGTAGCGAGCTCCTTGACAATATCACGGAATTGTTTGGTGTCTGTATCCTTGTTGCGGATAATCGCTAATTTATGACGGATCAACGGATGATCCAAAATATGAACGTTTTTATAATTTTTCATAATTAGTCCTGCTTTTCTTTGTTCTCTTCCGCCTCTTCTTTCTTGGTCATTTTCGACGTTACGAGGTTAACGATGATACCGCCAATCAACGCGCAAGCAACTGCCGTAATGGTAATTTCCTTAATTTTCAAAGCCATACCGCCAACACCCAAAATCAGAACGGTTGCTACCGTGAAGAGGTTGCCGTTTTTGTTAAGGTCAACTTTTTGAATCATCTTCAAACCAGATACCGCAATAAAGCCGTAAAGAGCTACGCATACGCCACCCATTACGCAAGTGGGAATCGTTGCAAGGAAGGTTACGAAAGGCGCGATAAACGCGGAAATAATACAGATAATTGCCGCCGTGAAAATCGTAACAACGGACGCGTTGCGAGAAATTGCAACACAACCAACCGATTCGCCATACGTCGTGTTGGGGCAGCCACCAAAAACCGCACCTACCATCGAGCCTACGCCGTCGCCGAGCAAGGTTCTGTGCAGACCGGGATTTTCCAACAAATCGTCGCCAATAATCGAAGAAATGTTCTTATGGTCGGCAAGATGTTCTGCAAATACTACAAACGCTACGGGTACGTACGCAACGATGATGCTGACGATAAACGCGCCCCACTTGAAATTGTTTACGTCGCCAATGCCTTTAAACGCCTCTACAACGGTAAATTTAGGTAACCAAGCCATATCTTTGAATAAAGCAAAATTGACGATTTCCAACTTAGAATTATCCGTTGCCATACCGATAAGGGTGAAGATCGACGCCACCGCATACCCTGCCAAAATACCGATAATGAAGGGAATCATCTTCATCATCTTTTTGCCGTACACAGAACAAATAACAACGGTCGCAAGCGTTACGACTGCGCAAATCAAACAGATGATACCCGTCCAGTTCATAACCCATACGTTATTTACAGCATCAAACTTAGCGCCAAGCGCAAGAAGTTCGTTGCCCTTGACCATATCGCCAACCGCGTTGCCTGCAAGCGAAAGACCGATAACGGCAACCGTGGGGCCGATAACGGATGCGGGCATAATCTTATTGATCCATTTTACCCCTGCAAATTTAACGATAATCGCGATAACCACGTACACAAGGCCCGCGAAAACAGCGCCGAGAATTAAGCCCAAATAGCCAAGGCACAAATACGCGCCTGCACCGCCAAATGCAGCGCACATAGAGCCGATAAACGCGAAAGACGAGCCCAAGAAAACGGGACTTCTGAATTTCGTAAAGCAAAGGTACACAAGCGTACCCAAACCAGCGCCGACAAGCGCAGCCGACTGCGACATATTAGAGCCCGTATTTTGATTGATAATTACGGGAACGACAATCGTCGCTGCAAGGATTGCAAGTACCTGTTGGAACGCAAAAATCAGCGTTTTCCACAGCCCGGGTCTGTCTTTGACCCCATACACCAAGTTAGAATTTTTCATCAGTGAAACACCCCTTAAAAATTTTTTATAAAAAGGAAATCAAACTCCCCTTTTTTCGGTTTTTATAGTGGGGCAATTACGCCCCTTTCTTGACCTAACATACCAAAAAACTCTCTTCCTTTTATTAGGTATATCAGCGCTTCTTCTTGCATTTTCTTATTTTATCTATTGTATCACAGTCCAATCTAAAAATCAATAGCTTTTTTAAATTTTTCATAGTCATTTTGATAATTCTTTTCCACAAAGAGTCTTGCCTTAATAGCATTAGAAAAGCCGACGGGTTGCCCCGTCGGCTCTCTTTTATGGATATTTAACTGTTATTAATAACTTGCAGTAGAAAATACAAGCGTTTGACCGTTCAATACCATAGAAATCGTACCAGCATCCTTATCGAAGGAAATAGCCGTTTCAACGCCGAAATCGCCACACTGACCTTCGCGGATTTCCGTTACGGTAATCGTGAAGTCTTCCGCAATGGTAAATGCAAAGGATACCTGATTTTTATTGTCAGGCTCATAGCCATCCCACATTTCATTGTAAATCAGAGGGCAGAGTACAGCCGTACCATCATCCCAGACGGTAAGCGCGTAATTCGTGGTTTCTTCTTCTACCGTTACTTCTGCCTCATAGTTACCAACCACGTAGTCAATGGGTGCGAAATCTGCCCAAGGTTCCAAATCAGCCATGTTGTTGCCGTATGCAACGGACATAGTGTAATCATCGTTCATCGTAACAGAGGAAATCAAAGTCTGATCCAAAGTGAACCCGGGCGCCATTTCGTCAATAACAGGTTGCGCATCTTCAGCGGAAGTTGCCGTTAAGGCAATTTCCTTCGTTTCCGCATTATAATCTACAAAGTACAATGCTGCCGACTTAACGTCTACCCACTCCCAGCTGTTGCGGTCGTATACTTCACCTTCGAACGTTGCAAACAACTGCGTTATGTCATCTACCGTTACAAACAAAAGTTTCCAGTTGTTCGTAAAGGTTTTACCTTCGTTCTGATATTCATTGAAAGCAAAGAATTCTTCAACAACGTTGGGGATTTCTTTAGCCGTAATGGTAATCGTCCAGGTAAGCTCTTCGTTTACGTCCGACGTAATCTTGATTACATATTCGCCAGCAACGTCGGGCGTGAACGTCCACTCGCCTTGAACTTCTTCAACGCTTGCTTCTGCGCCTTCGGGCTGCGATACGATTGCAACCGTTGCGGATGCGTCAGCATATGCGTTTGCCTTTACGTAGAAAGACTGCGTAGCGTCTGCATAAATTTCCGCCGTTTCAATTCTATTATAACCCCAATCATCCGTGCAAGCATAGATTTCCGTCGTTTCGGGCATGGTAGCCGTTACGGTGATTTCTTTCGTTACGAACGCAGATTGAATCGTTACGGTGAATTCGCCTTCTTCCAATGCCTTTACGGTGATAGCCTTGCTCCAAGTATCTACGGATACTTCTACTGCGCCTTCTACTTCAACGCTGTCTGCGTCAAGAACCGTTACCGTGAACGTTTCCCAATTAAGGTTTGCGGTTTCTGCTACGTCTGCAATATTCAACGTCGTTTCATCGCCGAGGATTACGTCAAGCGCTTCTACTTCAGCACCTTCCGCATCGGTAAGCGTATAGGACTGTACCAATACTTCTGCGGGATCGTATGCAACGGTAACTTCGCCGTCCGAAGCCTGCGTAATCATGTAATCAAACGTACGATCGGGGGTTTCAGCGATTTCACCATAGTACGTGTCGATATGAATAGCTACCATATCCATAACGTCTTCGTCGTTCAACGTGAACGCAACGGACGCAATGTACGTGGACCCACTTTCATTAACGTAGAGAACGCCGAAGCTATAAATGGTTTCGCCTTCCTCTTCCATTACGTCTGCAAACTTGATGCCTTCCAACGAATAGATTACCGAAACAAATTCTTCAATACCATAGTAGGTATTTTCATAATCGAATACCGTTTCAAATGCGTAACCGTTTACCATGTCGGGCTTGATTTCGTCATAGCTCTTAGAAGGATTCTCGCTCCAGCTGTATTTTACCAAAGCAAGAACGCTGTCATCACCATAACCAATGAAGTATTTTTCGGTGGTATCTTCACCGTCTTTCACAACGAGTTTCGCATAATTTTCTGCAAGTTCGTAAGCAACGTCGTCAATTACGTATCCACCGGACGTCGATACCAACGTACCGTTCGTTACTTTGTCTCCAGCCGCTATACCTTTTTCAACAATCGAAGAAAGGTCTACAACTTTCGTGATGTTGATTTCGTAGTTCTGCAAAGCCCATTCTTCGGGAAGTTCTACCGTGTAGGTAATCAAATCCGTATTTTCGGGGATTTCGCCTTCAATAACGAAACCAATCGACATGATACCGATGATCGGGTTTTCAATATCTCTGTAATCGTCTTCTACACCGAACGTGAACGTCTTGTACTCTTCGCCGTTCATAGTCAACGTTACCGTGTACGGCGTAATCGTCCAATCTGCATACAACGTCAATTCTTCGCTGGGCATTTCCGTGCCTTCATATACGTTACCTTCGCCGTCTACCCAACCGTTGAACACTTTGCCTTCAACTTCTGCGGGTGCCGCAAGGTCAAGCGCGTCGCCTGCTTTCAATTCAACCTGCGTTACAGCACCGCCCATTCTAGGGTTGCCGTCAATTTTCGTGAAGACGTACGTCTTTACTTTCGAAACAACCGTGAACGTGTAATCTTGCAATTCCCACGTTTCGGGAAGTCCTTCTGCAAATGCGTAGTAGGTTTCGCCTTCCGCTGCGGGAAGTTCGCCTTCCAATACGAACGCAAGTTCGTCAACGCCGATGATCGGGTTTTCAAGATCGTCGTAATCGGATTCTACACCGAATTTGAACGTCTTGTCTTCCTGACCGTCCTGTTTAACCGTTACCGTGTAAGCCGTAATTTCCCAATCTGCATAGATTGTAACAGCTTCCGTACCCATTACAGTACCTTCTTCAACTGCCGTACCGTCTGCATAGCACCAACCCTTGAAGACTTTGCCTACAACTTCTGCGGGTGCAGAAAGGTCAAGCGCGTCGCCTTCTTCCACTTCCGTAATCGTAGCGCCGTTCATACGGTCCATAGGGTTATGTACCTTCGTGAACGAGTACGTCGTAGCTTCTACTTCGCCCGAAGACGAATCGTCGCCACTTACGGAACCACTGATGGAATCACTGCTGCCACCAACGTTAACGTTTGCATTGTTGTCTTTGCTACAACCAGCAACGCACGTTACTGCCAAGAGAGCCATCAAAGCCAATAAGATTCTCTTTTTCATAATAAACTCCTCCTAGTTTAATATTTATTTTCAAATCGTCAATTATGAAAATCATTGATAATAACCGCAGGCAAAGAGCCATTGGTCGTTTTCCAAAGCGGATATACTGTATCCAAACTCTGCCAAGCTATACGTTTCCACCCAGCCGTAGCCGTCGTTAAAGTATGCTTTGGATTCGCAAATTTCTTGCAAGAACCATTTCAATTCTTCCGTTACCAAACACCGACCGTCGTCGTTGCATACTAATGCGTATTGCTGTTCTATCATCGGTTTGTAATGGATTAATCTACCCGTGCGTTCACCCGTCGTTCTATCCAACTCCGCTACGCGCAAATAGGCCTCTGGCAAAGTATATTCTGCCGTTACAAACGACCACTCGAGTCCAGAGACGTATCCTTGCCCAGGGGAAGGATAATATAACGGAAGAAAACGGCAACGGGTTTTTATATCTGCGTATAAATACGGTCCGTCTTTCGTGCCTACGTGATAGAATCCGTCCTCTTCATTGTAGACGTAATTAGACCCGTCGAACGACCAAGAACCGTTCTTTTCCGTTTCCGCGCCTACCCACGTGCCTACGCCCTCGGGCGCTTTCGTCGAAGGACATTCCTTGGCGTATATCAGTTCGGCTTCCTCTCTGTCATCTTCAAAATCGTCTTTACGCGTAACCAAAAAGTCTACGGTTATCGGATACGTTCCGTCTTTTGATACGGCGCGCACCGCAAACGGAACAACTTTGTGTCCGCTTTGTTCGTCCGTCGAATCGCATTCAAAATAGAAATTTTTGGTAAACGAGCCGTTTTCAAAATCCACACCGCCGTCGCAGGTATGCGAGAACGTTTTAAATTCGGTGTTACCCGAGTAAATTTCCGCAATCGGGTTGATTTTATCTTGCAGTACGTCTACGATAGACTGTATGGAATACAAGCCGTTTCTCGGGGCTGTAAATTGATAAAATATACCCATTTTTTGAGCATAGCCCTTTTTGAGGGTTACTCGGTATATGCCTTCACTGCTGATATTGATAATATTCTTATATTCGTCTGCGCCTGTACCCTTTGTCGGAATAATCGGATAAATTTCGACAACGACGTTGCGATAATTACCCGACGCAACGTGAACGTTGGGATTGTACGCATAACCGTCGGGAAGATTGCCCAAGGTTATACGGTATTCGCCGTCCAAGCCGTTGAGATAAGCTATGCCGTCCTCGTTAAAGCCTGCCCGTTGAAAGCCCGTAATTTCGCCTGTATCCGTAATTCCCGTCCATTGGACGTACATATCCGCGGTTGGCATAAATTTTTCGCCTTTGTATACAAGGGATACCGTATAGCTTTCCGCATTGATTTCATTTTCGTTTTCCGCCGAATCGCTTGCGTCCGAACCAATAATTTCGCTGTCGAGTACGTTGGAGTTGGAGCTTTCATTGGTGCTTGTTTTACCGCCTCTCTTTTCTCCGCACGCGCTAAGCAAGGAAATAGACAAGAAAGACGCAAGAAGTAAACTGATTATTTTTTTCATTGTTTACCTCCTTTGTTCGACGAACGTTTTTTTGTGCGGACAAACAAACTCTTGATATCGTTCCAACGGATTTTTCGAACGAAAACGTCCACGACAAACAATACCACGCACGCAATCAACAAAGGAATTACCAAACTGTATACGTACGTTTCAATTTCGTCCTCGTTGGACCTAAAACTGATATCGTTGCCGTCCCAGCTTACAATACCGCGTTCGTCCACAATGTCGTATAACAAACCTGCGCTGTACCCTGCAAAACGGTTGTATTCTTCCAAATACGGAATCATAAAGGTCGTCGTCATAGGATATTCTTTATCGCCGTCAACGTATTTGATTTCCAGCGTATATTTGCCGATTTCCGACGTCTCAAACGTTCCTACGTGACGGGATACGTCAAAACGTAATGCGTGCGTTTCCACTTTTCCGCTTGGCGTAGTCAACGTGATTTCCACCGACGTAGTGTCCCGCAAATTGCTGGGAATAACTTCTATCGAAGTATTTGCCCCCGGCGTGACCGTATACAGACAGGGATTATCGATATTCTCCGTCGGTATATTCGTGCGTAAAACGTTGCGGAAGAAGGTCTTACCCGCTTGCGCTCCGTCCTTATCTAAAAATTGCGCGTTCTTTTCGCTGAAATAACCTGTAAAAGTTGCCACCTTACCCTTACCGCAATTTCGGTAGGAGTACAACGGTACACTCGAAATAATCCCGCTTGCTTTTACGTAATTTGCCGTCAGTACCACCACGGCGTCGCCTTTCGGTTTACCGCAGATGAATTCGTCGATTTCGTTGAGCGACGTAATACCGTTTAAAACGGGGTCCATCGGAAGTTGCATATAAACGTTGCTGGCTTCTTTGGATACGGTCCCCATCAGTTTTTCCGTGATGTCACCCTCCAACGCCTCTTTTAACATTTCTTCGCTAAATCCGTTTCTATTATAGGCTTTATAAGATTTTCCGCCCGTTTTTTCAGCGATACTCTTATAGAAGTTTTCATCGCCGTCGTCGTCTATATCGAGCGTAGTAACGCAAATCTCATCGCCGCCCATTTTCATCGCTTCGGTGACCGCAGCGCCCGCATCCGACGTCGTTGCGTGCATACTGTCGCCGAGTAAAAGCACTTGCTTATTGAGGAAATCGGTGTGTGCGTTCATCTCCAAACGCATACGCTCCAAACCGCTTGCAACGCTCGTGCCTTGTATGGGGGTAATAGCGTTAATCGCGTCTCTTGCCATCGCTTTGCCCGTTTCGTTGGCATAGCGCATACCCATAAGTGTAACGCCCGTTGCCGAGTACGATACGATAATCAGCCCGTCCTGTGGCGTTAATTGGTCGATGATATACAAGGCGGAATCTTTTACAACCCGCAACTTGTCATTTTCGTACATACTGCGAGAAACGTCGATCAGAATACCATACAGCGTCGCATCCTCTTCACGCGCTCCAAACTGAACAGGTAAAATATTTTCAAGATTTTCCAAATCTTCCACGGCGTCCGTCTTGTTTTGCAAATGCAAGTTGCCGTACGTCAGCAACGTTTTGCCGTACATAGATACCGCTACGTTGAGATTGTCCACAAATTGCGTGTAATTTTCCACTTGTTCGGGAATATTCACGTTCGACAAAATAATTTCGTCGTACGCGCAAAGTTGCTCGATTGACGTAGGCGGTTTTATCTTTTTCGTCGAATACACGTAGGTGTCAAGCTCCGTGTTTTCGTCTTTATAAAGCTCCTCTGCCAATCTCTTATCCGAAGACTTTGACGTTAGGAAGAGAATTCTTTGTTTGTCCGCCACCTCTTGAGTAAAGGAATAAGTGTTGTTGTACAAGCAACCATCCTGAGCATTTTCAACCGTCAACGTATAATCAAACGAGCCTGCCGCAGTTGTATCCAATGTGAAATGTACTTCTTTTTCTTCCCCCGCCCGCAATTCAACCAACTGCGTTTCGACGTCGTCTCCCTTTTGCAAGGTTACGTTTGCCGTTGTTGTTGTATTTGATTGTATATACGCAACCCCTTCCGAGCCTTGTCCTATATAAGTGGACGGCACAAAATCTACACCGTTAAACTGTATTTCAACCGCCTCGGTAGGCAACGTTGCGTCTAAATAAATCGCGTCGATATAGATATCCTTTTGTTTGAGCGTGGCAACCGTTTCACGAAGACGAAGTTCGTCTGCGCCACCCGTTTGCGTTCCGTCGGTAATCAGAACGATGCGTTTGATAACGCTTTCGTCAAACAATCCCACCGTATAATCGATTGCTCCGAAAATATCCGTCGCGCTGTCGTCAACAACCTCACTCGATACTGGGGTCAAATTCGCGCCGAGCGGCGTATACAACACCGCATCCCTGCCAAAGCATACTACACCCATACGAGAGTTTTCCGGTAATTTGCTCTGCACCTTTAAAATGCATTGGTTTACTTCATCTAAGTTCAAATTGGACGAATAGGAAACGTCCGCCACCACGTATACGTTCAATTCGGTGACGACGCGGGTAACGTTTAAGCCCGCCGCAGCCAATACAACGCACCCCACCATAAGCAAGTGCAAAATCAGCGATGCGATTACGTGTTTATCTCGGTTCTGCTTGCGAAACGAGATAAAGAACGGAATCAATACAAGCGCTAATAAAGGGATTGCTATGAGCAAAAAATACGGATTATCTAAGTTGATATTTGTCATAACAATACACCACCCAATCGGCGATAAACATAAGGGAAAGCGCGACAAAGAACCAAATCAGTTGGTCGTATTTGCCGTCCTTTCTTCCGTCGGTTGCCTCGCCGGAGATTTGGAACTGCTCTGCCGTTTGTAACGGAGCGCGTTCCGCTTCGGGAAGTTGCGCGTATACGTTATAGATATGCGAACCGCTCTTTGCGTTCATCGTAATCGTATATACGCCTACTTCCGTAAGACGATAGTTGTCTATCGTGTTAATCGTTTTTAATTCCTTTTCCCCCGAAGGGCTGACAATTTCGATACTTTCGCAATCGGGCATAGCGTTCATCGCCAGCGTTTCACCGCAATCGTACGTATGCTTATCCAAAACCTTGGGGAAGGAATACTCTAAAATATTACGGATTAATACCGTGTAATCGTACGTCAACGGGAAGGATGATTTGTGTAAGTCAAACGCAAATACGACCTCGCGGTTGCCGTAACCGTTTTTACCGATAAATACCATGGGCGACGAATTGTAAGTATACAGAGTTTGAAACTCGCTACTCAACTGAAACGCGCCGTATTTTTGATAGCTTTCTACGTATATCGGAGAATCTTGCAAATCCTTCGTCAACGTTTGCACAAGGGCTGCCGTGGACGTGGAAAGCTTTAATTTTCCCCCGTCTGTGATCGCGTTGGGGCCGTATACGCTAAACCCTGCCTGCGGTAAATTGCCGTCCAAATTAAACAGCCATACTGCGCCGTCTTTGGGTATTTTTCCTGGATTGAACGAATCAAAAATATATAAATCGTAACCGCTTTGTTGCATGTAGTCTTCCGTTGCAACAACGTCGACTGCCGCCGTACCTGCTACTTCCAAAGCTTTGCTCAAAAAGAAGGGCTGGTCGCTGACGAGCAATACGCGATACTCGTTTTGACTCTCTTCGCTGAAAAGCACGCTACTATTATCCAAACTTTGTCCGTCGCCGTTTAAAATTTTCGCCTCGACAACGTCGAAAGAGCCTGCAAAGGTAACGGGCAAAATTGCCGTCTTTTCCCCTTTAGCTACGGATACGGTCTGCATTGCAAACGCCGTATCTTCACCGTCCTTGTAAAATTCCACCGTCAATTCGGCATCGCTTGCATACGAAACCACGTTCGCATTTAACGTAACCTCGTCTTTAAGCGTTGTATACGTAAAATCGGCAATCGCATAGTTTTCCGTCTCGCTGGCCAAATTCACTACGGTAACGTTTTCCGTCTGTTTGTAAAGTTTATCCGTAAAGAGATAGATTTCTAAGCCGCTGTTTTCGTCAAACGCCTTTTGCGCGGCAAGCAACGCTTTGTCCATCGCCGCTTCGCCACCGACTGCCTGCAACTCACTCAATCCTTCAAGAAGGTTTTCCTTATCCTCGTAGTTTTCGTACACCACTTCGTACGTATCTCCCACGCAAACAAGGGTAAACGTACTGCCGTTGCCAGCGCTGTTTACCATATTATAAACGTGCGCTTTGCCATAATCGAATAAAGTATTTCCGTCGCCCGCATCCGTTACCATACTGCCCGACGCGTCCAAAATGAAATAGTACTGCCGAGCCGTATTTTTCAACGGAAATACGGGGTGCGCAATCGCAATCGAAATCACCGCCACCGCCAAAATCTGTAAAATGAGAGCTATTAAGCCCGTAATCATCGTCAAGGGGTTTCTACGTTTTAAAAACCTTTCGCTCAACGACCACAGATACGTAGAAGATACGGTCTGTTCGGTATATTTATTTTTGATGAGATATATGAGAATTAAAATCGGAATCCCGACCAATCCCCATAAGCCCATAGGATATAAAAACCTCACTTTATTACTCCCATATCCGGTAAGTTTTCAAAGAAAATCTTTGCAATATCGTCTTCCGCCGACACGAGCATATATTTTGCTCCACGTGAAAAACAGTAGTTTCTAATTCTGCCCGTTGCGTATTCTAACGCTTGCTTGTACGCGCGCGCAACGTCTTTATCTATCTTTTTGCGGTATTCCTTGTCCATGTCCTCGGAATCGAATAAATGCATCTTACCACGCAGTTTCGGGTTCAATTCTTCCATGGAAAGCAGTTGTAAACACAATACGTCTCTCTTCTTTTCCGACAAGTATTGTATTGCGTCTTCGTAATTGTTATCCGTCAAAAAGTCGGAAATAATAATGGACAAGCCGTCGCCCATACCCACCGTAGTGGGCAAAATCGCTTCGCTGATATACGAATCGCCGTCGAACTCGATTTCGTTTAATTTGAATATGTTTTGGGCGTAAGCGTCCTTTCCAACGATTTTCGAAAGAACCTCGTGCACCTCTTTGTCCTTGATAATATACACGGAAACTCTATCCATTTCGTGCACGGACAAATAAGCGAACGCAGCCGCCAAACGCAACGCTTGGTTGGCTTTTTGGCTCTTTCCGTACGCCATCGACCTACTCGCATCTATGTAAATACGCGTGTGCATTTGACGTTCGTCCAAGTACAGCTTTTGATACAGCTTTTCCGTACGCGCAAACACGTTCCAGTCGATTTTGGTGATATCGTCGCCGGGAAGATATCCCCTATAATCGGCAAATTCGCAAGAAGAACCGTACGTTTTACTCTTACGATTCCCGCCAAATAGACCGCCGATATTGTTTTCGAGTAACGTCTGCAACGTTTCTATCTGTTGCAAGAGCGCCTCGTTTATTATCCCTTTTGCCATAACGTTTTACTTCGTCGTTTTCTTCGTTTCTTTAATCAGGAGCGCAATTACTTCGTCAACGGTAAGACGTTCGTTGACGGCGTTATAACTGATTTTAATTCTGTGACGCAATACGGGGAACGCCAATGCGTCGATGTCCTCTTTGGATACGTTATAATTGCCGTTCATAAGCGCGCGCACCTTTGCGCACGTGATAAGCGCTTGGGCCGCACGGGGCGAAGCGCCGTATTTGATATACGCCTTTGCCGTCGAAGATGCGTCTTCCACCTCAGGATGCGTATTCGTTACCAACTGCACCGCATACTGCAACACGTCGGACGCTACGGGCACCGTCGACGCCAATGCGCGCATTTCAAGCATCGTAGCACCGTCCATAACCGTTGCAGCCGTTTCTGCCATCGTAATCTGCGTCATATTGACAATGTCCATCAATTCTTCCACCGCAGGGAATTTCATAATCAATTTGAACATAAAACGGTCCATTTGCGCTTCGGGCAAAGGATAGGTACCATCCTGTTCAATCGGGTTCTCCGTTGCCAATACAAAGAAAGGCTCGTCGAGTACGTAATTTTTGTTACCCACCGTAATTTTATGCTCCTGCATTACTTCGAGCATTGCCGACTGCGTTTTGGGGGTTGCACGGTTGATTTCGTCCGCAAGTACAAGGTTTGCAAAAATAGGACCTTTACGGAATACCGTTTTCATATTTCCCTTTTCGTCCTTTTCGATAACATCCGTACCCGTAACGTCCGAAGGCATTAAATCGGGCGTAAACTGAATACGCGAGAACGGCAATTTGAACACGCGGCTAAGCGAGCGCACCAAACGAGTTTTCCCTACCCCGGGAACACCTTCCAACAATACGTTGCCACCCGCAACCATTGCGATGATTACGTTGTTGATGATGTCTTCCTGACCAACGACGTCCTTTGCAAGTTCCTGTTTAATCAAAGCGATTTTTTCGCTGAATTCTTGTACTTTTTCAAAACTTTCCATGCTATTTTTTCCTTCCTTAGACTTTCTTGTGTCTTGTTTCCTTCGTTTAATTTCCACCGCCAACGATGGGGTCCTTACCTGAAATTTCCTCCAGATATTCGCGAATCATTTCTTCCAGCTCTGGATCGATAGTGCCGTTGGCTATGCCCTCTGAAAGTAATTGGTTGATTGCCGCTTTGTAATTATATGCGTCCCCTTCAAATACCTTCCCATATTCGCAAATGACTTTCGTAAAATAATCGTATACCGTTTCGTTGCTCGGATACTGTATACCGTCTATAATAATACCTTCGCCTGGTTTCAGCGGTTTATCCTGGGGCGGTTCAGACAAATCCAAACCTTCAAGAGGTTCTCCTCCCCACTCGGGTATCCATTCCGCGGGAATACTGAAAATGGATATCAACTCTTTGATTGTTGCCGTTGTAACCGCACGGTTTTCCGTCTGCTGTGTCAACGCTTCCGCAAGAGGTTTTACGTTGTTGTTGAACGCTACGTCAATCTCGCCGAGAATATAATCGTATGTATACGTTATAGGATCGAATAACGAAACTGTTTCAACGTCGACAATCAACTTCTCAATCGCATCCGTCAACGCACCCTTGTCCTCTTCGTGCACTTCGGCAAAGCGCGCTTTTAATTCGGTGACAAATTCGTTGAGGCAAGCTAAGGTGCTCACGTTGTATTCTTCTTCGTTTTCAAACGATTTTTTCATATCCGCGAAACGCAAGGTCCAATCGTTTAAACCGATACCGATGGCAAAAGTTTGCACCGTTTCAATCTCGCTAAGCCGAATAGGTTTGTATACGCGTTTATACGTGTTGTGATTTTCCACAAACGCATCAATGGAAAGAATAATGCGTACAAGCTCAGTATAGAGATCTTCCGCCGTTTCAATTTCGTCTATATTTTGCAACAACGGTTTCAACTCCGACGTAATGGCGCCCCTTACCGCGTCTTCCGCCTTAGAGCCCTCTACTTTTTTAATCAACATCTCGAGCTTTATTTTTTGGTCTTGCGTGATTTCGAATTCGATGGTAGGAGGCGGAGGAGTCGTATCATCTACAACGTTATCTTCGTTGTATTGTTTCGGGATAAAAATTCCCGTAAAAAGCATCGCCACCGAGAGCGCAAAAGCAAGCAAACAAACCCAAAGTCCTTTCCAACTGTACTTGCCAAGAGATAAACTCTTTAAACGCTCCTGCGTGTCTTCGCGTTGCAAGCGAACCATATCCGAATCTTCGCCTTGGTGCTCTATCATCGTTTTCGCTCTGTCGTTGAAGGCGTATTTTTCGTCAATACGGTTAGCCACTTCCTTGTCCTTTTTGCGGAAAAGCACATAGGAAACACTTGCAACCAACAAAAATCCTGCCACAGGAATCAGCACGTAAAGCACTAGATGCAAGCGAGTTTTATTCAGTTTTGAAAGATGCATTGTAAGCCCGAATGCAAACAGCGCCATGGCAATCCCCAAAATCACACTGCTGATTATGGCGATACATTTTTGCTTCTTTCTAAATTTTTCAAATCCGCCTTGCATACATAAACCCTTCACGCGCATTTTTTCTATCCGTAAGCGTACGTTGTCGCCAAGGACAAAAAACACCTATACAGAAATATTTTATCATGTTTTCTTTGTCAAGTCAATAATTTTGACAACAAAAAAATGATAATTATGTAATAATTATCTCCCTTTTAATTTTTTTTACAAAATATGCTTTTTGTATACAATTACTGTTCATTGATAGCATTTTCGCAGTAACTACAAGTGGATTCAGCTGTGAAAACACGCAAAAAAAAGAGGTTCAAACGACCTCTTTTTTGGTTTTTATGAGAATTTTTGATTTTTATACTCCTAAATCGGCAAAGACTTTGCCAATATTTTCGCTAAAGAGCAACTCCGCACGCCCGTCCACGTCCGTAGGCGTACGGTTAATTACAATCAAATGCTCGCCGTTGAAATACCGCAACAGTCCCGCCGCGGGGTATACAACCAAGGACGTACCGCCGACAATCAAGGTATCCGCCTGTGAAATCGCGCGTACTGCACCCATAACTACGTCATCGGCCAATGCCTCTTCATAGAGTACAACGTCGGGTTTAATAATCCCTCCGCAATCACAATGCGGAACGGTCTCTTTTTCAATAATCTCGGGCAAGGTATATCCTTTTCTACATTTTACGCAGTTGTTTCGCCAAACGCTGCCGTGTAACTCGAATACCTTTTTGCTCCCCGCTTTTTGATGCAATCCATCGATGTTTTGCGTGACGATTGCGCGGAGTTTGCCTTGCTGCTCTAATCGCGCCAAAGCAAAATGACAAGCGTTGGGCTCTGCCTTAGGAAAGAGCATTTTATTTTTATAAAAACGATAAAATTCGGCGGTATTGCTCACAAAAAAAGAATGCGAAACCATCTGTTCGGGCGGGTAAGCGTATTCTTGGTTATAAAGTCCATCCGTGGAACGAAAATCGGGAATACCGCTTTCCGTGCTGACGCCCGCGCCACCGAAAAACACGGCGTTACCCTTTTGTAATATCTCTTGAAAATATTGAATTTTTTCCAAATAATTCTTATTCATCGCGTACCATCCCCCGCCGTTTGTTGAAAAAGGACGCGGTTTTGCCGCGTCCTTTTTATCAGTCTTCTAAGCCCTCGTTAAGCTTTGCAAGCAATGCGTCCAAATCTTCGCCGTGTACCGCAACCGCTTCCGCAACCGTTTCACCATGCGCCATCGCGCAACCGAAACAATGCATACCTGCCGACATCAAAATTTCAGGTGCGTTGGGGTTAATTTGCAAGCAATCTGCAATCAAAGTATCTGCCGTGATTTTAGCCATTTTCTATTCTCCTTTTGGTTTTTTCTATTATTATTGTAACACGTTTTGTTGTTATTAAAACGCATTTTTTCAATTTATTTGTAGGAACCTAATCCCTTTTTAATGGGTTCGCCGAGCGGGACGCGCAATTCTTCGTCGTTTAAAACGCGCTGCATGATCGATTGCGCATTTTCCCAAGCGTTGCCATAACCCGCCGTTTCCACCGCGTTTTTTGCCGTCAAAAGGTCCACGGAGCGACGTTCTAAATCGTGCGCATCCGAGCCGATACAATGCACGAAACCGTGGTTTAAAAGCGCAAACGCAAACTTTCTTTCCCGCTTTTCCGTAAAAGCGCGGGCATTTACCTGTATCAAGCAACCGATATCGATAAGCTGTGACACGATGGACGGTTTTTTCAAAACTTCGCGATAGCGCTCTACGTGCGCGATAATCGGGGTATACCCCGTGTCGTACGCAAAATCCGACAATGCAGGAAGTAATCTATCCGTCCATTTTTGCACGAACGGCAATTCAAGCAGAATATATTTCGTGCCGTCGATTGCAAGTTTGCAGAGCTCATCATAATCGGGCACGTTGATACCCGTAAAATGCACTTCCGCACCCAATCGAAGGGTAATTCCGTCGGGCACACGTTCTTTTAACCGCTCGTATGCGGCGTTGCGTTGGGACAAAAATTTGTCGGGATAACGCTTTCCGTAATAATGGGGCGTGCAAAGAACTGTGGTTACACCCTGCGCAAGTTCCGCCTTAAGCATTTCCACAGACGTTGCCGTATCCTTTGCCCCATCGTCAAGGTGGGGCAAAATATGCGTATGAAAATCTACCATTTCCCCCTCCTTTCTATCCTTTGGGGTAGTTACTTTTTATTTAAAGTACTGAACGCCACTTTCAAAAATCTTCATATCGAAATTGCCTTCGACGTTCTTATAAAGGTTATCGCCCGTACGTTCGCTGTGACCCATCTTACCCAAAACTCTGCCGTCGGGAGAGGTAATACCCTCGATTGCCCACATAGAACCGTTGGGGTTGAAGGGAGAAACCATCGTCGCGTTACCGTTCAAATCTGCGTACTGCGTTGCAATTTGTCCGTTTGCCTTCATCTTTTCAAGCTCTGCCATCGGCGCAACGATTTTACCTTCGCCGTGGGATACGGGTACTTTGTAAACCTCGCCAACCTTACAAGCGGAAAGCCAAGGCGAGAGATTAGACGCTACGCGTACGTCCACTACCGTCGATACGTGGCGGGAAATATTGTTGAACGTCAGCGTGGGCGAGTTCGCCGTCATTTCGGTTACGTGCCCATACGGTACGAGACCAAGCTTGATAAGCGCCTGGAAACCGTTACAGATACCCAACGCCAAACCGTCGCGATTATTCAAAAGCTCTTCGAGCTGTTCTGCGATATACGGGTTGCGGAAGGTCGTTGCAATAAACTTACCGCTACCGTCCGGTTCGTCACCGCCCGAGAAACCGCCGGGGAACGCCACGATGTTTGCGTTTTTAATCGCCTTTACAATGCGTTCTACGCTCTCTTCAATGTCCTGCGCGCTACGGTTGCGAACGACCACCGTTTCCACTTCCGCGCCTGCAAGAATAAACTTACGCGCCGTATCAAGTTCGCAGTTCGTACCGGGGAACACGGGAATAAACACTCTGGGTTTTGCAATTTTCGTTGCAATATTGCTATATTTTACACCTGCCGTGTAGTCGCAATCTTCCGCTTTGCCTTCTGCGGGCGCAACTGTTGCAAATACGCTTTCCAACGGGCTGATATACGCGCAAGCAGCGCCGTCCAACGATACGCTTTCATTACCGCAAACGTATGCGTTGCCACTAACTTCGCCCACGTATTGTTTGCTAACGCAACTGCAAATTGCCTTTTCGTCTTTAAGTGAAACGATTAAATCGCCATAGCCTTCGCTGTACAGTTCGTTTGCGTTCATCGCAAAGTTTACGCCAACTGCATTACCGAGCGCCGATTTGATAACCGCCGCGCCGATACCGCCGTTTTCAACCACCGTCGCGAAGGTGATATTGCCGTTTTCGATATTTTTGAAAACTTCGCCGTATACCTTTTTGAGCTGTTCAAAATCGGGTACGGAGTTTTCATCCTTGGGTACGGGAATATGATAAAGCTTTTCGCCACCCTTCAAAACGTTGGTGATAAGCTTGCTTGCTTTTGCGGGAGCAAGCGCAAACGAAATGAGCGTGGGGGGTACGTGGATGCTTTCAAACGTACCGCTCATACTGTCCTTACCGCCGATTGCGCCAAGTCCCAAGCCGATCTGCGCGGAAACTGCGCCAAGGAGTGCGGACGCGGGTACGCCCCATACCTTTGCTTCGCCCGTCATACGCTGGAAAAACTCCTGCAAGGTAAGGCGAATATCGCTGTATTTTGCACCCGTTGCCACCACTTTGGATACGGACGCTACAATCGAATAGATCGCGCCGATAAACGGGCTGGTTTCCATGAGGTAAGGCGAATAGCCGTACGCCGATACCGTACAAACGTCCGTTTCGCCTCCGCAAATTTTTGCCGCCATAGCAATCGCGGGCGTGCGTTGGGTCTTACCACCCCAAGGCATATATACCGTTCTTGCGCCAATCGTCGAGTCGAAAGTTTCGGACAAGCCTTTCTTCGCGCAGACGTTAAGGTCGGACAAAACCTTTTTAGTTTCTTCCGCAAACTTCAACCCCGATTTCTTATCGAACCAAGTCGTAACTTCGTCGTCAATTTCTACGTTCGCCTCTTGTTTTACACCGTTCGTGTTGAGGAAATCACGGGAAATATCTACGATTGCCTTGCCTTTTAAGAACATTTTCATTCTGCCCGTGTCGGTAACGACCGCAACGGGGGTAGCCGCAAGGTTTTCTTCCGCCGCAAGCGCAATGAAAGCGTCCACGTCCTTTGCGTCTACAACCACAGCCATACGTTCTTGCGACTCGGAAATCGCAAGTTCCGTACCGTTCAAACCCTCGTATTTTTTAGGCACTTTGTCAAGGTCGATATTCAAACCGTCTGCAAGCTCGCCGATAGCAACCGATACGCCGCCTGCGCCGAAGTCATTACATTTTTTAATCTTCCGCGTAGCCTCTTTGTTGAGGAACAAACGTTGCAATTTTCTTTCCGTCAATGCGTTGCCCTTTTGGACTTCCGCGCCGCACGTTTCTACCGAATGCGCGTCGTGCGCTTTGGACGACCCCGTTGCGCCACCGCAACCGTCTCTGCCCGTTTCACCGCCCAAAAGCACGATTACGTCCCCTGCCTTAGGTGTTTCACGGTAAACCATTTCCTTTCTTGCGCCGCCAACAACAAAACCCGTTTCCAAGCGTTTTGCCTTGTAGCCTTCGTGGTATACTTCGTCAACGATACCCGTCGCCAAACCGATTTGGTTACCGTACGACGAGAAACCCGCAGCCGCGCGTTGCGTGATAGCGCGTTGGGGCAATTTCCCCTCCAACGTATCTTCCAATTTCTCTCTGGGGTCGGACGCGCCCGTAATACGCATCGCTTGATATACGTACGTTCTACCACTCAAAGGATCGCGGATTGCGCCACCAAGACAGGTCGCCGCACCGCCGAAGGGTTCAATTTCCGTCGGATGGTTGTGTGTTTCGTTTTTGAACATAACCAGGTACTGCTCTTTCTTACCGTCGATTTCCGCCTCGATTTCAATCGAGCAAGCATTAATTTCTTCGGAAACGTCCAAGTTATCCAAAACGCCGTCTTTTTTCAATTTCTTTGCCGCAATCGTCGCCAAATCCATAAGGCAAGGATATTTGTCGGGACGCGCGCCGTTGAGTTCCTTATACAAATCTTCGTACAAATGGTACGCCTTTTTGATACCCTCGTTTTTCGACGTGATTTTTACGTTTTTGAGTTCGGTTGCAAACGTCGTGTGACGGCAATGATCCGACCAATACGTGTCGATAACTTTGAGCTCCGTTTCCGTCGGATTGCGTTTTTCACTCTTGAAATAATCGTGTACGAACGCCAAATCAAGCGCGCTCATCGCAAAACCGACGTTCTTGTGGTACGCCTTGATTTCGTCGTCGGACATATCAATAAAACCGTCTACGTCGACAACGGGCGCACCCTCTACCGCCACGCGAACGAGCGTTTCGGGTTTCTCAAAACCAACCTCCTCACTCTCTACGGGGTTGATGATGTGTTTTTTAATCGCCACAAGTTCTTCGTCCGTTACCCCCTTCGCCATATAAATTTTAGCGCATTTTACAAGGGGACGCGCCTTTCTTGTCAAGAGCTGTACGCATTGCGCCGCGCTGTCTGCGCGTTGGTCGTACTGGCCCGTCAAATAGCTGACCGCAAACGCCTTATAGCCTGCGGGAATTTCCAAGTTTTCCAAATATACGTCGTCAACGGGAGGTTCGGAAAATACGGACGGAATCGCCGCGTTAAGCTCTTCTTCGCTGAGCCCCTCTACGTCGTAACGGAGCACCAATCGAAAATCTTCCGTCGTAATATTGAGGAGGGTTTTGATATCTGCCGCCTCTTTTCTTGCCTGTACGTTGTCTTTCTTTTCCACAAAAATTCTGTAAATCATATCCGTTCTCACTTACTCCTTTGCAATGTCTCTGTACTTGATACCGATGTCCTTGCGGTAGTACATACCGTCAAAGTGAATTTTTTCAGCGTTTGCATATACCTTTTGACGAGCTTGCTCGATATCCGCGCCCTTTGCCACAACACCGAGCACTCTGCCACCGCTCGTTACCACTTTACCGTCTTTTATCGCCGTACCTGCGTGGTATACCGTAACGTCTTTATCCAAATCGCCAAAAGTGATTTCTTTGCCTTTTTCATATTTTTCGGGATAACCGCCACTTGCAAGCACCAAGCACACACACGCGCCGTCCTCCCACTCAATATTTACTTCGTCCAAACGCCCGTCTACGATTGCCTCAAATATATCCATAAGGTCGGTTTTGAGCATAGGCAGAATTACCTGCGTTTCGGGATCGCCAAAGCGAGCGTTATATTCGATGACCTTCATGCCGTCTTTCGTCTTCATAAGACCGAAATACAGCACGCCCTTAAAGGTACGCCCCTCTGCGTTCATCGCCGCAATGGTCGGGAGCATAATCTTTTCGATTACTTCCTTTTCCGTCTTTTCGCCGTAGAAAGGCGCGGGGGAAAACGTGCCCATACCGCCCGTATTCAAACCCTCGTCGTTGTCCTTTGCGCGTTTATGGTCGCAACTAGTAATCATCGGCTTTATCGTCTTGCCATCCGTGAACGCAAGCGCGGAAACCTCGGGCCCTACCAAGAATTCTTCCACGACAACCTTATTGCCTGCCGAGCCGAATTTTTGGTCGAGCATCATTTCTTTGAGCCCGTCTAACGCCTCTTCGCGCGTCATACAAATCAATACGCCTTTGCCAAGAGCCAAGCCGTCCGCCTTTAATACAACGGGAATATCGCACGTTTCCACGTACATTTTCGCGCTTTCATAATCGGAGAAGGTTTCGTATTTCGCCGTCGGGATATTGTATTTTTTCATCAGCTCTTTCGAGAACGCTTTACTCGCCTCGATAATCGCCGCGTTTTTGTTGGGACCGAACGCGCGGTGACCGCGGCTTTGCAATTCGTCCACCAGCCCCAGCGCCAAAGGGTCGTCGGGGGTTACCACCGTAAAATCGATATCCCCTTTCGCGTCCACCCAATCGCCTACCGCCTTGACATCGCAATAATCGACGTTGACGAGTTCCGCAAGCTCCGCAATCCCTGCGTTGCCTTTCATAGCGTAAATTTTATCCACTTTCGGCGACTTTTTCAGCGCCGCTATTACGGCGTGTTCTCTACCGCCGTTCCCGATGACCAAAACGTTCATTTTTCGTTCTCCGTTCGTTTTTGTTTTTAGCTTTTAACGTATGCGTACCGTTCGTCCGCATTTTTCAATTTTTCCCTCGCAGAGCAATCTGACGCATTCGGGGAGCATAACGTGCTCTTCCTTTAAAATACGCGCCTGCAAGGTTTCGGGGGTGTCGTCCGCCAAAACGGGTACGCTACGTTGCATAATAATCGCACCGCCGTCCACGTCTGCCTCGACAAAATGCACCGTCGCCCCGCTGAGCTTTACGCCGTATTCGATTGCCGCCTTATGTACGCGCAAGCCGTAATAACCCATGCCGCAAAAGGACGGAATCAAGGACGGGTGAATATTGATAATGGCGTTTTCAAATTCCTTGATAAAGTAGGCGGGAACAACCAAAAGCCAGCCAGCCAAAACGATATATTCCACGCCCGCCGTTTTCAAGGTTTTGATTACGTCTGCGTAAAATTCGTCCTTATCCGCATACTTCGCCTTATCGTATACGAGCGGTTGAATGCCGTGCTTTTTCGCGCGATCTATCGCGCCGATATCGGGTTTGGATGCCACCAAATATTCGATTTTGCAAAATTGATTGCTTTCGTTGGCGTCTATCACCGATTGAAAATCCGTACCGCCGCCCGAAGCAAATACCGCTATTTTTTTCATACCTTATTTTAAAATGACTTTCTTGTCGCCTGCAACCGCTTTACCGATTACCACTACGTCTTCGCCCGTCTCTTTGAGTGACGCAATCGCCGCGTCTACGTCCTTAGGATCTACGCAAACAATCATACCAATACCCATATTAAAGGTATTATAAATCTGTTCGTCCGTGATACCTGCGCGTTTTTGCATTACCTTGAATACAGGAGGCACGTCGTAGGAATTCTTATCGATTTCCGCCGAAACGTTTTCAGGCAAAATTCTGGGAATATTTTCGATAAAGCCACCGCCCGTAATGTGCGCGATGCCCTTTACCTGCACCTTTTCAATCAAGCTCAAAATGCTCTTAACGTAGATACGGGTGGGTTTGAGCAAAACTTCCGCAGCCGTTGCGCCAAGTTCTTCGTCGTACGCTTCCAAAGCAGCCTTGTCGCTGTCGCCGAAAAGCTTACGAACGAGCGAATAACCGTTGGAGTGTACACCCGTCGATTTTAAACCGATCAATACGTCGCCGGGTTTGATGTCCTTGCCGTTGATAACCTTTTTCTTGTCTACGATACCTACCGCAAAACCTGCAAGGTCGTATTCACCGTCGGGATAGAAACCGGGCATTTCCGCCGTTTCGCCGCCGATGAGCGCGCAGCCTGCCTGACGGCAACCGTCTGCGATACCCTTAACCACGTCTGCCTCTGCCTCGGGATACAATCTACCGCAAGCATAATAATCGAGGAAGAACAAAGGTTTTGCGCCTTGACATACGATATCGTTTACACACATAGCTACCGCATCGATGCCAATCGTGTCGTGTTTTTCAAGCAGAAAAGCATATTTAAGTTTCGTACCAACGCCGTCCGTGCCCGCTACCAAAACGGGTTCTTCCATCTTTTCGCCCGCAATCGAATAGAAACCGCCAAACGAGCCAAGATCCCCGATTACGTTTGAATCATACGTAGATTTTACGTGTTTTTTCATCAATTCTACGGCTTTGTAACCTCTCGTTACGTCAACGCCGCTGTCCTTGTAAGAAATTGCCATATTTATCGTTCTCCAATTTTATTTTTTATTTTCTGAAATTTTATAATCGTATTTGCTTTCGCCCGTACTCGTAGGCTGTTCCGTCGGATAATTCCCATCAAAGCACGCCGCGCAATAGCCTTTACAATCACCGCTTTTCGCAATTTTGAATACGTCTTCCACGGACAAGAATCCAACGGAATCCGCACCGAAAATGCGCGCCATTTCTTCTGGCGTATGGTTACACGCTATCAAGACGTCGCGTGAGGCGATGTCCGTACCGTAATAGCAGGGATTGAGGAACTGCGGCGCGGACGAACGCACGTGAATTTCCGTCGCACCCGCTTCACGGAGCAATTTTACCACTCTCGCCATCGTCGTTCCGCGAACAATGGAATCGTCCACCAAAATGACACGCTTGCCTTTGACCGTTTCCTCAACGGGGTTCAACTTGATACGTACTTTATCCTCACGAAGGTTTTGCCCCGGATCGATAAAGGTTCTGCCGATATATTTGTTTTTGATAATCCCAAGTCCGTACGGAATCCCCGATTCCTCCGCGTAACCAATCGCCGCGTCGATACCCGAATCGGGCGCGCCAATAACGACGTCTGCCTCTACCCCGCACGTTCTCGCAAGGAACATACCCGCGCGTTTTCTAGCAAGGTGTACCGAACAATTTTCAATTACCGAATCGGGACGCGCGGTATAAAGATACTCAAACACACAAAGACGCTCGGGCTTTTTACCGCAGTTGTCTTTATTTACTCGAATGCCTTCCTTGGTAAACACGAGCATTTCGCCAGGCTCTAAATCACGAATCGGCGCCGCGCCAACTGCGTGCAAAGCGCACGTTTCGCTGGCGATAATATACTCTCCGTCGCCGCGTTTGCCGTAGCAAATAGGGTGCACGCCGTTTTCGTCGCGCGCCGCAATCAATTTCTGCGGGGACATAACTACGAGCGAATATCCGCCCTTTAATCTACGCATCGCCTTGCCTACAGCCTCTTCAATCGAACTCGAAGTAATACGTTCTTTAATTATTAACGCCGAAATAATTTCCGCGTCGTTACCCGTATGGAAAATCGAGCCTTGCAACTCCATTTCCGCTTTGAGCTCCGCGCCGTTGACAAGTTTCCCGTCGATAGCAATCGCCATTCTACCCTTGCTGTGATTAACCACAATCGGCTCGGCATTAATACGGTCCTTTGTATCCAACGTGCCGTAACGTACGTTCCCGACCGCAATTTGCCCCATACCGAGCCCTTTCATAACCGCAGGTGTAAATACTTCGTTTACAAGCCCAGAATCTTTATAGGCACGAAAAATACCGTCGTCGTTTACCACGATACCGCTGGACGCCTGCCCACGGTGTTGGAGCGCATACAAACCATAATATACGCTGGATGCAACGTTTTCCGTTTTTGTTCCGAATATCCCAAATACTGCCATCGTAATTCTCCGTTAAAGCATCTGTTGCAACGCAGCGTCGTCTGCGTTGATTTTGTCTTTCATCGCCTTTTTATAATCGTCAAGCTGCGCCGAAATTTCAGGGTATTTAATCCCAAGAATTTGAAGGGCAAGCAACCCCGCATTTTCGCCACCGTTTACCCCTACCGTCGCTACGGGAATCCCCGAGGGCATCTGTACAATCGAAAGCAAGCTATCCAAACCGCCCATCATATCCGTCTTTACGGGCAATCCAATGACGGGAAGGGTTGTGAGCGCCGCAATCACACCGCCAAGGTGCGCCGCTTTTCCTGCCGCGCAAATCAAAACCTCGATACCACGTTCTTTTGCCGTCGCCGCAAATTCGTGCGCCTCGTCTGGCGTACGGTGCGCAGAAATTACGCGAACGTCCGTTTCAACACCAAACTTTTTCAATACGGAAACGGCGGGTTTTACCACGTCAAAATCCGATTTACTACCCATTAAAATACCAACTTTTGCCATATAAAATATCCTCTCTAATACATTTTATAAAATCAAAATGGAGCGCAATTTTATTGCACCCCACCTGTTACTTGACTGTTTTTGCGCGAAAAAGCGTGTTTTACGCCTACCGAAATAAGCCCGCATGCACCCGTCGGGATTCTGCGCGCGGAAAACACCGTATAGCCCTTTTGTTTCCCCGTTTTTTCGATAATCTGCATAGCGTAGACCTTCTTCTTTTGTCGTCGTTTTTTCTCTCTTTTTACCTTATTCGCCCTTATCTCCGCCTTAAATTGAAAATACTCTCTTTTATCAGCGTACAAAATTATTATAACGCAATTCATTTCGTAAGTCAAGTATTTTAACGAAGGTTTTCCGCCGACAAAAATAAAAAACGCTCCACACATTTTTGTGAAACGTTTTTTGCTTTCCTTATTTCTTTTCAGAGCCGAACGTGTTACTCATATCCGCCGCAACCTTTTCTACCGTTTCCTTCCTGCGGGAAGTTGCGCGACGTTTGTTGAGCTCTGCAAGGTATTCGTCCTCGTTGACGGGCAACGTGATTTCTTCGCCGTTCTTCCAACCCGACAGCTCGATTGCGTTCATAAGCTCGACGCCGTTGATACCGTCTTTGCCGTCTACAAACAGCTCTTCCAAGCCCAAAAGCGAGTTTGCAAAGTTGTTGAGAATTCCCACGTGTTGAGGGTTTTTACCGTCTGTTTCGACCTCGATAACCTCGCATTTTGGCATCGTAAAGCCGTTATCTGCAGAATAGCTATTTTCCTGCGCGTCGCGGTCGTTTTTGTACCAAATCAGTTTATCGTTTTCGCAAAGGAGCTTGCCTTTCGTACCAGAAATCTCAAAGCGGTTGGTCCCCGGAGCTTCGCCCGTCGTTGTGATAAACACGCCCGTTGCGCCGTTTTCATAGGTTACGAACGCCGTAACTTCGTCCTCTACCTCGATATCGTGCCATTTGCCGTATTGACAGAAACCGCGTACCGTCTTGGGCATTTCCCCCAAAATCCATTGGAAAAGGTCGATTTGGTGCGGACTTTGGTTGATAAGTACGCCACCGCCTTCGCCGTCCCACGTCGCGCGCCAGCTACCGCTGTCGTAATAATTTTGCGTTCTGTACCAATTGGTAATAATCCACGTGATACGTTGCAAATCCCCGATACCGCCCTCTGCGATAATCTCTTTCATTTTTCTGTATACGCAGTTGGTACGTTGGTTGAACATCATACCGAATTTCGTATTGCATCTTGCCGCAACTTCGTTCATTTCACGAACTTCTTTGGTATATACGCCCGCGGGCTTTTCGCAGATAACGGGCATACCGTTTTCCAAGCAGTACGTAACGATTTCCGTATGGGAATAGTGCGGCGTTTCTACCAATACCACGTCGCATACACCGCTTTGTACCATTTCCTTGTAATCATGGAAATATTGAATAGAATCGTCCTTCAATTTTTCCTGAATCGCCGCAATTTTTACGTCGCTAATATCGCAAATTGCCGAAACTACGCCGTTCTCAATCTGCCCCTCGGCAAACAAGCTTTGCGCGTAATACGTGCCTTGGTTCCCTACGCCTACAATACCAAATCTGATTTTTTTCATGGCGATAGCCCCTTTAAAACCTTATTTTACAAATTCGTCGCCAACTTCTTCAAAGCCAGCGTCTTTAAGCAAGCCTTTCATTGCCTTAACAGCCGTGTCAAACGCTTCGTCTGCCGTAGCAAATTCATATTCGTGTTTCATAACCGTCTTATCAATCAAGGAATATCCCTCAAAAATCGACAAATGCGGTTCAAGTGTGAACGTTTTATCCGAGGTAATCGTCTTTAAAATGTTGCCAATTTTACCATCGCCAACACCCGCGGGCACGAGCGAGCCCGATTCCACAATAACGTCTTTTACGTGATAATAATCGATTTTGCCCGCAAAAATACGCTGCGTATCGTCCGCTTTTTCACCGCATTGCAAGTAGTTTGCGGGGTCGTAAATATGGTACAAGCCAGGCACGTTGTCCATGATATCCACGACACGCGCCGCCGTATCGCCGTAAATATCCTTTTCGTTTTCGTGATACAACCCAACGTTGTATTCTTTCGCGATTGCAACCATCTTTTTAAGACGAGAAATCACTTCGTCACGTTTTTCATACGCCTTGAAAAAGCTGAACATACGGATTTTATTCGTATCGAGCACGTTTGCAATTTCGCAGGTATGACGCAACAACTCTTCCGTTTTCTCAAACGGATCGTCGATGTGCGATTTACCGATCGGCGAACCGATAGACCATACCGCAAGCCCATTTTTATCCATAATTTCACGAATTTCCTTCGCCTCGTCAAGCGTCAACGTCGTAACGTTTTTACCATTGACCGTACGCATTTCCATATACGGAATATTGTTGCGCTTTAATGCGGCAATCTGACCTTCTAATGCGCTAGACGCTTCGTCGCTGAACGCGCAAAGTTTTACTTTTAACATAATTATACTCCTATTTGTTATTTATTTGCGTTCGTAATCGCAGAATTTATCTTCGTAAAGATAAGGTTTTTCACTCAAACGGTTTACAAGTTTCACGGGGATAGCCTCTACGTGATGTCTGCCATACTCTTCTATCAAAACCAAGATACGGCTTTGCGCCGCAATTTTTTCAGGCGGTGTAAGCACGATTTCCACAGGCAGAGTATTGTACGTGTTTTCCGTCAAATTCCACCATTGCCCAACGAACACGTCGAATTCCTCTGCGTTTGCCGACCAACCCTCGGGTAAAATCAACGAAACCTTCATATTGTGAGGCTGCTGTCCAAACGCCTTCAAACGGTTTTGGAACATAATCGAAAGGCGTTTTTCGGCCCCTGCGGTGGCATACGGTCCGCCGTGAACGGTCACAAGCGCGTATACCGCGCCACAATTTTTTACAATCGTATTCGGTGTTCTAACCGTCATTACGGACACCGCCATTTCTTCCGATTCTTCGCTCTGTCCATAAGGCAAAGCAAAGTATTCGATATCACTTTCGGTTACCTGCGTATCTTCGCCACAAACAAAGTCGGGTACTTTTGCAAAAGCCCCTTTCATTTGATAGGTAAACATGGGCGCGAGTTTTACGACTTTTTCAGTGAGCGCCGTACAACTCCCGACAAACGGGAACGCCGTTCCTTGATTGATACTGCACGTCACGATTTTGTCGCCGATATATTCTTCCCAATCCTTAGGGATACCCGCCGTGCCGTACATAATACCCAAAACGGATCCAACCGTGCCCGCCGTACAATCGGTGTCGTCGCCACAATTCACCGCAAGTAGCATCGATTTTTTGAAATCGCCTTCGCCGTACAAAAGCCCCAGCGTTGCGTACCCTACGTTAGAGGGCGCGGAGAACCAACCGTCGCCGATATCCGCATTTTCCTGTAAAATTGCATCGCGCGCGTCCATTGCAGGCACGCCCTTATCGTAACAATCCAAAATCAAACGTACCGTGCGCGCCATACGGCAATCGTAAGGAATTTTTGCCAAACCGATTTCAATAAGCTTACGCAAATCGCTTACAACGAACGCCGCACTTTCCAATGCCGCAACGAACATAGCGGCATACGTACCTTCGCCGTTGCCGTGGTCCACTTTCGCGTCTTCAATCGCGTATCTAACCGCCATATCGGGCTGCGCAGGGAACAAGGTCGCCCAAACTTCCGTGCGAATCCACGCCCCGTTAGAGTGCTTTAAGTACCAATTATTGTCCGTTTCGCCCGAAAGCGGAGGCATAATACCAAGCTCCATATTTTTACGAGCAATCGAATATTCGCCCGCATACATCGTGATAAAGGAGAGCCAATAATCCCCCAAAACGTCCGCCGTGAGATGTTTCGGACCTTCCTTTTCGATTGCGTGCAACCAAACGAGCTGTAAATCCAAATCGTCGTTGGGAAGAGGTTCGCCCTTTTCGGTCACAAAGCCCTTTACGTCCAATTTTTTACGAACGCCTTCGAACGGTCCGCCGAGCGTACCGCCAATATTTTTACCAATCCAACAAGCGCGGACCTTGTCTTTGTATGCCTCATAATTCAGTTTCATAAATCCACCTACGCCTTTATTTTTTGCATATGTTTTGCGGTTTTATTATATCATACCGAGCAAGAATTGTCATTGTATTAAAATTGCAAAAATATGCGCTAAAATTGCAACCGTTACACGTATTATATCATAAAAAATACAGCTTGTAAATAGTTTGAAAGGAATTTTTTCAAGCTATTTTTCACAAAAACAAAAGGGTTGAGCATAATTGCCCAACCCCTTGTTAATTGTGTTGTTAAGCGTCGTTACCGCTGGAAGGATTTGCGAAATACAACGTGATAGCCTCGCCATCCTGTACGCAACAACCGAGTTTGAAAGCAGTTGCATTAGGATAATACAATTTCATCGTGTATACCGTATTTGCCTTAAATCCGCTGGTAACAACGTTTCCTTCTGCGTCATACGCTACAGCGTTAAAGCCCGAATCCGCAACCGACTGTGTTATCGTACCATCATTTTTGAGATAACCGCCTGCCGCACCGCTGGTGTCCGCAAAAAGCACCCACGAGAAGAACGCATACACAGCGTTAGAAGGAATATCTCTGGACAACGAGAATTGAACGCTTGCGTAATCCTCGTCCGCTGCCTTATATACGCGCAATGCTTGCTGTTCCATCGTGAACCCGCTTTCACCTGCCGACCACATACTCGTACGAACGTCTTGTACCGATTCGTAAACGGCAGTGCCTTCTTCAAAACCGAGCGCCGTTTCGTCACCCGTATAAACAGCAAGCGCCGTACCGTTATGCGTCGACATAGCATTTACACTTGCATCCGCCGTATACGTAACGCCCGTAGGCCATTCCGTAAGCTCGGTGCTACCCAACTTACCAATGCTTGCGTAGCTTGCCGCCGTAACGTTTACGTTATCGTAGGTTACCTTACTCTGACCGTCGGTACCCAAAACGCTGCTGAGTGCAACACCGCTTGCATCAATATTTACGTTCGTGACGTAGTTGGTGTTCCAGAAGTTGTAAACGAGCGCCGCATACGTAAACGAACCAGATTTATATTCTTTAACGTATACGTTGACGTTTTCAATCGTCGAGCTGTCGCAAACATGCGCAAGCAACGCGATCTGTTGACTATATTGACCTGCATAAATGCCCAACGTCATATCGTAAGTAACGTTAATGAAGTTCACGTTCTTAACCGTTGCATTACGCATACTGCCGAAGATACCGCCTTCGTTTACGGAAACGTTGAAGATGGTATAGCCGTTGCCGTCGAAGGTCGCCTTGAACCACGACTGTTGCCAGGTATAACCAGCTGCAACCGCCTGTTCGCCTGCAAAGTCAAGGTCGTTACCAAGCAAATAGTAACCCGTTACGTCGTTGCCAGCCTCAGCGGAGTTTGCGTTACCGCCTGCACCGGCATCTGCGCTGTCGCTGTTGTTATACGTCGGTTTTCTGTCGGTATAAACCTTACCGCCTACGCCGAGGTCACGGAGTTCCTGCGTCGTCGTGATAACGTCGGTTGCCACGATTGCGTCGGTAACGTACCAACCCTCGTCCGTAGCAATTTCCATTACGTAGGTTTCGCCGATCGTAAGGCTTTCGAGTGCCGTAGCGTCAGGCGTCACGACGTTGCCACTTACGCTACCAACGCCACTTGCGCTGTTAAATATTGTTACGTTACCAAGTATAACCTTGGTAACGTTACCCGATACCGTATCGGGTAACTCGAACGAGCCATCCTTAAGCGAAATACCCATAGTTCCCTTAATGGAGGTCGAATCACCAAGTGAAATATTACCGAAGTAGAACGTACAAGCCGTACTAGAACCTACGTGTACGTAGGACGCGCCGTTTAAGTATATACGCAACGTATATGCCGTATTCGCTACAAGCGACGTAGCAAGATTGCCGTCCATATCAAAGAGCTGAATCTTCTTCTCGGGATGCGCCGCGTCTGCCGAAGGCGTAACTTGCATCGTAGCAATGTAATAACCGTAGCTACCCGAATAGATACTACCGCTCGTCTGGTAGGTCCAAACGGTAAGAGCGCCAAGGTCTACGCTCGACGCGATTTGCACGTCGATGAAATCGTAGTTCTGATCACCACCGACGTTAACGCGGTTAGACCAAAGATTGCTGTTTTCCGCCACCGAAACCTTCGTACCAGCTGCAAAACCGAGCGAAGTTACGTCGCCGTCATAATATGCGTGCAACGCACCCGTCGTACCGTCGTACACTCTCAAATCGGAGTACTGCGCCGATTTTGCGTCCGTTATATAGAAGGTTTGCGTCGACGGAGCAAGATGCAACTCGTTGATTGTTTCGCCTGCGTTAAAGCCGATGCGAACGGTGTACTTCTTGTTTGCCTGCCACGTTTCGTTCGACTGCGCCTTAATAGCGTTGCCGTTTTCGTCGAAGACGTGAATCGTTCTTACTAAACCGTCGCTCGTCGTCATACCGCGAGGATACAAAATCATACTGCCTTTCGTCGCCTTGTTATATGCAGGCCAAGCCGTAATATAAGTAACCTGCGCCGTCAATACGATTTCAAATTCCACAAAGTCGTACGAATCGTCCAGAGGAAGAATTATGCGTTCGCTCCACGTGGAACTTGCAATCGTATGCGTGTAAACGTTGGTGTCTGCCGCAAAGCCGAGCGTCGTTACGTCACCTTCATACGCCGTCAACGCGTTGTAGGAAACGTCCGTAGGAGCGTTGTAAACAGGTTCTCTGATTTCGGGAAGCTCGGGTCCTTCGGGAACGGATGCGTCGTTCCCGAAGGTGATATTGCCGTAGTAAATCGTTCTTTCGCCAGCGAAAGTACTAATCTGCAATTTCTGAACTCTGTTGCCGCCGTTTACGTCATCCAAGTAAACGCGCAAAACGTACATCGTATTCGCTTCAAACGTCGAAATCTCTTCACCGTTTGCATCAAACACTTGGATAAGTCTTTCCGCTGCGCCAGACGTACCGGAAACTACGCCACCGCTTGCCGTGATATCGTAGTTACCTGCAATGCCGTCCCACATGCAAAGCACCATAGATTGCGAAAGCGCGAATTGGATATCAACGTAGTCGTAATCAGGAAGAAGATAAATATGCGAACGATGATTCCAAGCGTCGGTGATATTCGCTTCAACGACGTTCGTGCCCGCCGCAAAGCCGAGGTCAGTTACGTTGCCGTCGTACTTCGAATAAACGCTTGCATACGCTTTATCCATAGCAACTGCTGCATAAGCCGTTTCAAAGCTTACACCTGCAGGGAAGGCGTTCATCTTCGCCGCCGTGTTTTCTGCGCCACCACTATACGAGTCACCCGTATAACCGATTGCCACGTAATCAACCGCCTTGAATACAACGTTTTCGTATACGTTGCTATCACTATGGCTGATACCCAAAAGCATTCTCAGTTTAATACCGCTTGCGTCTACCGTAATGTTGCGATAGGTTGCAGCGCCCCAACTACTCGAGCATACGAGCACACCGCTACGCTTATAGGAAAACGTATCTGCCGTGTACGCTACGTGAACGTTGATGTTTTCAAACGTCGAGCTAGGAGCCGAGAACGCCAACAATGCCATGTAACCGCCACTCTGGTTGGTTACCGATGCGGGAGCGTCATCTTGATAGTAAACGTTCTTGAAGTTAACGTTCTTAACAACGCCATTTCTCATCAAACCGAAGATACCGCCGTCCGCTACGCGGATACCGTCAATCGTATGGCCGAGACCGTCAAACGTTGCCTTATAATAGTAATCACCGTTCTTCGGATAACCAGCCGCAACTACGTCGGAGTAGTCGTCCTGATGAGCAACCGTAATGTCGTTGCCGAGTACGTAGTAACCGGTTACGTCTGCGGTTACATCTCTCATGCCGCCTACACCGAGCGCTTTGAGTTCGTCAAGCGTCGTGATGACGTCGGTTGCTACGATTGCCGTCATATTGTATTTTTCGCCCTCTGCCGTAGTAATCGACATAAGCTTATCGGGACCAAGATTCGTCGTCTGCGCCGTGTCGAAAGTTACTACGTTACCAGATACGCTAAGGAAGATTTCATTACCGTCTATCGTAACGCTGTTCACCGTACCTTCTACCGATGCAGGCAACGTGAACGTGCCGTCCTTAACCGAAATCAATACGGTTTCGTCCGTTTCGATTTCCACTTCAATACCGTTGTAAATAGTCTTGCTACCGAAGTAGATTGCCTTGCCAACTACCGACCAAGGTTCGCCCATTGCCGATACGTTCGCCGTAGGAACGTCGCTCCATACAGAGTAGTTGTAGCAGGTTGCCGATGCATTGCTCATAACCGTTGCTACGTTGCTTGCGCCCGTTACGACTGCGTATGCATTTTCAACCGTCGCGGTGTTGTTGAGCACTACCGCTGCAATCGTGTCGTCAATAAACGTAACGCCTTCTGCTACCGTTACGTCAGCCATTACGTTGCGTACCGTACCTGCGTTGTCACGTACAACGAGACCCGTAAGCAGATAACTATCATACGTTCTACCTGCGTGCGTATCAATAAGTTTCGTCTTAAGGTATACGTTTTCAACCGTACCGTAGTTGGTGCATACGATACCACGTCTGCCACCGCCCGATGCGAGCGTGAAGCGATTAAGGTCGAAGCCGATGTTTTGAACGGTACCGTTATTAACGTAGATAAACGCAGGGTTCATTACGCTGACGCCATTAATCCAGTTGTTCGTTACCGTTTCACCGTCAATGTTGGTCATCGAGTCGTGGTGAATTTCCGTATTCTTAATTACGTGGCCTTGACCATCGAGAATACCGTAGAATGCTGCAATACCCTTCAAGGATACGCCGCCCATATCCAAATCGGACGTGAGTACGTAATGACCGTAAAGGTTGGATTGAAGAATCGACTGCAATACGGTTGCGCTCGTAACGTTCGTGCTGTTAAGCTCGATTACGCTTTGTACGATATTGATAGGCAAGACAATCTTCGTCGTACCTACGGTGAAGACAAGCGTCTTAACACCACCGTCTTTTGCCGTGAATTGCGCCAAAGGCATATCCCACGAAGCCGAGTCAATCGTACCTTCGTAAATAACCGTATCATTGTATTCAACCGTTACAGTCTTGTCTTGGATATAGCTGTAAATTTCGCTAAGGTCAAGCGTTGCCGTATCCCCGATTGCAACCGTCGTACCAGCCAAAGTATGACCGAAGTTCGCGTCAACCGCGCTCGCTTGAATTTCTTCCAAGCCGTCGTAAATCATGTAGTCGCCGAAGTAGAGTTCGTCTGCGTCGGTTACCGTCCAAGGTTCGCTCCACGTCGCGAGTTTTGCGTTGTAGGTTTCGTCTTTAACAAGCGTCTTGACATCAACAAATCTCGCCGTTACGTCCTTGTTATCCAAACCGTTACCGCCAAGTTCTACGAAGAGACAAGGATCGTTCGACGCACCGACTTCACCGCTCGTTGCAACGCCTTCAGCCACGCCGACTACGTAGAGGTTTTCGTAATGAGCACCTACAAGGCTGCCGATAATTACGCCCTTCAAGCTTGCATAGTCGATCGCCGAAACGTCAACGATAATATTGCTCGATACGATTTCGTTGCTCGCACCTACCCACTGGTTCTGGTTACCGCGAGCCGCCAATACCGCCGTGATGGCATCGTTCGACGAAGTATCGCCGTTTTCCATATGCGTTACTTGAATATATACGTTTTCAAGGCAAGCCACACCGCGAGCATTAATCAAGCTTGCGCCCGAACCAATCTTCGCATTCGTGAACGCGATATCCTTAATCGTACCGCCTGCCATCGTGGTAAACATTGCGTTGTATTTACCGCTGGTCTGCATACCGATAACCGCATAGCCGTTACCGTCAAGGACGCCCTTGAAGCCGCCGAGTAAGCCCTTACCCCAGTCTTCCTGGAACGCGCCGTCTTTGAGCACCGTCTTGGTTTCGTCCGTCCAAATATTTGCGTTGCCATAGCACAAAGCCCACAAATCGCCGTACTTCTTATAGGACGAGAACGTCTTGTTGTATTCGATGTCGTTGCCGAGCGCGAAGTAACCGCTGTAGGTCATACCCTTCTGTGCTGCGATAACCAAACCTTGATCTACCGCTACCTGCGCAGAAATTTCTTGCCATACATCGAATTCTGTTGCATCGTTAATAATCATCGTGTAAACGTTCGCTTTCGCTACGTAATTAGCGCCGTCCGTTTCTACAACGAAGTCTTTGCCTTCGCCGAGGTTCGCCTGCGCTACGGGCATACCGCCTACCGTGATTACGTTGCCGTTAATGCTACCGTAAGCGGTTGCGCTGTTGTAAAGCTCAATGCCGTCTACCGATACTCTTATAACCGTACCCGAAATGCCTGCAGGTAAGGTTATCGTCGTGTTGTTATAGGTTTCGAAGGTTACTACGTCGCCAAGGATTACGCGCGCTTTTTCAATCGTAAGCGTAAGTTCTTGTGCGTAGCCTTCGTTAGAGGTTGCAACTACCGTGAATTGAGCGCCGACCTCTGCATCCAATGCAACGGATACTACGTTGTCGCTGATGGATACGCCGTCAACCGCTTCTTTCAGCGTGTAGGTGTACGTTACGTCGTTTCTGCTCGTCGTAACAGCAAGCGATTCGCCACCTGCGATTTCCTTTTCCGGGTTCGTAATACTAAACGCGTTTACGATCGTAACGCCAGCGGGTTTCGCCGTAACTGCATTTGCCTTAGAACCATCGGAATAACCGTAGATAATACCTGTGTTCTGTTGCGAAACCTTCATGCATACCGATACGTTTTCGCATACGAGGGCGTTAACGTTCAAGTTAGAACCAAAGATAGAAGGAATCGTATTTTCAACACGCGTCGTTGCGTTTGCCACGTCGAGCGTTACGTTTCTGTACGTTACTTTGCCATGCGTACCGTTTGCAACAAACAAACCGGTATGGAACAGGGACGTATCGTGATCTTCAATATCCGAAATACGCGCAAATTTTGCGGTAATATTTTCAAACGTCGTATTGGTTGCTGCGTTTGCAAACAACGCGCCGTAGTTCCAACCTGCATTTCCGGACAATTCAATTTCAACGCCTTCAAAGTTAACGTTCTTAATCGTTGCGTTCTTCAAACCGCCGAAGATACCACTGTCGCCCGCGATGAGGTTGGAAATGGTATAACCGTTACCGTCGAACGTACCGATGAAGTTCGACTGCGCATAGTTATGACCAGGCGTGAAGAGATAGCCCGCGCAATCAAGATCGCCTGCAAGTGCATAATAACCTGCAACGTCGTTACCAAACGCGTTCGAAATCTCAAGCGTACCTACGCCGAGCGAAGCAAGGTCGCTAGCCGTTCTGATAAGCTTCGTTGCGCAAATTACGTCAAAGCCGTAGGAATCGTTGGTCGTGTTTTCACGACATACAACCGCTTTCTCTGCGCCAGGCGCCATTGCGCCCACTTTCACGCTGAGCTTACCGTTTACGTATACCGTTGCGATGGAATCAATACCGTCTACCGTTACGGTGTACGTCTGACCTTTCACAAACGCATTGCTATACAACCAAGCGTCTTTTTCGCCCTGGATCGAATACTGTTTCTTTTCAACCTTGGTATAGTTAAGGTTAACACCCAAAGGCCAGGTCTTAATTTCTGCGCCCTTTTCGTCAGAACCGATAATACCAAGTTCGTCATACATTACGTTTACGTTATCGCATACGACGTCAGATTCGTTCGCACCGAATACGTTAGGTACGTTCAAGCCGCTTGCGTTCATCGTAACGTCTTTATACGATACCGAGTTTTGCGTCGAACCCGAAACCATCAAACCGTTGGAATTTGCGATCGACGTATATCTTGCCGTAACGTTTTCAACCGTAGCTCCGCTAGCGTTCGCCGCCAAAAGCGCGCCGCCGTTGAGTTTAACGTCTGCAAAGTTTACGTTTTTAACCGTTCCGTTAAGCGTACCGAAGATACCGCCTGCGCCTACCGTAAGGTTAGAAATGGTGTGACCGTTACCGTCGAATACGCCCGAGAACGTAATCGAGGAGTTAAACGTAGCGTTTTCACAGTTGATATCGTTTGCAAGCGCATAATAGCCGTTGCCAAGGTTTCTCAACTGATCCGCAGTCGTGATATAACTCGTAACCGCCCAAACGTTAGCAAATTTAACGTTGGTCGTAGTCGAGTTGAATTCTACAATATAAGTATTGCCTGCCGTAAGATTAAGGCTAACCGTTGCCGTACCTGCCGTAGTTACCGAAAAGTTGGTAACCGACGTCTTATCGCTAACGTTGTTTACGTTGGTCGCCGTTACGGTGTACGTACTACCCGTAGCCAAAGCTGCGTTGTTAAGCGTGATGCTACCACCGGCAAGTACGTCCTGTTTTTCCTCTACCGTCGTCGAGGTTACGCCGCTAAGAGAAGTGTTGATAGCCGTTCTGAAATTAGCGATCGAACGGGTGTTAGCGTCGCCTTCACCATAGTTATTCAGGTTCCAATGATCGATGATTTCCAAGAATTCTGCGCCGTATTTACGTGCAATGGATTTATCCTGGAACGTCGTGGTGGTTTCGCCCGTCGCGTATGTATAACCCGTTAAGAAGTTACCACCTCTCTGCGGGTTATCACCGTAAATGTACATCATAAGGTACAACGGGGTCGCTTTTTCCAATTTAATATTCCAATAATAGGTTTCAAAATTAGGATCGTTAGGATCGAGGGCAGCGATTGCCTGGTCAATCGTATCGAGCCATTGTTGTAACTCGTCTTGCGTAAAGTATCTCGTGTTGGAACGTTTCGGCAACAATGCGTCCGTTCTGCCGATACCGCCGGCAACGCTCGTTGCGGTTGCGCTATACGTCGTATCCGTCAAAAGGATGGATTGATTTGTCGTACACCAAGCGCGCCACAATGCGAGGTACTCTTGCATCTTTGCGCTGCCTGCGCCGTAAGCGCCGTCAAAGTAGTTTTCAATCCACGCGTTCCATTCATCGTTGGTAGGATCTGCGTTCCATTCCAATTCGGACATGAGGTATTCCTTCAAACGCGCAAAGTTCTGCTTGGAACTCATCATTTGGTTGAACATATAATCGATGCCCAAGGTTTTTGCAATAGCGTAGTTACCGCGAATTGCGTCAAGGGAATCGTAAGGGATATAGAACTGCGTCGTGGTACCGTAGTAGCCCCACCACAGCATATCCATACCGTAGGTTTTTGCAATATTCGCAAATCCCTGCAAATGCGTATATACGTTCGAATTCCATTTACCCGTAGTGCTATCAAACGGTACTACGTAGTCCGCGCCCGTTTCTGCAAACCAAGGTTCAACGTGCTTACCATAGCTGGAAAGCTTGCTCGCATAGTTTGTCGCATTCTTAGGCGCTGCGTTGGTTGCGTGATAGAAGAGCGAAGAAATCTTGAAGTTCGCCTTGTCTGCCACAGGACGTTCCGTAGCCGCCCAATTGTTTTCAACGTATGCCGATACGTCCAACAAGAATTCGAGCAAGTTATCCGACGGGTTACCGCCAGCCGTACAGCTAGAACACGTACACCAAACTCTGTGGTCCATGTGCGAGAACCCAATACGGGTAAGCGACGGGTTTGCCTTCAACTGCGTAATGAATTCATTACCGATAAGTTCAATCATGGCGTCTCTTGCCGTATCATCACCGTGCGCCGTATAGCAAAGTTCAGCGGGCAAATACGAGTACGTCGCCTGTTTGGTATACGTAATTACGCCCGTTTCTTCGTTCTTTGTAGCAATCGTAATTGCAAACGGGTCTACTTCATTATTGAGATACAGGTTTTCCATCATGACGTAACGCTGAGAGCTGCTCATGGTACGCGTTGCATACCAGTCTTTATAATTGACAGAGTCATTAACGTCGCTGTATTTCTGACCGTAAGGATATCCGTCCGTGCCTGCGTACGTGATATTGCCTACGCCGTTCGCAACGCCAGCCTCTATCGCAGCCTGCTGCAATACAAGCACGGAGTTGTGCGCAATACCTTGGTGCCCGTAGGAGCGCTGATTTTCCTTATTAACACCCGTCGGAATAATACTACGGGTGTATTCTTGCATAGCAAATTCGTCCATGAGACCGTCGGTACGAAGGTCGCCTTGGATCATGTTATATGCAATATCAGGTTCGTACGTGTGCGACGTCAAAACGATTTCCACGTCTTTGTCTACGGTATACGTGCCTTCCATGAAGAATTCATAGCCAACCGTATCGCCGAGCCATTCCTGCACACCGTAAAGAATCGCTTCTGCGCCAACGCCGCGGATATATACGTTTTTGTTTTCGTCCACGATTACCTGCGAAGCCATTTCCTTCGTAACGTTCAACGAGGTATTTGCCGCCTGCGCGGTTTCGCCAACGGAAATGAATTTATCGCCGTTGTTTACCGACGTTACGATGGGCAATTCTACGCCCGTAGCTTCCGCCCAAATCGCCTGCAATTTTTTCGCTGCAAGATTTTCATAGGCAGCTCTCGTCGTACCAACAGTAGTCGCTTTCGCTTCTTCCGTTATCAAGATTTTATAGGAAGAAGTACCGACGAATTCCGTCGTCGAAACGCGTTTGTCTACCGTGTATTCGATGCCGTTGAAAGTACAGCTTGCCGAAATGACGGCTTCGCCCTCACCCTTTGCCGTAAGCGTAGAGCCGTCTACGCCGATAACGTCCGAGTTATCAACGGAATAAGTAATATCTGCCGTACCAAGGGGCACCTCAATGCCACCAATTTTAAGCACAACAACCGAATCCGAAACGCTGGGCAATACGTTGGAAACGATTTCGTTCCCTTCCTCACCCTTGTTGTTTACGGAAATTTGACCGTTTTCGTTAAATACGAGTTCTACATTGGCTCTATCTGCGATGGTTTCAACCAATTCAGTAACTCTGCCGTTCGGGTCAAGCGTTTCCATTACGGCTACGTAACCGATACTTCTTACAGCCGTATTGGCGGTATAGTAGTATACCGTATTACCGCTAGTATCCGTACCTTTGACGTAACTACGCGCCGCGATGGGACGATTATAGTACGATTCGGGAAGGTTATTATACGAACCGTCGGGATTCTTCGAACCCATCAATACGCTGGTCCACGTCGTCTCTTCCGCGTTCTGCCATGACGCAACCGGAATATCCAAAATGCTCGTATTTTTATGCGTAAGGTCTTGCGAGCCGAGAATATCCGCGGGTAACATAATCGTACCAAAACTGATATCGATAAGTTCCAAATTGTTGATTGCATCCCGCGTATCATCCGTAATTGTCGTTTCGAAACGGATACCGTTAGGTTCGGAATTTCTAATGGATGCGCCTTCCTTAATCGTAAACCCGTCCATCGTGTAGTGGGACGTCGTTACAGCAGCAGCCTCCGTTACCGCGCGTTCAGAACGCAGGAAAGAAAGCCCACCGACAAGACAAAACGCGGACGCACAAAGTGCCAATGAAAGAATTGTGTTTTTAATACGTTTTTTCATCCTTGTCTCCTCCTTTATGAACCCCAAACGTCGTCCCTAATACCACCGCTATTATCATTAGGCGACGATGCAATGATATCGGTCATGATTTCGTCTTGATCGAATACAATCACCGACATCTTCAGTTCTTCGTAGTTATTCATCATAAATACCTCCTATTCTTGATGACTACAAATTATTTTTTTCGAGTAATAGTTTTTTGTGGTTTGTTCATACAAACCACAAGGCCATGGCCTTGTTTTTTTTCTTTCTCTTTTTTAGCTACAAAAGAGAATTTTCTACCTATCTTCTAATGTATCTGCCAATTTTCGCATATATGTCCAAACGCCTGCGACTTCCTTTTCTCGCGTGTAATTATATAATAAGGAATAAAACGTATACGCAAGCGTGTATGATGGCAAACTACAATATACCATTTTATTGGTATTATCTATTTAATCACAAACGCCAGCGAAAGTCAATATTCTAAAATTGCAAAATAATGCTCTAAAATATCATCTTATGTTTTTAAAAAGATAGCTTTTAAATCTCTTTTTGGGGTAAAAACGCCCTTTTTTAAAGGGCTTCGGACAATAATTTCAAAAAAACTACGCGCAAAAAAAGGACGGATATCTCTCCGTCCTTTTTTTGATTGTTAAACAAATTAAATAAAATTACTTGTTTTGCACAAACGCTTTCAACGCGTCGCCTACAAATTGCGCTATGCTAATAAACCCGCTGTCACCAGGATGCACGTTGTCTGCCAACGCCGTATCTTTGACGTCTTTTAACATTTCCGCGCCCGTAATAAAACAAACCGACTTATCCCCGCTTTTTATCGCATTTTGGTAGGTTTTTTCTATTACAGCAACCCGCTTTTTATCCGTTTCGTCCAAATAATATTTGGGTGCGGAAAGAATAATTATGGGCAAATCGGGGTTACGTTCACGAATAATTTTAAACATTTTTTCGTGCGTAGCTTCCAAATGCGCAGCGTCGGGCGCATTGTAGTCGTAGTCGTAGACAAAGGCGGACATAGTAAGCCCCGCAATATACTTCGCCATTTCCTCTTCACCCATTGCGTTCCCCCAAAAGCCAAGATTTACGTAATCGCAATCAAGGGCACGGCTAATAATATTTTCGTACGTATTCCCCGGTCGGGACGCGCACGCGCCCTGCGTTGTAGATGAGCCGTAAAAAACCACGGGCGTTTTTATGGTATACGCAGGCGCTTTCCCTATCGTACAGCCCTTTTTGACGCCGATATACAATTCGCTAATTTCACTGCACACAGGAAAGTTTAAGGTGTATTCTTGCGCGCCCTCGGCGTTCACGTCCAAAACGCTCTCTAAAACGTCCGTCGTGTCTATGGGCGGCACAAAACAACCCGCGTAGCGCTTTCCCGCATACAAATCAAAGCCCAACGTAGCGCTAAACGAATAGTTGGGAACCTTTGCAACCGAGCGGTATTTTACGTAAATAGCAATATAGGGGCTGTCGGTGACAAAACGCACCCTGCCCCCCGCGCATTCCGAGGATATGAGCGCAACGTTTTCGCTGATTCGTTTCGCCACGTCATAGGACATTCTGCGATATACGCCGTCCTCGTACGTCACGCCGTATACGTCCAATTCCGTCGCATTGTGATAAATCACGTCCTCTTTTATAACGCCTTTTGGCGTTGCAAAATTTTTATCAATAGCCGCCGCGTCCTTTATCAACATATTCTACTCCTACTCGTTATTTTTATTTTTGAAACGTAACGTCCGTTGAGCGCAATCAGGTCGTCGCCGATACGGAACAGACCGCGGCGCACGACAAACTTGCGCCTTCTGTCAACGCGCACGTTTCATGCCCCCAACTCTTACTTTATGATGGTCTCGAGTACAACCCCGTTTCCGTGTCGTAATAATACCCACGGTATCTAAACGGATTCAACGTGCCAAGGTTTACCGTCGATTCGTCAAAACAGGTATTTCTTCCCCACGCATCGTAGACGTATTGTACCACAACTGTACCCGTGTTGTCAAGTAGTGCAATAATATCTCCTTTGAACAAGGTTGTATGGAGAGCTTTTTAGTAAACTGAAAATAGAAATATTTTATGGGGAGCAGTTTGAAAGTGTGGATCGTTTCATCCACACTTCGAAAGAACACCTGTGGTGCTATGATGATGAGCGTAAAACGCTCACATTAAAGAGAATGAGCCCTGTACAGTACAGAACTCATTCACAATTTTAATATTTCTTTGTCTATGCTTTGGGGTTCACTTCAAAAGCAGATAGCTTTTATAAGGTTGCAGCAAAAATACTACATTTTATCTTCTGATTAAAGCGGTGGAAATGAAAATCCCATGTTCTCCATTAGATAATAAGTCAGTTAATACAAATAGGGTAATTCATTTACTTTGTATTTCCAAACGCGCGTACCATCATAATAATCCCCTACGCAAGGTATATTAAATTTTTCAAAGTAAACGAAGTCCTCCTGATAAAACGGGCTATCCTGATGCAAAACAAGCAAAGAAATAAAGATTATTTTATTTTCGTTATCATTAAATAAAATTTTTTGAATTTCTGATTTCTCAACCCAATTCGATTCAGTTGATCTTAAGACATCCGTTAAAACATATTCTTGGTAGTCCGCATTATAAAAAAAAGATTCCGTTTCCTTGTTCGCCAAAAGTTCGGCTACGTACTCTGTGTATTTTTCTTCGTCGTCTATCGATACTTCTAAATACACTTCGTGCATATACGGCGCATCGCAATAAGCAAAATAATATTCCTCCACTGCAAAAAAATCCTCGATTTTAGGCGGCAAAATATTATCCGTGTATGGTTTTATTTCATATCCGTACTTTGTTGTAGGAAAATCGCCATATGTTGTTACGTCCGTGGTGCTGTTGACTTGACCAAACTCTTTAAATGCCTTAACAAATCCACAACCTGTATGAGATGACATTATTATTGCAATAAATAAAAGAGTGATAATCGTCCTTTTTAGTTTCTTCATTTTTATTTATTCCTTTTATAAATAAAATAATCAATAAATGTTGATAGCGGATTATTCAAAAAATTATACCCCACCATCAAATATTTAAAATAATGATTAGGATTGTTAAACACAGTGCCCTGGATGTCCGCATACTTTGCAGAATTCAAAGCCCCCTTAATGTCGTTCCCAAAGACATTCACTGTACCATTTAACAAGTATAAGACATAATATCCCCAATTATGGGCTTCCCACTCACCTTGTACCCCCGCTGTTGTCCCTTTGATAATATCCCGTGTGTTAGGATTAATATGATTAAGATAAAAACTGAGCAAGAATTGTGCACCTGGTGTGATAATAAACCTAGAATTCCCTATGACGATCCCATCCTCGGTCACTCGCAAAGCCAAAATTTTATCATCAATAAAGTTAATTGTCGTCTCGCAAACATCTTCTATGGTCTCTTCAACCCAATCCGCAGCAGGTTTAATGACTTTACCATACACATCCTCAACAAAGAAATCCTTAACCTCTTTGGCAACAGCTTTCACCTCTGACACTGTCTTTTTCCAAAACTTTTTCAAACTCCAATTACCATCAGGGTCAATATCCATTACAGGATTGTTCTCACAATACACATACAGATTTAACCCATTAATAGCGGACGAGTCCGCGTAGGTAATGGAGTCCATATTAATAAATCTACCAGTGGTAGGGTCATAGTATCTGGATTTAAGATAATACCATCCCGTTTCAACGTCATAGAAATATCCACGATAGCGGAAAGGATTTATTTGTCCAATATGCGTAGGAGACGTAATTTCATTGCCGTTTGCATCTAATACAAGACCTTCTCCCCACGCATTGTAGACGTATTGTACCACAACCGTACCCGTGTTGTCAAGTAGTGCAATAATATCTCCTTGCACGTCTTTAACGTAATATTATCTTTGGTTAACCGTCTACCTTGCGTATCATAGGTAAACGTATGACCATTATACGACGCCAACTGACCGCCTTTTGCCCATCACTGCATTTCGGGTAAATGCATCAGCTCTACAAAGCTAAGCACCAATGAAGTTTCACACCAACAACTGAGCTTAAATACGCCACCGATACAACCTTGCATTTCCCAATCACTGGTATTTACACGTTCGCAAATATATCCCTCGGGCAATCTTCCTTCGTCGTCACCATGCTTATGATCCCAATCGTAAATCGGTTTCCAAGGAGTTGATACGCATTGTGGGATAAAATAAGCAATATCTTTGATAAGCTCTAAATACAACTTTTCGCCCGTATAACAGTACAATCTATACAAGGTATCGCCCGAAAACGTACAAATACCCGGCGCAGAGTGTTTATTTTGCACGTTGGCAAAAACACTTCCCGTCGTATTGATTTTCTGTATTTCAAACTCGCAACCTTTCGGGAATTTGTAGGCGTACGTCATAACCCACGACGAGAACAAATTAGCACTGTCTTTTGCGTATTGCAACCATTTTTCCTCTTTCGTCGTTTCATATAAAATCACGCAACTTTCCACCATTGCGTACGAGCTTTCGCTGTCAGGCGCGGTTAAAATTTCACCAGGTCCACCCGTCGTGACGCCTTTCGCCACAAAATTTTGATAATAATATTCACAAGCCTCTTTTGCTGTATTCAAATACTTTTCATCCTTAAAATACCTATAAGAGCGCGCCAACCCGCCGATTGCAGACGCACCTGCACAGGAAAGCCCTATCAACATTTCTCCCGTTTCTTGATGGACAAACTGCCCAAACGTCCCGTATTTATCAAATAACCTCACAAAAGCGTCCGCGCAATTTCTAGCCGCAATCTCCCACTCTTTTTTAACGGGCATAACGTCAAAATGCTTGTATAAAAACGCCAACACGTCCCCACTCTTGCGAATCAAATGTGACCCGCGCATACCCGCAAACTCGTCGTTTTCCGTATCGTCAAAATGAAAACTGTCGTCCTTTATTTTATCGTCAAATATATATCCGTAGAAAAAACCACTAGGGGCTGCAAAAGAAACCAAATAATCAATCGTCTGCACCGCGCGCGCTTTCGTTTCTTCATTTCCTTTAACGTACAACGGATAGGAGGATTGCGCATTGCCACACCAACCGCATTGCCACTGACGCCAACGGGTATTGCCAAAATATTTTCCGCTATAATTGTTTTGATTGAAATGTTTTTCCATTATCTCCCAAAGCTCTTGCGTATAACCGTTTTCAGGACGCGGGCTCGAGAGTAACACTTTTCTGTTTCGGAAAAAATACTCAAAAAATTGCGAAATTGTCTCACAATCGAAGGTACGAATTAAAAGTTTTGACGAAAACTCATCGCCCAAATCCACAAAAAGTCCTTTATCTGCATCCTTCTCGGGCGCAAAAACATAGCGGTAGGCATATTCGCGCTTGGTTGGATATTGCACCGTGATTTTGCCTTTTTCAATCCTAAATCCAAGGTTTTTACCACCGACTTCTTGCTCCGTAAACACAAAAAAGGCTTGTTTCTTTTGCTTATAAAAAATCCCGACACAAGGCGTTGCCATATCCCCTGCCGTTACTTCAATTTTTCCACTACCGTCCACGTTTAAAGCGGGAATCCCCTTCATAATCAAAGGACGCTCATTTTCATACATTTCGCTCGTCTTGTACATAGGCGGATAGGCTCGGTCAACCTGCTCAATTTTATTACCGTCGTAGGCGCATGCAGGCGAAAAAACGTAACAATCGTCTTCCCAATCAAGAAAAGTGATTTCAATTTGCCAATCGGCCTGCTCATAACGTTTATCTGCCTTAAAATAAACCTTTTCATTTTCATAACGACACGTACCGTATGCCGTCAAAGGCGTTATTTTGTAGTTCATACTAGACTCCTTGTTATATCTTTATATCTGCGCAAAAATGTTTTTAAGTGTAGGATATACCTGTCTAAACAGCCGATATTTCCGTTCGTATGCTTGCGTGAGCATATCGTCAGGAAAAACGGTTTCCTTTGTTTTTACAATTTTATTGACTGCCACCGAGACGCTTTCATATTCCCCCGCGCCAATCATTGCCAAAATCGCCGCGCCGTAAGCAGGACCCTCTTCTACCAATAATGTAGAAACGGGCGCTCCAAAAACGTTGGCGATAATCTTTTTCCAAATTACACTTTTCGCGCCACCGCCGCAAATCTTCGTTTTTTCGATTTTCAACCCCGATGCTTTCGCCACTTCAACACAGTCACGCAAGGCAAACGTAACCCCTTCCATCACAGCAAGCGTCATTTGCTTTCTTGTGGTATCAGGTCGCATACCGATAAAACAACCGCGCGCATTCACGTCGTTATGCGGACTTCGTTCCCCCATTAAATAGGGCAAGAAAAACACTTCATTGTTGCCAAGATACGTTTCCAGCCCCTCTTGTTCATTTGCAAATTCCTGCGTGCGCAAAATTTCTTCCATCCACCATTTGTTACAGCTTGCCGCAGACAAGATGCAACCCATTAAATGATATCTGCCGTTTGCGTGGGCAAAGGAATGCAACGCGTTGTTTTTATCAACCGAAAAGGCGTCCTGCGCAATAAATACCGTACCGCTCGTACCCAAAGAAATATTGCACGCCCCATCTTTTATCGTACCCGTACCGATTGCCGCAGCCGCATTATCGCCCGCGCCTGCCGTTACGATTGCGTTCGGCAAATTGTATTCATCGCGTACCTGCCCTATCCGTTCGTAGCTTTCAAACAGTTTCGGCAACCATTTTTCATCCACGGAACATATCTCGCACATTTCCTTTGACCAGCATTTGTTTTGCACGTCCAAAAGTAGCATTCCGCTTGCATCCGAATAATCCGTGGAATGCACCCCCGTCAGCTTGTACGCCAAATAATCCTTCGGCAACATAATTTTTGCTATTTTGTCAAAGTTTTCAGGTTCGTTTTCTTTTACCCAAAGAATTTTAGGGGCAGTAAAGCCTGCAAACGCAATATTTGCGGTATATTGCGACAACTTTTCTTGTCCGATTACCGTATTAAGATACTCCGTCTGTTTTTGCGTTCTGCCATCGTTCCATAAAATCGCAGGACGAATTACGTTATCCTCTGCATCCAACAACACCAAACCGTGCATTTGACCGCCGAAAGAAATTCCCTTCACCTCGTACCTGTTATACCCGTTTAACAATTCTTCCATTCCGTCAACGGTCGCCTTTAACCAATCCTCTGGGTTTTGTTCGCTCCATCCGCTTTGCGGATAAAAGATAGGATATTCTTTCGTTATGCTATTGATAATTTGTCCGTCCGCGCCGACCAAAAGCAGTTTCACCGACGACGTACCCAAATCAATTCCGATATATGTATTCATAAAATTATTAACCAAACAATATACTGTTCACAATATTTTGAAGATTTTCTTGTTTTCCGCTACCAGGAAGCGCAGGCGCGCCCATTTTCTCCGCATAAGCAGACAATTCTTCCAAGCTTGTTTCATTCGCCAAAATCTTCTTACCCATTTCTGTTTTACGATAACTTGCGTAACGTTTTACGATAAATTCATCAATGCGCCCGTCCTCAATCAATTCTGCCGCTTTTATCAAGCCCAACGCAAAGGTGTCCATACCGAGAATATACCCCTCGAACATATCCTCTACCGTATAGGAAGGACGGCGGTTTTTTGCATCGAAGTTAAAACCGCCCGTCAAGCCACCCGCTTTCAGAACTTCGTACATACACATCGTCGCGGTGTATACGTCGAACGGGAACTCATCGGTATCCCAACCAAGCAAATAATCGCCCTGGTTCGCGTCAATAGAACCAAGCATTCCGTTGATTGCGGAAATGCGCAAATCATGCTCAAAGGTATGCCCCGCAAGCGTTGCGTGGTTCGCCTCGATATTCATCTTAAAATCTTTATCCAAGCCGTATTGACGAAGGAACCCGATAGCGGTCGCCGCGTCGAAATCGTATTGATGTTTCATAGGTTCCTTCGGTTTGGGTTCGATATAGAAATCACCCGTAAAACCAATGCTTCTGCCGTACGCAACCGCCATTTTCATAAGACGAGCGATATTTTCCTGTTCAAATTTCACGTCGGTATTAAGCAAAGTTTCATACCCCTCTCTACCGCCCCAGAACACGTACCCCTTACCGCCAAGCTTTACGGTAATATCCAGCGCCTTTTTAACCTGCGCCGCAGCGAACGCGAACACGTCCGCGCTGTTGGACGAGCCTGCACCGTTACAGAAACGAGGATTGCTGAACATATTTGCCGTGCCCCAAAGACATTTGATACCCGTTTCTTGCATTTTGATAAGAATATAATCGGAAATTTCGTCTAAACGGCGATTCGTCTCCTTAATATCCTCTGCTTCTGGAACAATATCTACGTCGTGAAAACAAAAATATTCGATGCCGAGTTTTTGCATAAACTCAAACCCAGCGTCCACCTTTGCTTTTGCGTGTTCCATCGTTCCAACTTCCGCACCGAAAGACTTATCGGCAGTATTTCTACCGAACATATCCGTACCGCCTGCGCAGAGATTATGCCACCACGCCATCGCAAAAGGAAGATGCTCCTTCATCTTCTTGCCCATGATAACTCTATCTGCATCATAGTATTTGAACGCCAAAGAGTTTTTGCTTTTTGCGCCCTCATATTGAATTTTTGAGATATTATTGAATATTGCCATATCTACCACCACCTTTTTAGCTTTTTATTATTATAAAACTTTTCATATTATCTTTCAAGGGCAATTTGTTTAAAAATATAGTAAAATTGTTCATTTATTCAAAAAAAAGATAGACAATCGTTCAGTTTTTGGTTATAATAGCATATAGAATAAGCCACACAAGGAACTTATTATGATTACCGCATTTGATATTGATAACTTGAATAAATTTTGCAAAAATTTTTATACGGCAATCGGCATCCGAATTTCAGTTTTCGACAACGAATTCAATCTAATTACCGAATATCCCAAAACCGCCCCGGAATACTGTGCGTTAATCAGGCGTTCAAAGGCCGGCGCACAGGGTTGCCGTAATTGCGATATTAAGGCCTTTGAAGAATCCAAAAGACGACGCGGATTATATATTTACACTTGTCACGCCGGATTAACGGAAGCCGTTACGCCAATTAAATTCAACGATAGCGTTTTAGGATACGTCATTCTTGCCCACATGTTACCCAAAGAAAACCTTGACGGTTCGCTTGAAACAGCTCTTGAAAGAGCGCTTCATTACGGTCTATCCAAAACGGAAGCTTTAAGCGCCTTAAAAAAAATTGCCACGGAAAGCCTTGAAAAAATTAACGCTTCTGCGCAAATTCTTGACGCGATTGCTTCCTATCTACATATATCCAACTGGATTAGGTGGAATGATGAAGACCTTGCCGTCCGTATATCCCAATATATCGAATCGAACTTAGATAAAAATCTGACCTCCGATACTCTTTGTAAAGTTTTCTTTATATCTCGTACAAAACTGCATTCCATTGCCATCAATAATTACGATTTAAGTATTTCAAAATATATTTTGTCGAAACGACTTTCTAAAGCCAAACAATTATTGGAACAAAATATGACCGTTGAAAAAGTGGCTGAACTGACAGGTTTTGCCAATGCAAGCTATTTTGGAAAAGTGTTTAAAAAAGAAACCACTTTCTCCCCTAATAAATATAAAAAACTCTTTATATCCAATCCATAACTATACGAGCATAACACGACACCTTGACTTTTGCGAGCGCGCCTGCGGCGCTTAAGTTTTGGTGTCACCCGACGGGGGCACGTAGCAAAAAAGGATAGGCAAAACGCCTATCCTTTTTTGCTGGTGAGCCTTAACCAACTTAAATCGAACCTTTTTGCGGGAATCTCCGACACCCTTAAAAGGGAACCCTCGGAGAGCGTCGGCGATAAATCGCCTCGCGCGAACCGACGTGTTCTTCACCATTCCCGTACGGGGCACCAAAAAGCAAAATTCCTAAACCGAACGCTGTTCGATTTAGGAATTTGCTGGTGACCCGTACGGGACTCGAACCCATGTTACCACCGTGAAAGGGTGGTGTCTTAACCGCTTGACCAACGGGCCGTCGTTGCGCTTTTCAGCGCTATATGTAACGAATAAATCGTGTATTGTCTTTGGTAGCGGCGATGAGATTCGAACTTATGACCTTCCGGGTATGAACCGGACGCTCTAACCAACTAAGCTACGCCGCCATCTGGTTGCGGGGGCGGGATTCGAACCTGCGACCTCCGGGTTATGAGCCCGGCGAGCTACCTAGCTGCTCCACCCCGCGATATAATCCTGCACAACGCTTTTTTGTGCGCTATCCAAGACAGCTTTAATATAATACTAAAAACTATCGGGTTTGTCAACCGTTTTTTTGCAATTTTTTAAAAAATTTTCGCTTTTTCGAAAAAAGTTTTTTCTATCCGCAAAAAAACGGGAAACTCGCTCGCTCCCCGTTTTTTGCATTACTTTTGCTTATCCGTTGCAGACGTTGCCGAGCCCGACACCTCTCCGCCCTCCCCGCCCTCCGTCATACTTTTGAGCGCGGAAAGGTACGCCGCGTATTCCTCTTCGCTGATTTTAGGTACTTTATCCTTTTTGGGTTTTAACGCTTTACTCATAAAAAACCTCCGTGGTTTCTTTTATAATGAGTATGCCCCATCCCCCTTTCTTTTATTCCCGTCTTTGCGTTTTAAAAAAGCAGACAAAATACGTTCGTTTTTCCGTCATTGACAATTTTTGTCACGATACGGCGCATTTTTTTACGCAATTCCATGGGCATAGCGTTGCTCTTACCCGCCATTTCGCCTTCGACTAGCGAGCGCAAGGATTTACCGAAAATATTCGTTTCCCATACACGTTGCGGCCCCTCCTCATACGCCTGCAAAGTTTCGTCCACAAAGTCTTTCCCTTGCTGTTCCGAACCGATAATCGGACTAATCTGCCCCGTCACGTCCACGCGTACAATATGATAACCGCAGGCTTTCGCCCTAAATTCCACGCCGTAGCTTGCTCCTTTTTTGACAAGTCGCGGCGTTTCGAGGGTATAATCTTCCTCGCTTGGATACACGATACCATACCCGTTTTCCTGCGCGTCTTTCAGGGCGTCCTTTACCTTTTCGTATTCCTTTTTAATCCCTGCAACCGCCTGCAAATACTGCATAAGCGAGAGGTGGTCGCGCAATTCTTCGCCGCAAGTTTCGCTGATCGTCTGATAGAAAAACTCTTCCTTGGTCGCAACGGTAATCTCCGCCCTACCCTTGCCCAAATCCATACGGACCTCGCTGGGATTAAGGTAATTTGCCCCCTCGTCAAAGAGTTTTTCCAACGCAAAACAATCGCGCATTTTACGGATATTACTCGCCACCTTTTTTATCTCGCAAAGCACGCCGTCCACCGCCGTATGATTTTCCGCAAACGTCTGCAACCACTTCGGTATTTTCACGTCAATGCGGGTAACGGGGAACTCGAAGAGTATCTTTTTAAAAAGCTCTAAAATCTCGTTTTCGCCCATCTTTTCCACGTTCATCGCGACCACGGGTACCCCGTATTTCTCTTCAAGGCTCTTTTTCAGCGATGCAACCGCAGACGGTTTTTTACAGTTGAGCAACACCACAAACGGTTTGTCAATTTCTTTTAATTCCTTGACGGCGCGCTCCTCTGCGACAACGTAATTTTCGCGTGGGATATCGGAAATACTCCCGTCCGTCGTCACCAAAACACCTATCGTGGAATGGTCCTTAATCACCTTTTCCGTGCCAACAGCAGCCGCCGTTTCAAAGGGCATAGGTTCGGCGCTCCACGGCGTGTTTACAAGGCGAGGCGTTCCCTCTTCCTCAAAACCGTTTGCGCCATCCACGGCAAAACCTACGCAATCGACCAAACGCACCGACACGTCTGCGCCCTTCGCAACCGTAATTTTTGCCGCCGTAGCGGGCACAAACTTCGGCTCGGTCGTCATCACAGTTTTCCCTGCTGCCGCTTGTGGCAATTCATCCGTCATTTCCGCGCGGAATTTCTCGTCCGCAGACGGAATCACGAGCGTTTCCATCACTCGTTTGATAAAGGTAGATTTTCCCGTCCGCACAGGACCGACTACGCCTATGTAAATATCGCCGCCCGTGCGGTGGGCAATGTCTTCGTATACGCTGTAATTTTCCATCAACGCCTCCCTTGATTGCCGTCTTATTATGCGAAAACCCCCTATACGTGTCGAATTCACGACCGTTTTGGGCATAAAAAATCTCCGCAGGCAAACCCTATACGGTTTACTATATGCGGAGAATTTTTTCATTATTCTTTTTTTGTCGCTTTTTCTTTTATCAGCTTTTTATCTCGTCCGATTGCGCCGCTTTTGCCGACGCCACCTCTATTGCTAAATAATCTTTATCGTTTGAAAAATCGCGCGGTTCGTTGTATTCGCCTCCCAATGCCTCGATTGCATATTTCAACTCTTGAAATTCCACAAAACCGATACTTCTATCCTCTATACGGCGGAGCAAAATAGGCAGAGCGCGCTCGTCCCCATACGTTGCCAAATATCCAGCGTACACCGAACAATCGTCTGCGGCGTGAAAGGCGTCCAACAATAGCCCGTACACTTCGTCCGAGCGTTCGCATACGCGCGACAAAATTTCAAGCATATACGTTTTCGCTTTTCCTTCGCGATAAATCGCAAGCGCCTGTGCCTTCACCTCATCTGCGTGCAAATGTAAAATGTCAGCTAAATCGCTGCGAATATCTTCGTCCAAACGCCCCTCTTTTAAAATGGCAAAATACTCGTTAAAGGCACGCGCATCGTCGCCAATTAGGTTGATTGCATACGATACGGTCTGCGCGTCGTCGCTGTTTAGCATAGGCAACAAGGTTTCTACCTCGCCACGGTTTTCAATTTCGTTGCACAAAAACTCGGACACGGGCACATCTTGCGCCAAATGCGCCGACAACGTTTCCACCAATTCGCTATCCGTCATACGGGCATAATATTCCTTAGGTGTGCAACCAATTTTCGGAATACGGGTATCCCCGAATTTTTTATACAATTTGGGGATAATATCCTCCCATTGCTTTTCCGAGTGCTTATTTTTATTTTCCGACATATATTGCGCCAATTTTTCGTCGAAAAGCCCGTCAAAATCAATTAATTTCATTGGTTATCCTCTCCGTTTTCTTCCGTGTTCTTTTCCTCTTCTTTCTCGCTTGATTGCGATACGTCTGCCACCGTTTGCGTATTTTGTCGTATTTGCGAGGGCATATTTTCCGTCACGACGTAGCTCATCAACACGCGCACTCTATCCAAATTAGCGTCAAACGCCGAGGCAATCATAGGCATATCCCTACCAAGCTCTTTAAGCCCCGACGCAAGGAAAATAGCGCAAGCGCAATCGTCGTCGTTATCCACCAAATCAAGCGCCTCTTGTCGTTCCAAAGCGCGGTAGAGCTTTTCTGCCGCCGCGGCGATCTTTTTTCCGTGATTATCGCTAATTGCGACAAATTTTGAGGCTACCTTCGCGTAACTTTCTATAAACTTTTTACGGCGTTTTCTGCCGATTTTGATGCGGAGCAAGGGTATACGGCGGTAAATACTGCATAATACAACCCCCACGTCCATATCCTCGTTGCGTTCCAAAAGCAAGCGCAACGCCTCGATTTTCAGCACGTCCGCAACCTCAAAATCAAGCAATACGTCCCGCACGAACTCGTCCGCGCCCACGTGGATTGCCGTTACCAAGCCAAGGTATTGCAAATCGTGGTCGCCACCGTCCATTTCGTCAAAACACCATTGAAAATATCCGTCGTGCAAGGCAAGCAAACCGAAAATTTGCGCCTCGTCCTTAGGACTGTCCCCTATTTTGAGCAAGGCGGCGCAACGAGCCTCCCGCTCTTCTTGGGGCAAGTGGTAAAAATAGGTAAATTCGGGCACGTCGGGCATATCCGTATCAAAGGGCTCGTTTTCAAATTTCTTGCCGGTTTTCGCCTCTTCCAACGCCTCGCGATACGCGCGCAATTCCTTTAAATAGTATTTGGCAACTTCCGCGTCCGTATAAATCGAACAAAGGTCGTCCAAAACCTTTTCCGCCTCCGCCAATCGTCCGCTTTTATAGGCGGCAACCGCTTGAAAATAAAGCATTCTGCCATCATAGGGCATTTTCTTTTCGAGAAGCTTGAATTTTTGATACGCCTCTTCGTGGAGCTCGTTTTCGCAACAAACCGTCGCGACTTTATATAAATCGTCCGCATTTTCCTGCTCTTGCGCGGCAAGCTTTTTCGCCAAAGTAAGGCTGTCCTCTTTGCGACCTTGTTCCAAATACACCGCCGCAAGCGTCGCCTGCGCACGCACGTCGTCGGGCGCAACCGATAACAAATCCAAACAGCTCTGCTCCGCCAAATCCGTTTCCCCCGCAAGCAAGTGGGCAACCGCCTGCATTTCCTTCGCCGAGGGATACTCCTTCGCCCCTTGCGCGACCTTGGAAAACTCCTCGATAGCGCGATTGCAATCGCCCGCCTTTAACGCCTTAGAGCCCACGCTCATTTCCTTGGAATAATCAGCAAGTTTCGGCGGATATACAAAACGGAATTTATCCTTTTTCGCCGTGGAAAACGCCTCGGCTATGTCAAATTTCGTCTCTTCGGGCAAGGTATCGTCCACGTCAATTAACTTATTATAATAAAAAGCCGACTGGCTCTCGTTGCCAATGCTTAAAAAATTGGCGGCAAGTCCCTCGTAAATATCGGGCAAATCTTGCTCTTCTGCCACGTCCAAAAAGCGAAAATAACAATTAATTGCAGAGCCCTGCAAGCCCATTGCCTCGTATATGTCCGCAAAGCGCGCGTAAACGTCAGGATCTCCGCCGTGTTCAAGCAATTCCTTATATGCCAAACGGAGAGCAGGAATATATTTCCCCTCATTATAATATTTGTCCGCAAGATGCGCGATGCGCTTGCGGCTAAAATCGATTTTTTTCACTCCGTCTGCCATAGTTTTTCCTTTCCGTATATAACTTTCTCTTATTTTTTCTTCAAAAACAGCTCGTCTGCGTCGTTGTCTGTAAAGGCGTAGTCGCTGTTGCAATAGTGACAATGGATACGGACCGCGCCGTCCTCTCGGATAATCGAGCGCATTTGTTCTTCGCCGAGGGACACGAGCACCCTCGTCAAATACTGCCGTGAGCAATTACATTTATACTGCGCCGTCCGTGTCTCCCACACCGTTTCCGTCTTGCCGAACGTCCGCTCTGCCACCTCGGCTACGCTTTGCTTTTTCATCTCGCAAAGCAAGCCGTCTAAATCTACGCCGTTCACCTTTTGCAAGGTCTTTTCATCAGCAAAGGGTAAGGGCTGTAACACGGCTACGCCTGCAAAAACAACGTTACCTTCCCCGTCCGTTTTTACCGTCGTGGCGATACGTGTGGGGAGCTGTTCGCTGATGCGGAAATATTCCTCGAACGCCTCGTCCAACCCGCCCTCCGCGGGAAAAGCGCACGCGCCAACGAAAGGTCGGGAATATCCGTCGTTGCGAATAATCGTTAAAGAACCGTCGTCAGCAAATGCCGTCCTTTCGGTCTTTTCGGTCAATTCCCCGTCCAAATCTGTATTTTCGATATATCCGCGCATAAATAGAGCACGGTTGCCCGAAACGGCAATTTCGCCCCCGACACCGCTCGTTTTTAAAGACAAAGAAATCTCCCCCGTTTCCCCTTTTAAACAAGCGCTCATAAAGGTCATTGCAGAGAGCGCTTTTCCAAAAAGGTAGGCTGACGCGTCTGAAAGAGTATGCAAACGCGCGCCCTCGCGCACAAGCGCGGTGGTGTCCGCAAGCGTCAGGGAAACCTGGTTGTCGTATACGAGCGTTCGCAACACGTTTTTCATAGAGTAAACTCCTTATTTTTGCGCAAAAAAGACAAGTCTATCACTCGCCGTTTTATCTTCGCCGAGATGTCCCGTCACTTCCAACAGCGTAAAACCGTTTTCTTGTAACACCGTTGTCAATTCCTCTTCCGTATGTAGATATTGGCGGTGGGTTTCGTCCAAGCGGTCGTACCCGCCGTCTTGGCGTTTCACAAAGAGCGTAACGTCCATCGTCACACCGTCCGTTTCCGCACGGTTAAAACTGAGATAGGTAACGTCCTCGCGGTCGTCCACGCTGACAGTATTGGCAATTTTGTTGTGAAATTTGCGTGGCGAGCTGACGTCAAAAAGCAACACGCCGCCCTTTTGCAATGCGTTTTTTATATTTTTGAACGCCACAGACAATTTTGCCGTAGGGATATAGTTGATACAATCGTTAATTGCCGTAATAAAATCAAACTTTTTCGGGGAACGGAATTTGGTGATATCTCCCAAGAGATATTCGCCGCGCGCCCCTTCTTTGATTGCTTGCTCTTGCGCAAAATCAAGCATTTCCGCCGACACGTCCAACCCCGTCATCGTATATCCAGCGCGGTGAAAAGCGCGGGTAAACCAGCCACCGCCGCACCCCACGTCCAAGCCCGTTTTTAAGGGATACGCGCGCAGTTTGGAAAGTAAATACTGCGACCAATTTTCATAGCCGCAGTCGTCGTTGAGATATTCAAACCATTTGGCAAGATTTGCATACGCTGCTTTTCTTTCCATGGGATTTCTCCTGTTGTATAAGACGTTGCCCCGTCCTATTGACGAGGCAACGCCCTATTCGTTTTCGTTTCGCCTTTTATTATTTTGCGTCGTCCTGATTTTCAGGGAGTTTCTTCGGCGGTTTTTTAGGACGTTTTTTATTCTTTTTCACGTCCGCTTCCGCAACCGCCCTTTCGCGTTCGTCATAAACGCGGTTGTATTCTACGTAACGAGCGTCGTTTTTGTGTTCTTCTGCAAACGTTTCGGTATCTTCCTTAATGTTTTCCTTGCTCTCACGGAGTTTCTTCAAGTCTTCACGCGAGAAGGACTGCGGAAGTTCGTATAATTGCAACGAGTCGTCAATCGGTTTGATAGGTCTTGCCACCAAACGGGATCTGCCGTGCGAAAGTATCAATCTTTGATACTCGATAGATTGCGTAACGTCATCTTCGTCATCTTTGGTTCCGTCTTTATTATAAATACCTCTGCCCACTTTTGCACCGCTGATTTTCGGATTGATATACTTATCGAATACCCACTGCGCAAAATCAAGCCATACCAACAACGCCCAAGCAAAACCAAAAAGTAAAATGACGAAAATGGCAATAATGATACCAAACGTACCAAGGATCTTCGCCAAGAAAATCAAGAACACAGGCAACAACGCCAAGAAACCGAAGAATATCGTTTGCGGAATCGTACCAATCGTTAACAAGAAGGAATTTCTAAGCAAAAGTAAGAATTTCATCTTGTAATTTACGCCGAGCGCGATAATCCAAAAGGTCATCATTGCCCCCAGCACGATAAATATCCAACTGGAAACAATCGAAATCGTCAACATCGTTCTGTGCAGCTTGTCCGCGCCGATACTCGTAAAATGCGCGACGTTAATCATCGTTTTGCAAAGCAAAAGTATCGTACAGAAAAATAGTGCCGCCTGCAACGCATTTTTATAGTTGCGTTTTACACCCCGCCAAAAATCGTTGGATACGAAAATACCTTCCGTCCAAATCATATTACGGATAACGTACATACCGCCCGAAAGCCCGACTGCCGCCAATATCATGGTGAAAAGGAAAATGCCGTACGTCAGCAATTCCGTCATAATCAGATTGTATTCCGCAATACCCGTTAAAGGTCCAGAACAAGGATACCCCAAGCCGGTGGATAACCCAAACGGACCGAGTCTACCGGTACTTGCCCTATATTGCGAACCAAAAAAGAGAACCATTATCGAAGGAAGACAGAAAACTAAAATCAGCAAGTTTATCTTTACGATTTTACCGAAATTTCCTTTGAATACGTCCCAAAAGAGCTGCCAACGGTTGGTGGGCAACGTGCTTCTTGCGTATTCCTCGCTCCTTTCTTTGCCCTCGAGCATTCGAGCAAATAACCCTTTCTTTTGCTGTGCCATAATTTTAATAAAACTCCAAAAACTTTTTCAGCGCCTATGCGCGCATACTTTTACCCATTTATTTTACTACAATTTTGTGATTATTTCAAGGAATTTAAGGAATTTTTTAAAATTTGTTAAAACTTTTTTCGATATTTTTTCGCTTTTTTTGAAAGTTCGTGAAAAAACGTGAAAAAATCTTTGACATTTATCGCTTTGTGTAGTATAATACAGCTATAAATAGAGGAGCGGCTGAACATCAGTATCGCGTAGCGAGCTTGCCTTTGGACGAGGTAAGCGTATCAACTGCGTGAGAAAGGGTATCTCCGCCGAAGCGTAACACATCGTCCCCCTTACGCTGGGCATGCGGGAGAATACCCGTATGACTGTCACCGTACGTGAAGAGCTATTTAGATTTTTATCCGACTGTATTTTTCTATTGACGGTCGGCGGAAAAATTGCTTTTGACGGCGGGCGTTATCAACCCGCCGTTTATTTTATCCATCGATTAAAATACCTCACAAAAGGAGATTGAAATTATGAAAAAGTTTAACGTAGGCGTTATCGGCGCAACGGGTATGGTTGGACAGCGTTTTATGCTGCTCCTTGAAAACCACCCTTGGTTCAACGTAGTCGTTTTGGCGGCGTCCGCTCGTTCGGCGGGCAAGACGTACAAAGAAGCGGTCGGCAACAAATGGGCTTTCGACGTAGCTATGCCCGAGAAATATGCGGATATGGTCGTTATGGACGCCGAAGCGGATATGGACGCAATCGCGGCGAAGGTCGATTTCGTGTTCTGCGCGGTCAATATGGACAAAGCGAAAATCCGCGCGTTGGAAGAGGCGTACGCAAAGAAAGAAGTTCCCGTTGTTTCTAACAACTCGGCGCACCGTTTCACGGCGGACGTACCTATGGTTATTCCTGAAATCAACCCCGACCACGTGGAAGTTATCGCGGCGCAAAAAGCTCGTCTTGGCACGAAACGCGGTTTTATCGCCGTTAAATCGAACTGCTCGTTGCAGTCCTACGTACCCCTTCTGCACCCCTTGAAGGCGTTCGGCATCAAGGAAGCGGCGGTTTGCACCTATCAGGCAATCTCGGGCGCGGGCAAGACGTTTGCAACTATGCCCGAAATTTTGGATAACGTTATCCCCTATATCGGCGGCGAAGAGGAAAAGAGCGAAAAAGAACCCCTCAAAATTTGGGGCAACATCGAAAACGGCGAAATCGTTTCCGCAAACTCCCCCGTTATCACGGCGCAATGCTTGCGCGTACCCGTTTCGGACGGTCATACGGCGGCGGTCTTTGTAAAATTCGACAAAAAGCCGACCAAGGAAGAAATTTTGTCCGCTTGGGCAAACTTCAAAGGCGAACCGCAGGAGTTGAAACTCCCCTCTGCGCCTGAGCAGTTCTTGCAGTATTTTGAAGAAGACAACCGTCCGCAGGCAAAACTCGACCGTATGGCGGGCAACGGCATGAGCGTAACGGTCGGCAGATTGCGCGAAGACGTGGTATTCGATTATAAATTCGTCGGTCTTTCGCACAATACGCTGCGTGGCGCGGCAGGCGGCGCGGTACTCCTTGCAGAGCTTTTGGCGGCGAAGGGATATTTTGATTGATTTTTACCGTTGTTTCGCGTTCATTGCGACACGGTAGGCACCAAAAGAGTACATTTTGCATACATTAACAGCAAAGGGAGAGTAAATTTATGAAAGGATTTTTTAAAGGTAGCGCAACCGCTTTGATTACTCCGTTCGACGAAAACGGCGTGAATTACAAGGTTTTGGGCGAATTGGTCGAGCATCAAATTGCAGGCGGTACGGACGCCATCGTTTTCTTAGGCACAACGGGCGAACCTTCGACGATGAGCTTTGCCGAAGAGCACGTTTTAATGGAATACGCCGTCAAAAAGGTAAACGGCAGAGCTAAGGTTATTTTCGGTTGCGGCAGCAACAATACCGCAGACGCAATTATGACAGCGCAGAAAGCGGAAAGCTACGGCGCGGACGGCTTGCTTGCCGTTACCCCCTATTATAACAAATGCACGCAGAACGGCTTGGTTGCGTATTATAAGGCAATTTGCGAATCGGTATCCATCCCCGTAATTGCTTACAACGTGCCTGGGCGTACGGGTGTAGAAATTCAACCCGCTACCATGGCAAAAATTGCGGATATTCCCAATATCGCGGGCATTAAGGACGCGGGCGGTAACATGAGCAAGACCATGGAAACCCTCCGCCTTGTCCGTGAAAAATGCGACGTATACTCGGGCGAAGACGCGTTGAACTTGCCTATCCTTGCATGCGGCGGCGTCGGCGTTATTTCCGTTTTGTCCAACGTAGTCCCCGCAAAGGTAAAGGAACTGTGCGAATTGGTTTTCGCCGGCAAAATGGCAGATGCGATTGCGCTCAACGACAAACTTTTGCCCGTAGCGAACGCTTGCTTTGTCGAGGTCAATCCTATCCCCGTCAAAGAAGCCATGAATTTGCTTGGCTTTAATGCAGGAACGCCCCGCGCTCCTTTGACAAAAATCGAGGATGCAAACCGCGACAAGCTGATTGCGGCGATGCAGAACTTCGGCTTGGAGGTTAAGGCATGAGCGTAAGAATTATTCTTTGCGGCGCGTGCGGTAAAATGGGTGGCAACGTCCTCTCCCTCTTGGAAAACGATGCGGAGGCAACGGCGGTTTGCGGTGTAGACCTCTACCCTCGCGAAATCGGTATCCCCGTATACACGTCCTTTGCGGACGTTAAGGAAGATGCGGACGTCATTATCGATTTTTCTTCCCCCGTTGGTTTGGTCGAGAGATTGGAATACGCAAAAGCGCATAAGCTTGGTATCGTTTTGGCATCGACGGGTTTCACCGCAGACGATTTGAAAACGATTGACGAATACGCAAAATCGGTTGCAATTTTCAAAACGGCAAACTTGTCCTTGGGCGTAAATTTGATGCAAGCGCTGATTAAAACGGCAGCGGAAGTTTTGGGCGACAGCTATGACGTGGAGATTATCGAACGTCACCACAACCTGAAAAAAGACGCCCCCAGCGGTACGGCATTGATGCTTGCGGACACGATTAACGAAGCCTTTGACGGCAAAAAACGTTACGTGGACGGGCGTAGCGGTATCGTCGGCGCGCGCGAAAAGAGTGAAATCGGTATGCACGCCGTACGCGGTGGCACGATTGTCGGCGAACACGAAGTTATGTTTGCGGGCGAAGATGAAATTATTACCATTTCGCACAGCGCAAGAAGTAAACGCGTGTTTGCGGTCGGCGCAATCCGCGCGGCGAAATTCTTACCCGGCAAAACGGCGGGCACGTATGAAATGAAAGACCTTTTGGCGGAAGAAAACGCATAACTTATCTAAAACGAACACCCCCGAGGTTGTCTAACCTCGGGGGTGTTTTTTTGCTTTTTAAAGTTAATTAAAGACTTGCAATTGCTTTTTCGATACGCGCAAGCGTGCGTTCTGCGCCTAAAATCTGCATAATCGTCCACAAATCAGGGGTATTAGAAAGCCCCGTCGTTGCGATACGCAACATTTCCGCAATATCCGAAACGTTGCCCGGGAACGCCGTGGGATCGGCTTTGTACGCCTTCATATCCGTTGCGAAACCGTTTTCCGTCGCGATCGCTTTTACCTTATCAAACCACGTGGGCATATCGTCCGCCACGTCGAAGGTCGCCTTGAAACCGTTTAAAACCTTTTTTACCGTTTCATTATCAAAGCGGTATTCGTACGCGGGCGCAAAGGTGTTGTCGAAGAAATACGCAATCATCTCCACCGCTTGTTTTGCGCAAACAAAGTCCTTTCTGCGTTTCTTTCCGCCAATACCCATACAAAGCGTGAGCACTTTGCAAAGATAGTCCTTATCCGCAAAGTATGCCTTTTGCGCGTCCGTACCAAATTCGCTTACCCACTCTGCAAGGAAGTCGAACATTTCCTCTGCTGAAAGCGTGGACATAAAGGTTTTGGAAATGTCGTTGAGTTTCAAAATATCGAAAAGCGCACCGCTCTTGCCCATTTTGCCAATCGAATACTTGAATTCGTCAAGCGGTTTGTCGGGGAATTTCAAAAGCCATTCTTCAAAGTTGGAGTTGAGCAAGGTCATCATATACGTTCTAACCGCCGTGGGATGATACCCCTCTTCGCGATAGAAGGTAAGGGACGCCTCGGGGTCTTTACGTTTGGACAGCTTACGGCGGGTTTCGCCGTCGATTTTCTGTATCGAACAGTTGTGACCGTATTTGGGGAGCTTAAACCCAAGCACCTTGAAAAGCTCGATATGGATAGGCAGGGACGAGAGCCACTCTTCGCCACGGATAACGAGCGTCGTGCGCATAAAATGGTCGTCGATTGCGTGCGCAAAGTGATAGGTGGGAATACCGTCCGATTTCAAAATAACTACGTCTTGGTTGTTTTCCGTCACCGTGATATCCCCTTTGACTTGGTCGTGGAAGGTGTGTTTCTGTTCCACGTCGCCTTGGGATTTTAAGCGGATTACGTAGGGCTTGCCCGCCTCTAAGTTGGCGTAGATTTCCTCTTCCGTCAAGTTGCGACATTTTGCAAATTCGCCGTAGTAACCAGGCAAAAGCTTGTTTTCCGTCTGGTATTCGCGCGTTTTTTCCAAATCCTCTTCCGTGCAAAAGCAAGGGTATGCCAAGCCTTGACGGATAAGTTCCTTTGCGTATGCGTGATAGATTTCAGCGCGTTGGCGTTGATAATAGGGCCCGTAATTGCCACAAAGGTCCGCCCCTTCGTCAAAATTAACGCCAAAATATTTCAGCGATTTGTGGATAACCTCCACCGCGCCTTCCACTTTGCGTTTTTCGTCCGTATCTTCGATACGAAGATAGAAAACACCGCCGCTTTGGTGCGCAATACGCTCGTTGGCGAGGGCTACGTACAGGTTACCAAGGTGCATAAAGCCCGTGGGGCTGGGCGCCAAACGGGTAACGTGCGCGCCTTGGGGCAAATCACGCTCGGGATATGCCTGCTCGTAATAATCGAGCGGTTTTACGTTTTCGTCGGGAATTAACGCTTGCGCGAGTTTGTTCAAATCCATAATCTATATCCTCTTTTTATTTTTTTCTAAATTATTGTAGCATTTCCGCCCGCCGTTGTCAAACGCTTGGGCGATTTTTATTCTTTAATTTTAAAGCTCGAAAAAATCAACGTTTTTGTAATCGATTTCATACAAGCCGTTTTCAATGCCGTGGACAATTTCAACAATGCGCTTGCAAAGGGGAGTATCTACGCCAACGCGTTCGCCCTCGCGCGCCACCACGCCGTCCACAAAATCGATTTCGCATTTTCTGCCGTTTTGCAAGTCTTTGAGCATACCCGAAAGGAGTTTTTTATGCTTTTTCATAGCAAAGGGCAATACCATGTACGCGATGAAACGTTTTATCGGCGTTTTTCCACCGAGCAATTTTTCCATATCGTGCCCCTGCATCGGCGCGAGTTTTACCCCTGCGGCTTTGGCAACACTCATACACTCGCGCAATACGCCAAGGGCAATTTTGCGGGTTTTTCTGCGTTTCGCTACCTCGCCAAAAGTCAAGCCCGTCACCGTGGAAAGCCCCGAAAAAGCAGCGTTAATGGCAAGCTTGCTCCACCTTGCGCCCGATACGTTGTCCGTCGTTTTGACAAAGTTTTCGTTGTTTGTCGCTTTGCCTACAAAGGACAGAATATCGACGAGTAACGGCGTTTTTGCTCCGTCGTTTTGATAACCGCCGATTTCCATACTCATCGCCTCGATTTTGGACGTGAGCTCGGTTTTGCCACCGCCGATAAAGGTCGCCCCGTAAGACGTTGCCGCCCCATACGTGCGCTCCGTTCCGATAATTACCGCAACACTCGGCTCGGGTAAGCCGTTTTGCGTGGTGCAAACCACCGTTCCCTCGTGCATAAATGGCAATAAACTTTGCAGAATTTCGCCGTTGAAACGCTGTTTGGTCATCAGGAAAATCACGTCGTATTTCCCCGACATTTCAGACGGCAACAAAGCGGTCACGGGCACCGTTATTTCCGTCCCGTCCCCCGCGCAAACGATGGTTGCGCCCTGTTTTTTCATACCGTCTACGTGGTCTTGATTGCGCGTGATAAGCTCGACGTTTTTCAGCCCGCCCTTGGTGAGCAACGCCCCCAACACCGTACCCATTGCGCCCGCGCCGTATACGGCAATCCGCGCGTTTTCAGCCCTTATATCTCTGCTCATTTTTTAAGCGCCTTTACGACCTGCTGTACCGATTCGGCAATGGACGCGCCGCAAAGCTCTACCACCACGTCCGCGTACTTTTCATACAACGGCGTTCTTTCATCGTACAAATCTTGGAGCGTAAAGCCCTCTTTGAGCGCAACGCCACGCTTTTTCAAATCCCCCAAACGGCGCGCAATAATCTCGTAGGGCAATTTTAAATACACGACCGTACCCATTTCTTTGAGCTTTTGCATGGCGTTATCGCGGTAGATAACACTCCCGCCCGTCGCAATGACGCAACGGCTGGCGGTCAACTCGGAATTGACTTTGCCCTCGATATCCAAAAAGCCCTCTCTGCCTACCTCGGCAATAATTTCGCTAAGGCGTTTGCCCTCGCGCGCAACAATAACGCTGTCGCTGTCTATGTAGCCGTATCCAATCACCTCGGAAAGCTCCGTGCCGATGGTCGTTTTGCCAGAACCGGGCATACCGATTAAAATAATATTATTCTGTTTCATTTTTTCCTCCAAGCCGTTAATGGCGGGTGTCGTCCTCGTAAACCTCGCAAAAACGCGCCGCAAAGGACGGTTCTTCGCCCCCTGCGTACAAATGCCCCGTGTCGCCAAAGCCCGCGCAACGGAAAATTGCCGTGCCCTTTTGACGTTCTTCGGTGTAAATCGTCGTCAACGACGACGTAAGCGCCGTAAAATGATGCCACAACGGAATAGCGGAAAAGCCCAACAAATGGGACAGCAGCAACATTTCTAATCCAAAATGACAAAAGATTGCAATGGTATCGTGGTTACCTTGCTCCGTTTTATAGAGCGCGCCCTCTCGCTTATAACCGTGCGCCGCCAACAATTCGTCCAAGCCGTCCGTGACGTAACGAACACGGCGTTCCATATCCGCCTCTTTATAAAAATCCTGCTTGCACCAATTTTTATAATGGTACATATCTTCGTTGTTCGCCCAATCAGTCGGCATCCAATCCCACGCGTGCGTGCTTTGTCCCGAGGGTAATTGCACGGGAGGATGTCCAAATTCCGCCAACCAATCCTTGATGACGATATCCTTTTCTCTGCCTAATGCGCGCGCCGTGTAATCACAGGTATGCTTTGCCCGCCCAAGCGGCGAGGAATAGAGATAATCGATTTTTTCCTTGCTTAATCTCTGCGCCAACAAGGCAGCCTCTTTATGCCCCTTTTCCGTCAGCGTATCGTTGGCGTAATCGGGATCGCCGTGACGGATAATCAAGAGTCTCATACGTCGATTTCCTCCATAAAGGGCACCAATATTGCATTTTGGACAAAGAGATACTCGTCTTTAATTTTTAATCTGTCGCCGTTGAGCTCTAAATACTTCACAGAAGATTTTAAGGCGTTGGGGAAATCGTCCCCGATGGGATTGCCGAATTTTTCTTCGTATTCTTTCAGCGAAACCCCGTAGGACGTGCGGAGCGCAAGCATCACAAACTCGAATTTCGCCGTGTTGGTATCCACCTCTTCGCTGGTGATTGCGGGATAGAACCCCGAGATGATGCATTTCATATATTCGTCCAAATCAAAGGTGTTCGTAAAGCGTTTCCCCATCATAAAGGAGCTTGCTGAAACGCCCACGCCGATGTATTCGCCACGTTTCCAATAGTTTAAATTGTGTTTACTTTCATACCCGTCCATGGCAAAATTAGAAATTTCGTAGCGTTTATACCCCTTTTCTTCCAAGAGTTTTCTGCCAAATTCGTACAGTTCCGCCACTTCGTCGTCATCGGGCAATTCGCCGTTGAGATAATCGGTGAAAATAGGGGTACCGTCTTCCACTTTGAGCGCGTACATAGAGATATGCTTTGAACCGCAAGCGTGCGCCAATTCAATCGTCTTTTTTACGTCCTCTTTCGTTTGATTTTTCAACCCCAACATAACGTCCGTACTAAAATTTTGCCCCTTTAAAAGGTTGGTTGCATACACGTAATCACGCGCGTTGTGGATTCTGCCAAGGTCGGCAAGTTGTTCGTCAATCGCCGTCTGTAAACCAATCGAAAAACGGTTGATTCCCGCCTGTAAATACGTCTGCACCTTTGCCTCGCCAATCGTCCCCGGGTTGAGCTCCAACGTAATTTCCGCGTCTTTTTTCAAGTTAAAACACGCGCGGATTTGATTCATGGCACCCAAAATGAGTTTCGGGGGGATATAGGACGGCGTACCGCCGCCAAAGTATACGGTGTCGAACTCGTAGTCCTTAAGCTCTTCGCCACGCATTTTCAGTTCTTTATACAAACACGCCATATACGCGTCGGCATAGGCAATTTTGTCGGGATAGGACGTGAAATCGCAGTAAGAACATTTGTGTCTGCAAAAGGGAACGTGAATATAAATTCCTGCCATAATCTTAATCCTTATTCGTCTTTAATATTTCCATAAACACTTCGCTAGGTACGTCTACGCTACCCACCTTACGCATACGCTTTTTCCCCTCTTTTTGCTTTTCCAGGAGCTTGCGTTTACGGGTAATGTCGCCACCGTAGCATTTCGCCAAAACGTCCTTGCGGACTGCCTTAACCGTTTCACGGGCAATGATTTTGCCCCCAACCGCCGCCTGTACGGGAATCTCGAACAGTTGACGGGGAATTGCCTCTTTTAAGTTTTCACAAAGAGTTCTGCCACGTTCGTACGCTCTGCCCTCGAACACAATCGTTGAAAGCGCGTCACAAATTTCGCCGTTGAGCAAAATATCGAGGCGTACGAGCTTAGACCGCTGATACCCCGCCAATTCGTAGTCGAAACTCGCATACCCTTTCGTGCGCGATTTCAAGCTGTCGAAAAAGTCGTAAACGATTTCGTTTAACGGCAAGGTATATTCCAATTTTACACGGCGCTCGTCAACGTAGGTCATATTTTTGAACACGCCGCGTTTTTCCTTGCAAAGGTCCATAATCGGCCCCATATAATCGGGGGGCGTATAGACGTCCGCTTTAACAATCGGCTCTTCCATATACTCAATATCGGACGGATCGGGCAAATGGGACGGGTTGTCCACGAAAAACTCTTCGCCGTCCGTCTTGTGTACCAAATAACTAACCGAGGGAGCCGTCGTGATAATGTCCAGATTAAATTCGCGCTCGATACGTTCTTGGATAATTTCCATGTGCAGCAGCCCTAAGAAACCGCAACGGAAACCAAAGCCGAGCGCAACCGAGTTGTCGGGCTCGAAAATGAGCGCCGCGTCGTTTAATTGCAATTTGGAAATGGCGTCCTTCAAATCGTTAAACTTGCTGCCGTCCAAGGGATAAATACCGCAAAATACCACGGGTTGTACCTTTTTATAGCCAGGCAAGGGCGCGGGCGCGGGATTGGTGGCAAGAGTGACCGTATCACCCACCGCTACGTCTTGAATAGACTTAATCGACGCCGCAATATACCCTACTTCGCCCGCCTTTAAGCAGTCTTTCGGGAACAGCCCGGGCGCAAACGCGCCTACTTCGGTAACGTCGTACACCGTCGGAGATAAGAACGTCTTAATTTTGTCCCCTACCTTTACCGTTCCGTCCATGATACGGACAAAGAGGATAACCCCTTTATAATTGTCGTAATAGCTATCAAAAATCAACGCCTTTAAAGGTTCTTCCGTATCGCCGTTCGGCGCAGGGAAACTGTCCTTAATCGCCTCCAACAAGTCCTCGATATTGGTTCCTTCTTTGGCGGAAACGCAAGGCACGTCGTCCGCGGGCAAACCGATGACTTCTTCGATTTCCTTTTTCACCTCGTCCACTCTTGCGCTGGGCAAGTCGATTTTATTGATGACGGGCAAAATCTCCAAATCGTTTTCAATGGCAAGGTACACGTTGGCGAGCGTTTGCGCCTCTACCCCTTGCGTTGCGTCCACGACCAAAATAGCCCCCTCGCACGCCGCAAGCGAACGGCTGACTTCGTAAGTGAAGTCCACGTGTCCCGGCGTATCAATTAGGTTGTATTCGTATTCCTGTCCGTCCTTTGCGTTGTAATACATACGGACGGGGGTGAGTTTAATGGTAATACCGCGCTCACGCTCGATATCCATGCTGTCGAGGAGTTGTTCTTCCATGTCGCGTTTGGAAACCTGCCCCGTACGTTCGATAAGACGGTCCGCAAGGGTGCTTTTGCCGTGGTCAATGTGCGCGATGATACAAAAATTTCTTAAACGGGAATTGGGTTTTGCCATATATTTACCTTATTATTTTTCTTAACTTTTCGTGATTGTTTTTGGGTGTCCGTGTTTTGCCTATTGCTATCTTTCCTTTTACCGATTCTCGCGGAAATATTCGATAAAGCTGTGCAGAGCGTAGGATACGGGCTTGTTTTTCGGGAGTAGCATACCCACCGAGCGAGCGGGTAAAACGGGGTCGGTATTGATTTCCAAAAGCTCCCCCGTACCCAAACGGCGCGTAGCGTATTCGCGAGGAATAATGCCGACGCCCATGCCGTGCAAGACGAGCCGTTTCATCAAATCCCAGCTCCCTACCTCAATCGACGGGGCTAACTCTACGCCGACCGTACGCAAAAAGTTGTCGATTGCATGCCGTGAAACGGTGTTTTTGTCCATCATGATAATCGGATATTTTTTCAACTGCGCCAAAGATATCTTGCCTTCGGCAAGCTCTTTATATTTCTCGCCCACGATGAAAATATCGTTTAAGCGCATGCAGTTGCCGTAAAGTTCAAGTTCGGGATCGACGTTGATTGGCAAATTGACAAAGGCAATATCGCAACGGTCCGCCTTCAATTTTTCTACGGTATCGGGCGTAAAATCTGCCATTAGCTCAATTTTTACCGCAGGAAAGCGTTCGTGGAAATCCACGATTTTGTCCGCAAGGAAATACTCGAAAATCGTATCGCTAGCCCCGATACGTATCGTGCCCGTTGCAGACATTTTGGTCTGCGCAATGCGGTTTTCCGCCTCGTTAAGTAAACCCAACGCACGTTCCACCTCGTCAAAAATTAGCTTGCCGCCTTGCGCGGAAAGCTCCATGCCCCGATGTGTACGGTTGAATAAGCTGACGCCTAATTGGTTTTCTAATTGCTTTACCGACTGAGAAACCGCCGGTTGCGAAATGTATAATTCTTCCGCAGCGCGCGTCAAACTCCCGCATTTTGCTACTGTATAAAATACTCTGTATAAATCTAAATTGACCATACTTTACCTACCCTTATCTTTCGCCCTTATCTTTCGATTGTTTCTCTATTATTTTCCCACGCAGAACTTTTCAAAAATCTCGTTGATAATCGATTCCGTCGCCGTTTCGCCCGTGATTTCGCCCAAGGCATCCCACGCCTCTTTGACGTCGATACCAATCAAATCGAGCGGTTGCGCTATGCGACAAGCATTAATTGCCTTTTGCAAACTCTCGTTTGCGCGTTTGAGCGCGTCAAAGTGCCGTTCCTCGATTAAAAATGCGGCGTCCTCGCCACGCGCGCCGTAGCCTTTTTCGTACAGCAACGTTTTCAGCTTTTCGATACCTTCGCCCGTGACAGCGGAAGTATGCACGTCCGCGTCCGTTTCCGTTTCGTCGCGTGTTACATCGATTTTGTTGAACACCTTAATGAGCGGTTTGTCCGCAATCATCGACAAGACGCGCGCGTCCTCTTCGTCTGCCACACCGCTGTAATCGGCAACGAACACCGCCACGTCTGCCGAACGGATAATCGATTCCGCGCGTTCGATACCGATATTTTCGATTCTGTCACCGCTTTCGCGCACCCCTGCCGTATCGTACAAATTGAATTTTCTGCCGTCGATCTCCAAAACCCCTTCCACGGCGTCGCGCGTCGTGCCCGCAACCTCTGATACAATCGCCTTATCATAGCCGAGCAATCTGTTCAAAAGAGAACTTTTACCCGTATTGGGCTTACCGCAAATGGCGACCGTGACACCCGATTTAATCTTTTTCCCTACGGCGTAGCTTGCCATCAGCGCCGATACGGAAAGATTGAGCTGTGTAAGACGTGGTATCAATTCTTCCACGTGCTCTTCCTCAATGTCCTCCTCGGGATAGTCCACGGAAACGTCAATACCTGCCAAAATATTGGTAAGCTCTGCTTGCAAATCGCGCACCTTATTCGTCAGTTTTTCGCTGTATAAAAGAAAGCCCGCTTTGACCTCTGCCTCCGATTCGCCGTTAATCATATCCGCAACCCCTTCCGTCGCAGCCAACGACAGTTTGCCGTTTAAAAAGGCGCGTTTGGTGAATTCGCCACGACCTGCGGGGGTTGCGCCCAAACGAAAGGTCTGTTTTAAAATACCGCGCGCGACGCTCTCGCCACCGTGGCATTGGAATTCCACGATATCCTCGCCCGTATAGCTGGCGGGCGCTTTGAAATACACGCACAGACCGTAATCGGAAAAACCGCCCCCGTCGATTTGACCGGGGTACATGCGATAGGGCTGAAAATCCGCCACCTTCGTCTTACCGACGGGCGTGAACATCTTTTCCGCCAAAGCAAGCGAATCTTTACCGCTGATACGTATGATGGCAACGCCACCCTTGCCCGCGGGCGTGGCGATTGCCGATATAATCCTTTCCATAGCGCGCTCCTTTTTTCATCGCCCGTTTACCCTCGAGCGTATACCGCGTTTAGTTATAATTTTTAATTATAACTATTTTTATTATACCACAGCATTTTTTACAAGTAAATCGTTTTAAGGCTGTTTTACATAAAAAAAGACGGGAAACATAACTTTTTCTTATCCCGTCTTTGATTATTTATTCTGTTTTACGCAAAAAGTTTTCGTCTCGCTCAATCGAAAAAGCCGTCCGAATTTTCTCCGTCGTTCTCTTTTTTATCGGAAGAAAACTCCGCAAAAGGATCATCAGCTTTTTCCTTTGTAGAAAACTCTGAGAAAGGGTCTTCCCTTTGCCCTTGTCCCGCGTTTGGCTGACCGTTTTGCGGTCCGTAATTTGGCTGACCATAGCCTTGCGGGCCATACCCGCCATAGGGATTATAACCGCCGTTTTGCCCGTAGCGCTGATGGTATTGTCGCATATAGGCATCGTATTTTGCGCGCATATGCGCCTGATAATCCACCGCTTTGCGTCTACGCAATACAAACAAAATGATACAACGGGCAATGGGTATGAATAAGGTTAAAATCGTCAGCCACGTATGTTTATCGGGCGCGTACTGTTTGTAAAGCGCCGACAATAGGATCAGCATCAAAATTTCGCACAGCAAGCCAAAAATCATATTCAACAGATATACGATGTCAAAGAAATCCTCAAAGAGGAATTCTTGGAAAGGCGTACCGTTTACCCAATATTGGCGGTATCTGTCGATTGTTTCTTCCTCTATTACGTAGCCAATACAACCGCTTTGGTGCAGATAAACGTCCACAAAAATATACGAAAGCGCCAACAAGGATACGAAAATTTGCGCAATCATCGTATACAGCCCCGTTCGTTTCATTTTTTGACCGAAAAAGGTCGTTTCTCCTGCAAGCTTACCTATCAAAATAATATTGGCGAAAGGCACGAACGCCAACCCCTTGCGACGAACTCCTCTCTTTTTCGCCATGCAATATACCGCGAATCCTTGCAGAATAAAAAACGCCAAGCCAACGCCTATCGATATGATTGCTTGTATAAGCAACGAATTGGCATAGCGCGCCGTATCCGTAGGATCAACTCTGCCAAATAACCCCACAAACACGCTAATAGTTTCATATAAAAACAACAATTCCATAGAATTTCCTCGTTAAGCCGATTGAATAATCGGTATCTTTTTTAATTCTCGTACTCCACCCGCATTAACGTTAATCCCTTTGCAGGCATTGTTTTGCCGAGTAAATTACGTTCCCCCGTTTCATAGGCAAGCCGTAAGCTTTCTTCTGTACGCTTGCCACAGGCAAGGTCAAGCAATTCACCCACCATGGTACGCACCATATTGTATAAAAAGCCGTTGCCCGTGACGTAAATTTTAATATCTCTGCCACCGAAACTCTGCGTTTCTTCTACACGCACCTCGTACACCGTACGCACCGTCGTCTTTACGGAAGAGCCAGATGCGCAAAAGGCTTTATAGTCGTGTTTACCTTCCAAAAAACGCGCCGTTTCCTGCAATTTATCAAGCGTAGGCGCGCTGTCAATACGCACCGCAAATCGCTCCTTTAAAGGCATTTCACGCTCGGACACGTACAGCGAATAGCAATAGGTCTTGCGTTTTGCAGAGCGGTTGGAATCGAAGTTCTCATCTGCCGACCAACCTTCGATAGCGCGAATATCGGGAGGCAAAAAACGATTGAGGCAATCGGGCATTTTTTCGGGCGGTACGCTGACGTTGTCCAAATCAAAATGGCAAATCTGTCCCGCCGCGTGCACGCCTGCGTCCGTTCTGCCACTCGCGGTGATATGCGTATCGATATGCAATGCGCATTGCACTGCGTTTTCCAAGCATTCTTGTACGGAAAGGGCGTTCGCTTGGCGTTGCCAACCTGCGTATGCCGTTCCGTCGTATGCAATTTTTAAAACGTACCGCATAATGCCCCTTCCTTTTTGTTAAATGACCGCAAACGTATAAATTTTAAGCAAAATCACACCCGCAAGTAGCGCAAGCCCTATGATTGCGCTCAGCAAATCGCGCCAACCGTATCTAAGCTTTTTGTACTTCGTACGCACTTTACTCCCCGAATAGCACCGAGCGTCCATCGCATCGCCCAACTCGTCCGCGCGACGGAACGCGCTGATTAAAAGGGGTATCAAAATGGGCAAAAGGGCTTTGATTCGTTTAAACAAATTCCCGCTTTCAAAATCTGCGCCACGCGCCTTTTGCGCGTTCATAATTCGTCCCGTTTCGTCTGTTAAAATGGGAATAAAACGCAACGCAATCGAGATAATCAGCGCAAGCTCGTGCACGGGGAAACGGATAAATTTCAACGGCTTTAACAAGCTCTCGATAGCGTCCGCAAGGGATACGGGCGTGGTCGTCAACGTCAGCAGGGACGAGCCGAGCACCAACAAGAGCAATCTCGCCGCCAAAAAGCCCGCGTTATAAAGAGCTCTGTCGGTGATAATCAGCCAACGCCAAGGACGAGGCAGATAGTACAACGGTTTACCACCGTCAAAAAGCAACAAATTCAGCACGCTCATAAACACGAGCAGAAAAATAACCGCCTTTACCGAACGGAGTAGGCTCTTAAACGGCACGCGCGAGAAAATGGCAATCAAGACGAACAAGAAAGCGCACACCCCCAACGCGTAAAAGGTATCCGATAAAAAGACCGCCGTAATATACACGATTAAAAACAGAATTTTCGTGCGAGGGTCGACTCTGTGCACGAACGATTTGGCAGGATAATACTGCCCGAAAGCAACGTCACGCATCTATCTGCCCCCCTTCGGGTTGCGTTAATCGCGTTACGTCCCCCTGCGTTTTGATATATTCCAACGTTTTTTGCACAAAATCGGAAACGGTATAATCACAGCCGATTTCTATACCGTGTTCCCTACATTTTTGCGCAATCTTCGCCGTAAACGGCACGTCCAAACCCAAAGACAGAATTTTTTCCACGTCGTCAAACAGCCCCTTGGGGGTGTCCGTAACCACGATTTTCCCTTCCGAGAACACCGCCGCGCGGTTGCAGTTTTCCGCAATTTCGTCCATATCGTGCGAAACGATAATTACCGTCTTGCACCAATCGCCGTGAATTTTGTGCAAGAGCGCCATAATCTCTTCTTTGCCAAGGGGATCAAGCCCTGCAGCAGGCTCGTCCAAAACCAAAATTTGCGGTTTCGTTACGATGACGCCCGCAATCGCCACTCGGCGTTTTTGTCCGCCCGACAATTCAAACGGCGAACGGCCTTTTATCTGTTCGTAGTTCAATCCCACCGTTTCCAACGCCTCGCGGACAGCTGTTTCCACATCTGTTTCCTTGACGTCTTTGTTAAAATTCTTCAAGCCAAACGCAACGTCCTCGAAAACCGTTTCAGCAAACAACTGATACTCGGGATATTGAAAAACCATGCCGACTTTACTGCGGAGAGCCTTAAAATCCGTCTTTTTATCGGTAAGGTCAAACCCGTTGACTGTCAAAACCGTCTTCGGGGGTATAGGTTGCCCCTTTTTGGGTTTTTTCGCCTTGTATTTTTTCTGCGCCGAAGGCACCTTTAACAGCGCGTTCAAATGTTGCACAAAAGTCGATTTACCACTACCCGTATGCCCGATAATCCCGAAAAAGTCCCCCGGTTTAATCTCTAAACGGACGTTGTCCAGCGCATGCGTTTCAAAGGGAGATTTGGGATTGTAGACAAAGGAAAGATGGTCGCAACGTACCGCCCCTTCCTCGGCTATTTCGGGATTCTGCGCCGTTGATTGCGTACCGTCCCCCGCCGTTTTTGTTTCTTCGTCCTGTTGCGTTACCTTTTTAACAACCGAATTTCCACCGTGCGCAACCGCCAAAACCGCGTCGGCAATCGCATTTTCGTCCATGGTATCTTCCACGGCTATACCGCCTTGGCGAAGTCCGCGACAGGCGCGAATTTGTCTGGGCAACGTCAACGCGTATTTTTCAAGCTCCGTTTCACGGGCAAAAACGTCGGCAGGTTTGCCCTCCATCACGATACGCCCCGCGCTCATAACGATTGCTCGGTCGGCAAGCATCGCCTCTTCGGGGAAATGCGTAATCAAAATCACCGTGATTTTTTCTTCACGGTTGAGGCGCAAAACGACGTCCATAACTTCCTTTCTGCCACGAGGGTCGAGCATTGCCGTTGCCTCGTCCAAAATCATGACGCGCGGTTTGAGCGCCAATACCCCTGCGAGCGCAATACGTTGTTTTTGTCCGCCCGAAAGACGGGTAGGAGTTGCGTGGCGAAAATCGGACATCCCCACAGAGTCGAGCGCAAACGAGATACGTTGCCCAATTTCTTCACGGTTCACGCCGATGTTTTCAGGACCGAACGCCACGTCGTCTTCCACGATAGACGCCACCGTTTGATTGTCGGGGTTTTGAAATACAATCCCCACTTGTTTGCGGATTTCAAAGAGGTTTTTGGGATTTTTCGCGTCCAAGCCAAAGACGGTAATCTCACCGTCCGTAGGCGAAAGCAATCCGTTCGTCAAACGAGCAAGCGTCGATTTTCCGCTTCCGTTATGCCCCAAAACGGCGACAAATTCTCCTTCTTCCACGGAAAAATCCACTCCGTCCAAAGAAAAAGCCTTTTCTTCGGCAAAAAACTCCTCCGTCTGTTCGTCGTCCGCGTAGGAAAAATGCACTTTTTCAAACTTGATAGCCGTCATTTTCTTCCTTTTTCTTTGCAAAATTCTGCAAAAGGGCATACTCCTCAATTTATATTCCACCTTATTATAACAGATTCTTTTTCATTTTACAATGAAAATGAGGTGAAATTATGTGTTCAAACGCGAAAAAAACGCTTTTAGACATAAAAAAAGTCTTTTAAATCGATACTCTACATTGTAAACTTGCTTAGCAATTACTTTTTCCAATTGCGCCGAACCTCTCCCTTTCATTTTTTATTGCAACAAAAAAACGGCGCGCCGTTTATACAGCCAAGCCGTTTTTGTCTATAAAATCATCTATCAAAACGCAAAGAATTTTTGATTGAACGCCACAATTTCACTTTCCACCGCCATAACAGCATTGGCGTCCTCTGCTAACATTGCAGCCGCGTGTTTCGCCGTCAACTTCTTGTACGCGGGAAAGTATTCTTTCAGTAAAAACCGCGCGTATTTGACGTAGCGGAAAGAACCGAACGCAAGGAAATTTTCGTCGTTAAAGGACAACACCGCTACGCTACGCTCCGCCTTTATTGCCGATTTGATACCGTCGAAACCGTCCGCAAATACCAAGGAAAACTGACGGTTAAACAATGAATCGGGCGCAATGCAGCTGTGCGAATCGGACGCGCCCAGCACGGGAATTTTATACCCAGTCGCGCGCAAATCAGTCCAAAGCGCAATTTGCAGATTGTCGCCGTTTCCATCAAAATCATCGGCAGCCAACAGCTCCAAAGCATCAAAGGCACCTTGCTTTAACAGATATTCCGTCGTCGCCGTCGGCATATGGTATTCGCCGTAAACGTCCCAATACGGGTGCGCCATAATCGCCAAGCCGCCCCCTTTTTGGATTTGTTCCGCAATAAAAATTCGATACGCGCAATCGTATTTGTCCGCAACCGTATCGGGAATATCCCCCTTTGCAAGAATTTTCGCCACTTCGCTCTGCACGTATTCGTCCTGCGTTTCCACGACATCGTTTACGCTGAAATCGCCGTCGAAATTGATGATATGGAAATATCCCATATCCCGATTGTGGACTTCCTCTCCCTTAAAGACGACAAAGTCCTTCGTCCATTTTTCCACAGCCGATTTTCCTTCCAACGACGGCGCATAACGATGATGGTCGGTGATTGCAATAAAATCGTACCCCGCCGCGCGATAGTGACAAGCCACCTCAAAGGGAGTCCCCTCGCCGTCCGAACGGTTACTGTGCAAATGGGTATCCCCTTTATACGCCTTCAACTTTGCCAAATCTTGGCAAACCGAATACACGTGCGTACAAAGTAAAACTTCTTCGCCCACCTTGATTTTTACGTCGAATTTCTGTTCGTCAAAAAACGGATATTCGTAAGAATATACGCCGTTCCCCTCCGAGCGCATCTCGACGTACGTATACCGCTCTTCCTCGTCAACGCGGTAATTTTCGGTGTGTTTGACAGCATATTTTTCCATCGGTTGGACTTTTATCAATACCCGCTCGTCTACCTTCAAACCATTGATTTTTACGTAGATCGTTTGCGTTTTATCAGCAAGAAACACCTTAGGAAAAACGTCTATCATTTTCTGCGCCACGGTCGTTACCTCCACCTTAGCTTTTTATAGACGTATTATACTACTTTTTTCCAACCCTGTCAATATGCAAAAAACGATAAAAACGTTGATTTTTCCGCCAAACCTACAACCTTTTTAACCGATAATGACTTTATCTCTTTGCGCCACCTTTTTCAAGGTTTCGCCGTAATCGTCATCCAACGTACGGAACATCTGCGCGCAAAGCGCCTGCGGAAGATAGATACCGCCGTCGTACGCCCCCGCCATACACATATTGACTTCGCCGAGCGCGTTTTCCTTGATGACTTTCAGCATTTCCATTGCATATTTTCCGTACTGCATCCACTCCGCAGAGAAAATTTTCCAAGCGTAATGGCGCATACGCATATCGTGCGCGGTAACCTCTTGCGCATTTTCACCCAGCACGAACGGTCCCCTCTGACGACAAAAGCGCCTCCAATCCAAGGTCATCATACCTTTGAACAGCAAGCCCACGGGCGCGTCACCGCGAAGGGTCAAAATCTTTTTGGTGAACTCTATCGTGTCCGCAAATGCTTTTTCGTCCTTAACAATCGGGGTATAATGGTACGGAAACGAACCGCAGTCTTCCCACAAAATCTCAATGCGCTTGTCCACCTTTGCTATTTCGTCCAAATGGTTTTTAACAGACATAGCGTGCAACCCAAATTGCAATTTCAAGTTTGGATATTTTTGCAAAAGGGTAGACCCCGTATCGTTGACGAGTACGCGCACCGCCTCGGCAATCAGCCTCCCCCCAACGTACTCGTTCTCGTTTTCAGTAAAGGACTGAAAATAGATGCCGTCGCAAGCGATTTTTGCGTAATTATCCTCGTATTCCTTGATAATTTCCGCTTTTAGCTCCTGCAAACGCTTATCGCTGATGTCGGTAATGTTTTTACCAAAACCCGGTTTCCAACCCCACGCGTAGCCAAAAATCACCCCTATGCCGTACGAGTGCGCGTAGTCGATAATCTCTTCCACGTTAAGAGGCATATAGTCGTTCCAAATAATCAGCTGATTGAGCTTTAAGCGCGCCATATTGTCGATATACGCCCGATAATCGTTGATGGGGTGTCCCCAGGTGAAAACACTACGCGTTTTGTTTTGCGCGGTTTCACTATAAGCATATTCATTGAGCGGTTCGTCGAAGATAATCTGTTGCATACGCACCGCACCGTGCCAGGGGGTGTTATCGGGGATATAATCGTCCAAAAAACTGACCGCCGCATAAAAGAGTTCCCTTTCGTCGTTCGCCGTCAAAATAATGATGCGCCCCTCTTCGTTTTGCGGATTTTTTATCACTTTGACCAAAAATCCGTTCGGCTTGATTTCTTCCGCCTTTACGTATTTACGGATTAATGCGCTTTCGTTATACAACCCGACGAGAATTGCATTTTTTTCAATCTCGCCGCCCTCTTTTTCGCAAGGCAAAACGTACAGCGTATACACGCCCTCCTCACGGATAATATACTTGCCCACCTCCTTAGAAAGCAGTTCTACCGTCCTTTTTTCCATACCCTCGTATTTTGAGTAGACAATTTTCCAATCTTTTTGTTTCATTTTGTTGTTCCTTCCTATTTTCTTTTCTTCTATTTTATCGCAAAACATAACAAACATCAATAACAATATCAATATTAAAAATATAACAAAACGAAACTATGTCCGCAAAACAGTTGCCACTTTTATACCTTTATTATATAATAAATTTATACAAGACATCTAAACGCTTTGGAGGGTAAACCACTTTGAAAAAGAGCATTGACGAATTATATAAAACCAATTACGACGTTGAGTTTTTGGACATACTGCGGCAATTTTGGAAAACGACAAACTCTTTTTCTTGTTTGGATACGCCAAAAAAACAAGAGCTGTTTCTCTATCTCGACGGTTGCGACGCTGAATACGAATTGCCCAACGGCACAAAATTTTTTGCAAAAAGCGGCAATCTCGTCTATACTGCGCTCGGCAGTCAATACAAGGTCCGATTTTCTAATTTTAAAAACGAAAACAGCGGTACTGTGGGGATAAATTTTTATATCTTCGACGAAAACCGCCAAAAAATTTCGCTTAATAAAGATATTGTCATTTTCAACACAAACGAAGAAATCGTCGCCTTGGTCGACCGCGCGGAAAGTTATCTCCGCTCCCCAATCAGAAATACAAAAGCGCGTTTTAAGGCAATTTTATTACAAATCGTATCCGAATTGGGCGAAAATAGCCGTTTTTTCGCGTTAACCAGAGAGCAAGGGTATTCCGTTGTTTCAAGGGCTTTACATTTCTTAGACGCAAACGTGGAAAGCAATATATCGGTTGCAAAATTAGCAAAGCTTTGCAACATCAGCGAAGTGTATCTCCGCGTATTGTTTCAAAAATTCACGGGGCTTTCCCCTTCGCAATACCGCATAGACCAGCGCCTAAAAAAAGCAGAGAAATATCTGCTGTACGGGGATATCCCCGTTAATGAAATTGCCGAACTGCTCGGCTTTTCTAACACCGCGTATTTTATCAAGGTCTTCAAGAAAAAATACGGTTGCACTCCGTTTGCATACCGCAAAAATCATAATCGGTAAAGGAGTTTTATGGGATACTTATTTTTATTGATTTCGATATGCAGTGGCGGAGTTAAGGGCTTTGTCGCCAAAAAGGTAAGCAATAAAACCAACGGCATAAAAAGCGCCGTTTTAACGAATTTTATCCGTATGCTCTTTTGTATTCCCGTTGGGTTTATTTTCGTTCTTATCGATGGCGGTATCGAAAGCTTGGCTGTCGATAAAAAAGTCCTCGGGATCGCCGCCCTCGCCGGCGCGTCCACCTGCGTCTTTATCGTTTCGTGGCTGATTGCAGTACAAAAAAGCGCCTACACAGCGGTAGATACTTTCGTTTCTATGGGCTTACTCGTACCCATTTTACTCTCGTTGGCGTTTTATCAAGAACGGATTTCTTGCAGTCAAATTATCGGTTTGGTTTTATTGTTTATCTCCGTTATTTTAATGACCCTTTACAGCAATCAAATCAAGGCAAAACTGGGGATTCTTTCCCTGCTTTTATTGCTCGTTGTCGGGCTTTCCAACGGCATCACCGATTTTACGCAAAAAATCTTTAAATACAACAACGCAACTGGCGCGCCCGCATCCGTTTTTAATTTTTATATCTACGTCTTTTCCGCTGTGATATTGCTCGTCGTATTTTTGTGCTTAAAAGAAAAAAAGCCCGCGCACGCAGAAACGTTTACAGATACCCAAAAAACAAAGGATTGGGACAAACAAAAGGTGCTGTATATCCTTATTATGGCAATCTTTCTGTTTTGCAACACCTATTTTAAAACGTTGGCGTCGGAACGCTTGCCCGCCGTTCAAGTATATCCCTTGGCGCAAGGCTCGGCGCTTGTTTTAAGCTCGCTCATGGCGGCGCTCTTCTTCAAAGAAAAAATCAAACCCCTTTGTATCGTTGGGCTAATCGTCTTGTTTACGGGCTTATTGCTCATTAACGTAATCGTATTTTAAGAAAGGACTATAAAAAAATGAACGCTTTGAAAAACTTTTTAACGAAACTGGGCAACAGCCTGTTAAGCCCCCCTACCGGCAATTTTTTACACCCATCGATCGTAGTTACAAAAGGCAGATGCTATCCCTGTCAGTTGTGGGATTGGGGCAACTGGGCAAACAATATCGCCGTCCGACAAATCGCAACCGAACAAGGCACACAGGACACGCTTTTTTCATATGAAAAGGGTTCTGTTATGAATTTTTTAAACGAGCAACGCGCGGACGGGAGCATTGATATTGTGATCGCAAGCGATCCAAAATATTCGCTCGCGCCGACTATGCCCCACCGCAACGTACACAAACCCGTCCTTGCGCAACACGTTGCGTTCATTTCCAAATACACCAAAGACGTGGCTTGGTTGCAAGAGATCTATCCAAAGCTGGATAAATTCGTCGGCTACTACGAAAGCAACGCCAAACACGAGAGCGGACTCTTTTATTTCTTCGACGATTTTGCAATCGGTGTGGACAACGATCCGTCCACCTTTTACCGCCCCGACAACAGTTCTGCTTCCATCTTTTTGAACTCGCTAATGTATATGGAGCTGGGCGCGATGGCGTATCTGGCAGAGCTCATCGGCAACGCGGAAAAACAAGCGTATTACGCGGCGCGTCGCGCGGAGCTGAAAACTGCAATCAATCGCCATTGCTACGACGAAAAAGACGGTATGTATTATAGCTGCGATATCAATCTGCGCCCTATCGACAAAAACGTATTATTGCACAGCGGCGCCCCGCGACATTACTCCACCCTGATTCAGCGTTTAGGCTGTTGGAGCAGCTTTTTACCGCTGTGGGCAGGTATCCCCACCAAAGAGCAGGCAGAGCGCATTGTAAAAGAGAACTTACTGGACGAAAAAGCCTTTTGGGCGCGATACGGGGTACGGTCTTTGTCCAAATATGAGAAAATGTACCGTATCGTCGGCACGGGTAATCCGTCTAGCTGGCAGGGCGGCGTATGGATATTGTCTAACTATTTCGTGTTTAAGGGCTTACTCCGCTACGGCTATACAGACAAAGCGCGAGAGCTGGCGCAAAAGACTATCGAGCTCCTGCAAGCCGATTACACAAAAAACGGCGGTTTCCACGAATATTACGACCCCGAAACGGGCGCAGGCGTCTTTAACCTTGGATTTACCAGCTGGAACACGCTCGCCGCGAATATGATCGCTTATTTGGAAGGCCGAGAGGTTATTGAAGAATGGCAATCGGACAATTTTGGCACGAGGGCGTAGCGTTACCTCCAAGCGATAAGGGTATGCAAAAAATCGCAGAAAGAATTGTAGAAAAAATCGAACTGTAAAAAGCCGATGAAATCGGCAAAAAAAAAGGATAGGCGTTTGGACTGTTTAATTAGGGATTTTTCTAAAACGGTCTAAAGAGGCTCAAAACAAAGAAACCACATCCAAGAGTTTATAATCTCAAGGGTGTGGCTTTTTTGTTGATGTTTACTTTTTATATTTA
>SVHT01000005.1 GCA_015055615.1 Clostridiales bacterium | reverse complement strand
GCTTTATTAACCAAATTAGCTTTCTTTAACTAATATGAATTTCTTTGCCTTTCGTACTCGTCTTTATTATATATCTCTATCTAATAAAAACATCACTATTTGCTATGCAGTTGTTAATCTTCTTGTTGTCCGCGTCAACAGACGCGCGCCGTTAAATCCGCCCCTTCACGAGCGACAGCTTAGATATAATACCATTTACAAAAGATAAAGTCAAGCGTTTTTTTCAAAGTTTTTCAATTTTTTTTGCTTTTTTTTGAAAAATTTATTTTCCCGAAAAAACCGCTTTCTACACCGCCTTTTTCCGCCTGCAATTACCTTGCAAGGGCTATATTATATATTATATGTCGCGCGCAAGCTTCTTGCGTAACAAAAAAACGGACGATTTCCGTCCGTTCCTTTATCCGTTTAGCCTTTTATCCTTGCCCCTTTATTTACAACCGCCGCACGTCTTACAGTTCCCCGAGCATTTCTTACTCGCTTTTCCCGTCGCGGAAAACATTTCGCCCGAATAATCCCGTTCGGTTTCCCCGCCGCAATCGGGACAAGCTACTTTGTCCGTATAGACCTTGACCAATTCGTCAAATTTCTTTCCGCAAGTTTTGCATTTGTACTGTAAAAAGGGCATTGCCGTCACTTCCTTTCCGTTTTTGCCCTTTCATTATATCCCTACGACAAAATTTTTGCAAGCATTTTTCGCTCACAAAATCACTTTACCGCTCAAAAAGCCGTCGAAAAAGCCGTGCGCGTCCACCCCCGCTTTTTCAAACGCGCCGATAAGAGCCCCCACGTCCGCCATTGCAAAACAGTTCGCCCCATAATACCGCCTAAGCGCGGCAAAAAACTTTTTATCTCCGACGCTCTTTCGCAACACGTCGAACATAACCACCGCCTTATCATAGGCAAGGCAACGGTATTCGTAACCGCCAATAAACTCAGAAAGGTGTTTGCTCATGCGGGTATCCGTCCGTCCTAAAACGCTGCCGTATACGTCGTAATAGGAACGGTATTCTTTCAATGAACGCGCCACCACGTCGTCCCGCCGTACGCCGTAATCGGGGTGACTTTCGTAAAAGCACGCCAAAGAATAGCCCGCCAAACCATCGCTCTGCCAACCGTTTTCCACGTTATCGCTTCCCACGGTTTCTCCCCACCACTGTTTTGCCACGCCTTCCGCAATCGCAGCTGTGCGCGCCTCGCCCGTCAAGCCGTCCGACAAAAACAACAACCCCGAATACGCCGCGTAATCAAGACACAAACCCGTTTCCGCCATGGCATACTGCGGATACGGATACAACCCGAACAGCGTTTCGTAGCAAGCAAACGCCTGTTTTAAAGTTTCCAAGGTCGCCTGCGGCGCCGTGTCCGCATGGTAATAATACGCCAGCTTTTTACCGTTTACAGTCCCTTCCAAAACTCGATACGAGCGAGAAAGACTTACAGCGAATTCCCTTGCGCCCACACAAGAGGAAACGCACACTTTTTTACTTTCCAATAACCGTTCGACCGCGCTCCCGCCCGTCGCCACCACAACGTAGTCCTTGGGCACGGTTAAACGCAAGAAATAATCGGCAGCATCCGTATAAAAGGGCGAACCCTCCGCATAATACGCCGTTTCGTAAAAACCACCGTTTTTTTCGCCACATAACACGGGATAAAAATTGCCGAGATTGACCGTCTTTTTCGTCACCCCCGTGCGGTGATTGACCGAAGCGAGTTTTGTCAAAAAACCGATATCCAGCACAACTCTGTCCCCTTGATAGAGAGCCTCGGGCAGATACACGTAAAGGATATTTTCGTCCTCGCCCATCACCTCCCAGCTCTTCGCGCCGTGCACGCTGGATATCACCATCTCCCCATAACTCTCCCCCTCGTAATACGCCGTGGCGTGCAAAGCCGTCGAAATCGGTCTATACAGCGCGTCTTGGCGGTATGCGTTGGGGAACAAACGGAATTTTAGCAAGGAAACTCCGCCGTTACCACCGTTTTCAAACGTGACCTTTGCCGTACCTGCAAGCGTGCGGTTTTCGGGCGAATACTCCGCCGTAATTTCATAGCGCGTATAGCTCTTGCTTTCCTTTTCACAGCCTGCGAGGGTAAACACACCCAAAACCGCGCAACACAACGCCAATATACCCAAAGTCACCCTTTTGAAAACCTTTCTTACCTTTTGCACAGCGCCCCCTTAATGCGAAAATTAAATATAAAAAACAAAAAACTTCGCCGTCCTATTCGTATGCGTCGCGCGCGGAAAATATGTCGATTATCAACGGACCAAGCCCAATAAAGCATAAAAAAGGCGCAACAACCGCCTCTCGTCAGTTGCCACGCCAAAATCACGCGTAATATAACTTATTTTTCTTCTAAGGTAAGGTATTTGGTCGGGTCTACGCTCTTGCCGTTTTCCAGCACTTCAAAATGCAAATGCGCTCCGTCCTTATACTCGTTGCCCGTAGGCTCTGCCACGGTCGCAATCACGTCCCCTTTCTTCACCGTTTTACCGACCGTCAGCCCGTCCGCTTCCGTCACGAAACGGTACAACGTCTTCAAACCGTCGCCGTGCGACACGACAATCTCCGTACCCAGGAGCAAATCGTCCTTATACACGCTTTCCACTACGCCGTCTTCTACGGCAAGCACTTCCGTCCCGACCGTCGCCGTGAAATCAACCCCTTCGTGCACGAAATACCAACCGAGGGTTTCGCTCTGATGGAACCCGTAATCGTTACCCAACGTTGCCGTTGCCACGGGCGAAATCATACCTTCGGGCAGAGTGATGACCGGCTCGTCACCGCTGTTATCGCCGTTACCGCTATCGCTTGCGCCCGAGGACGTGTCGCTGCTGATATGGGGCGGAACCATTGCCTGCTCCTTCGCGTCCGAACCGCCGACGAACACCGCCACGAGAATAATGGCAAAGAGCACCGCCGCGCACCCAACCGCCGTGAACAAATAAAATCTTTTCTCGCCGTTCATGCGCTTTTTCTTGGCTTTCTTTTCCTTTTTTTCCGTCTTTTCGTTCTTGTCCGTTTTCGGCGTTTCCTTTCCCTCAAACGCCTTTTCCTTCTTTTCGTTCGTTTCGTTGTTATCCTTCATTTTTTGCCTCCGAAAAATCGTTTTGTATGTAGATGTTTGCCCGCTCTGCCGTTATTTATACCTGTTAAAAATAAATTTTTCGGCAAAAGCGCAAACGCTTCCCGCGTTTTTTCTAAACCGCGCCACCTGAAACCGTCCTAACAGCCGTATTGCCGTTAAAAGCCGTCGAAAATAATCGGCGTGCCCACCGCGCAAACGTCCTTGGATACCGCAATATGCAAATTGACGGTTACGCCGTTGATATCAATGCCGTTTTGCCACGCGTCCGTGTGACAGTAATACGAAGTTACGCCGTCCACCCGTTCACTAAAAAGTATTTTTGCCCCGTACGTATCGCGGATACGCTGCACTAAACCTTCCTCCGTTTCCTCCGTCCGCGCAAAACGCACGCTCTCCCCTTCTATGCGAAAAATATCTAAAATAGAAAGCTCTTCCTTGCGCAGTCCTTGCGACGAGGCGTTATCCAAATAGAACACACGCTCCCCCGACAGCGCGTCAAGCTTGCTCACGTTGGCGGCGTAAAAGCCAACGCCAATCACGCACGCAATCGCAAGGGCGACCAGCGCCGATATACATTGATAAAACCGCCGAAACAGCATAAAAAAAACCCCCGCGACCTATCGTCGTGGGAGTATTATTGCCCAATTATTTATTTTTAAACCCGTCGCTGAAAAAACTTCGGAAAACGCATTAAAATCCGTTAGAAATCCGCCAATTTTTCACCGCCGAGCAAGTGGATATGCAAATGGTGCACCGTTTGCCCACCGTTTTCGCCTTGATTGATAATCACGCGGTAACCGCCCTCTAACCCCAGCTCTTTTTCCAAGGTCGGGATTACCGTAAAGCAATGCTTTACGACGTCTGCGCGCGCGTCATCCATTTCAGAGAGCAACGCAAAATGCGTTTTGGGGATACACAAATAATGCAATTTCGCTTTCGGCTCGATATCGCGAATCACAATCATCTTATCGTCTTCGTATAATCTCGGCGACGGAATTTCCCCCGCCACAATTTTACAAAAAATACAGTTTTCCATTATCTATTCTCCTTTGCCTTACGGCTATGATTTTCTATACCAAACGCGCCAAAACGCCATCTTTAAACAAGCCTTCCACGCAGACACGGGTGGGGTCTTTGCCAATATTCCCTTGCACGTATACGCGGATATAATTTTCGGAATACCCCTCCGTATACCCGTCGAAACAATTTTCAGGCACAAGCTCCAATTCCCTGCCGATAAAGCCTTCCATATACCGACGTTTTTGCACCGCCGCCGCCTGCAAAAGCCTTTCCACACGTTCCTTTTTGAGCGCAAAGGGCAATTCCTTATACCGCTTATAGGCGTTCGTGCCCTCACGCGGGGAGTACGGAAAAGCGTGGACTTGCGCGAAACCCGCCTCTTCCACAATCTTTAAAGAAAGCAAAAAATCCTCTTCCGTCTCCGTCGGAAATCCGACGATAATATCCGTCGTAATTGCGGCGTTAGGGAACGCCTCGTAAATCTTTTTACATGCCGACAGATATTCCTCTCTCGTATAGTGTCTGTTCATGCTCTTTAACACGGCGTTCGAGCCACTTTGCAAGGACAAATGGAATTGCGGCGCAAACCGCTTTACCTGCTTTAACGCCGACAAAAATCTGTCCGTAATCAAGCTGACCTCTAACGAGCCCAAACGGATACGTGTGTCCGCGTCCTTGATTGCCAGCATCAAATCGGCAAGGTCGCGCCCCTTTTCGTCCTTATATTCAGACACGTCTATACCCGTCACCACCGTTTCCTTGGCGATACTTTGCAAAATTTCCGTCGCCGCGCTCTCCAATGTACGCGAACGGCTCCGCCCGCGCAAATAGGGGATAACGCAATAGGAACAAAACCGATTGCACCCGTCTTGTATCTTGACGAAATTTCTCGTTTTCAAACACTCGGGCAAGGGCATTTCCTCGTACGTTTTTTCCGTTTCAATCAACGCGCCGAGCCTTTCGTCCAACCCGTTTTTAACAATTTCCAGCACCTTATTTTTGCGTTGCGCGCCCGTCACCGCATACACGCCCTCCCCCTTTTCCAAAAACGCCGTCGGCGATTTTTCGGAGGCGCAGCCGCACACGATTATTTTTGCGCTCGGATTGCATTTGATAAATTTCCCCACCGTCTGACGGCTCTTTCTCTCCGCCTCGGCAGTCACCGCGCACGTGTTGACGATATACAAATCAGCGGGCTCTAACTCCCTCGACACCGTAAAACCGAGCTCTTCCAACCCACGGATAATCGAACCGCTTTCCACGTCGTTGACCTTGCAACCGAGGGTATACACCACCGCCCTCATCGCAGTTCCCCCAACGCAAACATCACGACCGAAGTGAGCGCCACCGCCGCCGTTTCCGCGCGCAAAATGCGTTTCCCGAGGGTTACAGAGGCAAAGCCCTTGTCGTTCGCCAAGTTTTCCTCTGCCCGCGAAAAACCGCCCTCACTCCCGATGACAATCGCCGTCGAACCCGTCAACGCAGACACGTCCCGCTTGCTTTCCGTTGCAAACTCGCACGCAAACAGTTTATTTTCATACCCGTCTGCCGACAAAAGCGCCTTTTCCAAGGTATCGTAATATACAATTTCAGGCGCCGTCGCGCGCAGACATTGTTTCGCCGCCTCTTTGGCCACCTTATTCAACCGTTCCAACTTGTTGGCGTTCATGTACGCCGAAGAGAACTCCGACGAGAACACGCCGATTTTTTTCACGCCGAGTTCCACCGCTTTTTGCACGATAAACTCGTTTTTGTCCGCATTTTTCAAATACCCAAACAACAGACAAACGTCCACTTTGGGCTCTCTTTCGCCCACCTCTTCGCGCACCACGTTCAAAAGCATACGCTTTTTCTCCGCCTGCGCAATCACGGCGGTATATTCCTTACCGCTGTTATCCAGCAAAATCACTTCGTCCCCCACGCCCAAACGCAAAACGTTTTTCGCGTGCTCGAATTCCTCACCGCAAAGCTCGGTCACTTCTTCAATTTTATCCACAAAAAAACGTTTCAACTCAGACACGGTACACCCCTTTTGCCCAAAATAAGGCAATTATCTATGCTTTAATACGAGCGCAAACCACTCGCCCTTTCTTCTCTCAAACACGACCTGCATACCGACCGCCTCGTACGCCGATTTTACCATTTCCAAACGGCTCTCAATGATACCGCTTAAAATCAGCACGCCGTCCTTTTTCAAATTCTTCGGGATAGAGGGCGCCAGCATTTTCAACACCTCGCCCGTGATGTTCGCCATCATAATATTCCCTTGCACCTCGGTATTTTCAAGCAAATTTGAATGCGCCACCACCGTCTTGTCCGCAACGCCGTTCAACTCGCTGTTATGCAGAGAGCTTTCCACCGCAATCGGGTCGATGTCGGTCAAATACGCCTTCGCCGCGCCAAGCTTAATGGCGGAAATCCCCAAAATACCGCTACCGCAGCCCACGTCGATACAAACGGACGAGGGCGTGATATATTCTTGCATCAATTCCACGCACATCGACGTCGTTTCGTGTTCGCCCGTCCCGAACGCCATATTCGAATCGAGCAAAACGACTTGTTCGCCGTCTGCGGGCTCGTACGCAATCCACTCAGGCACGACCACAATCTTGCCAAGGTGAATGGGGCGGAAATGCTTTTTCCACACGTCAATCCAATCGTCGCCGTCCACGGTGCGTTTGGTGTCTTCCAAAGTGCCAAAGGGCACGAAACCGTCGCTACGCTCCTTCGCATCCGCGATATCGCGCAAAATCGAACCGATAATTTCGGGGGCGACGTCCTCGGCGACGTAGCATTTTACCAAAACGTCGGACGGCTTATCCGCGGCAAGTCCCTCTTCCAGCTCGTCGTCCATATAATCCCAAAAGGTGCTTTCCTTGGCGGTCTGCAACGCGATAATATCGGCGCGGTCACAAATCGTCACGCCGTAATCGGTGTACTGCCACATAATATCGGAGATAATCTCGCTCGCTTCCGTCGTCGTATGTATGGTCAATTCTACGTATTTCATAATCTCGCTCCTTTTTCCACCCTTTATTATACCACGCAAAGCGCCGAAAGTCAACGGTTTGCACAAAAACGCGCAGGATAAAAACCGAGCCGCGCGGCACATACCACGCGGCTCTTTCGGTCGTTTATACTCTTATTTAATATTCTTATACATAGGGCCGTACGCCTGGCAAGCGCGATAGTCCTGACCTTCCTTATCCATACCGAACGCATTCCAAGCCGCGGGACGATAGATATCCTTTTCGTCTACGTTGTGCATGCATACGGGGATACGGAGCATCGAGCAAAGGGTGATAAGGTCTGCGCCGATATGCCCGTAGGAAATTGCGCCGTGGTTTGCGCCCCAGTTGTTCATAACGTCGTACGCCGTCTTGAATGCGCCCTTACCCGTGATACGGGGAGCGAACCAAGTACAAGGCCACGTGTAGTCCGTTCTCTTCCACAGCTTATGCGTAACTTCGTCGGGGATAGCCACCGTCCAGCCCTCTGCAATCTGCATAACGGGGCCAAGACCTTTTACCATATTCAAACGCATCATGGTAACGGGCATTTCCGCACGCGTTACGAAACGGGACGAATAGCCGCCGCCACGGAAGTAACCGAGGTCTGCATACGGCCAGGTCGTCGCCGCCATACACGTATCGATATCCTTGTCCGTCATATTCCACCACTGTTTCATAACAGCGTTGCCGTTTTCGTCTTTCACTTCGCCACAAGCGTCTACGCAAGCCGCGCCCGAGTTGATAAGGTGAATAAAGCCGTCCGCCTCTTTCGCCTTGCCGTCGATTTCATAGCCCGTAACACGCTTGATAGCGTCGCCCGACCAATAGGTACGAACGTCCGCAAAAATCTGCGCTCTGCCCGTGAGCAATTTACCGAACAACATACAAATGCTGTTGAGCGTATCGTTTTCGGTCGCCAAAATATACGGTTCGCGCGCGCCGTTCCAGTCGAACGTGGAGTTCAAAATGGATTCGGGGAAGTCGCAGTTAGGATAGAAGTCCGTCCACTGTCTTTGACCTTGGAAACCGCCCGCAATAGCGTTGTGACCAACCGCCTCTTCTTCGCAGCCTTCGGGCAAATTCTTGTTGCCGTTGAAAAGGTCCTTGATAATGCACGCCATCTTCGCCGTGAATTCCCAATCCTTTTCCTTTTGCTCCGCGGTGCGTTGCAATTCGGGAGGGTTCTTATCGAAGTCCGCGTTGCACTTCGCCTTTACCCAAGCGAGCGCTTTCTGATATTCTTTTTCATCGTAGATACCTTCGGTCATACGGCGGATAATTTCCACTTCGTCCACCGATTCTACACGCATACCAAGGTATTCTTCAAAGAGTTCGATATTCACAATCGAGCCCGCGATACCCATACAAATCGAACCGATTTGCAGATAGGATTTACCGCGCATGGACGCAACCGCAACTGCGCAACGCGCAAAACGCAAAATCTTTTCGGATACGTCTGCGGGAATCGTCGTGTCGTCCAAATCCTGTACGTCGTGACCGTAAATACCAAACGCAGGCAAACCCTTCTGCGCGTGACCTGCCAAAACCGCCGCAAGGTAAACCGCGCCGGGACGTTCCGTACCGTTAAAGCCCCAAACCGCCTTAATCGTCATAGGGTCCATATCCATCGTTTCCGAGCCATAGCACCAGCAAGGGGTTACGGTAAGCGTGATATCTACGCCCTCTTTTTTAAACTTGTCCGCGCAAGCCGCCGCTTCCGCAACACGACCAATCGTGGTATCCGCGATAACGACCTTTACGGGTTCGCCGTTGGAATAGAACACGTTTTTCGTGATGAGCTCCGCCGCGCGTTTTGCCATATTCATAGTCTGCACTTCCAAGCTTTCGCGCACCTTCAAGGGGCCGCGTCTGCCGTCAATCGTAGGTCTGATACCAATTACGGGATAGCTCCCGATAAGTCTAGATTCTGCCATTATGTATTTTCCTCCCAAAAGGTATATTTTTCAGTTGCTAATATTATACACGAAGTCGCGCGGAATTGCAAGGGGGTAACGAAAAAAAATCGCGCAATTTTTTATCTTTTTTGCAATAATAGAGCATAGCAGAGCGCCTTTTTGCGTCTACGCGGAACAAACGAAAAACGGAGCCTACGAAAGACTCCGTTTTTTATGACGTTATTAAATTATTTCTTATTCCAGAGGGGGCAATTCGCCAACCGTTGCGTTACCGTAGGTGATTACGTACTCGTATTCCTCTATCGCAGTAAACCCTTCAATAATTTCTTCTTCGCTCGCAACTTTGATCTTGGCTACCAAGCCGTCTTCAAATGTAATTTCCAACGTACCCTTCACAGTCGAACCCGACATCAATTCCGAAAGCCAAGAACCAAGGTCGATTACGTAGCAGCCTTTTTCGCTGTTATAAACCGCATCATCATACGCATAATGCAAAGCGTCTATATACGTTTCGCACGTCAAGCACGTAAACACGTCTTCTATATCCACAATTCCTATGTCGGAATATTCACATGCCCACGACGACGTATCATTATTCCACTCCCACTTGAAAGGTGCTTCGTAACCACAGCTTTCGTCATATCTCATACCGTAGTATCCCTTATATACACCCGTTACCGTGTTCTGCTCCCAATAGAGTTTTCCCTCTTCAAACACAACCTTTTCTGTGCCTGATTCTCTAACCCCCATAGTTTCCATTGTAATATTTCCGTTGATAAGCAAATTGGTCGCACCAAACGTTGCGTCAAACGCCGCGCTCCATTGTTCTTCCGTCATCACTCCCGTCGGCGTGTTCGGCAACACGACACTAGAAGTTTTGCTGTCTTCTGAATCTTCGTCCGTACCGCTTTCTTCCCCGTTCGGTAACCGTACGCTGGTCGTGCCGTAATCCACGAATACATATTTGTATTCGATATACCCAAATTCGGACGGTGATGTTTCCGCAGTATCTTCAAAACGCTTTGTAAGCGTATAAACTTTATCGTTCTCAATTTTGCATTTCAACGTAAACGGGTCGTATTCATCTTCGACGTACACGCTGTATTCGCCCGTACTTTCATCGTATTCCAACTGATTGTAGATTGTGATATACCAAGCCAACCCATACTTGTTCCCGAAAGCAATCTCTCCTGCCGTACCGTCGAACATACCGTTTTGATAGACGCATTCGCTATATCCCCATTCCTTGTTAGCGCCATTTCTTGACCATTCGCAATACATACCGTCGTTTACGCAGCTGTATTCTTCCACCATTCTCTCTTGCAGAACGCCGTTTACCGTATACGTTTCCGTCATGATTTCATAAGAAGCCTTTCCTGCGAGTTTAATCACGCCTTCCGACGTACCTTCATAAACCATATGCTCGCCGCTATCCCATACTTCTTCCATGTGCATATTCTCAAAAGCGTTTATCGTTACGTTATCCGCCGTGAACGTGTTCGTAACCGCCGTCGTCCATTGCGCAAACGTAACCTGCTCGCCTTTCGCCGTGCCCGTATCCACGCCACCGTTAGCGACAATACCGCCGTCGCCGCCGCAAGACGTAAAACCTATCGCGCTGACCATACCAAGCGCCAACACCAAACCAATTAATTTTTTCATCTTTTTCATAAGCCGTTCTCCTTTACTCATTAAGAATATTCTTATTATATATTATCATACCCCCCCCCCGTTTTTGTCAAGTAATTACACATATTTTTTGCAATTTTTTCCAAAAAAATTGTTCCTAGCCCTATTACAAACAAAAAAAACGGAGCCTACGAAAGACTCCGTTTTTTATGACGTTATTGAATTATTTCTTATTCCAGAGGGGGCAATTCGCCAACCGTTGCGTTACCGTAGGTAATTTCCATTTCCACCCATTCGGTTTGCGAAGTTTCCATACGGCATTTTACAATTTTACCGTTTTCAACCTTTGCGTACACCGTCGGCGCACCAAGGTTGGCAAATTGATACATACCTATATCTTCATGGTATACAGCGTACGAGAATTCACACCAGCGAAGAATATCGCTCAACGCACTTTCGCCCGATGCAGGATGACATTCTGCCGCCCATTCCAATTCACTATAATCCCAATAATCGCCGTAATCCGACGTCCACATATAATATACGTCGTCTACTTCGCCCATATAACAATACGAAATAGAGTTTGCTCCCTGCGCTACGCTATACACCTTACCATCCGCGGAATTGCTCGTCGTCGTGCCGTTGGGATCCGTTCTTACCAGCGTAAAGTTCATAGCCGCATAGGACGCTGCAATCGCCGCCTTGAACTCTTCTTCCGTTACTTCCCCGCTCGGAGCAACGTCGCCGCCTACGTCACCGCCAACGTCGCTGCTGTCGTCACTAACTACGTCGCTGCTTTCGTCGCTAACCACGTCGCTGCTGTCATCGCCAACCACGTCGCTGCTTTCGTCGCTAACGGTATCGCTAACCGAACCGCCTACGCTGCTGCCCGAATTGTTAACCACGCCGTTGCCCTTATCGTCACCGCAAGCCGCAAAGCCTGCCGTCAAACCAAGCGCCAAAACGAGCGCCGCTACTGTTTTCCATGCTTTCATAATTTACTCCTTTTCCCGTGTCGGGATTATACGTATCGTACTAACTTTCACTATTATATAACAAATTTTTACCGCTGTCAATATATTCTTTCACAAAATACGATTGCATTTTTTCCACAATTAAACATTTTCGCCTTTTGCCCCGCATCAAAAAAACACGGCGTCAAACCGTGTTTTTTCTCTTTTATTTATTTCTCGTAGGGATTTTTACCGTACAAACTTTCCACGTTGTCCGCATACCGCTTCATGCGTTCGCATTGCTTCAAATCCAAGTTATTTTCCCATTTTTCGAGCGCCTTTCTTTGGTCCTTAGACAGCTTAGAGGGCACCTCTACAATCACGCGCAAAATCAAATTGCCCGTACCGTTTCTCGCCGATTTAATACCCTTACCGCGTATCGTGAACACCGTCCCGCTCTGCGTGCCTTCGGGGATTGTAAACTCAAACGTGCTATCAATCGTAGGGACTTGCACCGTCCCGCCAAGCGCCGCCGTCTTAAACGAAATCGGCAAATCCACACGCAAGTCAAACCGTTCGCGCACAAAAATCTTATGCGGTTCCACGCGGAACAAAACAATCAAATCGCCAGGCGTTCCGCCGAGCACGCCCTGCCCCATACCGCGTTTTTTCATGTAACTGCCCGTGTCTACGCCCGCAGGGATATCAATGGTGACCGTCGTTTCCTTTCTCTGCGTGCCTTTGCCCTTACAATCGGGGCATTTTTCACGGATTTTCTTACCCAAACCACCGCAATCAGGACAAACCGTCTGACGAATCGTCCGACCAAACATAGTGCTTTGCACCTGCTGAATCACGCCCTTGCCACCGCATTTTCCGCAAAAATCAAACGCCGTACCGTTCTTCGCGCCCGTCGCTTTACACGCCGAGCACGGCTCGTTGCGCATGTACGAAAACTCCTTTCTGCAACCCTTTGCCGCGTCCATAAAGGACAGAGTCATCTCACGCTGAATATCTTCGCCCACGCGCGATTGTTGCTGTTGCGCGCGAGAGCTACCGCCAAATCCACCGCCGAAAAAGCTACTGAAAATATCCGAAATATCCTCAAAACCACCGCCGCCGAATCCGCCAAAGCCACCCGCGCCGCCAAAACCGCCCATACCGGGGTGTTCCAGCTCGTAATCGTATGCCGCGCGTTTTTGTTGGTCGGAGAGCGTTTCGTGCGCCTCGTTGACTTCCTTAAATCTCTCCGCCGCCACCTCGTCGCCTTGGTTTCTGTCGGGGTGGTATTTCATCGCAAGTTTTCGATACGCCGATTTAATCTCGTCGGGCGTCGCCTTTTTATCCACGCCGAGTATATCATAATAATTTTTCTTATCTGCCATAGTGGTTACCTATTTATATATGGCATACGGGCTTGGCTTTCGCCAAACCCGATTTATGCCCAAAGTTTACTGCTTATTGATGGAATTCGGTGTCGTCGCCGTTATCGCCGTTGCCACCCATATCGGGCGCACCTTGCGCGCCGCCTGCCTGCTGATACATCTTCGTGAATACAGGCTGTACGTCTTGCATCAGCTTGTCGTACGCCGCCTTGATACGGTCGTCGTCATCACTTTCGAGTTCCGTCTTCGCCGCGTCGATTGCCGACTGCAACGTGGACTTATCGTTTTCGTCAAGCTTGTCACCCGCTTCTTTCATGGTCTGTTCTACGGAGAAAATCATGCCGTCAAGCTTGTGCTTGTTGTCCACTTTTTCCTTGCGTTTCTTATCCTCTTCCGCGAATTGTTCCGCTTCCTTAACCGCCTTGTCAATTTCTTCTTCCGAAAGGTTGGTGGAAGAGGTAATGGTGATATCCGTCGATTTGCCCGTACCCTTATCCTGCGCCGTTACGTGTACGATACCGTTTGCGTCGATATCGAAGGTAACCTCAATCTGCGGTATACCGCGGGGAGCGGGCGCAATGCCCGTGAGCATAAAGTTACCAAGCGTCTTGTTGTCTTTACAGAATTCGCGTTCGCCCTGCAATACGTGGATATCCACGCTCGTCTGATTATCCGCCGCCGTCGAGAAGATTTGGCTCTTCTTTACGGGAATCGTCGTGTTTCTATCAATGATACGGGTGAACACACCGCCGAGCGTTTCGATACCGAGGGACAACGGAGTTACGTCGAGGAGCAATACGTCCTTAACTTCGCCCGTCAAAACACCGCCTTGTACCGCTGCGCCGATTGCAACGCATTCGTCGGGGTTGATACCCTTGAAAGGTTCTTTGCCCGTAACTTCCTTAACCTTAGCAACGACTGCGGGCATACGCGTCGAACCGCCGACCAAGATAACCTTGTCGATATCGCTGTACGAAAGCCCTGCGTCGCGCATAGCCGCTTTCATAGGCGCAACCGTTCTTTCCAAAAGGTCTGCCGTCATCGTTTCAAACTTCTGTTTCGTGAGGGTTACGTCCAAGTGCTGAGGGCCGTCTGCGCTCATGGAAATGAAGGGAAGGTTGACGTTCGTGGAAGTCATACCCGAAAGCTCAATCTTCGCCTTTTCAGCCGCTTCCTTCAAACGCTGCATTGCCATTTTGTCCTTCGACAAATCGATTGCGTGCGATTTTTTGAATTCGTCCACGAGATAGGAAATAATCTTGTTATCCCAATCGTCGCCACCGAGTTTCGTATCGCCGTTCGTCGCCAAAACCTCAAATACGCCGTCGGAAATTTCCAAAATGGAAACGTCGAACGTACCGCCGCCAAGGTCGTAAATCATAACCTTACCGCCCTTGTCCTTATCCAAACCGTATGCAAGCGCCGCCGCCGTAGGCTCGTTGATGATACGAAGAACGTTAAGACCGGCGATTTTACCTGCGTCTTTGGTCGCTTGACGCTGGCTGTCCGAGAAGTACGCAGGACACGTGATAACCGCTTCGGTTACCGTCTGTCCAAGGTACGCCTCTGCGTCCGCCTTCAATTTTGCAAGCGTCATTGCGGAAATTTCCTGCGGGGAATAACCCTTGCCGTCGATATTTACTTTATAATCCGAGCCCATGTGGCGCTTAATCGAAATAATCGTCTTGTCGGGATTTGCAACCGCCTGACGTTTTGCCGCCTGACCTACCACGCGCGAGCCGTCTTTCTGGAAAGAAACAACGGACGGGGTAGTTCTAGAACCTTCTGCGTTTGCGATAACGACGGGTTCGCCGCCTTCCATAACCGCCACGCACGAGTTGGTAGTACCAAGGTCAATACCAATAACTTTACCTGCCATAATTACACTCCTTTCGCCGTTTTTCACGGCTTTCCTTTTTATTTACAATTATATGTAACCAGCAAATTTTTACCTTAAACACAAAAATCACGAAAATTACAAAAAAATTTTTTATTACAAAAAATCACGGCTCTGCGGTTTTTTCCGCAAAGCCGTTTTACAATCATCTTATGCTTTTACGTATCACGCACGGAGATATGCGTTGTCCAGCCAATTGGTTCATTTGTCCTTGAATAATAATGGGATTTGTAATTATCCCTATCATAAAGAACGCACAAATTGCCATTTTTATTCTTTTCTCTTCCGCTCCTTGTCTTTTTAAAATACCGCTCGTTCTAAATTGCCATACAATAGAATATATTCCAAACGTACAAAGTACCAACAAGCTCGTTAAAAATCCACTCATCCCTTTCTTCTCATTTCTGCAAACCTCATTTTGAACGGAAGAAATCCAATACAAATCATAAGGCGCACTAAAAGCCCTCATCAACATAAACATCAAAAATCTATTTCTTCTAGTATACATTTTTAACCCTCCCACATAATAATAAGGCACAATGTGCCTTTTGTCAAGTAAAAAATTGCACATTGTGCTATTATTTTTATATGATTAAGATAGAAGATATTCAAAGAAGATTGCGCGAGGCAATACAGTATAGCAACGTTTCCCAAAAAGAGTTAGCCAAAAAATTGGGAATAAACCCGTCCACGGTTAGCAAATATATGCGTTTAGACAAATTCCCGTCCTTAGACACGTTTGCAAATATCTGCGAAATTTTAGATATTTCTGCCGACGAAATTTTAGGTTTGAAATAGACACACAAAAACGGCTCTGCGATTTTATCCGCAAAGCCGTTTTTTACGCCGCTTTTTCTTTTATAAGAGTTCTTTCTTTAAATACACGCTGTCTTTTTCGGTAATTTCACGGATAACTCTGCAAGGATTTCCCGCCGCAAACACGTTGTCGGGGATATCCTTCGTCACCACGCTCCCCGCGCCGATTACGCTGTTTTCCCCAATCGTTACGCCACCGCAAACCGTAACCCCCGACGCAAGCCACACGCCGTCCTTAATGACAATCGGCTTCGCGTATTCGATATCGTACGCCGTTCCGTCCTCTTTAAAACGCATTTTCCGTTCCTTCGTAAGCAAGGGATGCACGGGCGGAACAAGCTGACAATTCGGACCGATAAACACGTCGTTGCCCAAGGTAACGGGCGCGCAATCGAGCACCGTCAAATTAAAATTCGCATAGCAGTTTTCCCCCGTAAAAAAGTTCACGCCGTAATCGAACTGCACGGGCCCTTGCAGATACGAGCCTTTGCCAAGATTTGGACAAAGCTCCCGCAAAATCCCTGCGCGTTTCTCTTCTTCATCCTCGTAGGTATCGTTGTAATCCTTACTCAATTTGTGCGCTTTGCAACGCATTTTCACAAGTTCTTTTTCCGAAGTATCATAGAGCTTTCCTGCGCTCATTTTTTCAAATTCCGTCATATTCTCTCCTTATAGGTAGGGACAAAGCGTATCTTATTTGCCCTTTCTCGTTATTGCTGACAGCTATACGTACCCCGTCCTTTCTTATTTTAAACAAGCCCGCAAAACTTATTCAAAAAACGGCTCTGCAATTTTACTTGCAAAGCCGTTTTCCCTTTATGTTTTTCCTTATGAAATAAAGAAATAAGGAACGAGGAACATTGCCACCGACAGAATAAATACCAACGTCGAAAGATATTTTACCCCAAGGCATTTTTTCGTCTTAATCCCAAACACAAACGAGACGATGCCCAACGCCAGAGCCGCCATGGAACAGATAATCGCAACAGCTACAGCCGCAGGATCCCAATAGATATACGAATCTTCATAATAGTAGGAAGAACTGTTATAATAGTCTGTTTCACCAAACGCAATCGCTAAAAAGACGAAAAACAACGTCGCCACAATAAACGCAAATGAAATAGTACCGAACAATTTAGACAGTCTCGCCGCCTTTTCCACCACTTCCGTTTTAGGCTCTGCCTTTTTCTTTTCCTGATCGTTTACCCATGCGCCACAATGTATGCAAATAGCCGCATTTTCCAAAACTTCCTTACCGCAATATCTACAAAACATGAACTTACCTCCTTTGTATGTGTATTCAGCGATTTTTTATATTATATACCACGCAATACGTTTTGTCAAGAAAAAATTTTCTCTTACAACGCCAACGAGCGGATATACGCTACCAAATCGTCCGCCCACTCTTTATGCGCCGTAGCGCTCGGGTGATTGATTGCGCCGTCGTTGTTTGCCGTAATTGCAAACGGCGTATACACAATTTTTTCATCCTGCATCGATTCCACAGCCCCTTGAATACCAAGGCGAATCGTTGCATTGCTGTTCATCATGCCGTACAAGCATATAATATATGCGTCGGGATTTAATTCTCGCACTCTTTGTAAAAATCTTTGATAATCTTTGTGGAATTGCAACGAATAGTTCGGATCCCCGTCGTGTGGACGGCTGATATAAGAACACTCTACCGCACCCAAATCTATGACGATGATATCCGGAGTAAAATCAAAGGCATAACGGCCTATGTTCGTCATTGAAACCTGCTCGTAAAGGGTTTCCATGTTTATCGGCGCCCAGAAATGCACCGTCGTCGCAATCCCTTCGCCCGCAAGAATCGAATAATCCGCCCCCAGCTCGTGCGCCGTAAGGTATGCGTAGCTCTTAGACGGGTCGGAATTGTCCACAGTCCCCTCTTGCCCCTGCGAACCGCCCGTGCCAAAGCCTGCCGCCGCGGAACTGCCGATGAACTCTATCTTCAAGTCGGATTTTTCCGGCGCGACACAGAATTTATCTGCCGTAAAGCCGAGAATATCCCATTGCGCGTACTGTTCCTCCGACGCCTTGACGATGCGAACGATATGGCAACCCTCTTCCAAATCTTCCGCCACCGTATATTCCTTGGTAGCCGCCTCAATGACCAAACGCGTCCCCGTCGAAATACCGTCTACGTAGACGCGCATATAGCTTTTCAAATTCGAACTCATTTCTACTTTTAACGAAGTGCCGACAAAGCCCACCTCCACGCCGTTTGCCGCGTGGTCCAAATTAAGCTCGCCGTTTTGCATATACGTTCTTCCAAATACGTTGATATACTCTTCGCTGAACGTATTGACCTGCTCCGCCGTCGCTTCCGCAACCACCGTAACGGCAACCTTCTTCGACACGTCTTCGTACGAAACGGTTATCTCCGCTTTTCCGCTGCCTACCGCCGTGATAACGCCGTTATCCACCGTCGCCACAGCGGGGTTGGAGCTCTGCCAAGAAATCACCGCGTCCGTAACTTCCGTCAATCCAAAATGCACCTTTGCCGTCACCTGCTTTGTATCGCCGACGAGCATCATAGCGCTTTCGTCCGAAACGTCCAATCTGTTTTCACGTTTCGCCACGTTTACCGTCGCCTTGGCAACTCGTTTTCCGCACGCAACGGTAATGATTGCTTTACCGCTCGATATCCCCGTCACTACGCCGTTTTTATCGACCGTCGCAACCGCGTTATCGCTCGACGAGAACTCCAAATACGACAAACTCAATGCCTGACCGTTTAGGGAAAATTCCACTTCCAGCGTCACGGTTTGCCCGTCCTCGATATTGTACGTCTTTGTCGCCAAACGAAGCGTTACCTTGCTCTCGTCTATGACAATCTCTTCGGAAGAAGAATCCTCAAAAGAACTTTCATCGGACGAAATCTCTTCTGAAACGCTCCCGCCCGTCGAACTCTCTTCGGACAAAGGCGGAAGAGTAGGCGCGCCACCCTTATCCCCGCACGAAACCGCCGTTACCGCCCCAGCAAGCAAGGTCGCCAACGCCAATAAGCAACACAAAAATTTTTTCATCTCTAATTTTCCTATTCGTTAAATATCCAAAGTGTTAATATACGCTGTCAGCTCGTTCCCCCAGCCTTGATGCGCAAGAGTACCGGGGTGACCGTTACCGCCAGCCCAATCCGCGACAATCTCAAAGGGATTGTACACGATTTTTTCATCCGCAAGCTCTTCTATGGCTTGCTGTATTCCCATATGAATCGTATTGTGTCTACCCATCATGCCGTAAAGGCAAATGATATACGCATTGGGGTTTTTAGCGCGAATCGTCTCTAAAAATTCCTTGTAATCGGACGGAAATTCCGCGCCGTAGCTACTGCCCGCCGACGTGCCGAGATAGGAAGATTCGTTCGTTCCCAAATTCACCACCACGATATCTGCCCCGAAATCAAAAGCGTACGCCGTTTGGTTTTGGTTGGATACTTGATTATACAGCGTTGCCATATTCAAATTTGCGCACCAATGATAAGCTTTGGCGCAAATACCGCTCCACGCGACAATCGAATAATCCGCCTGCAACGCTTGCGCCGTGAAATAGGCGTACGTCTTGGTCGCGTCAGAGTTATCAATACTATGCACCTGCCCCGCATACCCTATCGAGCCGTGCCCCGCCGTAATCGAATCCCCGATAAATTCTATCTTCAAGTCCGATTTTTCAGGCACCGTAAAAAAGCCGTCTGCGGAAAACGATTGGATATCCCAATGCGCGCCCTGCTGTTCTTCCGTACATTTCACGATACGCGCAATATGCAAACCGTCCTCTAAGTTACTCGCCACCGCGTAATCTTTCGTCCCCATCGAAACGGGCGTTCTCCTGCCCGATTCCGAGCCGTCTATAAATATACGCATATAACCGTCTGCCTGGGAATACATGTTGAGCGTGAGCGAGCTACCGACAAAGCCCACCTCCACACCGTTTGCCGCGTGGTCCAAATTTAATTGTCCGCCCGTAATATAGCTCCGCCCGAAAACGTTGATATACTCTTCGCTAAACGTATTGACCTGCGCCGCCGTCGCTTCCGCAACCACCGTAACGGCAACCTTCTTCGACACGTCTTCGTACGAAACGGTTATCTCCGCTTTTCCGCTGCCTACCGCCGTGATAACGCCGTTATCCACCGTCGCCACAGCGGGGTTGGAACTCTGCCAAGAAATCACCGCATCCGTAACCTCCGTCCACGCAAAATACGCCGTCGCCGTCACTTGCTTTGTAGCGCCGACGAGCATCATAGCGCTTTTGTCCGAAATTTCCAATCGGTTTTCACGTTTCGCTACGTTTACCGTCGCCTTGGCAACCCGTTTCCCGTACGCCGCGTAGATACTTACCTTACCGCTCGATACCCCCGTCACGACGCCGTTTTTATCGACCGTCGCAACCGCGTCGTCGCTCGACGAAAAATCCAAAAGGGACATACTAAGCGCTTGACCGTCCAAGGAAAATTCCACGTCCAACGTTACGGTTTGCCCGTCCTCAATATAAAAGGTTTTGGTTGCGAAACGGAGCGTTACTTTGCTCTCGTCTATCACGATTTCCTCGGAAGAAGAATTTTCTTCAGAAAAACTATCGTCCACCGAGCTCTCTTCGGACAAAGGCGGAAGAGTAGGCGCGCCACCCTTATCCCCGCACGAAACCGCCGTGAGCGCCCCCGCAAGCAAGGTCGTCAACGCCAATAAGCAACACAAAAATTTCTTCATTTTACCCCCACCTAAAATCGTATGGTTACGGTCTTAAACCGCTACCGCCTTGTAAGGTAATCGTTTCGCCCGTAACGTAGCTAGCCAAATCGGAGCAAAGGAATACGCACATACCGCCAACGTCCTGTTCGGGGTCGGCAAATCTGCCCATAGGCACGCCCTTAATCGTCTGTTCATAGCGTTCGGGATATTCTTCTTTGAACTTCTTCAAGCCTTCCGTCATCGCCAACGGACAAATGACGTTGACGCGTACGCCGTCGGGCGCCCATTCCGTCGCCGCCACGCGCGAAAGACCGCGGATGCCTTCTTTTGCCGCCGCATACGAGGATTGCGCAATGCGCCCGAAAAGCCCTGCGCCACTCGCAAAATTCACCACACAGCCCTTCGTTTTTTTGAGATACGGGAACGCCTTTTGCATATAGAAGAAGGTCGCGTAAATACCCGAATAAATTGCAAGGTCCAAATCTTCCTTGGTGTGGTCGACGAGCATTTTACCCGACGCCGACGCCTGCGCATTGTTGATAACGGCGTCGATTTTACCAAATTTTTCCACCGTCTTGTCAATAACGTTTTGGATAGCCGCCTCGTCCGCGCCGTCTGCGGTCACGCAAAGCACTTCGCAACCGTAGTCCTTTTCAAGGCTTTCCTTTGCAGAAAGAAGAGTTGCCTCCGTTCTGCCCGTGATAACGATTTTCGCGCCCGCTTTTGCAAACGCCGTCGAAAGCCCGAAACCGATACCTCTGCCACCACCCGTTATAATAACGACCTTATCTTGTAAACTAATCATACTATTTTCTCTCCTTGCCTTACGGCATTTATTTTCATTGCATATAGTATATCGTATTTTTCCCCTTTCGTCAAGATACGCCACGCAAAAAAATTACAGTTTTTTCAATTATTCTCAACAAAAAAACGCGACCTAAGCCGCGTTTTTTGTCTTTTTCATTTTTTATTCACCGGTATAGCCCCAAACAACGGGAGTATTGGAAAGGTTCCAAGCGTCGCCCCAGCTTATCGGTTGGCTTTGCGCTTCGCAGTAAATCGTCAATTCGTAACAGCCGAAGAACGCCCAAGAGCCAATCGTTTCCACCGACTGCGGAATGACAATCTTCGTCACGTTGCTACAATTATAGAACGCATTTTCTTCAATTTCCTTTACGCTGTACTTCTTACCCATATAGGAAATTTCGGGAACAATGATTGCCTCTTCGATACTGATTGCTTGCCCTGTAACCGTCGCGACGCCGTCTTTCAACTTATAACGAACGCCGTTTACTATCTCGTATATATAACCGTCGTCCGCAACGGAATTCTCTTCGCTGTTCCATACAACCGGACAGAAAATTCCCTTATCCGCGTCGCACGTTTTCCAACTCAAATCCCAATTACTCGGCGTGGGGTATTCGCCGTTTTCATCTGCTTCGTTGTAAAGCTCGCAATAAATCGTCAACTTATCGCAACCTGCAAAAATGTTCGGCCCAACTTGGAACACACCTGCGGGAAGGGTAACTTCCGTCAAGCTCTTGCCGTTTTTAAACGCGCCTTCGGAAATCTTTTTGACGTTGGGCATCGTCAATTCAGACAAACTCGTACAACCCTCGAACGAGAACGTACCAACGACGCTCACGCCAAAGCCCATGGTTACTTTCTTCAAATTTACACACGAAAGGAAAGCTTTTTCCGTAATGGTTGCCGCGTTGGGAATCGTAATTTCCGTCAAAGCGTCGCAGCTGTAAAAGGATCTTTCGCCGATTTCCGTATCCAACGTAGCGGGAATGGTTACGTTTGCTATTTTATCGCAATCGTAGAACGCCCAACGGGCAATTCTCTTTAAACCGCTGCCGATGGTTACGGTCTCCAACTTGCTACAACGATAGAACACGCCCTCGCCGGCAATCGTTACGCTGTCAGGAATTGTAACTTCTTCCAAGTAATCGTTACCGCCGAACGCAAATCTTCCGACCGTCGCAACCGTATCGGGAATCGCAAACGACGTTTCCGTTTTACCAACGGCGTACTGCACCAATACCGTTCCGTCCTTGGTATACAGGTTGCCGTCAACAGATTTATAATCGTTGCTGTCCGCGTGCACGCGAATCGATTTCAAATTATCGCAATTATAGAAAACACCGCCCCATTGCGACTGCAATAATTCATCTCCGTTATATTCCGGCTGATCGTCCCCCATTTTCTTTACGCTGGCAGGAATCTCGATTTCCGTCAACGCGCTACACAAACCGAACGCGCCGTTCCCGATATGTTCTACGCCGTCTCCAAGCGTCACGCTCGACAAAGCGCTACAATTATAAAAGGCTTCCGCACTGATTTTCTTTACGCTGTCGGGAATCACAACGCTCGTCAAACCGCTACAATCCTTAAATGCCTGCAAACCGATTTCCACAACGGGCAAACCGTTATATTCGGACGGAATTTCCACCGCGCCAGCCGCATTGTAATAGGTAAGCACGTACCCGTCTTCCGTAGCGTTCTTCGTATATATTGCGTTGCTTGCCGTATCCTCCTTGCAAGCAACGGCAAACCCCGTCGCCAACGTCAAACACGCCGTCACCGCCAATGCTTTCAACCATTTACTCTTCATCATAGAGTCTCCTTGTACGTCAAATTCGCCTCTTGGGACAGACTCCCGCCCAATCAAGTATATTATACCACAGAAACTGCTCTTTTGTCATTATTTATAAATTGCAAAAATATGCTGTAAAATTGCATTTCGCCTATGCAAAATCCAATTTATCCCTTTCCGATAAAAGCTTGTAAAAAACAAAGCTTTCGACGGCGTACAAATCGTTTGTGGTTTCCGCTGTTTACTCTGCGCTTATTGCGTAACGATTACTTGGGCGTAACGCAAGACTTTTTCGCCCTTTTTATAGCCTTTCACGTAGACTTGTTTGACGATACCGCTTTCTTCGCCCTCGCCTGCGGGCATTGCCATAATCGCCTCCATAACGTCTGCGTTAAAGGGCTGACCTGCGGGGTCGATTTCTTCTACGCCTTCCCCTTCCAAAACCTTTTTGTACGATTTCAAAATCATATCCAAGCCTTGCTTGGTATTTTCGTCCGTGCAGGATGCCAAAGCGCGCTCCAAGTTATCGCCGATGGGAAACAGCGCCGATATTACGTCGTTTCTCCCCTCTTGATAGCGTTGCGCCGCTTGGCTTTGGGTGCGACGGCGGTAATTTTCGTATTCTGCCGTAACCGCGTACCATTTGCGTTTACTCTCTTCCGCCTCCGCGAGCGCCGCGTCGATTTCCGCTTGCTTTTTATTGCATTTTTTCTTCTTGGGCTCTTCCTGTTTGCAGGTTTCTTCCTGTTCCATTTCCTCTTGTTTCAATTCTTCGTTTTCCATATTCTTCGCTCCCGAAAATTTTTCTTTTCGCAGTATTTATAACGCAAAAAACGCCCTTTTAAACGGATTTTACAATTCAATATGCGCAAATTTATCCCTGCGCGAATAGCGGTAAAAAATCGCCTTTCTGCCAATGACGGTCACGCAAACCGCCTCTAACAGCTCCGCCACGTTTTCCGCAATATTGCGAGGCGTATCCTCCGCGTTGTCCAAAACGGTGACTTTGATAACCTCGTGCGCGTCCAAAGCGTCGGACAAGGTTTTCAATAAATTGTCCGTAATACCGCCCTTGCCAATCTGCGTTACGGGGGACAAAGTCGCCGCTATCGATTTTAATTTACTTCTTTGTTTGCTGGTAATGTTTTCGTTGGTTACTATCATAATAAATCCTTATAAAATACTTGGCTCGCGCCATGATACGGCGCAACGCATTATCGCACGCCATTTTATGGTATAAAATCAAACTCTACGTCCCCAATCGACACCGTATCGCCCTCTTGGCACCCCATTTTTACGAGTTCCTTGATAACGCCGCGAAGACGGAGCACTTTTTGGAAATACAGCATAGAATCGGGGTTATTCAAAACAACGTTGCGACAGAGCATGTCCACCAAACCGCCGACCACGACGTAAACACCCTCTTCGTCCTTGAAAATTTCAAAGCTCAAATCGTCGTTCGCTTTATACTTAAACTCTTCTTCAATCGGCATCGGTTCGACGGGAGGCAACTTGCTAAGCGCCGCTAAAATCCCCTCGATAAGTTCGCGCGTGCCATCGCCCGTAACCGCCGTAATCGGGAAAATCTTATACTTGCGCCCGTACTTTTTCTTAAACGCTTTGAGGTTGTCTTCCGCGCCGTACACGTCGCATTTGTTGCAGACGATAATCTGCGGACGGCTAGCCAATTCCTCGCTGAATTCTTTCAGCTCTGCATTGATTTTTTGAAAATCTTCAATCGGATCTCGCCCTTCGCAGCCCGAAATATCCACCACGTGGCAGAGCATTCTCGTTCTTTCGATATGGCGCAAGAAATCGTGTCCCAAGCCCGCGCCCTGCGCCGCCCCCTCGATAAGACCGGGGATATCCGCCGCCACAAAAGACTTTTCATAATAACGTACTACGCCCAAATTGGGGGATAACGTCGTGAAATGGTAGTTGGCGATTTTGGGTTTTGCCGCCGAAATTTTGGAAAGCAGAGTGCTTTTCCCTACGTTGGGAAAACCGACGAACCCCACGTCCGCAATCACCTTCATTTCCAAAATGACGTAATGCTGTTTGACCTTTTCGCCCTTTTGCGCGAAGTTGGGCGCATGCCGACGCGCCGTAGTAAAGCGCACGTTGCCCTTACCCCCGTTGCCACCGCGCGCAACCAACACCTTTTGCCCGTCCTCAAAGACGTCGCAAATCAGTCTTCCACTCTCTTCGTCGCGCACCAAAGTCCCCAAAGGCACCTTGATAAGCAAATCTTTACCGCTCTTACCAAAGCATTTTTGCGTACCGCCCATCTCGCCGTTTTCGGCAAAATATTTGGACGTAAAACGGAAGGGGAACAAATCGTTCATATCCTTGTCCCCAACGAAATACACGTCGCCACCCTTACCGCCGTCACCGCCGTCGGGACCGCAAGCAGGCTTGCCCTTATACGCCTTGAACGAGTTCATGCCGTCGCCACCGTCCCCCGCTCTTATTAAAATTCGCACTTTATCGGTAAATTCAACCGTAGCCATAAACAACTCCCGCGGGAAAACGAACGCCCCGCAATCTAATCTTTTCTAACTTAGTATAGCAAACTTACGCGTAAAAATCAATGATTTTTAGAGCTGATTTTAGGAATTGCCACCCCCTTTTCGTACATTTTTCCGCTTTCCTTACCTGTAAATATTTATTTTCTTACAAAATTCTCACAAAGGGTTGACTTTTCCAAGGGAAACTGTTATACTGTCGAATAAGGCGTGCTTTTACTCACGATAAATTTTATTCGTTTTTTCAGGGCTTTTTATGGATAAAGTGATTGGAAAATTAAAAACTTTTAACAGAGGCGATTGGACGAAAGTCATATCGACTTCGTTGGCTATTTTGTTTGCGCTGTTCTCCGTGGTTTACTTTGCCGTACAAACGGAATGGGACGATATGGCACTCTCGTTTGCGACGATTGTCTATGCAATCGCCCCCGTCATTCTTGAACGGTTGTTCCGTTTCCGAGTACAACCCGTTTTGTACGTCTTTATCATCGTATATACGGTCTGCCCATTGCTGGGCTCGTCCTACAACTTCTATTTACAGTTCTTTTGGTGGGACGACGTGTTGCACGGCTTTGCAGGGCTTGCGTTCGCCATGTTCGGCGCGTACCTGCCCTATATATTAAACAAAAAGAGAAGACCTACGCTTGCCATTTCCGCATTGATGGCGTTCGTATTCTCCCTTGCCGTTTCGGGCGTTTGGGAATTCATCGAATTCGGCTTTGACAGCCTGTTCGGCACGGACATGCAAAAGGACACTTGGCTCACCGATATGCGCCCGTCCTACCTACTCGGCAAGCTCTTGGGCTTGCCCGAAGGAACAATCAGTTCCGGACATCTTGTCATCACTATGACCATTACCTATCCCGACGGCTCGGTGCAGGTCATCGATAAAATTGCCGGTTGCTGGGACATCGGTTTAATCGACACTATGCACGATATGCTCATCGAAACGCTCGGCGCCTTGATTTACACCATCGTCTACGTTGCGTTTAAAGGCAAAAAATTTGTGCTCGTTCCCGTAAAGAAACCACACCCCCACGCGGTCACGCAAGCGCCCGCAAGCGCGCTCGTGCCAGAGGTGGCGACAACGGAAGTGGCAACGGCGGACGCGTCTACGACAGCGCCTGCCCCTACTTCTCCAATCCCCGACGATACGCCAGATAATCAAACCGCATAAACGGAAAATTTTATCCCCCGAAAGCAACGTTGCTTTCGGGGGAATTTTTTTATTTTCTTTGCCACTCTACGCCCTGCAAAATGCCCGTTGTTACCATGCTTTTGTCTTCTTTTACGTTCGACAACGCCTCGCGTAGCAACGCGCAAAAGAACCCCCTCGCCTCTATAATACGCTCGCAAAAAAGGTAGTAGGCAAGCGAACCGGGGACGGTGTTCACCTCACAAAGATAGACCTGCTTATCGCTGACAAGATAGTCTATACGCACCACGCCTTGCATATTTAATCGTTTGTATACCGTCCTCGTGTAACTGCGTATTTTATCGACCGTTTCTTTGCTGAGGGCGCACAAGCTCCCCTTCGTTTCCCCTTGCGCCGAGCGCACGCCGACGTCTTTTTTGCGCTTGATATACTTTTCCTCAAAGGAATACACGCCACCCTTAAACGCCGTTTGCGGTTCGGAAACAAAAATTTCGCCGTCTACGGCATACGCCGCGCAATTCACGTCCGTTTTGTCCGTCAAATACTTTTCGATAATCAATCGATCGTCCAGCGCAAAGCCCGCCTCAATTCCTCGTTTTGCCTCCTCTTCGTTTTCCGCCTTCGTAATACCAATGGACGAACCGAGATGCACCGGTTTAATAATGACGGGATATTTTAAACGGCGTTCGATACTTTTGAGCAAGAAGGCACCCCGCTTTTCATATTCCCTTTCCCCAACGCGGATAGATTCCACCGTAGGCACGCCCAACCCTTTCATCAGCGTTTTCGTCACGTCTTTGTCCATAAACACCGCGGACGAGAGCAAATCGGGCGACGCGAGCGGAATCCCGTTTAGCGCCGTCAACGCGGACACGCCCCCGCCCTCGCCCAAACCGCCGTGACAGCAATTTAGCGCAACTTCCACGTCCGTCAGCTTTTTCATCTTCCCCTTTTGCGGTTGCGCTCTATACACCGCCTTGCCGTAAAACAGCACTCTGTCCTGCGGTAAGATTTTGCCTAACTGAAAGGTGGAAAGCTCCTTCAATTTCGGTGAAGAATAAAAAAAACCGTCCGTATGTATATATACGGGAATCGGTGTAAATTCCGTCCCCTCCAACACCTTCATAACGAAAATCCCCGTCAACACGGAGATTTCGTTTTCGCTCGATTTGCCCCCGAATACCACCGCCACTTTCCGCATAAAAAAACACCTCCGCGTAGATTTTTCCGCTTTGGTGTTTCTGTCGTAATATTTTATTTCGCCGTCAATACACGTCGGGCAAGTCGTTTAAAAAGAGCACCGCGTCCCCTGCCTGCACCCAATCGGCAAGCTTCGCTTGCGCGTCTGAAAGGGTAAGGGATTCCGCCAACTTTTCCTTGTCGCCGCCTATCTGCAAATACCCCGCCTTTACCGGCTGTATCAAGGTCTGACCAACCAAAATCACAAGGTCGGGATTCGCCTTTGCCAACGCCGCGCCCAATTCCTCGTTGAGCGTTTCTTCCAACACACCGCACTCCACGATACCGGGCGTGACCACGCATTTTCTTCCTACGTGCGTAGCGAGGACGGACAACGCCGATTTCGCGCCCACGATATTGCAATTATATCCGTCGTCCAAAATATACACGCCGTTGTTTTCAAGCAGTTGCAAGCGGTGAGGTACGGGTTGGAGCTTTTCAATGCCTTGCGCAATTTCCGTCGCCGTCAAACCCATTTCTTTTGCCAAGCTCGTCGCCAACGCAACGTTTTCCACCGCGCTATCGCCAAGCAATTTCGTACTCACGGAAAGCTCTTCGTCGCCGAGCGTCAAGGTAAATTTCGTCCCCGTCAACGCCGTCTGCACGTCCTTTACAGCGCAGGCAAACGCAACGCTTTCCGCTTGCTCCACCATATCTCGCAAGCCGTTACCGCAAACGACTTTCTTTGCCCCGCATTTTAAAATTTCGCTTTTTTCCGCAAAGACGTTTTCTATCGTGCCGAACGTTTCGATATGCTGTTGACATACCCCCGTAAACACCGCGTAATCGGGCTTTACGATATCGCAAAGTTGACGGATATCCCCCGCTTTGCGCGCGCCCATTTCAGCGATAAACACTTGTTTCCCGCTAAATTCGGGCGAGAAAACCGTTTTGGCAATCCCCACGGGCGTATTGAACGAGGCGGGCGTTTCCACCACCGTATATTTTTCGGAAAGTATCGTTTTTAAGATATTTTTTACCGACGTTTTACCGTAGCTACCCACCACGCCGACGCGGATGATTTCCGTTTGTTGCAACGTTGTCGTCGCGCGTTTTACAAATTTCTTGTTGCGGGCATTTTCAAAAATACCCGTTACCGCGTTGGCAAGACAAAGGAGCAAGGGCAATATAAGGGGCATTACCGCAAAGGGTACGTACGCCACCAAGCCGTACAACGCGGAGCCGTTCCAATCTTTCATAAACCCGAGCAGAGCAATCAATAAATACCCCACCGTCGCCACGAAAAACAAATACACCCCGAACAATCGACAAAGCCTGCCCGTGCGCACCGTCTTCACCTTTAACGCGTATTTCCCATCCGCCCAAAAAAACAGCAGACACAGCACCGCAAAGGGCACGGCGGAAACGGCGAGCGCCCACGCCACGCCAAGGAAGGAAAAACACAGCGACACGATTGCCGTTGCCAACCCCAGACACAGCGCAAACACCGCCAATCTATTGTATTGCAGGTTGTCTTTTCGTTTCAGCCAGCGCCAAAAAACGCCGTTTTTATAGCCTGCCTGTTGCATCGCCCCCAGCATTTTAAGGGTACACACGCAAAATAGGCACGCCGAAACGACGCTAGCCACCACTTTGAGCAAAAGTTCCGTCATAAAAAAATTCCTCTGCAATAAGATTAAACGTCAACGGGTCGTCCATAAACGCAAAATGTCCGCCGTCCATCACGACCAATCTGCCGTTTTTCATACGTTCTAAATACGCCTGCGCCTCCGCAATCGGCGTCGTTTTATCCGCTCTGCCCTGCACCAAAAGTACGGAGTTTTTCAGCGTTTGCGCGTCGCCACGCAAGTCCTCGTTTACGATTTTTTTATAGCTTTCTTTCATCACGGGCGAAAGGGTTTTATACTCCGCGCTACCGAATTTTCTCTCGGCAAATTTTGGCGCGAAACGCCGTACGAAGCGGTAGGTTTTTACCTTGATTTTGTACGCAAACGAACGCTTTAAAATAACGCCCGCCGCCCCCGTGAGTAAGATTTTATCAAAAAAATCGGGGGTTTCCGCCGACAGCTTTATCGCCACGCGACACCCGAAGGAATGCGCGATAACGTGCGGTTTTTCCACACCGAGCAAACGCAAAACTTCCCTCGTCCACACGGCGTAATCGGACACGGAATAGGCGCTTTGTAACGGCGCGCTCTTCCCAAAGCCCAAAAAATCAATGGCGGTAACCCGATAAAACCTAGAAAAATATTCCACCTGCTTTGCAAACGTTTCCTTACAAGAAAGATAGCCGTGCAACAGCACCAAATCTTTCCCTTTTCCCCTTTGTAAAAACGAAACGTCGGAAAGCGTAACCGTTTCTCCGTTCCCCCTTGTTCGTTTTTGGGTTTAAAAAAATCAATCTTCGGGACAAAGCTCCCGCTTCATTTCAACCGCGTCTTCGCCGTCGGGATAATAACGCTTTCTAATACGCGTCCTTTCAAAACCACGGCTGATATACAGACCGAGCGCGGGCTCGTTGGAAATGCGGACCTCTAAAAAAATCCGCTCCGCGCCTTGCCCCTTTGCATTTTCCGTGAACGCGTCCAAGAGCAGTCCGCCAATCCCTTTCCCTCGGCAAGCTTGCAAGACGGCTATCTTCAAAAGCTCTCCGTCCTCAAACAGCGTGTATCCGCATACGTACCCCACGGTTTCGCCGTCCTCTTCCGCCAAAACACCGCAAAAGCCGTCGCGTGTAAACTCGTTTTTCATCATTTCCGTCGTCCACGCGTCCTCAAAACACGCGCGCTCCAACGCCATGAGTTTGGGCAGGTCTTTTTCCGTCCAATTCCGTATCGTAATCATTGTTTCTCTTCCAAATTTAACTCTGCCGAGCTCTTCCGCACGTACAGAGCCGTCAACTCCCCAAATCTATTCTGCGCGGACAACCCCTCGATTGCGCTTGCTAAGCCTTGGACGGGGTCTACGGTTTCCACCGCCGTCTTTTCCCCGATTGCCATCGCGGAAACACCGCGCAAGGCATACCCGTCGTTTGTCAACGCCAACACCTCTTCTTCGGTGAGATAAGCAGGCGGATAAACAACCTTTTCCCCATCGTATCCGCAAGCGTAATAACAATCGTGCAAAGCGTCGACAAGGCACAAAACCTTGCCGTTTGTTTTATTATATGCCATCACGTCAAAGGAAGTTACGGGCAGGGCGGGTTTTTGATACGCCAAGCAAAAGCCCTTTATCACCGAGATACCGATACGTATCCCCGTGAACGAGCCCGCGCCGACCACCGCCGCAAAAAAATCGCATTCGTCAAGGGACATATCCGCGCCTTTGAGCGCTTCGTCCACGGCGGGCATTACCGAAACGGAGTGTTTCATCGCGCAATCGGGAAGAAAGACGGAAGAAATTTTTCCGTCCTTACACGCAATCACGCAAAGATGATTACCGCTCGTATCCACCGCCAAATAATTTTTCATAACCGTTTGGTTTGCTCCTATCAATACTCGATTTCCCGTCTGTTTTCGTCCAATTTTTTGATGACCACTCTCTTTACCTTCCGTGGCAAAAGAGGGGCTATATTTTGCGCCCACTCTATCAGGCAAATACCGCCCATATCAAAATAATCGGCAAGTCCCAAATTTTCCGCTTGCTCCACGCTTTCGATACGGTAACAATCGTAATGGAACAACCGTCCGTCGTAATCGTTCATATACGCATACGTGGGGCTGGTAACTTCTTCCTCGATGCCAAGCCCCGCGGCTACGCCCTTGGAAAACACCGTTTTACCCGCGCCCATATCGCCGTCTAAGAGTACGACGTCGCCCGCCGATAAAGTTTTTGCATACTCGCGCGCGAACCTTTCCGTCTCTTCGCGCGAGCTTGTGATAATCTTCGCCATATTTTTATTATAATACTTTTGCGAAATTTTTGCAATGATTTTGCGAGGGTTTCGCTTTTCCCGCCCTTAAATTTTCATTTTTTTCAAGAAATTGGACAGGCGTTTATATAAAAGCGCCGTCAAAACGCCAATCGACGCCGTTTTGATGAGGTTGAACCCTACGACAAACCAAAACAGCTTTTTAAATTCTGTCGCCGCCGCGCTTTTCATATACAGCGGAAAGGTAATAAAGCGGTTGGTAAGAAGCGCCGCCCCCGTCCCGATAAAACACGCGATAACAAGGCACGGAATCACCCAACGCAATCCCTTGCGGAATTGATAGACAATGGACGGCAACAAAATAAACGCCGTCGTCACCGCCATATTCGCAACTTCCCCCACGCAACCCGACGTGGACGTGAGCATACGCAAGCTCTCTTTCAAACCGCATACCACTATCCCCTCAATCGGACCGAGTAAAAAGGAAATGAGCAAGATAAATACGTTGCCAAAATCAAGCTTTAAAAAGTCCGCGGCGGGGAAAATGGGGAATTCCCAAAAACTGACGACGTAAGACAGCGCGACAAAAATCGCCATCAATGCCAAGCGCTTTGCGCTAAGTCGCCTCTTTAATACGTTGCCCACACTTTTCTTCTCTTGTTCCATAACAGCACCTCGAAAAAACTTTTTGCAAATACTCTTCGCTAAAAAAACACCCCGACAAAAATCGGGGCGCAAAACGGCATAGTTCGTCCTAAAACCACTTCTTTTCTCATCCGGACTTTTTGGCAAAACGCCAAGTTCACCGTCGGTATCGGAATTGCGCCGATTCGGGGGCAAGCCTTGCCTTGCAAAACTTCGCCCTTCGCAGACTGTACTGCCGGTGGGGAATCACACCCCGCCCCAAAGAATATTCACTTGTCTTTATTATAATACAAAAGTCTGCGACTGTCAACGAAATTACCGTGAAAGCGCAGACTTTCTTTATTAAATCATCACTTGGAAGAAGAACAGCACCACCGCGCCAATCGCGCAAAGCACGCCGATGAAGGATACCAATCTTGCAAAAGCGCCACTCGGATTCTTGTGACCTTGTATAGATTTTTCTATCAGTTTTTCCTTTTTAATGGCGTGGAGCGGGAACAAGAGCGCCACCGACGGCAACGAAAACGCCGCCAAACTCAACGACGTCCACAACGTCTTTACGGGCAACGCGCCAAATTTCCAATCCACCAAGGAAAGTCCGCTAAACAAGGTCAGTAGCGCAAACGTCAAGGCAAACAGAAAAGTCCCCGCAAGGGTACGCTTTGCAAGCTTTGCCGAAACCACCGTCTTTTCCGCAGCGTTTTCCAACACGTCGCTCACCTTGTAATCCGAATAGCAAGCGCCGTTATACATATTGACGTAGCCGACGTACGTTTCCCCGTCCAGCGTACACGCCGTCTTTAATACCGGCACGTATGCGAGGGTGTACGTCTCGCCACGCTTTTCCACCGTCACGTGTTTGGCGGGCGCCGTCGTTTTAAGATAAAGGTTAAACGCTTGCATCGCTTTTTTGAAATCGTACGCGCCGTCCTCTACCAGCTCCGACTTGCCGATTTCCGACACCTCGGGTTGGTCTTCTATGTCAAAATTCTCCACGTCCAAGTCCTTGCGCATACCCGAAAAACGTTTCTCTTTTACGCAGATCGCCTCGTGCGAGTTTTTCGTCTGATTCGTCTTGGTTTTCCACGAATAGCGCACGTCCGTTCTTCCGCAAGCAACGGGCACGTACAGACGCTCTACCGCAAACGCGGAATCCTCCCCTACTTTCTGCAAAAAGCGCAAATGCACCTCGTTGTATTGATAAATTTTCTTGCGGAGCATATTTTGCGCTTGTTCTTCGGTATAGCGCGCCGCAAGCTGGATATACGTCGCGTAATTTTTCGGCTGTCTATCCTTGGGGTCAATGATGAAAACGGGCACTTCTTCCGTTTCCGTCTGCTCTGCCCCCCTTTCTTCTACGCTCGTTTCCGACTGTTCCGCCACCTTAGGCTCTTCCTCGCAAGCCTCTGCGGGAGCAACGGCAATTTCTTCCGCCTCTGTTTCCGCTACGGCAACCTCTTCGGCAACCTCTACGTCCGCTTCTATATTTTCCTTTTCCGCCAGCAAGGTTTCCCCCGCCTGTTTCTTCGTCGCCATAAGCGTCCTCCTTATTTTACCTTTTCACGTTACTCTATTCTTCGTCCGCCCAAACGATGCGTCGTTCTCTTTCGTGTTTACGAAAAATCGGGAAAACAGACGTAGAAAGTACTGCCTTTCCCCTCTTCGCTGGTCACACCGAAAGCCAAACCGTGCTTTTCAAATACCGTCTTGACAATCGAAAGCCCCAATCCCGTACCTTGCACGGGCCGTTTATGCGACGACGAAGAACGATAATATCTATCCCAAATTTCGTTTAATTCCTCGGGTTTTATCCCTACGCCCGTATCGCGCACCGAGAAACGGAACCCCGTTTCCTCTCTCTTCAATTTCACGATTACGCGCTTATCCTCGCCCGTGTAGTTGACGGCGTTGCCTATCAAATTATAAATCGCCTGCCCAAAACGGATTTCGTCTACCATCGCAAATAAGCCCTCGTCGATATCCGTTTCAAAGGTGTACCCTTGCGTTTCTTGCAAATAGGCAAACCGTTTCAAAGCGTCCCAAACGCAAGCGGAAATATTGGCAATTTGCAGTTGCAAAGGCTGTATACCCGAGCTAATTTTCGACAAATCCAATACGTCGCTGACAAGGGAAGTCAAACGGTCGGTTTCATCAATGATAACCTGCGCGTGCTGATTGCGCTTTTCAGGGTTATCCCCCGAAATTTCAATAATCATGGAGGCGTACGCCTTAATCATCGTCAAAGGTGTTTTGAAATCGTGCGAAACGTTGGCAATCAATTCCTTTTGCATGCGGTCGGTTTTGGACAGCTCGTCGCGCGCGTGATTGAGCGCGTCCGCAAGCTCCACCATCTCCTTGCCGTAATCGACGCCGTGGAAGTCCATATCAAATTGCCCTTGCGCCATGCGTCGAGCTTTTTCCGTCATTTCCGTCAGCGGTTTCGTCAACCAACCCGCTACCGCGCTCCCCACGAAAAAGCTGAGCATAAATACAAACGTCCCCAACAGCACGATACGCATCGACATACTTCTCAGCGCCGTCGTCATCAGTTCCAGCGATTGTCCTACGTATAGATACGCCGTATTCCCGTCAATCTCCACCGCGCCACCGTATACGTATTCGCCAACGCCCCTATAAACGACGTAACCGTTAGGGGAAATCGCAATGCGTTGAATATGCAAAGCAAGCGTTTCTTTAGACACGCCGACGTCCGCTCGTTGATTGGAATTCTCGTTTTCCGCGCCCGTAGGCGTATTCTGCGCCTCTTCGGGGTAAAGCACCTCGCCGTTCGGTGAAACGATAAACACGCGCACCTGATGGGCGTAAGAGAGTTTTCGTACGTACGCGCTCCAACCAGACCCCCAATCTTGCGGTAAGCCATCGTTGACGTCATGCTCGATAACTCTGCCCTTTGTCAAAACGCTCTCGGACGCCTCTTCTTGATAGGTGCGCGAAAAGATATACTGTTGCGGTGCGCTAAACAATAACACGATGACAAGCGATAACACGGCAAACAGCGAACACAGTAAAAAATATACGCTGGTTGCGCGCTGTTTTCTCTGATAGCCGTGTATGCGACGTTCCTTTCTGTTTTGGGGCGGATTAGGCTCTTGCACACGCCCCGAATTGCCGTCGTCAAAAAAGCTCGGCTGTTGCGTTCTATTGTCCGTCGGCTTTTTTTTGTGCGACATTACCGAGCCCCCTTTTTTTTCTTTTCTCGCCTCTTGTTAGGCAACCGTTGTTTAAAGTTCGAATTTATACCCCAACCCACGCAAAGTAACGATAAATTTGCGGTAGTCCTTTAAGTTTCCGCGGAGCATTTTAATATGCGTATCCACCGTGCGATCGTCCCCGTAAAAATCAAAGCCCCATACGTCGTAAAGAAGTTTTTCTCTCGTCAGCGCAATCCCTTTGTTACGGACCAAATAGAACAACAGCTCGTATTCCTTGGGGGTAAGCTCCGCTTTTACGCCGTCTACGTACACGTTTCTGCCCGCCATATCGATTTCCAAGCCCTCGAACTTCAAAATCTCGTTCTTCTGTTCCTTGACGGCGTGGCGTTTGGTCACGGCGTTGATACGCGCCATTACTTCCTTGGGCGAGAAGGGTTTCGTCACGTAGTCGTCCACCCCGATTTCAAAGGCGAACAGCTTGTCGTATTCCTCTCCGCGCGCCGAAAGCATAATCACGGGCACGTCCTTGATTTTTTTAATTTCCTTTACCGCCGAGTAACCGTCCAAATGGGGCATCATTACGTCCATCAAAACCAAATCGTAATCGTTGTCTCGACAGAGCTTTACCGCCTGCATACCGTCCTCCGCCTCATAGGCCTCGTTGCCCTCAAACTCCACGTATTCGCGCAGGACGTTTCTAATCATAATTTCGTCGTCGACAATTAAAATTTTCATACCCCTATAAACTCCCTCTTTTGGTATTTTTGACAAAGTTTGCCGTTTTTTGACAACTGCCTATACATTTATACCCGTTTTTTGTTAATTTTAAGACAACAAATCGTGAAAAAATCGTGAAAAAACACTTTCCTTTCATAAATCACACTTTTTCATCTGTAAGTATAGCATTTTTTTCATCATTTGTCAAGCCCCTTTGCCCTTTGCGCTTTTCTTCTTTTCACGGAAAAAGCTCGGTAGAACCGAGCTTTTTATAGAAAATTCGTTATTCAAAATCGTCGAAATTGCGTTCTCCGCCTTGCCCCGCCGAATTTCTCTGTGGCGGATAGGGCGGATAGGGCGCGGGCGGTGACGGGGGCATGGGCGGAGGCGGGCACCCACGTTTTCCCTTCTTCCGCTCGCAGGGCAAACCGACGTTGACCAATATGACGTCTTCCCCGATTTTTACTATGCTTTTTAGGTCGATAAACACCGCGCTCTTTTTTCCAATCCAACCCTTTCCGCCGGGCACGACGATACCCAGCCACCTATTTTCGGGATAACAGAGCGCCACGTCGCATACCTTGCCCAATTTTCTGCCGTCCTGCGTGTTCACCACTTCTTTCGTTCGCAAATCGGAAAAACTCAGTTCCATAAAAAACGCCCCTTGCAAAATACTATGTTACAGTATATGCAAAAGGGCAAAAATGTGTTCCTGTTTATGATTTTTTTTCGATTTTTAGGGTTTCTTACGAAATATTCAGCCGTATGTTTTGCAGGGCGTTCTTTTCCAAACGGGATACCTGCGCCTGCGAAATGCCCACTTCCTCTGAAATTTCCGTTTGCGTTTTCCCTTCGTAATAACGCAAAAACAGAATTTTTCGTTCCCGCTCCCCCAATTTTTCCATCGCCTCGCTCAAAGCGACGTGTTCCGTCCAAATCTCGTCCGTGTTTCGCTCGTCGCAGAGCTGGTCCATTAAGAGCAAAGCGTCGCCCGATTTGTTATACACGGGCTCGTAAATGGACACGGGGTCGGAAATTGCGTCTAAGGCGTACACCACTTCGCGCTCCGCCACGCCGAGTTCGGTTGCAATCTTTTCAATGGTCGCCTCCTCGTCGCGCGCCTCGATTGCCTCGCGCGCTTTCAATACCCGATACGCCGTATCCCGAATACTGCGTGACACGCGCAAGGAATTGCCGTCACGAAGATACCGCTTAATCTCGCCGATTATCATTGGCACGGCGTAGGTGGAAAATTTTACCCCCACGCGCAAATCAAACCCGTCAATCGCTTTGATAAGCCCCACGCACCCCGCTTGGAACACGTCGTCCGCCCCCAAGTTTTTGATACGAAAACGCTTGACGAGGGAAAGCACCAAACGCATATTGCCGATAATAAACGTATCCCGCGCCTTTTTATCCCCCGCTTTCAGCTGTCGCATCAGCTCCTCGCTCTCCTTTGCGGAAAGCTTTGGCAAGCCCGACGTATCCACGCCGCAAATCTCTACTTTTTGCATACTTTTCAGGTCCTCCTTATCCGTATGTAAAAAGCAAAGGGTGGGGGACGTGTCGCTTTTAAGTAAAAATTTTAAGCAAAAACACTCGGCAAAAGTATGCGCTTATCCGCCGTTTTTTATACGCTGATTTTTCAGCGAGTTTTTTGTCTTGACGGGCGATATTATTCCATTTTCGCAATCTCTTTTTTCAGCCGTAAAATAATCTTCTTTTCCAAGCGGGATATGTAGCTTTGCGATATACCGAGCATATCTGCCACGTCCTTTTGCGTCATCTCTTCGCCACCGCCAAGCCCAAACCGCAAAAACATAATTTTTCGCTCCCGCTCGTTGAGCTTTTTCAACGCCTCTTTGAGCTGTTCCTTTTCGGCGTTTGCCTCGATATCCCCGTACACGCTCTCCGCCGACGTACCCAAAACGTCGGATAATAAGAGCTCGTTTCCCTCAAAATCGGTATTGAGCGGTTCATCGAACGAAACCTCGCTTTTTAAGCGCGCCGTACGGCGCAAATACATCAAAATTTCGTTTTCGATACAGCGCGAAGCGTAGGTCGCAAGCTTGATGTTCTTATCCGTTTTAAAGGAGTTGATTGCCTTAATCAGCCCAATCGTACCAATGGAAATCAAATCGTCGTTATCCACCCCCGTATTGTCGAATTTCCGCGCGATATACACCACCAAGCGTAGGTTGTGCTGTATAAGTAACGCCTTTGCGTTTTCCTTTTCTTGTTCGTCTAAGAGCCCTTTGAGCGCCGCGCTTTCTTCCTCCGCAGAAAGCGGTAGCGGTAGCGCCTCTCCGCCACCGCATACGTAGTCCACCGTTCTTTCATCCGATATAATCTTTTGTAAAAACGTCCGCAATAATTCTTTAATCCGCATACCTATTCCCCTAAAATCTCCGCGTTTAGCAGAACCTTATATTCCCGTGATATCATATTCCCCGACGGCGAAAAATATACCCCCTCTTTTAGAACTTTTCCCCTCGGAGTTTCCACAAGGATTCCACCCTTATACAAAGGGGTGCTTTTTACGCCGATTACCGTGGTAATTTGCATTTCGTCGCGTACCGTCCCCCCATCTTTCAAGATTTCATCCCCGAAAAGCTCGTAGATGAGTTCGGGGGAAACAAAGCAGATTGGCGCGCCGTTTTTCTGCGCGCGGTTTCCGCTGTCATAATACCCGTCAACGGAAAGACGTTTTTCGCCAAAAAGCAACGTGCACGGATAGATAAAGGCGTGCACGCTCCGTTTTTGATAGACTTTTCCAATCAAAAACACCGCCGACGCGCTTAGGCAGACAAACCCGAAAAATACCGCCTGCGGGGGTAGGCGCTTGCGCCCCGAAAACGCCGACATTGCCCCGCCGTATCCAAAGGTCAAAAAGAAGAAACAAAGGGAGGTAAACGCATACCTGCCCCACTCCTTTTTCGTTTTTAGCCGTCCAAAGGACAACATGCAAAGGAGTAACCCCACCCCGATTTTTAACGCCAAAAACAAGATAGACGGCAGGGTGATAAAAGGGCAAACGAGGGCAAACAACGCCCCTATAAGAGCAGAAAACGCCAACTTGAACCGCTTTGCTTTTTCGCGCGTGGCGAAAAAGGAAAGCCGTAGCAATACGTAATCGTAAACGAAATTTTCTATCAGCGCGTACTCGATATATACCGTCATAAAAATACCGTCGTAAAGATGCCCGCCCCCTTTTGCAAGAGCAAGGCAATTATAGCACGGCTGTAAAATAAAACAAACGGCATTTTTGTAAAAGCGCCGTCTTTCTTGTCGAAAGCAAGACCCGCATCTTTTCAAAAAAATATCCGATTTTTTCGCTAAATTTCTCTAACGTTTGACTTTTTAGAAAGGATTGTGTATAATATAAGGGAACTATGAATCTATGAAGTAAGGAGAATACAAATGAAAATTGCTTTGATAGCACACGACAAAAAAAAGGATGAAATTATTGCATTAGCAAAAAACTACAAGGATGTATTGGCAAAATACGAATTGTACGCGACAGGTACGACGGGGACGCTGATTATGGGCGAAACTGCGTTACCGATTAAAAGAATGAAGAGCGGGCCTCTTGGCGGTGACCAACAAATTGGCGCAATGCTCGCCAACGGGGAATTGGATTTGATTATCTTTTTACGAGACCCGTTAACGGCACAGCCACACGAACCAGACGTATCCGCCCTGTTAAGATTGTGCGACGTACAAAAAATCCCGCTCGCAACCAATATAAGTAGCGCAACGATTATGCTCGAATCGTTAAAATCGGGCAAATTCTTTGAGGCGCGCAACTAAAAAACAAACCGCCGAATCCTCGGCGGTTTTATATTAAAAAAACGACGGATTCCCGTCGTTTTTTATTTCGGTCTTTTGTTAAAAGGCGTTTTTGTAATGTTCTATACGCCCGTCCTCGTACACCTCGACCACGTCGAAACGAGCGTTGGGCTCCTGCCCTGTCTTCAACCAATAGCATTGCGCTATTTTATAATAACGTTGCTGCTTGGTTTTGGTAACCGCCTCACGCGGCGCACCGTATTTATCCCCGATACGGGTTTTGACCTCGACAAAAACGGTTTCGTCCCTATCCCGCGCGACAATATCCGCCTCGCCAAACGGCGTTTTATAATTGTGTTTTAGGATTTTAAAGCCCTGCTTTTTGAGGTACTCTGCCGCCAGCTTTTCGCCCGCCTTTCCTAAAACTTTTTTGTGAACGTCCTGCGGTGAATCGGGCATAAGCCGTACTCCTTTATCCCTTGTATGTGCGCCGCCGTACCGTAGCCTTTGTTCTTTTCAAAGGCATACTGGGGGTAGGTCTTTGCGTATTCGCCCATCATCTTATCACGGTATACCTTGGCGATAATGCTTGCCGCGCCAATCGAATAGGACAAGGCGTCGCCGTGGATAACGCTACGCTGTTTATGCGATATATCAATCGTCATATTGCCGTCGGTCAACACGACGTCGGGCGTAATCGAAAGGGTTTCAATCGCCCTTTTCATACCAAGCCTTGTCGCCTCTAAAATGTTAATCTCGTCAATCGTCTTTTCATCGATTTCTACAATCGTATACGCCAAAGCGCGCGCTTTTATCTCTTCGGCGAGCTTTTCACGCTTTTTTTCGGACAGTTTTTTACTGTCGTCCACGCCGAAGATAAGCTTTTCGCTATCGAGAGGCATAATCACCGCCGCGCAAACGACGGGTCCCGCCAACGGACCTCTGCCCACCTCGTCCACGCCCGCAACTAAGGTATATCCCTGCGAAAGCAAAGCACGTTCGTATTGCAATTTTTCTTCTGCGTTCCAAATCTTTTTCATGGTCTTTTAAAAATCGAAGTCGGAATAATCCGCCGCGCTTTCCAAACAGATTTTTCCCGTTCTGCCCTTACGAAAATCGTCGATAATCGCCTTTGCGCCACGCTCGTAATCGAATTCGCCACCGCGAAAAATAAAACCACGGCGCTTGCAAACCGCCTCGTACATCGCAAGCTTTTCGTCAAATTCCGTAATACCGTAACGGTCGGTTAAGCATTGCGGATATCGCTCGGCAAGTTCGCCAAGGAGTTCCAAAGCAACGTCGTCCATATCCAAAATATCGTCGTTGATACTGCCGATATACGCCAAATGGCGCGCATGGTATTGGTTGTCAAAGGAGGGTGGCATCGTACCAGGGGTATCCAAAAGGTCGAACGCACCGCATTTGAGCCAACGCACGTCCCTCGTCACACCCGCCTTGTCCCCCGTCTTCGCGCGTTTTTGACCGCTGAGTAGGTTCACAAGGGTACTCTTGCCCGTGTTGGGAATCCCTGCCACCATAAAACGGAAGGTACGGTTTAAACCCTTCGCCAATGCGCGCTCCCGCTTTTCTTCGGTGATTGCGTTGAGCTTTTGGAGCAGTACGCGCTTGGCGGAAACGTTCGTCGAGTCGCATTTTACGACGTATTTCCCACGCGCCTCAAAAAACTTCATAAAGCCGTCCACCTTGGTTGGATCGGAAAGGTCGGCTTTGTTCAAAACGTATAAAATCGGCTTTTCACCGAAGATTTTTTTCAGATTTTTATTGATTGTCGCAATCGGCGCGCGCGCGTCCAACACGCATATAACGCCGTCGCAAAGATCCCGCTTTTTTTCCATGTCGCGCATGGCTTTCGTCATGTGCCCCGGAAACCATTGTATCGTTTTCATCTGTTTTTCCTTTTCCGCCCTAACTCTGCGTTATTTCAATAAATCGGGACGGCAACGCCTTGTGATTTCTATCGCTTGCTCTCTGCGCCACTTATCGATTTTCGCATGGTCGCCACTACGCAAAACGTCGGGCACGGTCAAGCCCTTATATTCCTGCGGGCGGGTATATTGCGGATATTCGAGCAGGTTTTCCGAAAAGCTCTCGTCCACCAAGGACGAATTGCTAATTACCCCGTCCACGTACCGAGATACGCAGTCCGCCACCACCATCGCAGGGAGTTCGCCCCCCGTCAATACGTAATCGCCAATGGAAATTTCCTCGTCTATATAGAGGTCGAGCGCCCTCTGGTCCACGCCCTCGTAATGTCCGCAAAGTAAAATCAAATGCTCGTATTCGAGCAATTCAAACACCTTTTGTTGCTTAAATACCTGCCCCTTGGGGGACATATAGATTCGCCGAGCCTTATGGTCGGGGTCAATCGCCTCGATGGCATTGCCAATCGGGGGCGCCATCATAACCATACCCGCGCCACCGCCGAAAGGATAATCGTCGCATTTGAGGTGCTTGTCCGTGGTATAGTCGCGGATATTTACGATATTGATTTGTATCTTCCCCGATTTTTGCGCCCTGCCAATGATACTTTCTTGCATAGCGGTAAACATTTCGGGAAAAAGCGTCAAAATATCAATTCTCATAAGATTGCTTCCACAAATTCTTTGCTGTCGAAAAATTCCAAATCGTCCATTTTTTCGCCTACGCCCGCAAAAATAACGGGTAAGGAGAGTTCCTGCGCGAGCGAGAATACAAACCCGCCCTTTGCCGTGCCGTCAAGCTTGGTCAAAACCAAACCGTCGAGCTCCACCGCCTCGTCGAAAACGCGCGCCTGATTGACGGCGTTTTGCCCCGTCGTCGCATCCAAAACGAGCAGTTTTAAAAAGTCTGCCTCAGGATATTCACGCGTGACGACGCGGTCCATTTTCCGAAGTTCGTTCATCAGGTTGTCTTTTACGTGCAATCTGCCCGCCGTATCTACGATGACTACGTCCGTCTTTTTCGCCTTTGCCGACGCCACCGCGTCGAAGATTACCGCAGACGGGTCGCTCCCCTCTTCGTGCTTGACGATACGCACTTTTGCGCGCTCCGCCCAAATGGCAAGCTGTTCGCTAGCCGCCGCACGGAAGGTATCCGCCGCCGCCACCGTTACCGTCTTGCCTTGCGAGAGGAAATAATGGGCAAGTTTCCCCACCGTCGTCGTTTTACCAACGCCGTTGACGCCCACCAGCATAATTACGCAAGGATATTCGGGCGGTTCTACCTCGCTCTCTTCCAAAATATCCGTCAAAATACCGCGAAGAAGCTCGGTGACGTACGCCTCGTCTTTCAACCTTTCGTCCATCGCCTGTTTTTTTACGCGCGCAACGACTTCCTGCGCCGTCGTGTAGGACACGTCCGAGGCAATGAGGAGCTCTTCCAATTCCTCGTAAAATTCGTTGCCCAATTTATTTTTGGAAAAAAGCGTGCGGAGCTTAGACGAAAAGTTGTCTTTCGTCTTTTTCAACGCCCCGAAAAGTTTCCCGAATATACCCATAGTTATTTCCTTTTTCAGTTACAGTTGTATTTTTTACCAAGCCTACCACGCGCCCGTTCGCGCGCTGACGATGGCACTTGGTCCATACGCCCTCAAACCAACGCGAACGCTTTTACAAACCGTGCGATAAGATAGTAAGTTTCATTGCAAAATCCTCTTACTTATTCTACCGTACCAACGCCCAGCTTGCTTTCCACGTCCGCAAGCTTGACGGATACGATTTTCGATACGCCCTTTTCCTGCATCGTAACGCCAAAAAGGGTGTCCGCCTGATTCATCGTCGGCTTTCTGTGCGTGATAACGATGAACTGCGTTTCCTCTGCAAAGCGTTTGAGGTAGGACGCAAAACGGTCGATGTTCGCATCGTCGAGCGCCGCCTCGATTTCGTCCAAGATACAGAACGGCATGGGACGGGCCTTTAAGATAGCGAACAAAATCGCAATCGCCGTCAACGCGCACTCGCCGCCCGAAAGCAACGAAAGTTTCGTAAGTTTCTTGCCCGGAGGACAAGCCACGATTTCGATGCCTGCCGCCAACGGGTCTTCCACGTCTTCGTAATCGATTTGGAGTTCTGCCTTACCGCCACCGAAGAGTTCCTTAAACGTGACCTTGAAGTTTTCGTTGATTTCCTCAAAGCCCGCGTTAAAGATACGCAACATTTCGTCGCGGATATCGCCGAGTACCACCTGCAAATCGGCAATACCCTTTTCCAAATCCTCGCGTTGCGTTTGCATTTCGTCGCAACGTTCCTTTTCGAATTCGTATTCTTCCACCGCGTTGGGGTTTACCGCGCCAAGCATCGTAATCTTACGCTTTAATGCCGAGATGGTCTGCGTTGCCTCGTCGATATTAAAGCCTTCCTTGCGGTAAACAAGACAGCCTTCGTAATCGAGCCCGTACGCCTCTTCCATACGCAAGCGGGTATTTTCCAAATTGGTGTCGATTTTACTGATTTCAATTTCGCATTTGAAACGCTTGTCCGTCTTTTTGGTCAAGGTTTCTTGCAAGGACGTTTTTTCCTCTTCCAACGCAATTTGCGCGGCGTTCGTGTCCTCTTTTTCCTTGGTGATAGCGCTGATTTCGTCCACGATTGCCTGAACCGCCGCCTTTTCTTCGTCGGTCAGCTCTTTTTCCTGCGCCTCCGCCTCCAAACCGTTCAGGCGAGTTTGCGTTTCCGTCTGCTCGTATTCCATATCCACGATACGGGCAACCAAATCGGTCTTTTCTGCTGTGATACGCTCGATTTTTTCCTTTTGCTGTTCCATTTCGGAAAGGAGCGAAGTGTATTCCATTTCGCAATCACGCAAAAGCTTGTTCTTTTCCGCGAGCTCTTCCTTAAAACCGTCGCATTGTCTGCGTTGCGCCTCCAACTCTCGCGCCGCCATAATTCTGCGCACGGCAAGCTGTTCTTCGCTGAGCGACGAGTTCGCCTCTTCGTCCTCCAATTCGCGGAGCTTTATCTGCAAATCTTCCAGCATATCCTTGTAAGTTTGGATATCCGTTTCTGCGTCGGCAATTTGTTGCGCAAGCGCCGTTTCGCGTTGCAAAAGCCCCGCAATTTCGCTGTTTGCGCCCTGATATTTTTCGCGGAGCTCTTCTACCGCATCCTCCGCCTCTTTCTTCATGCGTTCGCTGTTTGCAATCGCCGTCTTTAATTTTTCAATCTGCTTTTGCTTTTTCGCGATGTTTTCCTTACATTCTTGGATTTTGCGCTCGTTGGAAAGCAAAGACGCCGTATCCTTACGACGACTACCGCCCGTCATCGCACCGCTCGTTGCGACGATGTTGCCGTCAACGGTTACGATTTTGAACATGTTGCCGTATTTCTTAGCAATCGCCGTCGCGTTGGCGATGTTGTCGCAAATCAAAGTATTGCCGAGCAAGTTGGACACGACGTTATAATAATAATCGTCGAATTTTACGAGTTCCGTTGCCAAGCCCATTGCACCGCGTTCGTCGAGCGCGCGACGAATCTCCTTGGAATCGGGACGGGGACGCATACTGCTTACCGGCAAGAAAGTAACGATACCGCCGTTGGTGCGCATCAAGTACTCAATCAAGTACTTCGCGTCGTCCGCCGTCGGCGTTACGACGTTTTGCATTGCGCTGGCAAGCGCCGTTTCCACCGCCAATTCATAACGTTGGTCCGTAGAAAGAATATCCGCCACCGAACCGCGTAAATGTTTGGCGATTTCGGGATTGGTCTTGGCAATGGAAAGCAATCTTCTAACCGATTCCTTATACCCGTCCAAGCGGTTTTTCATGCTGATATACATTTCCAAATTTTCGCGCAAGGACGCAAGCTGTCCGTTGGCATTGAACAGCTCTTGATTGAACTCGTTCACCGTCATCTGCATTTCGCGGACTTCTTCCTGCCGTTCTTCAAACTCACGCATATCGGAAGAATTGCGCGCGCGGAGCGCCGCCATATCCTTTTGTACCGATTTCAGCTCGTCCGAGAGGCGTTCCTTTCTATCCAACGCCTTTTGGTGCGCGGTTTTTATCTCGGAAATACGGTCCTTTGCCGCCTCCATACGCGCTGCAAGCGTACCCAAGTTTTTCTTCATTTCCGCCAAGTGGTCGGCATCCGAAAGCTGCGAAAGACGGCTTGCATCCGAGAATTTTTCAAAAACTTCTATCTTTTTGCTCAAAGCGGCAACCGTTGCGCGCAACACTTCCGTCTGCGTTTCCAATTCGGCAACGCGCTTGTTGTTTTCTTCGGTTTTCTTGCCCGTCGTTGCAATATCGTCGTCGATTTCACCAATGCGGACTTTACTGTTTGCCAAAAATTCCGCCGCCGTTTCCAACTGCGAACGATAGGTCTTGATGCGTTCTTGCACGAGTTTGAGCTCGCCATCCTTTCTTTCGTTTCCTACGGAAAGCACCACGCGACGGTCGTTCAGCTCGGTCAAACGCAAGTCTGCGCGATTGATTTTTTCGCGGTTTTCCTCAATTTTGCGGTTGATAAGCTCGATTTTTGTGTTCAAATCGATAATCTGTTCGGAAATTTCCGCAACGCTCTTTTTAAAACCGCTCTTTTCGCTCTCTGCGTTTTCGTAACGGTATATGTACGCGTTCGCCTCGTTCACTTTCAAACTCGAAGAATATTCGTTGTACTCACGCGCCGCATCCGCCTGCTTGCTCAAAGGACCGAGGTGGCGTTGCGCCTCGTCGATACGCTGGCTGTAAATGAACAGATTACTCTCGGCGTCCGCAATTTTACGCTCGATTTCTTCCTTGCGGATTTTATGGTTAGCAAGCCCCAACGCCTCTTCAAAAATTACACGGCGCTTTTCGGGCGCGGAATCCATAATCTGTTTTACCTGCCCTTGCCCAATGATAGAATAGCCCTCTTTCCCCAAGCCGATGCTGTGGAAAAGCGCCACCAAATCTTTCTGTCTGCTGACCATACCGTTGATGAGATATTTACTATCCCCCTTGCGGTCAAGACGACGAGTCATGGACACTTCGTCACCCGCAATATCGGGGAAAATACGCTCGGTATTGTCAAAGACAAGCGTAATTTCGCAACTTTGTTGGGGGTTTCTATTGACGGTACCGCCAAAAATAACGTCTTGCATATTGCTACCGCGCAGATTTTTGGCAGATTTTTCGCCCAACACCCAACGTACGGCGTCGGCAATGTTACTCTTACCGCAACCGTTAGGGCCTACGATACAGGTTACCCCTTCCGCAAAGCGTATGGTCGTTTTATCCGCAAAAGATTTGAAACCGTTTAAATGTATTTCCTTTAAATCCAAAGTGTACTCCTTTCAGATACCTGATTTTATATCTTTCCGTTTATTTTTTTACTTTCTTTAATTCGCGAAGTAAATTTGCCGCCGCGGACTGCTCCGCCTGTTTTTTACTCTTCCCCTCGCCTTTTTCTTGCCGTCCCAGCGCAAACACCGTCGCGTAGAACACGGGCGCGTTGTCTTTACCGATTTTTTTCGTTTCGTATATCGGCGGTTTTTCGCCAAGGTTTTGCAAATATTCCTGCAAATCCCCCTTTGCGTTTTCCGTCACCGTCGCCGCGTTGATATGGTCCAAACCAAATTGGCAAACAAAGGTCTTCGCTGCAGAATATCCGCCGTCCAAGTAAATTGCCGCCGTCACCGTTTCAAACAAGCTGGACACCGTCTTTTTGCCGACGTTGGCGCGACTACCCGACACCAATAGGTATTTTTCAATCCCCAAATCACGCACCGCGTCCAAAAGCGCCTCTTCGCAAACGAGCATTTGCCGACCGCGCGTCATTGTCCCCTCGTCCGCTTTTTGATACCGCTCGTACTGCCACTCGGTAACCACGAGCTGTAACACGGCGTCGCCGAGGTATTCCATACGCTCGTTGTCCCTACCGCCGTAGGTATTGGCGTAGGTGCTGTGCGTAAACGCCTCCAACAACAATTCTTTGTTTTTGAACGAATACCCTATTTTCTTTTCAATTTCGCCGTAGGGAAACATCTTTTCGTCTTTATTCTTCCTTGTTCAAGTTTTCGCTGACGAGTTCCGCGTTGGCGTCTACCGACGCTTTGATTTTTTCCACCAACTGCCCGCGAACGGCTTTTGCCGCCTGGTTGATACAAACCGCGAAACCGCGCGCGCGTGAGTTGCCGTGCGCCTTTACGACCATTTTGTTCAAACCCAAGAACGCCGCGCCACCGCACGCTTCGTAATCTAAACCGCCCTTGATACGTTTGATAATCCCCATAGAAATCGCCGCGCGGAGCTTCGCCCAAAGGTTGCGTTTGTATTCTCTCGTCATAATCGCGCCGACCGCTTTACCGCAGCCCTCAATCGATTTCGTAGCGATATTGCCCGTGAACCCGTCGCATACTACGACGTCCACGTCCCCGTACATAATATCTCTGCCTTCGATATTGCCCGCATAGTTGATGCAGTCAATCTTTTTGAGCAAAGCATTGACTTCCTGATGCAAAGGCAAGCCCTTGTGGTCTTCCGTGCCGTTGTTAAGCAAACCGACCTTGGGGTTTTGCCTGCCCGCCGTTTCCGCGTACGCCGACGCCATCAACGCAAAATGCACGAGGTTGATAGGCTTGCATTCGAGGTTTGCGCCACAGTCGCAAATCATGGTGTTCGTGCCCCTATGGTTGGGGATAACGGGACAGAGCCCGGGACGGGAAACCCCTTTAATTCTGCCGAGAATCAGCACGCCCGCCGTCAATACCGCGCCCGTCGAGCCCGACGATACCAAACCGTCCGCCTTGCCCTCTTTGAGCAAACGGAACGCTACGACCGTGGACGAATCCTTTTTCGTTTTTACCGCCTTGGTGGGCACTTCTTCCATCGTAATGACTTCCGTCGTATGTACGATTTCCAAACGGCTTTCGTCGTACGAGCCCGCCTCGGCAAGCTCCGCCTTAATCTGCGTTTCGTCCCCGCAGAGAATCAAATACAAATCCTTGTCCTTATTCAGCGCGGCAACGGAGCCGAGCACCTGCTGTTTCGGGGCGTAATCGCCACCCATTGCGTCAATGATAATTCTCGTCATAGTTTTTTTCTCCAATCAATAATTTAACCTTTCGCCGTCTTAGTATTTCATATCGCCGAACGTTCTGGGGTAGGGCACCACGTCGCGGATATTGGAAATGCCCGTCAGGTACATAACCATACGCTCAAAACCGAGCCCAAAACCGCTGTGCGTCGTTCCGCCGTAGCGACGAAGGTCGAGATACCACCAATAATCTTCGGGATTCATGCCCAATTCCTTGATACGGTTGACGAGCTTGTCATAATCGTCCTCTCTTTGCGAGCCACCGACGAGTTCCCCAATGCCGGGCACGAGCAAGTCTGCCGCCGCCACCGTCTTTCCGTCGGGGTTTTGTTTCATATAAAACGCCTTGATTTCCTTCGGGTAATCGGTGAGGAATACGGGTTTTTGGTATACCTGTTCGGTCAAGAAACGTTCGTGCTCGCTCTGCAAATCCTTGCCCCAGAAAATGTTTTTGTCGTCGAATTTATCGGCGTTTTTCTTCAAAATCTCAATCGCCTCGGTATACGTCAAGCGCACGAAAGCGTTTTCGGAAACGTTCTTCAAACGCTCCAACAAGCCCTTGTCCACGAATTGGTTCAAGAAATTCAACTCATCCGCGCACGTTTCGCAAACGTAATCGATAACGTATTTTACCATTGCCTCTGCAACGTCCATATCCCCCGCCAAATCGCAGAACGCCATTTCCGGTTCAATCATCCAAAACTCCGCCGCGTGACGGGTGGTGTTGGAGTGTTCCGCGCGGAAGGTCGGACCAAAGGTATATACGTTGCCAAACGCCATGGCGTACGTTTCGGCGCTGAGCTGTCCCGATACGGTCAACGACGCTTTCTTACCGAAGAAATCGTCCTTATAATCGACGGGTTTGCCCGATTTTGCCACTTCGTCCAAATCCATCGTCGTCACCTGGAACATCGCGCCTGCGCCCTCGCAATCGCTCCCCGTCAAAATGGGGGTATGCACGTACACGAACCCACGGTCGTTGAAGAATTTGTGAATAGCAATCGCCGCCTCGCTGCGAATTCTAAACGCCGCGCCGAACAAATTCGTTCTGGGACGAAGGTAAGCAATTTCACGCAAAAATTCCACGCCGTGGCGTTTTTTCTGCAAGGGATAATCGGGGGTGGATTCCCCTTCGACCTTGATTTCAGTCGCCTTAATTTCATACGGCTGTTTGTTTTCGGGCGTAAGCTCTACCTTGCCCGTGACAATCAACGCGCAACCGACGTTTTCCTTGGCGATTTCGTCGTAGTTTGCAAGATTTTCTCTCTCAAAAACAATCTGCGTGTTTTTAAAACAACTGCCGTCGTTGAGTTCGATAAACCCGAACGCCTTCGAATCGCGAATGGTCTTCGCCCAACCCGCCACGGTTACGATTTTACCACCGTAGCTTTCTAAGTTTTCGTTGAGTTTTTTAAGCTGAATTCTCTCCATAGCAACCTGCCTTTGTGCATCGAACGCCCGCCGTTTTCGGCATTTTTTCCGCTACGCGGAACACGCCCGATTTTTTCTTTTATTTATACGATTTTATTATAACATTTTCCGCGAAAAAAGACAAGCGTTGGAAAGTATTTTATTGCCCGTAAATTGTCATTTCAGACATTTTTTTGACGATTATTCCTTGCGTGGGGCGGTATTCGTCCTCTCGAAGCTTTTTTCTTGCGACCAACCGCGCTCCCTGATAGGTTTCCAAATACGCCTCGCTCTTCACACCCTTTCTCGGCGAGCGGAGAACGTCATCCTTATCCCCCTCCTTAACAATGGGTGGCGGCGGCGGAATTTCCCCCGTTTCCACGCTGACGATTTCGTATCGATACCCCTCGCCCCTGCCGTAAAAGATGACGCGAACACCGCCTGAAAATACCTGTGCGGAAAGATGAACGGGGTGTGCGTAAGGATTAAAAAAGCAAAGATCGCTGTGCGTGGATACCATGGCGTCGCGCGAGGGGGGCACGTACGCCACGCGCAAACTGTGCGGATGAAATTCCGTAATTTGTAAACCCGATTTTATCGCGGCATTATACAGCGTCGTACTCACTTGACACACGCCGCCGCCCACCCCCTGTACGTACTCGCCGTTGACGATAATTTTCGCCTGTTTAAAACCCGCCTCTTCCGTACGCCTGCCTACCGTCTTGTTAAAGGAAAATTCTCCAAACGCCTGTACCGTCACTCCGTCGATTAAACGCGCGGCGATGCGGATATTCTCAACCCGTCCCCTATCCTTTTCATCGTAATAGGTGGTATATGAAGAGAGTTTTTCCCAACCGTACGGATTGTCTTTCGCCATCTGTGCCACCGCCGTCGCAGAAACGGCTTGTTGCCTTGCCCCGCACCCGATCGGCGCAAAGAAAAAAGCGCTCGCAAGCAGGAGCGCCGTTATATATTTTCTCGTTTTTCGGTGCATATCGTCCCCATCCTTTGCCGTATGTAAAAGAGGTTCGTTGCGACACGTATGGGGGCTTTTCGTCAGTATGAGCGTTTTTTCGCCCCTTTATACCGACACGTTAGGGTTTGATGTGCCCGTCTTCGATGCGTATTTTGTTACATTCTGCGCCGTAGAGCACACGCTCGGCGTGCGTACAAGTCAAAATCGTCTGTATGCCTTGGGTGCATTTGAGCAATTTTTTGCGACGTTTGAGGTCAAGCTCGCTCATGACGTCGTCTAAAATCAGCACGGGATTTTCCCCCGAAAGGTCTTTAAAGATGTCCACCTCCGACAGTTTCAAGGACAGCGCCGCCGTGCGCATTTGCCCTTGCGACGCGTACGATTTTGCGTCCATACCGCCAATCAACACGTCTAAATCGTCACGGTGCGGGCCCACCGTCGTAAAGCCCAAACGCAAATCTTTCTCGTAATTGTTTTCCAATCTGCGGAGCAAGTTTTTGGCAATCTCCGTTTCGTCCCCTTCGTAAACGCGGTCGGGCTTAATCACGAGTTCTTCCTCGCCGTCCGTCAAAAAGGCGTGATGTTCCTTAGCGTACGGCGCTAATTTTTCCAAAAATTCCACACGTTTTTTAACGATAACCGCCGCATATTTGCAAAGCTGTTCGTCCCAAACGGGCAGAGTATCTAAAACCAACGACACGTCGCGGTTTTTGAGCAGGGTATTGCGTTGATCCAGAATTTTGTTGTACCGAAGCAACGCCGTATAATAAGCGGGCGAGGTCTGTGAAATAGACAAATTCATAAAACGGCGACGTTCGTCCGGTCCGTCTTGGATAAGGCGGAGCTCCCCAGGCGAGAAAAACACGCTGTTGATATGTCCCATAAGGTCGGCGTTTTTGGCAATCTTACTGCCGTTTACACGGATTTCCCGTTTCGTTTCGTAAATATCCGCCTCAATCGTCACTTTGCCGTAGCGGTTTTCCGTTTCCGCCGTGATTTTTGCGCTTTCCGCACCGATTTTGATGAGTTGCTTATCATGGCGAATACGCAACGACGCGCCCGTGCAAAGGTAAAAAACCGCCTCCGCGCAGTTGGTTTTACCCTGCGCGTTTTTACCAAAGAGCACGTTTAAACCATCGGAAAAGGTAAAGATTTCCGATTGATAGTTTCTGAAATTTTGAAGGAATAATTTTTTTATTTGCATAATCGTAAAAAACCCCGTCAAAATTGCTTTCTTTTCGTCGCGTTTTGTATTATAATTATATCAAATAATTTTGGAAAAGACAAGTTTACGAGAGGGATATACGTAAACAATTCTACCATGGGGGTAAAAAATGCCTGAAAATTCGCAGTTGCAGTTTTTATGGAAACAGATTTTGGAAAAGGCGGAGATGCTCATCAATCCGTCTTCTTTTAACGCGTTCATTAAGGAGTTAGAGCCGATTGACGTCGTAGGACGTAAAATCGTATTAAAAGCGCATACCGACATGGCGGCGGGCGTCATCGAAAGAAAGCACGCCGAATCGTTGCGCTCCGCAATCGTAAAATGCGATTTGGGGCTTGCCGATTTCCGTATTGTCGTGGACGGGAGCGTAAATTATCCTTTGGATTTTGAAGAGGACGTTTCCGAAGCCTTCCGCACCTCCCCCATCAACAAAGCGTTTACCTTTGATTCCTTCGTCGCTGGCGCAGGGAGCAAGTTCGTTTACGCCGCCGCAAAAGCGGTTGCTGAAAACCCCGGCGAAACCTTTAACCCCCTGTTCATCTACGGGGAATCGGGCTTGGGTAAAACCCACCTTATGCACGCCATCGCCAACCAATTAGCGCAGACGTCGCCCGAAAAAAAGGTACTGTATACCACAAGCGAAAACTTTTTGAACGACCTCATCGACTCGATTACGCAAAAAACGGGCACGAAATTCCGTTTGCATTACCGCAACGTGGACGTTTTGATGATTGACGATATTCAATTCTTGGGCTCGCGCACGCAATTACAAGAAGAGCTTTTCCACACCTTTAACGAGCTGTCAGCGCAGAACAAGCAAATCGTCATCACGTCCGACCGTCCGCCCAAGGAAATTGCAAAATTGGAAGACAGATTGCGCACCCGTTTTGAGGGGGGTATGATCGTCGATATCCAACCGCCCGATTGCGAAACGAAAATTGCCATTTTGAAACGTAAGGCTATGGACAAAAAGTGTTCTATTTCCGAAGACGTTTTAGAATTTTTGGCGCATGATTCGGGGCACGACGTACGTACCTTGGAAGGCAGATTGAACAAAGTCATCTTCGCAAGTAAATTACACGAACAGCCCATTACCCTCGCCCTTGCCAAGCTCGCCCTCAGCGAATCGGTGAGCGAAGCGGAAGAGGAAGACGTTACGCCCGAAAAGATTACTTCGGCGGTCTGTGGATATTTCAAAGTGAAAAAGGACGACCTTATCGGCAAGAGCAAGAAAGCAGACCTTGTAAAGGCGCGTCAAATTTGCGCGTATATTATGTGCGAAATGTTGACAATCCCCCTCGACGTCATTGGCGAACACCTCGGAGGCAGAGACCATACGACCATTATGTACGCCCGCGATAAAATGCGTGATTTGGAAAAACTCAACGCGCGTATCGAAAAGGAAATCGACGACATTAAAAACATTGTATTGAAAAAATAAACACTTCTCGTATTAGCGCGGCGGTTGCGTCGCGTTAATCGGTTATTTAGGACTTTTTACGGTTATGTTAGAAACGAAGAACGAATTTTTGGAATATACCGCGGACGCGGTGGTTGTAGGCGCAGGACACGCAGGTTGCGAGGCTGCGCTTGCTTTGGCGCGCACCGGTATCAAAACCGCTCTTTTGACCCTCAACCTCGACAGCATCGCTTTTCTGCCCTGCAACCCCTCTATCGGTGGCACGGCAAAGGGGCATTTGGTCCGCGAAATCGACGCGCTCGGCGGAGAAATGGGTATCGTCGCGGACAAAACCGCGTTGCAAATCCGTATGCTGAACGTCGGCAAGGGCGCCGCGGTACAATCCCTGCGCGCGCAATCGGATAAAAACGCCTATCATGCGGAAATGAAACGTGTGCTGGAAAACACCGAAAATTTGCGTATTATTCAGGCGGAAGCCTCCGAAATTCTTGTGGAAAACGGCAAATGCTCGGGCGTGAAAACGAGCTACGGCGGCGTGATTGCATGCAAGGCAGTTATTCTTTGCACGGGGGTTTATCTCAACGGCGAAACGATTACGGGACACGTGGTACAAAAATCGGGGCCGAACGGCTTTGCCCCCGCTACGCATCTCACCGAAAGCCTTATAAAGCTCGGCTTTAACGTGCGCCGTTTTAAGACGGGTACGCCCGCGCGCTTGGACGGCAGAACGATTGATTATTCAAAGTGTGAAGTGCAAAACGGCGATACGGATATCTATCCTTTTTCCTTTATGCACGATACGCCACCCGAAAACAAGATGCCCTGCTATCTCACCTATACCAATCTCGACACGCACGGCATTATTATGGACAACCTCGACCGCTCCCCCCTTTACGATGGAACGATTTTATCGACGGGCCCTCGTTATTGCCCCTCTATCGAAACGAAAGTCGTCCGTTTTAAGGACAAGGAACGCCACCAAATTTTCTTAGAGCCCGAGGGCGCGGACACCTTGGAAGTATACGTACAAGGCATGTCCACGTCTATGCCCCACGACGTACAGCGGGCTATGTACGCGTCCGTTGCGGGCTTGGAACACGCCGATATTATGCGATACGGTTACGCCATCGAATACGATTGCATCGACACCTTGGACGTGTTGCCTACCTTGGAATTTAAAAAGATAGAAGGTATCTACACGGCAGGACAAATCAACGGCACGTCGGGTTATGAAGAAGCCGCCGCGCAAGGACTTATGGCAGGTTTGAACGCGTCGTTAAAGCTCCGCGGTCTGCCCCCCTTCACGCTTCGCCGTGACGAGGCGTATATCGGCGTTTTGATTGACGACTTGGTAACGAAAGGCACCGACGAGCCCTATCGTATGATGACTTCGCGCGCTGAACACCGCATTTGTTTACGGCAGGACAACGCCGATTTCCGTTTGACGGAAAAGGGCAAAGAGGTCGGTTTGGTCACCAACGAACGCTATGAAAGATATTTAGAACGCAAGGAAAAATACGAGCAATTACTCTCCGCATTGCAAACGCGCGTACCTCAAAAGGAAGCAACGGCGTTTTTGGCAGAATACGGCTACGGCGAGCCCAGCGGTGGCGTATCGTATGCGGATATGATTAAGCGTTCCGTCCCCTTAAAAGATATTATGGCCCGTTTTAACGTCTTTTACGAATACCCGAAAAACGTCTTGGAAACGGCGGAAATTACCGTCAAGTACGAGGGGTATTTAAAGCAGGGCTTGGATATTATCGAGCGCGCAAAAAAATTGGAAGACAAGCTGTTGCCTCCCGATATCGATTACAATTCGATTGCGGGCTTACGCTTGGAGGCAAGAGAAAAGTTGGACCGTATCCGTCCCTTTAACCTTGGGCAAGCGGGCAGAATTTCGGGCGTAAACCCCGCAGACATATCCGTTTTAATGGTATATTTAGCAACGCGCTCGTAACAAAAAGACATAGCAAAACCCCGTGGGTAACTCGCCCACGGGGTTATTTTTATTTAGATTTTTTCGTATAAAATATAGAGAATTGTGTCGCCACACACGTCCTCGTAAACACGCATAACCTCACGATAATTTTCGTGGCTGATCGGTTCCTTCCGTTTCTCCGCCACGCAATCGACAACGTAGTCGGCAAGCCCTTCGTCTAAATAACGGTCCATTTCCGTGAACATTTCTTCCAAGGGAATATTCAAACGGTTAAAGTGTTTGAATTCGGGTACTTGTCCCGTCGCAAGATAGAAACCCGAGTCCAACATACCGTAGTTGAGCACCGTCGGATTTTCATCCCCGTTCTCACGGATATACCGCGCGAATTTGTGCTGTACCGTATCTTCCTTTGCGCGGAAAATATCGTCCGAATGCCCGTTGATAAAGAAGAAACAAAGCGAGCTTATCAACACGGCTGCCGTCGCCAACCAAGCGCAACGTTTCAGCCATACGAACGGATTTTTCTTGGCAATCAATTCTAACACCGAAACGTACCCGAATACGGCGAAAACGTACAAGGGCAAGCCGTAATAACGATACCCTCTGCCACCGATATAGAAGAACACCAACGCAACGGAGGCAATCCATACCAAGAACCAACGTTCTTCGCCCTCCTTCTTCTTCACAAACCATGCAATACCAAAAATCGCGGGCAAGGTGTATTGTGGATTCCAAATGAGGGTAAGCCCAATCGCTTTCAAAAACTCTAAAATCGTCTTAAAGATATTACCGCCCTTGGAATAGATAAACAGGTTGTTATAGATATAGGACGTCAACCAATCTTTAATCGCTCCGTTTACCAAGAAGTAAATAAAGCAAGGCAACGTCGCCAAAACGACACCGCAAACGATAAAGAAAATCGCCTTTACAATCTCTTTGTATTCCTTGCAACGGAATCTTCTCCACGCATAGTATATAAACCAACCGATGTATATCCCAACGAGGGTAAATTTACTCCAAAAAACAATGCCCGCCGTGAAACCAATCAAGGTATATTGCAACAGCGTGAACTTTTTCTCTTGCTTGATATTTTTAACGGTTACGTACAGCAACCACAGGAACATGGGCGAGGCGAATTCCTCCACGCTGTCCCCCGAAACCATTGCGTACGAGAAACAAGAGGAAAAGCCAATCAGCAGAGCGCAAACCACGCAAACCGAACGTTTATGTCCGTATAAACCGACGATTTTCGCAATCAATACCATACAGAAAAAGAGGTTGATGATTTCCAAAAACCACATTCCCAAAAAGGACGTATCGGATATGAGCGCGGCAATCGCGTGCAGGAAATATACGTACGGACCTTTCTGTTCGTAAAGGTCACGATACATAACTTTCCCTTTCAATATCCCTCTTCCCATCGTCATAAAGCAGTTGGGGTCTACCCAATCGTTGAGGGGATACAAAAACGACGATTTAAACGCAAACAACGAAATCAGCACCGATACCGCCGCAAAAATAAGCAAATATCCGTATTTTTGCAACCACTTCGGCATTTGTTTCCCGTTGTCCGCCTCTTGCAATACTTCCTGTTCTTTCTCCATAGCTATCTCCTTTCAAAACACCTTAAAACCCTAATAAGGAAACGGTTGCGTGTTATCGCAACCGCTTTTTTTATTTACTAACGGCGTCGTCTTTATTCGTTTCGCCTATGATATACGAGGGCCTATGTTGCGTTTCCCTGAATATCTTGGCGACGTATATCCCCATAATATACAGGCTAAACAGCACCATACTAACCGAAAGGCATATAATGCTCACCAGCAACGGCCAATCCATAATCGGGTGGTTGTACCCAATCGTACGCACCAACGCAAACGCCAACATACCCATAAACCCAAGCATCGCCAAAATTCCAAACCACAGCGAGAATTTCAACGGCGCATTAGAGAAATCTACAATTCCGTCAATCGAGTATTTGAACAGCTTTTTAAAGCTCCACTTCGTTTTTCCTGCCACGCGTTCGACGTTTTCAAAGGAGAGCCAATAGGTCCTAAACCCAATCCAACCGAAAATCCCCTTCGAGAAACGGTCGCGTTCGCACATCGACACAATCGAGTCTACCATGGAACGTTTCATCAAGCGGAAATCACGCGCGCCGTCCACGATATTTGCCTCGGATACTTTATTGATCATCCTATAAAATCTTCTTGCGAAAAAGGAACGGAGTTTCGGTTCACCCTTGCGCGTTTCGCGACGGGTTGCAACGCTGTCATATTCCCCCGTTTTGATGATTTCCATCATTTTAGGGAGCAAAGCAGGCGGGTCCTGCATGTCCGCGTCCATAACCGCGGCATAATCCCCCGTTACGTTGCAAAAACCTGCGTACATCGCCGATTCCTTACCGAAGTTGCGGGAAAACGAAATGTATTTTACACGCGCGTCTTCCTTGCTCATATCGCGGAGCAACTGCAAGGTCTTATCCTTCGAGCCGTCGTCCACGAACAGCATTTCAAAATCGTATTCGGTCATTTCCGCCGTTACTCTTTTGAGCTCGGCATACAAATACGGCAACGATTCTTCTTCATTATAGCACGGAATAATTAAAGATATTTTTTCCATCGTGCTCTCCTCAGTTTTTTAAAAATTAGTCCTCAAAGTTGTACTTTTCCGAAACGATATACTTCGGTCTGTTCTGTACTTCCTTATAAATCATGCTCGTATGAATGTTCGCCATACCGTTGCAAACGAGGATAATCGAGCCCACCAGCGAAACGGTCGGGAATATCCACGCCGTCAAACCGCCGAAGAAGATATTGCAACAGGTCAGTACGATAAAGGTGATAAAGCACGCTACGCTCATAAACCCAAGCAACAGCCCCAGCTTAATCGGGAACGTCAACGTGTAATCGGTGTTGGGGAAAATACCCGCCTCCGCCAGCTTAATCATCTTCTTTAACGTGTATTTGGTTTCGCCTGCAACACGTTCGGGACGGTCGAATTCGATAATCGTCTGTTTAAATCCTACCCACGTTACTTGCGCGCGGAGCAAACGGTCATGCTCGCCCATCGAAAGGATAGCGTCCACCACTTTGCGGTCGTACAGCTTGAAATCGCCGACGTCCTTGGGCATTTCCATGCCCGTAATCTTTCTCATAAAGCGGTAATAGAAAAACGCCGTCATCTTCTTGAACACCGTTTCGCCCTTTCTCTTGCGACGTTTGCCGTGCACGACTTCATAGCCTTCTTTCCACTTTGCAATCATCTGCAACGCAACCTCGGGAGGGTCTTGCAAATCGGCGTCCATCGCAATAATAGCGTCCCCGCTCGCCGCCCGCAAACCGCACAAAAGCGCCGCTTGCTGACCGAAGTTGCGGGAAAAACTGCATACCTTAACACGCTTGTCCTTTGCCGCCAAATCACGCAAAATATCCAACGTCGCGTCTTTACTGCCGTCGTTTACGAAAACCATTTCGTATTCTTCGTTTAAAGTATCCATCATAGGAACAACCGCATCGTAAAACAACTGTATACTCTTTTCTTCGTTGTACGCAGGTACTACCAATGAATATTTACTCATTTTTTACTTCCTTCTTACGTATTTTAGCGTTCGTTTTTTTTACGCTATTTTCATTATACTATACCCGAAAGCATTTGTCAACCCGTTTATTTGTTTTTTCCATAGGAAAAAAACAAAACAGCCCCGAGCCGTGTGGCTCGGGGCTGCGCCTTTGTCAAGGTTTAGTCCATTTTTTCAAGCAATTTCAAATCGATACCCTTTTCGCCGATTTTGATGATTTCCACCTTAACCTTGTCGCCGACGTTAAGCACGTCTTCCACTTGGTTTACTCTCTGTTCGGAAAGCTTGGAAATATGAATCATACCGTCTTTACCGGGCGCGAATTCTACAAACGCGCCGAGCTTGGACATTACGCGAACGACTACGCCTACGAACATATCGCCCACTTCGGGATCGTGCGCAATCGATTCCACAATCGCCTTTGCGCGTTTTGCGTTTGCAACGTCGCCGTAGCATGCGATACATACGGTACCGTCGTCTTCAATATCAATCTTCGTGCCCGTCTGTTCGATAATCTTGTTGATAACCTTACCCTGCTTGCCGACAACGTCGCCGATCTTCTCGGGATTGATTTTGAAGGTGATAATCTTGGGAGCGAATTCGGACAATTCTTCGCTGACTGCAGGGATACATTCGAGCATCTTGCCCAAAATGTGCTTTCTTGCAAGTTGCGCTTTCGCGATTGCGTCGAGCATGATTTGTTCGGAAATACCCTTAATCTTGATATCCATCTGGATAGCCGTGATACCCTTGTCCGTACCCGCTACCTTAAAGTCCATATCGCCAAGGAAGTCTTCCAAACCTTGGATATCCGTCATGATAACGTATTTGCCCGTTTCCTGGTCCTTAACAAGACCCATTGCGCAACCTGCTACGGGCGCTTTGATGGGAACGCCTGCGTCCATAAGGGACATCGTCGAACCGCAAACGGACGCCATCGAGGACGAGCCGTTGGACGACATAATGTCGGATACGACACGGATTGCATACGGGAATTCGTCGGGGGAAGGAATTACGGGAACGAGAGCTCTTTCCGCCAAAGCGCCGTGACCGATTTCACGACGGCCGGGGCTGCGGAGCGCCTTTGCTTCGCCCGTCGAATAGCCGGGGAAGTTGTACTGGTGCATATATCTCTTTTCTTCTTCTTCGTCAAGCCCTTCCATTCTCTGCGCTTCGCCGAGCATACCGAGGGTACAGGTGGTAAGCGCCTGCGTCTGACCTCTCGTGAATACAGCCGAGCCGTGTACGCGGGGAAGAATACCGTGTTCGCACCAAATAGGACGAACTTCGTCAAGGGTTCTGCCGTCGGGACGAACGCCGTCGAAAATCTTCGCGCGAACGATACCCTTTACGATGTAGTAAATGGAATCCTTTACTTCACGGATTTGGTCGGGATAGATTTCTTTGAAATGTTCTACGATTTCCGCCTCTGCTTCCGCCTGCTTTGCCTGTCTTTCCTGTCTGTCAAAGGTATCAAGCGCCGCATACAATTTGTCATAGCCGTACGTCTTAACCGCCGCGTCAAGTTCTTCGGGGATATGGTAAAGCTCCATTTCCTTCTTCGCCTTGCCTACTGCGGGAACGATTTCGTCAGAAATCCAAGCGCATACCTTTTTGATTTCTTCGTGACCGAACATGATTGCGCCAACCATTTCCGCGTCGGTAACTTCGTTTGCGCCCGCTTCAATCATGAGGATTGCGTCGGACGTACCTGCGAGGTTGAGGTGAATCGTGCTCTTTGCGCGCTGTTCTACGTCGGGGTTGATAACGTATTCGCCGTCCACGCAACCAACGACAACCGAACCCGTAGGGCCTGCCCAAGGAATATCGGAAATGGAAAGCGCGATGGACGAACCTACCATTGCCAAAGGCTCGGGGGAAATGTCGGGATCAACGGAAAGCGCCGTTGCTACAACGACTACGTCGTTGAAAATACCCTTCGGGAACAAGGGACGGATGGGACGGTCGATAAGACGGCTCGTCAAAATCGCCTTGTCGGACGCTCTGCCCTCACGTTTTTTGAAACCGCCGGGGATTTTACCCACAGCGAACATCTTTTCTTCGTAATCTACGGAAAGAGGGAAGAAGTCCATACCTTCTCTCGCCGTTTCGCTCATACACACCGATACGTGTACCGCCGTGTCACCGCAGCGCACCAAGCACGCGCCGTTTGCCTGTTCAGCGTACTTACCAATCTCAACGATGAGTTCTCTGCCTGCGTAATTCGTCTTAAATACTTTGCTATTGTTTAAATCCGGCATCTTTGTAAATCTCCTTATACTTGAATTCTTTTTTGTTCTTGTCCGTCTGCGTCGCCCGACGGAGACGGGGTCCGATACCGTGGCGCGCGAAACAAAGCCTATGCCGTGGCTTGTCCGCGTTTTTGCCGCGTATCTGTGGTTGTTCTTTTCCGCCTATCCACAAAAAAGAGCGAGTTAAAATAACCCGCCCTTTCGTGCTTGCTTATTTTCTGAGACCCAACGCTTCGATAACCGCTCTGTATCTTTCGATGTCTTTCGCTTTGAGATAGTCCAAAAGGCCACGGCGCTTACCTACCATTTTCAACAGACCGCGACGGGAATGGTTGTCCTGCTTGTGCTGTTTCAAATGTTCGTTGAGGTGGTTGATTCTCTGCGTCAACAGAGCAATCTGTACTTCGGGCGAACCGGTGTCGCCTTCGTGGGTAGCAAATTTTGCAATAATTTCGTTCTTTTCCATTTCTTTATCCTCCTGTGTTTTGGAAAATTATATCACGGACCGCAGAGCCAGACGTGGAGAATCGTTCTGCCCAGACAGCCGTTGGTACTATTTTAGCATATTCTTTGTAAATTGTAAACCAAATACACGCTGTTTTTTACTTTTTTTCGCCGTTACAAGAAAAATTTTCGTCTTTTTTCTATCGTTTCATCCACGTGCGCGATGTACGTTGGCAAATCCTTTTGCGAAGCGCAACGGGTGATTAAGCCCTTTTCCGTAAACACGCGCTTTGACACGGCGTTCGCCCCTACCGCCAAATTGTCGGCGATTTCCTCCATAATGTCGATATTGTACACACACGCCTTATTGGGCTTTGTCCAGCCCACGTTTTCATTGTTGCCCACCTGATATTTTTGGCGGTACATGTAATAGGGCGCATAGCCGTTTGCCCCCAAAATGTCGCGAGAGGCCGATACCATGTCCGAGATACAGTCGTTTTCGAGATAGTCCGTTTCCTCTTTGAGTTTCGCCCCCGATTTTAAGGACAGACAATGCACCGTAATATTATCTGCGCCCGTTTCCACCGCCTTTTGCACGCTTTGCACAAATACGTCGGGCGTTTCATCCGTCAAGCCCGCAATCAGATCCACGTTGATGTCAAAATCGTATTTCTTTGACAGCGCAAAGGCGTTATACACGTCCTTTTCGGTATGTTTTCTGCCGATTTTTTGCAAAGTTTCGTCCGAGAAGCTCTGCGGATTGATACAGATACGGGTTACGCCGAACTCTTTCAAAAGTTTCAGTTTTTCGTCTGTGAACACGTCGGGACGTCCCGCCTCTACCGTATATTCAACGTTTGCATTGTACGTCTTCAAAATGGGCTCAACCGCCCGCAAAACCCGCCTAAGGTCGGGCGCGTCCAAGGCAAAGGGCGTTCCCCCGCCGATATAGACGCTACGGAGATTGCCAACGCTTTCTTTTGCCGATTGCAATTCCCTTTCTAAACAGTCCAAATACGCAGGTAAAAAATGCCTCGTCTTTTCAATGGGGGCAGTAATGAACGAGCAATAGGCGCATTTGGTCGGGCAGAAAGGCAAGGATACGAACAGGTCGGTGTTGCCGTCCTTTTTTTCGTAAATCCCCTCTTGCGCCTGCAAAATTTGCGCCACAAGGCAGATATTTTCCTCCCGCACCCCCATTTGACGGAACAGTTCAGTAAAATCTTTGCCTTGCTCCTTTTCCATATACGCGAGCTTGGTCGGGCGTATCCCCGTCAGCGCGCCCCAAGGCATTTTTTCGCCGTATTCCGCGCTTAAAATTTGATACAGACGGAGCTTTGCAAAACGACGCTCTAAACGCTTAAATTCGAGTTCATCGCGTACCTGCCCCCCGTCTTCGTAATAAAAATCCTTTCCGTCCACCGAAAAAGCATTGCAAAAAACGCCGTCCTTGTGCGTGAAGGAATGCGTTAAAACTTCGGGACGGCGTTTAAATAAACACACGACGTCCAAAAGCTCGTTTTCTAAAAATTTGCAATCGGTGGTAAAGGTCATATTTTCCTCAAAACCGCTTACGCGTCCAGCATAAACGGGTTGTATTTTCTCTCGTTGTCAATCGTGGTCGGTTCGTTGTGTCCGGGGTATACGGGCATATCGTCTAGGCTTGCAAGACGCTTTAAGGACGCGCGCATTTGCCCGATATCCCCCGTAGGGAAATCCGTTCTGCCAATGCTGTCCGAAAAGAGGGTGTCCCCCGTGAACAAGTACCGTCCCCCGTCCTTTGCTGTAAAAAGGTAACAACAGCTCCCCGCCGTGTGCCCCGGCGTGAGCAATGCCTTGATAGAAATTCCGCCCAAAATCTTCTCTTCGTTATCCGTAAAAGTTTCGTCAACCGTATACGGAACACGGGGCGCGCGGAACAAATCGAACACGTCTGCGTTTGTGCCAATCAACGGTTTTTCCTTGTCCGAACAAAACACTTTTGCGCCTTGGTCTTGAAGGGCGGGTACGCCGTACACGTGGTCGAAATGGCAATGGGTAAGCAATACGTACGCCGCCGTCAAACCGCGGTTTTTTAATTCGTCTGCAATGCGGGGTTGGGCGGGGTCGATGACGATTGCCTTTTGATTGTCAAGGGGTATGATATAAGTATTCGCCCCGAAACCACGGGGCGAAATGGTAATGATTTGCATAGATTTTCTCCAAAAAAGAATATTCGGTCGAGTATAAATAACCTTCAAGGCGCCGTGAAGGAGCGTACCGAGTAGTACGTGACCGAGGGAAAACGCTTGTCTTATACGCAAGTTCGGTCGAGTTAAAACGACGGAGATGCGAGCGATACGCGAAGCCGCGAAGGAGCGTACCGAGTAGTACGTGACTGAGGGAAAACGCTTGTCTTATACGCAAGTTCGGTCGAGTTAAAACGACGGAGATGCGAGCAAGACAAGGAGGGCGCGGCTTTCCCGACGGGAGCGTACATAGACGTACGTGACCGAGGGAAAACGTAAGCCCGACGCAGTATTGCGACGCAGATACGTTGTTTTAGGTTAAGGAAGTGATACGGTGGACGTTATATATCCTCTTATCCGATTGAATCTTCTTTAAGAGTTGGTCAATTTCGGCGATATCGGTCAAGGAAATGGACGCCTCTAACACCGCGTCACGGTTTTTATCAATTCTTCCGTTGACAGACGTGATAGCAAGTTTCAGTTCGGACACAGCCGACGAAAGAACGGACAGCGCCGCACCTTGGTCAGCCGCGCGAATGGAAATGTTGGCGTTGAAACGCTGTTTTGCGCCCGCCGCAATTTGCCACGATGCGGGCAACAATCTGCCTTCGTCCACACCCTTTAAGTTAGGACAGTCCGCGCGATGCACAACCACACCTCTGCCACGGGAAGTATATCCGATGATTTCGTCGCCGGGAACAGGCGAACAGCACCCCGCAAAATGCACCAGCATACCGCCCTGCCCGTTAATGAGTACGCCACCCGTCACCTTACCGCCGTTGCTCTTGATTTCAAACGCCGCCATCGGGGTTTCCTTGCGGTAACAATCAATCAGCTTAAAGAGGACTTGGTTGACGGAAATCGAACCGTACCCAACCGCCGCAAACATTTCGTCCTGTTCGTTGAACGAAAATCTTTCGCAGATACGCTTAAACGCCTCGGGAGTGAGCAACGTAGAGAGCGAATAACCCTTTTTCTTAGCTTCTTCGTCCAATTTCAGTTGCCCAATACGGATATTTTCTTCCTTTAATTCGTTTTTATAGAACTGCCGAATTTTCGCTTTCGCGCTGGACGATTTAATGAATTTCAACCAATCGCGCGAAGGGCCTTTGGAGTTCGGCGAGGTGATAACCTCGACTACGTCCCCCACTTCCAACGTCGTCGTCAAAGGCACTATTTTAGAATTGACGCGCGCGCCCGTACAATGGTTGCCGACTTCCGAGTGGATTGCATAGGCAAAATCGACGGGGGTTGCGCCCGGGGGCAGGGAAATGACTTTGCCACGGGGCGTAAACACAAGGAGCTCGTGACTGTAAAGTTCGGTCTTTAAAGCGCTGATAAATTCTTTGGAATCTTTCAAATCGCCCTGCCATTCCATAACCTCACGGAGCCACGCAAGGCGGTTTTCAAAATTGGTCGCCGCTTCTTCCGTCGTACCTTCCTTGTATTTCCAATGCGCCGCGATACCGAATTCCGCAATGCGGTGCATTTCTTCCGTACGGATTTGGATCTCAAACGGCTGCCCGTATTTTGTCATAACCGTCGTGTGCAGCGACTGATATTTGTTGGGCTTTGGCGTAGCGATATAGTCCTTGATTCGTCCGGGAATCGGTTTCCACTTTTCGTGGATTCTGCCCAATACCGTATAGCATTGATTGATGTCCTTTACGATGACGCGTACTGCCGTCAAATCGTAAATCTCATCCAACGTCTTGCCCTTGTTTTTCATTTTTTTATAGATAGAGTAGAAATGTTTCGGCCGTCCAAATACTTCCCCCTCTACCTTGTCCGCCTGCATCAATTCTTTCAACTCTTCCACGATATTGTTGACAAATTCCTTGCGTTCGGACAACTGCTCGCGGATGTTATATACCAAATATTCGTAGGATTCAGGATCAAGATATTTTAAGCAAAGGTCCTCCAATTCGCATTTGATTTGCGAAATACCGAGTCTACCAGCCAGAGGCGCAAAAATATCCAACGTTTCGTTTGCCATACGCTGCTGACGTTCGTACGAGAGGAAGTTTAACGAGCGCATATTGTGCAGACGGTCGGCAAGTTTGATGATGATAACGCGCACGTCCTTTGCCATTGCCACGAATATTTTGCGGAAATTTTCCGCATTTTCGTCCTCTTTGGACTTGAAAACGATTTTTTCGAGCTTGGTAACGCTGCTAACGAGGGTCAACACTTCTTCCCCGAACGCCTCGCGGATATCGTCCGCCGTCGAATCGGTATCCTCAATTACGTCGTGCAAAAGCGCGGCTGCAATCGTCGCCGAATCCAGCCCCAAATCAATGAGAATATCCGCCACCGCGCAAGGATGAATAAAATACGGCTCGCCCGAGGCGCGCTTTTGATTGGCGTGCGCCTGCTTAGCATATTCGTATGCCTTAAACAAAACGGCGCGTTCATTCCCGTCATACGCTTGTTCAATTTTCTTTAACGTATTTTCCGTTTCCATACTTTTTGCCTCTTTCGTAGCCCCTCAAAAAGCTCAATTTCCTTGCAATAAACACACCTTTCGGTATAAAGGAGAATCGTTTAACTCTGCTTTCACGCCCCGATACACGGTCAGTCTTCCGCCTTCAAAAGCCACCAACCCCAATTCCTCAAACACACTGAGCGCAAAGATAAATTCCATTTTATCAAAGCCCAAGCCGTTGCAGGAAATTGCCAATTCTTCCACCGTTTCGCCGTACAGACTGTTCACTTCTCGGCGGAGCGCCGAAAAAATTTCCAACAAGCTTTCGCGCGTCACGTCCAAGCCTTCAAACATGGTATAGCCACACACGTCGCGGTTGACGTACACCTTTCTGTCTTTGAGCGCCGCAACGTTGAAATCGGACGGCACGTCCAAAAAGATAAAATCTCTAAACCCCGACAAATCGGCGTCGGGCGCAGGCGAGATGACGAGCGCGTTGGATAAGTTCCTCGACGAGGGATAAAACAGATCGCAACCAAACCCTTCCAAGCCTTCGTAATGACGGAGCGTGCGTCTATCGGATGCGATTAAACACAACCCGTATGGGCACTCTTGGCTCTTTTTCGCAATCAGCGCCTTGGTTTCTTCCGCGGACAATTCCTCCACGTCCGCCTCAATACCGTTCGCGCAAGAGCGGACAATCGTATTGGCAAAAATGCTCTCTGCGGCATTTCTGCCCGTTCTGCCGTCATACAGCAGCTCGCGCACGTGCCCTTTTATATATTCTCTGCCCTTGAACTTGGACAGGTTGATATCGAAAACAAAATGCTTTTTGACGTCGCTTTCGATAATTTTCAGATTTTTCGCTCCCGAAAAATACATCAGGTCGATATAATCGCTCTTCACAGACAAATGCGGGGACATCGCCTTGACGGGACGAGCCTGACACGCCCCCGCCGTAATCGAAAACAGCGGACGTCTATGCCCTACGCCGTAAGGCTCCATCGCCACGAGTTCACGAGCGAATTTTTCAGGGAAACGTTGCGTGATTTCTTCGCTGACGGGGATTACTTGTTCAAAATCTTCGGGCGCATACGTCCTACCGATTTCCTCCCCCAAAGCCCGCTCTAAATCGTCGAATTTATCCACACGGATATTGATACCCGCCGCCTGCGCGTGCCCGCCGAATTCCTCCACGTGTTCCGCGCAATTTTTTAAGGCGTTAAATATATTGACGCTTTCAATGCTCCGCGCGCTGCCTTTCAACATATCGCCGTGGCGCACAAACAGCAAGGTCGGACGGTTGTATTCTTCCGCAATACGCGCCGCAACAATACCGACGAAACCGCTGTTCCAGCTCTCGTCCGAGAGCATAATCACGTTGCCGTACGCCCCTTTTTCTAAGAGCTTGCGCTTTGCCGACAGATACAATTCGTCACAGCATTTTTGACGTTCGATGTTGTACGTGCAAAGCTTGGTCGCCAACTCATAAATTTCCGATTCATTATCGGATACAAACAGACGGAACGCCGCCTGCGCGTCCCCCATACGCCCCGCCGCATTAACGCGCGGCGCAACGTTGAACGCCAACGTCTGCGCGGTAATTTCGTCCGTATTTTTTCCCAATAACAGGGTAAAACAGGATCGGAGTTTGCCGTTAAAACGTTTCAAGCCCTCCGTTACGATATCACGGTTTTCGCCCAAAAGCGGCACGCTGTCCGCCACCGTCGCAAGCGTCGCAAAATCGAGGTATTGATAGGCTTTTTCGCCAATTAAAGCACAAGCGAGCTTAAACGCAACCCCCGCGCCGCAAAGGTTGTCGTACGGATACTCGTCGTCGAGCTTTGGATTGACAATGACGCAATCGGGTAAAACCTCGGGAAGCTCGTGATGGTCGGTAACAATCACGTCCGAGCCAAGCTCGTAAATGTATTGCGCCTCTTTCGCGCAAGAAATACCGCAGTCCACCGTAATGAACAGTTCGGGATTGCATTCCTCAAAAATGCGGTCGATGGTTTCTTCGGACAAGCCGTAACCGTCCACACGCTCGGGCACGTACACGTGCGCCTCGATACCAAAATCGCGCAAAGCATGGTACATAATGGCAGACGCGCAAATACCGTCGGCGTCGTAATCTCCAAATACCGCCACCGTTCTACCCTCGTCACGGGCTTGGGTGATGAGCTCCACCGCCTCTTTCATGCCTTTCATGAGATAGGGCGAAAGGAAATTCTTCTCGGAGGGGTGCATAAAACGGCGAATTTTTTGCACGGTATCCACACCGCGCGCATACAAAATCCGCGTGATTTGCTCCGTCAAGCCCGTTGCCGCTGCTAAATCGGAGATATTATTTAATTGTTCTTCCGAAAAGGAATATTCGGGAACAATCCGTTTCATAACACTTATCCTCGTTTTTACGTTGCGCGCATTGCGCCAAACTATCCGTTTATTCTTCTATCCCGCGCAAAATCATGCCGTTATAGAAAGCGTACGGGCGGAAGAAACCCCCTCCCGCCCGTTTCGTTTTAGGTTATTCTTAATCGACGAGCCCGTCGTTCGATTTTTGTGCTTTTTCGCCTTTCTTAGCGCCTTTATAACCAGACGCTTTTTGCGCCGCAAGCTTATCCGCGCATTTTTTCGCAGGCACGAACGTGGTAGGCACCAACAGCAAACCAACGAACGTAGCCGCCAAAACCGCTACGATTGCCGACAGCGAGAACCAAGCGATTGCCGTCTTACCAACGCAAATCATTACGATAAACGCCGCGCCGAGCAGACCTGCAAACAACAACGTTTCTTTCCATGCAATCGACGAATAAACGATTTCCTTTTCCGATTTATCCGCCGCGCTATCTTCTTTCTCTGCCGCGCGCAGCTTATTGAAGAAGAACAGAACCGTTACCGTCGAGAAGAGTACGGACGCCGCAATCGCCGCCCCCACCGCAGGGGTTACGGGGATACGCGTCAACGCAATCAACGCCGTCGTCAAACCGCCAGCAAATACGTTTCCGCACAACGCGTACAACGCCGCAAACAGTTTATAACGAATCCAAACGTACAAGAAGGACAGCGCCGCAAAAATTGCAACGGCAATCAATCCGCGACCTACGTAGCTTTCCGGCGTCGTATCCATGACTCTCATCGCTTCCACTCTGACGGAGAACACCGCGTTGGGGAAAGCGTCCTCTAAACCGCTGTCGAGGTCAGCTTTCGCTTCGTTGAGAACTGCGAGAGAAGTATCGTTGTCAAATACGTATACGATTTCAACCTCGGTACTGCCCATGGTTGCAAATTGACGGTCTTCTACCTCCAACCCGCGTTTAGCAAACACAACGTTGGTGGTAGCCTCAATATTTTGCGCGTTCACGTTATACGCATAGGTATCTACGGTCACGGTAACCGCTTTTGCGTCCTTATGGCTGTTGTTAAAACCGAGGACCGCGCAAACGATGATACCCGCCACTAAGAGCGCCGACATCACAGCCGTGAATATGATGGACAAAATCTTTATCATTTTGTTACTGGGAGCTTTACAACAATTAGTCTTCATCTTCGTCATCCTCCCTTACAAAACGGAAATATTTATACTTGTTATTGCTTGCGGAAAGCAAGACGTAGTTAATACCGCGTTCCCAAAGCAAGCTACAGAACGCCGCTGCAATCACGCAAATCAACGCTTGGATAGCGAGCGTGTGCAGGTTCGCAACGCCAACGAGCAACGCAAGCGCCGCCAAAAGCAATACGGCGTAAACGTCGATGACGTTCCAAAGAGTCTTCTTGTAGCCGTTTCTCACAGCCGACTGCACCGTCTTACCTTGCATAAATTCCTTCTTGATTGCGTTGTAGGTAATGGAATGGAATACGTTTACCAATACCAAACCGAACAGGAAAATCATAATCGACGCCGCCGAGAATTCCAAAACGCCTGCGCTGATAAACGCAAAACAAAGAGCGGTAATAATGAAATAGCTGAGGTTGGTATATACGTTTACGATACCGAATCCGCCTTTCTTAATCACAGACGCCACCATAAGCGCCAACATAATCAAGAGCACACCGCCGAATACCCAATACAATACGTTTTCGCCATAATCGCCCGAGAACGAACGGATATCTGCGTTGGGATTGATTTCCGCAAAGCTGAACGCAATAGGGCTATACGCGTCCGCGTCGCCGATATAGATAACGCCCGTATCTCTAAGCGAGCTGAGCAAAATCGCAATCGTTTCCGCGTAGCGAGTATCCCCGAGTTCTGCAATCGGGAAATTGATTTTCTCAAAAGAAACGTAGCTGGAAGGTACCGACATCATTTTCTGTCCGCCAATCGCAACGTCCAACGTCGTTGCCCCGGAAGAAGTGAAATCGCTGACCATTTTGCTACCCTGCGCCGTAAAGATAATCTGCAAGAACGTAACGTCGTTTTTCGTTTTGAGTTTAACCTCTTCCACGAGGTCCTTCACGGTCGTGCCGTCGTCGTTTGCCAAAACGGGAACCGTTTCGCCGTTTTGCATAAACGTAAACTCGCCGAACATATTAAAGAGCGTAAACGCCTGCGTTGCAGAGGTAAGGGGGTCGTTTCCGATTTCGCCGTTCAAACCCGTTTCCGTCTTTTCGCCCGCGCCAAGCTCCAAACGCAATACGTAATCGTTTACAACGTTGATGTTGCAATATTCGTATTCTTTCGCCGCGTAACGCTTTTTCACTTCGTTTACCGCTCTGCCAAACGCCACGTTGAAATCTTCCGAAATAACGCCGACGCAATCGAGCACCTTGCCCGCGCTGTCCTTCGTCACTTCGTAATCCGCCAAAATGCCAGCGTCGTCGTCCGTGCTAAAACGCAAACCGTTGACGCCTTCCACTCTTGCATAAGCGGTTTTGAAATCTTCAAACGCCTTCTCCGCCTCGTCTTTGTCTTCGGTTGCTTCGTTCGCAGTCGTCTCATAATCGAGATACTCCGCACGATAATCAGCCTCGGTAATTACACCGTTGGGATAATAGTAGGTGTAGTAACCGTCGCCAAAGTCTCTGCCGACGTCCATCTGCAAAATCGCGGGAACCCACTTGTCCTTCTTGTTTTCGCTCCAAGGCAAACGGAAGGAAGGGAACGCCGTGATTACGCACAACGCGACAATTACGATGGTAAGGAAGGTCATCAATACCACCGATTTCTTTTTGCCCATAATAGCCTCCTGTGTGTTTCGGGTTCATCTCCCCCGAAAACTTACAATGAATACTTATTTATTATACATTATTTATAGCCGACTCGTCAACAATTATCGACGACTGTGCGGCATTTTTTTGTGTTTTTGCGAAATTTTTCTCGCTTTTTCTTCTTTTTTCCTCAGTTGCCGAGCAATTTTTTCTCTGCCAAAATATGCATTGCGCATTCCACGCGCTTTTTCATCATCGCGCAGGTCACTTCGTACGGCTCGTTGATGTCGCCGTTGAAATTGTAATTGTTTGCGCTACAACCGCCCGAACAAATAAACTTTGCAAAGCAATCTTCGCATTTTTTACGGGTAAACAGACAGGAATTTTTAAAAAGCTCCCGCGTGTCTTGGCGGGTAATCCCCTCAAAAACGCTACCCATACGGAATTTTTCGTTGCCCGCGAATTGGTGGCAAGGATACAAATCGCCGTTGGGCGTCACCGAGAAATACTCGTTACCCGCTCCGCACGCCGATACGCGCTTGGAAAGGCACGGTCCCCCCTCCAAATCGATGTTAAAATGGAAGAAATTGAACCCCTCGCCGTTCTTGTGGCGTTGCAAATACGCCTCGCAGAGATTTTCGTATTCTGCGTTGATGGTAGGGATATGCTCGGGTTTGATTTGCAAATCGTCGATATCCGTCACCACGGGCTCCATTGAAATGGAGTCCACGCCTTGGTCTGCAATGAACAAAACGTCCTTGGCAAAATCGAGATTTTTCGCCGTAAACGTACCGCGCACGTAATAGCTCTTCGTGCCACGCAAAGATATAAATTTCTTGATTTTGTCAATGATTAAATCGAACGTGCCTTTGCCGTTAATCGTGGTACGTATGGCGTCGTGCACCTCTTTTCTGCCGTCCAACGAAAGTACCACGTTTTCCATTTCTTCGTTGAAAAATTGAATCGTTTCGTCGTTTAAAAGCAGCGCGTTGGTCGTCGTGGTAAACAGGAATTTTTTACCGACTTTCGCACCCTCTTCCTTGGCGTAATACACGGTCTTTTTCAAAACGTCCAAATTCATCAGCGGTTCGCCACCGAAAAAGTCCATTTCCAAAACCTTGCGTTTCCCGCTGTTTTTAAGGAGAAAATCGACCGCCGCCTTCGCCGTTTCAAAGGACATACTCTCGCGTTTGGAGTGGTATGCCCCCTCGTCCGCAAAGCAATACCGACAACGGAAATTGCAATCGTGGCAGATGTGGATACAAAGCGCCTTCACTTCGTTGCTCTTGACGGGATACGCCTTAACCTCGTCCTTAAAGAGCAAGCCCTGCGCCTTTAACCCCTCCACGTCGGAAAGAATTTCGGCAATCTGTTCGTCAGTGATATAGGTAATATCGACAGCTTGTCCCTCTTCCTTCGCCTTTAAGTAGTCGGCGGTGGGCTTGTCACACTCGTGCAGAGCGCCGCTGCCCACGTCGTAAATGTAATTTTTATCTCTATAACTGAATACGTGTATCACGGTATCCTTCCTTTTATACTCGGTTAAAAACGGCGTACTGAACCAATACGCCGTTTTTTGCGATTATTTCCTACGATTTGTGGCAAAGCGCCACGGTTGCCAAAGAATTATTTGCGTTCGATTTTTTCTTCGCGCGTGATTCTTTCGCAGGATTGGTTACCTACCGTACAGCTCGTTTTGCAAGCGGACTGACAGGTGCTTCTGCATTCGCCGCAAGCGGTCACTTTCTTATCTGCGGGTTTCGCAATCGTCTTAATCATAACGTCCTCCTATGTGGTGTTGTTATTTTTGATACGTCTATTATAATACACTTTTTCACAAATTGCAAGCGGTTTTTTCAATTTTTTTCCGCTTTTCAACGCCACTTACGCTTTTTTTGTATTTTACGCGCCAAGCGCCCCCTTTACCGCCGTAAATTTACCCCCAAAACCCCGCCGATTACACCGCCGAGCGTCGTAAAAACAAGCTCCGCAATCGCCAAGGGCGACAACGCAAACGAGCCACCGACCGCAGAAAAAGTCACGTACGAGAGCAAAAAGAACAAAACGCCGACAAGCAATCCCTTTTTCCAACCCTTTTCGCCACGCACGAAAAACAACGCGCCCAAAAACGCCGCCAATACCTTGACCGTCTGGTTGATGGGGTAAATCACTTTTTCGGGCACGGACGCCACGCGAATTACCACCGCAAAAAAGATTGCAAACAACAAGGATATCGCCAAAGCCGTCAATACGCCCTTTATCACGGCGAATACGTCCGAATATAACCTTTCGTTTTTCATACAAAAACACCTCCGCTGTTATCCTATGCGAAGGTGTTTGTTTTTTAGAACTTTTATTAATGGTTACCGCGAACGCCGTAATCAGTCTTTCTTTTCTTCCGTTTCGGTTTCGGTTTTTTCTTCCGCAACCTCTTCCGCATTTTCTTTTACGGGTTCAAATTCGGGCGCTTCGTCTACTGCGGGTTCTGCGGGAGCCTCCTGTTGTACGGGAGCCGCGCTCGGTTCGATACGCGCGATTGCATTTCTGTCAAAACGGATATACGTCTTGCCCAATTTTTCCGAACCCGTTTCCAAAACGAACGTGCCGTCGTCTTTGTTCATTTCCACAATCGTACCGAAGACACCGCCAATCGTTTCAATCTTCGTGCCGGGTTGCAACGAGTTGAGCTTTTCCATCGTTTCTTCTTGCTGTTTCTTGCGCTTACGGGAGCTCCAGAACATCCACAAAATAATCAAAACGAATAAAGCGCCGAACAAAATAGGCATACCGTATTTGTCAAAAAACGAGGGGTTGCTATACACGAGTTTACTCGAGCTGCTGTCGGACAAACCGCTGTCGGATATGTCGCTACCAGACAAACCGCTGCTTGTCAATAATTTCAATAAAAACATAGTTTTCTCCTTTACGCATAGCATGCGTTTTTAATTTCCGTATTTAATGATACCCTTTTTTTCGCTTTTTTGCAAGCGATTTTTTACAGAAAATCCCGCTTTTTCCATTTTTCACGGAAATTTCATAAACTTAACAATCCTGTTCGACAGAAAACGGCGGGTTTTACCATTTTCCCTCACCGCCGTATTTGCGGTAGAATTCTTGCGTGTATTCCTTGACGTAACCGCCCAAAATGGCGTTCCGCAACCCTTTCATCAGCTTGTGCAAGAAGGTGATATTGTGCAAGCTAAGCAACATCGCGCCGTACATTTCGCCCGTATTAATCATGTGGCGAAGGTACGCCTTCGTGTAGTTTTTACAGCAATAGCAATCGCACTCTTCGTCAAGGGGAGTAAAATCCTCCTTGTACTTTCCGTTGCGCACCACCACTCTGCCACGGGAAGTCAACGCCGTGCCGTTGCGGGCGATACGGGTTGCAAGCACGCAGTCGAACATATCGATTCCGCGCAACGTCCCTTCGATAAGACAATCGGGCGAACCAACGCCCATCAAATATCTGGGCACGTCCGTGGGCAACAACGGTTGTAAATAATCGAGCATTTCGTACATAATCGGTTTCGGCTCGCCAACGGAAAGCCCGCCGATAGCGATACCGTGCTTTACAAAGGGCAAGGTGCGGCGCAAGCTCTCACCGCGCAAATCCTTGTACATGTTCCCTTGCACAATGGGGAAGAGCGCCTGCTGAGGCTTGTCGTGGAATTTATAACAGCGTTCCAGCCACGCCGCGGTCCGTTTCATCGCCGCCTCTGCTTGCGCGTGGTTATAGCCGTATTCGCTACATTCGTCGAACGCCATAATGATATCCGCGCCGAGGTTTTGCTCCACCTGCATCGCCTTTTCGGGGGTGAAGAAATGCTTACTGCCGTCGATATTAGAAGAAAATTGCACGCCCTCGTCGGTGATTTTATTAAGCTTACCCAAAGAAAACACTTGGAAACCGCCGCTGTCCGTCAAAATGGGCTTGTCCCAATTCATAAATTTGTGTAAACCGCCCGCCTTTTTGACGATATCGTCGCCGGGGCGCATGTATAAGTGATAGGTGTTGGACAGAATAATCTGCGAGCCCGCCTCTTTCAAATCACGCGGGAACACCCCCTTTACCGTCGCTTGCGTGCCGACAGGCATATATACGGGCGTTTCAATATCGCCGTGCGGCGTGTGCAAAATCCCTGCGCGCGCCCCCGTTTCTTCGTCCGTTTTTATCACTTCAAAGGAAAAATATTCGTTGTTCAAGGTACCTATCCGCCCTTTTTCGTTTTTTCGCTCCCCATTATAGCATATTTTTTGCGGAATTGCAAGCAAGATTGCCCCTTAACCTTACGATTGCTTTGCAATGCCTGTTTTATGTTTTTATGCAGTATATTCACTATTTTTATACATTTATTCACTTTGTTGTTATAAAAAAATGCAATTTTTTTGATTTTGGCGTAAAAACGATTGACTTATTTTTCTATACATTATAAAACAAGCAGACAAAATATAACACGAAAAATATTATCAAAAGGAGATATTATTATGAGTATCAAAAAGATTTTAGCATGCACTTTGGCAACGACGGCGGCATTGGCAACCATGAGTTTTTCGAGTTGTAGCAAGCCGAGCAGTAACACCTTGTACGTTTACACCAACGCAGGTTTTGCTCCCTACGAATACGTTTCAAACGGCAAAGTCGTTGGCGTAGACATCGATATTATGAACTATATCGGTGGCAAGCTTGGCTACAATGTAGTCGTTTACGATATTGATTTTAACCAAATCCTGAACGAAGTTCAACGAAACGTAATGGCAGTCGGCGCAGCAGGTATGACGCAAAACGAAGGCCGTGACCAAGTTGCTCTCGCATCTATCAGCTACGCTACTTCCGTACAATACGTTATCGTACCCGACGGCACGTTTGATGAAGAGGATTTGACGGACGGCAAATTGTCTATTTCCAAGTTAAACGAACTTTCCAACAAAGCAATCGGTATTCAAACAGGTACGACGGGCGAATTTATGCTGGACGATGCGATGGCGGCAGAGGGCGACCTCGTTGGTTTTGCAAAACGCAATTATGAAAACGCAATTCTCGCAAGCCGTGATATCGGTTCGATTTGCGGGGGCGTTATTATCGATAAATTGCCCGCGCAATCTATTACCAACGCAAACAGCAATTTAGACTGCTTTGAATTGGACGCTGAACCCGAATCTTACGTTTTGTATTTTAACAAGGCCGCAACAGATCTTGTTAGCAAAGTAAACGTTATTCTTGAAGAAATGATTGAAGACGGCCTCATTGACCAATATACCATCAACCACAGCGGTGGCGCAAACTAAGTATTACTGTAATAAGGATTTTTAAATGGGTATAAAAAATCATCTCAAATTTATATTCTCAGTCCGCGAATCTCTTTTAAGCTCGTTCAGCATTTCCTTGATTATTGCTTTCTCGGCTTGCGTGATTGGGTTTCTTATCGGTGTCGTGTTATCTATGATAAAAATTGCGCCGAAAAACAACATTATCATCAAGATATTAAACAAAATTGTAGACGTTTACCTCGCGGTCATCCGCGGTACGCCCATGATGTTGCAATTATTGGTAATGTCCGGCGTCATCCTTGTTTCCCTGAAATACTCCCCCACCACCATCATCGTTCCCATTTTGGCGTTCGGCATCAATTCGGGCGCGTATATGACGGAAATTATCCGCAGCGGTATCACCTCCGTCGACCAAGGTCAAATGGAAGCGGGACGAAGCTTGGGTATGGGTTGGACAAGAACCATGTTTTCTATCGTTATTCCGCAGGCAATCAAGGTCGTCGTTCCCACCATTTTCAACGAAATCATCATCTTGGTAAAGGAAACCTCCGTGGTCGATTGTATCGTTATTCTCGTCAATAGCGAACAGCGTTGGGATTTGCTCGGTATGGCTGATAAAATCGGACTCGACAAACCCGCCTATTATATGACAATGCTTTTTACCGCGGCAGCGATGTATCTAGCCGTCGTTTTACTGCTGACGCTTATTCAAAAACTTTTGGAAAAGAGGTTTAAGAAAAATGAACGATAATTTTGACTTCGCAGTACAAACGACAGAAAATCAAGCCGTCCTTGACAACACGCCCGTCCTTTCCGTAAAAAACTTGCGCAAATCTTTTGGTAAGCTGGAAGTTCTCAAAGGCGTGAATATCGACATCCATAAAGGCGACGTCGTTGCCGTTATCGGACCGTCGGGATGCGGTAAGTCCACTTTCTTGCGCTGTTTAAACCGCTTGGAAGAGCCTACCTCGGGACGTATCGAATTTAACGGCAATACCGTTTTTAAAATGGAGCGGGGCGAGTGGAAAGCTGCTTGGAAAGCTCTGCAAGCGAAAAAAGGCACGGACGAATACGACGAAAACGCCGTAAGAGAAGCGGAAATCGCCTATAAAGAATTGCGCAAAAAAGAAAAATCTATGGAGCGCAAAATCCAAAAAGGCATCAACAAGCACCGCCAAAAAATTGGTATGGTGTTCCAACAATTCAACTTGTTCCCCCACCTTACCATTTTGCAAAACATCACGCTTGCGCCCGTTAAATTAAAACTCCAAAGCAAGCAGGAAGCGCAAGAAACCGCCATGGAGCTTTTAAAACGTATCGGATTGGAAGACAAGGCAAACGTATACCCTTCCACCCTTTCGGGCGGTCAGAAACAGCGTATCGCTATCGTGCGCGCGCTGGCAATGTCCCCCGACGTTATGCTCTTTGACGAGCCCACCTCCGCGCTCGACCCCGAAATGGTCGGCGAAGTGTTAAAGGTTATGACGGAGCTTGCCAACGAGGGTATGACCATGGTCGTCGTTACGCACGAAATGGGCTTTGCAAAGGAAGTGGCTAACCGCGTTATCTTTATGAACGAAGGCGTGATTAAGGAAGAAAATTCCCCTAAGGAATTTTTTGAAAACCCCAAGGACGAGCGATTGAAAGATTTCCTGTCCAAGGTTTTGATGTAATTTTAACTGCATACAAACAAAACGAAAAGCAAGGCGTATCTGCCTTGCTTTTTTGTTTGCAAGATAATCTTGCAGCTAGCTTTACTATCTTTCCGTCCGTGTGTGTATACGCCCCACGTTCGTTTGGGGGCATAGTCGACCGCATTTTACGAATACTCGGTCGAGTTAAAACGGGCAAGATAATCTTGCAGCTAGCTTTACTGTCTTTTCGTCCGTGTGTGTATATGTCCCACGTTCGTTTGGAGGCATAGTCGACCGCATTTTACGAACACTCGGTCGAGTTAAAACGGCGGAGATGCGAGCAAGACAAGGAGGGCGCGGCTTTCCCGACGGGAGCGTACATAGACGTACGTGACCGAGGGAAAACGTAAGCCCAACGCAGTATTGCGACGCAAATACGTCGTTTTTATTCTAATTCGAAAGCACCCGTATAGAGCTGATAATACGTCCCCTTCTGTTCGAGCAACTGTTCGTGCGTGCCACGCTCGATAATTCTGCCGTGGTCCAAAACCATAATGGCGTTGGAATTACGGACGGTAGAAAGTCGGTGCGCGATAACGAAAACCGTTCTGCCGTGCATCAGCTTATCCATACCGTCGTTGACGAGCGCCTCCGTGCGGGTATCGATAGACGAGGTCGCTTCGTCCAAAATCATAGCGGGCGCGTCCGCCACCGCCGCGCGGGCAATGGACAAAAGCTGTCTTTGACCTTGCGAAAGGTTTGCGCCGTTGTTCGTGAGCATCGTGTTATACCCGTCGGGCAAACGGCAGATAAAATCGTCCGCATTGGCGAGCTTTGCCGCCTCGATACACTCTTCGTCCGTCGCGTCCAATCGCCCGTAGCGGATATTCTCCATAACCGTACCCGTGAACAAATTGGTATCTTGCAAAACGATACCAAGCGAACGGCGAAGGTCCTCTTTGCGGATTTTATTGATATTGATACCGTCGTAACGGATTTTGCCGTCCGCGATATCGTAGAAACGATTGATAAGGTTGGTAATCGTGGTCTTCCCCGCCCCCGTCGCGCCGACGAAGGCAATCTTCTGTCCGGGCTTTGCGTACAGCGTGACGTCCGTCAATACCTGCTTTTCGGGCACGTAGGAAAAATCTACCATATCCATAACGATATCCCCTTGCAGCTGCGTATACGTCGTCTTTCCGTCCGCCTTATGGTAATGTTTCCACGCCCACAGCCCCGTACGCTCCGTGGTTTCCGTAAGGTTACCGTCTTCGTCGCGTTTCGCGTTCACAAGGGTAACGTACCCCTCGTCTTGCTCGGGCTCTTCGTCCATGAGCGTAAACACACGGCTCGCCCCTGCCAAGCCCATGGCAATCATCGATACCTGTTGCGAGGTTTGGTTGACAATCTGCGTGAAGTTTCTGGACATACCCAAAAACGCCACGATAACGCCGATACCAAGGAGCGAACTCCCGTTAAAGAGCAACGAGCCAAAGCTCACGTTCTTTGCGCCGAGCGCAAACAGCGCCCCGCCCACAATCGCTATCAATACGTAGGTGATATTGCCGATATTACCAAGGATAGGTCCTAATACGTTGCCGTACACGTGCGCTTTTTCGCTGTCCTTAAACAACTTTTGGTTGAGCTTTTCAAAATCTTCCTTCGCCCTTTCCTCGTGCGTAAAGACTTTGACGACCTTTTGCCCTTTCATCATCTCTTCCATAAAGCCCTCTTCTTGGGCAAGGGAAGTCTGTTGCGCCACCATATATTTCGCGCTACCGCCACCGATTTTCTTGACGACGAACGTCATCGCAAAGGTCGATACGAGCACCACCAAAAACAGCCAAAAGCTGTAATACGTCATCAAAACAATCGTCGTAATGAGCGTCAGCGAACTGCTAAGTAGCGTAGGCAAGCTCTGTCCGATTAGCTGACGGGTTGCGTCCGTGTCGTTGGTGTAGGTACTCATAATATCGCCGTGCGCGTGCGTATCAAAGTACTTAATCGGCAATTTTTGCATTTTTGCAAACATATCGGTACGCAAATGGTACAGCATGCCTTGGGTAACCGTCGCCATAATCCGCGTATACGTGAACGACGCCAAAATGACCGCGCCGTACACCGTAATCATCATAATAACCAAGTTTATCAATCGGTTTTGAAGTAGGAGAGTCCAACCTGTTCCGTCTTTCCCAATTGCAGGCATGATAACGTCGTCCACGATAGAAACCATAAACACGGACGAAACCAAACTGCCGACCGAACTGATTGCAATGCAAAGCAAAGCGAAAATCATACGCCACTTGTAATATTTAAACACCGTTTTCAAAAGGCGTTTGAGGGTGCCCTTTTTAATCATACCCTTGGGTATGGGCATGCCCCGACCGCGCATAGGGCCTTTGGGCATAACGGGTTTTCTTGTCGTCGCTTGTGCCATTACGCCTCACCCCCTTCTTCGCTTTCCTTTCCCTTGGTCTGCGCCTCGTAAATCTCACGGTAAATCGCGCTGTTTTTCATCAGCTCGCTATGGTTACCGCAGGCGACGATTTTACCGCCGTCCAGGAGCAGAATTTTGTCCGCGCTTTCCACGGACGCCACACGTTGGGCAATGATAATTTTCGTCGTGTTGGGGATTTCTTGGGCAAACGCGTGACGAATTAACGCGTCCGTCTTGGTATCTACCGCCGACGTCGAATCGTCCAAAATCAATACTTTGGGCTTTCTAAGCAAGGCTCTTGCGATACAAAGCCGTTGCTTTTGACCGCCCGAAACGTTGGTCCCGCCCGCCTCGATATAATGGTCGTACCCGTCGGGGAAAGAGCGGATAAATTCGTCCGCCTGCGCCAATTTGCACACCCGTTCAATTTCCTCGTCCGTTGCGTTTTCGTCCCCCCAACGCAGATTTTCCTTAATCGTACCCGAAAAGAGCACGTTCTTTTGCAAAACGACGGAAACCTCACGGCGGAGGGTATCCAAATCGTAGTCTTTTACGTTGATCCCGCCGACGTACACTTCCCCCTCGGTCGCGTCGTACAGACGGGGGATAAGCTGTATCAAGGTCGTTTTCGACGAGCCCGTACCCCCTAAAATACCCACCGTTTCGCCCGATTTGATATCCAAATCGATATCCGAGAGGGCAAATTTCGCCGCCTTTGCGGAATATTTAAAGTTGACGTTTTCAAAACGGATAGAACCGTCCTTGACTTCCGTAACGCCGTTTTCGGGGCTGACGATATCCGATTCCTCGTTAAGCACCTCCGCAATACGGCGAGCCGATTCAATCGACATCGACAGCATAACGAAAATCATCGAGAACATCATAAGACAGGACAGCATCTGTATCCCGTAGGAAATGAGCGCAGAAAGCTGTCCCGCCCCAAAGCCCTTATACGCCGCCCAATGGGTCTTATCCACAATCGCATACACCGAGAAAAAGGCTATCAAGGTCGCCGCCACGTTGATGAAAAAGGTCATTATCGGGTTGTTGAGCGCGAGGATTTTTTCCGCTTTCGTGAAGTCGTTTCTAACTTCTCCCGCCGCCTTTTCAAACTTCTTCGTTTCGTGGTCTTCGCGCACGAAAGATTTGACAACGCGGATACCGCCCACGTTTTCCTGCACGGAATTGTTGAGCGCATCGTATTTTTTGAAAATCTTTCTGAAAAAGGGCATTACAAAGCGCATAATCGCAATCAGCAGTACCCCCAAAATAGGCACGATTGCCAAGAAAATCCACGCGAGTTTCGGGTTGATGATAAAGCTCATCATTATCGCAAACAAAAATTGCAAGGGCACGCGGATAACGATACGCAAACACATCTGATAGGATTGCTGTACGTTGGTAACGTCCGTCGTCACACGGGTAACGAGGGACGACGTCGAAAACTTATCGACGTTAGAAAAGGAAAATTTCTGTACCTTATAGAACAAATCGTGGCGCAAATTCGCGGCGAAACCACAGCTTGCCGTTGCGGCAAACCGCCCTGCCATAACCCCGCTGGTCATCGACAAAATCGCCAATCCCACCATGACGCCGCCATACGTTAAAATACGCCTCATTGCTTGTTGCGAAGTAATCCCGTCTACGTTGATTTTTGCAATCATCAGCGCCATGAAAAAGGGAATTAAACACTCGCAAAAGGCCTCGACCGCCATAAAAATCGGGGTGATAAGCGACGGTTTTTTATACTGTCGCACGCTCTTTAATAGCGTCCGTATCGTCCCCGCTTGTTTTGCTTTTTCTCTCGACATTTGTACTACCTCTTTGCTACTCTAACCTTAATAGTTTCATTTTATTCCTTTTTAGGAATAAAGTCAACCGTTCAAAAAAGAAATTTCCGCGCTTTCACGGAAATTTCATCTTTGATATTCTCTATATTCTTCTTTCGCTCTTGCAGGTCAAGTAGATAATTTGATACCGCTTGGCAAGCTCTTTTACGAGCGCCTTTGCCCGCTCGGTACGGACGTCGTCTAAATTGACGAACGGGTCGTCTAAAACAAGCACGGGCAATTCCCTTTTAAACACCGCGTCCGCAAGCGCTATGCGGGTACAAAGCCCCACCAATTCCCTAGAACCTACGCTGTAATACCCCAGCGTCCGAAACGCGCCCTTTTCCTCGTACACGGGCGTGCCGTCCGCCGCAAAACGCAAATTGTCTGCGCCCTGCAATACGCCAAGATAATACCGACAACCCTTTTCCACGGGGTCGAGATACCGCGCCGCCATATTTTCTTTGGCTTTGAGCAAAATTTCTCTCGCCGCCAAAATCGCGCGGTGTCGCTCTTCCAAGCGCGCCTTTTCCTCTATCAACACACTCTCTTCGGTCAAGAGCGCCGCCTTGTCCAACTGCGCCTCCAAATATTCCGCGCGACTAAGACAATCGCTACGCGCGTTCAACAGCTCTTCTTTTTTATCTCCCCAAGCCTGTTTTTGCGCCCGCAATGCCGACACGTCCCCGTCCGTTTGCGTATCTATCGCCAAAATTTCTTCCTCGGAATACCCCTGCAAACGCGCCTCGTATTCCTGCACCGTCTTTTCGCAAACGCCATAGCGAACGATATTCTCGCGGAGTATCTGCAAGGACGCGCGATGATCGTACGTTTCCGCAAACGCAAAATTGCGCAAAAATCCCTCCACGGCTTGTTCTTTCACGCGTATTTTCTCTCTTAACTCCGCGCGTTCCTTTTCCGTGGCGTCCCTATCGAAGGAGGGAGCATATCCCTCGCTTGCGCCTTGCGCGGTTCCCGAAAGTTGCGAAAGTTGCTTTTTTAATTCCGTCCACTCTGCATAGGTTTCGTCGTACAACCGCGCAACCTCGTCCTCTGTGGACGTCCCTTTCTCCGCCGTTTCCGTCCGCTCATAACGGGGTAAAATACGCAAAAACACGAACACCATACCCACCGAGCCAACCCCGAGCAAACTAAGCCCCAGCGCCAATATCGTGGGCGCAAGCGCCGCGCCGATAATCGCCACCGCCACCGACAAAATCAACAGCCAACGCATACGGCGGGTGACTTTGGGCACGATTTTTTTGCCCTTGGGTTTGCGTTCCTTATTCTCGCCCTGTTTCGCCAAAATCTCGTCGTAGGAGGCAAGATTTTTTTCGCAAGCGGTAATTTTCGCGCGGAGTTCGCTTTCTTCCCCCGTCATGGGCGTAGCGAGCCGTCCTTCCAACTCCCGCAGTCTATCCTTCCATTGATACAACTCGCCCACGGCGGCTTGCAACCCCTCCACGTTCAGCGTAGCGGGGTCGTGACCGCCGAAAAAGGCGCGCAACACGCTAAGCTCTTCTCTTGCCGTCTGCAAGCGCGTTTGCATATCCTTCGCCACGACGAGCTCGTTTTTGCGCGAAAGAATTTCCGTCTGCTTTTCCAATTCGTCCAGCTTTTGATTGCAAAGCAAAATATCCTGTTCTGCCTGCGCCGCCTGCGCGCGCAACCGTCTTACCTGCTCGGCATTTCCGTCCGCATCCGCCTTGCACCTTGCAATTTCGTCCAAACGCTCGTCAATCTCGTCCAATTTCCCCTTAGCGGGACGGCGTTTTGCGCGGAGCTTTCGGTCTGCCTCGTCTAACTTTTGCAAAGCGCGCTCCGCCCCCGCCTCGCCGTTACCGCCGTTGCTCAAAAGGGCAAGCAAGCGCGTTTTCATATCCTCGGAAACACCGCCCGTTTCAATCTCGCCTTGCGGAATATACACGCTGCGCGAATAGCTGTCGGCATCCACGCCAAAAAGGCGCTCGCCCAAATTCTGCGCGCGCTCGCCAAAATCGAAACATTGCATATTATTTTGGTCGTACACCCGCGCGACGTCTTGCACGGGCGTTCTGCCGAACGTGCGCTCCACGCGGTACTGTCTGCCACCACAAACAAAAGTCAGCGTTCCACCATACGTACCGCCCTGCCAAGGCGCGTAGCGCGCGCGGTCGTTATTTTCCACGGCTTTGCCTCTGCCCGCTTCCATACCGAACAGCATACAGCGGATAAACGCCGCTAAGGTCGTCTTTCCCCAACCGTTATCCTCTTTGATAACCGTCAAATCGGAAAAGGCAAAGTTTTGGTTGCTAAATTTCCCAAACCCCGTAATATAGCAAGAGAGTATCTTCATAAATCAATATCCTCCCCCGCCAACGCTTTCAAGCCCACGTCCAAAATCTCGGCGCGCTGCTTATCGCTAAGGGCGTATCTTGCCACCTCACGCACAAACTCCCCACGCTCGGATAAATCGTTTTTATAGCGTTCGTAATCGATGCGCGCGCGGCTCTCGTCCACCACCTTTACGTGGAAAAACTGTTCGGATAAACGAGTGGAAAGCAACGTCAAATCCTTGCGTAAACCCGCCTCATGATTTCCCGTCAGCACCAATTTTACCATATCCTCTTTCCTTACCGCACTAAGAGCGGAAAGGGCCGCCGTTTCCACGTCGTAATAACTACGGCACGCCGAAATATCCACGCGAATCAGGGCGACGTCACGCTTGGCAAGGGACAAAAACTGCTCGTTAACCAGCCGTCCCCCTTGCACTTCCAAAAGAAAAAATCCCCGTTTCCCGCTTTCGTCAAAGCCTCTGCCTTCCAGGCAACCGCAATACCGATACCGCCCGCGCCCGTCCAAACGCTCCGCCTGCATCATTGGAATATGGATATGCCCAAGGGCAAGATAATCGATATGACGGTTTTGGAGCTGTTGCAAATTGACGCTGTCCGCACCTTGCGCGCGCGCAATATCCCCGTGCATCATCACGATATTAAATCTATCGGGAAGCAGGCGCAACGCCGCGTACCCGTCCTCGCGCAGGTTGCAAGCGTCTATCCCCGTCACCGCAACGCTTTCTGGCAATTCATAACTGTGCCAGCCGTGATTTTTGGAAAATAAATAGAGGTTTTGGGGCAGATTTTCCCCTGCAAACACGTTTGCATCGTGGTTACCGGAAACGTAGAAAAAACAAACGGGAGCGGCGTTTGCTACCGCCGTCAAAACGTCCGCGCGGAGAGAGGAAAGCGTTTGCTCTTCATCGAACAAGTCCCCTGCGATCAACACCGCCTGTACGCCGTTTTCACGCGCATACGCGCACAAACGGCGGAAACCATCCACGATTTCCGCTTGGCGAATTTTCGCTTTCTCCGTCGGCAAACCACGCAACGGCGAGCCGAGATGAATATCCCCCGTATGTATAATTTTCACGCCTAATTTCTCCCCTGTTTTTTCGTTTTTATATTATAACACAAAATGCGCCGTTTGTAAACACTTCCCCCGAAAATTCGTTCGGGTTTTTCGCAATTTTTTTTACACCAACAAAAAAAGAGCGTTTCCGCCCTTTTTCCTTATTTTTTTATCTGCGTAATGACAAAAATAATCGCAAACGCCACAACGCATATCCCGCCCACAATCCAACGGATTTTATTGCGTTTTTCCTTGTCCATCGGCATATAAATATAATGCCCGCAGTTGGGACACTTTCCGTTTTCCATCAGCGTACCGCAACGGGAACAATGCAGCTTTTGTTCCGCTTTGGGGCTCGGCTCCTTTACAGGTTTTTCCTTTTTCTGTTTCGGGGGCTCCTTTTCAGCGGGTTCGCTCTTTTCAGCGGGTTCGCTCTGTTCGCCGTCCGTCGTCTTTCTTTCCCACAACGCCGATTCCATCTCCGCAATCATTTGCTTTTCCCGTTCTTTCCTCGTCATCTTCGGTTTTTTATCTTTCATTGCTCGCTCCTACCAATTTCCCTTAAAACATTGTTTCAAATACACACAATACCGAATCAAACAACCGTCCAACCATACTGCGTTTCGTGTTCTCCTTCGTACAAAGCTTGGATACGGCAAAGACCTCGTCCGCATCCCGTTTCGCCGCCGCTACCGCCGACTTTTTGGTGAAATACACCCCGTCCTCAAAGTGGAAATACAAGCTGCGGTAATCAAAATTTGCCGTACCGACTACGGCGTATTCGTCGTCGCAAACCATCCCCTTTGCGTGGATAAACCCGGGCGTATATTCGTATATCTTAACACCCGCCTTCATCAGCAACGGATAATTTGCGCGCGTAAGACGATAGGTCATCTTCTTATCGGGAATCCCCGGTACGACGATACGCACGTCCACACCGCGCCGCGCCGCCATTAAGAGCTCCGTCCGCAAATAATCCCCCAAAATCAAATAGGGCGTGAAGATATAAATATAACGCTTTGCGCGCTGAATCATGTCCGCGTACACCGCCTCACTCGCGCTTGTTCTAAGCAAGGGAGAATTTTCATAAGGCTGTATGACGAACTTCTCTTCGTTTTGCGTCCCGTCCCGTTCTTGTAAGGGCGGTAAATACCAACCCGCGTCCTCTTTGTCTTTGCGAAAAGCGTTCCAAGTGCAAAGGAACATATCCACAAACGACTGTACGCTTTCCCCCGTAATTTTTATCCCCGTATCCTTCCAATACCCAAAACGTTTTTTCTCGTTGATATATTCGTCGGCGAGGTTTATCCCCCCCGTAAACGCCGTTTTACCGTCCACCACCAAAATTTTGCGGTGATCTCGGTTGTTCATACGCACGGCGAAAAAGGGTACGACGTTATTAAAGGTCAAGCAACGGATATTTTCATGCAACGTTTCCAAATAGCGGTCATAGTTGGGCGGCAAGGTCATCATACACCCAAAATCGTCGTATATAATGCGTATCTTTACCCCCTGCTCCGCTTTTTGGAGCAAGCGTTTTAATATCTCTTCCCACATCTTACCGTTGGCGATGATAAAATAATCGAGCAAAATATATTTTTCCGCACTATCGAGCGCGGAAAGCATCTCTGGGAACATCTTTTCGCCATTTTCATAATAGGTGACGTCGCCGTTATAATAGGGGCGGTAGCCAAAGCCTTCGCAAAGATAATGCTCAATGCCGTTTTCACAAGCTTGATTTTCGTTGCTATTATCCGTTACAGAGCCGTCTTTTATAAGCGCCTGCGCTTTCTGCGCTCGAATTTCTTCTTTGGACGCGTTGATTTTTTTCAGCATTTTACGCGTGGGCTTGCCGTCGCCAAACAACAAATATCCGGGCACGCCAATAATCGGCGCAATCATAATCAGCAAAATCCAATTCAATCTCGACGTCGGTCTATCGTGCTTGTTAATCAAGTACAACACCACGACAATCTCTAACACCGCAATCGCAGACTGCAAGGCAAACGCCGCCGGGGAATCGTATACGATAAGATAAATCGCAAATACGTACCCGACGATTTGGCAAAGCACCATCAGCAAAAAACTGAAAAACCGATTATACAAATATAATTTGTAACTACGGTTGTTTTTCGCCGTTCGCTCTATCCATTTCATTTTTCTTGCGCTGAGTTTCTTCATTTCTGCCGTCCTTGTATTGCCGTGCACAACTTAGTATATACAACCCTAACAAAAAACATTGTAGCAATTTTTTTGCAATTTGTCAATCTTTCTTACGCACGCGCGGATATACTTATATAATAAAATCCTTTTAATCCTTTATCCTATCATACCCCCGTTTTGTTTCCAAAATTTGAAAATTCCTTTATAATTATGTGAAAAATCCCCTTTTTTTCACCAAAATATCCCCCGCGAAAAAAATCGAAAAATTTTTTAATTTTTTTTCTAAAAAACTATTGACAAATACATTTTTTTATATTATACTATATTCAGTTAATGAAACTTAGTCCTAATAAGTAAAACAAAAAAATAAAGATAAATGAGGTATTGATTATGAAATTCAAATGTTCGGTTTGTAACCACGTAGTAGAAGGCGACAGCGCTCCTGAAGTTTGCCCCGTTTGCAAGCAAAGCGGTAAGTTTGAAAAACAGCCCGTATTGAAAGGCAGCAAGACGGAAGCGAATTTGCAGGCGGCTTTCGCAGGCGAATCGCAGGCGAGAAACAAATACACCTACTTTGCAAGCAAAGCGAAGAAAGAAGGTTTCGTACAGATCGCGGCTATTTTTGAAGAAACGGCAAAGAACGAACAGGAACACGCTAAAATTTGGTTCAAGCTGTTGAACGGCGGCGAAATCTCCTCCACCGCAGAAAACCTTTTGGAAGCGGCTATGGGCGAAAACTACGAATGGACGGATATGTACGACGGGTTTGCAAAGGTTGCTCACGAAGAAGGCTTTGAAGATATCGCTAAGCTTTTTGAAGGTGTTGCAGCTATCGAAAAGGAACACGAAGAAAGATACAGAAAACTCCTTGCGAACGTTAAGGGCGACCTCGTATTCTCGAAGGACGGCGACGCCGTATGGCAATGCTCCAACTGCGGTCATATCGTAGTCGGCAAGAAAGCGCCCGAAGTTTGCCCTATCTGCGCGCATCCTCAGGCATATTTCCAGGTAAGAGCGGAAAATTATTAATTTCCTTAGATACGGAAATCGCTCCGTTTTGTCGCAAGACAAAAAAAGCGATCACACAATATAATAGAAAACCCGACGGACGCCCCGTCGGGTTTTTTCTATTTCGTTTTTCAATCGAACCGCCTACTATGATAGATTCGACGTCTTTTTCATAAAGTATCTTATTCCAAAGAAGGAATTTCACCAATTACCGTTACTCCGTAATCCGAAAAGGTGTATCTTACGTCTGTATAACCGCTCTCCGTTCCTTCATAAAAGCTTAATTTCTCAACCTTGTCGCCTTTAATCGTCAACTTTATGGTTACCCCATTATCCGTCATGCTGTATTCGTTAGACATCTTATCATAGCTAAACGCATCATAACGAGCCAAAGCGTCTTCGGTTAACGCTATCTTGCTCAAAGCCTCCCCCACAATCGTCGGAGCATAATAGGGATTGTCATATTGAGTCAACGCCCACTCCGTCGTTTCGTAGGAATCCCTGTACATTTGAAGCGTCAAACCGTTTTTCTCGTATATGTACCATTCTTCCGAGCCTTCCAACACTTCGCCGTTATAGGTTTCCGTAAAAACTTCCATAACGTAGCTAACGCCATCCGCAAGTTTCGCTGTCTGCGTTCCTACCCATTCCAAATTACGGCTCGTTCTCACTTGTGTTACGTCGGCACAATAAGTCACGTTATCCGTTGCAAGAAAGGCGGAAATTACCGTCTCCCAATCTTCCGACGCCATTTTTCCATCTTCGCCGTCCACGGCGCTACTGCTTTCTGAAGCGGAAGAACCGCTATTATTTCCTTTTACTCCATCGCCACCGCAAGAGGTAAAACCTACCGCGCTAAATACACCAAGTGCCAAAATAAGCGCCCCTATTTTTTTCGTTTTCTTCATAAGACGTTGCTCCTTTTTCTCTACGCAGAATATCTGCCTTTTTTCTTTATTAATAATTAAAGGTTGTTTTTTACAAAAGACTCCAACACCGCCTCGGGCACGAAACCAAGGTTATTCGCCACGGGCTTTCCGTCCTTGAACACGATAATGTTCGGAATAGACGAAATGCCGTATTTGATTGCCGCCGCCTCGCTGTCCTCTTCGTCTATGTCAATCTTCACAAAAACCGCCTCGCCCTCGTACTTGTCCGAAATATCTTCAAAAACGGGCGCAAGCATTCTGCAAGGACCGCACCAGCTCGCCCAAAAATCACAAAAGACCGGCAACTTCGATGTCGCAATCAGTTCTTCCAGCCCTGCCGCATTTACGTATTTTACCATAATATTTCCCTCCTATTTTATCTTCCGTTATTTCGTCAAAAAATATGTCGCCATGTCCGCAAAAGCCACGCTTTCGCTTTCGCCCGTCGCCATACACTTGACGTTTGCCTTGCCTTCGGCAAGCTCGTTTCCGCCAATCACCGCCACGTATTTCGCGCCCAGCTTGTCCGCGTACTTAAACTGCGCCTTTACCGAACGTTCCATATGGTCGATTTCCACAAAAATACCCTTGCTACGGAGCGCAATCGCCAGCTCGAACGCCTTTTTACGACACTCGCCGTCCATACCCGCGATATACACCGTGGGGCATTTGGGCGCGGGAATTTCCACCCCCGTCTGCTCCATAACAATCAGCAATCTTTCTATGCCCGCCGCAAAACCGACCGCAGGCATCGGGTTTCCGCCCAGCTCCGCAATCAAGCCGTCGTATCTGCCCCCCGCGCATACCGTACCCTGCGCGCCAATCGAGGTCGACACGAACTCAAACACGCTACGCGTGTAATAATCGAGTCCGCGAACGATACGGGGGTCGATTTCGTACGCCGCGCCCGCCAAATCTAAACAGGTTTTCAGCTCTTCAAAATGCGCCGAACACTCTTTACAGAGGTAGTCCAAAATGGACGGCGCGTTCGCATTGATTTTTTTGCAGTTTTCTTCCTTGCAATCGAGCAAGCGCAAGGGGTTTTTCGCATAGCGCGCCTTGCAATCGTAGCAAAGATTTTCAAGGTTGGGCTCGAAAAACTCTTTCAGCGCCTTATTAAACGCCGCGCGGCAAGTAGGACAGCCAATCGAGTTGATATACAGTTTGACGTTCAGCCCCAGCTTTTTCAAAAGGGTATCCGCCATAACAATCGCTTCCGCATCCGTCTGCGCGCCTTTCGCGCCGAAAATTTCCACGCCGAATTGGTGGAATTCGCGCAGTCTGCCCGCCTGCGGGCGTTCATAACGGAACGCAGGCGTGATATAGTACATTTTTGCAGGCAAAACGCCGTTTGCAAGCCCGCTCTCGATAAACGAACGCACCGTACCTGCCGTACCCTCGGGTTTCAACGTAATCGACCGATCGCCCTTGTCCTTAAAGGTATACATCTCCTTGGTCACGATATCGGTGGTGTCCCCCACACCGCGCTGAAAGAGCTCGGTATGTTCAAAGGTGGGGGTACGTATCTCTTTGAGATTGAACAGCTCCGCCACTTCGCGCGCCGTACTTTCCACGTATTGCCATTTGTAACTGTCTTGGGGCAGAACGTCCTTCGTGCCCTTAGGGATATTAATCATAGTGTTTTTTCCTAAATATTTTTTATAAAACGTATTTCTTCAAATTGCGATCGCCCGTCAATTTTTGCAAATGTTCGTCCACGTATTTTTTGTCGATTTTTAAGGTAAACATCGGATAATCGCCACCTGCGTTAAAGGAAATATCCTCCAAAAGGTATTCCATAACCGTATGCAAACGGCGCGCGCCAATGTCCTCGGACGTCAAGTTCAGCTCCTCCGACACCTCCGCAATCCGTTCGATTGCGCCATCGTCAAATTCCAAATTGATGTTATCCACGCTGAGCAGTTGGCTGTATTGGAAGGTGAGCGAATTTTCCGTCTCCGTTAAAATTTTGATAAAATCTTCTTTGGTAAGGCTCTTCAATTCCACCGAAACGGGGAAACGGCCTTGGAGTTCGGGAATAAGGTCCTCCACCGCCGCCACGTGGAACGCGCCCGCCGCGATGAAGAGAATAAAGTCCGTCTTAATCGGGCCGTATTTGGTCACGACCGTCGAGCCTTCGACAATGGGAAGAATATCCCTTTGCACGCCCTCTCTAGACACGTCTGCGCCGCTACGGTTGCCCTTACCCGCAATCTTATCGATTTCATCGATAAACACAATGCCGTCGTTTTCCGCGCGATATAACGCCTCCGCCTTAATCGCGTCCTCGTCCATCAGCTTTTCCGATTCTTCCGCAAGCGCAATTTGGAAAGCCTCACGCACGCTTAAACGGCGTTTTTTCATCTTGTTTTGGAACATATCGCCAAAGATACTGCCGATGGAAATCGCCGCGCCACCGGGCACCAGCTCCATAGGCTGCGGTTCGTCCGACACCTCCATTTCCACCATGAAATTGTCGTATTCGCCCTTACGCAAGCCCTCTAAAAGAGCGTTTTCAAACTCTTCCTTGTCCTGATGATTGCGCTCCTCTTTCTTTGCATCGTAAAGCACCTTGACAAGGCGTTTTTCCGCGGCAGAGGTCGCTTTTGCCTTTACCTCGTCTGCCTTTTCCGCCTTTACAAGACGGTACGCGCATTCCGCAAGGTCGCGAATCATACCCTCGACGTCCTTGCCCACGTACCCAACTTCGGTATATTTTGTCGCTTCAACTTTCACGAAAGGGGCTTTTACGAGCTTAGCAAGTCGCCTTGCAATCTCCGTTTTACCAACCCCCGTCGGGCCTTTCATAATGATATTTTTAGGCGTGATTTCCTCGCGGATTTCCGCAGGCAACTGCGCGCGACGGTAACGGTTGCGAAGGGCAATTGCCACCGCCTTTTTCGCCTCTTCTTGCCCGATGATATATTTATCTAATTTATATACGATTTGCTTGGGGGATAAATCCATTATTCGTCCTCCTTTTCAGCCTTTTTCTGCCCTTTTTTAGCGGGTTTTGCCGTCTTTTCTTGCGCCTCGCCCACCGTTTCGCAACGGATATTATCGTTGGTAAATACGCAAATTTCCGAGGCGATTTTCAGCGACTTTTTCGCAATCGTCTCCGCATCGTAGTCCGTTTCTTGATAGAGCGCGCGCGCCGCCGCCAAGGCGTAATTGCCACCGCTACCGATAGCGCATACCCCCTCGTCCGGCTCGATAACCTCGCCCGTACCCGACAAAATAAGCAGGGTGTTTGCGTCCGCCGTAATCATCATTGCGTCCAATTTTCTGCCGATTTTATCGCTGCGCCAAAGCTCGGCAAGCTCCACCGCCGAACGCATCAAATTACCGCCGAACTTGTTCAGCATGCCCTCGAATCTTTCCGTGAGCGCAAACGCGTCCGTCACCGAGCCTGCAAAGCCCAAAATGACCTTACCGCCAAAAATACGGCGCACCTTGACCGCCGTGTTTTTAAAAATAACCGATTCGCCCATCGTAACCTGACCGTCGCCAGCAATCGCCGTCACGCCGTTCTTTTTGACCGCGCAAATCGTCGTTCCTCTAAATTCCATACACTTACTTCCTTACCTGTTTTTTTCGTCGTTTTTTGCAATTTCCGCGCGGACGGTTTCCAAAGCCCGCTCCGCAAGGGTTTTATACCGTTCCTTTTTGTCCTTGATACGGACGGGCAAGGGGGATAAAATTCCAAAATTCGCGTTCATGGGCTGAAAATCTTTCGTCGGAGTGGAAATATGCGTTTCCAAAGCCCCGCAAACCGTACGCTCGTCAAAGACGTGGGGCGCGCGCGCCAACACTTCGTCCGTGATATGGATAGCCGCCAAAAGACCGCTTGCCGCGCTTTCCACGTACCCCTCAACGCCCGTGATTTGCCCTGCAAAAAACATCCGTCTATTATTCTTACACGAAAAATCGCGATTTAAAACGTCAGGGGATTGAATATACGTATTTCTGTGCATAACGCCATAGCGCAAAAACTCGGCGTTTTTCAGCGCGGGAATCATCGAAAACACCCGCTTTTGTTCGGGGAATTTTAAATTCGTCTGAAAACCGACGAGGTTATAACAAGTCCCCGCCTCGTTCTCTTTTCTCAGCTGCAACACGGCGTACGGACGTCTTCCGTCCTCCCCGTAAAGCCCTATGGGCTTTAACGTACCGTATCTAAGGGTATCTCTGCCTCGGCTCGCCATTACCTCAATCGGCATACAGCCCTCGAAAATTTCCCGCTTTTCAAAGGCGTGAAGCTCCGCTTTTTCCGCCGCCAACAGCTCGTCCACAAAGGCGTAATATTCGTCCTTGTCCATAGGACAGTTGATATAATCGCCCGTGCCCTTGCCGTATCTATCCCCCGTAAACGCGCAAGACATATCCACGCTCTCCGCCGAAATAATCGGCGCGGACGCGTCGTAAAAATGCAAGCCACCGCCAAACGCCGTCCGTATGCTCTCGCTGAGCGGTTCGCTCGTGAGCGGTCCCGTCGCAATGATTGCGTACACGTCCCCCTCCTTTTCGATATTCGGAAGGGTTTCCACTTCGCCGCTTTGTAAAGTCAAATTGGGACAGTTTTTCAATTTTTCCGTGATATACGCCGAAAATTTATCCCTATCGACGGCGAGCGCCGCGCCTGCGGGAACGCTCGTTTTGTCCGCCGCCTCAATAATCATCGAGCCGAGCAAACGCATCTCCTGTTTCAACAGTCCGCAAGCGTTCGCGTACACGTCGTTGCTTTTTAAGGAGTTGGAACAAACCAACTCCCCGTAATTTTCGCTCTCGTGCGCGGGCGTGAATTTTTTTGGTTTCATCTCGATTAGGGTGGTGGGTATGCCGTGGGACGCGAGGTAATACGCCGCCTCGCTACCCGCCAAACCACCCCCAATAACGAGCGCCTTTGCCTTAGTTTTCATCGTTATAATCCGCAGGGAACCACCCTTCGTAATCGTCATAGAAAGGCTCTTCTAAGGGCGGAGGCAGAAAATCGTCCTGCATCTCCGTCTTCGCGCGGGTAGATTTCGGTTTATCCACTTTTATCTTATAGAAACAATCTTTACTGCTGCATTTGATATTGCCCGTCGCCGTATATACAAGCGGCTCAGCGCATTCGGGACATTTATCCCCCGTCGGCACGTCCCAACTCATAAACTTGCAATCGGGATAACCAAGACAGCTGTAATAGGTCTTGCCTTTCTTGGATTTGCGTACCGTCATTGCCGCCCCGCAATCGGGGCATTTCCCCGCAAGCTTGGGTTCCTCGTCCGAGGGCATCGACATCGTCGATTTGCAATCGGGATAGCTGGGGCAAGCCAAGAATTTACCGAACTTACCGCTCTTTACCACCATGTTTTCGCCACATTTCGGGCAACGAATCGCAGAGACTTCCTCTTCGCTTTCGCTGATGATGTTTTGACACTCGGGATAGTTGGAGCAAGCGAGATATTTGCCGAATTTACCAATTCTGCGGAGCATAAAATGCCCGCATTTTCCGCAAACCTCGTCCGTCAGCTTATCGCCGTAGGTAGACGCCGCGCGTAAGTTCTTTTCAAACCCGGGATAGAAATCTCCAATCACCGCGCGCCAATCCACACCGCCTTCTTCGATATCGTCGAGCTTGGTTTCCATATCCGCCGTAAACCCAACGTCCATAACGTCCTTAAAGCAATTTACAAGCATATCCACTACGTCATAGGCAATGGGCGTAGGCACCATATATTTGCCCTCTTTTTTGACGTACTTTTGCATCAATTTCGAGATGATGGTCGCATACGTGGACGGTCTGCCAATCCCCTTTTCTTCCATGGTTTTAACAATGGACGCGTCTGTGTAACGCATCGGGGGCTTGGTGAATTTTTGTTCCTTTTTCATACCGACGAGGTCGAGAATATCCCCTTCGTTTAAATCGGGCAACAGCTTTTCGCTGTTGATTTCGTCCTCGTCCTCCTTTTTCGCGCTGTAATCTTGATATACCGCCGTAAAGCCTTTAAAGAGCAACACCTTTCCGCTCGCCTTAAAGACGTAACCGCTGTTGTCGATTTCCATTTGCATACTGTTGTATTTTGCCTCTGCCATTTGCGACGCCAAAAAACGCTCGTAAATGAGCTTATACAGCGCAAAATGCTTTTTGTCGAGCAACGTTTTCGCCTTGGCAGGCGTCATTGCAAGGTCAATAGGACGAATCGCTTCGTGCGCGTCCTGCGCGCCCTTTTTCGTCGCGTAATAGTTGGGTTTTTCGGGCACGTATTCTTCCCCGTACACCGCGCGAATTCTATCGAGCGCCTTCATCTGCGCCTCTTTCGATACGCGCACAGAGTCCGTTCTCATATAGGTAATAAACGCAAGGTGGTCGCCGTTTTCCGTCGCGATACCTTCGTAAAGATGTTGCGCAAGGCTCATCGTTTCGGGCGCGGTTAAGCCCAATTTATTGGACGCGTCCTGTTGCAAGGAACTCGTCGTGAAAGGCGCGGGCGCGTGCGTTTTCGCCACCGTCTTTTTAACCTTGGCTACGACGAATTTACCCTGCTCTATTATCGCCAAAACCTGCGCGGTTTCGTCTGCGGACGAGGGTTTATATTTCTTCGTTCCTTTCTTTTCGAGCATCGCCTTAAAGGGCGCGTATGCCTTGGGCTTATCTTGCAACTCCGCCGTTAAATTCCAATATTCCTGCGGTACGAACGCCGCAATTTCTCTTTCGCGTTCCACCAAAAGACGCAGGGCAACCGATTGCACTCTGCCCCCCGAAAGGGTGCGTTTGCCGTTCCCCTTTTTGTCCTCGATTTTGTGGTTTAAAAGCGTGGAGAGTTTATACCCCACCAATCTGTCGAGCACTCGGCGCGCCTGTTGCGCGTCCACCAAACTGTAATTGATTTGGCGGGGCGTTTTGAGTGCCTCTTCAATCGCGCGTTGCGATACTTCGTTAAATTCAATACGGTTGTCGCCCGTTTCGTCCAAACCGAGCACCGTCTGCAAATGCCAAGCAATCGCCTCCCCCTCTCTATCAGGGTCGGTTGCAAGATAAACGCGATCGGCTTTTTTCGTCGCGTCTACCAAACGGCGGATAACGTCCTCTTTTCCGTCCGAATTGACGTATTTTGGTTCAAAATTGTTCTTTACGTCTACACCGAGCGTATGCACGGGCAAATCGCGGATATGCCCCGCAGACGCGTCTACGCGATATTTGCCTTTTAAGTACTTTGTGATAGTTTTCGCCTTGGAAGGCGACTCTACGATGATTAAATCCATTCTATATTCCTTATAAAAAATTTTTACCTTGTTATGTTATACGCGCTTTTTTTGCGGTTTATACTACCGAATAGCGGTTCCCGCCAAGCGCCACAATCAGACCTTTTATCTCTAACGCAGAGAGCACCGCGCGGAGCTTGAACACGGGAATTCCCGTCGACGCCGACAGCTCGTTCACGTGCCCCTCGCCGTTTTCTTGCAGAGCGTTATACAGTTTTTCTTCGTCAGCAGAAAGCTCTATCTTCGTCTTTTGCTCGGCTACGTCCTCGCCAAAAGCGGTAAAAACGTCCGTCGCGCTCTCGGTCAGATACCCGCCCTTTTTAATGAGGGCGTTACAGCCCGCGCCCGCCGCCGCATTGGGCGGATAGGGCAACGCAAATATCTTTTTCGCAAAATCCTGTGCGTATTTCGCCGTAATCAGCGCTCCGCTCTTTTCCCCCGCGCCAAGCACCAACACCCCCTCGCCAAGCGCCGCCATAAACTTATTGCGGTACTCGTAGGAAAAGGAGCGCACGGGTGTTTCGTAGGGGTGCAAGGACAACAGCAATCCCTCGTTTGCCACCCTTTCTAAAAGGGATACGTTCGCCTGCGGTATCGCGGAAAAACCGCCCGCCAAAAGACAGATAACGCCGTTTTTCAAACCGCCGACAATCGCCGCCGTGTCCCCGCCGTCCGCCGCGCCCGTTACGATTGCGTAGCGCGTAGATAACTCCTTAGCAATCGTTTCCCCCAACTTCATTGCGTTTGCGGGGGTACGCCTTGAACCTATCACGACGAATTTTTTTCGCTTTAATAAGGACACGTCGCCCACCGCATACAGCCTTTCGGGCGCGTCCGTCAAGCTTTCCCACGCCTTAGGATACAAGCTATCCCCGCGCGGAATTTCCACTATTTTACTCTTTAAACTTTCTTCAAAGTTCAATCTCTCGTTCTCCTTTTTTAGCCGAGCAGTAAAAACGCCAAGAAACCGCCCTGCCACGCCAAACCAACGAGGTTTACGGCGTGAAAATACCATTTTTTCGTCTTGTGTCTGACCGTATGCATGGCGAGATATCCCCCCGCCGCTCCGCCGATAAACGACAACGCAAGCAATACCTTTTCGGGAATACGCCATGCGCCGCGCTTGGCTTTGTTCTTGTCAATTGCATACGCAAAAAACGCCACAATCGACAGTCCTACAAGATACCCCACGTAGAAAAATACGTGATTTCTTAAAAACGTAATCATACCGTTACTCCGTCGCAGAAAGCTGCGCCCCGTACGTTCGATAGGATATCGCCTCGTACAAATGCTCGGGCAAAATTTCCTCGCAAAGCTCCAAATCGGCAATCGTGCGCGCCACTTTTAATATACGCGAACGGGCGCGCGCCGAAAGGTGCAGTTGTTCAAAAGCCTCACGCAAAACGTCCTCGCATTCCTTGCTCAGACGGCAATATTCGCGCGTTTCCTTTTCCCCCATTTCCGCGTTCGTTTTGATATTAGAATTCAAAAAACGCTCTCGTTGAATCGCCCTTGCGCTATCCGCGCGTTTCTTTACCGCCGCGCTCGTTTCTTCACGCGCTTCGGAAACCAAATCGTCGTATTCCACACCGTCCACTTCCACCTGAATATCAATTCTGTCAAGCAACGGTCCGGAAATTTTTGCGCGGTATTTGCGAATATCGTTGGGCGTGCAAGTGCAACGGCGTTTTCTGCTGCCGTAATGCCCGCAAGGACAAGGATTCATACTCGCGCACAGCATAAAGGACGCAGGATAAGTCACCGTACCGCCCGCGCGCGAAATCGTGATAACGCCGTCCTCTAAGGGTTGGCGCAACGATTCCAAGGACGAACGCTTGTATTCGGGCAATTCGTCCAAAAACAGCACGCCGCCGTGGGCAAGACTGATTTCGCCAGGATGCACGCTCTTATTACCACCCCCGCAAAGGGAAACCGTCGTCGCGGTATGGTGGGGGCTACGGAAAGGACGTACCGTCACAATCCCCTCTTCCCCGAGCGTGCCCGCCACCGAGTGTATTTTTGTGATTTCCAAAGCCTCGTCAAAAGACATATCGGGCAAAACCGTAGGCAACGACCTTGCCAGCATCGTTTTACCGCTACCAGGAGGGCCTACAAACAACACGTTGTGCCCGCCTGCCACCGCCACTTCCAAGGCGCGTTTTGCTATTGCCTGTCCTTTAACAAAGGACAAATCGTGCGAAGTTTCTCTTGCCGCCGTCGCCGCAGCAAAGGATGCCGCAGGTACGGGTTGCATAGGCTTTAACCCCGACAAATGGTCGATAACTTCCTTCAAATTCTTCGCCGCAAACACGCTGACGCCTTCGATATAGCCCGCCTCTTTTTCGTTGTCTTTGGGAACGATAAATTTCACAAAACCGCGGTCGCGCGCCGAGATAATGGAGGGCAATACCCCCGACACGGGGCGCAAATCCCCGCTGAGCGCAAGCTCGCCAAGGAAAATATAGCCCTGCACGTCCGCCTCCAATTCCCCATAGGCAATCAGCAAGCTTATCGCCACGGGCAAGTCGAAAGACGAACCCTCTTTTTTTACGTACGCAGGGGCAAGATTGACCGTTATTTTGTGCGCGGGAAATTCCAACGCGCTGTTTTTGATTGCGCTACGTACACGTTCTTTCGATTCTTTAACCGCCGCGTCGGGCAATCCCACCATTTCGTATGCGGGCAAGCCTTTGGAAACGTCCGCCTCTACCGTGACGCAAACGCCCTCCAAACCCGAAAGCGCATAGCTTTGCACTTTTGCAATCATAATCGTTCCTCCCCTACGCAGGCACCCTCGCCAACAATGAAAGGCGAAAAACGAAATCCGCAGGCGCCCGCCTTAGGACTTCGTCTTTCGCAGTATTATCGAATTATCTAAAAATCCCGTTATTAATCCAAGCCGTCCAACCAAACGCTTTTGCCCAACCCGTAGGCGCTGCAAATCCGTAGAGCGCAGGCAGACAAATCACGAAGTTGACTACTACCAACCCAACCATGGCCCAAATCGCGAACTTTCCGTACTTGCAACCGTCAAACTGGGTAATTGCCAAGCCGATAAAGCCGAGATAGCATACGTGGAAGAGCAAGCTCATTTCCGCCGTTACGCCCGCGCGCAAGGTTGCCGCAAGCATCGCGCAAAGCATACCGCCAAAGAGCACGATTGCCCCTCTACGAAGACGGCGTGTTGCTTTGTCTTCTTCCTTCTTCACAATGCCCTTTACAACCTTTACCATGACGTATACGAAGGACGCGAACGCCGCCAAAATTGCCACCATATTGGGCAGAACGCTAAACGCCAAATATTTACCGCCCGCAACACCGCTACTGAGCGTAGCCGGTTTCAAAGGCAGCCACCACGCCAATACGTTGGACGCGTTCGCCTTAGAGAATTCCGTTCTCACAAAGCCACGGAGCGAACCGATGGACTGATTGAAAATCATGGACAGGAAATTCACTTCGTTTTCGCCACGAGCCTTTGCGTAAGCGCTGTAACCAAAAAGGGACGAAAACAAGAGAATAAATGCCGTTGCCGCCACAAAGGACAAGGTTGCAAAACCAAGACAGATGCGTTTTTTCTCGCCATATTTCGCCTCAGCCTTTCTCGCCTCTTTGTTGACGACTTTCGTTTCGCCGTTTTTCAGCGTAACCTTTTCGTCCATGCCTTCCGTCTTTTTAAGTTCTAAGGCATACGCCGCTTTTTGACGGCGCAGACCGCAAGCGAAAAGCACGAGAATGCCAAATACAAACACGCATGCCGCAAGGTCAATCGACATCGCCACAGCCGCAAACAAACCGGACGCGAGTACGTTCATACCGCCCTTTACCACTTTCTTCGACGAGATACCGCGAGAGAAGAAACGGTACATGAAGTACAAGCTCGCCACCAACGCGCTCGCCACGAACATGAAAGGCGACGCCACTTTGCCAACCGTCGTCAATACACCGCCAAGCGCAAGCACCGTTGCAAAGATAAAGGAAACTTTCTTGCTCTTAGTCAATTCACGCATGAACAGAGCCGCAAACACAAGGAGTACGCAGGACGCCAAGAACGCCGGCAAACGAAGCGCAAACGTGTTGACGCCGAACATCGAAATGGAAGGAACGAACAACAGCGTACCCAAGAAATTGTAATGCGGGTCAAAGTTGTACGTTGCGCCGTTACGGACAAAGCTACCGCCCTTTACCGTCAGCGCAGACGCAAGATAATGCGTTTCTTCCTGCGTAAAATTATACTTAAAGCTTTCGTCTAACGTAAACGTGTGTTGCGCGTCGCATGCGCCGAGCAAGTCGTTTTGCGTATATTTACCGAGCTTCGTAAAAGGCTTAATCGTGAGCTGTTCGCCCTTTGCGTTCAAGCAAACGATTTCGTTAATATCCATGCTGACGTCGGATTTAATCGAAATGTACGAACGGTTTCTCACCTGCTTATCCACAGCCAAAGGCGCCCAATTAAAGTTAGAACCGGGCACTTCGACGTTCAGACCCGCGCTGTAAACGTTGCCAACCTTTACTTTGCTCAACTCTTTCCAATTCGTGGTGGTCGAGGTCGGCTCGTTGGTGTTCGTGTAATAGCTTACGGTAACGGAGGCCGTACCTGCCTCGCTGCCGTACATCAAGCCAACGTTGACGTAAACGTCGTCCAATTCAAATTTTTCCCCGCCGGCGGACACGTAAAAATACGCCTCTTTGTTCTTTTCCAAATAGAACGAACCGCCCGTGGTTTGCGTAGTACCCAGCGTCGTCATGCCCGTTGCGAAATAAATCACAACCAACGCAATCAATGCCCAGGTATACGCCGTAATGCGTTTGAGTTTTTTGAAAAATGTTTTCATAATAAGCCCCTCGGAAAATTTCCTTTTTTACTGCGTAAAACGTCGAAAAAAACAAAATATTCCTTCCTTATATATTCCTATTCTTCAATTATATAGGAAACGGACAAAAAAGTAAACCGAATTGACGGGGGAATATTCGTTTTTTCACAAAAAAAATAGATCTGCCGTTGACTTTGGGCAGATCCACTCTTTTCGGTTGTTATCCGATGCTTAAATTTTTTCCTTAACCTTTGCCGCTTTACCGGTAAGACCGCGCAGATAATACAACTTCGCTCTTCTTACTTTACCCTTTCTAACGACCGTAATGGACGAAATTTTCGGGGAATGAAGAGGATAGGTTTTTTCTACGCCTACGCCATAGGAAATGTGGCGCACGGTGAAAGTTTCAGAAATGCCGCCGTTCTTCTTTGCGATTACGACGCCTTCGAAGTTCTGAACACGTTCCTTGCCGCCTTCGATAATTCTGTAACCGACCTTAATCGTGTCGCCTACGTTGAATGCGGGAACTTCGGATTTCATGCTTTCAGCGTTGATAGCTTCGATGATTCCTTTCATTTTAGACTTTACCTCCGTTATTTACGAAACGTTCATAACCCGCTGCGTGATTCCTCATCACGCCCAATAAAAAGGCAGCGGAACGCTCGAAGTCAGCAATAATTATATATAATTTCCAAACGAAAGGCAAGCGTTTTTGCCGCCTTTTTGAAACTTTTTTAGGATTTTTTCGTTTTTTTATACAACGAATTTACGCAAACGCAAACAAGTACACGTAATACGCCACGAAACAGCTAATCATAAAAATCCCCGCTACGCGACGAATCTTATGACCTTTCCAATACCCGAATATCGACAATATAATCGCCGCGCCCAGCGCAATCAGTCCGTCAATCCAAAACGAATCGACAAAGGGCAAAGGCAAAATCATAGCGCAAATTCCTACTGTACGGATGATGTTGAAAATATTGCTCCCGACGATATCGCCTACCGCAATGTCCGTTTCCCCTTTTCTTGCCGCAATCACGCAAGTAACCAACTCGGGCAACGAAGTCCCTATCGCCACGACGGTCAACCCGATTACTTTTTCAGAGATACCGATTTTGGTCGCAACGACCGTTGCGCCGGGGATTACCCCAAACAACGCGCCCGCAACCACCAACAGCAAGCCGACAAGGGTAAGCACCACTAAAAACCATGCGTGCTTGCTCATTTTTTCGATCCATCCGCCAAGTCCTTTCTTGCTTTCCGCAGGCTCTTCCGCCGTCCCTACAACGACCTCATGCTCGTTCAACGCGGACATGGTGGGGGTCTTTTTGCTTTCACGCACCGCATAGACCACCAAGAATACCATGTAGGCAAGGGACAAAAGGAACATAATCGTGCCGTCGATACGCCCGATTTCGTTGTCAAATCCGCCAAGCAATAAAATAAGCACGCTTGCCCCTAACAATACGGGAAAATCAATTCGCAAGGTGTTTTTTTGCACGACCAATGGACAAATGACCGCCGAAATCCCCAAAATCAACAAAATATTTGTGATATTACTACCAATTACGTTTCCTATCGCGATATCCGCACTACCTTTCGCTGCGGAAATAATGGACGTCGCCAATTCGGGAGCGCTGGTACCAAACGATACGATAGTTAAACCGACGATGAGCGAAGGAACCCGCAATTTTTCCGCAATACCTGCCGCGCCGTCTACAAACCAATCCGCGCCCTTTACCAAAAAAACAAACCCGACCCCGAGCATCGCCACTGCAATTAATATAATCAACCAAGACGATAAGCCGCTACCCAATAAAACGGCATCTAAGTTCATTTTCAAAAGCCTCCTTTTGCAATTTCAAGAGGAATTTTACCATAAATATTCTATGTCTGTCAAGTTTTTTTCAATACGCCTTTTCCCTCTTCTACTTTTTTATTGACAATTTCCACCGTTTGGCATATAATAAATGGGTAGAGCGTATACGCCTATCCTATTTTTACGGACGGAATATTATGACGAATTTACTCACGCGCATTTTTATCGGTAAAAACAAAGACGACACAAATAACCCCAAAATCCGTGGCAAATACGCCGCTTTGGGCTGTTTTACGGGCATCTTTTTAAACGTCTTGCTCTTTGCAGGCAAGCTGACGATGGGGCTTCTTTCCCACTCGGTCGCCATTATTGCAGACGCTTTTAACAACATCTCGGACGCAGGTTCGTCCGTCGTGGCACTCATCGGGTTCCGCCTTGCCAACAAGCCCGTCGATAAGAAACACCCCTTGGGACACGGCAGATTGGAATACGTGACCGGTTTCATCGTCGATATGCTGATTATCTTGGTCGGGTTTGAACTCTTAACCTCGTCCGTAGATAAAATCATGCACCCGCAGCTCCCCGCCGTCGGCACCGCCACCTTAATTATCCTCGGCGCGGCAATCCTCGTCAAAATTTGGCTGTTCTTCTTCTATCGCAAAATTGCGAAAACCATTAACTCGACGGCGCTCAAAGCCGCCTCTTTCGACAGCCTTACAGACTGTATCGCAACGACGCTCGTACTCACCTCCGCTATCGTAGCAAAAATCTGCGGTTGGCAAATCGACGGCTACGTGGGGATTTTGGTTGCCGTATTTATTATGTTTACGGGCTTGAAAGCAGCAAAGGAAACCATTGATTTATTGCTCGGCTCTACCCCCGACCCCGAATTTGTCAAACAAATTTACACCTTTGCGCAAGGATATCCCTTGGTATTGGGCATTCACGACGTCATGGTCCACGACTACGGCCCCGGCAGACAAATCGTTTCCTTCCACGCCGAAGTCGATTCCGAGCAAGACATCAATATCGCCCACGAAGAAGTGGACCGCATGGAAAGGGATATGCACGAAACGTTTGGCTGTATCGTCACAATTCACCTTGACCCGCTCGTTATGAACGACCCCCTGTTGAACGAACTCCACCAAGTCGCCGTAACCGCAGCAAAAGAAGTAAACCCCGACTTTTCCATACACGATTTCCGTATGACCATGGGCGAAACAAACGTCAACCTTATCTTTGATTTGTTGCTCCCCGCCGATTGTAAAATGGAAACGGAAGAGGCGGAAAATCTCGTCAACGAAAAAATTCAACGGCAAAAGCCAAACTGTTTTTGCGTAATCCGCGTAGAAAGACCTTTCATTTAAGTAAAAAATAGCAAAGCCCCCGACACGTGTCGGGGGCTTTTTCTTTTTTTAGCTCTTTATAACAACGGCGCAAATATACGCACTAGCGAACGTAAAATGCGTTTCGGCACGCTCACTTTCCAAGTTTCGCGTTCGATTTTTTCGCTCTTTTGCACCGTCTCTTCTACGTCCTTTTCCACGTCCTTTATGCAGGCGCAGCGGTACATCCAAACGCCGTTTTCAAAATGGTGCACAAGACTGCGATAATCCAAATTAATGGTGCCTATCATGGCGTATTTCCCGTCCACGACGTACACCTTTGCATGGATAAACCCAGGCGTGTATTCATATATCTCCACTCCCGCTTCCAAAAACCGCTTGTAAAAGCTCCGCGTCGCCTCAAAAACCAACCGTTTGTCGGGAATATGCGGTACTATAATCCGCACCCGTACCCCGCGCAAAGCCGTGTTTTCAATGGCACTGCAAAGCTCGTTGTCCAAAATCAAATAGGGCGTTGTAATATCGACGTAATCCGTCGCCGACGAGAGCAAATTTAAAATTACGCTCTTACCCACGTTCCGCTTGTATATCGGCTTCGGCCCGTCCCCAAACGGCACGAGAAATCCCTCTTGCTTTTCCACGCTTTCAAGCGTCGGAAAATATTCCGTTTTCCACTCGCCGCTGTCCTTTACGTTCATTCCGAAATCGATAAGAAAAAGCCTCGTCATTTCCAATACCGCAGCCCCTTCCAAGCGCAAACCAACGTCCTTCCAATGCCCAAAACGCTTGACTTCGTTGATATACTCGTCGGCAAGGTTGACCCCGCCCGTATACGCAATCACGCCGTCAATCACTGTAATTTTTCTGTGGCTGCGATTGTTGAATTCCCCGTCCGCGCTACCGCGAAGTCTCGAAAAAGGCGTCGCCTCTATCCCAAACGCCTTCAATCGCTTTGCATAATTCCCAGGGAGCGTAGACATACAGCCAATATCGTCGTATACGAGCTTTACTTCTACGCCGTTTTCCGCCTTTTCTTTCAAAATCTCTAAGATAGAGTTCCAAAACTTCCCCTCTTCGATGATGAAATATTCCATAAAAATGAACTTTTTCGCACCGCGAAGGTCGGCAAGCAATTTCGTCCACATTTCTTCGCCCACAGGGAAATATTCCTGTTTCGTATCCGAGAACAAACGCGCGTCGGCAATATTGCACAGCATTTTCGCCTGCGTCGCCGCAACGGGCTCTTCCGCGCGCAGCCGCACAAACGTTTCCGTATCCTGCATTTCATAATTCTTGGCAAACAGCGTTTCCAATCTACGGCGGAATTTTTTATTGAGGTTTCGCTGATAGAACAGGAAATAGAGCATAAACCCCGCAATGGGCAAAATCATCACAAACAACAGCCACGGCACTTTATAGTCAGGGTTATCGTCCGACGTCGCAATCCCCACTACGCAGCATACTTGCGTTACGAATACCGCCAAATAAAAATAGGGAACAAAATAACACAGCGCCACCACTACGCCGATAATCGCCAAAATCTCCAACACTGTAATTAGCATGGCGAAAATATAGCGCACGGGGATATAATTGATTACCCGTTCGACCTTTTTCTTGCCCACCTTGTAAACGTTCGTTTTCTTCATACGTTTCTCCTATCCCACAAAAGGGAAAAGGGGCAGACGTGCTCTGCCCCGAAATTTTACCTTCTTTTTACTTTTCCTCTTCGCGTTTTGCCTTTGCTACGGCATTGCGTTCTTTTGCCTTTGCAATGCGCTCTTGCGCAGCCGCCGTGCGTGCGTTCGCTTCCGCAATCTGCTTTTCGCGTTCTTCTTGCATCATCGCTTGACGGGCGGACGGCGACATCTTCGCCTCTTCCCACGTCGCTTTCGATTCCGCTTTTACCGCCGCGAAATTCGCTTTATCTACTTCGTGTTGCGCTTTTGCACTTTCCTTCATGTCCTTAAATGCTTTTTTGAAAAATCCCATTGTTGTTTTCTCCTTGTTTTTTATTTTGTAGCCTTATTATACGATAAGGTTATTGCCCTTTCATCAAAAATGCGTAATCCAATCGTAAAGGTTTTGTTAACGTTTTGTTAAACCAAGCTCGTCTTTTTGAGCACGATATTGCTAATTGCGCCAAGCCCTACGGCAAACATACCGCCGCCCGCCAAGCACAAAATCACGTGCAACATCCCCGCGTTCAAGGGACTGGCAATCGACACCGTCATAAACAAGAACATACCCACGCCGAACGAGAGCGCAACGGACAGCCACGCCTTATCCTTTGCAACGACGCTCATCGTCAAGAACACCGCCACGAAAATGGGCACCAATAATATTTTGCACAGAACGCAGCAGATAAAGTTGAACACGTTGAACCCGTCCATGGTATAGGGCAACCCCGCAATTTTACCGCCGATAAGCGCCCCCACCGTAAAGCAGAGCATCATCATCGCTCCGCCGATAAAACAAACTACCGTTTTGGAAATGACGTAGTCGGTCTTTTTTGCGCGGACGGTAAACAAGTTTTTAGCGTAACCGCTGCGGAAATCGTCCGCAACGAAAATGCACACGAGCACGGCAACCGCAAAATACATCATATTGATATTGCACATCGAAGTGATGCTCATATCCATACCCGCGCCCATACCTTCCGCCGTCGCGCCCGCGCCCGCCGAGCCGAGCGAGCTAACCGAACCGAATATCTGCCAAACGTTTTTAAACCCTTCCATTACCGTTTCCTTGCCCGTCTGCGGGTTCACGGACACTTTGCCGTCCATCATCGACGTCATTACCAGAATCAAAATTGGCACGACGAGGGATATCCCCGCCAAAATGTAGACGAAACGCGAAGTAAACATACGCCTTGCGTCCACGCGCAGCATACTCTTTAACCGCTTTGCAAAGGTGTTCTTTTCAAATTGTTTTTCCATATTATTTTCCCCCTTGCATCAAGTCGATATAATATTCTTCCAACCCGATTTTTGCCGTGGAAATTTCGTGAACGACTACGCCGTAGCGATAGAGATAGGCGACGATATTTTCCGCCTTTTCGTCGTCGTATACACGCAGATACCCCCTCTCGTCCTCTTCCACTCTCGCATATTTTGCCGTAAGCAGCGCTTTCGCCGCTTTCATATCTCCCGTTTGCAACGCTACGTACGTACGACAGCTTGCCTCTAACTCCTCCGCCGTCATTTCCTTGATCATCTTGCCCCCGCGCACAATGCCGTAATGGGTGGCAACCTTTTCCAACTCTCCCAAGATGTGCGACGAAACGATGACCGTGCACCCCTTTTGCGCAACGTCGGTTAAAACCTCGCGCATAATACGCATTCCGTCTGCGTCCAAACCGTTAATCGGTTCGTCCAAAACAAGGAGCTCGGGCTCGCCAAGGAGCGCCATTGCAATCCCGATACGCTGTTTCATACCCAGCGAACAGTTTTTGTATTTATTGCCCGCCGCGCCTTCCATGCGCACCAATTGCAAAACCTCGCGCACACGCTCTTCCGCGTTTTGCAAAGACAAATTTCTTGCCTGAATCATCAAATTGTTCCAAACACTGCAATTTTTAAAGCACCCGGGCGCTTCGATTAACACGCCGATTTTTGCGCGAACGTCCCCGTCCGTCAAATCTCTGCCGAAGAGCTTTACCTCGCCGCCGCTCGCGTGGATAAGCCCGCAAATAATCTTCTCCGTCGTCGATTTACCGCTACCGTTTTCCCCGATAAAGCCGTAGATTGCACCCACGGGCACGGTCATATTCAAACCGCCAAGCGCCTGTTTTTCCCTAAAGTTTTTCGTCAAATTTCTAATTTCAACTGCGTTCATTTTGTCACCCTATCAATACACGTCGCACTTCGACAACACCACCGTGCCGAGCACGTTATAAATCGCCGCCCACGCCACGGACACCGCCAAGCATACCAAGACGGAAAGGAAATTTGCGCTCAAACAAGCGTACACAGACGAGCCGTATAAAAAGACGTTGAGCATGGGCGTATTCCCTGCCGCAGTCGCGATTCCGACAATCAAAATCCCCGTCCCGAAGAAAAAGGACGATAGGATAGATACACCAAAATATTTCCTAAAAATAATATTTAAGAATACGTACAGACTCGCCCAACCGAGGCTCATCAACATCTTGCCTAAGATTGCGCTGAAAATACCGACGACGCTCACCGCAAAGGACGCCTGCACGAACAGCCCCGCAACGACCGTTCCAATCAAATAGGTAACGCACATACACGCCATCGAAAAGGCGCCGATTGCCGTTTTGGAAAGCATATAATCTTCCTTTTTTGCGTGCGTGGTAAAGAGCTGTTTTACGTAACCGCTCTTATAATCGTGCCCGATAAAAATAGACACCATAATACCGCCGAAGATAAATACCATATTCATATTGGCGTAATCGGCGATATTCTTAATCGCATATAACGGCTCTTGTGCGGCAATCACTTGCCACGTGTTCGTATACAAAGGCTCCACCACGCCCTCTGCGTTTTCCATGCTCGTCATGCCCAATATCATCGCGGGGATAACGGCGGCAATCACCAAGAAAATATAAAAGAGCGGGGTGTGAAACAAACGATAAAAATCCACGCTGAGCATGCCTTTTATGCGTTTGCCAAAGCTGGGTTCTTCAAATTGTAAACCGTGCGTCTTTTCCATATCACGCCTCCTTCCGACTCATCAAATCGATGTAGTATTCTTCCAAGCCGATTTTGTTTTTCTTGATTTCTTGAATTGCGTGTCCGCCCTCTATCAACGTCTTTACGATAGACTCGACGTCGTTCACGTCGTACACGCACAGATACTCTTTCTCTTCTCGGACGTTGGCAAACGCCTTTTGCAACACCGCCTTTGCGCCTTGCATATCCCTTGTCTTTACGGACACAAATACCCGCGCGCGGCTTTCCATTTCCTTGGCAGTAAGCTCCTGCACCATACGCCCTTGACGGATAATGCCGTAATGGGTGGCTATCTTTTCCAGTTCGCCCAAGATATGGGACGAAATCAGCACCGTGCACCCGTACGTCTTGGTAATATCCACCAAAATTTCGCGCATAATCCGCATGCCGTCCGTATCCAAGCCGTTAATCGGCTCGTCTAAAATAAGCAAAGCGGGGTCGCCAAGGAGCGCCATCGCAATCCCGATGCGCTGTTTCATACCCAGCGAGCATTTTTTAAATTTCAGCGTGGCGGAATCTTCCATACGGACGATTTTAAGCACCCGCGCAATCTCTTCGTCGGGTTTTTCTATCCCTAAATTGAGCGCCTGCATTTTAAGATTTGCGTATACGCTGGACGAGGGGAAACAGCCTGTATTTTCAATGAGCGCGCCCACCCTTGCGCGCACTCCTGCGTCCGTATACGGTCTGCCGAACAAGCGCATTTCCCCGCCGTCGGGTACGAGATGTCCGCAAAGGAGCTTTTCCGTTGTGGATTTGCCGCTGCCGTTCTCCCCGATAAAGCCGTATATCGCGCCCACGGGCACGGTCATATTCAAACCGTTTACCGCATACATACCGCGGAAGCTTTTGGATAAATTTCTGATTTCAATCGCGTTCATAACTTTCTCCGCCTTTAACGTTCTGCTACGTATTATAACGGTAGGTTATCAAAAAAATGTTCTTTTAACGCTAAGCTTACGTTTCCGTTTTGTTAAAAAAATGTAAAAGCAAGATAATTTTGCAGCTGGACTTACAACTTTACTCTCCGTGTGTTAACAGCCATGCACTCGTTTGAGAAAAACATCGATCCATATTAAAAAACTCGCCGTGAGCTGTATCACTCACGGCGAGTTCGCCTATTTTTTACGTATTGATTATATTACAACGTCGCGATAACTTCCACTTCTACGAGCACGTTTTTGGGCAACGTTTTTACCGCCACACAGCTACGCGCGGGATTGGTCGTGAAATATTTTGCATATACGGCGTTAAACGCCGCAAAGTCCGCCATATCCGCCAAAAAACACGTCGTTTTTACCGCTTTTTCAAAACCGCTCCCCGACGCCTGTAAAACGGCGCCAAGATTTTGCATTACCTGCTCCGCCTGCCCCTCAATCGTGGTCGCCTCTACGTTACCGCTTTTCGGATTGATAGGGATTTGCCCCGAAGTGAACACCATATCCCCGCAGATAATCGCCTGCGAATAAGGGCCGATTGCCGCGGGAGCTTCGTTTGTCGATACCTTTTTAAGCTCTGCCATATTTTTTCTCCTCTACACCAAGATTTTTATAAAAGTTTGAACCCGAAATCCGTCAACGCTTGACGAATTTGCGTAATGTGCTCGTAGTTTTTCGTTTCCAAAACGATACGCAGATAGCAACCGTTGACGTCCGATCCCTCGTTGGCGCGCTCGTGGTGTACGCTGGTGACGTTACCGCCCAAATCGGCGATAATTCTGGACACGTTTTTCAGTTGTCCGGGCTTGTCCATCAGCTCAATCATAAGTTGACAGCTTCTGCCCGACATCAAAAGACCGCGTTTGATCACGCGCGAAAGAATGGTCACGTCGATGTTGCCGCCCGAAAGCACGCAAACTGCCTTTTTGCCTTTTAAATCGACTTTGTTGAACATAGCCGCCGCCACACTGACCGCGCCTGCGCCCTCGGTGACAAGCTTATGTTGTTCCATAAGCGCGAGAATCGCCGCTGAAATTTCGTCGTCCGTTACCGTGACGATTTCGTCCACGTATTTACTGCAAATTTCATAGGTCAATTCTCCCGGTTTTTTCACCGCGATACCGTCGGCAATCGTCGATACGGAAGGGAGTTCTTCCACTTCGCCGTGTTCGATTGCGTTCTTCATGGACGGAGCGCCTTTTGCCTGCACGCCGATGACCTTCACGTTGGGGTTAAGCGTTTTTATCGTATAAGCGATACCCGAAATCAGACCGCCACCGCCGATAGGCACGAGAACTGCGTCCAAATCGGGGAGCTGTTCGGCAATTTCCAAAGCAATCGTGCCTTGCCCCGCAATAACGTCCTCGTCGTTGAAGGGGTGCAGGAAGGTATAGCCCTTTTCGTCACGGAGTTGTAACGCCCTTTGATAAGCGTCGTCGTACACGCCCTCGACAAGACAAACCTCCGCGCCGTAGCTCTTGGTCGCCTCCACCTTAGAAATGGGCGCGCCGTCGGGCAAGCAAATCACCGCCTTAATGCCGTTTTTCTGCGCCGCAAGCGCCACGCCTTGCGCATGGTTTCCTGCCGAGCAGGCAATGACGCCCCGTTTCTTTTCCTCTGCGGAAAGACGGGTCATTTTATAGTACGCCCCGCGCACCTTGAACGAGCCGGTAATTTGCAAATTTTCCGTTTTTAAGTACAAATCTACCCCCGGGCAGAGCTTAGGGGCGTACAAAACGTCCGTTTTTCTCACCACACCTTTGAGCGCGTTGCTCGCGCGGTATACGTTGTCGATTGTAAGCATAATTTTCACCTCGTAATGAGTTTCGTTGCGGGACGTATACGCCCCTTTCGATATTTTTCGTTATAAAAGACTGTTGATAAACTGCTCTGCGCAACGCGCCGAACGACTCCCCTTGCGGATAGCAAACGCCTCCGCTTGGATATCGAGTTCGTTCTCGTCCATAGTGATACCGTTGCGTTTTGCAAGCTCGCGCACGATAGAGAGGAAGAGCTTTTTGTCGGGTTTGGAAAAGAGCACCGTCAAGCCAAAGCGTTCGGAAAGCGACAGCGTTTCTTGCAACGTGTCGTTTCTGTGCACGTCGTCCCCCTCTCTGTCCTCAAAGCTTTCCTTAATGATATGCCGACGGTTGCTGGTTGCATAAATCACGGCGTTGTCCGCCGTCGCGCTTGCCGAACCCTCTAACGCCGCCTTTAACCTACTGAAATCGTCGTTGTTCTTATTAAAGGACAAATCGTCGATAAAGATGATGAATTTTAAGGGGTTGCCGCTTACCTTCGCCATGACGTTGGGCAGGTATCTAAGCTGGTCCTTTCTAATCTCAATCAGACGTATGCCCTCGCTGAAAAACTCGTTTGCCACCGCCTTGACCGTGGACGATTTTCCCGTACCTGCGTCCCCGCACAAAAGGACGTTCGCCGCGGGTCTGCCCGCAAGAAACGCGCGCGTATTTTCCACGACCTTTCCGCGCTGTTCTTCATAGCCGATAAACTGCGCCATACTCGTTTTGTCCGCGCTGACAATCGGCTCGATTTCCTTTTCGTCGGAAAGACGGAACATACAGCGCGAGGAAAAAATGCCGTAGCCGTATTTGTGCAAATTTTTCAATCTTTCGTCGTACACCCCACCCATGTCCGCGTTCACGGACAAAAAATCGGGCAAATCGCCCTCGTTCTCGTCCATATCCTCCGCAAAATCTTTGCGGGAAAGTGCGCCGAAAAGGGCAAACGCCGACAATTCTTTTCTTGCCGCCGTTTCGATGTTTTTATCGGGAATTTTATCCGCCGCCACGCATTTTACGTATACGTTTTCGTCCTCGGAAACAAGGCGTATCACGCTGTCCGTCAGCGACCCGCCGTCCTCGTAAACCAGCTCCGCAAACGCCGCGTATGCCTTTCGCTTTTCGTTGGGCGTATCCGCCAAGCAATACTGCTCGAACGCCTTGAACAAAGGCTTTTGCGTTACCTTGCGAAAAACCGTACAAAGACAAAGCTTTGCATAAATTGCGTTCAATTTCTTTTCTGTCATATCCTTTACCTAAAAAATCAAAGATTTTCGATAATTTTATCCGTCATTTCCGTCGTCGTAAGGGCGGGCGCGCCATGCGCCAAATCCGCCGTACGGTATCCCGTTTCCAACACTTTGTCCACAGCGTTTACGATATCCTCGCTCGCCTCCGCCTCGTCGAACGCGTACAACAACATCATTGCCGCCGACAAAATTGTCGCAATCGGGTTCGCCTTGTTCTGTCCTGCGATATCGGGCGCAGAGCCGTGAATCGGCTCGTATAAACCGCGCTTGCCCTCGTTTAAGGACGCGGACGGCAACATACCAATCGAGCCCGTAATCTGCGAGGCTTCGTCCGAGAGGATATCCCCGAACATATTGCTGGTTACGATAACGTCGAACTGCGACGGGTTGCGTACGAGCTGCATAGCCGCATTGTCCACGAGCATATCCGCCACTTCCACGTCGGGATATTCCGCCGCGATTTCGTGCACGATTTTACGCCAAAGTCTGGACGTTTCCAAAACGTTCGCCTTGTCGATACTCGTCAGCTTTTTGCGGCGTTTTCTCGCCGTTTCAAAGGCAACGCGCACGATACGTTCAATTTCCATACGGCTGTACGCCTCGGTGTCGTACGCCTCTTCGCCGTACTTGCCCTCACGATAACCGCGTTCGCCGAAATAGATACCGCCCGTCAACTCGCGTACAATCATAATGTCAAAGCCGTTTGCCACGATATCTTCGCGAAGGGGGCATTCCCCTTTGAGCGCGGGATACAATTTTGCAGGACGAAGGTTGGTAAACAAGCCCATCGCCGCGCGGATACCAAGGAGCGCCTTTTCGGGGCGCACGTTGCCAGGGAGCGTATCCCATTTCGGACCGCCCACCGCGCCGAGCAACACGCTATCCGAGGCAAGACACCCTGCCACCGTTTCGTCGGGCAAGGGCTTTCCACAGGCATCAATCGCCACACCGCCAATCAAATAGGGCGTAAAGGTAAAGGAAATATCACGCTTTTTACCCACCGCCTCTAAAACGCGCACCGCGCTTTCCACGATTTCGGGACCGATTCCGTCCCCTTTCAACAAACCGATTTTATAATTTTTCATAATTCTCACCTAATTTTGCGTTGTCGCAAAAGCTATAATTTAGCGGATAACGCCCTTTTGTATGGACGAAACCAAACCGCCGTTTTGGATAATTTCTTGGATAAACGCGGGGAAGGGTTGGGTTTTAAAGCTTTCGCCCGTCGTACGGTTGTAGATAACGCCGTTGTCCAAATCCGCCTCTACCTTATCCCCGTCCTTGATACCGTCCACCGCCTCGGGACATTCCAAAATCGCCAAACCGATATTGATAGAGTTGCGATAGAAAATGCGGGCAAAGCTACGCGCGATAACCAACGAAATACCGCTCGCCTTGATAGCAATCGGCGCGTGCTCACGGGAAGAACCGCAACCAAAGTTATAGCCCGCGACCATGATATCGCCCTCTTCTACTTTGTTGACGAACTCCTTGTCGATGTCCTCCATACAATGGGAAGCGAGTTCCTTTTTATCAATGGTGTTGAGATAACGGGCGGGAATAATGACGTCCGTATCCACGTTATCGCCGTATTTAATCGATTTTCCGTTAAAAATCATTTCAGCACCTCCTCGGGGGACGCAATTTTACCTGCAATGGCGCTTGCCGCCGCTACTGCGGGCGAGGCAAGATACACTTCGCTCTCCACGTGTCCCATACGTCCGACAAAGTTTCTATTCGTCGTTGCAACGGCGCGTTCGCCCGCCGCCAAAATACCCATATAACCGCCAAGACAAGGTCCGCAAGTGGGCGTAGATACGACGCAACCAGCCTCGATAAATATCTTCACCAAGCCGTTTTCCACCGCTTGCATATAGATGTCTTGCGTTGCAGGAATAATAATCGCGCGCACACGTTTGGCAATCTTTCTGCCCTTCAATATTTCCGCCGCCTCTGCGATATCCTTGTACTGTCCGTTGGTGCAAGAACCGATAACGACTTGGTCGATAGCAATATCGCCGATTTCGTCAAAAGTCTTGGTGTTTTCGGGCAAATGCGGGAAAGCAACCGTCGATTTAATCGTCGACAAATCGATTTCGTACGTTTCGTCATAAACCGCGTCTTCGTCCGCTTTGTACGCCGTAAATTCTCTATCCGAGCGCGCTTTTACGTACTCGATTGTCTGTTCGTCCACCTCGAAAATACCGTTCTTTGCGCCTGCCTCGATTGCCATGTTGGAAATGGTCAATCTATCGTATACCGTCAAGGATTTTACGCCTTCGCCAACGAATTCCATGGACTTATACAACGCGCCGTCTACGCCGATTTTGCCGATAATGTGCAAAATGACGTCCTTGCCCGACACGTATTTGTTCAGCTTGCCTTTGAGGACGAATTTGATAGCGGAAGGCACCTTGAACCAAGCCTTGCCCGTCGCCATACCGCACGCCATATCCGTCGAGCCTACGCCCGTCGAAAACGCGCCGAGCGCGCCGTACGTACACGTATGCGAGTCCGCGCCGATAACGACGTCCCCGGGCACGACCAATCCCTTTTCGGGGAGCAATGCGTGTTCGATACCCATACGGCCCACGTCATAGAAATGGGTAACCTCGTGCTTATCGCAAAAGTCACGGCACATTTTGCATTGCGTCGCCGCCTTGATATCCTTATTGGGTGCGAAATGGTCCATGACCATGGTTACTTTGTCTTTATCGTAGACGGAAGTTGCGCCGATACTCTCAAACTCGCGAATCGCCACGGGCGACGTGATGTCGTTGCCGAGCACTCTGTCGAGGTTGACCAAAATCAGCTGACCTGCCTCCACTTTATCCAACCCTGCGTGCGCCGCAAGGATTTTTTGCGTCATTGTCATTGACATTGTTTTATTGCTCCTGTTTTGTCTATATAAATTGCACGTATTAGCTTGCCCGCGGTGGCTCACCGCTTATTTATTGATGATTGCGCCTTTGTCTGCCGACGATACCTGCGCCGCGTATCTCTTCAAATACCCGCTAACTTCCTTTTTCTTAATCGGCATTTCCGCTCTGCGTTTTGCAAGCTCTTCGTCCGAAACGTTGAGTTTAATCGAGTAGTTGGGAATATCAATCGAAATAATATCGCCGTCTTTTACGTACGCAATCACACCGCCGTTTGCAGCCTCGGGGGATACGTGCCCAATCGACGCGCCACGCGTCGCGCCCGAGAACCGTCCGTCGGTGATAAGGGCAACGTCTTTATCCAAGCCCATACCCGCGATTGCGGAAGTAGGCGAAAGCATTTCGCGCATACCAGGACCGCCTGCGGGGCCTTCGTAACGGATAACCACGACGTCGCCTTTGACGATTTTACCGCCGTAGATTGCCGCGATACACTCCTCTTCGCTCTCAAACACCTTTGCGGGACCTTCGTGCACGAGCATTTCGGGGGCAACCGCCGCGCGTTTTACTACGCAACCGTCGGGCGCCAAATTCCCTTTAAGCGCCGCAATACCGCCCGTCTTACCGAACGCATTTTCGGGCTTTCTGATAACCTCTTCATCGAGATTGACAACCCCTTCCAGATTTTCCGCCATGGTCTTACCCGTACAGGTCATAACCGAGGTGTCAATCAAATTAAGCGCCTCTAATTCCTTCAAAACGGCGTGTACGCCGCCCGCCTCGTTGAGATCTTCCATATAGGTCGGACCTGCGGGCGCAAGGTGGCACAAGTTGGGCGTCTTTTCGCTGATTGCGTTGACTTCGTCCAAATCAAACGGCACGCCGAGCTCGTTGGCAATCGCAGGCAAATGCAACATACTGTTCGTCGAACAGCCGAGCGCCATATCCGCCGTGATTGCGTTTTTGATTGCCGCCGCCGTCATGATATCGCGGGGACGGATATTCTTTTTCACCAGCTCCATAACCTGCATACCCGCGTGCTTTGCAAGCTCGATACGCGCGGAATATACCGCGGGAATCGTACCGTTGCCTTTCAAGCCCATACCGAGGACTTCGGTCAAGCAGTTCATAGAGTTCGCCGTATACATACCCGAACACGAACCGCAGGTAGGACATACCTTCTTTTCAAATTCGGTAAGCTGGTCTTCGTTAATCGAGCCCGCCTTATACGCGCCGACTGCCTCAAACATGCTGGAAAGCGAACGCTTTTTGCCGTTCACTCTGCCCGCGAGCATAGGACCGCCGCTAACGAATACGGTGGGGATATTCAATCTCGCCGCCGCCATCAAAAGCCCGGGCACGTTCTTGTCGCAGTTGGGTATCATTACCAAACCGTCAAAGCCGTGCGCCATGACCATTGCCTCCGTCGAGTCCGCAATCAAATCGCGGGTGACGAGGGAATATTTCATACCCGTATGCCCCATGGCAATACCGTCGCAAACGGTGATTGCAGGGAACATGATGGGCGTACCGCCCGCCATCGCTACGCCAAGCTTTACCGCTTGCGCGATTTTATCAAGGTTGATATGCCCGGGAACAATTTCGTTGTACGAGCATACGATACCAATCAAAGGACGAGCTTGTTCTTCGTCCGTTAAGCCCAACGCATGATACAAGGATCTGTGCGGAGCGTTGTGAAATCCGTCTACTATCGTGTCTTTAATCATAATCTTACCTACAAATAGAAAGCGCGTAACTGCGTAGCGAAAAAACGCAACGCAGTTATGACTTGTTTTTTTAGTTTATCTGTTTTTTACGCCTTTGAGGCAATCCGCTAAAACGTTGCAGATGCAAGCGATACGCGAAGTCGCAAGGGAGCGTACATAAACGTACGTGACCGCGCGGAACGCTAAACCTATACGCAAGCTCGGTCGAGTTAAAACGTTGCAGATGCAAGCGATACGCGAAGTCGCAAGGGAGCGTACATAAACGTACGTGAACGCGCGGTAACGCGGAACCTATACGCAAACTCGGTCGAGTTAAAACGTTGCAGACGCAAGCGATACGCGAAGTCGCAAGGGAGCGTACATAAACGTACGTGACCGTGCGGTAACGCTGGACCTATACGCAAACTCGGTCGAGTTAAAACGTTGCAGATGCAAGCGATACGCGAAGTCGCAAGGGAGCGTACATAAACGTACGTGACCGCGCAACGACAAAGTAGCGCGCCGCATATCCAACGTTTTATTAGTTATTGATGAACTTTTCTTCGTCCGCCCAGCTATACAGCTTTCTGATTTCCTTGCCGACAACTTCGGAAGGATGTTCGGACGCGATTTTTCTCATTGCGTTGAAGTGTACCTGCGAACCTGCGTCGGACATATCGAGCAAGAAATCTTTTGCAAACGTACCGTCTTGGATATCCTTCAAAACTTTCTTCATTGCCTTCTTCGTGTCTTCGGTGATAATCTTCGGTCCGGTGATATAGTCGCCGTATTCCGCCGTGTTGGAGATAGAATATCTCATACCTTCAAAACCGCTCTGATAGATAAGGTCAACGATAAGCTTCATTTCGTGGATACATTCAAAGTATGCGTTTCTGGGGTCGTAGCCAGCCTCAACGAGGGTTTCAAAACCAGCCTGCATCAACGCGCAAACACCGCCGCAAAGAACTGCCTGTTCGCCGAAAAGGTCGGTTTCCGTTTCCGTACGGAAGTTGGTTTCCAAAACGCCCGCTCTTGCGCCGCCGATACCCGCCGCGTATGCAAGACCGATATCGAGCGCGTCGCCCGTTGCGTCCTGTTCCACCGCGATCAAGCAAGGAACGCCCTTACCAACCTGATATTCGCTGCGTACCGTGTGACCGGGGCCCTTGGGCGCAACCATGATAACGTTGACGTTCTTCGGAGGTTTGATACAACCAAAGTGGATATTAAAGCCGTGCGCAAACGCCAAGGTTTTGCCTTCGGTAAGGTTGGGTTCGATGCTTTCTTTATAGAGTTTTGCTTGCTTTTCGTCGTTAATCAAAATCATGATAAGGTCTGCTTTTGCCGCCGCTTCTGCCGCCGTCATAACCTTAACGCCCTGCGATTCTGCCTTTGCCCAGCTCTTGCTGCCCTTGTAAAGACCAACGATAACGTCCACGCCCGAATCTTTGAGGTTGAGCGCGTGCGCGTGACCTTGCGAACCGTAGCCGATGATTGCTACCGTCTTGCCGTTCAATTTGTTCAAATCACAATCTTGTTGATAAAAAATTCTGTTTGCCATAATGTTTTTCCTGTCCTTTTATTGATATTTTTTTATTTTTTTCTTGTTTTTGGTTTGCGGAGTTTTCCGCTTGTTTTACCTTGCCCGCGTTTAGTCTGCAAGCAACGTGTTTGCGCCGCGGTCGAGGGCTACTACACCGGTACGGCACATTTCCAAAATGCCAAACGGTTGCATCAATTTTACAAACGCGTCGATTTTGGAAGGGTTGCCCGTCACTTCGATACACATGCTTTCGGGAGAGTAGTCGATAACGCTCGCGCGGAAGACGTCCACCGCCGTCATGATATCGTTTCTGTGCTCGGACTTATTCAAAACCTTAATCAGCATCAATTCACGCTTAATCGGTTCGTCTTGGAGCACCTCTACCTTTTTCACAACGTACAGCTTTTTCAGCTGATTGATAAGCTGTTCCTTCACGTAATCGTCCCCACACATCGTGATGGTGATACGGGAATATTCGCTGCGTTCCGTTTCGCCTACCGTGAGGGTGTCGATGTTGAAATTACGGCGGGTAAACATTGCCGTAACACGCGTCAAAACACCCGCTTTGTTGTCTACGTATACTGCTATTACGAATTTATTGTTTTCCATAATTTTCTCCTTACCGTAGCCTTATACTTTCGTAATGATATCGCTGATTGCGCCGCCGGGAGGCAACATGGGCAATACCATTTCGTCCTTGTCGATACGTACGTCGATAACCGTGGGCTTGTCTGCCTTCACCGCCGCCTCGAACGCGCGTTTGAACTCAATCGGCGTTTCCGCCAACACGCCCTCTGCCCCAAACGATTTTGCAAGGGCTACGAAGTCGGTCTTTCTGGAAAGCACCGTGTTGGAATATCTCTTGCCGAAGAAGAGCGTCTGCCATTGTCTTACCATACCCAGCACACCGTTGTTCAAAAGCACGATAACTACGGGGATTTTGTAGCTAACTGCCGTAGCGAGTTCGTTGAGGTTCATACCAAAACTGCCGTCGCCCGTAATCAAAACCACGGGGTCTTTCGTTGCGACGTACGAACCGATTGCCGCGCCCAAGCCAAAGCCCATCGTTCCCAAACCGCCGCTGGATACAAAACGGCGAGGACCGTCGAATTCTACGTACTGCGCCGTCCACATTTGGTGCTGACCTACGTCCGTTGCAATGACAGTGTTTGCAGGTTTTGCCGCGTTGATAATTTCAAATACCTGTTTGGGGGTGAGGGGGGATTTATCCGCCGCCGCAATTTCTTCCTCAAACTGCTTTTCTTCGTCTTTCAACTGCTTAACGCGGGCAAACCAATCGGGTTTTGCGCTCTCCGCGCACTTCGCCGCGATACGCTTGAACGAGTCCTCTACGTCGCCGACCAAGCCAAGGTCTACGCGTACGTTTTTGTTGACTTCCGCGCTGTCGGGGTCAAGCTGAATAATCTTGCTCTGCTTTGCAAACTTCGAAACGTTGCCCGTCGCTCTGTCCGAGAAACGAACGCCGATACCCAAGATAAGGTCCGCTTCGTTTTGCGACATAGACGACGCGTAATGCCCGTGCATACCCTGCATACCAAGGAAACGTTCGTTGTCCTGCGGAACGGACGAAAGCCCCATAAACGAGCAACCGATTACCGCGCCGACCTTTTCGGCAAACGCCACGATGTCCTTGCCCATGCCGAGCCCAGCCGCGCCGCCGCCTACGTAAACGTAAGGCTTTTTCGCGTTGTTGATAAGCTCTACCGCTTTGTCAATCAACTCTTCCTTTACCTTGGGAAGAGGCATTTTTTCAACCACCCCTTGCGGTTCGTAATCGTACTTGCCCACCTGCACGTCCTTGGGAATATCGATAAGGACGGGTCCAGGTCTGCCCGATTTCGCAATGGCGAACGCTTCGCGGATGGTATCCGCCAAATCTTCAATTTTGTTGACGAAATAGTTATGCTTGGTGATAGGCAAGGTCACGCCCGTAATATCGATTTCTTGGAAACTGTCCTTACCAATCAGCGAGCAAGGCACGTTACCCGTAATGGCAACCATAGGGATACTGTCGAGCATTGCCGTTGCGATACCGGTAACGAGGTTGGTTGCGCCCGGACCGCTGGTTGCGATACAAACGCCGACCTTACCCGTCGCGCGGGAATACCCGTCCGCCGCGTGCGCCGCGCCCTGTTCGTGCGCCGTCAATACGTGGTTAATTTTGTCCTTGTATTCGTAAAGCGCGTCGTAAATATTGATAACCTGACCGCCGGGATACCCGAACACGTCGGTAACGCCCTGTTCAATGAGCGTCTGAATTAAAATCTGTGCGCCGTTTAATTTCATAATCTTCTCCTTACTTTTCCTTAAAGCATTTTATTGATAGCGGTCACGAGCGCCTTCACCGACGACGTCATAATGTCGGCGTGAATGCCCGTGCCCCAATAGGGTTTGCCGTCTGCCACTATGCATACGTACGACGCCGCCTGCGAAGAAGATTTTTCTTCCAAAGCGTGCTGTACGTAGCTTTCCAAAAGATAGTCCTTGCCGACGACTTGTTTAATCGCGTTGCTCACGCAGTCCAATCGACCGTTGCCTTCCACTTCCACAACCTGCGCCTTACCAAGGTATTCGATTTCGATTTTGCCGAGCACCTTGTCCGCGTCCACGCTCTCGTAGGTCGCGCTTTGCACTTTCAGCTTGTCTTCGACGTTGACGAAATCCTTCATAAAGATATCGTACACTTCCTTGGGCGAAAGCTCCTTGTGCGCGTGGTCGGAAATACTCTTGACGTGGTAGCCGAAGACTTCGCGCATCTTCGGCGGTAACACCAACTTGAACTGTGTTTCGAGGATATACCCGATACCCCCCTTACCCGATTGGGAATTGATGCGGATAACGTCCGCTTCGTACACTCTGCCAACGTCGGCAGGGTCGATGGGGAGATAGGGTACCGTCCACGTATCCGTGCCTTTGTCCACACGGTATTTCATACCCTTGGCAATCGCGTCTTGGTGCGAACCGCTAAACGCCGCAAACACCAGCGACCCGCTGTACGGCTGACGTTCGCTCACCTTCATACGGGTTACCCGCTCGTACACTTCGGTAATCGACGGAAGGTCGGTAAAATCAAGACCGGGGTCCACCCCTTGCGAATACATATTCAGCGCGAGCGTGATGATATCGACGTTGCCCGTTCTTTCTCCGTTGCCAAACAGCGTACCTTCGATACGGTCGCCCCCCGCCAACAAGCCCATTTCGCTGTCCGCCACCGCGCAGCCTCTGTCGTTGTGCGGGTGCAGGGAAATGACGACGTTTTCTCTACCGTGCAAGTTTTTGCACATGTATTCTACTTGACTTGCATACACGTGGGGCATGGAATTTTCCACCGTCACGGGCAGATTGATAATCGCCTTATCCTCCGCCGTCGGTTGCCAAATATCCAGCACCGCGTTACAAATTTCCGCCGCGAATTCGGGCTCCGTCCCCGTAAAGCTTTCGGGGGAGTATTCCAACCAAACCTTGCCCTCTGCCTTGTCCTTGTATGCCTTGCAAAGCTTCGCGCCCGTAATCGCAATGTCGATAATTTCGTTCTTTTCCCGCTTGAACACCTGCTCTCTCTGCGCTTTCGACGTAGAGTTGTAAAGGTGCACCACCGCCCTCTTCGCGCCCTTGATTGCCTCGAAAGTCTTAGCGATAATATGTTCGCGAGATTGCGTCAACACTTGGATTGTCACGTCGTCGGGAATCAATTTTTCCTCAATGAGTTTGCGACAGAATTCATATTCCGTTTCGCTCGCCGCGGGGAAACCGATTTCAATTTCCTTAAAGCCGACCTTGCAAAGGAGTTTAAAAAACTCCAACTTTTCCTCCAAGCTCATGGGAATAATCAGCGCCTGATTGCCGTCGCGTAAATCGACGCTGCACCACACGGGCGGTTTTTCGATGGCGGTCTTTTTCGTCCAATCCATCGTCACGCCTTGGGGCGCAAAATATTGTTTTACGTATTTTTTACTGTTTTTCATATCCGTTATCCAATTCCTTTTCAAAAAACAAACGTCTCTTATCACAGCGCAAAAACGCCGCACGATAAGAGACGAAGAAACTCCGCGGTACCACTCCGATTGACAGTCTATCGACCGTCCACTCACGCCCGAAAAGGGCAATCTCTATAACGGGAGAACCCGTCCGAATCTACTTGGCATTGGTCTGCCGTTCTCTCGGCGGCTCGGGGAGGAGCTATATTCCGTAAGACGTATCGGCTCGCACCAACCGCCGACTCTCTGTCAATCGCGCTTTACGGATTTCTATCCCGTCATTGCCTTTATATATAATGTATGTTTAATTATACTTACAAAATTATATTTTGTCAACGAAAAAAGCGTTGTTTTCCTTGATTTTTCAAGGTTTTCAGCGGAAAATTATACAAATTTTCCCTTTTTCGCCCTTTTCCCCTTACAGCTTGTATACCCAACCGTACGTATCGGGCTGTTTGCCCCATTGAATTCCCGTCAGAATATCATACAGCTTTTGGGTAACTTCGCCAATTTTGCCACCGCCGATTACGTATTCTTCATCGCCGAACGCCAGCTTGCCAATCGGCGAAACAACCGCCGCCGTACCGCAGCCCCACGCCTCTTCCAACGCCCCCGATTTGAGCGCGCCCAAAAGCTCGTCCACCGACAAGAGCCGCTCCGTCACCGTATAACCGAGATTTTTCAAAACTTCGATACAGCTCTTTCTGGTAATACCAGGCAAAATCGAACCCGTCAGCATGGGCGTTACCACTTCGCCGTTGATTTTGAACATAACGTTCATCGCGCCGACTTCTTCGATATATTTCCGTTCTACGCCGTCCAGCCAAAGCACCTGCGAATAGCCTTTCTTCGCCGCGCGTTCGCCCGCACGCGTACTCGCCGCGTAGTTACCGCCGCATTTGGCGTAACCCGTACCCCCGCGCACCGTTCTGACGTCCTCGTTTTCAATCATAATGCTGACGGGGTTGATACCCTCCTTGTAATAGCTCCCGCTGGGGGACGCAATCAGCATAAAGGTCGCGTTGTGCACCGCATGCACGCCGAGTGCCTCGTCGTTGCCGAACAAAAACGGTCTAAGATAGAGCGACGTGCCAAACGATTTAGGCACCCACTTTTCTTCGAGCTTGACAAAGGTCGTAAGCAATTCCAACATATCCTTTTCGTCCATTTCAGGCAAACTCATACGCTCTGCCGAGCGGTTCATACGCTTGATATTTTCCGTGGGGCGGAAGAGCTGTACCCCGCCGTCTGCGCGACGGTACGCCTTCAAGCCTTCAAAAATTTCCGCGCCGTAATGCAAAACCGTGGACGCAGGGTGGAGGGAAATTCTGCCAAACGGCACGATTCTCGCGTCGTACCAACCCTTGTCCGCCGACCAATCTACAAGCAGCATATGGTCGGTAAACACCTTGCCAAATCCCAATTTATCTTCCGGCGGCATCGTTTGGGGAGTCGTCGTTTTCGTGATTTTAATTTCCATAATATTCCCCTTTCTGATTTATTCGTTTTTCGAATTGCACGCGCACGCGCAATTTATTATAATGATAATATGATAACACAATCCCACGATTAAGTCAACGGTTTTTCCTACGGAAAATAGCCTTTTTTTAGAAAATACGTATATTTTACTCAAAAAGAAAAAGGACAGAACCGTGAAGGTCTGTCCTTTTTTGCTTTTTAATGAACGGAATTTATTTTGCGTCGTCCGTCTTATTTGCGTTGTCCGCCGCCACTTCTTCCGCTACGTTGCTTTCCGAGTCTTCTTCAAATTCGAGTTCCTTAATAAAGGTTTCGTTCTGTTCGTCGTACGCCGAAAGCATCGGTTTTACGTTTTTACCCTTTTTACGGTCGAAGTAGTTTTTGGTAATCTTCGCAACGAGCGTACACATGATTGCCAAACCAATCAAGTTGGGCAGCGCCATCAAGCCGTTCGCCGTGTCCGAAATCGCCCACATAAGCTCGCCCTTGCCCTCTTGCGTAACCAGCCAAGCCGCAACGACTACCAATACCACGTACAATACTTTAAATACGATACGGGAAATTTTTCTACCCTTTTCGCCCGTCTTGCGGAAGAGGAAGTCTATCGATTTTTCCCCGTAATACGACCACGCCAAAATGGTGGTAAACGCAAACAAGGGAAGGATAATCGAATAGACAATTACGCCGAAATGACTAAACGCATTGCTGAACGCCATCATGGAAACTTCCGTATCGGCGTACATTTCGGAATACAAAATGTTATACATACCGTTGGGGTTGTTGGGCGCCGTAGAACCAAAGCTTACCAAGATAACGAGCGCCGTCAAGGTACAGATAACGAAGGTATCGAAGAACACCTCAAAAATACCCCACAAACCTTGTTTTACAGGCTCACGCGTTTCGGACGCGCTGTGCGCGATAACGGAAGAACCCAAACCAGCTTCGTTAGAGAATACGCCACGCGCCAAACCCTTTTGGATAACCTGCGCAAACATATACCCCGTAAACCCGCCGACAGCCGCTTTAAAGCCGAACGCATTTCTGAAAATCAAGGCAAACGCCGTAACAATCATGTCAGCGTTCATAAAAATAATGACGAACGCCATGAGGATAAACAGCAAGGACATAAACGGAATCAAAATGGACGTCGTTCTGCCGATGCTCTTGATACCGCCGAGAATAACGAGCGCCAACACAATGGCAACCACGATACCGACAATCATCGCAATCCAGAACTTCGCTTTTTCAGAGATACCGCCTGCAACCAAGCTGTTCCCCGCCGATTGGATAGTCTGCGCCATCTTCGTCGTCTGTACGCCACTCATACCGATTGCCGCGAACAAACAGAAGACCGCCGCCATTACCGCAAGAACTTTACCGAAACCGCGCAAGAAAGTACCAAAACCGCCCTTGACGTTTCTGCCTACGCCCTCGGAAAGGTAGTACGCAGGACCGCCCGAGAATTCGCCGTCCTTTTCCTTTTTACGGAAGAACATACCGAGCACGTTTTCCGCATAGTTGGTTACCATGCCGAAGAACGCAGATATCCACATCCAAAGCACCGCGCCGGGACCACCCGTCATAATTGCCGAGCTTACGCCGACGATGTTACCCGTACCGACCGTGCCCGAGATTGCCGTCGAGAACGCCTCAAACGGGGAAACGGAAGTTTCTTTCTTGGAAAGGTGCTTACCTTTCTTCTTCATACTTCTAAACGTATCGCCGAGCGTCTTGTCCACAGACGTACCGAATTTGCGAATCTGCAAAAACTTCGTCAAAATCGTCAAGAGCAAGCCTACGCCCAAAATCAAGACAATCATAGGCCAGCCCCAAACAATGTCGTTCAACCAGCCGTTGCCCTTGTCAATGGCATTGACGAGCTTGCTGCCAAACGACGCCAAACACATCGTGTTCCACATAAAAAATACCTCCCAGCCCTTTCGGGCTTTTAAAATTTTTTGCCTACCTTTCGCATTTCCGCCCGCTCCGCCAAACAAAAAAACACGGAGCAAACCCTTACTCCGCGTCCAAAAAATCAAAACTTTTCCCCTAAAAGGTGGGGGTACGTATACGCAACGAATAAAAAATAATCCCTTTTTATCTTGCGTAAATAAAAAGCTTGACTCTGTCCTTTTGCCTGAGAGATTGGCGGAATTTTATCCGCTTTGCCCCTTCGGCACCCGCTCTTATACGGGATTCTCCGGAGTGCTATCCGATTACAGTTCCCAATCTTGCGATCACCTGAGAGATTCACTCCTTCGGTTGAGCCGTAGCTCATCTTCTGCAATCTTCACATAGCGTATGCTTACGTACTATCATAACACACTCTTTTTTTTCTTGTCAACGATTTCTCACGGCATTTTCACAAGATTTTTTGCTTTTTTGCGTTTTTTCACTATTTTTCCCCTCCTTTCGTTGGCTTTTTCCTTTTTGTTATGGTATACTATATAGTGGTATGCGAAAAAATACGCTTATTTAGGGGAAAACTATGATTACAAAGACCTATTCGTTTACGAAAGAGGGAAAAATTAACGACGTATATACGCTGAAAAACGCGCAGGGCGTCGAGGTGGATATTTTGACCTACGGCGCGCGCATTTTGCGTGTTTTTGTGCCTGATAAAAAGGGTAAATTCGCCGATATTATCGTCGGTTGTAAAAAGCCCGAGGATTATTACGAGCCCAACCCTTGTTTCGGGGGCACGGTCGGGCGTTTTGCCAACCGTATCGGCGGGGCGTCCTTTGTCTTGAACGGCGAAAGGTATATTTTGGAACAAAACGACGGCAAAAACTGTCTTCACGGCGGTAAAACCGCGGCGTTTGCCACACAGATTTGGCAGGCGGAAATTGTGAAAGACAGCTTGGTCCTCACGCAATTCTCCCCCGACGGGGCGGGCGGTTTCCCCGGGAATCTGACGCTTACGCTCACGGTTACCCTTTCGGACGAAAACGAACTTCGCCTCGATTATCAGGCGACAACGGATAAGGACACGGTTTGCAATTTTACCAACCACGCCTATTTCAATTTGGGATACCAGCCCACGGTGCTCTCGCACGAGCTTTCGATTGCCGCAAGCAAGATTACGAAGGTAGACGACGAGCTGATTCCCCACGGCGAATATATCGACGTCACGGGTACGCCGTACGATTTCCGCCATGCAAAGCCCATCGGGCAGGATATTTTTGCAAACGAGCCTATGTTGCGGAAGGCAAACGGGTACGATTTTAATTACTGTTTGGACCGCGTTGGCAAGGGTTTGGAGCATTTCGGTTACGTATACGACCAAGAGAGTGGCAGACGTATGGATTGCTATACCACCCTCCCCGCCGTTCAGCTCTACACCGCTTGTAAGACGGGTAGCTTTGCGGGCAGAGGTAAAAAGCGCGCGCCGTACGAAAATTATTGCGCGCTGTGTTTGGAAACGCAGGGCTATCCCAATTCCCCCAACGTGCCGACCTTCCCCTCTTGCGTGTTAAAAGCGGGGGAAACCTACCGCGAAATCACCGCTTACCGCTTTTCGGTAAAATAATCTAAAAAAACTTTGTCCGTGACGCGCGTCACGCCTAAGTTTTTTGGAGTAAGAAAATATGCTCAGAGCTCTTTTGAAAAAATTGTCGGAAGCCACCGTTTCGGTTTTGCCCGTAACGGCGATTGTCTTGTTGCTTTCCGCCACCCCCCTCTTCAACTTGACGTTGACGGAAGGGGTTGTTTTCGTATGCTCTGCGGTCTTTTTGATTTTTGGTATGGCGCTGTTCAACCTCGGCGCGGATATCGCTATGACGCCTATGGGCGAGCAAATCGGTTCGGGCCTTTCCAAAACGGGCAAATTTAAAACCTTGCTTTTGATTTGTTTCATTATGGGGCTTTTTATCACGATTGCAGAGCCCGACCTCTCCGTCCTTGCCGAGCAGGTCAGCTTTATCGACTCTACCGTTTTAAAAGTCACTATCGGTGTGGGCGTGGGCTTGTTCTTGGTGCTCGGCGTTCTCAAAATCGTCTTCCGCGTCAGCCTTTCCAAAATGCTGACCTTCTTCTATATGTTGCTGTTTGCCTTGGTTTCCCTCGTCATTATCATAGGGGGCGGCGAAGACTTTCTCCCCCTTGCGTTTGACTCTGGCGGCGTAACCACGGGCCCTATTACCGTGCCCTTTATCATGGCGCTCGGTTTGGGTGTTTCGACCATTCTTGGCGACAAGCGGGACCGTGAAAACAGCTTTGGCTTTATCGCGCTCTGCTCCATTGGCCCTATCCTCGCCGTTATGATTCTCGGCGTATTCTCTTCGGGCAAACCCGAAAGCGGTCCACTCGAATACCCCATGCAAGCGCAATTTAGCGCGATTGCAAAATCCTTTTTATCCACGGCGGGCGAAGTGGCAATCGCAATCGGACCTATCGTGCTCTTCTTCTTTATCTTGCAAGCAATCTTTTTGCGCTCCTCCAAGAAAAAGCTGAAACAGATTATCGTAGGTATTTTCTATACCTTCTTTGGACTCGTCATCTTCTTGACGTCCGTCCATATCGGCTTTATGCCCATCGGCTATAAAATGGGCGTATCCCTTGCCCTTGCAAAACCCGTCGTCACCGTGGTTGCGGCGTTTATTATCGGCTTTACCGTCGTCTTGGCAGAGCCTGCTATTCACGTCTTGAATAAGCAAGTTGAAGAAGTTACGGGCGGTGCCGTCAGCAAGCGTTCTATGCTCATCGCCCTCTCGATTGGCGTGGGCGTGTCTATCGGACTTTCGGTTATCCGCGTTATTTTTGATTTCAGTATTTTATTCTACTTGATACCTGGATATTTTATTTCGCTTGGGCTGTCTTTCTTCGTGCCCAAGCTGTATACGGCGATTGCGTTCGACTCGGGCGGGGTTGCCAGCGGTCCGCTGACGTCCACCTTCATTTTGCCTTTCCTGGTCGGTATTTGTACCGTTCTGCAACCAAACAAAATTCTTTTGGATGCGTTCGGTTTGGTGGCAATGGTTGCCATGACGCCGCTCATCACGATACAGTCGCTTGGCTTTAAAGCAGTCGTAACCAAGCGCGTCAAAGAAAAGATTGCCATGAAACGTATCCTTGACGCCGACGACGAACAGATTATCAATTTTATGTAAACGAGGGGGTACGGTATGGAAACAACGAAAAAAACAACGAAAACACGCACCCCGAGAACGCCGAAAAAAACGGCGTCGGACGGCTTTAAAAAGCTGAAACTTTTGGTGACGGTCGTCAACCGCAGCAAGACGGAATTCTATATGGACTTCTTGACCTCGTTCGAGGCGAACCTGCAAACGGCGGTCTTTGGCAAAGGCACGGCGCACAGCGAAACCTTGTATCTGCTCGGCTTGGAAGACTCAAACAAGGGCGTTATTTTCAGCGTTATCCGCGAAGATAAGGTACAAGAGGTTATGCAAGCCTTGGAAGACAAATTCCGCACCTTGAAAAAGGGCAAAGGCATTGCGTTCACTATCCCTATGTCCAGCGTCATCGGCGTAGCCATCTATCGGTTTTTAAGCAACCACAAAACGAATTAAAGGAGCAAGACCATGGAATACAAACACGAGGTAATTTTTTGTATTGTAAACAGCGGATACAGCGAGGCTGTTATGGACGCCGCGAAAAAATTGGGCGCGCGTGGCGGTACGGTCATCAACGCACGCGGCACGGCGAGTAAGGAGGCGGAAAACTTCTTCCACATCTCGATCACGCCCGAAAAGGAAATTGTAATGATTCTTATCCCGACCAAAATTAAAGACGCGGTTTTGCACGCTTTGTATAAGGAAGTGGGCTTGGACACGGAGGGGCAAGGCATTGCGTTTTCCGTACCCGTAGAAAACGTCGTTGGCTTGACGGAAGGAGAAGCCCCCCCTGCGCCTACGGAAAACAAAAAACAATTAAGAATCAAAGAGGTATAAGTATGATTATCGACAAAATTGAAAATTGCGCTCTGTATTACGGCGCGCACAAGAACTTTGAAAGAGCCTTTGCTTTCATCAAAAAGGCAATCGAAGAAAACCTGCCCGTTGGCAAATACGAGCTCGACGGTAAAAATCTTTTCGCCTCCGTACAAGAATACAACACCAAGGAAGAACAGGCGGCACGCTTTGAAGGGCATAGAAACTATATCGATATTCAATATATCGTTTCGGGCGCAGAAAAAGTAGAAGTAACGGACATCAGCAAAACCTATTCCGTCACCGAATACAACGAAGAAAAGGACGTACAATTTTTCCAAACGGACGAACAAGTATGGAAAGGCGTTTGGACGGCAAACGAGTACGGTATTTTCTTCCCTTACGATATCCACCGTCCCGCCATGCGCGTAAACGGCGTTTCCGCGCCCGTCAAAAAAATTTTAGTGAAAATTAAATTGTAAGCAAAAACGTAAAAACACGTCTTGATTTCGGCGTGTTTTTTCTTTTTTTCATTGACAAAGTCCAATAAACAGCTTATAATAGACGTATGGAACTCGTTTTATTGACAGCCCTCGGCGTCGGCGGGGCAACCGTCATCGGCGCGGCAATCGGCTTTATTTTTAAAAAATTATCCCATCGTTTTTCAGATATCGTTCTGTCCTTTGCGGCGGGCGTAATGCTTGCGGCGGCGGTGTTCGGGCTGATTATTCCGTCCCTGGAACACGGCGGTAAATTCCGTCTTTTATACACCGTAGGCGGTGTGTTTATCGGCGCAATTTGTCTAAACCTCACCGACAAACTCGTCCCCCACCTACATAAAATGGTCGGGACGGAAACGGAAAGCCACCACAACGCCCATTTGAGCAAGGTCCTTTTGTTCGTTATGGCAATCGCCATACACAACCTACCCGAAGGCATTGCCGCAGGCGTTGGGTTCGGCTCGGGCAACAACTCCCAGGCGCTGATTATCGCGGGCGGTATCGCCCTGCAAAATATCCCTGAGGGCATGGTAATTATCGCGCCTATGATTGCCGCGGGTATCTCGAAAAAGAAAACCTTCGTTATCGCCATGCTCACAGGCTTGGTGGAGGTCGTCGGAACGCTGATTGGGTATTTTGCCGTACGTTTTGCGGGCGCAATTTTACCCTTTGCCTTGGCGTTTGCAGGCGGTACGATGCTGTACGTTATCAGCGACGAAATGATTCCTGAAACGCACGCCCACGGCTCGCAACGTGGCGCGACGTACGCTCTTCTTATCGGGTTTTGCCTAATGCTCGTTATGGACGTAGTCTTGGGATAACCGCAAAAAACATGTAAAAAAAAGCTCCCGACGGGAGCTTTTTTGTCGTTTAATTTGATTTTATTTTTTCGCAACGCCGGTATCTCTCGCCGCTTGCGCAACCGCTTTCGCAACGGAATCGTGCGCGCGCTGGTCATACGCGAAAGGCAGGATATAATCGGGACGGAGCTCTTCGTCCGAAACACAGCTTGCAATACCGCGCGAAGCCGCCATCATCATTTCCATATTAACGGTCTTTGCTCTTACGTCCAAAGCGCCACGGAACAAGCCGGGGAAAACCAAAACGTTGTTGATTTGGTTTGCATATTGCGACGAACCCGTACCGACGATAAACGCGCCCGCTTCAAACGCCTCTTCGGGCAAAATTTCGGGGATAGGATTCGCGCAAGTAAAGAGGATAGGCTTGTCCGCCATCGAACGCACCATATCCTTGGTAACGCAGTTCGCAACGGATACGCCAACGAACACGTCCGCGCCCTTCATTGCGTTTTCAAGACCGCCCGACAAACGGCGTTTGTTGGTGATTTTTGCAAGTTCTTGTTGCGCGGGGTTAAAGCGGGTGTCACCCTCTACCAAAATACCCTTACTGCTACAAGCAACGACGTCTTTCACACCGAACGCCATCAAGAATTTTGCAATGGCAATACCTGCCGCGCCCGCGCCGTTGATAACGACGTGAATATCTTCGATTTTTTTATTTGCAAGCTTTAAGGCGTTCAACAGCGCCGCCGCCGTAACGATTGCCGTACCGTGCTGGTCGTCGTGGAAAACGGGGATATCCAATTCCTCTTTCAATCTCGTTTCGATTTCAAAACAGCGAGGAGCGGAAATGTCTTCCAAATTCACACCGCCGAACGAGCCAGCCAAAAGCTTAATCGTACGGATAATTTCTTCCGTATCCTTCGAACGAATACAGAGCGGATACGCGTCCACGTCGCCGAACGTCTTAAACAAAGCGCACTTGCCTTCCATAACGGGCATACCTGCCTCGGGGCCGATGTCGCCAAGCCCAAGCACCGCCGTACCGTCGGTAATAACGGGCACGGTGTTCCAACGACGGGTGAGGTCAAAACTTCTTTCCACGTCTTCGTGAATCGCCAAACAAGGCTCTGCAACGCCGGGGGTGTACGCAAGAGACAAATGTTCTCTATCCTGTACGCTAACGCGGGAAACCACTTCGATTTTACCTTTCCACTCGCCGTGTAATTTCAGCGATTCTTCTCTGTAATTCATATCATTTTTCTCCTTCTGTGTCCAAAACAAAACACGGCTCTAATTATAGCATTTCTCCGCAATATTGTCAATATCTTCCACAAAAAAAATATGTGGGGTTTTTTCGTTTTTTTGTGGTTTTTTTTCGTTTTTATTTATAACGAAACCGCCCCGCGTACCGCAAAAAAGCCGACGATTTTCACGCTCGGTCCAACTTCTGTCATACCGACTGAGCAATAGCGAACGGAGCGTATCTCAACGTCAAAAGAGCCGACGGTTTTCACGCCGTTATGTGAAACGCCCACCCAAATACAGGTGAGCGTTTTTTTCTTCTACAATCGGTATTCTTTAAACTGTTTGGGCGTTAAACCCGTGTATTTCTTGAAAAAGCGGATAAAATACAGCTCGTCCGAAAAACCCAGCGTATAGGCGATTTCACGGGATAATTTATCGCTTGTCAGTAGTAATTCTTTGGCTTTCAATATCCGCACCTGCGACAAGAGCGCCTTGGGCGTTACGCCGTAATACGCCTTGAATTTGTTGATAAAATGCGGTGTCGAATACCCCGTTTCCCTCGCCATTTCGCCTACGAAAATCTCTTTGTCGTAATTTTTTTCGATATAACTTTTTATAACCGACAGCTTGCTTTTTTCCCCGACGGCGTCTATGGCAAGATAAAGAATATCCATACAATAATGCGAAAACATCGGCTCGTCAACCAAGTTGTCGCAAAACAAACACCCCTCCAATTTTTCCAAATCGCCTTGAAATCGCAATAGCTTGGAAACGCGGATTTTTTTGCCGATAATCGGGAGGGGCTCCGTCGTCCTAAATTTTATCATACAGATTTCCGCGGGCTGTATAATCTCCCTAAAAAAGGGCTGATTTGGCGGACAAACGACAATTTCACCCTCGGAAACAACGTTTTCCTTTTCCTCCCCAATCCGATAGGCAAACGAGCCGTTTTTCACGCAAAACGCCACGCAATCTTCGTACGTTTCTTGCTCGTACACAAAACGCCGTATACACTTAAAATACGTGCAAAAGGTCAATTCGGTTTTTGAAAGCATATTCCCCTCCTAAAATCTTAACTTTGTCCATATCTATTATAATTTCTTTCATTGTATTTGTCAATAGGCTGTGCTACAATAAAAGAAAAAACGGGAGGCTGTTAAGGCTTTATGGTTATCAACGAAAATCTCACTACGCCTATTTTAGGCGAATACGACGCCGTGGTTGTCGGCGCGGGGCCCGCGGGTTGCGGCGCGGCAATCGCCCTCGGCAGGTCGGGCATGAAAACGCTACTGATTGAAAAATTTAACTGTCTTGGCGGGGCTTGGACGACGGGCTTTATGAATCCGTTTTTTGATTTCTATGATAAATCGGGGCTCGTCGAAGAGTTGGTCAACGAATTAAAGACGGCTAACCAATTCGGCGGGTTTTGGAATATGAGTTTCAATTACGAGTACATGAAATTCATTTTAGAAAAGAAGATGCAAGAGGCAGGCGTCGAAGTTTTGTACAACACCACCTTTTCCCGCGCTTTAGCGGAAGGAAATCGCGTGTACGGTATCGTTGCGGAAAATATCGAAGGGCGTTTTGCCGTCCTTGCCAAGACCGTTTTCGATTGCACGGGCGACGGCAACGTCGCGGCAAGCGCGGGCTGTCCGTTCGAGCTAGGCGTGGACGGCGATTATAAAGAGTGCCAAGCCATGACCTTGATGTTTTTGGTCGGCAATATCCCCGAAAAATACAAGGACGGATTGATGCTTTTTGAAAAGCTGAACGCCGTTTACGAAAAGGCGGGCAAGCAACTCCCTTTCCGCGTGCCTTACCTTATCCCCGCGCCCAATTCCCACTTTGGCGTAATCCAGTTTACGCACATGTACGAATACAACCCCTTGGACGCAAGCGCGCTGACCACGGCGACCATGGAAGGCAGACAACAGCTTATGGACGCCTTTGAGTTCTTGACAAAATACGACGAAGAGTTTAAAGATTTGGAGCTGATTACCTCGTCGAGCGTATTGGGCGTGCGCGAATCTCGGCGTATCGTCGGCGAATACCGTATGAGCACGGACGATATTTTGACGGGCGCGAAATTCGACGACGCCGTTGCCTTTGTCACTTTCGGCGCGGATTTGCACACAAAATCGAACAAGGGGCAGAACTGTTTCCAGGTGCAACCGTATTATATCCCCATGCGCGCCTTAATCCCCAAGGGATATAAAGGGATTGTCGTAGCGGGACGTTGCATTTCGGGCTCGCGCGAGGCGATGGCGTCCTACCGCGTAACGGGCAACTGCGCGCAGATGGGCGAAAGCGCGGGCTATTACGTCGCGGAATCGATAAAACAAGGCATTGACCTTTTGGACGTAAAACTCAACCTACATCTTACTGATTTTGTAAGCAAAACGCTTTAACGACAACCTATAAAATTGTTACCGTATATCCCGATAAAAAATAAGGAGAATCTACCATGAAAGAATTAGATGTTGTAAAATTAGTTAAACCCTTTGAAGGATTAGACGCAGGAACAGAAGGCACAATCGTATGCGAATATGACGGAAAAGCCTTTGAAGTCGAATTTTTCGATGAGAAAGGTGATACCATAGATGTATTAACAACACCCACGACACTTTTAGCTTTGGTAAAAGAATATCTCGATTGACTTAAACAAATCTAAAAAACCGTTATGTGCTAACAATGCATAACGGTTTTTTTGGTGTACCCGCTGGGGTTTTGCCGTTTCCGTAAACGGACCCTAGGCAAGGCGTCGCGGAATAAATCCGCTCGCACGAACCGTGGGTTCTCACCAATCCTGCGGGATACAAAAAACGCCCCGCTAAGGGGGCGTTTTGGTGTACCCGCTGGGGCTCGAACCCAGAACGTCGGCGTCGGAGGCCAATATTTTATCCAATTAGACTACGGATACGTTTGTTTTGTTTCTCTTTTAAAAAGCAACTCTATTTTACTATTTTTTGCCACGCTTTTGCAAGCGTTTCCACCGCGTAAAACCCCTATTTTTTAATTTTCTTTTTACCTTTTTCGACTTTGTCCGCAAAATCGCAAAAATTTTCCACCCTTTTCGCTTTCCTTTTTGTCCGCTCCGTGCTATAATAACCGTGATAAAACTCGGACAAGGAGGTATGGGTATGTCGAAAACCGTCGTGGTCGGCATGAGCGGGGGCGTGGATAGTTCTGTTGCCGCTCTGCTCTTAAAGGAACAAGGCTATAACGTCATCGGGCTGTTTATGCTCAACTGGGAAGAAAACGACGAAAACGGCTGTTGCACCGCCGAAGACGATTTCGCGGACGTGCGCAGAGTTAGCTCCGTGCTCGATATCCCCTACTACACCGTCAACTTCGCCAAGGAATACATGGACCGCGTATTTTCCTATTTCCTCGCCGAATACAAGGCGGGCAGAACCCCCAATCCCGACGTTTTGTGCAACCGCGAAATTAAATTCGGCCCCTTTTTGCAAGAGGCGAAACGGCTCGGCGCGGACTATATCGCCACGGGGCATTATTGCAAAATTTCCCACGAAAACGGCGTGCATCTTCTGCAAAAAGCTAAGGACCAAAACAAGGACCAAACCTACTTTTTAAATCAGCTTTCCCAAAACCAGCTCGCGGACGTTTTGTTCCCCTTGCAGGATATGGAAAAGCCCGAAATCCGCAAAATCGCCTTAGAACGCGGTCTTGCCACCGCCAAAAAGAAGGACAGCACGGGGATTTGCTTTATCGGCGAGCGGAATTTTAGAAAGTTTTTGCAGACCTATCTGCCCGCGCAAAAGGGCAAAATCCTCGACCTTTCGGGCAAGGAAGTGGGCGAGCATATCGGTTTGATGTACTATACCCTCGGTCAGCGCAAGGGCTTGGAGCTGGGCGGTATCAAGGGCGATAACGAGGGAGGCAGATGGTTCGTCGTCAAAAAGGATTTGGCGAACAATATTTTGTACGTTTCCCACGGCGACGAGACGCCGTTGTATTCCAAATCGTGCGAAGTGAGCGGTTTTAACTGGATACCGTTTGCACCGCAGGCAAAGGAATTTGATTGTATGGCGAAGTTCCGCTATCGTCAGCCCGACCAAAAAGTGCACGTATCCGTCCGTCCCGACGGCACGTTGCATATCGAATTTGAGCAGCCGCAGCGCGCAGTCACCGAAGGGCAATACGCCGTGTTATACGACGGTATTAACTGTCTTGGCGGCGGTGTTATCGAAAGCGCAGAATATTAAAAAAGCAAGGGGTTTTCGCCCTTGCTCTTTTTTTACCGTTTTGAGAATTTGCAACCGCAAAAATCTTGCCGATACAGATTGTATTCCTTGGATAAATCAATGGAGCGGTAATACCCGCCCTGCTTTTTAAAATCGCTGAAAAGGTAGTTCACCTCGTACCGTCCCCCCACCTTTTGCCCAATTTCGTTCAGCCACTCGGCGTTTTTATGCGGGGATAAGGTCAGCGTCGTGCCAAACCACGAAAACCCCTTTTCTTTTGCCATTTGCGCCGTCTTTCCCAAACGGAGCGCGTAACACGCATAACACCGCGCCCCGCGCTCGGGCTCGTTTTCCAACCCCCTTGCCATTTCTATAAACGCCTGCGCGTCGTGGTCGCAATCGAGAATCTCCGCCCAACCCGTTTCACGTAAAAAGCGAATTTGTTCGGCTTTGCGCTTTTCGTACTCTTTCTCCTCGTCAATGTTCGGGTTATAATACAAAACCGTCACTTGAAAAACGTCTTTCAGACGTTCCAAGCACGCGGACGAACAGGGCGCGCAACAACTATGGAGTAGCAACGGCGTTCCCTTTTCCACTTTCTTCATTTGTTCTTGCATCAAGCGGTCAAAATTTTCCTTCATGCCCCTATTATACTCCCTTTTTTCCCCTTTGTCAATCTTTGAAAGAAACCTTGACAAAAAGCCCCTTTTCCGCTATAATAATTACGCTATGAAATTATTAATTCCCGTAGCCTCGGGCTTGGAACAAATTACAAAACGCCAACTCTTTGCGCTCGGCTATGCAAAAGCGCCTGCCGACAACGGCAGAATCGAGCTGGACGGCGATTGGCAAGATATCGCGCGCCTAAACGTACTTCTTCGTAGCGGAGAGCGCGTGCTTATCGTCCTTTCGCGCTTTCACGCCGTCACCTTTGACGAGCTGTACGACGGCGTTTACGATATTCCTTGGGAAAACTGGCTGACGGTAGACAGCAAAATTTTAATGGACGGAAAGAGTGTGCAAAGCACCCTTGCCGCTATCAAAGCCACGGGGGGCGTGGCAAAAAAGGCAATTATCCGTCGCCTTTCCGACAAGATACGCTCTGGCAGAAAGACCTTTGCGGAAACGGGCGCGCGCTCGATTGTCGGCATTTCCGTGTATAAAGACGAAGTGACTGTCACATTGGACACCTCGGGCGAGGGCTTGCACAAGCGAGGCTATCGTTCCTTGGCGTACACCGCGCCGTTAAAGGAAACCCTTGCGGCGGCGCTGATTGATTCCACCTTTTACAACCCCGACAGGGATATTGAAAAGCCGTTTGCAGACCCCTTCTGCGGGAGCGGTACTCTGCCGATTGAGGCGGCTATGAAGGCGTTGCATATCGCGCCGGGCTTGCATCGGGATTTTGATTTTACAGCATGGGCGTACGCGCCGAAAGGAATTTTGGAAACCGCGCGGGAAGAGGCGCGCGACAAAGAAATGCGCACGGTAACCCCGATGATTTTCGCCTCCGATATCAATCCCGAGGCAATTTCCATTGCTAAATACCACGCAAAACGGGCGGGCGTAGACAAGCATATCCGCTTTTCCGTCGCCGACGCAACCAAGTTTTCCTGCGAACAAAAATACGGCGTTTTGCTTTCAAATCCTCCCTACGGGGAGCGGTTAAGCGAAGAAAAGGAAGTCCGCGCGCTGATGTCGGCGTTTGGTAAGGCTTTCCGCAAATTGCCCGATTGGAACGCCTATATTTTGACTTCTCTGCCCGATTTTGAACGCGCGTTCGGCAAGACGGCGGATAAGAAGAAAAAGCTGTTCAACGCAAATCTCACCTGCGGTTTTTATTCGTATTTCGGCAAACCGCCAAAAGCAGACGATGAGAAACGGCGTTAAAACAAGGAGCTAATTGTATGTTTGATTATACCCAAGCCGCCTTCAAAAAGATTATGAGCGATTTTAAGAAAATCCGCGTCACGATTACGGTGGGCGTGCATTTGCTTTCTATCGTTTATTTAATTTACGCGCTCGCCACGCAAACGGGTTTTCTAGCGGTAAATATCGCTCTTTTAAGCCTAACCGCCACCTATTTTGTATTCTTCCTTATCATGGAAGGAAAACTGCACGCCAAAAAACTAAAGCGGCGGGTAAAAAAGGTGTACGGCTGGTGCAAACGCCTGATAAAATTGCCCGTTTTGGGGATTGCCGTTTACGGTCTGGCGTTAAGCAAAACCCACTTTGACCCGCTGTCCTTTTTGATGACGCTACTCATGATTATCGGTTGGATTTTGGATATTTTATTCTATTTCATTATCCGCTTTATCGAGATTGAAAAGGCCTACCTTTTGGACAGTTTACACCGCGACGTGGAAGAAATCCCTCTCGTTGGGCAAAAGATTTCCAATTCCATCCCTCTTAGCGATAATTCGGCAGAAAATTACGAGCGGTTATCCCCCCTCGTTGCGCAAGTACAAGCGGAACGAAAAGTGCAAATGCAGACCAAGGCGCAAGCCAAAATCGATGCAAAAGAGCGGAAAAAACAAGCAAAATTAGAGGAAAAAGAACAAAAAAGAGCGGAAAAGCTCCTGCGAAAAGCGGAACTTGCCGCAACGAAAAATGAAAAACGGAAGTCTTAACGGCTCCCGTTTTTTTGTAGATAAGTTTTATTGCAAGCTTGCAAGCAAGCCCTCCAATCCGCGTTTCACGTCGCTGTACGAACGCTCGAAATCGCGCGTGTACCAAGGGTCGGCAACGTCGCCGCTTTCCCCTGCGTACGAGAGCAGTTTTTTGATTTTATGGGCGTTTTCCGCCCCCAAAATGCGGGTTGCATTGCGCACGTTCGCCCCGTCCATACAGAGGAATAAATCAAACTGCGCCCCGTGTCTTTTTTCCAAGACCTGCGCGCGTTTTCCCGCGCACGAAATCCCCTTGCTTTCGAGCAGAGCGCGGGTATGATAATACACGGGCGCGCCCACGCCGTTAAAGACGTTTTCGTCCGAGGTCGCGCTCGATTCGATAATAAACTCGTTTTCACGCCCCGCCCTTTTGACCATGTCTTTGAGCAACAGCTCCGCCATAGGCGAACGGCAGATATTGCCAAGACATACGAACATAATTCTATACGGTTTCGTCATTTTTCGTATCCTCGGTTTCTTGATTTTCCGTTTTGCAGCAAGCGCAGGATTCGCCGTCGCAAGCGTGTTGGCTGTCGGTTTCGCCGTTCGCTTTGTCCGCACGCCCGCCGCACGCGCCCGCATGGGGACAGGATTGACAACCACAGCCACAGCCGATTTTTTCGCCTTTCAGCTTTTTACGGATAATATATACCGTCACCGCCGCTACAATCAACGCGACGATACCGATAATCACATAATCGATAGGTTTCATAATACTTTTGCCTCCTTAGAGTGATACCCGCCCCCATATCCTTTACGACGTGGGGGGTGGGTATATTGCAAAAAATGAGGTATTTGTGTAAGCGTTATTTCATCGTTATTTCAGCGTTTTCTTTTGCTTTTCCAACTGTTCCTTTTTGTCCATGCGCTTGTTATACAGCACAATGCCAACAACCGTAAGCGCCGCCAAAGCCAGCCAAACGGCAATCGGCCAAACGAATTCGCCTACTGTGTAGACTATGGTCGATACGAGATAAGACGTCACTATCCAGAACAAAAGCGTCCATTTAAATTTTCCTTTCGCCGTTTCGCCGCGCGCCGCCGCAACCGCCGCAAAGCAAGGTATCGTCAACATATTAAAGGCAATAAACGATATAAGGGCAGGAACGGAAATCCCCGTTGCGCCGATAAGGTATTCCACTTGGACGATGCCTTCGCCCAAAGCTTCTTCCGTCGCTTCAAAGCTACCGCCCATCGCCGCGGCAATCGCCACCGCCAACGAACCGAAGGTTGCGATAACGTTTTCTTTGGCAATCAAGCCCGTAATCGCCGCCACCGCAAATACCCAACCGAACGCCGGCACCTGACTGCCGAACCCAAGGGGGGTAAACAAGGGCTGTATCAACTGACCGAGCGAGGCGAGAATGGAAGTTACCATACCGTCCTCGCCAACGTACGTCCAATTCCACGTAAAGTTGGACAAGAACCAGATAATCACGCACGAAATCAAAATAATCGTAAATGCTTTTTGGATAAAGTGTTTTGCCTTATCCCAAAGGTGCAACATCAAGTTTTTAAACCCGGGGATATGATAGGTGGGCAATTCCATAATGAACGGAGACGCCTCGCCGCGCTTGGTCGTATGACGCATCACGAGCAAGGAAACGAGCGCCGTCACAACGCCAAGCAGATACATCGAATAGGTAATAACGTCTGCGTTTCCAATGCCGAAATTCGCCACGATACCCCCCGAAATGGCAAGCAAAATAGGCATTTTTGCTCCGCACGAGAAGAAGGGAATTACACGCACCGTCGCCTCGCGTTCTCTCTCGTCCGCCATGGTACGGGTGTTAATCATAGCGGGCACGGAACAGCCAAAGCCCATAATCATCGGCATAAAAGCTCTGCCCGAAACGCCGAAACGGCGGAAAATTCTGTCCAACATAAAGGCTACGCGCGCCATATATCCCGTGTCTTCCAAAATCGAGAAGAACAGGAAAAGCACCAAAATCTGTGGCAAGAAGGAAAGTACCGATGCGATACCGCCCCATACGCCGTCTACGACCAAACCGACGATTGCCTCCTTTACAGTAAGCGCCTCTAAACCTGCGCCGAGCCACTCGCCAATTTGACTGGTTAATAAATCTAGCGCGTTAAACAAAATCACGCCGGGCGAATTCAAACCGTCCGCAAAGAATATACCGCCCCAAGCCGTTTCACTCTTCTCTCCGCACCACTCGCCAAACGGTTTTATAATAGAGCCGAGATAGAGCAAATTTTCCGAGAAAGTCAAATGGAAAACACCGAACAAAATCACCAAAAAAATGGGCAAGCCCCAAATTTTATGGGTTAAAACCTTGTCAGCCTTATCCGATTTAGACAGCTCGTCATAGCTGGGTTTTCTCGCCCTCGTAAGGGTAGAAGAAAAATGCGAAGTTATGTATTTATAGCGGGCGTCGGCAATTTCCGCCTCCGCGTCCCCGCAAAAGCCGTCTTTTTGGCAGTTTTCTTGAATAAACGATTCCACCGCGCGCGCCTCGTGCGGATGATTTTGCACCTCAATTTCGTCCTTTTCTACCAATTTTACCGCGTGGAAGAGAGGCGCGGGGACTTCTTTGAGCTTTAACGCGATTTCCGCATTGGCAATCGCCGAGCCCAATACCGAGCCACGCAAAACGCTACTCCCTTGTCTTTTTTCCTTCGCCGTCGCAATCGCGCGCGTCATCAAGGTTTCGGTATTCGCGCCTTTGAGCGCCGAAATTTCTACCACGGGCAGACCGATGCGTTTTTCAAGCAGTCGCACGTCAATTTTGTCTCCGCGTCTATCCAACACGTCCGTCATATTGAGCGCGACAATCATCGGTACGTCCAATTCCATAAGCTGTGTGGTCAAATACAGATTTCTTTCCAAATTCGTCGCATCCACGATATTGATAATGCAATCGGGACTTTCTTCCAAGAGAAAGTTTCTTGCAATCACTTCTTCGGGGGTGTACGGCGAAAGGGAATAAATCCCCGGTAAATCGACTATGTCTACGGGGGTTTCGCCTTTTTTGTATACGCCCGTCTTCTTATCCACCGTAACGCCAGGCCAGTTGCCAACGTGCGCCGTACTGCCCGTAAGCGCATTAAACAACGTCGTTTTGCCCGAGTTCGGATTTCCTGCCAAAGCAAATTTTAACATTTTTTCTCACTTCCTTTTTCGATTTAGCGGATTTCTACGTGCGCCGCCTCCGCCTTTCTCAACGTCAATTCGTATCCGCGAATTGCAATTTCAATCGGATCGCCAAGAGGCGCCTTTTTGCGAAGATATACTTCCGCGCCGGGCGTAATGCCCATATCGAAAAGTCTTCTTCGAACGGCACCTTCGCCGTTGACCGCCACTACTGTGCCTTGTTCGCCGACCTTTAACTGTGATAAAAGTTTCATTGTTACTCCTTTCCGCTCTTTTTTATTTCTTAACCGTGGTTAAGTTTTTATATAAAACAAAAAGCGGTTCGCCATACCGTTTGTTCGAGTGTATTATATCATTATCTTATGCCATTGTCAAGCAAAAATAAACCATAGTTAAGAAATTTTTTACAAAAAATTACCAAAAAACCGGTACGTCACCGCGGGCGAATCTTACAATCTTGCCGTCCGTGTGTGTAGACAGCCCAGATTCGTGGATATCCGTACACCGCCCTTTTTTCTTCCTTATATATTATTTATTTGCGACGGCGTTTTTCATCATTTGGAAGGTTTCGTCGGAAATAAGGTGTTCCATACGGCAAGCGTCCTCTTCCGCAACCGCCACGGACACGCCGTTTTGCAATAAAAATTCGCGGATAATACAATGGCGTTCAAACACCGCCTCGGCATACACCCTACCGCTTTCGGTCAAATACAGATGCTTGCCGTCCTCGTAAACGTACCGTTTTTCGCAGAGGAGTTTTATGGCTTTATTGACCGCTGCCTGCGACACGTTCATACGTTTTGCAACGTCGATACGGTGCACAACCGCCTGCTGTTTGCTCAGCGTGAGCAAGGTTTCGAGATAGTCTTGTTCGGACTGGTTGTATTTTACGTGGTTATTCATAATTTTCCCCTTATGCGTTGTGTATGCGTAAAATAAGTCGTTTGTTTTTTAAGCCGAAGCGTTCAAGCGCGGTTCTTCAAACAGATAGTTCTTTATAGAGGCAAGCAGGTCAAGGCGCGCGAGTATTTGTTGACGGGAGCGTACATAGACGTACGTGACCGAAACAAAGCGGAGCGCAACGCCGAGATGCGCCGTTTATAAGAATAGGCAGGCGTCCCCGAGTTTTACGGGAAACAGGATTTGCCTATTTTTAGAAACAAGCAGGTCAAGGCGCGCGAGCATTTGTTGACGGGAGCGTACATAGACGTACGTGACCGAAACAAAGCGGAGCGCAACGCCGAGATGCGCCGTTTATAAGAATAGGCAGGCGTCCCCGAAGGAGAAAAAGCGGTACTCATTCTCCACCGCATATCTGTATACGTCCAAGATTTCTTCCCGCCCCGTTAAGCAAGCAACCAACATAATCAACGTGCTTTCGGGCAAGTGGAAATTGGTAATCAAGGCGTCTACGCATTTCATTTGATAGGGCGGATAGAGGAAAATTTCGGTGTTTCCGCTACACGCGCGCACAAAACCCTTGTCGTCTGCAACGCTTTCCAAAGTCCGCACCGACGTCGTTCCGACCGCAATCACCCTGCGCCCGTCACGCTTTGCCTCGTTGATAATTTTTGCGCTCTCTTCTCCGATTTCGTAAAATTCGGAGTGCATTTTATGGTCGGTGATAATCTCTTCGCTGACGGGACGGAAGGTCCCCAACCCCACGTGCAGCAAAACCTCTGCCACTTGTACGCCTTTCGCCTTGATTTTCTGCAAAAGTTCGGGGGTAAAATGCAAGCCCGCCGTGGGCGCGGCGGCGCTGCCGTCCACCTTACTGTATACCGTGTTATACCGCGCCTGATTTTCCAATTTTTCCTTGATGTACGGGGGCAACGGCATCGTTCCCACGCGCGAAAGAATATCCTCAAACGCGCCGTCGTAAGAAAATTCCACGATACGCTCGCCCGATTCCGTGATATCTTTCACTTCAAAAGACAGCTCGTCCCCAATCGTCATTTTCGCGCCGATTTTCCCTTTTTTCCCAGGGCGCATCAACACTTCCCAAGTCTTTAAATCGTGCCGTTTTAAGAGCAAAACCTCTACCACGCCACCGTGAGCGGTCAACGCATACATACGCGCGGGGATAACCTTGGTGTTGTTCACCACCAACACGTCCCCCTCGCGAAGATAGTCGATTACGTCGCGAAACACTCTGTCCGTTATCGTTTTATCTGCGCGGTTATACACCAAAAGACGGGAAGAATCCCGTGGCTCTGCGGGGGTCTGCGCGATACGCTCCTCGGGCAGGTCATAATAAAAATCACTCTTTTTGTATTGCACTTTTTCCATAATCTCGCCTTATTTTGACCTATCCCTAACCTTATTCGTCTTCAAACACGGAAATTTGCCGTTTCGCCTTTTGCGAGGGTTGCATACCCATATGCGCGTAACCGTCTTTTAGACAAATTCTACCGCGCGGTGTGCGCGCAATAAACCCAAGCTGTAACAAATACGGCTCGTATACGTCCTCAATCGTGTTCGCGTCCTCGTTAATCGTCGCCGCCAACGTTTCCAAACCCGTCGGACCGCCGCCGAATTTCTCTATTAATGCGCGGAGCAGATTTCTGTCCGTTTCATCCAAGCCCAACTCGTCGATTTCCTGACGTAAAAGGGCAAAACGCGCGTCCTCACGCGTGATTTCCGCATTGCCCTTGACCATGGAAAAATCACGCACGCGTTTTAAGAGGCGGTTTGCGATACGAGGAGTACCGCGACTGCGCCTTGCTATCTCCGCCGCCGCATCGTCCGCAATCGCAATATCGAGCGCCTTTGCTGAGCGGGTAACGATAAGTTTCAACTCGTCCGCCGTATACATTTCCAAGCGGTTGATAATCCCGAATCTATCACGCAAGGGCGCGGCAAGCATACCCACCCTCGTCGTTGCGCCGACCAAAGTAAACTTCTTCAACGGAAAACGGATATTCCGCGCGGACGGGCCCTTGCCCACGATAATATCAAGCGCGTAATCTTCCATTGCCGAATACAAAATCTCTTCCACCGAACGGTTCAAACGGTGAATTTCGTCGATGAAGAGAACGTCCCCTTCGTTAAGGTTGGTCAAAATCGCCGCCAAATCTCCCGAACGCTCTATCGCAGGCCCGCTCGTGAGCTTAATCGCCACCCCCAATTCGTTGGCGATGATGTGCGACAAAGTGGTTTTACCCAGCCCCGGGGGTCCGTACAAAAGGACGTGGTCGAGCGCCTCGCCGCGCGCCTTTGCCGCCGCGATATACACGCTGAGATTGTCCTTTACCTTTTGTTGCCCGACGTAATCGGACATCACTTTCGGGCGCAGAACGTTTTCTTCCGCATCGTATTCCGTTTTCGTGCTTACCAGCAAATTTTCTTCGCCGTAATCTTCATTTTCAAACATAACCGTATCCCTAAAACGCCTTTTTTACCGATTAAACTCCTTGCAGAGCCTTCATAATAATGTCTTCCACCGTCACAGCGCCCAAATCGTGCGCTTTTTTGACCGCTTGCACGCTCTCGTTTCTCGTGAAACCAAGCCCCACGAGCGCCGAAATCGCCTCTTCGTCCTGCGCGGATAATTTCGCGGGCGAAACCGCCGAAGTAGGCGCGGGCGTCAAATCGTCCCCGCTCGCCCCCAAAACTTCCGCCGCGGAAATCTTGCCGTGCAATTCCAAAACGATTTTTTCCGCCGTTTTCTTGCCCAAGCCTTTGACGGTCGCAAGGCGTTTCACGTCCGCCGTCGCCACAGCCAAGGCAAAATCGTCCGCCGAAAGCGTCGCCAAAATGGAAATGCCCATTTTCGGACCAACCCCCGACACGGAAATCAGCTTTAAAAACAGCTCCTTTTCCTTAGGCTCGGCAAACCCGAACAAGGTCATGCCGTCCTCTTTTACCTGCAAATAGGTGTGTAATTCCGCCACCGCGCCCACGGTCAAAAGGCGGAACGCCCCACGGGTGCAATAGAGCTCGTACCCCACGCCGTTCACGTCCAAAATCGCCGTTTCTTCGGTTGTCGCCAATACTTTTCCACGCAAATACGCTATCATTTTCGTCTTCCTTTATTTGTCTTTGTCCGTCGGTTTTTTCGCCGTCTTAGTTACCGTTTTGGGCGTCGCCGTAAAAGAGGCTCTGCCAACCCCCGTCACTCCCGACAATCCCGTCGCGTTTTGCAAAGCCGCCGCCGTGCTCGCCGACGAAAAGCCACCGCTCGATTTCTGTCTTTTGCTCGCGCGCGCCCCCGCCGCCATCAATTCTTGATAGGCGTTTGTAGGCAACGCCGAGTTATTCCCTTTCGTCCTCGTCATATTGCCCACGGCAAACAGCTCGCCAAACCTCGCCGTCTGCGCGTGACAGAGCGCAATCGCAAGAGCGTCCGCCGCGTCGTCGGGCTTGGGCACTTCTTTTAGGCGCAACAGCGAAGTGACGACCGACTGAATTTGCGCCTTGTCGGCTTTGCCGTACCCCGTCAATCCTTGCTTGATTTGCATAGGGGTGTATTCGTAGAGCTTTTCGCAGTATTTTACGCAAGTCAACAGCGCCACGCCACGCGCGTGCGCCACCGCAATACCCGTCGTGATATTTTTGGAAAAGAACAATTCTTCCATAGCGATTTCATCGGGCTGAAACTTTTCAATCACCGCGCGCAAACCCGCCTCCAAACGCTCCAAACGGACGGGCAAAGTCTCGCTTTTGGGGGTGAGCACCACGCCGTAATCTACCGCGCGCACACCGCCACGGCTATCCTTTTCAATTACGCCGAACCCCAAAGTCGCAAGACCGGGGTCAATCCCCAAAATAATCATTTCCGCTCCGTCAAAACAAATGTTCTTATTTCTATTGTACTACTTTTTTTAGGGGTTGTCAAGCCCTCGCGCCACTTAACCACGGTTTCGTTTTGCCTATGGCAAAAAAATTTTGAAAAAACTATCAAAAAACATGGCAGTCCCCCCTTGACAAGCAAAAAAAGTATGATATACTACCGCTTGCATCGGACGGAGCGAGCAATTTTGACCTTTCGCCATACGGACTTTTCCGCGTTTCTTGGGCAAAACCAACCGTAGGTTGGCGCGCCACAAAAAATAAGAAACAGGAGAAAATGGGAATATGAAAGAAAAATTTCGTAAAGTATTGCGCGTATTTAGAGTGGACGTACTGTTGTTTGGATTGTTCCACAAAATTGCTCTCGCGGTGACCAAGAAACTGAAAGCATTTAAAGATGCCGTACACCGTTTCCTCACCCGTCTGTTTCCTCGCAACGGCGAAAAGGCTTGCGCGGTGGATAGCGTAACGGAAACTATGGTCGAAACCTCGGCGGATACGTTGGTAGACGTCACGGTGGACACCTTAGTAGACGTTACGGTGACCGCCCCGAACGCTTAAAAGTCCGAGAATTGCGTTTTTGATACCGCCCCTCTGCGTTCTCCTCCGCGCAGAGGGGTTTTTGCGTTCGGCAACCGCTTATGTCATACCGACCAAGGTTTCGATTTGGCGTAGCCAAACCAAGGTTGCATAGCAACCGCGTGGAGCGTATCTCAAAAGCAAAAGAGCCGACGGTTTTTACGCCGTCGGCTCTTTTTTATTAGATTTAATTTTTATTCTTCGCCTTTATATCCCCAGACCACGGGACTGTTGGAAGAATTCCAATTAATATTCCACCCGCTGGGCTTTTCTTCCGCCTCGCAATAAATCGTCAAGTTAGTGCAACCATAGACTGCATAATCACCAATGTTCGTCACGCCCTCGGGGATAACAATTTCCGTTAAACTACTGCAACCATAGAACGCATACCCACCGATACTCGTTACTCTCTCGGGAATTACTACACTCGTCAAGCTAGTGCAACCCCTGAACGCACCATCACCGATACTCGTCACACCCTCGGGGATAACAATTTCCGTTAAACTACTGCAACCATAGAACGCACCCGTTAAAGACCTCAACTGAACACCCATTGAAATTCTTGATATTCTTGCACCCTTGCACTCTTGGAATATTAAGAAGTAAAGTGAGATTACCTACCTTATTCGGACTTTTGATTTCTCC
>SVHT01000012.1 GCA_015055615.1 Clostridiales bacterium | reverse complement strand
AAAACGCTCGAAAAAAATCTGGCGTTAATTAACGCCAGACCGAAAAAGATATTAAATTTCCAAAAACCACAAGATTTATTTGAACTTTTTCTTAAAAAGTGTTGCACTTAGTTTGACAAATCACCATATTCCATACTTACCTGTAATCGGGTCTTGAAACAAAGGCAGCTTCGGCGGAAAAAGGGTAAATAGAGCGAAAAGAAGCCCGATTAAAATAAAGATGATAAGCGGCCAAAGCTTCCCGCTTTGCACTGTGCTTTCACGGCAAAAAAGCCACGTTTCTATAAGATATCCCCCTGCCGCCGAAAAAAAGAAAAAGGCGATATTCAGCCAATCGGGCGTTTTTCCGAACGCGCCGCCAACCGTATAAAAAAGTATCGGGATTGACAAGATGCCAACCAGTGTTCCAACGAGCTTTATTCTCCAAAATGTAGGAAACTCCTTTTTAAAAAAGAAGCTTTGGAACAAAGCGAATAGGAGCATTGGAAAAAACAGAATTTTCATGTGCTCCCACGTCGATTCGTTGACGGCGGATAGAATGGCGGTCGTCGGGGTTTTTACCCAACCATACAGAAAATGCAATAGCGTACCGAATACAACGGCAAAGGTGAAGCCAACGAATTGCCAAAGCCCCAAAGATTTTTTCATAGCGTCCTCCTTGTTGTATTGGCAATATATTCCCTATCGAACTTGGATATGCACAATGAAAGGATAAAACTTGAAAACGGATAATACAATTCTCGTTGCCGCGCACGTAAGCGAGAAGCAACTATCTACATACCACAAAACAGCACCTCGCTTGAGGTGCTGTTTTGTGGTGGAGTAAAATTTACCTAAATGAAATTCGATAAATTGGAATTTATTTAATTTCTACATTCTCAACCTTGACCTTAAACATAATGAAATGTTCCATACCAACAGCACCAAATCTCTGCTGTAAAATAGGACATTCTTCAAGCATTCTTTGCTTTAAGTCTTTATCATCACATTCTATTGCAAGTCCAGTAATCCTAATCCATTCTCTTGTTGCAGGTTTCTTTGCAACAATCTGTATATGCTCGTTTTCTCTCATTTGATTGTGTGCTTGGTTCATATCATTGGTGGATAAATATAAATCTTCTCCCACTTCCATTACAGCACCAAAAGGTCTGCCTGCGGGATACTCGCCATTGATAGATAACACAAAGAAAGAGCCACATTCTTTCAAAAATTCGTATGCTTTACTCATATCAAATCACCCCTACAAATTCTTATTTGTCAATTACTTTTCCATACCGCACGAATAGCATTGCTTGGATAACATTTCTTCGTTTTTAATACTGCCGTACAATCTAAATCCGCCTGCAAAGTTGTATGCGTCAAAGCCGTTTTGCATTAAAATCCGCGTTGCCAAGTAACTGCGCAATCCGCTTTGGCACATAACGTAGATTTTTTTCGTTTTGTCAAGCTCGCCTAAACGCTCTCTTAAATCGTCAAGCGGAATATGAATAAACCCGTCCGCGTGTCCGCGCATATATTCAAACGCCGTGCGAGTATCCAGCAAAACAACGTCATTCCTTTCCCGCAAAGCAGGAATATCCTCAAAATAGAACTGCTTCACAACGCCGTTTTTGATATTGTCCGCAACGAAACCTGCCATATTCACGGGATCTTTTGCCGACGAATACGGCGGAGCGTATGCAAGGTCTAAATCTTTCAATTCATCCGCTTTCATCCCTGCCCGAATTGCAGTCGCGATAACGTCAATACGCTTATCAACGCCGTCGTAGCCGACGATTTGCGCGCCTAAAATTTTATAAGTTCCCTTTTCAAAAAGGAGCTTCACCGTCATTGCCGTTGCATTCGGATAATACCCCGCGTGCGAGTTTTGCGTTAAAATCACCTTTTCGTATTCGATATCGCTTGCTTTGGCTTGCCGTTCGTTAATCCCAGTCGTCGCCACCGTCATATCGAACAGTTTAATCACGGACGAGCCTTGCGAGCCTTGATATTCGCTGTTCAATCCGCAAATATTATCCGCAACGATACGACCTTGCTTGTTGGCAGGGCCTGCAAGTGAAATCACCGAATCTTGCTCGGTTACAAAATGCTTAACTTGCACCGCATCCCCCACCGCATAAATATCAGGAACGGAAGTTTCCATTTTGGCGTTTACCTTGATTGCGCCTTTCACGCCAAGCTCTAAACCTGCTTTTTTCGCAAGCGTATTTTCGGGCGTAACACCGACGGAAAGCACTACCATGTCCGCGTTGAGTTTATTTCCGTCCGCAAATTCAAGCGAAACTTGACCGTCCGTAAAACTCATTTTGCTTGTGTTCGTGTTCAGCAATAACTGTACGCCGTAACGACGGAAATTTGCGTGGATAAAGGACGCCATATCGCAGTCCACCGTCGGCAAAAGATGATTGCCTCGCTGAATAACCGTCGTTTGAATGCCAAGCTCGACAAGGTTTTCCGCCGTTTCCAAACCGATAAACCCACCGCCGATAATAACGGCTGTTTTCGGTCGTTTTTGCTCTACAAACGCTCGAATTTTGAGTGTGTCTTCTACGGTGCGGAGCGTGAATACTCTTTCGTTTTCGGCGTAAAAATCGGGCAAAATCGGCTTTGCGCCAGGCGATAAAATCAGTTTATCGTAGGTTTCCGTAAAGCTCGTTCCCGTCTTCAAATCGGCTACGGAAACGGTTTTGTTTTGCACGTCGATATCCGTTACTTCGTGATGGACTTTCGCTACGATTTTGAAACGGCGGTAAAAGCTTTCGGGAGTTTGCAAAGTCAAATCCTGCTGGTCTTCAATCACACCGCCGATATAATACGGCAACCCGCAGTTTGCATACGAAATAAAGCCCGAACGCTCGAAAATAATAATTTCCGCACGTTCGTCTAATCTTCTTATTCTTGCCGCCGCAGTTGCACCACCTGCAACTCCGCCCACGATTACGATTTTCATAGAAAAATCCCCCTTTTAAGATATTATAGCACATCTCCTTAAAGATTTCAACCGTTTCCCTTTTCTTTGTTTACTGCGTAGCAAATTTTGAGGGGTGACCGAGCTCGGTCACCCCTTTTTTCTTTTATAAATCAAAATTCTTAGGCAATATTCAGCCACCCGATTAAAGCGCGTAAAACGGCTTAAAATCGCGCGATTGTAGAAAAAACAGAGAACTCCGCCAAGCAGTGGAGTTCTCTTCAAATTTACCCTGTTTTTACGCGTTAAACGCCGCAGTAAACACGACGCTGCCCGCATTGTTGCCCGTAAGCGAACATTCGATACGAATTATTTGTCCAGCCGCTACGGAAAGGGTGATAACGCCGTCCTCAACCTCGTTGGTATTTGCATTTGCAGAGTTGGAAAGATTGGTCATCGATACGTACGACCCGCTGCTCGTTACGGTAATGGTCAGCGTACCTGCCGAATCCGCGGTAAACGAATAATATACGCTTTCACGCGCGGCAAGCTCTCTCGTCGTGATTTCTTCGCCAAGCGTCAAGTTATACGGATTTTCCTGCGAACCGGGCGCAGAAACGATATCCACCGAAAACGTCTGTTCGCTGTCCGCGGTGTTTTCAATGCAAAGCACTTCCGCCGAGTTCGTATTAGTACCTTGCAAACGTATCGAAGTAATTCCGTCTGCGTCGGGGGTGTACGCGTTGCCGTTATAGGTTACGCTTGCCGCCGCGCCGTCAATTTGCGCGTAGAGATTTACCGCGCGGTATACGACGTAATAGTACGCGGTATTTGCGGGAATAACGACTTCGTTTTCACCGACATCGATGGGATACGGTCTGCTTTCCGTTCCGTTGGGAGTCGTGTTTTGCAGCTGTAACTCGATTGCGCTCGTCGTTTCATCTACCGTAATTTCCGTCGTAACCGATTGGAAATAACCGCCAAGCGCGTCCACGTCGTAGTCGTACATAACTATATACGTGCCTACTTCCAAAGTATAGCTAAACGTACCGTCCTCTCCGCTGACCGCCGTAAGAGTCTCTTCGTCTTCCACAAAAAACATAACGGTAACGTTAGGAAGCATAATATCGTCTACGATATCCTTTACGGAAAAAGCAACCGTAACTTCTTTTATTACGGGCGCAAGCGTTTCGCCGCAGTTATCGCACACAGAATCCTCGTCTTCGTCCACGTGCTTGGTGCAAGGCGTATCCGTAGGCTCTTCTTCCCCGCAAGCGGTTATGATTGCCGCCGTAGAAAACGCCATCGTAAGACTGAGTAAAAGCATCATCAATTTTTTCATAATCGTATTTTCCTTTGATTTGTTTTTTCGCTTTTTTAATAGTTTTTGAGTGTTTTGGAGATTGCTTCGTCGTTTTACTCCTCGCAATGACGGCAACGTTCCGTTGCATCGAGTCTTATCTATCTTTCCGTCGCCCTACGACGTTGCCTTCCCGTCATTGCGAACCCCGCAGGGGTGTGGCAATCTCTAAAAGGCGCCCCTGTGCAAGGGGAGCTGCCCGTGTAACGGGCTGAGGGGTTGTTGCTTTGTGTTTTACAAAAAACAATCCCCCTTGGGCTTACGCCCTTTCCCCCTTTACACAAAGGGGACGTTTGAGGTCGTTGCGGGCGTAGCGCGGCAATCTCTTTTTTTTATTGTATCACATTTTGACGGAGTTGGCAAGTCCTTTTTCGTATTTCGTTGAAAAAATACAAAAGCGCCGCAGAGTTTCCTCTGCGGCGCCACAATCATTTTTTAGTTTTATAGATTGTTATTACTTGAAATTAGTAAAAGCCACACCGTTCCAAGTAACAGTAGTAGGAATACCGTTATCCCCCCAAACGAAGGTACAAATATTACCGGACTGTTTTACACCCGTAAAAGTACCAGCATCGTCAAACGTGTAGGTGTATACAGCTGTCGAAGCACTCGAACCATCGCTATTCGAACGAGTAATCGACATAGTTTCATTAACCTTATCAATCGTAAGGGTAATCATTTTGCCGTTCGCAGCAACATCCGAAACCAACGTTACAACGTCGCCATCCACTTCGCCGCCGCCTTCACCGGGCTGTTCGGGATCGGGAGTTTGTACTTCTACTTTCGAAATGGTATACGTATAAGGAGCCGTACCGCCATTTGACCAAGGATTAAATTGAACTACCTGACCCGCCGTTACCGACAAAGAATAATTCCCCAAGTCATCTTTAGTTGCGCCAAGTTCGCTAATCAAGCAACCCGTAGGGCATTCAAAGTAAAGAGTGCAATCTTCCGTTGCCGTGTAGGTGTAGTATACGTCGTGCGTATCTTCAAACGTTACCGTATAAGGGAGTTCCGTAATTACCCAACGGTCAGCCGCAGTCCCGCTGCCCTGCGTGCCGTCGGAGCCATTCGATTCTTCTACTTTCGAAATGGTATACGTATAAGGAGCAGTGCCGCCATTCGACCAAGGATTAAATTGAACTACTTGACCCGCCGTTACCGACAAAGAATAATTCCCCAAGTCATCTTTAGTTGCGCCAATTTCACTAATAAGGCAACCCGTAGGGCATTCAAAGTAAAGAGTGCAATCTTCCGTTGCCGTGTAGGTGTAGTATACGTCGTGCGTATCTTCAAACGTTACCGTATAAGGGAGTTCCGTAATTACCCAACGGTCATCCGCAGTCCCGCTGCCCTGCGTGCCGTCGGAGCCAGTGCCTCCCTCAGAACCACCAGCTTCGCCTGCCCAGCTTGCCGTAATGGAAGAATAGCCTTCCGCAATGACCGTGATAACTACCTTGTCGCCTTCGCTAAGCTCAAGGTCTACCGTGTTACTAAGTTCCAAAACCGTGGACGTGCCACCGTTTACGGTGTACGACATTTCTACCATACCCATAACTGCGCCGCCTACTTCAAGCGTAAGCGTACCCGCTTCCGTTGCCGTGTAAGCGTAGGTCACGTCCGCCGCGTTGATTGCGTTGCTACCCATAGCAAGTGCGGTTTCCGCCGTAGCCTCGCCTGCCCAGCTTGCCGTAATGGAAGAATAGCCTTCCGCAATGACCGTGATAACTACCTTGTCGCCTTCGCTAAGCTCAAGGTCTACCGTGTTACTAAGCTCCAAAACCGTAGACGTGCCACCGTTTACGGTGTACGACATTTCTACCATACCCATAACTGCGCCGCCTACTGCAAGCGTAAGCGTACCGTCCGTCGCCGCCGTGTAAGCGTAGGTCACGTTCGCCGCGTTGATTGCGTTGCTACCCATAGCAAGTGCGGTTTCCGCCGTAGCCTCGCCTGCCCAGCTTGCCGTAATAGAAGAATAGCCTTCCGCAATGACCGTGATAACTACCTTGTCGCCTTCGCTAAGCTCAAGGTCTACCGTGTTACTAAGTTCCAAAGCCGTGGACGTGCCACCGTTTACGGTGTACGACATTTCTACCATACCCATAACTGCGCCGCCTACTTCAAGCGTAAGCGTACCCGCTTCCGTTGCCGTGTAAGCGTAGGTCACGTTCGC
>SVHT01000010.1 GCA_015055615.1 Clostridiales bacterium | reverse complement strand
AATTAAAAAGGAAGATTTCCGTGTGATTTCGGGTTCAGTTGCTGACCAAAAGTTGGTGAAAGAATTTAAGGATTTATTTAGGAACAAATAACCCGTTGAGTTCAAATCAGTACTAAAACCTGATTTATAGCATAATCGTTCGTAACGGACACGCAGGCGCACCCCTTTGGGGTGCATTTTTGCGTGGTGCGGATGAAGGGAAGCACGCAGAAACATAATGTATTATGGGTTCACGCGACGAGCGAGAAGTGTGTTTGTTGGATAGAATGCGAATATTGACGAGCGAGGAAGCCCTGCCGAGGCTCCGCGCAGCGGAAACGGCAGATACCCTTCATCCGCACCAACGGCAAACCCCGACAAGTTTCGATAAGAAATTTGTCGGGGTTTTTTAGCTTTTAAAGTATAAAAGTGACGGTAGGCTGTCAGCCTAAAAAGTTTATTTCAGGATTTGCTTTTTATATGCGGAAGGAGTCAGTCCTGTTTGTTTTTTGAATGCTTTTGTGAAATAGGTTGCGCTTTCAAAACCTAGTTGAAGTGCGATTGACGAGGGAGATTGCTCGTTGCGTAACATTTTTTTTGCTTCCTTTATTTTTAAATGATTATAATATTGCATAATGGACGTACCCATATGCCTATTGAAAATATTGTTTAAGTAAGCCTTACTATAATACGTTTGCTGACTGATGTATTCTAACGTAATCCTCGAATAAAGATGGTTGTTTAAAAGAGTAAGAATATCATCAATCAGATTGTGTTCTTTTTCTATGCTGTCCATAACGAATTTAATCGACTCATTTTGATTGGTTTCATTGCGAACCAAATGGATTAACAGCTTTTCGATATTATTTTCGACTAATTGCTGAGAGGCGTATAAAGGATTGTTTAGCGGTTTTAGTTTACGGTTAAAGGGGAATTGAAAAGCATTTTTGGATTCCTGTACGATGTCCGCAAGCAGTAATTTTAATTCTTTTGACAGCGCAATTTTTTGTTCCAAAATAGATAAAATTTCCGAACTGCAACGGAAGCAAACAATAAACAAGGCGGCGCTAAAATTTTCAGTATTATAATAAAAGTGTCGATTATGAGGCGGAATTAGTAAAAAATCGCCTTGTACAAGCTCTATATCCTTTTCTTCCAAATGACAATGGATGCTTCCACTATCCACGTAAACAAATTCATAAAACGTGTGCGTTTCTTCGGGATAAGTAAAATCTTTGGTTGCGTCCAAGGATTCGATTGTAATCAAATTTTGTATGACAATGGCTTTATTGACCTGATGGTTAAAATATCGTTTCATAGTAAATTCTCCAAATTTAGTATAGCATAACCGCTTTTTTTTTGCAAGAATTTTCACGATAGAGTAAAAAATAAATAGTGGTGAAATCTTGTTTCTTTTTTTACCATTTTAGTATAATTTTTTACCTTGAAAAGTATGGGGGGTGATGATATAATTATGGAGACCTTATATATAAGGCATCGATGACGGAGGCGTGTAATATGAAAATTGTGGTTGCTTCTTTTCAATGTGAATCGAATAGTAAAGCAAAATTGCATCCGCAAAAATCGGATTTTGAATATTTCAAAGGCGAAGACATTTTCAAAAAGTTGATCGTAAAAGAAATTTTTGAAAAAGAGGGCTTTGAAGTTATTCCGTCCGTTTATGCGGTGGCTTTGCCGTCTGCCACGGTAGAGCTTGCTACCTATCATTATTACGCGAATCAAATTTTGGAAACGGTACGCCAAAACCCCGACGCGGCGGGCGTATATATCTTCTTCCACGGCAGTATGGAAGTGGAAGAAATCGGCAGCGGCGAGCTGTATTTATTGAAGAAAATTCGTGAAATTGTCAGCAAGGATTGCCTAATCGCTTTATCTTTGGACGCACACGCAAACATCACGGACGAGCTACCCACGTATGCGAACATCATCAGCGGTTTTAAAACTGTTCCGCATATTGACCAAAAGGAATGTCAAGAGCGCGCGGCAAAAGCCTTGTGTTATTGCTTAAAGAATAATATTCAACCGCAGGCGTATATGTGTCGCGTTCCGTTCCTCTTGAAAAACGATACCTTGCAGACCGCTTACGAGCCGTTAAAGAGCTTAATTGAAGAAACGTTTTCGCTTGAAAAACAAGAAGACGTTTTCACGGCAAACTTGTTTTTGGGGCATTGTTGGATAGACGCGCCGAACACAAGCGCGTCCACGGTCGTTTGCGCGACGACGAAAGCGCGCGCCGAAAGCATTGCCAAAGACTTGGCGAATAAACTGTGGGCGACGCGCAGGGACTATAAGTTTCTTTGTGAAGCGGAATTGCCCGAGGAATGTGTAAAACGTGCGATTGCGGGCAAAGAAAAGCGTATTTTCATAACCGATAGCGGCGACAATACAACGGCGGGCGCGGAAGGGGATACGCTTGGACTGCTGGAATTGCTTGTAAAGGCAAAGCCCACCAAAAAAACGTGTGTTGCCGGTGTTACGAATCAAAATATTGTAGAAGATTTTTGGACTGTATCCGACGGGAAAGAAGTTGTCTTGCCTATTTTAAACGGCGCAAAAGCAACCGTAAAAGCGCATGGTGAAATTCTCGGGTGGACGAAAGAGATTATCGGTAGAAGTTTGACCGTATCGATTGGCAACGTAGACGCTATTTTTACAGAGCTTCGCAGTGCGTTTATTGAGAAAGGTAATTTTGATAAGGCAAACGTAGATTTACTTTCCTATGAAATCGTGGTGGTAAAGCTTGGATATTTGTTTACAGAACTTAAACCTTATGCGGATAGGGAATTATTTGCTCTTTCCGACGGCGCAAGTTGTGTAGAGTTAGCGCGTTTGAATTTGCAACGGATTGTACGTCCGATGTTCCCGCTTGAAGATTTTGAATGGGAAGCTTAAAACAAAAAGGAAATAATAAAAAATAGGAGATATATAAAATGGCTTATTACAACAAACAGGAAACGGAAAACAGAGTTGCAAAAGTGGTGAAGCTTCTTAATGAGAAGGACGTAGACATTGCAATTATCTATTTTGATGAATTGAACGTGGCAAACGGTTGGTATTTGACAGGCTGGTGCGGTCAGTTTGAAAAGGGCGCGGTTTTGGTAGGCCGCGATGGAACGACGATGCTTCTCGGCGGACCTGAAAGCGAACCTTTCGCAAAGCAAGACTCGGCAATCACAGACGTTCGTTGTTTCCCCGTATTCATGGTTCCCGATGAAGAATATCCTTTGGCGACCATCATTAGCTTTAGCGATTTGTTTGCGGAGCTTTCCCAAAAATTCCCCGTAAAGAGAGTAGGGCTTGTCGGCACGACGGATATGCCTTACGCGGTACATCAGGATTTGGTTGCAGGCTTTGAGGGCTGCGAAATTGTAGATTTGACGGACGATTACCTTAAATTCCGTTACGTCAAGAGCGATTGGGAAGTAGAACAAGCGCGTCAAGCTACGCAGCTTGCTTGCAAGGCGTATAAGGCAATGGCGGCAAAGGTCAAGGCTGGCAATAAGGAATACGAAGTTGCGGCTGCGGGTGAAGCGGTTTGCCGTGAAAACGGTGCGGACAGCTTTGCATACAGAACGATTGTCGGCAGCGGTATCCGTTCTAACGCAGTCGTTCCTACGGCAACGAATAAGGTTATGGAAAACGGCGAAATGGTAATGCTCGGTATTGCGCCCCGCATCAACGGCTATGCGGGTACGTTCGGCCATACCGTCCCCGTAAGCGGCGAATATACTCCCGAGCAGAGAAAGTGCCTCATCGATATGATTGAGGTTATGAAGCTCACCAAGAGTATGCTGAAAATCGGCAACACGGGTAGAGAAATTGACAAGGTGGGCAGAGAGCTTTACGACAAGGGCGGTTATTTGAAGTATTTGGTATGTCCTTTCGCGCATACGATGGGGCTTATGGAAGCGGAAGCACCTTTCTTTGGACCGAACAGCGACGACGCGTTGGAAAAGAACATGATTGTCAACGTAGACGTATCTTTCTTCGGGCATCCTACGCTTCACGGTTTGCGTGTGGAAACCTGCTACGTAATTACGGAAAACGGCGCGGAACCCTTGTGTCCTGAATTTGAAGAAGAATTATTCAATTATGTAAAATAAAAATTAAAGGAGAAATAAATTATGGAATACGGCAAAAAGAATTGGGTTTTTTGTGATGGTGATTTGCCTCCCAAGGGGGATAATCCCGACTTTCCTGGTCATGAAGCGTTGATGATTACCAATGTTTCCAAGAAGGACGCAAAAATTCGCATTAAAATCTTGTTTGAAGATAAACCGCCCTATGACAATATTACGATTGATTTAAACGCAGAACGCACGACTTGCTTGCGTTTAGATAAGCCTATCGGCAAAGAGGGGTATCAAATTCCTTATGGACAATATGCAATCCACGTTATTTCCGACGTACCCGTAGTGGCTTGCTTTGGCCGTTTAGACGTAAGACAAACGAATATGGCGTATTATAGCCCTGCTGGATACGGATTTTAATATCTTGCATGGTTGGTTGGGTTCAAGTTCAAACTCAAAACCATAAAGGGTCAGGATAAGTCATACAACACACGCGAACGCACCCCTTGGCGGGGTGCGTTTTTGCGCGTGGATGGCAGCAAATCGCATAACAACCTGCGGTTGTATATAAAACAAATAGGAAACGCTTGATTTTTTACGGGAAGGCAAATATAATAGAAAAAAGCAATTTTTTACGGGGGCTATTATGGAAATAGGGCGTATCATTAACAGACTCAGGAACGAAGCAAAATTGACGCAGGCGCAATTTTCAGAAGTCTTCGGCGTATCACAGCAAGCGGTGCAAAAGTGGGAAAGCGGGCTTTCGACTCCCGATTTGGACAAAATCATTGCGATTTCCAAATATTTCGACGTGTCGTTAGACGCGCTGATTTTGGGCAACGACAACCGCGTCGTCGAAGAAATGGGTAAATTTCGTCCGATAAAACCGCAATATCAAAATATTCAGGATTGGGAATTTTACCCCGCCGATTTAACGATAGAATATGAGCAGTCGCTTGCCGAAGGTTTGGACGTGGAGCGTTACAAAGAGATTTTTTACGCGGCGTCCCGCCTGCCCAAGGGCGAAATCAAGAAAAAGCTGGGCGACGTTTTGTTCGATATCGTGGTTTCGGCAAAGCAAAAAGAAGGGTATCCGTACACGGAGCCGTCCGAGCTTGACAAAATCAAGGCGCTGCGTAAAAATGCCAACCGCGTTTACAGCTATGATAAAAAGGGTTTGGAAGACAAAATTCACGGGGCGTGGATGGGCAGGACCTGCGGTTGTATGCTTGGCAAAACCGTTGAAGCCGCGCGCACGAACGAGCTTGTTCCCGTCCTTCAAAATGCGGGCAATTACCCTATGCACCGTTATCTGTACAGAACGGATTTGGAAGGGCAGGACCTCGATAAATACGTTTTCAATTTCAAGAGCAGACCGTACGCGGACGAAATCGACGGTATGCCTGCGGACGACGATATGAACTACGTGGTTTTGGCGCAGGAAATTATCCGTACGTGCGGTAAGGATTTTACGTCGTACGACGTTGCGGCGGCTTGGTTAAAATATCAACCGAAGGACGCCTATTGTACTGCGGAGCGCGTGGCGTTTTGTAACTTCGTCAAAGGCTTTGCTCCCCCCGAATCGGCTATCTACCAAAACCCGTATAGGGAGTGGATAGGCGCGCAAATCCGAGGGGATTATTTTGGGTATATCAATCCTGGTAACCCCGAATTGGCGGCGGAAATGGCGTTTAGAGATGCTTCGATTTCCCACGTTAAAAACGGGATTTACGGGGAAATGTTCGTGGCGGCAATGCTCGCGATAGCGGCTACGACCAACGACATCGAGCAGATTGTTTTGGGCGGTTTGGCGGAAATCCCCTATACGTCCCGCTTTTACGAAGAAATTATGCGCGTGGTGGATGCGTACCGTAGCGGTGTTTCGCAGAAGGATTGTTTTGCTATGATTCACGAACGCTACGACGAATACACGAACGATTGGTGTCACACGCATCCGAACGCAATGATTGTCGTCGCGTCTTTGTTATATGGCAAAGGGGAATATGGTAAGTCGATTTGTATGTCGGTTGAAACGGGCTTTGATACCGATTGCAACGGAGCGACGGTAGGCTCGGTTCTAGGCATGGCGAACGGAATTCATGCTATCCCCGAATATTGGAAAAAGCCTATCAATGACACGCTGTATACGAATATTTTCGGGATAGATAAGGTGAAGATTTCGGAGAGAGCAAAATTGACGATGGAGCATATCAACGCAAAATAAACTCCGCGCGCGACGGTGCATAAGAGGTGAAGGATGAAAAGAATTTTTATTGTTGGCAGTATCAATACGGACTTCGTAATTTCCGCGCCCTATATGCCGTCGGGCGGTGAAACACTGGCGGGTAGTGGTTTTTTTACGGCGCGGGGTGGTAAGGGTGCGAACCAAGCCGTCGCGGCGAGCCGTCTTGGCGGTAACGTTAAAATGTGTGGCTGTGTTGGCGACGATTTGTTCGGCACGGAGAGCGTAAAAGCGTTCCAAGCGGAAGGCGTGGACGTTTCGCATGTGCGGACGGTGACGGGCGTGTCTACGGGTACGGCGGTTATCGTCGTGACGGGCGGGGAAAACCGCATTATTCTGGACGCGGGCGCGAACGCTTGTCTAACGAAAACGGATATCGACGTTTTTTTGCGGGACGCAAGGGCGGGGGACGTGTATTTAACGCAGCTCGAAAACCCGATAGACGTGGTGGGCTACGGCTTGCGTAGGGCAAAGGAAAAAGGTATGCTCGTTTTGCTCAATCCCGCACCCGCAAACGTGGCGGTGTTGGAATATTTGCAATATTGCGATTGGATTATCCCCAACGAAACGGAGCTGGAAATCCTTGGCGGCGCGGATAAAATTTTGGCGGAAACGCAGGCGAATTTAATCGTTACGCTCGGTGAAAAAGGGTATAAAATCGTCACGAAAAACGGTGAAAGTGTATATCCGTGTATGCAAATAACCGCCGTAGATACTACGGCGGCGGGGGATACGCTGTGCGGCGGTATGGCGGCGCGTTTGGCTGATGGCGACGGCGTGGAAGCGGCAGCGGCGTTCGGTAGCAAAGCGGCAACGCTTGCGTGTACGAAGAAGGGCGCGCAACCGTCTATTCCTACCGAAAAAGAGGTGGAAAAATATAGCGAATAAGCGCAAAAGTACTCCCTTTGAGAGTACTTTATTTTATGCCTTGGGTATGGTGTTTGCGCGCGTGATACGTTTGAGAAAAAGGTGAAAATATTTTTCAAAAAGATATTGCAACTGTGTTTTTTGTGTGGTATAATATCGACAATAATCAACACGGAGTGGGGAACAATACAATGTTTTGTAAACAAGCAAAATGGCTCGGTTGCGGGAAAGAATTTTCCGCGCCGCTAATCATAAAAACGTTTACGGCGAACAAGGCGCAAAAAGCGGTTATCGATATTTGCGGTTTGGGGTATTACGAACTTTTTATCAACGGAAAACGGGTGGGAGATGAATTTTTCAAACCTGCCGTTTCCGATTATTCCGACCGCGATTTTACGGGATTTGCCTATCCGCTCCCCGATAAAACTTCACACACAATCTATTATAATACCCACGATATTACGGCGTATTTAAAAGAGGGCAAAAACGTGTTGGCGGTGCTCCTTGGCAACGGTTTTTACCGCCAAAAACAGCGAAATTGCGAGGGAAATACGTGGTTTGGCGAAGAGCTTTTGCTCCGCTACGATTTGCGGATAAAAGAGGACGGGAACACGCGCAGAGTATATTCGGACGGAACGGAGAGCGTATTCCATAGCTTTATTGAAGAGAATAATCTCTTTTTTGGGGAAGTACAAGATTACGCGGCGTTTGATTTTGCGCTTTTGGAAAGCGGAAAGGGTGTAAAAAAAGGCTCGTCCGTGCGCGTGGTTGCGTCGCCAAAAGCAAAGCTTTTAAAACAGCGGAGTAAAAATGACGGCGTATATAAGATAATACAGCCGAAATTGATACGGAAAACCGCCGAAAGCGCTTTGTATGATTTTGGGGAAAATATTTCGGGGTTCGTTTGCTTTACGGCAAAATCCTCCCTTGTCAAGGTGCGTCACGCCGAAGTATTGGACCAAAACGGCAATCTCGATTTTTCCACGACGGGTGGAGATTGGCTCGTTCCCGATTGCGTATATAAAAACGCGCAAGGGAGAGCTGTGCATCCGTGGTTTACTTGGGCGGGGTTCCGCTACGCTGAAATTTTTGGCGAAGTGGAAAACGTGGAGGCTTGGTTTGTTTGCGCGAAAGTGAAAGCGACGGCGGAATTTACCTGCGGAAACGAGAATATCAACTGGCTGTTTGACGCCTTTATCCGCACGCAACGGGGGAATATGCACGGAGGCGTGCCCTCCGATTGTCCGCATAGAGAACGGCTTGGGTATACGGGTGACGGTCAGTTGACGGCGGAAACCGTGATGATGCTGTTTGATAGCCGTTCCTTTTATGAAAAATGGATACGGGATATTGCCGATTGCCAGGACGTAAACAGCGGGCACGTACAACATACAGCGCCCTTTTTTGGCGGTGGCGGTGGCCCCGGGGGGTGGGGCGGAGCAATGGTGCTCGTGCCGTACGCTTATTATAAAGTTTATAACGATAAAAAGATTTTGAAAAAGTATTACGCGAATATGTTGGCGTATTTGCGGTGCATGGAAACTTTCTGCGAGGGCGATTTAGTCGTCAAAGAGCGGGAAAAAGGTTGGTGCTTGGGGGATTGGTGTACGCCGGATAAGGTCGCCCTTCCCGAGCCGTTCGTCAATACCTTCTACTACGTTCGTTGTATGGAACTTGCGCAAGAAATCGGCGGTTTGATTGGCGAAAAAACGGATTTTTGCGAAGAGATTGCGCGCAAGAAATTAGCCCTTAAAAGCGCGTATTTCGACCATGCTACGGGGGATTTTTGTGAAAACGTGCAGGGAGCAAACGCATTTGCGTTGCTTATCGGGTTGGGTGACGAAAGAACGAAAACCAATCTTTTACGAAAATACGAAAAGCTCGGCGCGTTTGATACGGGGATTTTCGGTACGGATATTTTGACGGAATATTTGGCAAAAATCGGCGAAGTTCAGCTCCTTTACAAACTCCTTTCCCATGAAGAATATCCATCGTTTGGGTACATGCGCAAACAAGGCGCAACGACGCTTTGGGAAACGTGGAAAGGGGAAGTTTCGCACAATCATCCCATGTTTGGCGCTTGTATAAAGCAACTCTTTTACGGCTTGCTCGGTTTGCAGGCGGACGCGGGTTTTGCAAACGTCACGCTCTCGCCAAAATACATTGACGGCATTGGGTTTATCCGCGCGAAACTGCGCTTGCCAAGCGGTACGCTTAGGGTGGCATACCGTTATCAAAACGGCGAAGTTGCCGTTACGTATAAATCGAGCGGAAAACTAAAAGTGCACTTGCAAAAATAAAAAAGAAAAAGCACCTAAAAAGGTGCTTTTTTTATGCGGTTATAACGTTGTTGACGGTTAAAGCGTGATTTCAAACATCGCAAAATCGTCCACGGATAAGCTCGTCGAGCATACCCCGTCCTTAAAGCGAAAACGCAATTTTTTACCGCTGCCGACGTTTTTAATGGACTTGGGCTTTCTTGTCGCTTTAAACGAGAAGGGGATAGTTCCGCTTGTTTTGGTTTCGTCGTATTGCAAATCGCAAAGGGAAACGAGCGTGCAATCCTTGTCTTCAAAGACAACGCACTCGATGGCGCGCCCCGCATTGCAATCGTACTTTTTCACGATAGTATCGTTTACGATTTTCTTAAACAGAGCTTTGAACGCCTCGCGTTCGTCGTATTCGATTTCCGCCGCGCACCAAATCACCTTGCCCTTACCGTAACTGCGTTCGATAAAAGCGGGATATTCGGTGTTTTGCCAAGGAGGGCAGGAGTGAATAGAGGCAAAGGTGTAATTGCTGTCGGGGGCGGCATAGGGCAGAGCCACCGTCGCTTTTACGTCGCCTTGCGCGCCTTCCATAAGGGGCAGATAATAGGTCAGGGGCATGGGGTATTGGGCATTGAATTCGCCAAACAAATCGCCCGCGCTTTCCGTCGGGGACATATATACGCGCGCGCCCAGCTGTACGCCTGTGTAGGGTTCGTCGCCGTAGGTTTCGCCCACGATGTTACCGCCGAAAAATTCTTTGATAAGGCGGGAATCCGACTTGCCCGAAAGATACAGCGTACCGCCGTTTTTGACGTAATCAATCAATTTCAACGGCTCGTCGTTGTCAAAATCTTGCAGACAAGGCGCGATAATCATTTGGTATTTGTCCAAATTTTTCATACTGCCGTTGGAAATAACGGCGGTGGGCACGTGCGCCTCCACAAGACTGCGTACCGCATTGACGGCGCAGGTCTTGTTATATTTTCCGCCGCCCTTTTTATCATACATTGTTTTGCTGTCGAAATATACGGCGACTTCCGCGTACAAATTGCCCTTGGACATGTACGGTTCAAAGGGGATTTGGCGGGCAAAAGCGTTGCCGACGCGCTCGTAAACGCGCTTGTCTAACGTACCGATGGGGTCAACCGCGTCGATAATCAGCGAAGCGCCGTGGTGCGCCGCCGTCAATAAAATTTCCCGCTCTAACGTCTTTTGCGGTTTGGTAATGGTATGCTCGCGCAAGGTTTTGTCACAACGGCAGGTCATGTACTCAAAAGGCTGATTGTTGGTCACGCCGTAGTAGTATTTCGCCGCAAACGAGTGGGAATACAAATCGCCGTACAAATCTCCGCCCGTGAACTCGCACTCGGCGTTGATGCCCTCGGTCGAACCGCCCAGCCAATCGCAACCGATAACGGCGGCGTAGTTGAATTCCACCGTAACTTCGGGCATTTTTTCGTTGGTATACGCGCGGACGAAACGGACGAAATCGACCATCCAATCTTGGCGTGCTTTGACGTAACGGAGCCATACGGGGTCGTTCCAATCGGTTTTTTCGGGCAAATCGTAACCCGTTTCTGCTTTGAAATTTTTACGGCAAGCCTCGCAATGGCACGCCACTTCCCAATAGGGCATATCAAAGAACAAGCCGTCAAGATTTTTAAACTCGCGCGCCAATTCATCGATTTGCACTTTGACAAACTCGCGGTAGGCAAGGTTATTCGGACAGCAAAGTCCGTACCGTTGACCATGCTCACGCCAGGTCGAGCCGTCTGCGTACAGCATTTCCCACTCGGGGTGGTTTTCGATTGCCCAATTATTGAAAATCAAGCTGTAATAGCCCACGACCTTCATACCGCCGTTTTTGCATTTTGCAATCAGTTTTTTAATCTGATTTTCGCCCTGCAAAAACTTAGCGTGCGTGCGCGCGGTTTCGGTGGGGTAATTGCAAAGCCCCACGTGCGATTGCAGATAAATCATCGGGCTTTGGATTTTGGCGCGAACGAGGTTTTCGTAATACTCGTCCGCGTCAAATTTCGACAAAAACTTATCGTCGCAATCGTGAATATGCATATCCGTCAACTGCCGACGGTATACGCCCTCGTACCATTTTTTCATTTGTTCAATTTCTCCAAATCGGGGTTTTCCGCAAAGTGTTTCAGCATCACGATAGGATCGCTTTCGCTGAGGTTTTCAATGACAACGCCCTTCTTTGCCGCTTCTGCGCTGACAAAATATTCGTCGTGGGTGAGCTGACCGTAACGGATAAGGGCGGGGGTTTCGATAACGTGCCCGCCGAACGTGCCGTGTCCTTGTAACATAATCATACCGTACGCCGCGCCGTCCTTAATCGTTACCTTTTGCCCAGGGTATACGGTAAGGCGTTTTGCGCAAGCGAGCTTGCTCTTATAACATACCCACTCTTCCTTATGCGCGTTGTCCTCGTGGTCTACGATAGGGCGCATGAAACGGTTCTTTTTGAAATCGGGGTCGACGTTCAAATCCCAATCGATAACGTCCATAAGGTAATCGAAATTGCCCTTTTCTTCCTCGGGGCAGTTCTTCCAAAGCAGGTCTTCCGAAACGCATTGACCGCCGTAGAGCACCGATTGATACATGGCGTAAACGTCGGACGCGAACTGCGGTTCGTACGTGCAGACGCTTGCGGGCGCGTGCAATACTCCGGGGGGGACGTCCCAACCCGTGTCGAGCTCAATCTTGTACGCTTGCGAATAATCGAGCAAATGATTATCGCCCTTATGGAAGTTTTCAAGGCATTTTTTGATTTCCTCTTTCGTGCAATCGGGGTTGAGCCCAAAGAACGTAAAGGGGAATTCGCCACCGTGGTTGTTCACCTGCGCGGGGAAGAAATACATTTCGGGTTTACCTTCCGCGCCAACGCGTTTTGCGTGCTCGTCGCGGTGGTGGATATGGTGGGGCAAAGGACCTGCGTTGTCGAAGAATTTCGAGAACATCGGCCACTTGTGGTATTTATCCCACAGCTCGCCAATCACTTGGTCTTTGAGCTCGTCTACAACGTCGCGGAGGAGCATTTGTTCGCTACCGTCCTTGGAAACGACGTAGGACAACCCTTCGTCGTCGGGGGTGGCGGGGCCGTTTTCCGCCCAAGTCGTGGAGGCGAACCATCTTTCGTCGATGCCCCCGCGTTCAAGACCCAACACGTAATAATCGTCGGGGTGGAGTTTAATACGTTTACCGGGGCGACAGAACGCTCTGGGTACCCACGTGGGTTTTAAACGTAAAATGCCGTTGCCTTCTTTAAACAATTTTTCGCTGAGTTTCATCATTGTTCTCCTTATTGAAAGTTGATTTTTATTTGATAAGATTTACTTGTTTTCGGTGCTATTTTCCGCATGGCAAAGCGGTCGAAACGGGTGAGCGCGGGCTCGATGCCCAGCGCGTAATCCCCGCTAATCATGCTTTTCCATTGCAAGGTGACGGGGAAATCGGCGACGTCGTATTCCATACCGATTGTAACGTTTACGTCGGGGTTATACAGACGGATTTTGCCTTGCGAAAGGGTGTGGTAATACACGTCCTCGTCGTTGCCGTCGATAGGGGCGGTGATGTTCAGCATTTCCGCCTGACGCTTTTTTGCAATCTCCGTCAAAGGTTCGCTTTGGACGGCGGGAATATCCAACTGCAAGCACTCGTCCAAGAACGGATAGCCGTAGTTGACGTGGTACAAAAGGACGTATTCACTCTCTCTAAAATCGGCGTTTTCCACCGTATCGTTGATTTCCAAACTGCTTTCCGTGATTTTATAGGTGCGGTGCAAAACAAGGTTTTTGCCAAACAGCGCGCTTTCCTTTACTTCACCGCAAACGTAAATTACGCCGTCCTTTTCGTAATGGTATGCGTTGTTCGTTTTGGTGTAATGCAGACTCCCGTGCACGGGCTTATCCGCCACGCAACCCGATACGTTGTCCATACCGCAGGTATATAAAAACCCGCCTTCAAAATTGCCTACAAAATCCCGTGTGCCGTCGTTGAGGCCGTTCTTGCTCAAAAAGGACAGATTGACGCCCTTAAAATTCGCCCAAACGATATCGAGGGCGTTGTCTTTGTTGAATAACAGCTCCAAAGCTCCGTTGCGCACCAAAACGCAACGCTTATCCGCAATCACGATATCCTGCGCAAAACGGATTTGCGCTACGTTTGCCACCTTTCTCTGGTCCATATTTTCCCCTCTTTTGGCGCGAGTACCCCCGCTTTTTCGTCAGTATAACACGTCTTATCTATAAATAATAGATAAAAATATGAGCAAAAACATTGTTTTTGTATAAAATTTATGATAAAATAAGATTATGGATATTAAATATAACAAAGAAAAGCTGTCTGAAATTTTAAAGAACGTATATGAATTGTTGCGTACGCCGATTAGTATTTTCGACAAAGATTTTCAATTTTTGACCTCCTATCCGCCCGAGGGATATCTCACCGATTTTTGCCGTATGGTCCGTCAATCGCCAGAGCGTTTGGAAAAATGCCGTCAATCGGACGAGAAGTCTTGCGCCCTTTGCAAGCAGACCAACCGTACGTTTTCCTATCTCTGTCACGCGGGGATTCGCGAAACGATTACGCCCATCCGCTTTGAAAAAACGATTATCGGATATATACTTTTTGGGGAATACCGCATTGTGGGCGCGGAAAAGGACGTTCGCGCGTACGCTATGGAAAATGAAATGGATGCGGAGGCTATGCAACGGGCGTATGAAAAATTGACGGTGCTCACCGAGGAGCAGGTTCACGCTACTTGCGAAATTTTGCAATCGTGCATTTTACAATTTTGGCTTTCCGAGGCAATTTTGTTAAAGGAAAACGAGATTGCGGAGAGATTGAAAACGTTTATCGACGACAATTTGCACGAGGGATTGACGGCGGAAGATCTTTGCAAAAATTTCTTTTTAAGCCGTCAGCAGTTGTATGCGATTTTCCGTGAAAATTTTGCCGTGCCCGTAAAGCAATACGTATTGGAGCGAAAAATAGCAAAGGCGAAACAGCTCCTTTCGACGACCGATCTGTCGGTGACGGCGGTTGCCGAACGGACGGGCTTTGCCGATTATAACAATTTTATTCAGCGATTTAAGAAAATGACGGGAATTACGCCCTTGCAATACCGCAAGCGCAAACAGTGAAAAACAAAAGCCGCTACGGCGTAGGCTCGTAACGGCTGAGTTATACGGTATTTATAATTTTATTCGTCGTCGTAGTGTAGTACGGAAGTGTTCTTTCTGTATTCCGCAGGCGTGATATTAAAATATCTTTTAAACAAGCTGTGGAAATGCGAGGGGGATTCGAAGTTCAATTCGTTCGTAATCTCCATCAAGGTCATATCCGTAAGGGAGAGCAAATCCTTTGCATATTGCAATTTGGTGCGGTTGACGTACTGTGTAATCGTGCAATGCATATACTTTTTAAAGATACGGGTAAGCTGTGGATAGCTGTACGGCAAATCCTTTTGCGCCGCTTTGATTTGTTCGCTGGTAATCAACGGATTGTTGAGCTGTTGAATCAGCGGTTTTAAGACGGAGGGGATATTTTGTCCCTTTTGCCATTGTTCGATGAATTTGAGCAAGATGGTTGAAAAAATGATATTGCATTGTTGCTCGGTATACGGTGTGTTTTCGTTTTCCAACGTTTGGATATCCAAAAACATATTCGTAAATTTTTCGAGGGAGCTTGGGGACAAAGAGAAATACAAAGACTGCGGCGAAGAAGATATTTCGTCGTAAAGGGTAGGCGAATACATATTGAGAAGTTCGCGCACGTAATGGTCTTGCGCCGCGATACAAATGGCTTGGTACTGATTTTTTACGCGGTTGGGGTAGAAAAATGCATGCTGGTCCTTCGGGCCGATAATACACGCCATACCCGCAGTCATCATTTTTTCCTCGCCGTTGATACGATGCAGAATATGGTCGTTAAGTACGATTGCCACTTCCCAATGCGTTTGCTTATGGTAGAGTGGATACTCAAAGTTTACCCAATAGAACGACGTGTTCGCATTTTTCCAAGGCGAACAGTTCTCATAGGTGCTGACCATAGGCCCTTCCGTTTCGGAAATGTGTCCGACGTAGGGATAAATTTTGTCTGTCTTTTTTTCGTTCATAAACTTATTATAACATTGAAAAATAAAAATGTCAATACCCTTTTTTGAGATTTTTGAGGACAGAAAAAAATTTTTTCAAAAAAATGCAAATAGAAAAAATGCAATAATATTTTTCGGAAAAAGTTTGAGAAATGTTCTAAAAACGCTAAAATGCTTAAAAAATCAGACATTTTTTACTTTTTTAATGGAAGAATTTTTTATATATGTGATAAAAAAGCAATGTCTGATATTTTCGGGGGAAAGCAATTTTTTTGGAAAAAGATGATATTTTTCAGCATATTTTTGCAATTTATGAGTACAGACAGAACAAAAAAACTATGCTATAATGGAAAATGTAGAAGTATGCGCTTTTTAGATTTGAATACCAAAAAGAAGAAAACTATGGGGATAAAATGAAGGCGAGAGTGATTAAAAAGCAAGACAATTTATGGTTGGAGGCAAACGGCGAGGCGATTGCTCCCGCGGCGTATATGAGCTATTTGGAAGACAACGCCGATTACGTTGGGTTTCAAAAGGCTGGGTACGAATTGTTTTGCGCTTGCGTTTATATGGGGGATTGCCCGATTAACGAGTTTTCGGGGGTGCGCCCTTTTGGGGATTATATATGGAAAGCGCGGGACGTCTACGATTTTTCTCCCATTTATAACAGCGTGAGAAAAATTGTGGGGGACGGTACGCGGAACGCTTATATTATGCTCCGTGTCAATCTCAATACGCCGATGTGGTGGCGCAAGGAAAATCCTGAGGAACTTACCGAAAACAGCGATGGGAAAAGATATATGCAGTCGGTGTTTTCCGAAAAATGGAAAACGGATGCCAAAAGCTTTTTATCGAGGCTGTGTCAATATCTGCGTACTTTTGCATTTAGCGAAAATGTGATTGCCGTGCAAATTGCGGGGATGCAGACGGAAGAGTGGCTTGCAATGCGCACGGGTACGGGCGCGTTGGATTATTCGTTGCCTGCGCAAAAAGCGTTTGGAAAGTGGTTGCAAAAAAAATATGGAAAAGCTTTTGACGTAGCGCCAATGCCCCCGCGTGAAATTGTCTGTGTGCACGATCGAAAACCCCTTGCGGACGAAGAAAAACAACGGTATTTTGTCGATTATATGCGTTTTTATGGCGAAGGCTTTGCGCGCGCGATTCAAGAATTTTCTGCGCACGTGAAAGAGGCTTGCAATAGGGATTTGCTCGTCGGGACCTTTTACGGATACGTGGGGCAGACGGCTTGCGATTGCGGACATCATGCGGTGTCTATGCTTTTACATGATAGCAATATCGATTTTTTCGCTTCTCCGTTTGCGTATACCGACGCTCGGCAGACAACGAGGGATTGGTATTATCACGGGCCGATGAACAGCGCGGCGGCTGCGGGGAAACTCTGGTTTTTAGAGGCGGACGTGCGTACGTATAAAACAAAATATCTTGCCGACACCAACCCCGAATTGATGTCGGGTGAACAAACGGTGCAATATCACCGCGCGCCCGTTTTTAAAGGGCCGTCCACAGAGCGAGAAAGTCTTTGGGTGATGCTCCGCTCCTTTGCAAAGGTGCTGTGCTCCAAAAACGCTTTTTGGTGGTTTGATATGTGGGGCGGTTGGTACGCTTCGCCGTCGATGATGGCGTTGGTAAAAAAGGCATTAGGGGTATACCGTGTCGCGATGAACGCAAAAATCGAGGGCAAAAGTCGCTTGGCGGTTGCGTTGGACGAACGGGCGTATGCTGGGCTATCCAACGAGCATTTTGCTTGCACGACCTCTGCACAGCTTGCAGAGCTTGGATATCTCGGCGCGCCGTACGATTTGTATCTTGTCGGCGATATGACGGACGAGCAAAAGGAACAATACGACGGCGTATTGTATATAGCCGACCAAACTTCGCCGAGTAAAGGGAATACGTTGGCGCTAAAAAACGGCGTTCGCGTGGAAAAAAAGGGCGCGTTCGATATAGACGAATTGCGTGCATATTTGCAGAATATAGGCGCGCATATTTACAGCGCAGGGAACGTCGTGTACGCTAACTCCCGTTTTGTGGCAATTACAGCAAAGGTAGGGGGACGTGTCGCGTTGAATATGCCTTTCGTCTGTAAAATCAAGGCGTTTACGGACGAAAAAGTTTACGAGGGCAAGGATTTTGTTTTCGATATGGAAACCAATCAAACGGAACTGTTTGAGATTATAGGATAGAGGTGCGCGTATGAAACATACCGAACAGAGAAACCCCAACACGATGGGGTTGGATAAAATGACCGCTTTAGAGGCGGTAACGGCAATGAACAACGAGGATAAAACGGTTGCGTTTGCCGTGGAAAAGGCTTTGCCCGAGATTGCGCAGGCGGTCGAGCTTGTCGTGGACAGTTTTCAAAAGGGTGGTCGATTGATATACGTTGGCGCGGGTACGTCCGGGCGGTTAGGCGTTTTGGACGCAAGCGAATGTCCGCCTACCTTCGGCGTGCCTTACGAGCAGGTAATCGGCGTGATTGCAGGGGGTAAGGACGCGGTGTTTAAAGCGGCGGAAGGCGCAGAGGACAGCGGGGAATACGGCGTGCTGGATATGAAAAATATCAATATTTCGGATAAGGATACCGTTGTCGGTATTTCCGTTTCGGGGGACGCGGCGTACATTTACGAGGCGCTTGCTTACGCCAAGTCGATGGGCGCGCATACCGTTGCGCTTTCGGGGAATCCCGAAAATAGAATTTCTCAACAGGCAAAGGTAACGATAGTCACGGATACGGGCGCAGAGGCATTGACGGGTTCTACTCGTTTGAAGGCGGGTACGGCGCATAAGATGGTACTGAATATGCTCTCGACGGTGGCGATGGTGCGGACGGGAAAAGTCATTGAAAATTTAATGGTAAACGTAGCGCCGACGAACGTCAAGCTGTTCGACCGCGCGGCGCGTATTTGTGACACGCTGACGGGTATGGGCGTGGACGCGGCGAAAGCGGAGCTTGCAAAAGGGCGCTCTATCGTAGAAATCGTAGGGGATTACGAAAAATGAGATATTATCTTGGCGTAGACGGCGGTGGCACGAAAACGGAAGCGGTCGTTACGGATAAAAGCGGGTGTGTTGTCGCGCGGAAAATTGTGGGCAGTTCCAACCCCAACGACATCGGTAAATCGAACATGGTCGGCATGCTTTGCGATTTGGCGAGGGATATTTTGCCCATAGATGCCGAGCGTATGGACGTGGGTATGGGCTTGTCTGGTTTGAAATTTTCAGGGGGCAAAGACGAGTTGATTTCCGCGCTGAAAAAGGTGGATAAAGTCGGCGACGTGGACGTATGTAGCGACGTACAAATTGCCCTCGATTCCGCGTACGACGGCGACGGGTGTATCGTGATTACGGGCACGGGTAGCGTTGGATATCTTCGCAAAAACGGCGAGCATCTGTTGGTTGGCGGTGGCGGATATATGGTGGACTCGTCGTTTAGTGGCTACGATTTAGGACGCGAAGTCCTGAACGCGGTGCTTTCGGAAACGGATGGGAGGGGCGAAAAGACGTCAATCACGCCGTTGGTGCTCCAAAAGGCGGGGGTGTCGATAGACGAAATTGTTCAAACGGTGTATAGCAAGGGTAAGGCATACGTGGCGTCGTTTGCGCCGATTGCGTTTGAGGCGTACGACGGGGGCGATCTCGTGGCAAAGAATATTTTAAGACGTCGGGTTGCGGAATTGGAAACCCTCTTACAGGGCGTTTATCGGCGGTACGGTAAGCAGGTGTGTGAAATTACGCTGTTTGGCGGTTTGAACAAGCGCGTGCAAAAGCTTTCTGTGCTTTTTAGCGAGGAAACCAAGAAAAAAATTTGTTTGAAATTACCCGAATATCCCGTTGTATACGGGGCGTTAAAGCGGGCGCGCGGTGGCATGGACGAAGGCTTTTTGAAGAAGTTTTTAGAGAGCTATCGTGTATAGAAAATGCTGTAAAAAAGCGCGAAAACAACAGAAATAGAACGATGAAACGGCGAGCTAAAAGCCCGTCGTTTTTTTGTTTACTGTTTAATAATGTGTAAAATTGCAAACGGAAAAGACGGGTGTGCAGAAATTTCCAGCCCGCCCATATTTTTGATTTTTACATAGTAAAATGCAATTTTACAGCATATTTTTGCAATTTATATGTAGTGACAAGGCAAGGTTTTTGTGATATAATATAGCCAACAAGCGGAAAGACGTCCACGGGAAAGCAGGTGGGACGCCGCTATTTTGTCGTCTATATAATGCGTGCATACGCGCAAGTAAAGGACGCCGTGCGCATAGACGAAAGAGACAAATAGAAAGATTGTTAAAGCGGATTTTTAGGGCGCAAGCGCTAAAAGTTAGGGCGATAAAAAACCGTAAAGATAGGAGTATTTGAGAGAAATGACAGTAAGATACCCGATAACGGGCACGTTCATCGACGAGATTACGTACGATATTCCCGCGTCCAACTGGACGAACGAGCAATGGGCTGCGGATCTCGACCACATGAAGGCGGTGGGAATAGACACGGTAATCATTATGCGTGGCGTGTTCTACGACAAATGTATTTATCCGTCGAAAATTTTCCCGACGTTGAAAGAAGAGGACGAAGATTTTGCAGGGTTCATTATGGAAGAGGCTGCAAAACGGGATATGCAGGTGTTCCTAGGCATGTACATAAAAGACCTGACGTGGAACAGCGGTGATTATCTATACGAGCTGAAACAGAACAAAATCTACATGGATGAGGTTTTGGAACGCTACAAGGATATGCCCGCATTCAAAGGTTGGTATATCCCCCACGAAACGGGGAGCAACATTTTCAACATCAAGGAAACGATGGGCGGGCTTGCAAAAATGTGCAAGGATAGAACGCCGGACAAGAAAGTGTTCATCAGTCCTTTTTTCAGGGGGAAAAACTTCCATCCCGATCCGATGTCTCCCGAATTGACGGCGGACGTGTGGAACAATATTTGGAAAGACTGCGGTAAAGAAATCGATATTTGCGCGTTCCAAGACGGCACGACGAGATTGTGTGATTACGGCGATTACTTAAAAGCGATTAAGCGGGTGACGGACGACCATAAAATCAGTCTTTGGGCAAACGTAGAAACGTTTGAAAGAGACGTGCGCTCGATGTTCTTCCCGATACCCTTCGACGTTCTTCGCAGAAAGATACAGATTGCACAGCAATACGTAGAAAAATGTATCACCTTTGAGTTTTCGCATTTTTTGAGTCCACAATCGATTTTCCCTTCGGCGCATAATTTGAACAGATTATATCGTAACTATTACGAAAATAAAAAATAACGAAAGAGCAGAACGGTAGGGCGGTTGCCCGACGTAAAAGCGTAGCCCCATGGGGCTGTTTGTTGTCCATAGACAACAAACAAAAGAATATTTAACAGAGAAATAAAAAAAACAAAAATATATTATACGAGGAAAAATGCTATGAAAAAAATCAAAAAATTGTTGGTTAGCACAATGGCGCTCATGATGACGTTTGGCGCGGTAGCGTGCGGTGGCGGAGGCGGCGGTGTGCCCAGCCTTCCGAACAGTAGCGGACAGGGGAGCTCTTCTTCCGTATCCACTCCTGATGAAGGTGGGGATGATAATTCCGATTACGTTCCCGTAAACCCCTTCACGTTGAACGTATACAGCTTCAGCGGCGGTTACGGTACGGACTGGATGGAATCCCTGATTACGCGTTATAAGAAAGAACGCGCAGGCGATGAAATTTGGGTAAACGGTATCAAGTACGACGGTATTCACATTAATAAGACCTACGCAAAACACATTTTGGAGTCTATGATTGGTACGGGCGAACAGTACGACGTATGGTTCCAGGAACAGGTTTACTACAACCAGTACGTTGCAAGAGGGGATCTCTTCCACGATATGACGGACGTATTGACTAGTGAAAACCCCTATGAACCCGGTAAGACGCTCGAAAGCAAAATGTCGGAAGAACAAAAAGCGTATTACGAAAGAGACGGTAAATATTACGGTGTTCCTCACTATGCAGGCTACGTAGGTATCGTTTATAACAAGCAGATGTTCGACTCCAACTGGTGCTATCTTAAAAAGGATTACGACAAAGACAAATTGGAAACGGAACCTGCATGGTGCTTTGTAAGCAACCTTGACGAACCCCGTACGCCCGGTCCCGACGGTATTGAGTTCACGGACGACGACGGTTTGCCTACGACGTATGCGGAATTCTATGCGCTTTGCGAATATATTGCAGGTAGCAACAAGCCCATTACTTGGTCCGGTAAGCACAGACACGGTTATTTGAGCTGGTTCTTGATGGCGTTGAGCGCAAACAACGAAGGTTTGCAGCAGATATCGCTCAACTACACCTACGACGGTACGGCGACCAATTTGGTTGCGGTTACCGAGGACGCGGAAGGCAACGTAACGGAAACGCCTTTGGAAGACCTTGCAATTACGCCTGCTAACGGTAGCGAATTGGCAAAACAGCGTGGTAAATATTACGCGCTTGATTTCTTGGAAACGATCGTTGACAACAACTGGTATACCGAAACCTCTTTCTCGCAGACCAACGAACAGACGGACGCGCAGAGAGATTTCGTAATGGGTGTTGACAACACGAGTGAACGTGCTTCGATGCTTATCGAAGGTTGCTGGTGGGAAATGGAATCGAAGGAGTCCTTTGATTCCTTGAAACAGGGTGGCGGCGTAACGAACCCTAAGGATAACTTCCGTTGGATGCCTTTGCCTTGTATCGACGATGAAGCGGCTGCGGAAAGAGCGGCTAGCATTCAGGCTGGTGGCAAGGGTTACACCTTGACGGATACGCACAACTCGCTTTGCTTCATTGGTAAGCAAGTATCCGACGACGTATACGCGATTGCAAAAGATTTTATTCAGTTTGCATACACAGACGAATCCCTTGCAGACTTCTCTATCATTACCGATACGACGAAAGCCGTTCAGTACAAGATGACGAACTCGCAGAAGGCAAAAATGTCCGCATACGGCAGATCGCTCATGGATATGCAGGAAAAAGCAGACATCGTTTGCACCTTCGCTGAAAACGATTTCTATCAGAAGAACGAAACCAGATTCGTTGACTACAAGACTCTCTACGACGCTGTTTACGACGGTAAGACGGTACAAGTTTGCGTAGACGAATTCAAGAAGGGCGTTAGCGCAACGAAGTACTTCAACGGTATGATTGCGAACCAGAAAGACCTTTGGGATAGATACATAATATTCTAATCTTAGACGCGCGCAACGTAACTATCTTCAATAAAAAATAACGACGTATCTCCGTCGCATGGCGGAGATACGTTGAAAGGAAAGAAATATGGACGAAATAAAACTGAAAAAAGTAAAACCGAAGATTAATAAAGGTGATATGATCTTTTATTGCGTCTTTTTGGCATGGCCCGTGTTGCAGTTTGCGGTCTTTTATATCGGCGTAAACTTTAACTCGATTTTAATGTCGTTCAAATCGAATCAAGGGAAACTGTTCTCTTTGGACCAATACAAATGGGTGTTTAAAGATTTTATTGGGGCGGGTGAATTTGGTAAATACCTGATGGTTTCCTTGAAATCTTTCGCGCTTACGACGATTATCACCGTGCCGCTTGGTTTGCTTTTTGCGTACTACATTTACAAAAAGCTGTTCGGCTGGGGCGCGTTCCGCGTTATCCTTTTCTTGCCACAAATTATTTCGGGCGTGGTTATCGCATTGATTTTCCGTTGGTTTATCGCGGAATACGTACCGGCGCTCTTCCCCGCAATAGGCGATATTTTATCCGTTGAACGGATGGAGCAAACCGCTTATCCCGTATTGATGTTCTACATCATGTGGATTGGGTTTGGTACGACGGTATTGATGTATTCCAATAAGATGTCGAGTATTCCCGAGGAAATTGTTGAATCGGCGCATTTGGACGGCGCGACGGGGCTTAAAGAATTCTGGCATATCGTATTACCGCTTACCTATTCTACGTTCTCCGTGTTCTTTATTACGGGTGTTTCGCAGATATTTGTCAACCAATACGGCGCGTACGAATTGTTCCCGCACGACGCAAACCACACGGTTAAGAGCATCGGGTACTATTTCTTCGTAAACGTAAAAAGTTTGGTTGCAGGCGCAGTAGATCCTACGGACAGACCGGAACTTTTCCGTTATGCCGCGTTGGGTGTTGTCTTGACGTTCATTACCATTCCGTTTGCGCTTACGATTCGTTGGGCATTGGAAAAATTTGGACCGAGCGAAGAGTAAGAGGGGGGAAGAAATGGCTATTAAAATGAAAGAAAAGAAAGAAAAGTTTTCCCCGCTTACAATCATTTTGTTGGTTGTCTTGGTGCTGTACTGTATATCCTTCTTCTATTTATTGATTTGGGGTATTTGCGCGTCGATGAAGGTAAACAACGACTTTTTGAGATGGGAACCTTCGCGCTTGTTCAGTAGCTATGAAAAGTATGACGACTACCTCAAAATGCTTATTGTAAACACGACAAAAGACGTCGATACCTACAAGCTTTTGGGTGTAAAAGCTAGTCTTGGTTTGGCAAACGCACCCGAACAGCAGGTGCCTGAATTCCAGGCAAGACTTGGACAATACCAATCGATACAGAGCGAAATGGGGGCATGGATACCCTTCTACACCTATAAGTACGCGTTTAGAGTGTTCTCGTACGCAGTTACGAACGACAACGTTGTTCGCTTAGGGCGTTTGTATTTGAACAGTATTCTGTATGCGGGCGGTTGTGGCTTTGCGGCGACGTTCGTGCCTTGTATTGCGGCGTATGCGTGTGCGCGTTTCCCTTATAAGTTCTCGCGCATTATGCACACCACGGTTATCATCGTCATGATGATTCCCATCGTCGGCAGTCAGCCTTCGGAAATTGAAATGGCGGTCAATCTGCATATTTTTGACACCGTCTACTGTTTGTGGATAATGAGAGCGAACTTCTTGGGGCTGTATTTCCTCATGTTCTACGATATCTGCAAGGCGTTGCCTACTTCCTTCTCGGAAGCGGCGAAAATGGATGGCGCAAACAACTTCCAAATCTTCTTCAAGATTGCGATGCCACTTATCAAAAATACGTTTATGACCGTATTCCTGATTCGCTTTATCGCATTCTGGAACGAATACCAAGCGCCGATGCTGTATACGCCTAGCTACCCTACGGTTGCAATGGGCTTGAACCAGCTTATGAGTGTCGCTGGCGGCGGTCCGTCTACGAAGTTGGGTATTTTCGATATGACGTTTACCCCGTCGAGAATGGCGGCGGCAGTACTTACGGCGGCGCCCGTATGTATCCTGTTTGCAATATTCCAAAAACGATTGCTCGGGAATCTTACGATGGGCGGTATCAAAGGTTAAAAAAAAGCAGCTATACCGTAGCGCAAACAGCTACGGTATGATGCTGATAACCAAAAAGCCAAATATGAATTGACAAGCCAAATATTAGTTAATAAATATAGTAAGGAGAAAAATAAGATGAAGAGAATGAAGAAAATTCTTATCACCTCCATGTGTGTTGCGGCGATGGGCGCGATTACGGCCCCCGTTATGGGCGCGATATGGTCTGGTAAAGCAGACGATATCCCGACGTGGGAAAACATCACCTTGCAGGAAGAATATCTGCGTAATGATACGTTGACGATTCCCGACGCGTCGATTGCGATTGGCGGTAACACGTATGACGCTAGCATCAAGATGAAATATCCCAACGGTGCGGTTTCTATGGTGGAGAGTGGAGATTTTGCCTTGACGCAACCTGGACAGTATACCTTGATTTACGAGGCGCAGGGCTATACCAAGGAAGTGGAATTCTTGGTACAAGATAAGCTGTGGAGCGTTGGTAATCCCAACAGTACGGTTGAATACGGCAAAGTCGGTTCGACGAACGCTTTGGTGGTAAGACTTGCGAAAAACGACGTATTGTCCTTTAACAGAATCATTGACTTGAGTACGCTTGAGGCGAAGGATGCGTTGCTTAGTGGGTTTATCAATCCTCCTGTAGCGGGTATGTACGAATTCGATAAATTCGTCATTACGTTGACGGACGTTACCGATCCCACGCAGAAGTTGACAATCCGCGGGAACAGAAGTTCGACCAACAACCAAAGATTTGCAAGCTATTGGACGAGCGCAGGCCCTGGTCAAACGCTCGGTGGTTGGGACCCGAACGCTAACCGTTTTGCAACCGACAACCCCGACGGTATTCGCGGTAGACACGCGCAGAATGCGTCTTTCTATTCGCAGATAGGTTGGTATGGCAGTCAATATCCGGGCGGTTGTGCTTGGGAAGACGCTTCGCCAGATGCATGCGCGTTCACGATTTCGTACGATATAAACGACGTGAAGACGTCTATTAACCAAACTTGGATTGCAGATCACGATAACGGAACGTACTACGAAGAAGAACCCCTTTGGTACGGTTTCCCTAGCAACAAGGTATTTATGACCGTAGAAGCGCAGGAGTGCGCAGGCGAATCGGCGGGTTTCTGTATTTCTAAGGTGTTCGGTTACGACTTTTCGGAGGAGAACGTGTTCGTGGAAACGGAAGCGCCTGAGATTTCGGTAGACGTAGACGAAAAATACGTTAAATATGAAAACGGCGCTTACAATATGATTCCTACCGCAGTAATAGGCGGTAATTATCCCGTGCCTGTTGCGAGTGCGTTCGACAATTATTCGGGCAACTTGAAAGTAGATACGAAGGTATATTTCAATTATAGCAGTGAAACGGGCAGAGAACAATGCTCCATTAAGAAAGACAATACGTTTAAGGTAGACAGAGCGGGTAAATACACCATCGTTTACAAAGCGACGGACGCTATGGGAAACGTCGTGGAAAAACTGTATTGGATTAACGCTGTAAAGAGCTTGGAAAATCCCTTGACAATCACGCTTGGCGAAAAGGAAACGACCAGCGGTGCATGCGGTGAAAAGATTGCGGTTGCCTCCTATGAAGTAACGGGCGGCAGCAGCGAGGCAGACGTAAAAATTACGGCTACTTGCGGAGATACCGTTTTGGACGTAACGAACGGATACTTCATTCCCGAAGAAACCGGTACTTGGACGGTAAGCTACGAAGCGAAAGATTTCGCAGGCGTCAAGGTGACCGATTCCTACACGGTGGAAATTTCGTTGGGTACGAAACCCGTATTCGTTGACGAAGTTCTTCTTCCCAAATATATCATCTCGAATATTGTGTACTACGTTCCTACGGTAAAGGCGTACGACTATTCCAGCGGTACGAAAGTAGAAAAAATTGCGGATATGGTTTTGAGTGACGCAAACGGCGACGTAACCTATAAAGCAGGAGATGCGTTTACGCCTGTCGTAACGGAAGGTCAAGAATCTATTACCTTGACGTTCAAGTCGGGCGACGCGGAATACAAGAAAGTGATTCCCGTGGTAACGCCCGTTACGGACGCGAACGGCAGAAAGATGATAGACGTCGTTAAAATGTTTGTCGGTGAAAATTTCTCGGCAGAAGTTTTGAGATCGAACGGTATGAAAGTCCTCGCGCAAGAAGACGGCGCGTTTAACTGGGAATTCGTAAACGCAGTAGCGGCGGAAGGTTCTTCGGTTACCATCAAAGGTATTCAGGGCAACAGTAAGTTTGACGCGTTGAAGGTTACCTTTACCGACTACGCAAATGAAAATATTGCCGTAACGATGAATATCGAAAATCAGGCAAACGGCTTTGCGAGAGTAAACTTTGGTGACTTGAACCGTGAGCTTACGAAGGGCTTTAACCTTGGTAAAGACTCGAACGGTTTCGATTTGGATACGTTTGCGTTTAGCTTTAAGAGAGGCAAATTCTACGTAGATAGCTTAGCGGTTGGCGTAACGACGGACGATAATGGCAACGCGTTCAATGGATTCCCTTCCGGTAAGGTATATATCAGCGTGGAAGCAACGAACGCAGCGGCGGACTCGGGCTATTACGTAAAACAGATTGACAACCAAATTATCAATACCAACTCTTTGGATTCGACGCAACCCAGAATCGGTGTTAGCGACGAATACGGCGGTATGCATACGCTTAACAGTACGTATACGGTTGCGCCCGCAATCGCGAGCGATACGGTGGACGCAAGCGTTACCGCAGTCGTAACGATTAGAACGCCGGACGGCGAAATTATCAAGGACGTAGACGGTCTTGCAATGGAAAACGTACCTGCTGATCGCTACTACTATATTAAATTGACGAGCTACGGTCAGTACAAGGTTGAATATTCGGCTACGGACTTCGGCAACAAAATGGGTACTTTGAGCTACGCAATCAACGTGTTTGACCAGAGATTGCCTCAGGCGGCAATTACGGGTACTTGGTCCGCTACGGCAAAGCTTGGCGATACGGTAGTACTTCCCGAAATTACTATTTCGGACGACTCTTCGTCGGTGGAAGAAATGAAAGTGTTTAGATACGTATTCAACCCTCACGGCGACGCGATTACGTTCGGACAGGATTTCGTTGTAACGAATGGTAAGATTGCGTATTACAAATACAGCTTCACGTTTAATAACGTAGGCAAGTACACGTTCGTTAACGTTGTATACGATGCGGCGGGCAACCAAAGAATCGTAGAATACACCGTAACGGTAGAGGCATAAGGAGGATAAAGATGAAAAAGAAACTTTCAGCACTTTTATTGGCTGCATTGTTGGTATCAACGAGTCTTGCAGCTTGCGGTAAAAGCGATGGCGGTGTGGTTAATTATCCCAGCGACAATTCTTCTAGCTCCTCTGTGGATACGCCCAGCGACGACCGCGATTATATCGACGGCGGAACTATGAGCGACGGCGCGGAACATTACGTCAGCGAAGAAAAGCTTTTGCACGACAGAAAGGTTACCGCATCGGATAGACCCTTTGTCGTAGACGGGAAAACCGATTACATCATCGTATTAGGAACGAATGATTCGAGAGCAATGGACGCTGCAAACTTCCTTACGCAGCAAATCAGGAAAGCAACGGGCGCGGGTTTGTCGATTTTCGTAGACGTGGATCAAAACTTGGAAATCGATACGGAATCGGTTGCAAACAGATTGTTAGAGTATACACCGTCTACCAAATATATCGTGTTATCGCACGAGAAATTGGAAGAGGAAGCAGGTATTACTTGGAGAGACGACGTCGAGCTTGATTATAGCGGTTATATGATTAAGACGATGGGTGACTCGGTATTCATGAAGATAAACTCTTTCTACGGTTACCAAAAGGTAGCGCAGGCATTTCTTCGTGAAGTAGTCGGTTACGAATGGTATTCGTACGACACGATCGTATACACGAAAGACGGCGCGACGTTGCCTACGATGGACATCGTGGAAAAACCCGACTTTGATTTGACGTGGAACAGCGGTAAGATGGCAAGCACCAGCTATATGGCTTCGCCTATAACCAAGGAAGACGTATTTGCGCTTATCAACAATAAATTCTGTCACAATTCCTTCGACTTCGTTCCCACAACCGAATACGAAGCGCATCCCGACTGGTTTGCTTGGGAAGCGGCGATACCGATGTTGCAGCTTTGCTATACGGCGCACGGTAACAAGGAAGAATACGACGCCATGTTGCAGTATGCGTTTGAAGGGGTTATGAAGTCGCTTGAGAATTATCCCGACGAAGCAGTAATTACCTTCACGCGTGAAGACTACTTTGGACATTGTATATGTCCTACGTGTAAGATGTTGCAAAAAACGTTCAGCGATTCACTTGCGGTTACGTACATGTTCTTCGTAAACGACTTGGATACGATGGTACAGGCAGAACTTGAACGTCAAGCAATAGAATCCGGTAAGCCTAAGCGTGAAGTTACGATTTTGTTCTTTGCATACAGACAGACGTCAAAAGCGCCCGTAGAAGGCACGGACGGTGAGTACACCGTTCCCTCTTTGGACGCCATTGAAGACGCGGACGGTAACAAGGTAAATATTCTTCAATACGACCGTGACGGCGACGGCGAAGAGGAAATTGTAGAACTTCCTTTCCACAGAACCTATGAAGACGGTTTGGAATGTAACGAACACGTCGGCGTATTCTACGCACCTATCGACGCAACGTTTGAAGAATCCTTCTATCATCCGGAAAACAAACAGCACAAAGAAACGTTTGAAAAGTGGGGCTTGCTCACGGATAGATTGTATTGCTGGATTTACGATACGAACTTCACGAGATACGTTATACCGTATAACTCCTACGACGCAATTCCCGATACGATTCGTTTCCTTAAAGACGCGGGCGGTACGTTCTTGTTCAATCAGGGCGACAGAGAAAACGGTATTTACACGGGCTTTGGTACGTTGAGAACGTATTTGACGTATACGCTGTCGAACGAAGTAAACCTTGACGCAGGTGTTTTGAAAGACAAATTCTTTGAAAACTACTTCCGCGAAGCGGCTGCGCCGATGAGAAAATTCCACAGCATGCTCGTAGCGCACATGGAACAGTTGCAGGTAGAATATCCCGGTATCTTCTATACGCAAAGACGTTCGAACTCGGAAGAACCGAAGTACTGGCCTCATGCAACCTTGCAAAACTGGTTGGATCTTTGCGAAGAGGCGAAAACGGCAATCTTGAAATACAAGACGAGCGATCCTGAACTGTACGAATCTCTGTACAAGCATATCATTGCGGAAACGATTTTCCCTCGTTATATGATGTGCGAATATTACTCGGGTTACTATACGCCGACGGAAAGAAATAAGATGCGTGAAGAATTTATCGCTGATTGCGCGCTGATTGATTACACTAAACACGCGGAAGGGATTGATATCAAACCTTGGTTTGAAAAGTGGCTTAAAAACTAAGCGTATATCGAGTAAACAAAGAAAACGTGGGGCGTTTTTAAAAACGCCCCAAAGCTAAAATTCCAAAAATGATTAAAAAATATATAAGGAGAAAATGTATGAAAAAGAAAACAAGATTGCTCATTTTGTCCGTAATTGCAACGCTTGCGTTCTCTGGCGCAATGGCGTCCTGTGGTAAAGACGATAACGTCATCATCGGTGGCGGCACGTCCTCTTCCACGCCTAATGAATCGGTTGATGACAGCTCGGCTGTGACGCCCGGCGACAGTTCGGATACCCCTGATTTGGGTGGTGACGAAATTGTAATTACGATTAACGGTAGCGCGACGATGAAGGAATTTGAAACGTTGACGCTTATCGGCAGTGTAACGGGCTCGGAAGATGAAATCACGCTCGTTTGGGAATCTTCGGATGAAACGATTGCAACCGTAGACGCAAACGGTGTGGTAACGGCGCATAAAGCGGGTACCGTAACCATCACGGCAAGCGGCGCTGACAAATCGGCAACGCACGAGCTGACGATAGAAAAGACGAATATTTTGCACGAAATCGAATTCGACCTTTCCGAAATTAAAGTTTACGCAGGCGCGCAGAAATCGGTATTGGCGAGCGTTGTGTTCGGTGGCGAAACGCTGGATGACGACGAATACGGTATTGAATATACGTGGGAAAAGGTGTCGGGCGACGACGTTGCGACGATTTCCGTAGACGGCGCGGAAGCGACGTTTGAAGGTAACGCAGTAGGCTCGGCTGTTTATAAAGTATCCACGACGGTACGCGGTTATGAAATTGAAAAGACGTTTTCCGTAACGGTTATGGAAAACCAATACGGTTTCGATATTCCCAACGAAAAGATTTCGGCAGTTACAGACGGCTACAAGACGACGCTTACGTTTGGTTCGGTAGATACCGAAGAGCTTGCAATCGGTACGATTTACGGCGTATTGAACGGCGAACCGCAGGAAGACGAGCTCGAGGTTGTGTGGAACACGGATTCGGACGTATTCACGATTGCGGACGGTAAGATTACGGCTGTAAAAGCAGGCGAAGGCGTTTTGACGGGTACGACTGCGTACGGTGGCAAGGACCTTACGATTAGCCTTACCGTAGCGGTAGAAAAAGGTCAGGTAGCCTTGGAAGGCTCGATGTCGATTGAAACGGAGGCAACGGAAACGATTGAACTCCCCGCAGAAGCGTCGACCAACGTTGAAAAGGTAACGATCGCAGGCGGCGTATTGTTTGACGGCGCAAACGGCATTGGTAGTATCGAAGGGGCAGTAGTTACCGTAGATAAGGCAGGTATGCCTTGCAAAGCGGCTGACCTTGGCGTAGGCAAGATTATGTTGATTGAAACGGATAAATTCATTTATTCGCAGCCCATCGACGTTTACACGATGATTATCAACAACGCAGAAGAACTTGACAAATGGCAAGAGGTTGCTGCGGAAAATGCGGTAAAAGAAGGTCTTTGTATCGAAGCGCAAAAGGGCTTGGTATACAGCGGTTACTTCGCGCTCGGCGACGATATCCAATACAACAAGCAGTGGAGACCGTATAAGGTATACGGCGAGCTTTGGGCATTGTGTTATAACAACACAAATATATGGGTAGACGGCGTTAAGGACGGCACGCTTGTAGACGGCGCATTCCAGGAAGACTGGGGCGCAGGCCTTAGCGGCGGTTTTAAAGGTACGTTCGATGGCAGAGGTCATTACATCGAAGGGCTGGAAACGTCTGGCGACTACTCCTCGTTCATCGTTACGATGGGTGCTGGTAGCTTGATTAAGGACGTAGCGTTCACGAAGGCAAAAATCGGCGCATGCGCGAGCTTGGTTGCAGACCGCGGTAAGGGTACGATTGAAAACGTTTACGTACAGCTTGATTCGATTGCAAGCGGTGTTCCCGATGGCGATAACCCGAAGATCACAGCAGTTCTTTTCAGAGACACGGCAAGCGACGGCCGTTTCGTGAATAACGTAGTGGTAGACGTATCTAAGGCAGATATTTTCAGCAAGGAATACACCTACGTTTGCGGTATGGCTTGCGCAGATGCGACCAACGTATACGTAGTGGGCGACGCAAGATTGCCTTTGACGGGAATTTCGTGGAAGGACGGTTCGGCGGCATGTGCGTTCTGGAATCTTGATACGGGCGCAGGCGACAGCGGCGCGGTAGTCGGTTCGACGGCAGAATTGTTTGCAAACGAAGAAATTGCAGAAGTTATCGCTGCTTGGGACAGCGCTATTTGGTACGTTAACGAAAACGGCATGCTCACCATGCAGTCGGTTAAAGATTTCTACGACGTTGACGTTGCAATCACCAACGAAGAAACGTCTGTGAACGCAAACACCTCGCTTAAACTTACGACGAACGTAAGCGAAGCTTTCGTAACGTTTGCTTTGAAAGAAGAGGTTGCGGGCGTTTCGATTGTAAACGGCGTTGTAACGATTGCGGCAGACGCGAATATCGGCGATACGTTTACGGTAGTGGCTACGTCGCTTATGGACGGTAGCAAAGTAGCGGAAAAGGAATTCACCGTTGCTCCTCAAATCATCAAGCTTGAAGCTACGATGACGGTGGAAGTGTACAATAATAACACGATTACCTTGCCCGAAGCGGTAGAAGGCACGGTATCGAAGATTGCAATCGGTTCGACCGTAGTATTCGACGCGGCGAAAGGATTTGGCAGTATCGACGGCGCGACGGTTACGGTAGGCACTATGCCCGCGGCGATGTCCGACCTCGGCGACGGCGTTTTGATGACGGTTGAAACGGACGAAGCAAAATATGAAATGTTCGTCAGCGTTTATACGATGATTATCGACAACGCAGAAGAGCTTGAACAATGGTATACCGTTGCGGCGGATAACGCATTGAAGGCTGGCTTGAATATCGAAGCGCAGAAGGGCTTTGTACAGAGCGGTTACTTCGTGCTCGGCGCCGATATCGAATACAACAAGCTTTGGTCGCATATCGTATACAGTACGCGTTGGGCGGCTTGCTACCAGAATATAAACATTTGGAAAGACCAAAGCCTGTATAAAGCGGGTACTGCTCCCGCGGCTGACAATATGGTCGACGGCGCAATCGTAGAAGATTGGGGCGCAGGCGACAAGGGTGGTTTCCGTGGCGTATTCGACGGTAACGGCTATGCGATTAAAGGCATGGAAATCAATGGCCAATACGCTGGCTTTATCGGCACGATGGGTAGAGAAGGCGTCTTGAAGAACATTGCGTTCACGGGCTTGAAGCTCGGTCAAAGATCCGGTCTTGTTGAACGTGGTGGCAGAGGCGGCTTTGTAGAAAACGTTTACGTCGACCTTGCATCGATTGAAAGCGGTGTAAGCCAAGGCGAACCTACGAAGGTCATCACGCAGCACGGTAATACGACGATAACCAACGTTATTGTAAACGTAACGGCTTGTGTCTTTACGGGCGTTGAATACGCATACCTTTTGAACTCTGCGTATAACTTATCGGAAAATATTTACGTAATCGACAGAGATTATCTTACGACGGAAACGAAGACGGCATTTGATGCTGCTCAAGGTACTGGCGCAACGGCGTTCTGGCACTTCAATTATTCGAACGACACGGGCGCGAAATTCGCAACGGTAGCAGATTTGCTTGCAGACGAAAAGCACGGCGCGGTTGTATCCTCGCTTGGCGGTTTCTGGAAGGTAGAAGACGGCAAGCTGTACTTCGGCGATGAAGAAGTCGTTATGGCTCCCGAAAAAGCATTCGATTTGACCGAATACAAGACGGATGTCGATAAGAACGTTACGTTGGAAAACGAAGCGTTTACGGTAGGCAGCGTTTGGTCCGTTTCTATCAACGGCGAAGAAGCGGTTGAGTACACGGTAAACGAAGAAGGTAAAGCGGTCGTTTCGATTGACCCCGCAACGCTTAGCAGCTATCAGGCGAAAGTCGTACTTAGCAACGCAGACAAAATCATTTCGTTCAGCAACGTAATTGCGGTAACGTACATTACGAACGCAGAAGAATTGGTTGCATTGGCAGTCGGCGGTAAAGCAGATACGGGGTTGCATCGTAATTCTGACGTAGCAGGTAACGATAAGGCGGGCTATTATATGCTTGCGGACGATATTGATTTTAGCACCTATACGGAAAATAACGGTATCGTAGCGGGCGGTTATAGCTATCAAAAATCCTTCTTTACGGGCGTATTTGACGGAAACAACAAGACGATTAAGAACATCACGGTAGGCGCAGGCGGTATCTTCGGCGGTATGCAGAGAGCAACGGTGAAGAACGTCAACGTTACCAACGTCGTTTACAATGATAACCAGGGTACGGACGGATTCTGGGGTAACTATTGCGCGTTGTTTGCGGATTTTGCAAGGGGCTGTACCTTTGAAAATATCAACGTTACGGTAAAAACGGCGCACAGCAAGAATATGAGCTGGGCAATGAACGAAGGCTTGTTGGTTGTTAAGGCGCAAGACGATACCAGCTACTCCAATATTACCATCGACGCAAGCTATCTTGATTTGCAAACGTTGCTTGGCGCAGACATTACTACGACGACGTATAATAACGTTTCCATCAAAGCGGCAGGCTACGTGGCAATCGGTTATTCTGGTAAAGAAATTGCAGACGGGGCGCAGAATACGGCGCAAATGTTGACGACTCTTCCCGAAGGCGTTACGTTCGAAAAGGTAGTTAAGAAAGATACGACGGTTGTTTTAAATACTGGTGCTGATTTGCCCGTATATGACGGCGACGTTACGGCGCTTGGCTTTGCGGAAGGAACGACGGTAGTTTTGACCGAAACGGATAATACTACGGCTTGGGGTAACCGTGTAAGAGTAAATCCCTCTTCTAATTTTGATTACGTAGACATCCAGTTCTCCGTATCGAGAGATATGTCCACGCTTTGCATCTGGGACGGCGTGGAAGGTAATTACGACGTTACCGTCTTGGGCGGTACGTCTAAAGGTGCGGTGGAAAGAAAACTTCAGATTTTCGACGCAGAGGGTAATACGTTTAGCGAAAATACGGGATTTAAGGCGAATACGCTGTATACGTTGCGCGCATACCTTGGCTTGGGTGAAATGGGCATTTACATCAGTACGTTTGACGGTAGAGCTGATAACCCCGTAACGATTTACTTTAATGCTACTGCAAACTACGGCAACGATTCTGTAGAGGCGTAAGTAAACAAACGGCGTAAAGCAATTTACACAAATGCAAAAGCAATTCGAATAAGTATTTAGTTGATTTGCTATGGTAGGGGCGGAGCGAAAACTCCGCCCCAAATTTTGTTAAATTGCAATAAAAGTAAATAATTCGATTTGGTAAAACTAGGGGTTGCGCCTAATCGTACAACTTCGTGGTTTTTTTGTTTTATGTAAATGCAATTTTACAGCATATAATTGCAATTCTATTCAATGACAAAATAACCGTAGCGTGTTATAATATAATATGGATTGGTAGGAAAAACTTTTTATTTTACCATTTACAATCCGCTTTTTTTATGTTATAATAATATTGAGTAAAATCAAAAGGAATTTTTGTGCTTATATGAACACAGTTTTAACGTTAAACAAAAATTGGACAATGCAATATCAAGGTAAAAAGTGGGCGGCAAACGTGCCTGGTGACGTTACCTTGGATTTTTATAATAACGGGCTTATCAAAGACCCGTATTACGGTATCAATCACCGCGATTTGCGTTGGATTGCCGACAGCGATTTCGTGTACGAAAACGAATTCGTTTTGCCCGAGGAAATTCTTTCTTCGGAAGAAATTTTGCTCGAATTCGACGGTATCGACACATTTGCGGAAATTTATTTCAACGATACCTTGCTTGGCTACTGCGACAATATGTTCTTGCAGTACGTTTACTCTGTAAAAAATCTCGCGAAGGCGGGTAAAAATATTTTGCGTGTCAAACTCCTTTCTACGACCAAGAAAATGGACGAAATCGACGATAGGGGTTATTTTGGCACGTTCAACGTAAAGCGTTTGTTTATTCGTAAAGCGCAATGCCACTTTGGTTGGGACTGGGCGCCCGATATGCCCGGTTACGGCATTTGGGGAGACGTGCGTGTTAAAGGCGTGAAGAAAAACCGTATGGTGGACGTTTCCTACAAAGCCTATAACGACGGCAACGTTTCGCTCTTTGCCGAGCTCAATTACAGTATCCGTCCGCAGGTCGATTTCAACGGCAAGACGGTAAAAGAGCACAACAAAGAGTGCGAAAACGATATTTTGCGTTACACGGTGGCGGTTCGCCCCAACGAGGAACTCTCGGAAACGAACGGAAAAGTTTACGAATATAAGATTACGGGCAGAAAGAATTTTGCCAATATCCGTATCGACAACCCGCAGCTTTGGTGGCCTTTGGGCTATGGCGAGCACCCCTTGTACGCTTATAAGGTAGAGCTTATCCGCGGTGGCGTGGCGGTGGACGAACGTCACGGCAATTTGGCGTTTAGAACGGTGGAACTCAGCCAAAAACCCGTTGACGAACGCACGATGGGCTACAAACTTGTGATTAACGGCAAGGAAGTATTCGTCAAAGGCTCTAACTGGGTGCCCGCGGAATGTTTTACCGGCGCGATTACGGACGAAAAATACGACAGACTCACCGACCAAGCGGTAGAGGGCAACTTTAATATGCTCCGCGTTTGGGGCGGCGGTATTTACGAAAAGGACGTATTCTACGACCTTTGCGATAAAAAGGGCTTGATGGTATGGCAGGACTTGATGCTTGCTTGCGCGGATATTCCCGAAGACGATCCCGCTTTCGTGGAAAACATGAAAAAGGAAATCAACTATCAAATCAAGCGTTTAAGAAATCATCCGTCCATTGTATATTGGTGCGGCGGTAATGAAAAAACGGGTACGTACGGTCTGCAAATCTGCCACGGCGACTATTTCGTAGACGTCGTTTTGCGCGGTTTGGTCACGAATTTGGACGATTCCCGCCCTTATGCCCGTCAAAGTCCTTGCGCGCTCACCGACATCGGCAACGATAAGACGTCGGGCGAATCGCATGCGGGTAGCTTTGAGGCGGCGCTTGAAGCGGGTATTGAAAACTATCGCGAGTGCGTCAGCGGTACGGACGTTCCGTTTATTTCCGAATGCGCGATTATGGGACCTTGTTCGCAGGAAAGCTTGTCCAAGATTTTCCCCGAAGATAAACTCTGGCCCATGAACGAATATTGGGACGATAGATTGATGGATAACCCTTACGCGGCCATTTTGATGACCTTTGCAAAGCGTGAAAACTATTATGCGAGCACGCTGTACGGCGAAAGCGCAAACGTCCGTCAATTCATCGCAAAGGGCATGACGGTACATGCCGAAGCGCTCCGCGCAGAAATCGAATACGCGCGCGCTAACAAGGTTCGTTGCGGTGGGTTTATGAACTGGATGTATTCGGAAATTTGGCCGTCGGCAACGTGGTCGGTTATCGATTACTATTGCGAACCCAAGCAAGCGTATTATCAGATGAAGAACAGCTATGCGTCCGTATTGCTCACCTTTGTGCAAAAGAAGGGGGGCGTGACCGCGTTGACGCTGGTTAACGACACCTACAAGGCAATCGATACCTGCGTAAAATACGGCGTAAAAACCTTGCAAGGCGAAGTCGTTTGGTCGAAGAAAGTGGACCTTTCCGTTGGGGAAAACGGTGTGGCGCAGATAGAAGTTTGTGGCGAAATCGCAATGCCCAACACCTATTTGTACGCAGAGTGCGTAGTAAACGGCGAAAAGATAGCAAACGTTTATTCCTACGATATGTGGCATACCTGCCAATTTGCAAGCGATTATACTTACTCCGTCAAGGAAACGAGCTGCGGTTTGGCGGTGACGATTAAGGCGAACGCGTTTGTCAAAGCGGTTACCTTGCGTCTGCCCGACAATTATAAATACAGCTATTCGGACAACTATTTCGATATGCAGGCGGGCGAAGAAAAGACGGTGTATATCTGCGGCGACGGCGCAAAGGCGGAAAGCTTAGAAGTAACCGATTTTGCAAAGGAGATTGCGCATGCGTGAGTTAATCGGCAAAAAACTGAACAACGTTGAGTTTATCGAGCGGGACGGAAAGACGTACGGTAAGCTGCAAAACAGCAGCGTTTCCATGGAGTACGAAGTCAAACCCGTTACTTTGCATAAACCCGTTGAGGCGGTTTTGATGGATTTGGACGGCACGACGGTAACGAGTGAGGAGTTTTGGATTTACATAATCGAACGCACGATGCAAGAGCTCGTTTGCGATAAAAATTTCAAATTGGAAGAGGCGGACGTGCCCTTTGTGTCGGGCTTTACAACCGCCGACCATTTGCAATACTGTATCAACAAATACTATCCCGACCAAGACCTTGGTAAGGCGATTGAGATTTACCACAAAGTTGCCAAGGCGGAATTGGACGAGATTTTGGAAGGGCGCGGCAAGGTCGAGGCGTTCAAGCCCACGGACGGTTTGAAAGATTTCTTGTACGAACTCAAACGCCGCGGTATCAAAATCGGTTTGGTCACGAGCGGACTTGATTATAAGGCAATTCCCGAAATCGTGGCGGTATTCCGCACGCTTGGCATGGGCGACCCGTTGAAATTCTACGACGCAATCATCACGGGCGGTCACAGAAAGGACACGCACGAATACGGTTCGCTCGGCGAAATCGCTGCAAAGCCCCACCCTTGGGTATATACCGAAGTGGCGTATATGGGCTTGAAGATTAAAAACCCCGACAACGTGATTGGTATCGAGGATTCGGCGGCGGGCGTTATGGCGCTCCGTTTTGCAGGTTTCCCCGTGTTTGGGCTTAACGCAGGCAATATCACGCAGAGTGGTTTGGATTGTCTTTGCTATAAAAAGGTAGATACCTTGCAACAGATTTTGGACGAAATCGAATAAGCGTAACCAAGACGGCGTTTTCGGTTGAAAAAAGTTACAATAGGTAAAAGTATGAACGTTTTTGAAAAGGCGAAATGGATTTGGGTAGACGGCGAAAACGCGCCCGATACCTACGGCGAATTTTATAACGAGTTCGATTGGCAAGGCGAAAAGGCGGTTTGTCGTATTTCGGCGGACAGCGATTATACTTTGTTTATCAACGGTAAATACGTCGCCAGCAATCAATACGGCGACTTTGCGTGGTACAAGTCCTACGACAGCTTGGATATCACCAAGTATTTGCAGAAGGGGAAGAACTCGATTGCGATTTTGGTTTGGTATTTTGGGACGAGTACGCAACGCTATTATAAAGCCCCCGCAGGCTTGCTCTACGAGATTGAAGAGGGGGGGACGGTGCGCGTTGAAAGCGGAAAAGACACCCTTTCAAGGTATAGCAAAGCCTATAAAAACGGCTTAAAGAAAAACGTTACCTCTCAGCTTGGATACAGCTATTTGTACGACGCAACCAAGGAAGATGATTGGGTAAACGGCGAGCTTAACGGCTTTACGCCGTCCGTGATTGCGGATAAAAATTGCAATCTCGTGCCCCGCCCCGTTAAAAAGGGGGAATTGCGCACGCCCGTGCAAGGCAAGGTTATTCAGCAAAAGGACAAAACTTTCTATCAAATCGACCTGGGCGAAGAGGTCGTGGGCTTGCTGTCCTTTGCGATTGACTCCGTAACGCAACAAAAAATCACGATATCTTTCGGGGAACATTTGATTAAAAACGGCAGAGTTAGCCGATTTATCCACGACCGCGATTTCAGCGTGGAATACGTGGCGAAGAAAGGCGAAAACGAATATACCAACTACATGCTCCGCTTGGGTTGCAGATATTTGGAAATCGAGAGCGAAAGCCCGATTGAACTCCGCTTTGCAAGCGTGATTCCGCAGGTATATCCGACGACGTACAAGCCGTATACGGCAAAGACGGAACAGGACAAAAAGATATACGAGCTGTGCTTGAACAGCTTGCGCCTTTGCATGATGGAGCACTACGTCGATTGTCCTTGGCGCGAACAATGCTTGTATGCGTTCGATTCCCGCAACCAAATTTTGTGTGGATATTACGCTTTCGAGGGTGGCAATTTTGAGTACGCCCGCGCCAATTTGCTCCTCATGAGCAAAGATAAGGGCGTAGACGGCTTGATGTCCATTTGTTACCCTTGCGGTTTGGAATTTTGTATTCCGTCTTTCTCGCTCTATTACGCGCTCTCCGTCAAGGAATATATCGAACACACGGGCGATACGACGATTGTAAAGGAAGTTTATCCCCGCATTTTGCAGTTTATGGACGCAATGCTCGCACGGCGTAAGGACGGTTTGCTGTATCGTTTCGAGAGCGCGAAAAATTGGAATTTCTACGATTGGTCGGAATATTCCGAGGGCACACTTCGTAGCGCGGATACCGTGATTGCCGACGCGCAACTCAATATTTTGTGCGTAATGGCGCTCCGTTGCTTAAAGCGCATTTGCGAACTCGGCAACGTGGAATACCCCTACGGCAACGCGGATAACGAGCTTGCCGAAAATATTGTAAAGGCGTTCTACAACGAAGAAAAGCAAGCCTTTACGGTGTCGGTCGGCGGAGACGAATACGTAGAACTCGTCAACGCGTTGGCGGTGGCGTTCGGCATCGTTTCGGGCGAAAGAGCGGAAATGATTTGCGAAAAGATTGCAAACGGCGAACTTTTGCCCTGCTCTTTGAGTATGAAATGCTTTAAGTTTGACGCGCTTTTGAAAGTGAACGAAGAAAAATACCGCGATACGGTGCTTGCGGAAATCCGCAAGGATTACCAATTAATGGTAGACAGCGGTTATTCGGCGGCGTGGGAAACGATAGAAGGCGCGGCGGCGTTCGATTATGCGGGCAGTCTTTGCCACGGCTGGTCGGCAATTCCCATCTACTACTACAAAAAACTTGGAATCGTGAAATAAAGTTGGGGTATTGAGAACAACTGTACCAAAAAAATATCCTCCAAAGGGAAAACTGTGAAAAACGGAAATAAAAAATAAAAAAAACGCCTTTTCGGGGCGTTTTTTTGCGTGGTAAAGGGTATACTGTCGGTATGAAAACGATTTTAAAAGAGGCAAACGCCTTAAAGGAAAGACTCGTAACGCATCGGCGGTATTTGCATCAAAACGCCGAAATCGGTTTTGATTTGCCCAAGACCTACGCCTACGTGGAAAAGACGTTGCAAGAGCTTGGTTGCAAGACGGAAAAATGTGGAAAAGGGGGCTTGATTGCCACCGTGGGCGATGTAAAGCAACAGCCTATCGTATTGCTCCGCGCGGATATGGACGGTCTGCCCTTGCGGGAAAAATCGGGCGAGCCGTTCGCTTGCAAAACGGGAAATATGCACGCGTGCGGACACGATTTGCATACGGCGATGTTGCTCGGGGCGTCGGAACTGCTCAAAAGACGCGAAAAGCGCTTAAAGGGGTGTATAAAACTTCTTTTTCAGCCTGCCGAGGAAACACTCGAGGGAGCGGAAAATTGCTTAAAAAACGGCGTTTTAGAGCCTTTAAAACCCGACCTTGCCGTAATGCTACACGTATTGACAGATTTGCCAATGCCAACGGGTACGGCGGTGATATCTTCGGCGGGGGTAAGCGCGCCTGCCGCCGATTTTTTCCGTATTAGCGTGCAGGGCAAGGGCTGTCACGGTTCAACGCCGTGGAAGGGGGTGGACGCGCTGAGCGTCGGGGCGCATATTCTGTGGGGATTGCAAACCCTTTCCGCGCGTGAAATACCAAATGGCGCAGGGACGGTGCTGACGGTGGGGAGTTTAACGGCGGGCAAGGCGGGGAACGTAATTGCGGATACGGCGGTTTTGGCGGGAACGTTGCGTTCCTTTGACGAAGAAACGCGCGCGGAAATCAAAATGCGTATCAAACAGGTGGCGACCGCGCAAGCAAAAGCCTTCCGCGCAAAAGCGAAAACAGAATTTTTGGGCGGTTGTCCCACGCTCGTCAACGATAAAAAGGTTTCCGAGTTCGCCTATAAAACGGCAAAGGCGTTGCTTGGCGAAGACAGAGCGTTTACGTCGGCAGAGCTTAACGGTGGGATAAAAAGGTCGAGCGGAGGCTCGGAAGATTTCGCCTATATCAGCCACGAAATTCCGTCCGTCATGATTGGGCTTTGCGCGGGGGAGCGGGATAAGGGGTACGCCTATCCGTTGCATCATCCCAAGGCTCGGTTTGACGAGGGGGCTTTACCGATTGGCGCGGGACTGTTGACAGCCTTGGCGATTTTGGCGTTGGAGAAAAAAATATAAAAAATTTTTGATAGGTCTTGACGGGTGAAAGAAAACGTGGTATGATGAAAGGGAGCACTTTATCAAGGTGACAAAACGAAAGAAAGGGGTAAGATATGAAAAAAATCAAAAGAGCGCTCGTGTTGGTTATGTCGCTACTGTTGGGAACAACGGCTTTTACGGCTTGCAATAAAAATAAAGGCGTTTACTATCCGCCTGAAACGGAAAAGACCAATTACAACGTAATTTTTGCGTTGGCAACGATTCCGCCCGTGCTCGCGGCGATGGACTGTATCGACAGCGGTTACGAAACGTACGCCATTATTGAACGCGGAAAGACGTACAGCGGTATCGACAGTATCGAAAACTTCCACAACGTGGGCTTTGATCCTGCGAACAACCTCAGCAACGGTTTTACCAACGCCGAGTTTAACGCAATGGTTGAAAAGGTCAAGGAGCTCAACGACGAGGAAGGGGACGCTTATTTCAATTTCTACGTGCAAGACGGTACGGCGCTCAAGGGCGCGGCGATTGCGGCAAACGCAGGCTTGACGGAGGATCAATTCCATATATGGATGTGCGAAGACGGTACGGGCGCGTACACGGCGTTGAATAACGTCTACGTAAAAGGCAAAGCGGTGACAGCGGAAAAAGACGAAGTTTACGACGGCTATGCGGCGGCGGTTGCCTCTGCTAAGGCGGAATTTGAAACGGTTATGGAAAAGACGGACAACGCCAACGGCGACGCCGTGTTCAAATACAATATCGGCAAGGCGTTTGCTTTGGCGGCGCTGGATAACTTTACCTATTATTTGCAGGACGAAGCAACCGTTGTCGGGATTTTGGAAAACACGGGCGCAGTAAAGACGAAATTGCTTTCTAGCTTTGGCGTGGACGGGTATGAGCAAGCGGTCGATTTGACCTTGAATCTCAAATATCAAAAGATATCCGAGGGCGTTGCGAAGTTGTCGGAAGAGGAGAGAACGGATTACCTCACGTTGATGTACGGACAGTATTATCAAGACACCTACGAAGCGTTGACGAGAACGCAACGCGCGGATGAAGAGGCTCCGTCGAAGAAACTCGTGTTTATCGGCGCGCGCCACAACGGTTATCCGAAGTTTGCAACGAAAGAGGAGTACGGTATCGGCGCGTTCACGGGCGAAACGCTTCCCGCGACGTATGCGGAGCTTGACGAGAAGTACAAAACGCCTTTGCTGTTTGGCGCGGAAGAGGATTATACCTCTTTCTTGGAAGTGTTAAACAACGCGGACAATTACGCTGAGGACGTGGACGAGGAGGCAAAAGCAAAGGCGCAAATCGCTTGCTTTAACGTGTATCTCGATTATATCTATACGCTGAAATTTACCTATATGCAATACGGCGCGGATTACGATTTGATTATGAAAGGACACCCTCGCGAAGTTATCGGCGCTTGGGAAGAATGGGGCAACCGCTATAAGGTAAGCTACGGCGAAGAGCAGACCTACGTATACGATCAGCTGATGGATACGGCGCTGTTGAATTTCCATGCGAAAGACAGCGTAGGGAAATATATCGGTATGGTGCCGTATGGTACGGCGGCGGAAAACCTTGCATACCTTGGCGCGGATATCGCAATCTGCGGTTTGCCGTCCTCCACCTACAACGGCTATGATACGGACGTTGACGTGCTGTTCATTATGACGGAAACGGACGAGGATATTGCAGGGACCAATCGCGTAGACACCGAAAAGACGCCGGTTTCGCAGGTGAGCGAGCGTTACGAGGCGGGCAATCTTCGTTATACGGATAAAGACGGGAAGGAGCAGACAACGGTATTTTTCAATACGGGGAACCTTTGCAAAGCGCTTGTAAAGATTTATCGGAGTTTAGATGACGATGCGAACGAACTTAAATATAGCAAGATGTTCAGCGCATGGTTGAAGAGAGTATACCCCGAGGGGTTGGATATTGACGAGCAAGGCTTTGAAAAGCCCAGCGAAGTGGGTGGACCTGCAAAGCCTGAGTGGGACCTTTAAGAGGTTTGACAAAAAAACGGGATAAAGAAAAGGCGAGCTGTAAAAGCTCGCCTTTCTTGCGTTTTATTTGGGTTATTGTTTATCGTTCGGTTCGGTAGGGCTTGTTTGTACGGGCACCACCGTATCAACGGCGTGGTCGTTGCCGTGGCGGTGGAAGAAACCGAGGCGGTGTTTGTTTTTAGCGTGTTCGTTTCTTGCGGTCGTTTTGCCTTCGGGGTTGATGTCGCCCGCTTTCGTAAGGGCAATCTTGGTCAGCATAGGACCGATAAGCTCGTATACCAAAACGGCGAAAAGTGTGATTTGCAAAATCAATGCGCCGTCTGCGCCGAAATCACTGGATGCCATACGCGCCATACCAAGGGCTACGCCAGCCTGAGGTAATAAGGTAACGCCGAGATATTTCACGATGTTGTCATCGCATTTGGAAAGCTTTGCGCTCGCAAACGCGCCACTGTATTTCCCCGCCGAACGGCTGAGGATATATACCAGCCCAATGACGATAATCCAACCGCTCTTGAATACCGTCAAATCCAATTCCGCGCCGCTGATAACGAAGAAAATGATAAACAGCGGAGCCGTCCAACGGTCAACTCTGTCCATAAGCTCTTCGGAAAAATCGCATACGTTGCAGAAAATCGTACCGAGCATCATGCAGACGAGGAGGTTGGAGAACCCGATATGTACTTTGCCGATTTTGAAATCAATCATTGCCAAAGCGATCGTCAAAAGAACGAACGCTACGGACATGGCAAGACGTTTAGAGCGGGAGTGGAAGAACCGTTCGCAAAGGCTGAACAAATACCCCATCAGCGCGCCCAAGCCGAGCGAGCAAACGATTTCGAGCAAGGGTTCTACCACGATGCCTATTATATCGGGGGAGCCAGCTTTCAGGGCGCCTGCTACGCCGAAAGAAATGGCGAAGAGAATCAAGCCTACGGCATCGTCCAAGGCAACAACGGGCAACAAAATGTCCGTCAAAGGGCCTTTTGCCTTGTACTGTTTTACAACCATAAGCGTTGCCGCGGGAGCGGTTGCCGACGCGATTGCGCCCAAAACGATTGCCGCCTCCAAGGACAAAATGCCGTCGGGCAAAACAAAATACAGAATAACGAGTACGGCGTCTACTACCAAAGTGGTAACGACCGCCTGCAAAATACCGACGATGGTCGCTTGCTTGCCGATTTTTTTCAGTTGCGACAAACGGAATTCATTGCCGATGGAAAAGGCGATAAACCCGAGCGCGACTTCGCTTAAAATCGAGAATTTTTCAATAAATTTGTCGTTGATAAAGCCAACGCCGACGATAGGGGTTTGCCATCCCATTGTTTTTTCGGCGATGAACGTACCGAGCTTGCCCAAGACGAAAGGCCCGACGAGAATACCCGCTACGAGATATGCCGTAACGGCAGGCAATTTCAAAACTTTTGCCAAGCGGGATAACAGCAAGCCTGCAATCAATGCAATAGATAATGCCAATAAGTTGTCCATAAAATGCTCCTAAACGAGGGAATTCGTGTTTAACCGACAAACATTATACTACTTGCGCATGCGAAAAGCAAACAAAAGGGTGCCAGAAAATGAAAATTTTGTGAAATTATTTTTAAAAAAAGGGAGCAAAAGGCGTATGCCATTTGTTGACATTTTTTTTCGTCTGCGGTATAATAATTGCCAATAACGAGCAAGATAACAAAACGGCGAGTAGGCATGCAAGGAAAACGATGATTTCACGCGCCGAAAAGCAATGCGCGTTTTGTCAAAAAAGGAGAGAATATATGTATCGCATCGTTAGTAAAAAATCCTTAAACCCGACGGTCACGCAGATGGAAATTTTAGCGCCGTTTGTGGCGAAAAAGGCACGCGCAGGGCAGTTTATCATTTTACGCGCGAGCGAGGACGGGGAGCGTATTCCGCTTACCGTAGCAGGGTACGACCGTGAAAAGGGTACGGTAACGATTATTTTTCAGGTCGTCGGTGGCACGACCGAGTGTCTTAACCACAAAAACGAGGGGGATTTTATCCCCGATTTCGTAGGACCTTTGGGGCGACCTACCCAAATCGAGGGGCTGAAAAAGGTGTGCGTGGTCGGCGGCGGCGTCGGTTGCGCGATTGCCTTACCCGTGGCGCGCGCTCTGCACGAGGCGGGCGCGGACGTTACCGCAATCGTAGGGTTTAGAAACAAGGATTTGGTAATTTTGGAAGACGAGTTTAAGTCCTATTCCAACGATTTTCACATGATGACGGACGACGGCTCGTACGGAAAGCAGGGCAACGTATGCGTGCCTTTAAAGGAGCTTTTGGAAAAGGGCGAACGCTTTGACGAAGTGATTACGATCGGTCCGTTGATTATGATGAAATTCGTCTGCGCGACGACCAAGGAATACGGCGTGAAAACGATTGCGAGCATGAACCCCTTGATGATAGACGGAACGGGTATGTGCGGATGCTGTCGTTTGACGGTGGGGGGCGAAATGAAATTCGCCTGCGTAGACGGTCCCGAATTCGACGGACATTTAATCGATTTTGACGAGGCGATGAGCCGTTCCCGCTCCTATGCCGATTTTGAAACGCACGAAAGGGAAGACGCGTGCAACTTGTTTAAAAAGGAGGTGGAGTAATATGCCTCCGTTCAATATGCAACCGTTGAAAAATCCTATGCCGACGCAGGACCCTCAGATAAGAAACGGCAATTTTAACGAAGTGGCGCTCGGGTACACGGAAGAACAGGCAATCAGCGAGGCAAAACGCTGTATCCGTTGCAAACACCGCCCCTGCGTGGCGGGTTGTCCCGTCAAGGTAAAGATTCCCGAATTTATCGCGAAGGTCGCGGAAGGGGATTTTGAGGGAGCCTATCAAATTATTGCAGAAGATTCCTCTCTGCCTGCGGTTTGCGGTAGAGTGTGCCCGCAAGAAAGACAATGCGAGAGCGTTTGCACGCGCGGTATCAAAGCGGGGTGCGAATCGGTGGGGATTGGCAGATTGGAGCGTTTCGTTGCCGATTGGCATAACGCGCATAGCGCGCAACAACCCACTCCCGCCCCGCAAAACGGACACAAGGTTGCCGTCATTGGTAGCGGTCCCGCAGGGTTGGCTTGCGCGAGCGATTTGGCGAAATGGGGGTACGACGTCACCGTATTCGAGGCGTTGCACGTCGCGGGCGGCGTACTTGTGTACGGGATTCCCGAATTCCGTTTGCCGAAGGCAATCGTGCAAAAGGAAGTGGACAATCTCAAAGCGTTGGGTGTAAAAATCGAAACGAACATGGTTATCGGCAGGGTAATCACGATTGAGGAGTTGAAGGTAGAATACGGCTTTGACGCCGTGTTTATCGGCAGCGGCGCGGGCTTGCCCAAGTTTATGAATATCCCGGGCGAAAGCTTAAAGGGCGTGTATTCGGCAAACGAATTTTTAACCCGTTCCAACCTTATGAAAGCGTATAAAAAGGACAGCCATACGCCCATACATTGCGGGAAATGCGTTGCGGTCGTGGGTGGCGGTAACGTGGCAATGGACGCGGCGCGTACGGCAAAGCGTTTGGGTGCGGAGGTGCATATCGTATATCGCCGTGGCGAGGAAGAATTGCCCGCCCGTAAGGAAGAGATTGAACACGCCAAGGAAGAGGGTATTATCTTTGATTTGCTGACCAATCCCGTCCGTATTTTGGCGACGGAAACGACCGACCCTCGGGATCCGTCCTATGGTTGGGTGCGCGGTATGGAATGTATCCGTATGGAGCTTGGCGAGGCGGACGCGAGCGGTCGCCGTTCCCCTAAAGAGGTGAAAGGGAGCGAGTTTATTTTGCCCGTGGACAGCGTGATTATGTCCTTGGGTACTTCCCCCAACCCCTTGCTCAAAGCGACGACGCCGGGGTTGGAAACCTTGCGTCGTGGTGAAATTGCGGTGGACGAAGTCGGCAAAACCTCTATCGAAGGGGTATATTGCGGCGGCGACGCGGCGACGGGCGCGGCGACGGTCATCAAGGCGATGGGTGCAGGCAGAGTAGCGGCAAAAGCCATTGACGAGTATATCCGCAGTAAATAACAAAAAAGAACGAAAGAACTTCCTCATTTTGGCAAGCGAAATGGGGAAGTATTCTTTTTTAATAACAATATACGTATATTTTTTTGCGAAACATATTGACAAAAGAAAAATATAATGTTATAATGACGGCACAAAAATCAAAAAAGAGAGGTAAAAGCTATGAAGAAAATTTGGAAACTTTCAGTGTGTACGTTGGCTGCGGCATTTACCCTTTCTGCAGTAACCGCATGCGGTGGCGAAGAGGACGGCGCAGTTAGCTACATCACGGCAGAGCAGGCGTATTCGATTGGGGAAGAGGTTGTGGAATCGTTGGAAGGAACGAAATCTTTTGAATTTGGATTCTCCGCGTCCGCAAGCGAAACGATGCCGGATATGACGTCGTCAAACAGCATGGAAGTCAAGGGTACGCTTAATTTTGGCGAAGAGCATATCGACGGGAAATTTTCTAGTTCGACGAAATCGACGATGAGCATTCCGGGTATGCCCGCGCTTGGCGAGAGCGAATCAAGTTCGACTACGATTTACATGATTGACGGCTATCAATATATACCGGCTCCCTATGACGACGATGGTAAAACCTACGTAAAGATGGAAACGACGGATATAGAGGATATGATTGCTGAGATTGAAGCGGATTCGGTATGACGTTGGAAGAAATTTTCAGCAGTTTTAAACAGGAAATGCCCCAGGTAGAGATTCCCGAGGAAGTTATCGAAGTTATCAAAGAGCTTATCAACAAAGAATTCACGATGGTGCAGAGCGGTAACACGACTCGTATCACGCTCAACTTGAGAGACGAGCTGGTTGAGATTCTCGGCTATATCAGCAGTTTGAATACCAACACCAAACTCGGCTCTATGGTCAACTATGCGTTGGGTCGCGTGGAACAAGGCTTGACGTGGGAATCGATTTTAAACGACGTTAAAGATTTGGGTACGTATACGGTCAACGAAGCCGTTACCACGTTGGATGCGGTAATCTACAACGCAAGCGAAATGCATTTGCAGGACGTAAAGGATATGCTGTTTGCGGAAACGGATATTTATAATATACTCGTAGAAGAGTTCGACGCTGAAACGGCGGACATGGTAAAGAACGTAAAAATTGCAGACCTCCTTACTGAATACGGTTCGCTTACGGTAGACGATTTGTTGGAATTTGCCGTAGGGGAAGAAGGCGTGACGTTGGCAAGCTTTGTTGCTATGGCTGAAGAATACCTTAGCGAAACGACGCTGGGCGATTTGATTGGCCTTGAAGGTGTTGCGACGCTCCAAGAAATAACGAGCGTTGTTAGAGGTATTAACATCGGCGCGTTGGATACGGGCTTTGCGGTTACGGTAGTAAACGGTAAGGCGACGCGTATTGAATATTCCTTCAATATGGCTGTTTCCATTTCTTATCAAGGTCAGGCGATGAGCATGTCGGCAAACGTTCTTGCGTATGCAGAAAAATTCAGCAATGACGGACAGGAAATTTCGTTGCCCGATGACGTTAGGGTTGAAACTTGGAATTAGTAAGATTGCAAACTGATTAACGGTATAACAATAGAATAAGCAAAAGACAGAGCGAGGGAAATCTTTCGCTCTGTTTTTTATAGGCAAAGAATATTCTTGACAGAAAGGGGAAAAAATGGTAAAATAAGGGCATGGATATCGTGGATACGCAAACGGAAAGAGAACAACCCGTAGAAAGGGCTGGCTCGGAAACGGAGAAAACAACGGAAAAGGTGCAAAAGGAAGAGGTGACTTTTGCAAAAAAACTCAGCGCGTTTTTTGAAAAAAATTTCGCGCTTTTCCTCACGCCCTTGATTGTGTTGTTTCTGTACTTTTTTGTCTCGAAAGTGTACGGCGTATATCCCTTTGGCGATAAATACACGGCGGCGAGCTACGATTATTCGGCGCAGATTTGTCCGTTTTTCGAGCATATGTTCAACGTGTTTAAAGGCAAATCCTCGCTGACGTATTCCTATGCGATTATGGGCGGCGCGGACGTCACGGGTATGTTTTTGTATACCTTTGTCAGTCCCTTCAACGTCTTGTTTTTATTCGCGGGCCCCGGCAACGTGGTGTATATGTCGGCGTTCGTCATTGCCTTCAAATTGGCGACGATAGGGTTTGCAGGCGCTTGGTTTTCGCATAAGCTGTTTAAGAATATCCCCCAATACCTTTGCGTGGTGATTGGATTGTTGTATGCGTTCTGCGGATACGCGTTTGTGGCTAGTACCTTTATTGCGTGGCTCGATTTGCTTATCTACGTGCCCTTCTGCGTAGGGGCGTTCTGCCACTTTGTAAAAACGGATAACTTTTGGCGGTTTTCTATCTTGGTGGCGTGCTGTATTTACGCGCATTTTTCCATTGCGAGTTTCGCGCTGTTCACCGTTTTTCCCGCGCTGATTGCCTACGGCTTGCTCTGCGTGGAAAAGGAACGCAGACATAAATTTATTGCGCGGACCTGCGTGGCGATTGCCTTGGCGGTCGTGATGGCGTTGCCCGTGTTGCTCCCTGCGCTCTTTGCGTTTATGCGCAGTAGTCGCGGTGGCGGTCTTTTTGATAATTTCTGGATTGGCTACGATAGAAATACTTGGGAATTTACCAATAAGACGAATAACAATTCCGTTACCTATATGGGGAATTTTGCCGATTATTTTTACCGTAAGGGCTCGTATATTATTGCGGACGCGGCGTTCGTTTCGTTGACAATCGCGTGGTTTTTCCGCAACGGCTTTAAAAAACCGATTGCAAAATTCATGCTTGTGGCAGGGGTTTTGACCTTGCTCCCCGTATTGGTGGACGAGTCGATGTTGCTCTTGAATATGGGCTCGTATTTGTCCTATGCCTTGCGCTTTGGGTTCTTGAACGCGGTGTTCTTTATGGGCGGGGCGTGTCTTTGCTTGGACGAGCTCTGCCATAAGAAAAATTGCGCGTACGACGGAAAGCCCTTGTACGAAAAAACGCAAAAATGCGAAGAAAAAGATGAAACCCCCATACCCGTATCGCAATCAAGTGAGAATTTACTGAAAGTAAAGGCGCCCGCTAAAAAGGTTTCCGTGCGGGAAATTCGCATTTGGAAAGGGGTTATGATTGGCGTGGGCGTGTTGGCGGTATGCGTGGTCGCGGCGCTCGCATTTGTCAGTTGGTTTGTCAACAGCGATACGCCCGCGGGCGACGCGTTCTATAAAAAATACCAGCACGTGGACCTCGTGTACTTCTTACGAACCCTTCCGACGGGTTATGCTCACTCGTTGGGCGGAGCCGAGCTGATTTGCGTTCCCTTCTTTGTCGTGGCGGCAATGTTGCTGCTGGGCGGTTGGCTGATTTCAAGCAGACGGCTCTCCGTTAAAACGCTTTCCATTTTGCTCGTGGTGGTATTGTGCGTACAATCGGTGTTCAACTGCGGGTTGTTGGTAGAGGGCAACCGTTCTACACAGCATACGAAATTGGAGCATTACAAGAAGGTGTCGGCGGTGCTTAACGAACAAGACGATAGCTATTATCGTGTGCGCGACCACGGCAAACTGTATTATAACGACAAGGACCAGCTCCGCTATTCCGATATGTGGTCGGCGTGCGTTTCTTTCCCTGGCGGAACCAATTCGTTTACGGTCTTTTCGTCCATTATCGACGAGGACAATTACGCAACGCGCCGTTTATTCGGGTATCAAGGGGGCGCGGCGAGCTTTAAAGGGCAGTATGATTTGGGCTCGTTATATCGCGCTGATTTCTTTGCCGATTGCTTTATGGGCTATAAATATATCTACGTGCCCAACAACGACGCAAAACAGAGCGACGAGGCGATTAAAACGAAAATCCGTTTTGAAGAAGAATACGTCGATACGGGATACATGAAAAAGGTAATGGTCGTGGACGAAAACGGCAAAACCAAGCATTTGCAATCGGGCGGGTACCACGTTTACGAAAACAAATACGTATTTCCGCTCGGGTATCGTGTGAGTGGCGATCCGTATAAATTCGTTCAACCTAGCCCCAACGTAATGCCGACGGGGCAAACCTATCAGGGCGTTTACCGCAGAGATAATTTGGACGCTCTGTACGCCTTTTTGGGCGGTACGGATACGGTGCGCGGGGCGTCAAAGAAAGGGGACGGCGCTTTCAATCAATACATTCCGCTCAAATCGGTGAAAGAGCTCAGCGAGGCGTTGCACGAAAAAGCCGCGGACGTGCAGGTCGGTAAAAACGAAATTATCGCGACCGTCACGGCGGAGCAAGAGGACGAGTATCTCTTCCTCAGTTTTGTGGCGTCCAAGGGCTATACCGTGACGGTAAACGGCAAAAAGGCGGCGCTTGTGGACAACGACCTCAACTTTTTGATGGTTAAGCTTGAAAAGGGTGAAAACGTCGTGCATTTTGAATATTCTTCGCCGTACGTGAAATATGCGGGCGCGGGTATTGTGGCGGCGCTCGTGATTTTGGCGGGAGCGATTTTGCTGATTAAAAAGACGAAACTGTTGGATAAATGCTCGCCCGTTATTTCGTGGGCGGGGATAGTGCTTGGCGTGGCGCTCGTGGCGTTCTTTATGGTGTACCCGACGGGAGTTTTCGCTTCGAAAGTCGTGGGATGGTTGCGTCTGAAATTCTAAAAAGGCGGAAAAACGCTTGCAGTATGATTGGCGCGGAATTTTTTTGAAAAAAGTTCAAAAATGCGTGAAAAAATGCTTGACTAAAAGGGAAAGTATAGGTATAATGGTAATGCTGTTCGGGTAACGGACGGCATACATTGAGGCGTAGCGCAGCTTGGTAGCGCGTTTGGTTAGGGACCAAAAGGTCGTGGGTTCAAGTCCCGTCGCCTCAACCAAAAAATACAGCACATCGACGATGTACTGTATTTTTTTTTGTTTCGGTGTTGCGACGGGGCTTGAGGGTGGGAGCCGTTTTGCGGGAGCAAAACGCTTTGCCTTACAAGACTTAGAAAAACGCGGAATTTGTTGGCAAAGCCCGACGTTGATAACGTCGGGGCGGGGCGCGCCGCTAAAGGCGCAAGTCCCGTCGCCTCAACCACGGAAAAGCTCTGAATTCTAAAGGGATTCAGAGCTTTTTTGTTTTTACTTTTGATGAACTTTTTTCATCTAGGTCAACACTTAGGTCAACAAGATAAAAACTTCTAAAGGATTATGGAAAGAAAAAAGAATAGGGTAAAAGACAACGTAGGCTCGCAAAAGTCAAGGTGTCAT
>SVHT01000004.1:127307-194697 GCA_015055615.1 Clostridiales bacterium | reverse complement strand
AATCGGGTAAAAATCCGAAGAAATTTACCCGAAATTTGGTGCCGCTGGCCGGACTTGAACCGGCACGAAGTCTCCTTCGAGGGATTTTAAGTCCCTTGCGTCTGCCTATTCCACCACAGCGGCGTATAAAATTGTTAATTTTTGACAAGTTTTTGTGAGATTTGAGCCGAAATGTTAGAAATTCACAGCCTACAGGCTTTTAAGTCCCTTGCGTCTGCCTATTCCACCACAGCGGCATAATATATCTCGACCGTATGAATACGGCTTATTTTCAAAAAGAAAACTCTGCACAATGTTAGTGCAGAGTTTTTTGGAGGCGCCACCCGGATTTGAACCGGGGGATAAAGGTTTTGCAGACCTTGGCCTTACCACTTGGCTATAGCGCCATCCCTGCCGCCCGTTCGGCAAATAAAAAGAAAAAACAGTACGGATATTTGGAGCGGGAAACGAGATTCGAACCCGCGACATTCACCTTGGCAAGGTGACGCTCTACCACTGAGCTATTCCCGCATACTTAATCCGCACTGTTTTTTGTTGGTGGAAGCTACAGGGATCGAACCTGTGACCCTCTGCTTGTAAGGCAGATGCTCTCCCAGCTGAGCTAAGCTTCCGTCGAAAGCTTATTTACTATACCACATCCAAAAAAGAAAGGCAAGCATTTTTGCTCAATTTTTCAAAAAAAATTAAAAAAAATAAAAAATTTTTTCAAAGCCTTTATTTTTGCGGGGTTTAAGGCGGAAAAACCTCTTTTTACCGTCTAAAAACAAGAAGTTTATATATTATTTTACGGAATTTTGAGAAAAAAATACCGCAAAAACGCAAAATTTACGACCATTTTTATAAAACGTAAAAAAAATGTTATTTTCCGTTTACAAGCGCAAAAAAGGGGGTATATATATTTGATAACGGTTTAACAGGCGGTTGACACCGAGGGGGAAATCTGTTATAATAAAAGAAAAAAGAGGTAAAAAATTATGAAATACGCACTCAGAGGCATCACCGCCGAAGAACTCACCTACACGATGAACCACATCAAAGCGGACAAGGATACGAAGTTTGAAATCAAACCCCAATTCTCCCGCACGATTAGAAGAGTAAAGGAAAACGACAAGATTTGGCTCGTCGCTTTGGAAGTAAAGGTGGAATCCACCGAAGAATCCCCCAAGCCTTTCAATATGAAAGTGCGCCTTGTCGGTTTGTTCGAGGCAGAGGACGTAAACACGAACGAGGACAAGCAGATTCTTGCAATTAGCACGACGGAAATCGTATATCCCTATCTTCGCGCGGCAGTTTCGGCTTTGACGTCCAACGCGTTTATTCAGCCGATGATGTTGCCTGTAATTCCCGCGGGTATGATGTTCCCCGAGGATCAGGCAGGCACGACGTTCGACGCGCCCGACGCATTGAAAAACTAAGTTTTAAACGCACAAGAAGACGGGTTTTTGCCCGTCTTTTTTCGTAAGGAGGACGGTATGCAAGAAAAGGAAATCGCCACGCTCTTAAAGGCGCAACGCGAGTATTATAACGGCGGGCACACGTTGCCCTTATCCGCGCGTATCACGGCGCTGAAAACGTTGCAAAAGTATATACAAGACCACCAAAAGGACTTTTTAAACGCGCTGCGCGCCGACCTTGGCAAGAGCGATTTTGAGGGCTACACCTGCGAAGTGGGCTTGGCGTTGAGCGAAATTCGTTACGTTATGAAACGCCTGAAAAAATGGGCAAAACCCAAGCGTGTAAAAACGCCGTTGGCGCAGTTTCCCTCTAAAAGCTACCGCCAACCCACGCCGTATGGCAACGTATTGATTGTCAGCCCTTGGAATTATCCCTTTTTGCTGACGGTAGAACCGCTTATTTCCGCGTTGGCGGCGGGGAATACGGCGATTTTGAAACCGAGCGCCTATTCGCCCGCGACGGGGGCGGCGGTCAAGAAAATGACGGACGCGTGTTTTGCGCCACAGCTTGTGGCGACGGTATTGGGCGGTCGAGCAGAAAACGCTTGTCTTTTGGCGCAGAAATTCGATTTTATCTTTTTCACGGGCAGTCAAAACGTCGGCAAGGAAGTCATGCGCTCGGCGGCGGAAAACCTCACCCCGATTGCGTTGGAGCTGGGCGGAAAAAGCCCTTGTATCGTGGATGAAACGGCGAAAATTCCTTTGACGGCAAAGCGCATTGTGTTCGGTAAATTTTTAAATTGCGGACAGACCTGCGTCGCGCCCGATTATATCCTTTGTGCCTCGAAGATAAAAGACGAGTTGTTGCGGTGTATTCGGGCGGAAATCAAGGCGCAATTCGGCGAAAATCCGCTCGAAAATCCCGCGTATGGGAAGATTGTCAACGCCAAGCATTTTGCTCGTTTAAAAGGGCTTATACAGCCTGAAAAGACGGCGTACGGCGGTGGCGTGGACGAAGGAAAACTGAAAATAGAGCCGACGGTTTTAGGGGGCGTTACTTGGCAAGACAGCGTGATGCAGGAAGAAATTTTTGGACCGATTTTGCCTATTTTGACCTTTGAAAATTTCGACGAAATCGACGGAATTTTGCAAGATAAGCAAAAGCCGTTGGCGCTGTATTTATTCACGGAAGACAAAAAGCGGGCTAAGGCGAGTATGGCGCGCTGGCGGTTTGGTGGCGGCTGTATCAACGACGTCATTATCCATTTGGCGACGAGCGAAATGGGCTTTGGGGGCGTTGGCGAGAGCGGTATGGGCGAATATCACGGAAAAGCGGGGTTTGATTTATTCACGCACGAAAAGAGTATTGTGAATAAAAAGACTTGGCTAGATTTACCGATGCGGTATCAGCCGTACACGGAAAAGAAAGAAAAAATCGTCCGCAAATTTTTAAAATAATCGGACGGACGAAAAACGATGGCAGAATTTTTTTCTATGCCCCGATAGGCATACGACAAATTTTTTACGCGAACGCCGTCGTTTTTAGCCGTATGCGTTTTCCCGCAAATGTGGGCAAAAAAATATGCGGTTATCCCCAAAGATAGGGGGACGTATCGCAACAAAGACCGAAAAAATAAAAAAACACTTGCGAATAACCGCAAGTGTTTTTGATTTTTTAAAAGGAATTAAAGATTGGGCAACCCCGCCAAGCCTTTTTCGATTTCTCCGTCCGTGGGGATATAGTCCGTCATCTTTCCGTCGTGGAATTTTTCGTAGCTCATCATATCGAAATATCCCGTCCCCGTCAAACCGAACACGATAACCTTCTTTTCGCCCGTTTCACGGCACTTAATCGCCTCGTCCATAGCAACGCGGATGGCGTGGCTGGATTCGGGCGCGGGCAAGATGCCCTCGATACGCGCGAAGTATTCCGCCGCCTCGAAAACGTCCGTCTGTTTTACCGAGCGCGCCTCCATCAGACCTTGGTCGTATAGCTCGGACAGCGTAGAGGTCATGCCGTGGTAACGAAGACCGCCTGCGTGGCTCGCCGCCGGGATAAAGCCCGAGCCGAGGGTATACATTTTGGAAAGCGGACAAATTTTGCCCGTGTCGCAATAATCGTACGCGTATTTACCGCGCGTGAGGGTAGGACAGGACGATGGCTCTACCGCGATAAAGCGATAATCGGCTTTGCCCTGCAATTTTTCCGCCATAAAGGGGGCAATCAAACCGCCCAAATTGCTACCGCCACCTGCGCAACCGATGATGATATCCGCCTTTACGCCGTATTTATCCAGCGCCGTTTTCGTTTCCATACCAATCACCGATTGATGCAAAAGGACTTGGTTCAAAACGCTCCCCAAAACGTAGCGATACCCCTCGCGGGTGGACGCCGCCTCCACAGCCTCGGAAATGGCGCAACCGAGCGAGCCGTTCGTGCCGGGGAATTCCGCGTTGATTTTTTTGCCGACCTCCGTCGTCATAGAGGGGGAGGGGGTAACGTTTGCGCCGTAGGTGCGCATCACTTCCCGTCTAAACGGTTTTTGTTCGTACGAGCATTTTACCATGAACACGTTGCAATCGAGCCCGAAATACGAACACGCCATGCTAAGCGCCGTGCCCCATTGCCCTGCGCCCGTTTCGGTGGTAACGCCCTTCAAGCCTTGCTGTTTGGCGTAATACGCCTGCGCGATTGCCGAGTTCAATTTATGCGAACCGCTGGTGTTGTTGCCTTCAAATTTATAATAAATATGCGCGGGCGTACCCAGCTTTTTTTCCAAGCAATACGCGCGGATGAGGGGGGCGGGACGGTACATTTTGTAGAAATCACGCACTTCCGTGGGGATATCGATATAGGGGGTGGTATCGTCCAGCTCTTGCTTAGCAAGCTCTTCGCAGAACACCTCGGACAGCTCTTCCACCGTGATAGGTTGCATGGTTTTGGGGCTGAGCAAGGGGGCGGGCTTGTTTTGCATAAACGCGCGCAAGTTGCACCAAGTATACGGGAGCTCGTTTTCGCTTAAATAGATTTTATAAGGGATTTCTTTTTTCATATTCTCTCACTCCTTTTAAACTTGGTTACGGAATATGTTATCACAATTTTCGATGACAGTCAAGCAAATCAACGGCAAAACCGATAAATAAATTGCAGAAAAACCGCCGAGGAAGAAAAAACCGCCCCGTTTAGGGCGGTGTGTTTTTAGAGTTTTGCTTTACAGGGCGAGATAGTCGAAGAAACCGCCTGTTTCCAAGTCTTTCCAATACAGCGTACCGTTATCCAATAGGATATACGAGTGCGGTGTGCCGTCCTTGGGCAGAGCGACCGAACCGCAGTTGGCGTAGACGGCTCCGTTTTCCAAGGGTGTATGGCGGGGGGTGTGGAAATGCCCGTTGAACAAGACGTCGCCCTTTTTCAAAAGGGGCGGGTTTTGTTCGTCGAACAGATGTCCGTGGGTTAAAAACAGCGTTTTGTCGCCATAGGGAAGAAGGGCGTAATCTGCCATCATCGGGAATTCCAATACCATTTGGTCAACTTCGCTGTCGCAGTTACCGCGCACGCAAACGATTTTGTCCTTGATTGCGTTGAGCATGGCGAAAACTTTTTTAGGGGAATATTCGTCGGGGAAATCGTTGCGCGGACCGTGATAGAGGATATCGCCGAGCAAAATAAGCTTATCCGCGCCCTCGTTTTCAAAGGCGGTGAGCAGTTCTTGGCACCACGCCGCCGAACCGTGAATATCCGAGGCAATGATATATTTCATAAAAACTCCGTTAGAAAATAAACTTAACGACGTCGAACTGTTCGGGCATAGGCGCGCCTTGGTCGAGTAGCTCTGCGTGTTTTTCCAAAAGTTGCGGCAATTCTTCTTCGCGCGCGGAGCGGAAGGGAAATTCCGAGAAATTGACCGCCTTATTCGCAAGCAAATTGATAGCGGTGGAAACGAAAGAACGGCTTTCGGTAATGCCCTTAATCGTCACGTTGTTTTTCATGGCGTATTCCAAATTGACGTGCAGATTTTTGCCCGTCAAGGAACAGAACGCAACGTGCGATTCGCGCTTGACCAAAGGGAAGAGAACCGACGGTTCGCAACGGTTGTTGAACGCGATATATACCGCGCCGTCCGCCAATTTCCCGCCCGTGACGCTCAGTACGTTGTGGCGCAGATTATCGTCGATAGGGAAGGTGTAATAGATACCGCTACGCTTTGCGCGCGCAAGGCGTTCGGCGTTATTGTCCGCCAAAATGGGTACCGCGCGGTGATAGATTAAAATCTGACACAAAACGTTTGCGTATACGCCACCGCCAAGCACCAAAACGTGTTGTCCGACCTCGACGTTCATTTCGTCCACAACGTGTTCCGCCAAAGCGATTGCGTCGATTAAAAACGCCGCTTCGTCGGTGACGGAGGGGGGCAAAAGATAGGCGTCGTCCGGGTTAGTAAGTACGAAATCACGGTAGAAACCGTCGTCGGTTTCGCCGGCGATACGCAGTCCGTCGGGCGCAACTTCGTCCTCGGTAACCCCTGCAAGGTAAACGCGCTGACCGCGCTTAAAAAAACCGCTATTTCCCTCTTCGGTGACTTGCCCGATAGCAAATCTGCCGGGGATAAAAGGAGCTTTTACCTTGATAGCACCCGAATAAATAGCGACGTCCGTTTCGGTGATGAGCGCCTTGGTAATTTTTACCTTTACTTTATCGTCGGTGAGTTTGAGGTCGGGCGCAACGACGTGTTGCAGGTTGCGCGGATAGGCCAATTGCCAAACTTTCATACGGTTTCCTTTCTTGTCCCGCGCTTCGATTTTAGCCACAAAAAACTTTCGTAGCCTGCGCGAGTAAATTAAGTATAAACTATTTTTATTCAATTTGCAACTATTTTTTGTAATTTCCCGTCAAAAACAGTTGACGAGGGTAAAAAAAAGCGTTATAATTGGTTAGCATACGAAAAAAGAAACAGCGAGGTGAATATAATGAAAGCTGATATCCATCCTAAATATCACGAAGTAACCGTTACTTGCGCTTGTGGAGCTACCTTCAAAACCGGTACGACGAAAGATTGCGACGTTTTGAAAGTAGATATTTGCAGCAACTGTCATCCTTTCTTCACGGGCAAGCAGAAGTTGGTTGATACCGGTGGACGTGTCGATAAGTTCAAAAAGAGATATGGTCTTTAATTGGTAACGATTGGGCTTTAAGGCATATTCGCCTTAAAGCCTTCTTCATTTTAAAACGGCGTATCTGCGTCGCGCTACTTTGTCGCCGCTCAGTCACGTACTACTCGGTACGCTCCTTCGCGGCTTCGCGTATCGCTCGCAGCTCCGTCGTTTAAACTCGACCGAGTATTCGTAAAATACGGTCGATTATGCCCCCAAACGAACGTGGGACGTATACACACACGGACGGAAAGATAGTAAAACTAGCTGCAAGATTATCTTGCTCGCAGCTCCGCAGTTTTAACTCGACCGAGTGTTCGTAAAATGCGGTCGACTATGCCTCCAAACGAACGTGGGGCGTATACACACACGGACGGAAAGATAGTAAAGCTAGCTGCAAGATTATCTTGCCCGAGTGTTCATAGACCAATCTCGGCAGGGTATACGCGTGCATATAATAATTAAAGAAGAATCTTTGATGAGGAAATTATGAGCAAAAAGAAAACCAACCGTACCTATATTGGCGGTCAAGCGTTGATGGAAGGGGTTATGATGCGTGGTAAACGCGCCATGGCGTCCGCCGTCCGCGACCCGCAAGGTGCGATACAAGTGGAATCGGAATATCTTACTCCGCCCGAAAAGCGCAAAAAGGCGACTCGCATGCCCTTTATTCGCGGCGTAGTCAATTTCGTGCACTCGTTGACGGACGGCACGCGCGTTTTAATGCGCAGTATGGACGTTGCCGTCGAGGACGATGACGAGCAGACGAAAGCGGAACAATGGCTGAAAGAAAAGCACAAAATCGACGTGTCGGGGATTATGCAAAAGATTGCGGTATTCTTTGCCGTTGTGCTTGCCGTGGGACTGTTCGTGATTGCGCCCAAATTGCTGGCAGAGCTCGTTTTCGATAGCAACGTACGGAGCCTCGAATGCCTTTGGTACAATCTAATGGCAGGCGGTATCCGCTTGTTCTTATTCCTTGCCTACGTTATATTGATAGCGCTGTTGCCCGATATGAAAAGGGTGTATATGTGCCACGGAGCGGAGCACAAGACGATTACCTGTTTCGAGCAGGGAAAACCGTTGACGGTGGAAAACGTGCGCGGTTGTTCGCGCGTGCACGATCGTTGCGGTACGACCTTTTTGTTTATCGTCGTGGTGGTGAGTATTCTCGTGGGCTGTTTGGTCAATACGGGGTTGGTATATGCCCTGCCGATTGGGCTGAACAAAAAGATTTTCATGGCAATCTCGCTCGCGTCGAGCATTTTGATACTCCCGATTATTGCGGGGATTTCCTATGAAATTTTGCGCCTTTTGGCAAAGACGGACAGCGTCTTTTTCCTCCCTTTCAAAGCCCCTGGTTTGCTGTTACAGCGTTTGACCACGCGCGAGCCTGAGGACGGTATGATAGAATGCGCCATTACGGCGTTTGAGACCGTTGTAAAAATGGAGGCGGACCAGACGATTCCCGAGCGGGTATTTGTGACGCCTGGTAAGATGTCGGCGCTCCTTAGCAACACCAAAAAGCGTTTTAGAGATAACAATATCGAAGAGGACGAGGCGGAGTGGATTTTTGCGCTGACCTTGAAGATGAAGAAAGATTCGGTGGCGAAAAAAGAGAAAATTTTGCGCGTAGCCGAGGCGAGGGAGATTATCCGCATCGCCGACGAGCGTTTGACGGGCAGACCGCTTTGGTATATTTTCGGGGACACCAATTTCTGCGGATATACGCTGAAAGTGGACGAACGGGTATTGATTCCCCGTCCCGAAACGGAAGAAATGGTTATGATGGTCGTTGGCGCGGCAGAAGAGGGGAACAGCATTTTGGATCTTTGTACGGGTAGTGGCGCGATAGCCATTGCCACCCTCAAAGAGCTGGAAAAATACAACCGCGAAGTCAAAATAACGGCGGTAGATATCAGCGAAGGCGCGTTGGAAGTGGCAAAGCAAAATGCTCGGCTTAACAACGCTTTCGATATTAAATTTATCCAATCCGACCTGTTTGAAAAGGTGCGTGGAAAGTTTGATATCATCGTCAGCAACCCCCCGTATATTCCCACGGCGACGATTGATACGTTGCAAAGAGAAGTGCGCGACCACGAGCCCCGCTTGGCGTTGGACGGTGGCGAAGACGGTTTGGATTTTTACAGGCGGATAGCCCAAGAAGCGCCCAAGCATTTAACGCGAGGGGGCATGTTGATTATGGAAGTGGGCGAAGGCGAGGCAAAGAACGTCGTCAGTCTGTTCAAAAATTGCAGTTATTCGATTATTGTAAAAGATTTTAACGGCATTGACCGTTACGTAAAGATTGTAATGTGATAAATACGCCCGAGCTTTTCGGGCGTAATTTTCAATCATAGAGGTAGTATGTTTAAGAAACTCGACGATATCAAAAAACGGTATGATTTTTTGTCTGAAAAACTCTCCGATCCCGACGTCATCGCGGACATGGGTACGTGGCAGAAGTATTCTAAGGAGCAATTCGATTTGACGGAAACGGTGGAAAAATACGCCGAATACACCGAGTGTGAACGGCAGATGAACGACGCGTTTGCGCTGGCGGAAATCGAAACGGACGCCGAAATGAAAAAGATGCTCTTGGACGAGGGATACGATTGCAAAGAACGCTTGCCCCGTATCAAGGACGAGCTGAAAATTTTGCTCCTGCCCAAGGACAAAAACGACGAAAGGAGCTGTATTTTAGAGGTTCGCGCTGGGACGGGCGGTGAAGAGGCGGCTCTGTTCGCCGCGGAGCTGTGCCGTATGTATCTCAATTATTGCGCCGCGCACCGACTCCGCGTGGAGGAAATCGACGTCAACGCCACCGAGCTCGGGGGCATGAAAGAGGCGATTTACAACGTGACGGGCGCGGGGGCGTATAAGCTCTTAAAATACGAGAGTGGCGTACACCGCGTACAGCGTGTTCCGGCGACGGAAACGCAGGGACGTATCCATACCTCGGCGGCGACGGTGGCGGTTTTGCCCGAAGCGGAAGAGGTGGAAGTGGAAATCAACGACAAGGATATCCGTATTGACATTTTCCACTCGGGCGGGGCGGGCGGTCAAAACGTCAACAAGGTTGCCTCTGCCGTTCGTATCACGCACTTTCCGACGGGTATCGTGGTGACCTGCCAAGACGAACGCTCGCAACTCAAAAACAAGGAAAGAGCGTTTAAAGTTCTGCGTTCGCGTGTGTACGATTTCTATAACGGACAGAGCGCGAAGGCGCGTGAGGACAGCCGTCGCAGCATGGTAGGGACGGGGGATAGAAGCGAACGAATCCGCACCTACAATTTTCCGCAGAGCCGTGTTACCGACCACCGTATCGGGCTTAGTCAATACAACTTAGACGCCTTTATGACGGGGGATATCGACAGCATGGTCGAGGCGTTGGCAATCGCCGACAGAGAAGCGATGCTCGCCTCGTCGGAAGAATAATTTTAGAAAAGAAAAAGGAAACGCGCTCCGAAAGGGAATTCGGGGCGCGTTTTTCAAGCGTGCGGCTAAAATGAAATTATAATGAAATTATAAGGATTTAATGGAGGTCGCCGCAGCGCTTTCGTGGCGTTTGTTAATAAAATACAGCGCAAAATCAACGCTGACGAACGCAAGATTTACGAGGTACAGTACGAGTACGTAATTAAAATTCTTACCTAAAATTTTGCCTGTAATTCCCGCAATATACCCAATGATAATGGCAATCGTAAACACGATTGATTTCCCTTTTGTGGATTTGGAAGTGAGGCTTTTATACACCGAAATGGGCCAAGATATACCAAAACAAATCAGCATGACGCTTTCAAAAACCGTTACCATAATTTTGCTCCTTCACGTTTGTTTGTTACCATTATACGCTTGACAAAGCATAATGTAAAATATATAATTATTATAAAATTCATAACGAACGGTTATTAATTATCGACTATCGATGAAAAAAGGAGGCTGTATGGAGCTTGCAAAACTTCGTTATTTTTATACGGTTGCAAAGGTAGGGCGCGTCACGAAGGCGGCGGAAGAAATTCACATAGCGCAACCTGCGCTCACGAAGGCAATCAAGCAGTTGGAGGAAGAGTTAGGCGTACCCCTCTTTTACAAAAAAGGCAGAAATATTTACCCCACGGTATATGGTGAATATTTAAAAAACAAGTTGGAAGGGGTTTTGGCGCAGGTGGATAGTATACAAGGGGAATTGGAAACGCTGAAAGAGGAGCGGGGGCGTACGGTTAAAATTAACGTCTTGGCGGCAACAGCGGCGGTATCGGACGCCGTAGTGGCGTATAAAAAGAAATATCCCGAAACGGTGTTTCAGTTGATTCAGAGCGCAGAGGAAACGGATTCCGACGTGTTCGTTACGGGGGATTTAATAGACGCAAATTTATCCGATTGCCAAGAAAAACGGATATTTGAAGAGGAAATATTTTTGGCGATTCCAAAAGATTCCGCCTATGCGCAACGGGAGCATATTGCCTTGAAAGAAGTGCAAAACGAAGGGTTTGTGCATTTGGCGGGGTCGCGGGGATTTCGCAACGTATGCGACGGTTTTTTAGCCAAGGCTGGGGTGAAACCGCAAATTTCTTTTGAATCAGATTCTCTGGTGGCGGTACGGAATATCATCGGCGCAAGTATCGGTGTAGGCTTTTGGCCGGAATTTTCTTGGGGAGCGGTGTCCGCAGACGTAAAACTGTTGCGTGTTTCCGAGCCCGCTTGTCGCAGAGTTTTGGCGGTGGGCTTGCGTAAGAGCGCCACGCCGTCCTCGGTAGCGCCACATTTTTATGCGTTCCTATTGCGGTTTTTGGAAAAAAGGCGCAAAAAGGTGGCTAGATTATCTTTGCCGATTGCGACAATCGAGAAAATGAATTAAAAACGCAAAAATCAATAAAAAATTCGATTATTTTACAAGAATTTGCGAAAATGGGCGTATTTGCGGTTGCTTTCTTTTTGAAAAAAAGGTAAAATAAGAGCGTTAACAATTACAAGACACGGAGAGATGAACGTATGAAAAACAGAGTAGCAAAAAGAATGACGACGATATCCCCCTCGCTCACCCTTGCGATTTCGGCAAAGGCGAAGGCGATGAAGGCGGCGGGGGAATCGGTGGTATCCTTCGGCGTAGGCGAACCCGACTTTAACACGCCCGAGCATATTATTGCGGCGGCGAAAGCGGCGTTGGACGCAGGGCATACCAAATATACGCCGTCGTCGGGCTTGTTGCCCCTGCGCAAAGCCATTTGCGACAAATTTAAAAAGGACAATAATTTAGACTACGAGCCCTCGCAAATTATTGTTTCCAACGGCGCAAAGCATTCCATTTTCAACGCTTGCTACGCTCTTTTGGACGAGGGGGACGAAGTCATTATCCCCGAGCCCTATTGGTTGACCTATCCCGAAGTGGTAAAGGTATGCGGTGGCGTGGTAAAAACCTTGCCTTGTAAGAAGGAAAACAAGTATAAATTCACGGCGCAAGAGTTGAAAGCGGCGATTACGCCCAAGACGAAAATGCTGATTTTCAATTCCCCGTCCAACCCCACGGGCGCGGTATACACGGAAAAGGAAGTCCGTGAAATTGCGGCGGTTTGCGAAGAGGCGGAAATCTTTGTTTTGGCGGACGAAATTTACGAAAAGCTGTGCTATAACGGCGTAAAGGCGTTTTCGATTGCGGCGGTTAGCGAGAAGATGAAAGAGCTGACGGTGACGGTCAACGGCGTTTCCAAATCGTACGCAATGACGGGCTGGCGTATCGGCTATCTCGCGGCGCCCAAGGACGTGGCGAAGGCAATCGATTCCTTCCAAAGCCACGCAACCTCTAACGCAAGTTCCATTTCGCAGTACGCAACCATCGAGGCGTTAAAAGCCCCCGAGGAAGAGATTACGGCGATGGTAAACGTGTTCGACAAACGCAGAGCAAAGCTACTTGCATTGATTGAAAGTATCGACGGCGTGGGTGCGGTAGAACCGGACGGCGCGTTCTACGTGATGATGGTAATTAGCGATTTGTTCGGCAAGAGCTATAAGGGCAAAAAGATTACGAACTCTATCGAGTTTGCCGACGCGTTGTTGGACGGCGAAAAGGTGGCGACGGTGCCGGGGATTTCCTTTGGCGCGGACGATTGCGTACGACTTTCGTACGCCCTTAGCGAACAGGACATCGACGAGGGTTTGGCGCGTATCAAGCGTTTCGTTTCCGAATTGGAATAAGAAAATAAACAAGGAAAACGGGCGAGTAAATCGTCCTTTTTCTTTTATCACGAGAAAATGGCGAAAAATTGTTGACGAAAAGGCAAAAAGTGTGTTAAAATAAATAGAACAAGGTTATTCAGGAGTGATAGCGATGAAAAAACTTTTGAAAATATTTTCGATTTTGGCGTGCTTGGCTTTGACGGCTGGGTTCGTTGCTTGCGGTGGCGACGGCAATAAAGGCGTCACGCAATCAAATCTTTCGTATGCGTTAAACGAGGCAGAGGACGGCTACGTCGTTGTCGGCTATGAGGGCAATGCGACGAACGTTGTAATCCCCGAAGAATATAACGGAAAACCCGTTATCGCCATTGGCGACCGCGCGTTTTTCAACTGTCAAACGCTGAGGGATATCGAAATCCCCGATACGGTAAAGAGCATCGGCGATTTTGCGTTTAGCGGATGTTGGGAACTTGGCGGTAAAATGAACTTTGGCGACGAAGATAAGACGGACGACGATTTTTACGAAAATATTGAAATTCCCGATTCGGTGGTAAGCATCGGCGAAGGGGCGTTTATGGGTTGCAACCGATTGACGGAAATCGTTATTTCCGATTCGGTGGAAAGCGTGGGCGAAAATGCGTTTAGCTATTGCGGTAGATTGCAAAACGTTACCCTTGAAAACGCGTGGGCAGTCGAGGCGGCCGCATTTGCAAATTGCGATAGATTGACGAATTTGACGCTCTCTTACAAGGGGCAAGGTCCCGAGGAAGACGTCTTCTTCTTAGGTTATCTTTTCGGCGCGAGCAATTACGCGCAAAACGGGCAGTTCGTGCCTGCGTCCTTGACAAACTTGAAGATTGAAGAGTGCGAGGAAATTCCCGCCAATGCTTTCTACGGTTGCAAGCGTTTGTTGGCGGTGGAAATCAACGGCAAGGCAACGACGGTCGGCGAAAGAGCGTTTGCAGGTTGTAGCGCGATGACACAACTCGTGCTCTCTAAGACCGTTGTGAATATGGGCGAAAACGTTTTTGAAAACTGCGCGCGTTTGAGTATTTACAGCAAGGCGACGGCGCAACCGAGCGGTTGGGCTACGGAGTGGAACGGTCCTGCGCGCGTATATTGGTACAGCGAAAAAGAGCCTACGGCAAATCCCGAGCTCTATTGGGGATACAGCGACGGCGAGATTGTCGAGTGGGCAAAATAAGAAAGTAAAACTCTGCATAGAAAAAAACTAAAACGAAGGGCTGACGGAAAAACCGTCGGCTCTTTTTTATCGCAAAGCGGGCGCGGGGCGGGTGCAAGGAAGTAGAACTTTCGCAAGGAAAGCGTATATTTTTGCGTTTTCACAAAAATTTTTCTAAAAACGGACAAAAATTTTTCAAAAAGGTCTTGAAATTGTGTGCAAAATCTGTTACACTATAATAAACCGAAAGGAAGCACCCATTTTCATTGGGGAGCAAGACAAAATCTGGGAGGATTTGATTATGATTAAAGTTGTTTATGGCGCAAAGGGTACCGGCAAGACCAAGATAATGATCGATGCCGCAAACGCAGCAGTATCCGAAGCCAAAGGTCACATGATTTTTATTACCGATAGCAAACGCGGTATGTACGATTTGGAACGTGAAATCCGTTTCATCGATACCAGCGAATACGATATTGCGGGCGAAGCGGCGCTCTGCGGTTTTATCAAAGGCGTTATCGCGGGCAACCACGACAACGAATACGTATATATTGACGGCGTTGTTCGTATTGCAGGCAAACCCGTACAGGAATTGGCGTCTTTCTTCTATATGTTAGATAAAGTTTCCAAAACCAACAATCTCGTTATTACCGTTTCCGTTTCTGCGGGCAAAGACGAACTTCCCGATTTTGTAACGAAGTATCTTTAATGACGTGCGCCTTGGCGTATAACGTAACGTAGACAGGATTAGCCGAGCGGTTTTTCCGTTCGGCTTTTTTATAAAAAGCGGCGTTTGAAAAACGCCTAAAAGAGTATAATTAAGACGAAGAAGAATAGGGCGGAAAATATGTAGATGCGTAAAAAAGCGAGGCGGCACGAGAGGCTGCCTGCTTTGCGCGTTAAAAAATCCGAAAAAGGCAGGACAAAAAGATGTATTTTATCAGTACGAGAGGCGGAGAGAAGGTAACGGGCGCGCAGGCGATCGTGCAAGGGCTGGCGAAAAACGGCGGTTTGTACGTGCCTGAAAAATTCCCGAAGATTACCGTAGAAGAATTAGAATCCATGGCGGAGATGAGCTATCCCGAACGCGCGGCGTTCGTGCTTGGCAAATATCTCGCGGAAGAGCTTGGCGCGGATTATCTCAAAGAAATCTGCGAAAAGGCATATTCTTCCTTTACCTCTAACGACCCCGTGCCCCTTGTAAAGGTGGACGGCGAATCGGGCTTGTACGTGTTGGAGCTTTTTCACGGACCTACTTGCGCGTTCAAGGATATGGCGCTCACCGTATTGCCCTACCTTTTGAAAAAGAGCTGCGAAGTTACGGGTATCGACGACGAAATTTTGATTTTGGCGGCGACGAGCGGCGACACGGGTAAAGCGGCGTTGGAAGGGTTCCGCGACGTGCCCGGCACAAAAGTGGCGGTATTCTATCCCGACGAGGGCGTTGCAAAAATGCAGCGTTTGCAAATGACCGTGCAAGACGGTAACAACGTGTTTGTAGCGGCGGTCGAGGGGAATTTCGACGATTGTCAGCGCGCGGTAAAACGTCTGTTCGCGTCCGAAGAATTTAACGCAAAACTTGCAAAGAAAAAAACGCGGTTGTCGAGCGCGAACTCGATTAACTTTGGGCGTCTTGCGCCGCAGATTGCCTACTATTTCTCGGCGTATTTGGATTTGATTACTTCCCGTCAAATTGAAATGGGGGACAAGATTGATTTCGTTGTACCCACGGGGAATTTCGGGGATATTTTGGCGGGTTGGTACGCAAAACAGATGGGCTTGCCCGTCAGAAAACTCGTTTGCGCGTCTAACCGCAACAAGGTATTGGCGGAATTTTTCAAAAAGGGCGTTTACGACGTAAAACGCAACTTCTTCCGCACGATGTCCCCGTCGATGGATATTTTGGTGTCCTCGAACTTGGAACGCTTGCTTTTTGAAATCAGCGGTAGAAACGCCGAGCTTACGGCAAAGCGTATGCAAGAGCTTTCCGACAACAAGGAATACTCGATTACAGCCAAAGAAAAGGCGATTTTGGACGAAGAATTTTTCGGCGGATTCGCCAGCGAGGACGGCACGGTAGAGGCGATGTACGAAATTTTCGATGAATACGGCTATGCGATGGACACGCATACGGGGGTAGCGCTCGCCGTGTATATGCAATGGAAAGAGGCGCGCGAAAAGATTGACGAAAAGGACAAAACGCCCGTGGTCGTACTCTCGACGGCAAACCCTTACAAATTCCCGCAGGACGTACTCTACGCGCTGTCGGGCAACGACGTTAAGGACAGCTTTAAGGGCATTAAGAGATTGCACCTTTTGACGGCGATGAAACCGCCCAAGAGCCTTATGGAGCTCCGTTACCGCACCCCTCGTTTTAAGACGAAGGTAAAGAACGATTTGGACGATATGGCGGCGTTGATATTGGAATTTGCGGACGGCAAAATCGTGCCGATTCCCACCGAAAAACAACGATAAAAATCTAATCAACCGTTAAAAACAAGGAAGAATTTGTTAAGTTTGTGAAAAATAGAGCTTTTTCTTGTGAAGACGGAGATTGCGGCTTGGTTTTCGTTGCTTTTTGCGACGAAAAACAATATACTGAAAGTAAGCGATAGCAAAAACGCAAAGAAAGCGAAAAAGGAAGGGACTATGTTCGGATACGTACGCGCGGACAAGCCGTATTTATATATGAAAGACGACGTGCTGTATCGCGCTATGTATTGCGGTGTATGCAAGGGCATCGGGCAGGTCTGCGGTCAGACGGCGAGGATAGGGCTTTCGTACGACGTGACTTTCCTTTCCGCAATTATGCATAATATCCTTGGGCTGGACGTAAAAATAGAAAAACAGCATTGCTTGACCCATTGTATCCGCGCTCGGCAAATGGCAGAGGTGGACGAGCTGACTAGACAACTCGGCGCGCTTAATACTACGCTCGTATATTATAAGTACACCGACGATATAGAGGACGGCGATCGGGGCAGAGGCAAACGGCTGTGGTTTAAAAAGGGCTTTAAACGCGTAAAGAAAGCGTATCCCGAAATCGAGCGGATTGTCCGTGAAAATTTGGCAAAGCAAGCGCAAATAGAAAAGGCGAAAACGGACAGCGTGGACCGCGCGGCGGACGCTACGGCGAAGATGCTGTCGGAATTTTCCGACTACGCGCTGGGCGAAAAGGCGACGGCAAACACCCGCAACCTCTTTTACGCCGTTGGGAAATGGATATACCTTATCGACGCGTTGGACGATTACGACAAGGACCTTAAAAAGGGTGCCTATAATCCCTTTGTCTTGGCGTATAACGCTCCTTGCAAGCAAGCGCTCCTTAGCGGAGAACACGGCGAAGAAGTGCGCTATATCTTCCACGCGATTTTCTTTGATATCCGCGAAAATTTGGGGGGAATTACCCTTCGTTACAACAGCGATTTGACGGACAATATACTCCTTCGCGGTTTGCCGAAAATGACGCAGCAAATTATGTCGGGGTGCGATTGCGACGGCAGAAAGACCAAAGAGCGTCGCAAAGCAGAAAAAGCGGATAAAAGCGCGAAAAAAGAAAACACTAAATAAGAGAAAAAACGCGGCGAGAGCCGACAGGAGATTATAATGAAAGAATATTACGAACTTCTCGGTTTAACCGAACAGGCGACGGACGAGGAAATCGACGCGCGCTATCAAGAGCTCCGTGATAAATATTGCGAAGATAGATGGTTGGACGGGGAAGCCGGCAACAACGCCGCTAAAATGCTGACGAAGATTGAAACGGCATATAAGGAGCTAAAAGAAGCAAGAAAAGAGCGCAACGAGAACACGACGGGCGCAAGTTCTTTGGACGAAATTTCGGCGCTGTTAAAGCAGGACAAGGTGGACGAAGCGCAGGCTGCTTTGGATAGAATCGACCAACGCACGGCAGAGTGGCATTATCTGCAAGCGGTAGTTTATTACAAAAAAAATTGGACGAACGACAGCAAAAAGCAGTTGGAAATTGCCATGCAAATGGATTCTGCTAACAGCAAATATCGCGCAGCGTATGCCAAAATGAACGCGAAAAACGATTATAACAATCAGTCGGCGTACAACAGAAACGGCGATACCTATCAAAACCCGTACAACAACCGTCCCCCGCAAGACGACCGCGAGCAGATGGGCGGAAACGTTTGCTCGGAGTGTTGTTCGTTTTGTTACACCTATCTTTGCGTAAGCTGCTTGTTTAATATGTGTTGTAGCTGCGGTAGATAAAAAAGAAGAGCGCTTAGGCGCTCTTTTAACGATATACTCTAAAACGGGTAGGATTGGGAATAGATGAGAAAAATAACGGCGTATGAAATAGCGCTTTCGGCGCTTGCTTGCGCGCTTGCTACCATTATTTTGGTGCTGGGTGTATACTCGGACGTTTTGCTGTTTACAGGATATCTGTTTGCGGCGATAGCCTTGATGTTGCCCCTTGCAAAAAAGAGTTGGTGGGGGTATGCGTTGGCGTATATAGCGACCTGCATATTATCCTTTGTATTTGCGGCGGCGCGTTTTTGGGATATTATCCCGTTTGCGATGTTTTTCGGATTGCATCCCCTTATCAACGAATTGCAATTAAAAACGCGTATCAATCGTTGGCTTGCCTGCGGTATCAAGGCGATTTGGTTTGACGCGACGCTGTGGGTGATTTGGAAATTCGTCGTGTTGACGACGGGGGTTACTTACTTCGATAGGTATATTATTCCGATTATCTTGATTGCGGGGACGGCGCTGTTCGTTTTGTACGACTACGCATCCTACAAATGTCGGTATTTGGTAAATAGGCTCGTCCATAGAATTACGAAAAAATAAGGAAAAAGGCAATAGGTTGTATAAAAAATGAACTTCTAACCTGAAACGGCGTAAGGGGGTAAGGGGTTATGATTGAAAAAAACAATATTATTACTGCGGTTTGCGACGGAATCGGGTCAAACGGCGAGGGCATTATTCGGCACGAGGGTATTACTTTCTTCGTGCCTGCTTGTTTACCGGGCGAAAAAATCCGTTTTCGCGTGCTGAAAATCAAGGGGAACGTGGGCTATGGCAAGGCGGAAGAGGTTTTAACGCCGGCGGAAGAGCGCGTTCGTCCCAAATGTCCCGTGTTTTCCAAATGTGGCGGTTGCTGTTTACAGCACTTGGATTATAGCGCGCAGCTCATGCACAAAGCGACTGTCGTCAAGGACGCTCTGCGCAAAATCGGCGGTATCAATATCGCCGTGCCGACGGCAATCAAGAGCGATTTCCCGTTCGGTTACCGTAATAAATTGCAAATTCCCGTAGGCGTGGATAGGGACGGAAACACGGTCGTCGGGTTTTACGCCGAACACAGCCACCGTATCGTGCCCGTAACCGCTTGCGCTATCCACCCCGATTGGGCGGAAAAGCTGATTGCCGTTGTCAAACGGTATATGTCGGAATGCGCCGTGAAGGGGTATGACGAAGAGAAAAAAACGGGCGCTGTGCGCCATATTGTTGCGCGGGAAATCGGCGGTAAATTTATTGTGACGCTTGTCACGGCAAAACGCAATCTGCCCAATACCGCCTATTTGGTCGGATTGCTCTCGGGTATTTTTAAAGAATTTTCGCTCTATCTCAACGTTAACGATTCGGATACGAACGTGATTTTTGGGCAAGAGTTCCAGCTTTTGCACGGAGAGGGCGTTTTCGAGGCGGAAGAGCAGGGAATCGTGTACGAGGCGGGCCCCGTTACTTTCTTGCAAGTCAATGAAAACGTGCGGACAAAGCTGTATAAAGACGCCTTAAAGACGGTGTGTCAGGACGGCGACGAAGTGGTGATAGACGCCTATTCGGGCGGTGGTTTGCTGACGGCGATGATTGCGAAAAAGGCAAAACGGGCGTATGGTATCGAGTTGGAAAAAGAGGCGTCGAAATGCGCCGATTCGCTCAAAGAGAAAAACGGCTTGGATAATATGACGAATATTTGCGGGTATGTGGAAGAGGAATTGCCGTCGGTTTTGGAAAAGGAAAAAGGGGAAAAACTCCGTTTGATTTTGGATCCACCCCGCGCGGGGATTGCGCGCAGCGTTTTGTTTGCGCTGTTGGAGAGTAAAATTCCGCAGTTGACGTTGATTAGCTGTAACCCCGCAACGCTTGCGCGAGATTTGGGGATTTTGAGCGGTAGATTGATTGAGTGCGAGGGCGAGCTGGTAAAAAACCCTGCGTATGTTGGGGTCGCCGAGGGGGAAACGCTTAGCGGATATTACGCGGTAGAGCGCATTCAACCGTACGACATGTTCCCGCAAACCAAACACGTCGAGACGTTGGTCACTTTACAACGGAAATAATACAACATATTGTGTTTTTACCTATAATCGGCAATATATATAGTTTACCGTGCCCACCAAAATTTCTATGTCCACCGTTTGTCCACGCTTTTTTCCCCTCGTGGACAAAAATATGAAACGAAGTAGTGAAAGTTTTATTTTCTCTCACACGAAGAACAATAACGCTTAATAGCTTCAAGTGCCTTTTTATCTATTGAACATAAAACGTCTTCGTTTATATCATAATCGAAATTAAAAATATCATAAAACAAAACTATGCTCTAAAAACCGTTGCTATTCTAATACTATGATTATATAATAAATCCATAATTAGTATCTCTGCGTTTAGCGGAGAAAAGAGGAGCAAATGCATTATGAAAAAACGGTTTACAGTGGCTATTATCGGCGTCGGGGGGCGTGGTGGCTATGCGTATGGGACGTGGTTGCATCAACTCCCTGAAAAATTTAGCATCATTTCCCTTTGCGATATTTCCCGAGAAAAATTAGATTACTTCGGGGAAAGATTCGAGGTAAAAAAAGAAAATTTATTCCTTGACGAAAATGAGTTTTTCCTTGAAAAAAGAGCGGACGTTTTGGTGATTGCTACGCAGGATAAAGATCATATCCGTCACGCAACAAAGGCGTTGCAATTAGGGTATGACGTTTTACTCGAAAAACCGATTACCGATAACAAGCAAGAGATGGAAGATTTACTTGACCTGCAACAGAAAACGGGTAACAAGGTGCTTGTTTGCCACGTGTTGCGTTATGCCCCTGCTTTTGTCAAGGTGGCACAGTTGTTGGAAGAGAAAACCATTGGTAGTTTAATTGCCATCAACGCTATCGAGCAGGTGGGGTATGCGCACCAAGCGCAAGCATACGTACGTGGTTATTGGCGCCGTGCGGCAGATTCCACGCCTATGATTTTGGCAAAATGCAGTCACGATTTGGATTTAATTCAGTATTACGCAGGCGGTAAATGTGAGAGTGTTTCTTCCGTAGGAGAGTTGAGTTATTTTAAGGAAGAAAACGCCCCGGAGGGGAGCGCGGATAGATGTATAAGCTGTGCATATCAAGACGAGTGTGCGTATAGCGCAAAGATTGCGTACTTAAATAATTGGGAAAAGGATGGCTGTCCTTCCGACGGCTATCCCTATAACGTGCCTTGCCGTGCCCCGATTACCAAGGAAAAGGTGATGGATGCGTTGCATAACGGCTTGCACGGACGGTGTGTATATCGTTGCGACAACGACGTTGTCGATCATCAAATTACGCAGATGTATTTTGATAACGGAGTAAAGGCAACGCTTACTATGGTTGCGTTCACGCATCATTGCGGACGAAGAATGGATTTTTACGGCACGCTTGGTCAAATCACCTTGGACGAGGTTCGGGACGTCATTTATATCGGTGTTTTTGGAAAGGGCGAAGTTGTTTTGAAAATCAGCGATTTGGTAGACGATAGATATACCCACGGCGGCGGAGATTACCATTTAATCAATAATTTGTATGAAATGCTGATGGGGAGTGCGCCCGAAAAAACTGCCTTGGGGTATTCCGCGGAGAGCCATCTTATAGGGATTGCGGCAGAACAATCTCGTTTGCAAAAAGGAAAGTTGGTGCAAGTGCATTAAAAAATGCGTCCGCTGATTTTTTCAACGTATTAGTGCCTTTTGACGAGGTTTATGATATAATGGACGAACGCGAAAATAAAACCCGCCCGTTGGCACGCCAACGGGCGGGTTTGTTCGCTTATATTTTTTGCGCTGATAATATTTTTGTGAAAATGCTGTTAAATATTGACGACAATTAGAAAAATATATGCTATAATAGGTGCCAAGAGATTGTTAAGACGTTGAGGAAATAAAAGGAAAAAACGCTTTGTAATACAAAGGAACCAGAATAAGGAGATACGATTTTGAGTAACGAAGTTGCGCTCGAAACCAATCAGGGAATCGAGCAAGAAGTCGCGAAGGAAAGCGCGCAGGAAATACAACCGCAGATAAAACCGCAAAAACCTAGAAAATATTGGATAGATTCTATCCGCGGGATTGCGATGATACTCGTCGTCGTAGTGCACGCGTCGCAAAAGATTGCGCATTGGGATATATACAACATTTTTTTCGGCGGAATCATGTTGCCTATGTTTTTTGCAGTAACGGGTTACGTTTTTAGTATTAGGGACGGAAAACAATGGCCCTTTTACAAAGGCTTGCTATTAAAGCTCGTTTTGCCGTGGGTACTTTTTTCCTTTATTTGGGCGAAAGCCTTTATGATTCCGTTTAAGGGATTTCATCCGTTCTATACCGAGCGGTTGTATAAGTTCGTCAGCGGTAAAACGCTGTGGTGGTTTTCTTGCTGTATCATAGCGGAAATTATTCAGTTTTATATACAGAAATTTTTAAAAAAGCCTATGTACGTATGTATTGCCGACCTGCTGTTGGCGACGGCGGGGCTTTTACTTGCGTACTACTGTACGCCTCCGTACTACGCCGAAGATAGGGCTATGTTCTTGAACATCAACAATGCCCTTCTTGCGCAATTTTATATGATGATAGGTTACCTTTTTAAGCGCAAGGAAGATTTCTTTGGAAAGATAAAGTGGGTGTGGGTTATTATTCTTGCCTGCGTTTACGTTGCCCTCGGGCTTTTGAGTAGGCTCGTATTTTTCCCTGGAAGATATCCCGATATGAATCAAAATCTGTATCCGAATATCCCTTACAGTATGCTGTCGATTACGATTGGCGTTTTCGTGGTATTCTTGATTGCTAAAAAGACGAATTTGCGATTTAAACCCCTGGTATTTATCGGGCAAAATACCCTACTGATTTACGCGATTCATTACAAATTTATCGGCTTGATGAAAAAGTTTTTGGAATGGGATAAGGTGTCGCTGTCCAATAACTGGGGCTGGGCGCTGTTGATGAGCGCGATTTCTATTGCCCTTTGCTCGGTATGCGCGATTATCCTCAATAAGTTCTTGCCCGAGGCCGTTGGTAAACGGCGTAAAAAACGCAAAAAAGAAGAACAAAGCGCGTCGGTTCGCGAAGAAAATGCAGCGTAAAAAACAAAAAGCAACTCGTTTAGGGTTGCTTTTTTCTATGGATAACCGCTTAGTCAAAGTACTCGATATAGTTAATTTTGTGGCGACTGTTGGGGAAGAGATAACGGTGCAGGTGTATAAAATAATCGTCCGTCATGCCCGCGATATAATCGACCACGATTTGATTTTTTTCCGTTTCCGCATAGGGGATTGAACGCTTTCGCGCATAGGGCGAACGGTTGAGATAATCGATATGCTGGGTAAAAATCGGCGAGGAAGTCCGTCCGTTTTCCAAATCGGACAAAAGCCTCGCGTACAGCTCCGCCATCATCAGCCCAATCGTGTTGTCCGCCCGTTTCACGCTCTCGTTGCCGTAGATTTGGGCGTAATTTTCCCGTTTGCCTTTTTGGAGCGCCTCAAAATGCGCTTCGTCCATTTTAATATACGGTTTGCCGTAGCTGTGCTGGATAATATTCACCATTAAATTGTTGACGATTTCCGCGTTGATTTTGCCGATGCCGTAATCGGAAAAGTCTTCCGCGCGCAGGATATTGCTCTGCTCCGCATCGTGGCGGTCCTTGCCAAGGTAGGCGATGATATCGCAAATGCGCATAACGCACCCTTCCAAGGTTGAGGGTACGAGCTTTTTCACCCACTCGCCGTCTTGGTAGCATTTTTCAATCTGTTCGTCAAAGCTTTCAAAATCGAGCAAGGGCAGGGGCTGGTATTTTTCGAGCTCCATTTCGCCGTTGTGCGCGGCGATACCGCTCAGCGTTTGCAAGGTCAAATTCAAAGGAAAGATTTTGTCCAAAACGCGGACGGAGTGGATATTATGGGCGAACCGTCTGCCCGTTTTTTCGGCGAACAGCCCGTCCAAAAATTTTTCGCCCGTATGTCCAAAGGGGGTATGTCCGACGTCGTGCCCGAGCGCAATCGCTTCGATTAAATCCACGTTAAGGTTCAGCGCGTTGCCGATTGTGCGCGCGATACGGGACACGAGCTGTACGTGCAAACTGCGGTGGGTAATATCGTCGTTTTTATACAGCGAAAACACCTGCGTTTTGTCCGAATAACGGTTGTAATACGGACAGTTTAAAATTTTGTCCACGTCACGGACGAACGCACCGCGCAAAACGGACGAATAATCGTGCGGATTGTCGATACGGCGCAGGGCGTTTTTCTCGTCAAAGCCGAGGGGCGTAAAGCGGTGCTCCCGCTTTTCAGTCTGTATTTTTTCTTGTAATTCGATGGATAAATCTTCGTAATAAGCCATAACGTTACTCCCGCTTGTATTATAACACAGTTTCACAAAAAAGGGAAGAGGAAAACGCAAAAAATATCTTGCGGAATTTTTATTTTTCCGCCCTTGACAAGCGCCGTTTGCGGTGGTATAATAGTACAAATCAAGAAAGGCAAAAACGATGAAAATACAGGCAAAAAACAATCAAAAAACGCAGGGCGGTAAACCGTCCGCGCCTACGGCGCAACGTCCGAAAAAGGGGGCGAAGACACCGTCAAAAAAGACGGAACATATTGAGCGCGTCAACGGCGCGCCCGTCTATACCGCCGTCTATAAGGTCAACCACAGCGACGAGTTGCTCGAATTTTTGCTCCGCAAATGCAATACGTCGAGAAACAACGTTAAATCGTTGCTGGTTAGAAAACAAGTGCTCGTCAACGGCAGGGTGGTTACACAGTACAATTTTATGCTTGCCAAAGACGACGAAGTAAAGCTTTCCCGCAGACCCGTCAAGGACGGCGCGGTGGCGGTACAACCGACAAAAACGGCGCGCGGGGCGAAGGGCGGGCTTGTAAAACCGAATTTTTCCCTTCGCGATATCAAAATTATTTACGAGAGCGAAGATTTAATTGCAATAGATAAGCCCGCAGGGCTGTTGTCCGTCGAAAGCGACAAGGAGCGGGAGTGCGCGTACGGCTATATCACCGATTATCTGCAAAGACAGGACAAAAACGCGCGGGCGTTCGTTTTGCACCGCATTGACAAGGAAACGTCGGGGGTGCTTTTGTTTGCCAAGGATATCAAGCTCCACTCCATGCTGAAAATGCATTGGAGCGAGCAGGTACAAACGCGGGAATACTACGCCGTTGTCGAGGGCGTTTTAGAAAAGAAAGCGGACACGCTGACGGCGTATTTAAAAGAAAACGTCAACAATTTGGTGTACGTCACCAACGACCCAATGGGGCAGAAGGCGATTACCCATTACGAGGTTTTGAAGGAAAACGGAGAGTATTCGTTGCTCCGCGTGCGCATTGACACGGGTAGAAAAAACCAAATCCGCGCGCAAATGAAGGAGCTCGGCAATCCGATTGTCGGGGACGATAAATACGGAAGCGGGAACAAAAATCCCTTGGAACGGTTGGGTTTACACGCCAGCAAGTTGGAATTTATCCACCCCGTGACAAAAGAGCTTATTACCTTGACGGCGAGTGTACCTACGGTATTCAGAGGATTATTTAATTAAGGAAAGGCATGAAAAAAATAGCAAGCTTTACAATCAACCACGATACCTTGGAAAAGGGTATGTATATATCCCGCATTGACGGGGACGTCGTGACCTACGATATTCGTATGAAAAAGCCGAACGGCGGGGATTATTTTGCAATGAGCGCGGCGCACACCGTGGAGCATTTGTTTGCGACCTACGCGCGCAACAGTTCGTTTGGCAAGGATATCGTCTACGTCGGGCCGATGGGTTGCAGGACGGGTTTTTATCTGCTCGTTCGGGATAGCGTATCGCACGAAAACGCCATAAAGCTCGTGCAAGAGAGCATGGCGTTCGTCCGCGATTTTGTAGGGGAGATTCCCGGCAGTAAAAAGGAAGAATGCGGTAATTATCTCGACCACGATTTGGCGGGGGCGAAAGCGCTTGGCGAGGATATGTCCGCCGTGTTGCAAGGCTGGACGGTTGCTGATTTACAATATAAATAAGGAGTAAAAATATGGAAGCTATTGAAAATATGATGACGCGCAAGAGCGTGAAAAAGTACAAATCCGACCCCGTACCCAAGGAATTGTTGGATAAGATTATCGAGGCGGGTTTGCAAGCGCCGTCGGGCTTGAATAAGCAAGCGCCGATTATTTTGGCGGTGACGAACAAGGAAATCCGCGATAAATTATCGGCGGATAATATGGTCCGCGACCCTTTCCGTCGCGCAGATCCTTTTTATAACGCGCCCGCGGTGTTGGTCGTTTTGGCGGACAAGAGCGTGCCTACCTATCTTTACGACGGACCGCTCGTGATGGAAAATATGATGCTTGCGGCGCACGCCTTGGGGCTTGGCGCGTGTTGGATTCACCGCGCAAAAGAAACCTTTGAATTGCCCGAGTGGAAGGAGTTTTTAAAAACGCTTGGCATTGAAGGGGAATACGAGGGAATTGGGAACTGTATCGTGGGTTACGCGGACATGGAACCGCAGGCAAAACCCCGCAAGGAAAACCGCGTATATTACGTGGAATAACGGAAGAAAAATCGGTTTTTCCGTATTGACAGACGAAAAACTTGGTGCTATAATATAGCTGTTACAATATATAGGAAAGGGTAAAAACGCCCGAAAAAAAGGAGAAGATTATGGAAAATAAAATTATTTGTAATTGCAAGCAGGTATCGGTTGCGGACATTGAAAAGGCTCTGCACGAACACAGCCATTTTGCGGACGTGGAAAAGGCGTTTAAGGAAGTGCAAGCGGTTACGCATTGTTCGACGGGCTGCGGTGGTTGCTACGAAAAGGTGTTGGACACGATTGCCGATTTGATGAACTAAAAAAAGACGAAAGAGAAAACCGAAGAAAGGGCTTTGGTTTTCTTTTCATAAAAAGGGAAATTAGGGAATAGAGTATGCAGACGGGTGTATCGACGGCGTCGCTGTTTATGCGGAAATACAACGAAGAGGCGTTGCCTTTGTTAAACGATTTGGGTGTGAAAACGGCAGAGGTTTTTTTGACGTCCTTTTCCGAATACGGCAAGGAATTCGGCGAAGTTCTCGCAAAGGTAAAGGGAAACTTGACCGTCAATTCCGTCCACGCCTTAAACACGGAATTTGAACCGCAGTTATTTTCCGCGCACCCCCGCGTAAAGGCGGACGCGTACGGTTGGCTGGACAAGGTGTTGGAAAGCGCCGTTTGTTTGGACGCGCCCTATTATTCCTTTCACGGCACGTCGCGGGTGAAAAAGGCGTCGCGGTCGGGTAAATACGACGATTTTCCGTCCATGATAAGAGGCTTTGACGAGTTGACGGCGCATTGCAAAGCGCGGGGCGTAACGCTGTGTCTTGAAAACGTGGAGTGGTCTACCTATAACCGTCTGGGTGTGTTTGCAACGCTTGCAGAGGCGTTGCCCGAACTTCGCGGGGTTTTGGATATCAAACAAGCCCGCATTTCGGGGTATCCCTACGAAGAATATCTGCGTGAAATGGGCGAAAAGCTTGCGCACGTGCATATCTCCGACGTGGATGAGCGGGGCAAAATCCGTCTGCCCGGGCAGGGCGTTTTCGACTTCGATACCCTTGTAAAACGGCTTAAAGACGTCGGTTTTGACGGCGCTTTGCTTATCGAAGTTTATAAAAACGATTATACGGACGTCACGGAATTGAAAACGGCGTGCGATTTCGTGGACGAAATTTTATATAAAAATAACGTTTTGCAATAATATTTTTTGATTTTTTTGCAAAAAACTGTTGACAAGAGCAAAATCTTATGCTATATTATAAATAGGATTTAGTCCTAATAATAAAAAACGAGGTAAAGAAGATGTTGAGAGTATATCAATGCGAAAAATGTAAAAAGACGATTGTGACGAAGGATAAATTGAAATTAGACGGTTGGGTAGAGCTGGTGGCGGGCAGCACGGACGCTGCGCAAGAAAAGCACGTACCCGTTGTGACGAAGAAATGCAAGACGGTGAAGGTGGACGTAGGTAGCGTTTCGCACCCGATGACGGTGGAGCATTTGATTGAGTGGGTGGCTTTGGAAACGGAGCAGGGATATCAAGTGAAATATCTTTCTGCGGACAGCGCGCCGACCTGTACGTTCACTTTGGCGGACGGGGATAAAGCGGTGGCGGTGTACGCATACTGCAATCTGCACGGGCTCTGGTCGGCAAGATAATCTTGCAGCTGGTCTTATTGTTTGACCATACAAGATAAATTATTAAATCAGTTAAAAACTCTAAAAAAACGGAGAAGTATCATGATAGAAAAAGAGGCGATGTATTCCATTTCGTACGGCCTGTATATGCTGACGACGACGGACGGGGAAAAACAGAACGGCTGTATTGTCAACACGGTGTCGATGATTACCGACAACCCCAAACGTATCGTCGTGTTTGTCAACAAGGCGAACTATTCGGAAGAGCTTTTGAAAAAGACGGGCGTTTTCAACGTGTCCGTACTTTCGGAAAGCGTGCCTTTCGATATTTTTAAGCAATTCGGGTTCGTTTCGGGGCGGGATACGGACAAATTCGCGGGCGGGAATTATCCCAAGAGCGAAAACGGTCTTTTTTATCTGCCACAATACGCTAACGCGGTACTCAGCGCGAAGGTGGTCGACCACTACGATTACGGCACGCACACGCTGTTCGTAGCGGAAGTGACGGAGGCGAAAAAGCTTTCGGACGAAAATTCGGTGACCTACGCGTATTATCAAAGCCATATCAAGCCCAAGCCCAATGCGACGCCCAAAGCGGAAGAAAAACCGACGGACGGCAAGCATAAATGGGTTTGCAAAATCTGCGGATACGTGCACGAAGGGGAGGAACTGCCGGACGATTTTATCTGTCCTTGGTGCAAGCATCCCGCCAGCGATTTTGAGCAAGTGGAATAATTTTGAGCTATTTCAACAAAGACCGCCGATAATCGACAGATATTTTTTCAGTGCAAGGAAAAAAACGGAAAAAAGCGGAAAAAGGTTGCAAAAAGGACGAAAAAAGACTTGACACTTTTTGTCGTAGTTGCTATAATTACAAAGCAAAAGAAAAATGCAGTGGCAAAGGTAGGTGAAAAGTATGTCCACGGTAAGAGTTGGTGAAAACGAAAACGTAGAAAGCGCATTGCGCCGTTTTAAGAGAAAGTGCTCCCGCGACGGTATCCTCGGCGATATGAAGAAGAAGGAATTCTATGAAAAGCCTTCCGTAAGAAGAAAGAAGAAGTCCGAAGCTGCCAGAAAGAGAAGCAGAAACTAAAACACAAAAGAGTTCACGGTATCGTGAACTCTTTTTATTTGTCGAAAAAGTAAGGAGCGTGTAAAATTATGTCGCAAGAACAAACGGAAAACAAACGTACCCTTCGAGAAGAGGCGAGAAAGGCAAAAAACCGTATCAAGAGCGGGTTTTGGTTGGATTGCAAAAAGGATATGGCAGGGCAAATGGAAAAAGCGCGGGAGCAGGGCTTGAACGAGAGCAAGGCAGGACGATATTTTACGGCGCAAGTCACGGCAAAAATCGAAGGGAAAAAGGAAGACGATTTTTATTTGCGCGTTAAAGAAATGCTCCTTTCCGAAGGGGAAGTGAGCGACGCCATCGGACGGCTTACCGACAAGGAATATTACGCAACCCTTTCTTACGAAGAAAAGCAAAGATACACCCTTTCCCTCAGCGAGCGGTATTTGCGCGCGTTAGAGCGTTTCCGCGCCGAGTGCGAATTTGAAACCTTAGCAAAATAATTTTCTGTGTTTTACCGACTGTGGCGTGAACCCCGCCCGCTGTCATACCGACCGAGCGAAAGCGAGTGGAGCGTATCCCCTCTAAACAAAAACCCCCTTTACCGTGTCGCGGTAAAGGGGTTATTTTTTGTCGGGAAGGTCGATTTCGGTAAAAAATTCGTCGTAAGAAAGCTCGAAAAAATGCACCAAAGCCATGACATAACTGACTTTTGGTTCGTTTACACCGCGTTCCCAATAATCGACGGCTTTTTGGCTCGTGCCGATTTTTTTGGCGAGCTGTGCCTGCGATAACGCATGTTCTTGTCTTAGTTCTTTAATTCTTTCACCGATTTTCATACCCTCAATTATAGAAGATAACTTCTAAAAAAGCTTGACAAAGAAGAAAACTTCTTGTAAAATATTGTCGTTGGGGGATAAAACATGAAAACGTGTGCATTTTTTGGGAGCAAAATAGGGGAGCACGAAAGGTATAAAAAATTACTTTTTCATTTGGTTGTTAAATTAATTGAAGAAAAAAAGGTTACACGATTTTATTCGGGCGGAAGGGGGAAATTCGACGTGTTATCTTCCGAGATTGTTGACGAAGCAAGAAGGTTATACCCTTACGTTGAAAATATTTTAGCTCTTTCATACCTGCCAACCAAAGCAGATAATTTTATTTTGCCTAATAGATATACCGCGTCAGAGTATTTATTGGAAAGGCGAGTCCCATCTCGTTATGCCATTATTGAAACCAACAAGTTAATGATAAATAGAGCAGATTTTGTCATTGTTGCCACGCAATATAGTTTTCATGGAGCAAAAATGGCGCGCGAGTATGCAGAACAACAGAAAAAAGCGGTTATTGATATAGAAAAAATCGCAAAAGAGCTGGGAGATACGGAAGAGGGGCATTGCGTATTGGATGCAAAATCGATAGAAGAATTGTTGAAAAGTGCGCATTAAAAAAGGGTTGATTATCTTGCGGAGAATCTAATCCAAAGGGGCAAAAATATCAAAAATTCGACGGTAAAGGGGCTTGCAAAACAGTCCCTTTTATGCTATAATAAATACGTTATGACGCAGATGGATGAAATTTTAGAACAACTCAACGACGAACAGATTAAGCCCGTTCTTCAAACGGAAGGGGCTGTTTTGGTTTTGGCGGGCGCGGGTAGCGGGAAAACGCGCGTTTTGACCTCGCGTATTGCCTACCTCGTGGAAGAAAAAAACGTCCCCCCGCAGGCGATTTTGGCGATTACGTTCACCAACAAAGCCGCCAACGAAATGAAGGAGCGTCTTTCTAAAATCGTGGACGTTTCCCGCTCTTGGGTGTGCACAATCCACAGTATGTGCGTGCGTATTATCCGCACCTACGCCGAGGAAATCGGTATCAGCTCCAACTTTTCCATTTACAGCGAAACGGAGCGCAATAACATCATCAAAAAATCTTTCCAAGAATGCGATTTTGACGACGAAAAGCTGTTAAAATCGGTGAAATTCCATATTGCAAACGCAAAAATGTTGGGGCTTGACCCCGACGGCTACGCCGAGGAAAACGCAGGCGAGCGGGATATCGACGATATTGTCAAGGTCTACCGCCGTTATCAAAAACATTTGCGCGAAAATAACGCCCTCGATTTTGACGATTTGCTCAACGAAACGCGCAACCTATTAAAGACCAACGAAGAGGCGCGCGAACAGCTTTCGGGGCGGTTCCGCTATATCCTCGTGGACGAGTTCCAGGACACCAACGCCGTGCAATACGAAATTATCCGTTATTTGGCGAGCGGTTACGGCAACTTATTTGCCGTGGGCGACGACGACCAATCCATTTACGGCTGGCGCGGGGCGAAAATCGAGAACATTTTGCATTTTGAAAAGGATTTTAAGGGCGCAAAAGTCTTTAAATTGGAGCGCAATTACCGCTCGACAAAGAATATTTTGACGCTTGCAAACACCGTTATCAAAAACAACGGACACCGCAAGGACAAAACTCTTTGGACGGAAAACGACGAGGGCGCGAAGCCCAAGGTCCATGAGGCGGAAGAGGAGACGGGCGAGGCGAGATATATCGCGCAATGTATCGCGGGGCTACGCCGTCAAGGGTATCGCTATTCCGATTTTGCCATTTTGATGCGCCTTAACGCCTTAACCCGCTCTTTCGAACAAGAGTTCACGGGGGACGGTATCCCCTACAAGGTTTTCGGCGGGTTTAAGTTCTTTGAGCGTAAGGAAATCAAAGATTTGCTTGCCTATTTGCGCTTGATTAACAACCCCTTCGACAGCGAGGCGGCTCTGCGCATTATCAACTTCCCGAAACGGGGTATCGGCGCAAAGACGGTGGACGCTCTGCAACAATACGCCTTTGACAACGAGCTTTCGGTGTATGACGCGCTACTTGATTTGGACGAAATTGGTTTTACGGGGAACACGCGCGAGAAATTGGTAGGTTTCCGCGACCTAATCAAAAATTGGATAATCGACAGTCAAGATTTGCCCGTGAACGAGCTGGTAAAGCGTATCATTGAGGATACGAAAATGCGCGAGGCGTATGCGGACGACAGCGACGAGAGTATCAACAAACGCGCGAATATAGAAGAATTTGTCAATTCGGTAGAGGAATACTGTCGGCTCAACCCCGACGCGAGCTTGACCGATTATCTCAACCAAGTCACCCTTTCTTCGGACACGGACGATATGGACGACAGCGATTACGTCACCCTTGCAACGGTGCACGCCGTGAAGGGATTGGAGTTTAAATGCGTGTTCATTTGCGGTTTGGAAGAGAATATTTTGCCCGTATCCCGCGCCGTGGACAACGACGACGATATGGAAGAGGAACGCCGTTTGATGTACGTGGCAATCACGCGCGCAAAGGAGCTGTTGTACCTCACCCGCTCTAAGAGCCGTTATCTCTACGGCAAGCGGGAACCGACCATGCGTTCGCGGTTCTTAAAAGAGCTGTCGGGGTGTGTGGATTTGCCTCGTGAAAAGCGCCGTCCGTCCTATGGATACAGCGATTACGACGACCCGGAAATGTACGGCAACGACGCGTACGCGGGGGGACGGTACGAAACGAACGACGATTTCGGGGGTAGAAGAAACAGCTTTGGCGGTGGGTATAATTCGTCCTATGGTAAGAGCTACGGGGGCGGTTACGGGGACAATGCGCGGAGCAATTCGGGTATTACCCGTTCGACGTGGAAAGGCAATTCGTACGGAAATTCGTACGGCGGTTCATCGTACGGAAATTCGTCGTATGGCGCGACAAGTTACGGCAGTAAAAAATCTGCGCAAAACAGCGGTGGTTTTGCCTATGGCGGTGTGGCGAAGGCGATTAAGCCGACGGGCGGAACGAAGGACGTCAGCGTGTTTAAACTCGGCGTCAAGGTCCGTCATCCGAAATTTGGTAACGGCACGGTGGTTGGCGCGCGTGGCGCAGGCAGTAATATGATTATCGACGTGGCGTTTGAGGGCTTGGGCATTAAACAGCTTTCGGCAAGCTTGGCCCCGCTGACAGTTTTATAAATAGGAGTTCCCAATGAACAGACAAAGAGAAATCACGGATATTCTCAATAAATGGGCGCACGAGTACTACGTGCTGGACGCGCCGACGGTGTCGGATAAGGAGTACGATACGCTCTATGACGAGCTCCGCGCGTTGGAAAAGGAGAGCGGTGTGGTATACCCCGACAGTCCTACGCGTCGAGTGGGCGGTGACCCGATTAAGGGCTTTGAAAAGCATACCCATATCGCAAGACTGTTTAGCTTGGACAAGTCGGTGTCGGAGACGGAGCTTTCCGCCTTTTTAACCCGCGTGGAAAAGTTTGTGGGCGGGGAAACGGACTATACCGTGGAATACAAATTCGACGGTTTAACGGTGTGTTTGACCTACGATAAGGGGCAATTCGTCCGTGCGACGACGCGCGGAAACGGCGTGGTTGGCGAGGACGTAACGGCGCAGGTTTTGACGATAAAATCCTTTCCGCTCACGATATCCTACCAAGGCACTTTGGAGGTGCGGGGCGAGGCGGTTATCCGTCTTTCCGTCCTTGACAAATACAACGAAACGGCGGCGGAGCCTTTGAAAAACGCCCGCAACGCGGCGGCGGGGGCTATCCGCAATTTGGACCCCAAAATTACCGAAAAACGCCGTCCAGACATCTATTTTTACGACGTCAATTACCGTTCCGACGGCGAGATGCTCTCGCAGGTCGAGGCGCATGAATTCTTGCAAAACGAGGGGTTTAAGGTGTACCCGTATTTTGCCGTTTGCCACACGAAGGACGAGGTTTTGTCGGCGATAAAATACATCGAAGAGGACCGCAAAAAAATCGACGTTTTGACGGACGGCGCGGTTATCAAGCTTAACGACGCGCGCATCCGCGAGGAGCTGGGCTTTACCGACAAATTCCCCCGTTGGGCGATGGCGTATAAGTTCGAGGCAGAGGAGGTTACCACCCTCTTAAAAGACGTGATTTGGCAGGTGGGCAGAACGGGAAAATTGACCCCCCTTGCTTTGTTAGAGCCTGTGGAGCTCGGCGGGGCGACCGTTTCGCGCGCGACCTTGAACAATTACGGCGATATTTTGCGAAAGGACGTCAAGCTCGGCTCGCGCGTGCTCGTGCGCCGTTCTAACGAGGTTATCCCCGAAATTTTGGGCGCGACGGAGCACTTCGAACACAGCCAAGAAATCGAAAAGCCCCGTATATGTCCCGCGTGCAACAGCGAGCTTAGCGAAATCGGCGCGCATTTGTTCTGTCCCAATCGGTTGTGCAAACCGCGTATCGTGGCGGCGCTCGACCATTACGCGAGCAAGAACGCCATGAATATCGACGGTTTTTCCGAGAGCACGGCGCAACAGCTGGTCGAACGCAAGGGCGTGACGAAACCGTCCGATTTGTACGCGTTGACGGCGGAAGATTTGGCAAGCTTGGACGGCTTTAAGGACAAAAAAATCAGCAATATTTTGACGGCGATTGAAAAGAGCAAAACTCCGACCTTGGACGCATTTATCTACGCGATTGGCGTGGAGGGGGTAGGACGTGTCGCGGCGAAAGACCTCGCAACCCGTTTTAAGAGTGTGGACGGTATTAAAAACGCCACGCAGGAAGAGCTGATTGCCATGGAAAACGTCGGCGAAATTACGGCGAAGGCGATTTCGGCGTATTTTCAAGACGAGGACAACCTTGCGGAGCTGGACGCTTTGTCGGCGGCGGGGGTTATCCCCACTTGGTCGGACGAGAAAAAAGAGGGTATTTTTTCGGGGCAGTCCGTCGTTTTGACGGGTACGCTGTCGGGATATAAACGCAGCGAGGCGCAAAAACTGATTGAAGAGCGGGGCGGTGTGTGCCAAAGCTCGGTAACGGCGAAAACGACCTTGGTTTTGGCGGGCGAAGAGGCGGGCAGTAAGCTTGCCAAAGCGCAAAAACTCGGCATTAAAATCATTGACGAGGCGGCTTTTAAAGCAATGTTAGAGCAAGAGTAAAAATAAGAGATAACACAAAGAAAAGCGTAGGGAAAAAGGGCTCTGCGCTTTTTTAGCGCAATTTTTTGGGAAGGTATTGACAACGGCATATACGTCGTGTATAATAGGCGTAAGGGTTCTTTTTTATAAAAAGAAAAAGTGGAGGTTTTTATGAAGAAAACGAAGAAAGGCTTGTTATTGGCGTTGACTTTGGCGATGTCTACCACGCTGTTTGTGGCGTGCGGAGGAAACGAGGGTGGCAATAGCAATGACAACGGAACAAGTGTTCCTGATGCGGGCGCGTCGAAGGGCGAGCAGATTACGCAGTTGGAGTGGGCTACGGCGGTTGCAAATACGTTTGTGGCAGACAACGTAACCGTCAACGCCGTTTACACCGTGGAAATGAAAGAAGACGGGGTGTCTTGGGGCGGAAAAATGGAAGGCGTGCTAAAGCTTGCAGACGGCGTTCAGTACACAAAGATGTTTATTACGGAAACGGAAAACGGCGCGTCGGAATCGTGGACGGAAGAATCGTACGTATACGAAGAGGACGGCACGTGTTACGAATGGTACAAAGACAGCATTGATACGCCCGATTGGGTGCAGAACGAGTATAAGGAAGATGATTATAGCGCAACCCTGTTCGGCGTTATTTTTAACGATATGCTAGACGAAGACGCCGAGTTGCTAATTTCCCTTTACGAGGAGCTGGAATTCAATGAAGAAACGGGCGAATACAGCGTGTTTGTCGAGGACGAATACGATCCGTACACGATGAAATTCAAGGTTGTGGACGATTTGTTCTATACGTTCACGATTCGCTTTGAAAGCGATGAAACGCAAGGCGAAGTAGGGTTTAGCGAAAAGAAATACGTCTTCGTAGATTACGGCAAAACGTCGATTGGCAAATTGCCTGGCGAAGAGGGGACGGACAACGAAGACGGCAAGGACAGCGCCTCGCAAGGCGGTAGCACGGACGGCAGCGACGTGCCAGGCGAAAGCTTGGCGGACGAAGCGGCTTGGGGTAAAGCGCTTACCGCTACGGCGACGACAACGAACGCAACCGTACAGTTTTCCATAAAAGACGACCAGTATATGGGCGAGTTTTTTGATAAGTGGACGGCTATTTGTATGGCGGAGATTGCGGACGGCAAGATTTTTCTGCAAGAAAACGTTGACTTTTCGCATTATTATGAAGAAGACGGCGTGGTAGAGAAATTAGAAAAACACGACGAGTTCCAAACGTACATAACGACGGTTGACGGCGTTCCTACGGCGTATTCTAAGACGCTGGAATCCAACTGGCAGTCATACCCTTACGAAGTGGACTATAACGGGGTGTTTTCTGCTGTTTTGGGATTTGTTTTTGATGAATTCCTTGAAATGAATCTTGATTTTGTCATTGCTCGCTATTCGGGCTTTGTCTATGAAAACGGCACGTACGTTTATACGTTTATAGACGAGGAGGACGTAGGGAAATTAGAGCTGAAATTTGAAAACGGTCTGCTCGTTTGGGGCAGAATGTCGGAGGAGGGGTATCATTACGATTCTGCAGGACAAAACGTCAAGGACGTTAACGAAATGTCCTTTACGGTAAGCTACGGCGGCGCGCAGGTTGTTTTGCCGAATTTTGACGACGATAAACCCTCGGGAGGCGATGATAATAATACGGATATTGGGGGCGACAACAGCAATCCAGGGATAGGCGACAATGATAACGTAGGCGGCGGGGGAGATTTTAATATGCCCGACGTGGACGTAGAGATTGACACGCCGACGGGCGAGTGGGTTGACGAAGCGGAGTGGAATAGAGCTTGGAATACCCTGTTAGACGCAGATAACCTGATTATCGTTGGTCACAGAATCGGTCCTGAAGTTGATATGCGCATGGTCTTTTACCTTGACGGCGAAAGATTTTTTGCCAAGGTTTTGACGGATATGGGCGAAGAATACCGTTGCATGGGTATTGTAGACGGAGAATATTACGTTTGGGTTTCTGCCGACGGCGAAAATTGGGAAGCAATGGAACTGGGCGCAGCAGAAGATTTTGTCCCGATGAAAGGCAGGGACCTTATTGATGGGTTCTTGGGGGCGAACGACTTTGCAAGCGCGGTATTTAACGATACGAGAAAGGACTATACCATCCATATGTCCAATGAAATGGTTTTCTTCTACGAAGTAAAAATCGCAAACGGACAGGTTGTTGAATTAGATGAATATTACGATCAAGATAAATGGCAGCTTTCGATAGAGTACGGCACCGCAGTTATCGACAGCTTGCCCCCGATTAACAACGTAGGCGATGACGACGTAATCTATCCCGATGACGGAAACGACGACAGCGGTGATTCGGGTGACTCGGGCAACTCGGGCAACTCTGGCGTCGGTATGGTAGACGAGGCGACTTGGGAAAAAGCGTTCGAGACGATGAAAACGGCGACTAATTTTACGATGAATGGTTCGAGTACCGTTAAGTTTGATACGTATTCTTCGATAGTTTGGGAATTTACGATGCAAATTGCCGACAACAAGGGTTATAGCGAGATGAGCGATTACGAAGGCCGCCAGTATTCCTACGTGGGTAACGTGGACGGTAAAAACTACGAGTGGTATTCCGAGGATGGCGAGAACTGGACGTGCGAATACGTTGGTGACGCGTACGAGCTTAACGGCGAGAACGTCTTGGCGGAAATGTTCCCGCTTGATATTGGTTTTGACAATTTTTATTATGACGAAGCAAAACGCGGTTACAGATACGATATGGGCACGACTTCTTGGGTTGTTCGTATTTATAACGGTATGATTACAGCGATGGAGCTTGATTTTGTAGAAGTACTCGAAAACGGCGAACGGCGTCAGCAAGCACAGATGTTCCTGTTTACGTACGGCGACGCTATCGTTGGCGACCTGCCCCCCGTGCAGAACGTAATAGGCGGTGACGACGTGGGCGGTAGCAGTAACGATAACACCGAGACGGACGAGGACGATACGATTGTCGATTATCCCGTGACGGACAAGCCCGTTGTCAATTATCCTATTACGGGTTACGCGGCGTAAGAGATTGTAAAAGCAAAAACGAAAAAGCGGAGCAATTTTGCTCCGCTTTTTGATATGAAAAACGCTCCGTTTTCCATACGTGGACGGAGCGTTTTTTAGATTTCCAATCTGCCAATCAAGTAATCAATGGACACGTCGAAAAAATCTGCGATTTGCCAAAGCAAGCATAAATCCGGCTCGATTTTTCCCGATTCCAAATAAGAAATTCGCCTTTGGGTGGTTTGCAACGCATCTGCAAGTTGTTTTTGAGTTGCACCGAACTCTGTCCGCAACGCTTTCAACCTTTTTGCAAACTCAATGACTCTCATTTTTCCACTCCTAAGCGCAAACTTTTGAGAAACTCAATACCATAAATATAGACAAAAATAGTCTAAAATAGTTGACATAGACAAAAATTGTCTATATAATAAATTCAAGGGGCAGACTTTTTTAAGCTTGCAACCGTAAAAACAAAGGAGGAAAGTACTATGACGTACGAAGAGCAAGACAACCTATTAAAAGAGATTAAAAAACAGCCGAACATAAGGGAAAAACGCATATTGGCGATTGTTTTTACGGCATTGGCTATTGTTTTCTTATTGGTCGGAGGGGGTGCTCTCATTTTTGAAGACAAGATAGCAGAACGATTGATGTTTTGGCTGCTTGTAGTTGGAGTCGAGCTGGGGCTTGGTTTTGTCATTGCAGGAGGGATTCTTTTTAAGACGAGTGGGAATCAGATTCAGCAAGCATTAGCTATTGAACGGGAAAAAATGGAAAAAGAAGAGAAAGAATTAAAGGAACGTGAAGAAGCGTTAAAGGAAGCTGAACAAAAGGAACAAGAAATGGCGGCAGCCTTAGGAATCAATCCAACGATACCCACAATGATAGAGCTTACGCAAAAAGAAATGGAAAAAGCGGAAAAGGAAAAATTGAAGAAAGAAGAAAAAGAAGAAATGCGTAAGAACGTGGAACGAGTGGTGCAGGTTTCTAAAACGTATTACAAATTGCAATTTTTCATTTTTTTAAGCTTGACGCTTTCTTTCCTTGCGTTAACGTTTATTCCCCTGTGCTCTGTAATGGGGCTCGAAGACGTTAATGTGTTTGACGCTGTTACGTATTTTATCAAAGATATTATCAAAGGTGTTAAAGAAGGAATTGAAGACCACGCAAGCTCTCTGAGATGGGCGATAGAGAATACAGCGATTATGGCGTACGCTTTTATAGGCATATTTATGCTGATAAGTACCCTTATCATGACAATCAGGTTATTGACTATGTCGAGCCTTGAAATAACTATCCGCGAAACTAAGGGGAAATTAGAAGTGCCCTTGACGGAAAAAGAACTTCGCGCTATCAAAGCAAAATCAATGGCAGGCAATCAGTTTAATGCAATGGCTGTGGGTTGGATGTTGATGCTCTTTTTGCCCATTTACTTCTTTGTGGAAAATCGCGGGATACTTCTTGTGGATTATATGATGCTGTTCTATGTGTCGTCGTGTTTCATGGCAACGTTGGCGTTGTCGATTGTTGCGTGTGTTTTTGTGCACAAGAACAAGAAAGAAGTAAAAACATTGCTTAGCATTAAAGCTTCCTATAAGCGCTATAAAATTCAAAAATATAAGCAAGAGCTGGAAGATTAAAAACAGCAAAAAGGATAACTCACGCTACGGCGTGGGTTATTTTTTATTTAAAAAAATAAAAAAAAGAGAAAAAGGGCTTGAAAATCGTAAAAATATCTGCTATAATGGTATAACCCGTAAAACGGGCAAATGAAAAAAGCGCAAAAATAAGGGCGCGAAAGGGGATAACACCATGCTCAGTATGACGGGGTACGGAAAAGGGGAATACGCAGAGGGCGGTTTGGAGCTGACCTGCGAAATTAAAACGGTGAACAACCGTTATTTGGACGTGTCGATTAAGGCGCCCCGCATCTTCGCGGCGTACGAAGACGTTATCCGTACGACCATCCGCAAAAAGCTCACCCGCGGGCACGCCGATTTGTTCATTTCCTTTAAGGACAAACGCGAACGCCCTACGGCGCTTACCGTCGATATTCCGCTCGCAAGCTCGTACGTGGCGGCGGCGAAAGCATTGAAAGAGGCGTTCCCCGATTTGCCCGACGACGTAACGCTCTCCTCTGTGTTGCGCTATCCCGAAGTTTTGAAACAGGAAGACGCAATCAGCTTGGACGAAGAAATGACGAAGGCGTTGGACAAGGCGCTGAATATTGCTTTGGACAATCTCAACGAAATGCGCGCCGTGGAGGGCGAAAAGCTGAAAGCGGATATGCTTTCGCGTGTGGCGACGATTGAGGGCTTGGTTGGCGAAATTTCTGCGCGCGCACCGATGATTGCGCAGGAATACCGTGAAAAGCTGACCGCCCGCGTACAGGAGTATTTGGCAGAGGCGAAAATTGACGAAAACCGCATTTTGACGGAAGTCGCCGTGTTCACGGACAAGAGCAACATCGACGAGGAGTTGACAAGACTTCGCAGTCATATCGAACAGTTTAGAAGTATCGCCACGGAAGGCATCGTGGGCAGAAAGCTGGACTTTTTGGTGCAAGAGTTTAACCGCGAGGCGAACACGACCTGCTCAAAAAGCAACGACGTCACGATTACCCGCGCAGGGCTTGCTTTAAAAAACGAGATTGAAAAAATCCGTGAGCAAGTACAAAACTTAGAATAAGGAGCGCGGAGATGAAGAACAAATTGTTGGTTATTTCCGGACCGTCGGGGGTTGGCAAGGGAACGCTGGTCAAGGCGTTGAAGGACCGCCGAAAGGACGTGACGGAGTCCATTTCTTGCACGACGCGCGCTCCGCGTGAAGGGGAAACGCACGGCAAGGAATATTTTTTCCTCAAACGGGAAGAATTTTTACAGCGAATCGCCGAGAACGATTTTTTGGAATACGACGAGCATTTCGGCAATTATTACGGCACGCCGAAGAGCTTTGTCTTAGAGACCTTGCAAAAAAAATCGGTGATTTTGGAAATTGACGTGGTGGGGGCTTTGAACACGAAAAAGGCTATCCCCGAGAGCGTGCTGATTATGATTGTACCGCCGTCGGTGGACGAACTCAAACGCCGTTTAATCGGCAGGGGTACGGAGACGGACGAGGCGATAGAAAATCGTCTTTCACGGCTCGATTACGAGCTTTCACAGCAAAACGAATACGATTTCGTCGTTGTCAACGACGATTTGGAAAGAGCGTTGCAGGAAATTGAAAACATTCTTGACGCGCAATAAAAAAGAAGAAAAACACAGAATAAGGAGTGTAAAAAATATGATTAATGAACCTTCGGTAGACGCAATGATCCGTAAATTAGGAACGGAAGAAGAACCCATCAGCCGTTACGCGCTGTGCACGATCGCGGCGAAACGCGCTCGTCAAATCATTGAAACGGAACGCAATCTTGGCGTGCACGATTCGACGGGCAAGGACAAAGAATTGCTTTCCGCATGCAAGGACATTGCAGACGGTAAAGTGATTGTTGCAAAGGACTAAGGACGAACGGTGATTGCCTCGAAAAAATTCGGGGCTTTTACTTTTCAAAGGGCAAAAGGTAAGGTGGCGTATGATTGCGGAAGTCATCGTCGATATTGCGACGAGTGAAACGGACAGAATATACGATTATCTCTGCGACGAAAACGTAGTCGTCGGCAGTCGCGTCCGCGCGCCTTTCGGAGGCAAGACCGTGCCCGGTTTTGTCATGCGCATTAAGGAAACGTCCGACCTTCCCTTTGAAAAATTGAAAAAAGTAACCCCCTGCCCCGACGAATTGCCCGCGCTAAATGCCGAGTGTCTTTCCCTTGCGGAAAAGCTGGCGGCGCGCTATCGCGTACCCAAGGCGTTGACCTTGCGGTTGTTTTTGCCCTCGGAAATGCGGACGGGCAAGGTGCGAGAGCTGACGAAAAATTACGCGGTTTTAAGCGTGGATTTGTCGGAAATGAAGCTTGCAAAAAGCGCGAAAAATCAGCTTGGGGCAGCGGAATATCTTGCCAAGAACGGCAAGACGGAATGTGCGAAGCTCAACAACCTTTTCCCCGGCGGGGTGTCCGCCCTTGAAAGGAAAGGGTACGTACAGATTACGAAAGAACAGATTTTGCGCGACCCCTACAAGGACGTGGAAAGCGAAAACGTGGAACGCGCGCTGACGGACGACCAACGTCGCGCCGTGGATACGATTAACATGGACAATCGCACCGTACAGCTCGTCCACGGCGTAACGGGGAGCGGTAAAACGGAAATTTATCTCACCCTGATTGCGGAGCGGTTGAAAAGGGGGGAAAGCTCGATTTTCCTCGTGCCTGAAATTTCGCTCACGCCTCAAATGCTTGCCCAGCTTCGGGCGCGGTTTGGGAAAAACGCGGCGATTTTGCACAGCGGGCTTTCTGCGGGCGAACGCTTTGACGAGTGGTGGAGATTGCGCACGGGCGAGGCGAAAATCGCCATTGGGGCGCGTAGCGCGATTTTTGCGCCCTTAGAAAATTTGGGCGTTATCATTATCGACGAGGAGCACGATTCCAGCTATTACAGCGAAACGGCGCCCAGATACAGTACCTTTGACGTGGCGTTGCTCCGCGCGAAGCGGAACAAATGTAAATTGGTTTTGGGTAGCGCAACCCCCGCGGTAGATACCTACAAACGGGCGCAAGAGGGGGAATTTTCGCTGATTCGATTGGAAAAGCGTATCAACAAACGCCCCTTGCCCGAGATGATTATCGCGGATATGCGCAGAGAAGTGCGCCGTGGGAACAATTCGGCGTTTTCGGGCGCGCTCAAAGAGGAAATCGAAAAATGTCTTGCCTCGGACAAGCAAGCGATTCTGTTTTTAAACCGCCGTGGATATTCGCAAACGGTGATTTGCAAGGAGTGCGGATACGTGGCAAAGTGTCAGCAATGCGACGTTTCGCTCACCTATCACCGCGAGGAAAATTGTTTAAAATGCCATTATTGCGGTACGAAATACGCTATGCTTTCCGCCTGTCCCGATTGCGGTGGTGTGAAACTTTCCTACGCAGGCACGGGCACGCAAAGGGTGGTTGCGGACTTACAAAAGCTCTATCCGTCGGCGCGTATTTTGCGTATGGACAACGATACGACGAGCGGGAAAGAGGGGCATTATAAAATTTTAAAGGCGTTTGGCGAACACAAGGCGGATATCTTAGTCGGCACGCAGATGATTGCCAAGGGGCACGACTTCCCCGAGGTGACGCTCGTTGGAATTTTGGACGCCGATATGAGCCTGCATTTTTCCGATTATCGGAGCGGGGAACGCACCTTTCAGCTCTTGACGCAGGTGGCGGGGCGTAGCGGTAGAGCGGAAGAAAAGGGCAAGGTCGTTTTGCAGACCTTTGACCCTGAGAACGAAGTGTTGCGTTTTGCGACGGCGTACGATTATCAAGGGTTTTACGAAAACGAAATTTCCTTGCGCGCCGCGATGCAATTCCCGCCATTTTCCAAAATCGTACGCGTTTTGGTGACGGGCGAGGACGATAAAAAGACGGTGGAGGCGTTGCGGACGGCGTACGTGGAATTGGAAAAGCTGTACGTAGAAAACAGCGAAAAATTCCTGTTTTTTAACAAGATGCGCGCCCCTATCAAGCGCATAGAAAACAAGCACCGCTATCAGGTGCTAATGCGCCTTGCAGACACGTCTATATTACCGCAGATTTACGATATTTGCGCGAACGCAAAAACGAGGGACGTGCTGGTGTCCGTTGAAGAAAATCCCACGAATTTGAGTTAAAATAATAGGAGTAGAATATGGCAATTAGAAACGTAGTACAGGTCGGCGACGACGTGTTAAGACAGGTATGTTTCCCCGTTGAGGAATTCGACGAAAAGCTGTGGAAACTGTTGGACGATATGAAAGAGACGGTCAAAAAGGAAGAGGGCGCGGGGCTCGCTGCACCGCAGGTAGGTATTTTGCGCCGTCTTGCCGTCGTGGACGTGGAAGAGGGGTATTTCGAGTTTATCAATCCAAAAATCATTGACCAAAAAGGGGAGCAGAGCGGTTGGGAAGGCTGTCTTTCCGTGCGTGGAAAGAGCGGTATCGTTTCCCGCCCGATGAAGGTTACGCTGGTCTATCAAGATCGCAACGGCGAAAAGCATACCTTGAAAGCCAAAGGCTTTTTCGCGCGCGCTATCTGTCACGAGCTCGACCATTTGGACGGAGTGTTGTATATAGACAAAGCAACTCATATCGAAAAAGCTTAAAAACGACGTATATCCTTCGCATTTCGGCGTTGTTGCTCGGTTACGTACTATCGGTACGCGCCCTCGCAACGCCTTGAACTGCTCGTATCTACGCCGTTTTAACTCGACCGAGTATTCGTAAAACGCGGTCGACTATGCGCCCAAACGAACGTGGGGCGTATACACGCACGGTCGGAAAGATAGTAAGACTAGCTGCAAGATTATCTTGCCGTTTTAACTCGACCGAGCAACCTTTTAATCAACTTGTAAAACAAATAGGAGCAAACATGAAAATCGTTTTTGCAGGCACACCCGATTTTGCGGTAGCCCCCTTAAAAAATATCATAGAAAGCGGTTACGAAGTGGTGGGTGTTATTACCCAGCAGGACAAACCGCAGGGACGCAAGGCGATTATCACGCCACCTCCCGTCAAGATTTTTGCGCTAGAAAAGGGTATTGCCGTTTTGCAACCCGAAAAAATCCGCGACCAAATCGACGAGGTCAAGGCGCTTGGCGGGGATATTTTGGTCACTTGCGCGTACGGACAGATTTTAACGCAGTCGGTCCTCGATTGTTTCCCCAAAGGGGTATGGAATATTCATGCGGGGCTGTTGCCGAAATACCGCGGAGCGTCGCCCATACAAAGCTGTATCGTAAACGGCGAAAAAACGACGGGCGTTTGCATTATGAAAACGGAGCTTGGCTTGGATTGCGGGGATATTTTGTGTGTGGCGGAAACGCCGATTGCGGAAACGGAAACGTACGGCGAATTGTCCGATAGACTCTCCAAAATTGGCGCAGAGCTGATTGTGGAGGCGTTGAAAAAAATCGAGAGCGGAAAATACGCGCTGATACCCCAAAGCGAAGAGGGCGTTCAGGTCGTTCGCAAAATCAACAAAGAACACGCAAAAATCGATTTTAATCGCCCTGTAAACGAGCTTTTGAACTTGATTCGGGGGATGAACCCCGCGCCCGTCGCGCATGCGATTTTGGGTGAAAATAAGCTGAATATTTACCGCGCAGAGCGGGCGGTTTTGACGGACGAAGAACGGACGGCTTTCGAGGAGGCAAGCATTGGCGAAGTCCTCTCCGACAAGCCCAAACGCGGTCTTTTGGTCAAGTGTAGCGACGGCGCGATAAAACTGACGGAAGTGCAAATGGCAGGCGGAAAACGTATGTCGGGCGGGGATATTATCAACGGCAGAAAAGCGCAGAAAGGGCAGGTGTTTACATGCTGAGCAATCCCGTTTACGACCCCTTTCAAATTCTGACGAAAATCTATTCGGACGGCGCGCACGTAAAGCAGGCGATTGCGGACACGTACATAGAGGAGCAGTACCGCTCCCGTACGGTAAAAATCGTGTACGGTGTGTTGGAAAACGACGGTTATTTCGACCATTGTATCCGCTTTTACGCGCCCAAAGCGCCGAAACTTGCCGTTAGGACCATTTTAAAAATTTCGCTGTATATGCTTTTGTTTATGGACAAAAAACGGTATATGATTACCGATTGCGCCGTGGACCTTTGCAAAAAATTGGGCAAGAGTGGCGTCAGCGGTTTCGTCAATGCGTTCCTTCGCAGATTTGATAAAACGGCGGTGGATAACGCCCTTCCCAAGGGCTTGCAGGGCAGAGCCGTTGCCCTTTCCTATCCCTTGTTTGCTTTGGAAATGTTGCAAAAGGAATACGGAAACAGAGCGGAAAAAATTGCGGAGGCAAAGAGCGCGGGCGTGTCCGTGCGGTTTGTGAAAAACGCAGAAAAATACATCCAAAAAACGCATATTCAAACGCCCTTTAACGGCAATTATATTTTTGAAAATTTCGTGCGGGACGAGGGTTTTGACAGAGGGGAATACACCTTTCAATCGGTGGGCAGTATCGCCATTTGCGACTGTGTTGCCCCTTGCGAAGACTTGCTCGATTGTTGCGCCGCGCCGGGCGGTAAATCGGTGCTTTTGGCGGAAAAATGCAAACGCGTTACTTCCTTTGAATTGCACGAACATAGGGTGGAGCTGATTGCGCAATACAAACGGCGTATGGGCGTGGAAAATATCACGGAATTGCAAAAGGACAGCTCGGTTTTTGACGAGCAATACGAGGAAAAATTCGACGCGGTTTTGTGCGACGCGCCCTGCTCTGGATACGGCACGGTTAGCGAAAATCCCGATATAAAATTGTTTCGGAAAAAGGAAGATTTCGTTGCGCTTGGCAAAACCCAACGGGCGATTTTAGACGCCGTTTGCCGTTACGTAAAAAAGGGCGGATCGCTGTATTATTCGACCTGCTCCCTCTTTCAATGTGAAAACGACGAAACGGTGGAGGCATTTTTGAAAAATCACCCCGATTTTGTCGTGGAAAAACTGCAAAGTCCGCTTTCGCACGACGAGAAAAAATACGGATTACAATTCTTGCCCGACACCGCGTACGGGGCTGGCTTTTATATCTCTAAACTAACGAGAAAAGTATGAAAAAAATTCTGCAAGATTTAACTTATCCCGAGTTGGAAGAATTGGTGCTTTCGCTCGGCGAAAAAAAATTCCGCGCAAAACAGCTGTACGAAGGCTTGATGCAGGGCAAGGCAATCGACGAGATTACTTCCCTTTCCAAAGCCTTTAAGGAACGACTTTGCGAGGAATATGAAAACGCGCCCGTGCGCATAAAGGAAACCTTTTTTTCGGCGGACGGCACGGAAAAGTATCTGTTTGAGTACGCAGACGGAAACCTCGTCGAAGGCGTTTTGATGAAATACAAATACGGCTATACGCAATGCGTTTCTACGCAGGTCGGCTGTCGTATGGGCTGTAAATTTTGCGCCTCGACGTTGGGCGGGCTGATTCGCAATTTGACGGCGGGCGAGATTTTGTCGCAGATTTTGGTGGTCAACGCTCTGCATAAAAAGGATGCGGTCGGGCAAGGCAAAGAGGCGCGCGCCGTCACCAACGTCGTGCTGATGGGCAGCGGCGAACCCTTGGATAATTACGACGAGGTTTTGCGGTTTTTGCGCAACGTCACGGCGGAGGGCGGTTTGTGTATCAGCGCGCGGAACATCTCTCTTTCCACGTGCGGTATCGTGCCCAAAATGTACCGCTTGGCAGACGAGGGAATTCCTTTAAATCTCACCGTTTCTCTGCATGCAACGGACGATGAAACGCGCGCAAGGACGATGCCCGTTGCCAAGGCGTATAAAATCGCCGAAATATTAAAAGCCTGCGAATATTATTTTAAGAAAACGGGCAGAAGATATTATTTTGAATACACCCTAATCGAGGGCGAAAATTGCGACGAAACGCACGCGAAAGCCTTGGTGGAGCTCTTGAAAGGCAAGCCTTGCCACGTCAATCTTATTCGGTTGAACGAGGTGAAAGAACGGAGCTTAAAGGCGCTTGGGGACAAGGACGCGTATCGGTTTTTGGGAATGCTGGAAAAGGGCGGTTTGTCTGCGACCTTACGCCGTCAAATCGGCGTGGACATTGGGGGCGCGTGCGGACAGCTCCGCGCGAGCTATTTGGACGAAACTACGGAAAAATAAAGGAGAAAACATATGAAAAACGTTAAAATTGCGCCGTCTATTTTGTCGGCAAATTTCGCAAAAATGGGCGAGGAAGTACAGTCTTTGGAAAAATGCGGCGCGGACGTCGTGCATTGCGACGTGATGGACGGTGTGTTCGTCAACAATATCACGTTTGGGATTAAAATGGTAGAAGATATCCGCAAAGTGACTTCTCTGCCCCTCGATTGTCATTTGATGATTGTGCATCCTGAAAAATACGTGGAGCGTTTTGCTAAGGCGGGCGCGGATATTATTACCGTGCATTGGGAGGCGTGCCAAGATAATTTAAAGGAAGTGTTGGAGCTTATCAAGTCGACGGGGGTAAAATGCGGGGCGGTTATCAACCCCGATACGCCCGTGGATAAAATCCGCGACGTAATTTTGCTGTGCGATATGGTGCTGGTAATGAGCGTATTCCCTGGGTTTGGGGGGCAGAAATTTATTCCGTCGGCGCTCGATAAATTGCGGGAAATTCGCGCGATTATCGACGAGAGCGGAAAGGATATCGATTTGGAAATCGACGGCGGGGTAACGGCGGAGAACGTAGAAGAAATCAAGGCGGCGGGGGCGAACGTTATCGTCGCGGGTAGCGCCGTATTCAAGGCGGAAGACCGCGCGGCAATGATTGCAAAATTAAAGGCGTAAAAAAGAAAGCTTTGCCGTGTCGGCAAAGCTTCAATTTATTTGCGGAATAAAGCAAAAAGCCGACTGCGATAAGCAGTCGGCTTTTAAGCACGTTTAAAGATAGCGGAGATTATTCAGCGTCCGCTTTTTTAAGGGTTCTGATACATCTTGCGCAAACGTAACCGTTCATTTCCTTGCCGTCTTCTACGTAAGAAATCTTCTGAACGTTTACTTTGAACGTTCTTCTCGTCTTACGGTTGGAGTGGCTGACGTTGTTGCCCGATGCTTGACCTTTACCGCAAATATTGCATACTCTCGACATATTAAACACCTCCGTTGGGTATAAATTTTCCATAGTTTATCGCCTATTTTTCCGCGCAAAAAAATCCGCTTTTCAAAACAAGCATAAATAATATAGCATTTTTATTTTGAAAAAGCAATCAAAAATGCGCCAGAAAACGAAAAAAAACGAAAAAATTGAAAAATCTTAAAAAAGTACTTGCAAAATATAGGCAAATAGTGTAAAATGAAAAGGAACTTGGAGAAACGTTTATGTCACTTATAACCAAAAACGCTTACGGCAATATTTCTACGTCCGCCCTTGCAATCAGCAAGGTGGCTTCGCACGCTGCTATGGAATCCTACGGTATCGTAGAGATGGCAGGCAAAAAAGAAGGCGGTTTTCAGGGCAGCTTTGAAAAGAAGAAGGGCGGGAAAGGTATTAAGATTACGTTCTCTGGGACTCGCATCGTGGTGGACGCGTTCGTCGTGATTAAGTACGGCGTTTCCATTACCGCAATCGCAGAATCCTTAAAGGAAGCCATTAAATATAAAGTGGAAACCTTTACGGGCATGGTTGTGGATACGGTAAACGTCAACGTTGTGGGTGTAAAATTGTAACTCTCTTGCGCAGACGGGAATTTCTCGCTTTGCGCTTTTTGTGTGTACAGACGGCTAAACGGCTTTTGTGGAAAAGCGGGGCGCGGTTTGTACGACGTAACGGAACTCCTTCCACAGTATTTCCTATAAAGGCGCATCTTTGCTTTCTTCGTTTGCGCCGTCCGTTACTTTTCGCCGTCGGTCGAGGCTCGGCCGCGGATAGAGAAAAAAGATTATAAGGAGCATGAAAAATGCATAAAACAATAAACAGTACCGAATTTCGGAAAATGATATTGGTCGGCGCGAAGCAACTCGAAATCAACCGAGCCAAAGTGGACGCGCTCAACGTATTCCCCGTTCCCGACGGCGATACCGGTACGAATATGTCTTTGACGATGCAATCTTGCGTAAAGGAATTGACGGCTTGTCAATCGAGCGCTTTTCCCGAAGTGTGCGACAGTATCTCTAAGGGCGCTTTGAAAGGCGCAAGAGGGAATTCGGGCGTTATCTTATCTCAGATTTTAAAAGGTATTTGTTCCGTTGTCCGTAAAGAAGAAAAAGAGGTGGACACCAAAACCTTTGCAAAGGCGTTGGAAGCTGGTACGAAAGTGGCTTACGGCGCGGTTTCCGTTCCCAAAGAAGGTACGATTTTGACCGTTATCCGTATGATGGGCGAGCATGCGGTTAAGGTGGCGTCTAAAAAGAAGAACTTTGAAGAATTTTTAGAAGAAGTTATCGCGGAAGGCGACAAGGCGCTTGCGCTTACGCCCGAGCTGTTGCCCGTTTTGAAAAAAGCAGGCGTAGTGGACTCGGGTGGCGTCGGGCTTATGGTCATTGTCAAAGGGTTCTTGTCTGCGCTGACGGGCGAAGAAGTCGCCGAGAACAATTATTCGGAGGCGGATGAAGGTAGCGATGGGGATTTCGGCGACAATTCCGCTATTTTGGCAATGGATATCGGGGATATTCAGTACGCGTACTGTACCGAATTCTTCATTATTAATTTAAAAAAGAGCACGATGCTTTCTATGATCGACCGTCTGCGTGAAAAGCTGATGGCAATCGGCGATAGCGTAATCTGTATTGGCGATTTGGAGCTCGTTAAGGTGCACGTGCATACCAATCAGCCGGGTAAGGCGCTTTCCTACGCCTTGGAGCTTGGCGAGTTGGAACGTCCCAAAATCGAAAACATGTTGGAGCAAAACCGCCAAATGAAAGCCAAGTTAGAGGCGGAAAAGAAGGAAATGGGCATGCTTGCCATTTGTACGGGCGCAGGTCTTTCCGAGATTTTCAAAGATTTGTCGGTGGATCGCATTATCGAAGGCGGGCAAACGATGAACCCTTCCGCAAGCGATATCGCAAACGCGGCGCAGAAAATCAATGCGGAACACGTTTTCGTATTCCCCAACAACAAGAATATTACGTTGGCGGCGGAGCAGGCAAAAAATCTTGTGGAAAACAAGACGTTGCACGTTATCCCTACCAAAAACGTACCGCAGGGCTTTGCCGCTGCGTTGGAATTTGATCCCGAGGCAACCGCAGAAGAAAATAAGACGAACATGATTCACGCATTGGACAACGTGAAGGTAGGGCAGGTAACCTATGCCGTTCGTAACACTTCGCTCAACGGTTTCTCGATTAAGGAAGGGGACATTATCGGTCTTGACGACAAGAAGATTTTGGCAAAATCCCACTCCTTGGAAGAGACGGTATTAAAGCTGATTGCACGAATGAAGGAAGATTTCCATCAGGTCATCACGCTGTACTACGGCGAGGACGTGAAAGAGGAAGAGGCGGAGGCGCTCTGCGAGCAAATTGCGGAAAAATATCCCGATTGCGACGTGGATTTCCACAACGGCGGGCAATCCGTTTACTACTATATTCTGTCTTTGGAGTAATTGTATAATACTCAAAAAATGCGCATAATTATACAAAAGTGTGGAAAAATACGGGAGAGGCGGTAGGCGTCTTTCCCGTTTTTTTATCAAGATAGCGGGCGGAAAACGGATAGAAAAAAGGAGAAAAACAAGGGCATGAAACTGTCTTCGTTGCGTTCGATTGGCGAAAAACGCGAAAAAGATTTTCATAAATTAGGGATAAACGACGTGGCGGAATTGGTGCGTTTTTATCCGCGCGCGTATTTGGATTTGACCGAGCGTTCTTCCTTAAAAAACGCCTATCACAACGACATGGTTTTGGTGGCGTGCGAAGTGACGAGGGTGATGCCCGTAAACTACGGCAACCGCAGAAAAATGGTAAAGGCGTTTTGCTCGCAGGATGGTTTTCCCTTTACCGTCGTTTGGTTTAATCAGCCGTATATCGCGCAGAAGTTAAAGGCGGGAGAATACCTCTTTTACGGGCGCGTCAGCAATAAAATCGGGCAGGTTTCGCTGGTGAATCCGACCTTTGAACCGCTCGATAAAAATTACCGTTTGAAGGGCATTGTTCCCGTGTATTCGCTCAAAGGCGGGCTTTCGCAAAAGGTGGTGCGCGCCGCCGCGAAAGAGGCGCTGCAAAAGAGCGATTTAGAGAGCGTAATTCCTTGGCAGATTTTGAAAAAATACGACGTACCGCCCCTCGATAGGGCGTTTTACGAAATCCACAATCCGACCTCGCACAAGGCGATTGCGGACGCGTCCGAGCGCATTGCTTTGGAAGAGTACTTTACCTTGATTTCCGCGTTCAAGCTTATCAAGGGCGGAAAGGAAGAAGTCCGTTTGCATAATTATACAGTAACGGCGGCAGAGGTAAAAGGATTTGCGCAGCGGTTTGGTTTTGAATTTACGGACGGGCAAAAACGGGCGGTAAACGACGTTTTTGAGAACCTGCGCGCGCCCACGCGTATGAATAGATTATTGCAAGGGGACGTTGGCAGCGGTAAGACGGCGGTGGCGCTTTGCGGTATTTTTATGGCGGTCAAGAGCGGTTTTACGGCGGCGTATCTTTCCCCGACGGAAGTCCTTGCCGAGCAAAATTATCACGTTTTGCAGAAATATTTTCCCGATTATAGGGTTGGATATTTGGCGGGCGGTATGACGGCAAAGGAAAAGCGGGAGCTGAAAACGGCGCTTAAAAACGGCGAAATTGATATTTTATGCGGTACGCACGCGATTTTGCAAGGGGACGTGGAAATCCCCAATCTGTCCTTTATCGTATGCGACGAACAGCACCGCTTTGGCGTGGCGCAACGCAACGCTTTGGCGGAAAAGGGCGTGGGGACGGATATGTTGGTTATGAGCGCAACGCCGATTCCCAGGACGCTTTCCCTGATTTTTTACGGGGATTTGGACGTGACGACGATTCCCGACAAGCCCAAGGCGCGCCAAGAAATTTCGACGAGTATTATCCCCGAGAGCAAGTACGACGATATGCTTTCCTACGTGCAAAAGGAAACGGCGGCGGGCAAGCAGGCGTACTTTGTCTGCGCGAAAATCGACGATGATGAAGAGGGGAGCATTATCAGCGTTACCGAGCTGTTCGACGAGTTAAAAAACCGACTGCCGACCGTGCGGTTTGCCTTATTGCACGGGCGCATGAAGGAAAAGGAAAAGACGGAAATTATGTCGGCGTTCAAGCGCAAGGAATACGATTGCTTGGTGTCCACGACGGTCATTGAGGTGGGCGTAGACGTGCCCAATGCGACGATGATGATTATCTACAACGCCGAACGATTTGGCTTATCGCAATTACATCAGTTGCGAGGGCGCGTAGGCAGAGGGGCGGAAAAGAGCTATTGCTTTTTGCTGATGGGCGTAGAGAGCGATACCGCGCGGGAGCGTTTGACGACCCTCAAAAACAACGCCGACGGTTTCAAAATTGCGGAAAAGGATTTGGAAATGCGTGGTAGCGGTGATTTCTTCGGTACGAGGCAATCGGGCAAAATGCTGACGGATATCAAGAATTTGAAATACCCGACCAGCGTAATTTTTATGGCGAAAAGGTTGTCCGACGACGCGTTTGAAGGGCAATTCGACGACGAAAAATTGCGCGAGGCGGCTCTGAAAAAATACGAGAGTTTAAAAGACGTCGTATTAAACTGATATCCAAAGTCGTTTTTTGTAAAAAAAAGGCGAAAAAACGGTGTATTTTCAATAAAAAATTGCAAAAATCGGCAAAAAATATTCCCGTTGCTATTGACGAGAAAAAAAATTTGTAGTATAATACGATATGGAAGATGCTTTTAGGAGGTATAGCCATGGCAATCAAAGAAACGGTAGACGTTAGCAAAATTAAATACGGCGCAAACGGACTCGTGTCCGTCGTTGTGCAGGATTATGAGAGCGGTGAGGTTTTGATGCTTGCCGAAATGAACGCGGAAGCGGTGGAAAAGACGTTTACGACGGGCTATGCGCATTATTATAACGCGCAGAAAAAGTGCGTGATGAAATACGGCGTATCCAAGGGCAATACCCAGACGGTTAAGGTGGCATTTTTGACGGAAGACGGCGGTTCGTTGCTGTTAAAGGTGGTCCAAAAGGGCAAGCTGAGCGCGGAAAAAAATGCGGTTAGCGCATTTTCTACGCAGATTAAAGGCGCGTATAACGATATTGGCGGGGAAATGTTCGGCAGATTGCAACGCATTGTCGCCGAGGTGAAAGCGAACCCCGAAGACGGCGCGTATACCAGCTTTTTGTTTGCGCGCGGGGTAGACCGTATCGGCAAGAAAGTAGGCGAAGAGGCGGTGGAATTGGTTATCGCGGCAAAGAATCCCGAAAAGGTGGGCGTTATCAACGAGGCGGCGGATCTTTTGTATCACGTGATGGTATTGCTCAGCGCGAAAGACGTGAAGATTTCCGAGGTATGTTCGGAGCTTTGCAAACGCAACAGATAAGAAAGAAAAATAAAGAAAAGACGGGGCGAAGTCCCCGTTTTTAACGAAGAATAAAGAGGTTATGATATGAAAAAATTTGTATGTGCCGTTTTGGCTATTGCTATGCTCTGTGGCGTAGCGGCGTTCGTTGGGTGCAAAAAGGACCAGGCCCCCACCAGCAACAAGGGAGGCAATTCTAATTTCAGCACGGAAGTAGGCGGTGCCGCAAGACCCGAGTGGGATTTATAAACAAAATATTTTTCCTGGCAAACAAAGGGCGAACCTTAAAAGGGTTCGCTTTTTTGTTTGCTTTCCCTTATGGGCGGAGGGGGCACAAAAGTCGCAAAATATCATTAAAATGTGCATTTATCCACAAAAATACTTGCATTATGTGGATAATATTGGTATAATAGTGGAAAACTTTCGTATACAACTGCATAAAAAGTACGACGAAAAAATACGAGAAATTGCAAAAACGGACAAAAAGTGACACGCGGAAAATGCTATGCTGTTCTATGCCGTAAAAGGCGGAAAAGAAGGCGAAGTAAGGGGTGTGGACATGGCAAGGAAAATCGTCGTAACGTCGGGGAAAGGCGGTGTGGGGAAGACCACGATTGCTGTCCATCTTGCCGCGCAACTCGCCCAAAAGGGGCAAAGAGTGATTCTTTGCGACGCCGATTTTGGGTTGAACAACGTGGACGTAGCGACGGGCGTGGAAAACCTAATTACCTACGATTTGGTGGACGTAATCGAGGGGCGTTGTCGGGCGAAACAGGCGCTTATCCGTCACCCCAATTATCCTACGCTGTACGTTTTAACGAGCAGTAAAGCCACCGCCGAGCGGTATGTTTCGCCACAAGCGGTCAAGGTGGTTTTGGACGGGCTTTCGCCACAGTTTGATTTTATCTTGATTGATTGCCCTGCGGGCATAGACGACGGGTTTCACCGCGCCGTAGCGACGGCGGACGAGGCGATTGTGGTGACGACGCCTTGTTTGTCGGCGCTCCGCGACGGGGACAAAGTGATTACCGCCCTTAAAAGCTATCGTTTAAGCGGTTTATTTTTGGTGGTGAATATGGCGCGGGGGGATTTGCAATTATCGGGCGAAAGCCTTTCCCCGCAAGAGATAGAGGAGCTACTTCGCGTACCGTTGTTGGGGGTGTTGCCCGATAGCGGAATATTGAGAAAAGGGGAATTATCGCAGATACATACTTCCTTTAAAATGATGGCGAATTATCTAATATACGGACGGAAAAAGTTGTACGACCCCGCAAAAAAATACAGAGGCTTTTTGGGGAATTTGCGTCGCGTATTAAAGGCGCGTTTGTGAGGGAGCGGGTATGCGAAAAACGGAACATTTTGCGCGGATTAGCAAGGTTTTACAGGCGGATAAATCGGTGATGAGCGAGGCGTGTCAAACGCTCGTTTTGCAGGATTTTGCCGACAAATTTAACGAATATTTTGAGCTTATCGGATTGCCCCGTATGGAGCTGACTTGCCAAAACGGCGTATACACCGTCCGCCTGTCTTTCGAGGCGGAACGGATAAAAAAATTCAACGTCTTACAATAAAAATACACTTGAAAACGAAAGAAAAAATCAAGCATTAGGAGAAAGGTATGAGTAGATTATTTGCAATCGTTACCGATTCGGCGTGCGATATGCCCAAGGCATATTACGTAAAACACAACGTAGAGGTTGCGCCCCTCGGTTTTACCATGGACAACGTCAATTACGAAGGGGAGAGCGGTCAGCCCATTGACGAAAAGACCTTTTATGCGAAACTGCGCGGTGGCAGTATGCCCACGACCTATCAGATAACGGCGGAGCAAGCGCGCGAGCATATCGAGCCGATTTTAAAGGCGGGCAACGACGTGTTGGTGCTCACGTTCTCGTCTGCGCTTTCGGGCACGTCGGGGAGCTTTACGGTGGCGTGCAGAGATTTGGCGACGGAATATCCCGAACGGAAAATTTGCGTGGTGGATTCCCTTTGCGCGTCCATGGGACAAGGCTTGCTTTTAGATTACGTTATCCGCAAGGCGGACGAGGGGGCGAGCTTGGAAGACACGGCAAAGTACGCCGAGGCGCTGAAATTGAAGATTTGCCATCATTTTACCGTGGACAATCTCTTCCACTTAAAGCGAGGCGGAAGAGTATCGGGCGCGACGGCAATTATCGGTTCGGTGTTGAAAATCAAACCGATTATGCGCGTGGACAAGGAGGGGCGATTGAAGGCTATTGGCAAGGCAATGGGCAGAAAGAAATCGCTGTCAAAATTGGTGGAAAATATGCTTGCGCTTGCGGATATGACGGAGGACGACCCTATTTTTATCAGCCACGGCGACTGTATCGAGGACGTGGAATTCGTCAAGGAAATGATAGTAAAAAAGCTACCGAAAAATCCTATTACGGTGCATTATATCGGGAGCGTCATTGGCACGCACTCGGGGTGCGGAACGCTGGCAATTTTCCACAAAGGCAAGCATAGATAAAGAACAAGAATTGTACGAGAGAAAATTTTAATCGTTTTATACTATAAAAAAAGGGGTAACGAAATATTTCGTTACCCTATTTTGTTAAAAAAGTAGTGTTTACTCGACTGATATCACCGTCAAAAGGTCGTCGCTGACTGAAAATTTGATTTCGTATTCCCCAAAACGCATACCGTAAACGCGCGTTGCATCGTCCTGATAAGAGGGGCGGGGGTCGTCGGCGAGCGCCTCTAATAAGCCCTGCCGTTTTCCTTTTGCGATTTTGTCAAGCAAAGCTTCGGGAAAGTTCACTTGTAGCGTATCGTTTTCGTGCTCGCTGGCGTAACCGCCCGTTGCGCCCTCGATACAATCGGCAAAGGGGAGATAGGGCTTGATATCGAAAATGGGAGTTCCGTCCAAAAGGTCCGCGCCCGAAACAATCAAAACACAGCCGTCCTTTTCCCGCTTTTCCACGCGCACAAGGCGTACGCACGAAAGCCCGATGGGGTTGGGGCGGAAGGGGGAACGGCTGGCAAAAACGCCTACGCGCGTGTTTCCGCCAAGGCGGGGCGGGCGAACGGTCGGCGACCACGCATTGCGGTGCGCAAGGGAGAAATCGAACAACAGCCAAAGGTGGGAAAAGCCCTCGATTTCACGCAGAGCCTCGGGGTTTTGATATTCCTTTTCAAAGACGATTTCCGAAAGGATAGAGGGGGCTCTGCCACTCTGGCGGGGGATACCGAATTTTTCTTTATAATCGTTGCGGATATACGCAACGGGTTTGATGAGCAGTCCGTTTTCCATACCGCTATTATAAGCCTTTCGCGTGTCCTTGTCAAGCGTATATGGTTGGCTCTGCCCCAACCTTCGGTTGATTTCTGCCTATAAAGCACGGCGCAATACTTTGCATAACGCGCGGTTTTTTTGCCACGGCGGGTACGCGCCCTTGTGTTCTGCTTGTCTTGCTTGTGTTTTTTAGTGGCAGACCGCTAACGCTAAGCAACCGCTTGTTGTGTCAAGCTCTTATTTTTTATAAAAATATAAAACAGCGTGTAAAAACCCTTGTCAAGCGGGGCATTTTATATTATAATATAAAATGGCGAGATATGGAGCGCTATATTATGAAACTGACGGAAATTTTTGCACGGAATACGTATTCGCTGTCCTTTGAGGTGTTTCCTCCTAAGACGGACGATAATTACGACAGCGTAAAAACGGCGACGGAAGAAATCGCCAGGCTTTCCCCTGCGTTTATGAGTGTGACCTACGGTGCGGGTGGCGGTACGAGCAAGTACACCCTTAACATCGCTAAAAATATTCGCGAAGAGTTCGGCGTGCCGTCCTTGGCGCATTTGACTTGCGTTTCGTCCACCAAAGAGACGGTGGCGGCGCGCATCGCCGATTTTAAAAATGCAGGCATTGAAAACGTCATGGCTCTGCGCGGGGATATCCCTGCGGATATGCAAGGCGCGGATAGGAGCGGTTGGGCGTATCGCCACGCCGTGGATTTGATTGCGGAATTAAAGCAAAGCGGCGCGGATTTTTGTATCGGCGGGGCTTGTTATCCCGAGGTACACCCCGAAAGTCTTTCGCAAAAAGAGGATATCCGCCATCTCAAAGAAAAAGTGGACGCAGGATGCGAGTTTTTGACGACGCAGATGTTTTTTGATAACAACCTCTTGTATAATTTCCTCTACAAAATCCGCGAGGCGGGTATAGAGGTGCCCGTAATCGCCGGCATTATGCCAATCACGAACGCTAAGCAAGTGGAACGCGCTATCAACCTTTCTGGCTCGTTTATGCCCCAGCGCTTTAAATCGCTGGTCGATAAATTCGGCGGGGACAGCGCGGCGATGAAACAGGCGGGGATTGCGTACGCTACCGACCAAATTATCGATTTGTTCGCCAACGGCGTGACGAACGTGCACGTGTATTCGATGAACAAACCCGACGTGGCGGCGGCGATACAAAACAACCTTTCCGATATCATAGGCAAGCATGCGTAAGGCGGTATCGGTAAAAACCTATACGGCTCTGCCCGATTATGATAGGCGAGAAATCTTGCGCTATGCGGGCGTGAGAGGGGACGGGGACGAAACGTTGCAAGCGCTCTTAGGCGAGTGTTTGCAAGCGTGCGACCGCGCGTTTACCTATCGCGTGTGCTATGCAGAGCTGACGAAAACGGAGTTTTTCGAGCTGTTCCCGCCGAGTGAAACGGCGAAAGGGTGGACGGAAAATTGCGAAAAAATCGTACTGTTTGCGGCGACGGTGGGACTTGAAATTGACCGATTGGTTAACCGATACGCAAGCGTATCGACGGCAAAGGCTCTGCTCTTTCAAGCAATCGGCGCGGAACGTATCGAGGCGTTGTGCGATAGATTTTGCGAAGACTTTTCAGTAGACGGCGGGGTATGCGGACGGCGGTTTAGCCCCGGATACGGAGATTTTCCGTTGACGGCGCAAAGGGAAATATTCGCTTTGTTACAGCCAGAAAAGCATATCGGCGTAACGCTACTTGACAGTTATTTGATGTCGCCGACGAAATCGGTAACGGCGGTATTCGGGTTGAAAAACACCCCTTGCAACGAAACCAAGGAAGAAAAAAATTGCGCGCTTTGCGGTAAGGCAGACTGCGCGTTTAAAAAGGATTAAAGATGGACGTAAGAGAATTCTTACAACAAAATACCGTATATTTGGACGGCGGTACGGGCACGCTGTTGCAAGCGGCGGGCCTGCCCTTGGGGGAACTTCCCGAGCGGTGGAACGTAACGCATGCAGAGACGGTGCAAGGTATTCACCGCGCGTATTTTAACGCGGGGAGCAATATCGTCGCGACCAATACCTTCGGCGCAAACGTTTTGAAATTTACCGAAAAGGAATTGGACGAAATCGTCAAAGCGGCGGTGGAAAACGCGCGGATAGCGGCGAAAACTTCGCAAGGCAAGCAAGAAAAATTCGTGGCGCTCGATATTGGTCCGACGGGGAAATTGTTAAAACCGTACGGCGATTTTGCCTTTGAAGAGGCGGTGGAAACCTTTGCGAAAACGGCGAGATTGGGCGAAAAGTACGGCGTGGACTGCGTGCTGATAGAGACGATGGGCGATTCGTACGAAACGAAAGCGGCGGTAGTGGCTGTCAAGGAAAATACCTCGCTCCCTATCTTCGTGTCTTGCGCGTACGGCGAGGACGGAAAGCTGATGACGGGCGCAACCCCTTCGGCGATGGTTGCGTTGTTGGAGGGCTTGGGCGTGGACGCTGTCGGCGTCAACTGCTCGGTCGGTCCAAAGCAAATGCAAGGCGTGGTGCAAGAATTACTCGCGCGCGCAAGCGTACCCGTTTTGGTAAAGCCCAACGCGGGCTTGCCAATCGTAGACGGCGATCAAATCCGTTATGATATCGACGAAAAAGAGTTCGCCCAATACATGGCGGAGTTCGTGAAAATGGGCGCGCGCCTTGTCGGCGGTTGTTGCGGAACAACGCCGAGCTATATCGAAGGGACGGTGACGGCGACGAAAGCTCTGTCGGCTCTGCCGATTACAAAAAAGGAAATTACTTGCGTGTCCTCGTATACGCGCGCAGTAGATTTTGACAAGCCCCTATTGATTGGGGAGCGCATCAATCCCACGGGCAAAAAACGTTTTAAGCAAGCGTTAAAGGAAAAGGATACGGCGTATATTTTGGCGGAAGGTATCGCGCAACAGGAAAAGGGCGCGCATATTTTGGACGTCAACGTCGGCTCGCCCGAGATAGACGAAAAGGAAGAATTGCCCCGCTATATCGAGCAGTTGCAGGCGGTCATCGACCTGCCTTTGCAAATCGATACTTCGGATAGCGTAGCGATGGAGCGCGCAATGCGCCTTTATAACGGTAAGCCCCTTGTCAATTCCGTCAACGGAAAGGCGGAGAGTATGGCGACGGTATTTCCGTTGGTCAAAAAATACGGTGGCGTCGTGATTGCGCTGACCTTGGACGAAAACGGGATTCCCGAAACGGCGGACGGGCGCGTGGCGATTGCGGAAAAAATCGTGGCGACGGCAAAAACCTACGGCATAGCGGAAAAGGATATCGTTATCGACCCGCTGGCAATGGCAATCAGCGCCGATAAGGACGGAGCAAAAACCACTTTGCAAGCCTTGGCGCGGTTAAAGGAAAAGGGTTGGAAAACTTCCCTCGGCGTGTCCAACGTGTCCTTTGGGTTGCCCTCGCGCGAAACGATAAACGCGGCGTTCTTTGCGCTTGCCCTCGAAAACGGTTTGTCGGCGGCGATTATCAACCCCAATTCCGTGGAGATGTTAAAGACCTATTACGCGTTTAACGCTCTGCACGGCAAAGACGAGAATTACGAGGAATATATCCGCTTTGCAACCGAAATCTTGCCTGCCAGCGTGTCTACGCCTACGGCGACGGCAACGGTGACGAGTTCGGTGCAGACGGACGAAAAATCTCCCTTGCAACGGGCGATTATACGCGGTTTGAAAACGGAGGCTACGGACGAGTGCGCGCGGTTGTTGCAGAGCATGCCCGCTTTGGAAATCGTAAACGGCGAGATTGTGCCCGCTCTGGACGAAGTGGGAAAAAATTACGAGGAAAAGCGGACCTTTTTACCGCAACTGCTCATGAGCGCGGAAGCGGCGAAAGGGGCGTTTGAAAAAATCAAGGCGTATATGCTGGCAAACGGCGGCGAGAGCGCGAAAAAATGTAAAGTCGTGCTGGCGACGGTGAAAGGGGATATCCATGATATCGGCAAAAATATCGTCGGGACGCTCCTTGAAAATTACGGTTTTGACGTGGTGGACCTCGGCCGTGACGTTCCTCCTGAAAAGGTGGTGGCTTGCGTAGCGGAAACGGGCGCGCCCTTGGTGGGCTTGTCCGCGCTGATGACGACGACCTTGCCCTCTATGGAGGAAACCGTCAAATTGCTCCGTGAAAAAACCCCGTGGGTAAAAATTATCGTCGGGGGCGCGGTGCTCAGCGCGGAATACGCAAGCAAAATCGGCGCAGACGGTTACGGCAAGGACGGTATGGCGGCGGTGCGCCTCGCGGAAACTTTATACAAAAAGTAAAGGATATTCACTATTTTATACATTTATGCAATATATTCAAAAATCTTCGGAAAATATACGAATATTTTATGAAATAAAGCATAAAAACCGTTTGACAAAGCGTTTTTTTGGGTGTATAATGAGTGCATAAATTGAATATAAATGCAACGGCGATAACCGAGAAAAGAAATTCCGTTGCAAGAATAAAGAAAAAAATAAAAGTTTTTAGGAGAACGATTATGGATAAAAAAGACATCAAAAAAGTAGTGCTTGCCTATTCGGGCGGTTTGGACACTTCGATTATTATTCCTTGGCTCAAAGAAAATTACAACAACTGCGAAGTTATTGCGGTAAGCGGTAACGTTGGGCAGGCGGACGAGCTGGACGGTTTGGAAGAAAAGGCGCTTAAAACGGGCGCGTCCAAGCTCTACGTAGAAGACTTGACGGACGAATTCGTAGACGAATACGTTATCCCCACCATGCAGGCGGGGGCAAAATACGAAGAATACCTTTTGGGTACTTCGTTCGCGCGTCCCGTTATTGCAAAGCGTATCGTGGAAATCGCGAAAAAGGAAGGGGCGGACGCAATCTGTCACGGCTGTACGGGTAAGGGGAACGACCAAGTTCGTTTTGAGCTGACGATTAAGGCGTTTGCGCCCGATATGAAGATTATCGCGCCTTGGCGTGAGTGGTCGATTAAATCCCGTGAGGAAGAAATCGATTATGCGGAAGCGCACAACGTGCCTTTGAAGATTAACCGTGAAACGAACTATTCTAAGGACAAAAACCTTTGGCATCTTAGCCACGAGGGTTTGGATTTGGAAGACGCGGGCAACGAACCGCAGTACGAAAAGGAAGGCTTTTTGGAAATGGGCGTATCTCCCTTGCAGGCGCCCGATAAACCTACCTACGTAGAAATCGAATTTGAAAAGGGTAAACCCGTAGCCCTCGACGGCAAGAAGATGAGCGCGAAAGACATTATCCTTGCTCTTAATAAAGTGGGCGGGGCGAACGGCATTGGGCTGTTGGATATCGTCGAAAACCGTTTGGTTGGTATGAAATGCCGTGGCGTATACGAAACCCCGGGCGGTGAAATTTTGTATAAGGCGCACAGCTATTTGGAAACGCTGTGCCTTGACAAATACACGGCGCACAAAAAGCAGGAGCTTTCCGTTTGCTTTGCAGAGCTCGTTTACAACGGACAATGGTTCACGCCTTTGCGCGAAGCGTTGACGGCGTTCGTAGACAAAACGCAAGAAAACGTAACGGGTAAAGCTCGCTTGAAACTCTACAAGGGCAACATTATCAAGGCGGGCGCATGGAGCGATTATTCGTTGTATTCGGAAGAAATCGCAACCTTTGGCGAAGACCACGTATATAACCAAGCAGACGCAACCGGCTTTATCGAACTGTTCGGTTTGCCGATTAAGGTGCAGGCGCAGGTCAACCAAAAGAATAACAAGTAAAAGCGGACGCATTTCTTGGTTGCGGTTCGGTTACGTACTTCTCTGTACGCGCCCTCACCGCGCCTTGAACTGCTCGCAGTTTCACCGTTTCAATACAGTCAATTATTTTATAAAAAAGGAAAGCTATTGCCTGTCGCGTGCGCGGCAGGCAAAGCGTGTTTTTAAAAGCTATGGAAAAAATGTGGGCAGGGCGCTTTTTAAAGGCGCTCGATCAAAAAGCAGACGATTTTAATTCTTCCCTTTCCTTCGATTGCCGTATGTACGCGCAGGATATTAAGGGCTCGATTGCGCACGCGAAAATGCTAAACAGCGTGGGTATTTTATCGGCGGAAGATTTAACGTTGATTATCGACGGCTTGACGGCGATTAAGGCGGATATTGAAAACGGCGTTCTCACCTTTGACAACGGCGCGGAAGATATCCATATGTTTATCGAAGGGGAATTGACCAAACGCATTGGCGACGCGGGCAAGCGTTTGCATACGGCGCGTAGCCGTAACGACCAAGTGGCGGTGGATATCCGTCTGTATCTTCGCGACGAAGCGGAAATCGTGGTCGCCCTCGTGAAAGAGGCGATTGCGGCGATTGTCGACCAAGCGGAAGAAAACGCCGAAACGATTGCGCCGGGGTATACGCACTTACAGCGCGCGCAACCCGTGTCCTTTGGACACCATTTGTTGGCGTACGCGATGATGCTCCGTCGGGATATCGGTCGTATTCAAGACGCCGTGGCGCGTATGAACGAGGAATGTCCTTTGGGAAGTTGCGCCTTGGCGGGTACTACCTATGGTATCGACCGCGCGCAGACGGCGGCGGCGCTTGGGTTTGACGCTCCCTCTTGGAACAGTATTGACGGTGTTTCCGACAGAGATTTTTGCTTGGAACTTATCAGCGCGTTTTCCGTTTTGATGATGCACCTTTCCCGCCTTAGCGGAGAAATTATTCTGTGGTCGAGCTGGGAATTTAAGTTTATCGAATTGGACGATAGCTACACGACGGGCTCGTCGATTATGCCCCAAAAGAAAAACCCCGATATGGCGGAGCTTATCCGTGGCAAGACGGGGCGCGTATACGGGGATTTGCAGGCGCTACTTACCACGCTCAAAGGCTTGCCCTTGGCGTATAACAAGGATATGCAAGAGGACAAAGAGGCGATTTTCGATGCGCTAGACAGCGTGAAAATGTGTTTGGAAGTACTCACGCCCATGGTGGCAACGATGAAAGTGCTCCCCAAAAACACCTATCGCGCGGCGCAAAAGGGCTTTATCAACGCCACCGACCTTGCCGATTATTTGGTGAAAAAGGGTATGCCGTTCCGTAGCGCGTACAAAATCGTGGGTACGATTGTTGCGGAATGTATCGAAAAGGACTGCGTGCTCGATACTCTGCCCCTTGCCGATTATCAAAAACACAGCGAACTGTTCGTGGAAGATTTGTACGGCGAAATCTCGTTGGAAACTTGCGTGAATAAGCGTCTTAGCGAGGGGGGCGCGTCGCCCGCTTCGGTGAAAAAACAAGTGGAAAAAGTCCGCGCCTTTTTGGCGAAATAAGTAAGAGGAAAGAAGTATGAAAAAGGTATTTATCGACGGGAGCGCAGGCACGACGGGGCTTCGCATTTACGAGCGTTTGTCTGCCCGCGACGACGTGGAAATCATAACGCTGTCGGAGGAGAAGAGAAAGGACCCGACGGCAAGAAAGGAAATGTTAAACAAGGCGGACGTAGCGTTTTTATGCTTGCCCGACGATGCGGCAAGGGAATCCGTTTCCCTTGTGGACAATCCCGATACGGTGGTCATCGACGCGAGTACGGCGCACCGTACCTTGCCCGATTGGGCGTACGGTTTTCCCGAGCTTTCCAAGGCGCACGAGGAAAAATTGCTGAAAAGCAAGCGCATTGCCGTGCCCGGTTGCCATGCCAGCGGTTTTATTGCGCTGGTGTATCCGCTGATTGAAAAGGGATTGCTTGACAAAGACGCGTTGTTGACTTGTCACTCGATTACGGGCTATTCGGGTGGCGGTAAAAAGATGATTGCCGATTACGAGAGCGAGGAAAGGAGCGAACTGCTCGGCGCGCCCCGCCAATACGGTATCACGCAACAGCACAAGCATTTGAAGGAAATGAAAGCGATTGCAGGCGTGGAAAACCCGCCGATTTTCTGCCCGATCGTATCCGATTTTTACAGCGGTATGACGGTGACCGTGCCCTTGTTCGCCTCGCAATTAAAAGGTAGCGTGGACGACGTCAAAAAGGCGTACGCAGAAAAATACGTCGGTGAAATCGTGCAATACAAGGAAAGCGCGGACGAAAACGGTTTTGTGTCGGGCGCGGCGCTCTCTAAAAAGGACGGCATGGTGGTGACCGTAGCGGGCAATGAAGAACGGATTTTGTTGATTGCGTGCTATGACAACCTCGGCAAAGGCGCGAGTGGCGCGGCGATTGAGTGCATGAACATGGTAATCGGCGCAGAAAAAACGAAAGGATTAGAACTGTAAAAAGGTAAAAGGATAGAGAGATGTTAAAAGAAATTCAAGGCGGCGTGTGCGCCGCAAAAGGCTTTACGGCAAACGGTGTGCATTGCGGAATCCGTAAAAACAAGACCAAGCGTGATTTGTCGCTGATTTTCAGCGAAACGCAGGCGAGCGCGGCGGCGGTATACACGCAAAACCTCGTCAAAGGCGCGCCCTTGACGGTGACGAAAAACAATATCGCGGACGGAAAAGCCCGCGCGGTGATTTGCAACAGCGGCAACGCCAATACCTGCAACGCAAACGGTATTGAAATTGCCGAGCAAACTTGCGCTTTGCTTGCAAAAGAACTGAAAATTGATGCAAAGGACGTCGTGGTGGCGTCCACGGGCGTTATTGGTCATCCCTTAGATATCACGCCGATTGCAGAAGGAATTCCCGCCCTTGTTTCGGGGCTTGGCTTACACAGCGATTTGGCTTGCGAAGGGATTATGACGACGGACACGAAGGAGAAAGAGATTGCGTTCGAGTTCACGGTAGGCGGTAAAACCTGCCGTATCGGCGGTATTGCCAAGGGTAGCGGTATGATTCATCCGAACATGGCGACGATGCTCGTGTTTGTGACGACGGACTGCGCCATTTCATCGGCTATGCTCGCAAAAGCCCTTTCCGCAGACGTAAAAGATTCGTTTAATATGATTAGCGTGGACGGCGACACCTCGACCAACGATATGGTTTCGGTGCTTGCAAACGGTATGGCGGGCAATGCGGAAATTACCGAAGAGGGCGAGGCGTTTGATAACTTCTGCGCGGCGCTTAGCGCAACGACGACCTATCTTTGCAGAAAAATCGCGGCAGACGGCGAGGGCGCAACCAAGCTTTTAGAGTGCAAAGTCACGGGCGCAAAGGACGAGCAAACGGCAAAAATCGTAGCAAAATCGGTAATTTGCTCGTCGCTTGTCAAGGCGGCTATGTTTGGCTCGGACGCAAACTGGGGGCGCGTGTTGTGTGCCATCGGGTATGCAGGCGTGGACGTAGACGTCAACAAAGTGGACGTTGCGTTCCGTTCGGCAAAGGGGGAAATTTCCGTGTGCAAGGACGGCGCGGGTATCGAATTTTCCGAAGAAAAAGCCAAAGAAATCTTGCTCGAAAACGAAATTGAAATTTTGGTGGCGCTTGGCGACGGCGACGGCAAAGCGACGGCTTGGGGCTGTGATTTGACGTATGATTATGTAAAAATCAACGGCGACTATCGTACCTAAAAACAACGTATTTGCGTCGCGCTACTTTGTCGCCGCTCAGTCACGTACTACTTGTACGCTCCTTCGCGGCTTCGCGTATCGCTCGCATCTCCGTCGTTTTAACTCGACCGAGTATTCGTAAAATACGGTCGACTATGCCCCCAAACGAACGTGGGACGTATACACACACGGACGGAAAGATAGTAAAGCTAGCTGCAAGATTATCTTGCTCGTTTTAACT
>SVHT01000004.1:0-127297 GCA_015055615.1 Clostridiales bacterium | reverse complement strand
TCGTTTTAACTCGACCGAGTATTCGTAAAATACGGTCGACTATGCCCCCAAACGAACGTGGGACGTATACACACACGGACGGAAAGATAGTAAAGCTAGCTGCAAGATTATCTTGCTCGTTTTAACTCGACCGAGTATTCGTAAAATACGGTCGACTATGCTCCCAAACGAACGTGGGACGTATACACACACGGACGAAAAGATAGTAAAGCTAGCTGCAAGATTATCTTGCTCGTTTTAACTCGACCGAGTATTCGTAAAATACGGTCGACTATGCCCCCAAACGAACGTGGGACGTATACACACACGGACGGAAAGATAGTAAAGCTAGCTGCAAGATTATCTTGCTCGTTTTAACTCGACCGAGTATTCGTAAAATACGGTCGACTATGCTCCCAAACGAACGTGGGACGTATACACACACGGACGAAAAGATAGTAAAGCTAGCTGCAAGATTATCTTGCTCGTTTTAACTCGACCGAGTATTCGTAAAACGCGGTCGACTATGCTCCCAAACGAACGTGGGACGTATACACACACGGACGAAAAGATAGTAAAGCTAGCTGCAAGATTATCTTGCTCGTTTTAACTCGACCGAGTATTCGTAAAACGCGGCTTCGCGTATCACAAACGACCAAGTGGAAAATAAACAAAATCAAAAAAGGAAGAATAATTATGAACAGCAAACCGACTACGGCGCAGCGCGCGGAAATTTTAACCCAAGCGCTCCCGTACATTCAAAAATATTACGATAAAATCGTCGTTGTGAAATACGGCGGAAACGCTATGATTAGCGACGATTTAAAAGACGCCGTTATGGGCGACATCGTGCTTTTGTCCCTGATAGGCGTAAAGGTCGTGCTTGTACACGGCGGTGGACCTGAAATCACCGAAATGCTCGGCAAAATCGGTAAAAAATCCGAATTTATCGACGGCTTGCGCGTGACCGACCAAGAAACCATGGACGTCGTGCAAATGGTTTTGGCGGGCAAAGTAAACAAAAATCTCGTCAACCTTTTGCAGAGCAAGGGTGGCAAGGCAATCGGGCTTTGCGGTGTGGACGGACATATGCTTAAAGCGGAAAAAGTGGACGATATCCACGGCTTTGCGGGCAATATTACGGACGTGAACGTATCCTCGATTGTGGACGTTTTGGAAAAGGGGTATATCCCCGTTATTTCCACCGTCGGTTTTGACGAACACGGCAACACCTACAACATCAACGCCGATACGGCGGCTGCGAGAATCGCGGGCGAACTCAAAGCGGAATGCTTGATTTCCATGACCGATATCGTTGGTTTGTGTATGGATAAGGACGACCCGTCCACCCTCATTTCCAAGGTATACGTTTCCGACGCGCCCAAGCTGATTCGCGACGGCATTATCAGCGGTGGTATGATTCCTAAAATCAACTGCTGTATCGAATCGATTCGCCGTGGTGTGAACAAGGTGTTTATTTTGGACGGCAGAGTGCCTCACGCAATTCTTATCGAAATTTTGACGGACGAGGGCTTGGGTACGATGTTCGTATCGGGCAATAGAATATAAGGTAAACCTATGAATATAATCGAAACAGACAAACAATATATCGCAGGGACGTACGCGCGGTTTCCGTTGCAACTCGTTTCGGGCAAAGGCTCTTTTGTCTACGATGAAACGGGCAAGGAATATATCGACCTTGGCACGGGTATCGCCGTCAATGCCTTTGGGGTTGGCGACGAGGCTTGGAAGAGCGCCGTGATTGCGCAACTCGATAAAATCCAACACACGTCCAACTTGTATTACAGCGAGCCTTGCGCTCTGCTTGCAAAGGAGCTTTGCATGAGAACGGGGCTGAAAAAGGTCTTCTTTTCCAATTCCGGCGCAGAGGCGAACGAGTGCGCGATTAAGGCGGCGAGAAAGCACGGCGAACTGAAAAAGGGCAAAGACCATTTTGTCATTATCACGCTTAAAAACAGTTTCCACGGTCGTACGATTACCACCCTTTCCGCGACGGGGCAGGACGTTTTCCACGAACATTTTACCCCCATGACGGACGGGTTCGTGCATGCGGTGGCGAACGATATCGACGATATGCGCGCCCTTGTCAAGGCGCATAAATGTTGCGGTATCATGATAGAACTCGTCCAAGGCGAGGGGGGCGTGACGGCGCTCGATACCGCTTACGTCAAGCAAGTGGAAAGCTTGGCAAAGGAAAACGACCTTTTGTTGATTGTGGACGAAGTGCAGACGGGCAACGGCAGAACGGGTAGCTTGTACGCTTTTCAAGACTACGGTATCACTCCCGACGTCGTAACGACGGCAAAGGGCTTGGGCGGAGGTTTGCCTATTGGCGCAACTATGCTCGGCGAAAGGGCGGAAACGCTTTTTACTGCGGGCTTGAACGGCTCGACGTTTGGCGGTAACCCCGTGGCGTGCGCGGGCGCGTTGAACATTTTAGGGCGTATCGACGATAAACTGCTTGAAGAAGTCAAAGAAAAGAGCGCGTATATCTTTGCAACGCTCGGCTCGGCAAAGGGCGTAAAGAGCGTGACGGGCAAGGGTTTGATGATTGGCGTGGAAACGGAAAAGGACGCGTCGGAAGTCATTAAAAACTGTATGGCGCGCGGTGTGCTGGTCATCAAAGCGAAAAACAAGGTGCGGTTACTTCCCGCCTTGAATATACCTTTCGAAACGCTGAAAAAGGCAATCGAAATATTGAAAGAGGAGATTGAAAAATGAAACATTTGTTGAAATTAATGGATTTGTCCAAAAAGGAAATTACGGAGATTTTGAACCTTGCGGACCAACTGAAATTTGAAAAGAAAAACGGCATACAGCACCACCTTTTAAAGGGTAAAACCTTGGGTATGATTTTCTCGAAATCGTCCACCCGTACCCGCGTGTCTTTTGAAGTGGGCATGTACGATTTGGGCGGCAGCGCGTTGTTTTTGAGCGCGCGTGATTTGCAAATTGGCAGAGGGGAACCCGTAGAGGACACGGCGCGCGTACTTTCCCGCTATCTCGACGGTATCATGATTCGTACCTTTGCGCAAAAGGAAGTGGAAGATTTGGCAACCTACGGCTCTATTCCCATTATCAACGGTTTGACCGATTATTGTCACCCTTGCCAAGTGCTTGCCGACCTTATGACGATTCGCGAATACAAGGGCGCGTGCGCAGGCAACAAGCTTTGCTATATCGGCGACGGCAACAACATGACCAACTCCTTGATTGTCGGCGGTATCAAAATGGGTATGGAAGTATCGGTGGCTTGCCCGAAAGGGTACGAACCCGACGCGGAAATTATGGCTTGGGCGAAGGAAAACGGCAAGTTCACCTGCACGGATAACGTTTTAGAGGCGGCAAAGGGCGCGGACGTACTCTACACCGACGTTTGGGCGTCCATGGGACAAGAGGCTGAGGCGGAAGAACGCAAAAAGATTTTCAAAAACTACCAAATCAACATGGAAGTAATGAAAGTGGCAAACGAAAAAGCAATGGTGCTCCATTGTCTGCCCGCGCACCGTGAAGAAGAAATTACGGCGGAGGTTTTTGAGGCGCACGCCAACGAAATTTTCGACGAAGCGGAAAACCGCTTGCACGCGCAAAAAGCCGTGCTTGTAAAATGTCTCGGCGGTAAATAATATAACCATAAATGGACGTCCCCCGTTCGGATAACCGAACGGGGGACGTTTTGATATATTGTGCTTTTTAGAGATTTTCCACTACACCCGAAAAGAGTGTGATGTCGTGCGGGGAGGTTACTATAAAACCAAAAGCCTTATCCACGACAAAATCAGCATAGAGCATTGGCATGTCGGGGGCGCTGGTGGAGCCAGAAATTTGAATAACGGTAGCCGCCGCGCCCTCTATGCCCGTCTTATCGACAGATAGCTTGGCAACGTGTTGCACCTTTTCACACCAAACGAACTCAAACTGTTCTTCTTGATTTTGTATCAAATTGTTAAAATCACAAGTATATTTATCAAAAAGATTGAGCACGCTGAAATATTCTTTCAAGAGGTCTTTCATATCCTCGTCGTATTCCGCGGTGAATTCGGGGAAAATGCAACGGGTAAAGTAGATATATTCGTCGTCCGCAGCAGTAAAGTTTTTAACGCTGTTGACTTCGGAAAGGGTTTCTTCGGTAAAAATATCCGCAACCGAATATCCGTCTTTGGGGAGGATAAACTTTACCTTATAACCGTTGGCGGTGGTGTTGTAGAAGAAAGAATATGCGTCCGTTTCATACGCTCTGCCCGACGAGTATAAGCCCCGTAACAGCTCTGTGGAAAGCGTAGAGCCGTCGGCATTGGTAAAGGTGTACGTGCCTGCCGTTTGCAAATCGTCGCCGTTTTGTAACCAACCGTCCTTTAAATACAGCGTATTGACAAGGGCAAGTATGGTGTCTTTCGAAAGCTGAAAATTTTGGTCGATAAGCCCGTGCGTTTGCTTTTTGACAAAGTCTTTCAAGGCTTCGTTGGCTCCCTCGTTATTGCGTTTAAAATCTGCCAAATAGGAATAGGCGTAATATTTGTTTGCTAACGTGTCGAGTGTGGGCTGTTTAAAAAGCACCCCTTCTTGCATCCAAACGGAATTGCTAAGCTGTACTTCTCCCGAAAGCTTTTCCTCGCCGTTTTCCGTTTCGGAATGGGTTACCGTTACTTCGTTATACAGCATGGCGTAATATTCTTGCAACTGCGCATAGGACACGCCGAGGGCGTTCAAAATCTGCGTGCGTGTTGCGCCGTCTGCCCCCTCAACGGCGAGGGCAAGCGCCGAAAATACAGAAAGAGGGGATATGGTAAAGTTGGGTTCTTTATCGTACGTATCGTACGTAATACTCGCAAGCTTTGCCGAAAACAGTTCCAATTTTTGCTTGAAAGCAACGTAGTCCTCGTTTTTGCGGTCGTTATAGCTCAGCTTGTAGGCGGGGGCGGGCGTAGCGAGCGCCGTTGCGCCGTCTATGGATTCGTTGCCACCGTTGTCGGTGCTATCGCTGTAAGAATCGGAAGGGTTGTTACTGGCGAAAGGGGCGTTTTGCGCGCAAGAAACGCTAGCAAACAGAAACGCCGATAATATCGCGCAGGTAAAAAAGCGAAATCTTTTGCCGATGTTCATGGATAATCCTCCTTTAAAAAGGGTGACGTATAAAAACCGTGTAGCGACCTTTGGTAAGCATAGTATAGCATACAGCCACAAATTTGTCAATACGTTTTTTTTTGCGCAATTTCTTAATTCTTTTAAAAATATGGAGGCGCGCCGTAAGGTATGCTCCCTACGCAACGTGCCTCATTGTATTAATAAAACCCGTCCGCTTGCTTGCGAACGGGTTTGGGTTTATTGTCTTTACATAGTCAATAGGAAACACGCGCCGAATAATATGCCCAAAAAGGCAAAGTTGAACGCCGAAAACAGCAGAATATATTTCTTTCCGCCACCGGGGTTGTGCGACGTGTATTCGCGGAAGGTAATCAAGCTCGCAAGCGACGAAATCAGCGTACCGCAACCCCCGATATTCACGCCGAGCAATAACGCCTCGTAATTGCTTGTAAATTGCGATAACAAAATCGCCGAGGGCACGTTGCTGATTACTTGGCAAGAAAGGGTGGATACCAGCAGAGGATTTTTGCTAAGCAAACTGCCGAATATACGCTGTATGGCGGGGATTTGCGCCATATTCCCCGAAAAGATGAAGAACGCCATAAAGGTCAACAAAAGTCCGTAATCGACCTTGCCGAGCGCCTTTCTATCCAAAAATAAGAGGGCGATAGGGATAACGATAAGCCCAATCCAAAAGGGGATCACGCGGAACACGATGACGATAGACAGCGCAAACAAAACGCCGTATGCAATCGTCCGCCACAAAGGCAACGTGATTTTCGTTTCCTCAATCGTCATATCTTCCTTTTTGACAAAAATTATACAGCAAAGGGTGATAAGCGCTACGGAAATTAAAAACGGCACGAGCATAATCAGCATAAATTCGCCCGTGGGAATTAAATATTTGGTATACAGATACAGATTTTGCGGATTGCCAAAGGGCGTGAGCATGCCCCCCAAATTCGCCGCGATATTTTGCATGATAAAGGTAAACGCCATGTACTTTCTTTTTCCCGTGGACGAGAGTACGAAGTACCCGAGGGGCAAAAAGGTAAGCAGCGCCATATCGTTGGCAATGAGCATCGAACCGATAAAGGTAACGTATGCAAGGGCGAGTACGCAAGCGCGCGCGTTTTTAAACGTCCGCACGATTTTTTGCGCTAAAAAGAAGAAAAAGCGGATATTTTTTAAGGCGCAAACCACCGCCAAAACGCAGAACAGACAGGTCAGCGTTTTCCAATCGAAATACCCAAGATACGCCTTGCTAGGGGGGATGATACAAGCGGTAATTGCCGCCGCGCAAAGGGCGATTAAGAGGACGGCGTTCTTTTTCACGAACGGCAAAACGTGGCCGTGCAAAAACAACCCGATATGAAAATGATGCGGTTGACGAACTCCGTGCGCTCTCATGTTTTTCTCCTTTGTGTAGTTAGTCTTTGAAAAACTCAAACGGCAATATTATATACCTTTTTATAGGAAAAAGCTATTGTTTTGTGCCATAATATATCATTTTTGTGCGTTTTTTTGATTATTTTTTATTTGAATATTGCAAAAACGTAGGGGGTATGCTATAATGATGAACATAAAAAAGGAGCGATTATGGAAGAAATTAAACTCGGAAAATACCGTCATTTTAAGGGTAAGGAATACGAAGTGATTGCTATTGCAAATCACTCGGAAAGCTTGGAAAAATACGTAGTTTACCGCGCTTTATACGGCGAAGGGCAGGTTTGGATACGCCCTGCGTCGATGTGGAACGAAACGGTGGAGCGGGACGGAAAAACGCATAAAAGATTTTTATTTCTCGGATAATAAGACGGGGGAGGAAAATGGAATATGTTAGACAAGCATTTGATTGCAAAAACCCGACCGATTGCTAAAAAGGAAAACGTAGTTTTTTGGGAAGATTACCGTGTGACGGTGTTGGGCGCGCGGTTGTTCCGTCTGGAAAAAAGTCCGCAAAAGCGTTTTCGTGACGAAGCCACCCAAGCGGTGTGGTTTCGGGATATGGAAAGGACGGAATTTGCCTTTGCCGATAAGGGCGAAACCGCCGAAATCGATACGGGCGCTTGCAAACTGATTTTACACAAAGACAGGGGGCAGGTATGCGTTGAATTAGGCGGAAAGCGTGTTTTTGCGAATAACGAGGGCAACCTTTTGGGCACGTACCGTACGTTGGATAATTGTAACGCCGACGTATATCATCGCCCTTGGATAGAGGGCGAAAAACCGAAAAAAATTGCGCTTGGCATAGGCGTTTGCTCAAAATCGGGCGTAGCGGTGTTAGACGATAGCGAATCGCTTACCCTGCAACAAAACGGCGAAATCAAAAACGAGATTGCGAGCGGCTCGGACGAATATATTTTTGTTTTTGGCGACGATTATCGAGGCGCGGTGCAGGCGCTCTATCAAATCACGGGCGCGACGCCCCTTGTACCCAGATACGCCCTCGGAAATTGGTGGAGCAGATACCACGTGTATACGGACGAGGAATATTTGCGCGTTTTAAACCGTTTTGAGGAACGGGATATCCCCTTGACGGTGGCGACGGTGGATATGGATTGGCATTATTCCGATTATATCAAGGAAGAATTGGAGTTTTCAAAGAGCGGTAAGGACGGGGTGGAATACGTCGGCGATAGCTGGTCTGTGGGCTGGACGGGGTATACGTGGAACAAAAATCTCTTCCCCGATTATAAAAAGTTCTTAAAAGAACTGCAAAGAAAAAACTTGAAAATCACGCTGAATTTACACCCGTCCGACGGTGTGCGTTGGTGGGAACGCGATTACGAAAAGATGGCGAAAGCGTTGGGGATTAAAAACCCCGAGGACAAACAGATTCCCTTCAATTTTTCAAGCGCGGATTTTATCAACGCCTATTTTGCGATTTTGCACCGCCCGTACGAAGAGGACGGCGTGGATTTTTGGTGGATGGATTGGCAACAGAAAAATATCCCTTGGACGGACGGCGAAAAGGACGGGGCGAAAGCCGATTACGACCCTCTTTGGGCGCTCAATCATTACCATTATTTGGACAATGCCAAGGGGCATAGCGCGCCCTTGATACTTTCCCGTTATGCGGGCGTAGGCTCGCATAGATATCCGCTCGGGTTTTCGGGGGATACGGAGATTACGTGGAACACGTTGGGGTATTTGCCCTATTTCACGGCGACGGCGACCAACGCGGGGTATACGTGGTGGAGCCACGATATCGGCGGGCACAATTTTGGGGAAAAGAGCGACGAATTGTACGTTCGGCATATCCAATACGGCGTGTTCAGTCCTATCAACCGACTGCATTGCGCTTGCTATGATACCATGACGAAAGAGCCGTGGGAATACGGTGACGGCGCGGGGCTGATTGCCATGGAATTTTTGCGGTTTAGGCACCGCTTGATACCGTATTTGTATACCGCGTCGAAAAACACGAGCGAAAAGGGCTTGGCGCTGGTCGAGCCGTTGTATTATAGGCACAAACAAAAAAGCGCGTACGAATATCCGCAGACCTATTATTTTGGGAGCGAATTGTTGGTTGCGCCCGTGACGGAGTCTATGAAAAAGGACGGTTACGCGCGGATAACAACTTGGTTGCCCGAGGGGCGTTGGACGGATATTTTCACGGGGGACGAATATGCGGTTGGCAAGGGTGAAAAAAAGATAACCTTGCGCCGAAAATTGGACAGTATCCCCGTGTTTGCCAAAGCGGGCGGTGTTTTGCCCTTGTCGGCGGATAGGGGGAACGGCTGTGATAACCCCGAAAAATTGGAGGTTCGTATCTATAACGGCAACGGCGAATATATGCTGTTAGAAGACGGTTTAGAGCGCGGAAAAACGGGCGAATATAAGACGGCGTTCGTCAACCGCTATACCGAAAACGCGGAGATATGCACGCAAACGACGGAAATCTTTGCGGACGGGGACGAGGAAATTACGCCGAAAAACCGCGTTTTGTATCTTCGCTTTGAAAACGTGGAGGCGGGCGAAGTTCGCTTGTTTATAGACGGTAAAAAGCGCAAAGCAAACGTGTTGATTGCCGATTGTGTTTGCTTGGCGTTACAGATAAGGAGTGGCGTGCGCTACCGCATTGAAGTGCGATTTGCTCAAAAAACGCCCCTTGCAAAACTGAAAAACCGCGCCTTGAAGGTTCTCACCCGCGCAGAGTGGAAAAATACCGCAAAATACAACGCGTGGAAAGAGATTGAAAGGGCGGGAACGATAGAAGAGTACCTTGAAAGCGTGGAAAAGGCGGATTTGCCTAAGGTAACGAAGGCGATTTTAAAAGAAACACTCTAAAAAACATAAACGAAAGCAAAAACGGCGAAAACCGCTGTAAAGGAGCAAGAATATGATTTTTTATTATATCCGACACGGAGACCCGATTTACGATCCCGACAGTTTAACGGAAAGGGGGCATAGGCAGGCGGAGGCGCTCGCAAAACGCCTTGCGCTGTATGGGTTAGACGAAATTTACACGTCCAATTCCACGCGCGCGCAAATGACGGCAGAGCCTACCTTAAAGGCCCTCGGCAAAGAAAAAACGGTGGTGGATTGGGCGCACGAAGGATTTACTTGGGACAATTTCACCGTTCCCGATGGAAAAGGCGGATTAGAATTCGTGTTCTGTAACCACGAGTATACAAAGAAATTTAACAGCAAGGAAGTGCGCGCTTTGGGCGAAAAATGGTACGAGCACCCCGATTTTGCCAACAACACCTTTGCCGAAGGGATTCAAAAAGTAAACGAAAAGGTGGACGAGTTTTTCGCAAAACAAGGCTTTGTCCATGACAGAGAAAGAGGTTGTTACAGCGTGACGAAAAAGAACGACAAGCGGGTGGCTCTGTTCGCGCATGCGGGCAACGGTATGGTGGTTTTGAGCAGTATTTTGGATATACCCTACGCTTTGCTTTCCTCGCATTTTGATATTTCGCACTCGGGGGTGACGGTAATTCATTTTGACGATACGCGGGCTACGTCGATTCCGCGCGTGTTGCAATGGAGCAACGATTCGCACCTGTATAAAGAAGGAATTATGTCGGGTTATAACAACGGTATGAATATTTAATAGGGATAATATTTAATAGGGATAGAAATGGAAGGGCGCAGGCATTACGGCTTGCGTCTTTTAATTTTACAGTTTGGCGTTGTTAAAAAACAAGTAAAAAATGCGTTTTTGCTTGTTTTTGCAATTTTTGAGCATTGACAACGCGCCTAAAAAGTTATATAATAAGGAAGTGAAAAATTTGTTTAAGGAGAAAAATGATGGGTAAACTCAAAAAATGGATATTGCTTGCTCTAATGACGAGTTTGTCTGCGACGCTGGCGGTGGCTTGCGGAGATAAAGGCGGTAATACGGGGGCAATCAACAGTTCGCAACCGCAAAGCAGCGAAAGCGTTGACGCCTCGGAAAGTGGCGATAGTAGCGACGTTATCGACAGCTCGGAAAGCGGCGATAGTAGCGACGGTGGCGAAGTACATACGCATATCACGGAGGGCGAGTGGAAACATAGCACGGCAGGGCATTGGTTGGTATGTACCTGCGGAGAGTTGGTAGAATACAGCGGGCACTCGGGTACGGCGGTAGATTGTGAATCGCAACCCGTTTGCGACGTTTGCAAAATTCCTTACGGCAAGGCGTCTGGACATACGTACGGCGAACTTTCGGACGGTGAAAACGGTAAGGCGTACTATTGCGATTGCGGGGCATACGTAACCAACGACGATTTAGTGGATTTCATCGTGGAAGTAGACGACGAACCCGTCGTGTTGCAACTTTCTGATACGCAAGTGGTATCGTATGGTGATTCTGTGGAAAATCAATGTTACCGATACGTTCGCGAAGTGGTGGAAAAGACAAATCCCGATTTGATTATTTTGACGGGGGACATCGTATACGGTAGATTTGATCCCAACGGCGCGTTGCTTACTAGCCTTATCAACTTTATGGAAGGCTTGGATATCCCTTGGGCGCCTGTATTTGGCAACCACGACAACGAAAGTTTGATGGGTGTAGATTGGCAATGCGCGCAGCTGGAAGCGGCGGAAAATTGTCTGTTTAAACAGGGCGAAGTTACGGGGAACGGCAACTATTCGGTAGGGCTTGAAAATGCTGACGGAGAACTTCTTCGCGTGTTCTATATGATGGACTCCAACGGTTGTGGCAGACCAATGTGCGATGCGAACGGCGTACAAACGGCGCCTGCTTTCGGTACGAATAGCGTTAAAACGTCCGCAGGCTTTGGAAGCAATCAAGTTTTGTGGTTTACCGATTCGGTTAAGGCTATCCATAAAGTTGACGCAGACGTGAAGATTTCGATGGCGTACCATATTCAACCGACGATTTTCCATGATGCATTTAGAAAATATGACGAATATACTGGGGTAACGGAAGGCGGTACTTCCTCGATATTGAAAGAACCTTTAAATTTGGATACCATGGAAACGGCGGACGAAACGGACTTTGGTTTCCTTGGCAGAACGACGAAAGGGCCTTGGTCGGACTCTTCGCTTACGATTAGCAAATTGAAAGAATTGGGCGTGGATTCGATTTTTGTCGGGCACGAGCATTGCAACAGCGTAAGTATCGTATACGAGGGGATACGTTTCCAATACGGTCAAAAGTCCTCGACGTACGATAGATATAATACGCTTACAAAAGAAGGGGAAATATTCGGCGGTTATATGAACGAGCATCCGGCTGGCGCAATCCCTCTTATGGGCGGTACGGTAATTCCCGTTTCGGTGGAAGACGGCACGATTACCAAAGGGTATATCTGCTACTACGGCGATCCGTTTGGAGCGGATAACGAAGAACCTGCGCCCGAACCCGAGCCCGAACCTGAGCCTGAGCCCGAACCTGAGCCTAATCCCGTTCACGTTGAGGGTTTGCAATACGGCACGGACCTTACCGCGCAGAGCGACAGCTCTTCGGCGAGCGGTAGCGTGCAAGCGGTTGCTTACGATGAAAACACCAACGCGTATTATATCGTGTCGGGAACGTCGTACAACAGAATGTATATCAACGTCAATTTGTTGAAAGGGAAGACCACGGTTACGTTCGATATTTTAGTGCCCGAAGAGGCGACGACCACGGCGGGTGAGGCAACGCAGGAATTTGCAATTCGCGTAAAGCCCAATCAGACGGACGAAACCATGCCTGGTGTGGCTAACGGTTATCTTTGGTATGACGCGAGCTATACGGGTGAGCGCAAGGTTATTATTGGCGAGTGGCAGACGATAACGATTGATATCAGCGGTTTTGCTGACGTGTGTACGGAATTTGGTATCTATTTCGTTGAGGGAAACAACGGCGCGTACATAAAGAACGTTGCGGTTAGCTAATTCGTTGAAAAATAGACGTAAAACGAGCGTTTTGTTTAGCTGTGTTACAATAGCGAAAAAGGAATAAAAATGGAAACGGCGGGGGACGTATCGCGTTCACGCCGTTTTTTTATGTAAAAAAATGGTGAAAATTTGACAAAAAATTATTTTTCCTTATTGACAGATGAAAAACTTAATGATATAATACAAAAAAATTAAAGCGGGAAACGGCGAAGTACGGCGTTTTTTGTGTGGAATTTAAACAATTAGAGAGGTATAGAATGAAGTTTTTCAAGAAAAAAGACGGTGTATACGTTGCAATCGGCAGTTTATTGTTGGTCAATTTTTTAGGGTTGCTCGGCGTGTTGATGATTGACCAAGGCAACGCGTTGTTCGGCGGGATGAAACATAATTTCCTTGCCAGCATTGTGACGATGCTTTCCATCAAGCGCATCAATATCGGCACGGCAATTTTCTGCGGGTTTGCCATGACGTACGTTGCGACGGTTTTGCCCGTGATTCTTTTGATTTTTGCCAAAAAAATCCGCAAACTTTTAGAAAAGAAGATTCCGGCAAAGCATAGCAAATGGATTGTTTGGGCGGTGTGCGCGGCTATTTTTGTCTTCGGTTGGACGGTTGTCCTTGCCTTTTTTGCGCTGAAAAACGTGAAGATTAGATATCTGTTCTTGACGCATTTATATTTCTTGATCGCGCAGCTCATTGTCAGCGTTTGTTTGCTGGCGATTTATATGATTATCGAGATATTCTCGCACGCGTTTAAGCCGAATATCAAAACGGAAACTACGGTCAATGGAAACGGCGCGGTGACGGCGCCGAGTGTGGCGAGCGTTGGCGAATCCGCAAAAGCGGAGAACAAGGGGGAAATCTTCCCTAGCTTGAAAGCGATTGACGCGCAATACGCAAAAAAGAGCGGTGCGCCCGCGCAGGCGGAAACGGACTACACGTTGCCTCAAATTGCAGAGGGTTTCCAAGCCTTTTTGTCCGAACGTTGCGCGCTGTATTACGATTTGAAAATGTTGCGTTCGTTTATTGCGGGTATGGCGACGTCCAGGCTGATTATTTTGGAGGGGCTCAGTGGTACGGGCAAGTCCTCTCTCCCTAGATATTTTTCGGAGTACGTAGGGAGTAAGACTTTCTTTGCGCCCGTGCAATCGACGTGGCGCGACCGTAGCGACGTTTTGGGTTTTTATAACGATTTTAGCTACGTGTTTAAGGAAACGAACTTCTTGAAACGCTTGTACGAGGCGTCTTATATTCCTAACCAGTTTAACCTTATGGTGCTTGACGAAATGAACCTTTCCCGCGTGGAATATTATTTTGCGGATTTCCTGTCCGTGCTCGAATATCCTGCGGAAGATTGGAAAGTAACGGTTATGCCTGCTGTCAAGGCAGAGCTTTCCCCCAAAAAACTCGACAACGGCGCGGTAGTCGTGCCCGTCAATACTTGGTTTGTCGGTACGGCGAACAAGGACGATTCCACCTTTACCATTACCGATAAGGTATACGATAGGGCGGTGGTGTTGGAGTTTAACGACAAGAACGCGAAAATTCAAACGAAGGCCTCGCCCGAGCCGATTGCGTTGGGACCTACTCAGCTCTCGAATTTGTTCCAAACGGCAAAGGAAAGGGCGGAATTTGGCTTGGCCGAGGGGGATATTGCGAAATTCGACGAGTTGGCAGAATTCGTCTACGAGTTGTTTGAAATCCGTTTCGGTAACCGTATTATGAACCAAATTATGAACTTCGTGCCCGTCTACGTGGCGCTTGGCGGGACAAAGGAAGAGGCGATTGACCTTATGTTCTGTCGCAAGGTATTGCACAAATTGGACGGCAGATTTGAGGACTATATCAAAGAAGGCTTGGTGCGCTTGCAAAACAAAATCAATCAGCTGTACGGCGCGGGCGTGTTGGCGGACACGGAAAATATGATTCGCCGTCTTGTGAAAAAGCTTTCGTAAAGTAGAATAGCGGAAAGAGCGTATGGAAAAAAGCGTTGTTAAATATCTTGCGGAATTTGCCGAACGGTTGGACGAGGGATACGGCGATTGTATTGACCTTGGAACGCTGTTCGCTGATGCGGATAACGAAAAACTGAATATAGCGGACGACCTTTCTTGGTTGGACGATTTTGCAAGGGTGCTCGATTATATTCAACGCATTTTGGGGAACGAACATCTACACGTAAAACACGTACAGCAAGTTGTGAAGGTGCAAGCGGCAAGCCGTTTGGATTTAGAGGGGTTTGTTTTAACCTTGAAAGAACCGCGTTTTTGGAAGGATTCCGACCGAGGCCCTCGCCCAGAATCGGTGTATATGAATACCTTTGAGGACGAGTACGCCATTTACGAAAATCGGTTTATTAAAATGCTGATTGACGAAATTATCCGATATTTGTCGGGGACGCTGACCGAGCTTGCGGGCTTGGTGGGCAATCTCCGTACCTATTTTGGGTCGAGATTGACGGCGGCGGGCGCGCTCCGTATGTCAAGCGAGCAGGAAAACGCCGTAAAAAATGCCGACGATACCCGCGTTTTGGCAGACGGGGAAGACCCCATTATCACCGTATACGATCGTGTGGAACTCCTTTTAAAAAAAGCGGTAAAATTCAAAAACAGTACGCTGTATAGAGAGTGCCAAGGCAAACCGTTGTCGGGCGCGATACAGCCGACCAATATCCTTACGAAAAACCATGCGTATCGGGAGTGTTATCTGTTCTACAAGCGGTTTTGCGCGATGCGCGGGCGTAACAAGCACCTTGCGGACGCTCTGTTTGACAACGGCGTATTGCGGATGCTGTACGCAATCTATTGTGGCGGTTATCGTATCGTAGGCAAACCCACGGTAATACGCCTTGCGGATGGCAGTCGCGCGTACGATAAGGTATGTATGCAAAAGGACGTGTTCACGATAGAATTGCGGACGGTCGGCAAAGCGGAACTGTTGGTGACAACTTCTATGCGAAGAGATAGGGCTGTGGATACGGACGAGAACGCAGAGGAAACGGCAAAGCGGTATACTTCTCGGGTAATCGTCAAGGTGGTCGACTGCGAAGCGGAAGAGAGCGGAGCGCTGGCGACAGCGTATCGCAGGGAAAAGCTTGCGCAGGGCTATGAGGACGCGTATATCGCCGTATGTTCGAGAAAGGCGACGGAAAGTGACGGCGTTATCAATTTGGCGAACAAAGGCGATTTCGGTTGTCGCGCGACGGAAGATTTTGTACGTTCGCTCACGATGCAGCTTGCGGGCGCGCATAAAATTTTTGGAAAGCGTTGCCCTGTGTGTGGCGCGAAATGCGTAGATACGGGCGAGAGCTTACTTTCGTGTATGACTTGCGAAAGCGCGTGGTCTTTGGTGCGAGAGGGCGGCGTGGATAAGGTATGGGTAAAACGCATACGGCATTGATTGAAAAAGGAAAACGGCGGGATACGTATCGTATCCACGCCGTTTTTGTTTGGCTTTTAAGGTTATTGTAATTTGTTTTTGGGGCAGACCTTGATGCAGATACCGCATACGCTCCCTCTGCCGATATCTTGAAAATGCTCTTTCATGTACTTAGAACATTTTTCCGCGTCGAAATTGCGCTGTCCGTTGACGGTCGGTTTTTCACCGAAAATTGCCCCCGCGGGACAAGCTTTTTGACAAACGTTGCACGTTCCGCAACCGTTTTCAATCACAGGCAATTCCGCCGTAAAAGGGATAGAGGAAAGCACCGTGGCAAGACGGATTTTACTGCCGTATTGCTCGGATAAAAACAGACCGCTTTTGCCTACGAACCCCAGACCTGACAGCACCGCCGCGCTCTTGTGCGGATAGATACCGCGATAGGGATTGTTTTTGCCGAGGCTTTGGCTTGCCGCAATCGGCAAGCTTTCGCCCCCGAGCTCTTCTATTTTGCGCGCCAAACGGAAAGCGACGTTGTCGAGCAACGCGTTTGCCGTGCGGTAATGCTGAAAATAGACAAAGGAAGGGGCGTCATCAATCGTCTTTAAAACGCCGTCCGAAAGCTTTACCCCTAGGGACATGGCGTAACGAAGGTGTGGAAGGGTGGGCACGGGGGATTGCCCCAAATCACAAAATCCGACGATATCCGCGCCGAGCGTATGCGCCAGCGTTTTTAATTCTGCCTGCAAAGCGGGGATATTTTCAAAAGGCATAGGGGGTTGTTCTTGCATATTGTTTTTCCTTGTGAAAATTTGATTTCTGTCGATAGTATAACACATTTGCGAAAAAAAGGGAAGTGTTTTTTGAATAAAGCCGTTTTTGGGGTTTGCAAGCGGGCAAAAGCCGACAAAAATTTAACAAAATTCGACAAGGCGGTTGACTTTCGCTAAAAAATGTATTATGATAGAACAAAGGGAAACGTATTATGAAAAAATTGTTATTTGTTTTCAATCCGTACTCGGGGACGGGCGTCATACGCGAGCATTTGTCGGAGGTGTTGAACGTATTTACAAAGGCGGGCTATGCGGTCGTTGCCTACCCTACGCAATGCGCGGGCGACGGAATTAATAAAATACACGAGATTGGCGCGCAGTTCGACCGTATCGTAGTGGCTGGCGGCGACGGTATGCTCAACGAAATGGTCAACGGCGTGATGTCCTTGCCCAAGGAGGTGGAAACGGGCTATATTCCGACAGGGACGGTCAATGATTTTGCGTCCACGCACGGGATTCCAAAACACGTCGTTGAGGCGGCGGAAATTGCTGTGTCCGACAACGTGAAATCCCTCGATTTGGGTAAGTTTGGGGATAAGTATTTTGCGTACGTATCAGCGTTTGGATTTGCGACGGACGTGCCGTATAAAACCAAGCAGTCCGCAAAAAACCGTTGGAGAATTTTAGCGTACATAGTTAATATTATCAAATGTCTTGCGCCGAAAAGGTTCAAGGCGGCGTGTCGCAAAATGCACGTAAAAGCGGGCGACGTGGAGTTCGAGGGCGAATTTATTTTCGGTACGATTTCCAATTCGCGCTCGATTGGTACGTTGCACCTTTTGGTGGATAAGCACGTAGTGCTGGACGACGGTTTGTTAGAGGCGTCGTTTATTCCCCGTCCAAGACGAATCAAGGGTTGGATTCGGTTGTATAAGAGTTTGAAAAAGGACGACTTTAACGAGGCGCAGAGCTTGCGTTTTGTGCGCGCGCCGGAGATTACGCTGACGATGGAGCCCACGACGTTTACGCTGGACGGCGAGGACGGTGGCGAGCACGAGTCTATTACGATTACGGCGGCGAATAAGGTTTTGAAGATTGCCTTGCCGGAGCGAATTTTGACGAAGAGAGAGCGCAAAAAGGCGAGAAGGGCGCGTAAAAAGGCGGAAAAACGGGCAAGGAAAGCAAAGCTGAAAGAAGAAAAACGCGCGGAAAAGGCGCAAAAAAAGGTGGAGAAGAAAGCCCAAAAAGCGCAAAAGAAACAAAAAAAGCAAGAGAAAAAGGGGAGCTGAGATAGCTCCTTTTTTTGTGTGAAGATTTTGGATAGAGGGGGAAAAAGCATTGACAATTTTTTTTTGGTGGGGTATAATAGGGGGAGTAAAAAGCGAATAAGAAAAAATGCAGGCGTATCGAAGCGGTCATAACGAGGCGGTCTTGAAAACCGTTTGGGGGAAACCCCACGGGGGTTCGAATCCCTCCGCCTGCGCCAAAAATGCGGGATGCCTGATGGCATCCCACATTTTTGCATAGGCGGAGGTCTTGAAGAAAGCCCGAAGTATCGGGGGTTCGCGCGACGAGCGACCGTAGAGGAGGATGGAAAAAACGACGGGCTCAACGGCGCGAGGAAGCTCTGCCGAGGCTCCGCAAAGCGGAAACGGCAGAAACCCTCCGCCCGAATTTCGCCTTTCATGGCAATGCGGGATGCCTAATGGCATCCCGCATTTTTTGTATAGGCGGAGGTCTTGAAGAAAGCCCGAAGTATCGGGGGTTCGCGCGACGAGCGACCGTAGAGGAGGATGAAAAAACGACAACTTCTTCAATAAAATTTAAACCTGACTGTATAAGTGAAAATGATAGAAGTATAAAATTTATGTAAAAGCTTGACTAAATGGTAAAAATATGTTAATATGTATTAAAGTTAATAAAACCAAAAGGAACCAGCTGACTGTAGAGGACGTTGGTTTTTTATGCTTTTTGGAGATCAGTTTTTATGATTAGAAAGAGAAAATTTGCGCTTTCAACTACGCAGATTATATTGCTCAGTTTCCTTGTAACGATTCTTGTGGGAAGCGCGCTTTTGGCGTTGCCGATCAGCTCCGCAAGCGGTAAGGGAGTACGGTATCTTGACGCGTTGTTTACGGCAACCACGTCAACCTGCGTGACGGGGCTCGTTACCCTTCCCACCGTGTCTACTTGGAGCGTGTTCGGGCAAATCGTCATTTTGCTTTTGATACAAGTCGGGGGGCTTGGAATTATCACAATTATGTCTGGGTTGATGCTCCTCTTGAACAGAAAAATGGGTATCAGCGATCGATTGTTGATTCAGGATTCCTTTAATCTCAATACCATGTCGGGACTTGCAAAATTTATAAAAAACGTCTTGCTCGGTACGTTGATTATTGAGGGGATTGGCGCGCTTGCGTATATGTTTGTATTTATTCCCGATTTTGGAGCAAAGGGAATCTGGATATCAGTATTCAATTCGGTTTCGGCTTTCTGTAATGCCGGTATTGATATTATTGCGGAAAACAGCCTTTGTAATTACGCAACGAATCCGTTAATCAACATCGTCACGTCTGCGCTCATTGTGCTCGGCGGACTTGGTTATATCGTATGGTGGGATGTGATTCGTGTCGTTAAGAGCCGTTCGCGAAAGGACCGTAAGATATTTAGACGCTTAACTTTACACTCAAAGATTGCAATTACCGTTACCTTAGGACTCATTTTTATTGGGGCGGTACTCCTATTTATTTTTGAATATGCGAATCCGTTGACCATCGGAGGGATGTCTTTGTTTGATAAGATCCAAGTGTCCTTCTTCCAATCAGTTACAACGAGAACGGCAGGCTTTGCCTCTGTTCCTCAAGAAAATTTGACAAACGCCTCTGCCGCCGTTTCCATTATTTTGATGCTAATAGGCGGTTCGCCTGTGGGAACGGCAGGCGGTATAAAAACCGTAACCATCGCTATCCTTATTTGCTCCGCCCTCGCAACGATAAGAAATAAGAATAGCGCAACGCTTTTCGGTCGTCGTGTGTCCGAGGAATCTATAAAAAAGGCAGTTGCCGTGGCGGTTACCTTTCTTTCAATATGTACCATGTCAACAGTTCTCTTGATGGCAACGAGCAATGCCTCTGCGCTGGATGCGGTTTATGAAACGGTCAGCGCAACGGCAACCGTTGGACTTTCAAGAAATTTGACGGCAACGCTCAACGCCTTTGGGAAACTAATTATCATTATAACAATGTATTTGGGCAGAGTTGGTCCTATCTCGCTTGCGGTGGCGCTTGGGAGTAAAAGCAAAAATCAAAACGTTATTTCCGAACCGACGGAAGATATCAGTATAGGGTAAAGGAGAAGATTATGAAAGCAAAGAAAACCTACGCAGTTTTTGGACTTGGAAGATACGGCACAGCCGTGGCAAGAGAGCTTATAGCGAACGGCATGGAGGTGATTGCCGTAGATAGCGAGGAGAGAATCGTTAACGACGCTGCCGCGTATCTACCCGTTTGTAAGTGCGCTGACGTGACCAACGAGGAGGTTATTTCCCGTCTTGGTATTGGCAACATCGATACGGTTATTGTCTGTATGGCGAGCAATCTTGAGGCGAGTGTCATGGCGGTTACGCTTTGTAAGGAGGCTGGCGTTAAGACGGTTATTGCAAAATGCGCAAACGAAATGCAACAAAAGATATTGCTTCGCGTGGGCGCGGACCAGGTCGTTTTTCCTGAGAAAGAATCGGGGATACGTCTTGCAAAGAATCTTTTAAGTTCTGGTTTTATCGATATGATTTCTCTATCGAAAGACGTTTCGTTGCTAGAAATTGATGTCAAAGACGAGTGGTGCGGTAAAAACTTAATTGAATTGAATCTCCGTAAAAAATACGGAGTTAATATCGTCGCTATTAAGAAGGGCGAGCAGGTCAGCGTAAACATAAATCCGGAGCAACCCTTGGAAACTGAGACGGTACTAATCGTAATTGCGAATACGGCAAAACTCGGGAAATTAAAATAAAAAACGGTTTATTAAAATAGGTATCCCTACGTGTCCTTTCGGGTAAAATAAAAAAATCTTGTGTAGCAATGGCAAATGTGATAGAATAAGAAAAGAACTAAGCGTGGCTTGAAAAAATGCGCAGTCTTATTGCGGGGCTTACGTGTGTGAGCGTTATAGGTTTGGCGAAAAGGCGCGGTGTTTCAAGGGCGGAAACGGAAAGAAGAGGTAGGTGCGGTTATGGTTATCAAATTCAACGATATAGAAGAAAAGGAATTGCGGGCGTTTTACGGCGGAGACGGCGCGCTGATTGCCAACATGTTCGTGGACGGTAAAAACAAAATTTTGCGCGGAAAACTTGCGCGCGGGGCGAGCATCGGCTTGCACAGACACGAGCCTACGTCTGAAATTATTTTTATTATCTCGGGCAAGGGCAAGTCCGTTTGCGACGGTGTGGAAGAAAGGCTTTTGGCTGGCGATTGCCATTATTGTCCTAAGGGGAGCGAGCATTGTCTAATCAACGTCGGCGAGGAAGATTTGTGTTTTTATGCGGTCGTTCCGCAACAATAAAGGATAGGGTATGGAAACGACGGTAAAAAAATTCGACGAGTTGACGACGGCGGAACTGTACGAGATTTTGCGTGTACGCGCCGAGGTTTTCGTTGTGGAACAAAACTGCGCGTATCAAGATTTGGACGGCGTTGATTTGGACGCGTACCACGTGTTTTTGCAAGAAAAGGGCAAAATCGTGGCGTATCTGCGCGTGGTGGATAAAGGCAAACGCTTGGACGAGGTGTCCATTGGCAGAGTGATTTCTCTCAAACGCCGACAAGGCTTGGGGGGCAAGCTGATGAAAGCTGGACTTGCCGTTGCGAAAGAGAAATTCGGGGCGACAACCGTCAAGGTCGGGGCGCAAGTATACGCCAAACCCTTTTACGAGAGCGTGGGCTTTGCGCAGATTTCGGGAGAGTATATGGAGGACGGAATTCCGCACGTCTATATGTCGCGCGAGGTGTAGACGGTTGGAGTGTTTTTTTATTGACAAACGGAACAAAAGCTGATACAATAGGGGCGTTATGGGAAACAAAGAAACAACGGCTAAAAAGGGAAAAGGGAAAAAGATTTGGGGCGTGACGTGGCGCGTGCTTTGCGGGCTGCTTGCGTTTATATGCACGGCGGTCGTGGGTTTTGTGGCGGTGGACCGTATTCGCTTTGGTGATTTTTATAAAGTGGCGGAAAGCACGTTTGACGTGCCTGGTACAAACGAGGGGTACGTGGCGCAGGGCTTTGATTACGATAAGGAGCGAAAAGTTTTTCTTGCGACGGGGTATATGGCGAACGATAAACCCTCGCGCGTGTACGTTTTAAACGGTTGGGGCGGGGAGTATTATTCCTGTCTTGCCAACGAGGACGGTAGCGCGTATACGGGGCATACGGGCGGTATTGTGCATAACGGTGATTACGTGTATATTACGGGCGAGGACGGCTTGGATGTATTTTCCTATCAAGAAATTTTAGTGGGAACGCCAATCGTGAAAAAGGTGGGCGAAATCAAGACGTATATCGACCCTGCGTATTGCTATATTGCGGGCGAATATCTGTTGGTCGGCTCCTTTTATCGGGCGGAAAATTTTGAAACAGCCGAGTACGAGCGTATGTTTACGCCGACGGGGGAATACAATCCCGCGCTGATTACGGCGTTTAAATTGGACGAAACGCATACGGAAACGTTTGGGGTAAACCCGACGCCTTGCGCTGTGATTTCCACGCGTAAAAAGGTGCAAGGTATGTGTATGACGGACAGCGGGAAAATCGTGTTGTCCACTTCGTACGCTATGTCGGACTCGGTTTTGTACGTGTACGACAGCGCAAAAGTGGTGGAGACGTTGGAGTACGGGTATTCGTTTAAGGGGGTAACCGAGGACGGCGAGGCGTTTGATTTTACGGTGGCGCGCGCCTTTTTGGACGGCAATAGCTGTATCGGCGGGATAAAGGCGCCGAGCATGTCCGAAGAGCTTGTGTATTTGGATGGAAAGATTTATATTATGAACGAATCGGCAAGCAATCGGTATCTCTTTGGAAAGCTGACGGGCGGACGAAAAATTTACGCCTATCCGTACGCATAAGGAAAAAGACGGTAAAAAAACCCGCGGACACACGTGTCCGCGGGTTTTGTTTCATATTTCTGTTAAATCAGCGTTTCATATTCTTCGTACAAGTCGTCGAGTTTTTGTTTGATTTCCTCCAATCGGTTGCATTTTTCGGTAAGCAAGGAAAAGTTTGCCGTGACTTCGGGGGTGGCGAGGTCGGCGTTTAACTGCGCGTCCTCTTTTTCCAAAGTGGCGATTTCCTCTTCAATCTTCTTGATACGGGTACGGCGCTTTGCGTCCTGCGCCCGTTCTTCTTTGCTCCGATAATAGCTTTCTTTATGCTCTGAACTTTGGCTTACGGTGGGGGACGTATCGCGTTCAATCGCTTTTTGCACCGCTTTCGTCTGCATTTTATAGGCGGTAAACTCGTCGTACGTGCCCTTGAATTCGGTTGCCGTTCCGTCTTCTAACTCTAAGATTTTTCCCGCCAGCGCGCGGATAAAATACCGGTCGTGCGAAACGAACAACAGCGTTCCGTCAAATGTCTTTAAAGCGCTTTCTAAGCTTTCGCGCGCCGCTAAATCAAGGTGGTTGGTCGGTTCGTCCAAGATTAAAAAATTGCCTTGCTCGCAAGCGAAAACCGCAAGGGCGAGCTTTGCCCTTTCGCCGCCAGAGAGCATGCGTACCTGCTTGTCCATATCCTCTGCGGGCAAGCCTGCCTGCGCCAAGATACTGCGCACCTTCGTTTGGTCCCAAGTGACGTGCCGTCCCCAAAGTTCGCCAAGGACGGTTTCGCTCGGCGAAAGGTTGGCGTTTTCTTGGTCGTAGCAAGCTATTTTTACAAATCGACCGAGTTTTACAGCGGGATTTTTACCGCGTACGATTTCTTTAATGAGGGTAGACTTTCCCGTGCCGTTGTCCCCAATGACGGCGCACTTTTCGCCTCGCATCAAACCAAACGACGTGTTTTCGAGCAAAGCTTTCTCGCCTGCCGTAAGGCGTAAATTTTGCACTTCCAACACCCGCTCGTAGGGCTTTTCGCCGTACGAAAAGGTGAAACGAGGGGGGACGGGGGGTAAAAACGGCTTTTCGATAAGCTCCATTTTCTCCAAAGCAAGACGGCGGGATTGCGCCATTTTGGTGGTGGACGCGCGGACGAGGTTTCTATCGACGTATTCCTGCATGTGCGCCCGCTCTTCTTGCTGTTTTTCGTATTCTTTTAAAAGGTACGCAGTCTTTTCCGCTTTTAATACCTTATATTTTGTATAATTGCCCTTAAAAACGGACAATTTTTTGTTTTCAAGTTCGTAGATAACGGACACCAGCTTGTCCAAAAAATATCGGTCGTGCGATACGGTCAAAATCGCGCCCTTGAAGGTGGACAGATATTCTTCCAACCAAAACAGCGTTTTCATATCGAGGTGATTGGTCGGCTCGTCCAAAATCAAAAGCTCGGGTTCTTCCAACAACAGTCGGCAGAGTTGCAAACGGGTTTTTTCGCCCCCCGACATGGTGGCAATCGTCTGTTCGTAGTTGCGTTCAAAACCCATACCGTTGAGGACGGTGCGGATACGCACCTCAAAATTATAGCTGTCGCGTGCGGAGATTTGTTTGTTCAGCGCCTCGTATTTTTGGCTTAACGCGCGGTATTCGGCGCTGTGTTCCTCCGTTTGCGCTATTTTTGTCTCCGTTTCACGCAAAGCCTCGATGGCGCGTATATCCGCGGTAAAAACGTCGCGCATTTCCGCAAACACGGTGTTGGACGAATCGTACCCGCCGTTTTGCGCCAAATACCCAATGCGGATACCGTTTTTGCGAAAAATCGTACCGCTTTCGGGCTCCAATTCCCCCAAAATTAGGCGGATAAGGGTGGTCTTGCCCTCGCCGTTACCGCCAATCAAACCGACACGCTCCCCCTCGTTTAGCGAAAAACAGACGTTTTCGAGGAGCGAACCGCCGTTAAAACCAAATTGTAAATTGTCTGCGGAAATCAGCATACGCCCTCCGAATAGGTTTTTTTGCCTTTCGCAAAATATTGGTATGGATAAGAAGAAACTTTTTCAAAAAATACGCGCGTGGGAAAGCGAAATCGAATACGCCACGCCCTCACGAGCCGCCACGCTCAGCCGAAAAATCGCAAGGCTGAAAGGGCGAGTTTTTTAGCTTGATTAAGACACGGTAGGGGGGTATTGCTAAAAATGCGTGTCAAAACGCGCCTAAAAATCCCTCAACCCAACGTTAAAAATCCCACGTGGGGATATATTTTTCACCGCTTGATTTTCGCTCTTGCGCAAATAGGTTGGCAATGCCAAGTTCCGTCGCCGTATCGACGGCAACGTTGTATTCGCGCGCGGTAATCGGGCGGGCAAGCTCGGGGTATTTTGAAACGTCCCCAAAAGGGGTGTATTGGCTCATTAAACTTAAATAGGTGTCCTTGGGCAGGGTACGGGCAAACCATTTTAAAAGGGTTTTCGTGTCCGCGGAGCAAAGGGGCATAACCAAATGCCGTACGATACACCCCGACAGCATTTTACCGTCCTCGCGCATACGCAAGGGCTTTGCGCTTGCCATAAACTCGATTGCCTTCGAGGCAACGTCGAAATAATCTTCCTTGCCCAGATACCGTTGCGAAAGGGCAGGGGAATAAAACTTCATGTCGGGCAGATAGATATCCACAAACGGGTCGATGCGTTGTAGCGTGTCGACCTTTTCATAGCTACCCGTGTTGTAGACAACGGGAATTTTCGGGCGGTAAAGCTCGAACGCCTCGACAAGGTAAGCGGTCAAATGCGAGGGGGTAACGAGCGAGATATTTTCCGCGCCCATATCTTCGAGCTCTTTGAAAATATCGGCTAACTCTTGCGCCGTGACGGCTTTGCCGCGTTGCGCGCGCGAAACCTCGTAATTTTGGCAAAAGGCGCAACGCAGATTGCAACCGGTGAAGAAAATAGTACCGCTCCCCTTTTGAAAGGAAATGCACGGTTCTTCAAAGGGGTGCAGATAATATTTTGCGATATGCAACCCCGAAACACCGCAAGCCCCCGCGCCGCGCGTTCTGTCCGCGCCGCATTCCACGGGGCAAAGTTTGCAATTTTTCAGAAGTTCCGTAAATTGAGCGTTCATAGGAAACATTATAGCACGAATTGAAAAATAATGCAAGCGGGTTGCCTTTATACTGTCAGAATAAGTTGACAAAGCTCAAAAAATGGAGTATAATGAAACTCCCAATAGGAAATTGCGCCGAAATCGGCGCGGTTTTTTTGAGTGGAAACTTCGTTGCAAATCCCAAGCGCAACGATGAACTATGTTAAAAAAGAAGGATTTTTACATGAAAAAGTTTTTTACGAGCGAAAGCGTCACCGAAGGGCATCCCGACAAGGTTTGCGATAACATTTCCGACGGACTTTTGGACGCGATTTTGGCGCAAGACCCCTATGCCCGCGCGGCGGTAGAATGCGCGGCGGCGTTCGATACTTTGCTGATTATGGGCGAAGTTACGACGACGGCGGACGTGGACTACGAGGCGAAGGCAAGGGAAATTATCAAGGAAATCGGGTACGATTTCGGTACGTTTGCGTACGATAAATGCAAGATTATTACGGCGATTCATCAGCAATCGCCCGACATTGCCATGGGTGTAAACGCGTCCTTGGAAAAAAAGACGACGGGGGGCGACGAGGCGGACCAGCTCGGCGCGGGCGACCAGGGTATGATGTTCGGGTACGCTTGCCGTGAAACGAAAGAGCTGATGCCGTTGACGCTGTCCTTGTCTCATCGTTTGGCAAAGCGTTTGACGGACGTGAGAAAGAGCGGTCAGCTTAGTTATCTTCGTCCCGACGGCAAAACGCAGGTGACGGTGGAATACGTGGACGGCGAGGCAAAGCGCGTGGACACGGTGGTCGTTTCTACACAGCACGACAGCGTGGTTTCGCAAGAGCAAATCCGCGCGGATATGAAAAAATTCGTCATCGACGAAATCGTGCCTGCGGAGCTGATGGACGAGAATACGAAGATTTACATTAACCCGACGGGCAGATTTGAAATCGGCGGTCCCGAGGGGGATAGCGGGCTGACGGGGCGTAAAATTATCGTAGATACCTACGGTGGCAGATGCGCGCACGGCGGCGGCGCGTTCTCGGGCAAGGACCCTACGAAAGTGGATAGAAGCGCGGCGTATTTCTGCCGTTATATCGCGAAAAATCTTGTGGCGGCGGGGCTTGCCGACGAAGTGGAAATTCAGGTGGCGTACGCAATCGGCGTGGCGAAACCCGTTTCCGTGTTCGTAGACAGCCACGGTACGGGCAAGTTTAGCGACGAGCGTCTTGTCGAGATTGTAAAAGCGGAATTCGACCTTCGTCCGTATGCGATTATCCGCACGCTCGATTTGCGCAAGCCCGTGTTTAAAAAGACGGCGGCGTACGGGCATTTTGGATATAAAGGCTTTGCGTGGGAACAGCTTGACCGCGTGGACGACTTGAAAAAATATCTTTGATTATATTTAGAAAAAACCCCGAGTGGCAGTTCGCCACTCGGGGTTTTTTACAAAAAATCTGCCTTTTTCAAAAAAGAAAGCGCAGATTGTAACGTATACGTGCGCACGTGCGCAAAGGTTATTCCATAATATCCCCAGAGCTTACGCTGTCCATGCTAGAAGAGTTGGTCGAATTGCTCTCGGACGAAGTCGAAGAAGAGCTGTCGGACGAAGTCGAAGAAGAACTGTCCGACGAAGTTCCCGAAGAGCTATCGGACGAGATTTCCGAGGTGAAAGAGCTGTCGCTCATGGGCGGTACGTGGTTTTTCTTCTTACAAGCGGTAAAGGCAAGCATACCGCAACAAAGTGTGAGAGAAAGTGCTAAGGTAAACAGTTTTTTCATACAATCCTCCTGAAAAATGAAAAATGATAGAGGCGCGGTTTTGTCCGCAAAAAATCTCTTGGACTTTTTATGGACGATTTTCAAAAGAATTATTACGAAAAAATCATTTTTGTTATAAAAACCTTTTTTTGCGAGCGGAAAAAGCTCGAATTTTGTCAAAAGGGGGGTATACGGTACGCGATGAAATAAAAAAATAAAAAACGGGGCGTGATAAAAACGCTCCGTTTTCGTATGGATTTTACGGTTTGTTTACAGCAACACGATACCGTGTTGTCTACATACCCGACGGGTTTCCTCGTCCCACAAGGACACTTGTACTTCGCCGATATGCGCCTTGCCAAGGAGTAGCATGGAAAGGCGGGACTGTCCGATACCGCCACCCATGGTCAGAGGCAGTTCGCCGTCGAGCAACGCCTTATGGAAAGGCAGGGCGCGACGTTCGTCTGCGTTCGCTTTTTTCAGCTGTTCGTCCAAAGATTTTTCGTCGACGCGAATACCCATAGACGAGATTTCCATGGCGCAATCCAACACGTCGTCCCAGAACAAGATATCGCCGTTGAGCGCCCAATCATCGTAGTCGGGCGCGCGGTTGTCGTGCGGTTTACCCGATTTCAGCTTGTCGCCAATCTGCATAATAAACACCGTTTTATGTTCCTTGACGAAGGCGTTTTCGCGCTCCTTAGAACAAAGGTCGGGGTACAAATCTTCCAGCTCCTGCGAGGTGACAAAGGTCACGGTGCGACAGAGCTCTACGTCGATTTGCGGATAACGGCATTTCAAGAAATCAAGGGTGTCGCAGATTGCGCCGACGATGCCTTGCACGACCTTTTTCAGATAATCGAGGTTGCGTGTTTCGCGCGTGATAATCTTTTCCCAATCCCATTGGTCGGTGTAGACGGAGTGCAAATTGTCCATTTCCTCGTCGCGACGAATTGCGTTCATGTCGGTATACAGCCCCTCGCCCGCGGAAAAGCCGTATACGGCGAGCGCCATGCGTTTCCATTTTGCAAGCGAATGCACGACGACGGCGTCCTTGCCCGTTTCTTTAAGGTCAAAGCGGACGGGGCGTTCCACACCGCTCAAATCGTCGTTCAAGCCCGTCGTAGGGTCGACGAACAAGGGGGCGGAAACACGTTTTAAATTCAGCGCAAGGCACAGGCGTTCTTCGAAAGTCCGTTTCAAAAGCCCGATAGCCGTTTGCGTATCGTACATACCCAAATCGGATTTATAACCCTTGGGCACGATTACTTTGCTCATAATCTTTCACCTCTGTGTAGGATATAGCTTAGTATAGCACATTATTCTTGGCGTTGTCAACGGAATTTTCAATCGAACTGCCGATTGCAAGCGAAAAAAGAAAACAAAAACGACCGCAATTTAGCGGTCGTTGTGCAAAAACCTTTTCATTTGTATAAACCTTGCTTTTGCTTTTCATACAGCTCGGTAACGTCATAAGGGAAAGTGTCTAAACGGCATAAGATAAATTCCTCCAACGTCAACCCGAAGAACGCCGCAATTTTTACGGCTTGCAACATAGAGGGTACGTGGGTTTTGTTCTCATAACTGGAAAGGGTTTGGTTGGGGATATCTATGCGAGAAGAAAGCTCTTTAAGCGAGAGTTTACAGTGATTTCTGATTTCGCGCAGACTATCTGCAAAAAAATCGGCAAGCTGTTTCTCGCTGAGCGTAGGTTCTGTCGTATATTCGTTTGCAAGTAACAAACGGTTGTCCATAACAATAAATTTACTCATCCTAAAAATATTTTACCATTATACTGGGAAAAATACTTGCACTCCCATTATACTGGGTGTATAATATGGGTGGGAGGCAATAATATGGATAAAATGATAGAACAGCTGTACGAAATCTATTTGAGGACGGAGCAGTTTCCGCTAGGGAAACCGAATAAGGAAGAACTGGATAAAGAATGCGAAGACTACATTTTTTTATGTGAGAATTTGACTAAAAAAATAAAGACGGTTTTTCTTGATTATTTAGATTTGTGTAATGTCCGTCACAACGTAGAAACGGCGACCGCTTTTGAGAACGGCTTTAAAACTGCGGTGCGACTTATATTTGGATGTATAAAAGAATAAATAAGGCATACAACGTGTGCGCGGGGCAAAATCCGCGCATATTTTTTGCCGTTTTCGTCTTAAAGGTTAACAAAAACGGGTATAAATGTAATGACGTTTGCTTTTTTGTCCGTTTACGGCAGAGCATTTGCGATATTTTTTGGAAAAACCGCCTGAAAACGCTTTGATTTTTCAGGGAAATATTGTACAATATATAATGACGATAAAATGCCGAAAAACGGCGATTTACCTATAAGGTAAAATTTCCGACGGCTGTAAAAAGAACGAAAAATAAATCATCGGAGTTTTTAAGATGGGATTGATTAAATTTTTGACGAGCGGCGACGCAAGACGCAGTTTGAAAAAACTGAACAAAATGGCGGATCAGGTAGAGGCGTTAGAACCCAAATACCAAGCCATGGATGACGAAACCTTAAAAGGGCAAACGGCGGTATTGAAACAGCGTTTGGCAAACGGCGAAACGCTGGACGATATTCTCTTCGACGCATTTGCGGCTTTGCGCGAAGCGGCGAAACGTATCCTTGGCATGCGCCATTTCCGCGTGCAGATAATCGGCGGTATCTGTTTGCATCAAGGTCGTATCGCAGAAATGCGTACGGGTGAAGGTAAAACCCTCGTGTCCACGTTGCCCGCATATCTCAACGCGCTCTCGGGTAAGAGCGTGCATATCGTTACGGTCAACGATTACCTTGCAAAGCGTGACGCGGAATGGATGGGTAAGGTCCACAAGTTCATGGGCTTGACCGTCGGCGTCGTTGTGCCTGGCATGGACGACAACGAAAAGCGCGACGCGTACAAATGCGATATCGTATACGGCACGAACAACGAATTCGGTTTTGATTATCTTCGTGACAACCTCAAAACGGATATCAACAAAATGGTACAGCGCGATTTGACGTTTGCTATCGTCGACGAAGTTGACTCCATTTTAATCGACGAAGCGAGAACTCCTCTTATCATTTCGGGTAAAGGCGAAAAATCGTCCGATTTGTACGTGCAGGTGGATAAGCTCGTGCGTACGTTTACGGGCGGTTTTGACGATGATTTGAAGGAAGCGGAAGAGGCGGCGATGCAGGAAATGCGCGCCAACAAAAAGAAGAAGAAAAAGGTCGTGGTGGACGAGAGCGAAGACGAGGAAGAAGAATTCGTGGACTATACCAAGATGACCTTGGAAGAGCAAGCCAATTACGAAGCGGAGCAGGCGGAAAAGAAAGCGGCGGCTTTGGCTACGGCGCCCGAGAGCAGAAAGTCCTTGGCAATGGAACGTAATTGGGATTACATCATCAACCGTAAAGACAAGACGGTAGAGCTCACCGACAGCGGCGCAAGAAAGGCGGAGCGTTTCTTCCATATCGATAATATTGCGGAAATCAAGCACGCCGATCTCAACCACCATATTCAGCAAGCGCTCAAAGCGCACAAGCTGTTCAAGCTTGACGAAGATTATATCGTAAACGACGGCGAAGTTATTATCGTTGACGAATTTACCGGCCGTCTTATGAACGGCAGAAGATATTCCGACGGGTTGCACCAAGCCATCGAGGCGAAGGAAGGGGTGGAAGTTCGCAGCGAAAACAAGACCTACGCAACGGTTACCTTCCAAAACTATTTCCGTCTGTATAAAAAGCTGTCGGGTATGACGGGTACGGCGAAGACGGAAGAGGCGGAATTTAGAACGATTTATTCCTTGGACGTTGTGGAAATCCCCACGAACCGTCCTATCAAGCGTGTGGATTTGCCCGATATGGTATATTCGACGGTGGACGGTAAAAAGCGCGCTATCGTAGACGAAATTATGAAACGCCACGAAAGCGGTCAGCCGATTTTGGTCGGTACTTCGTCCGTTGATAAATCGGAAGAAATTTCCCGTTTGCTCAAACGCAACGGCGTAAAACATAACATTTTGAACGCAAAGAACCACGAACGCGAGGCGGAAATCGTTGCGCAGGCAGGGCGCTATGGCGCGGTAACCATTTCGACGAATATGGCTGGCCGTGGTACGGACATTTTGCTCGGCGGTAACGCCGAATATTTGGCGAAAAAGCGTCTGCGTGAAGAGGGGAATAATCCCGAAGATATCGACCTTGCTATGAGTACGTATATCACGGACGTCAGCGAAGAAATTATGACGCTCCGCGAAAGATACAAAAAGGTGTACGCGCATTATAAGGCGGAAACGGACGCGGAAAAGGAAAAGGTTGTTGCGGCGGGCGGTCTTTGTATTATCGGTACGGAACGTCACGAATCTCGCCGTATCGACAATCAGCTCCGCGGTCGTGCGGGCCGTCAAGGGGATATCGGTATGTCGGTGTTCTTCCTGTCCTTGGAAGACGAATTGGTTATGCGTTTCGGCGGGGAAAGAATGAAAGCGCTGTACGCGTTCTTTAAAATCGACGAAGATACCTGCTTGCAATCGAAAATGCTCTCGCGCGGGATTGAAAACGCGCAACGCAATATCGAAGGCAGAAACTTCGGTATCCGTAAAAACGTCTTGCAGTACGACGACGTTATGAACAAACAGCGTTTGGTTATGTACGAAAACCGTATGAACGTTTTGCGCGGTGAAAACGTACACGAACAAGTGCTGAAATATATCCCCGACTACGTAGCGGAAACGGTGGCGAGCGCCGTCAACGTGGACGCGATGCCCGAGCTTTGGAACGAAGACGAGCTCAACGCGGCGTTGGAGGCGAAGGTGCTGCCCGAGGGCACGAATTATATCACGCGCGAACGCCTGACGAAGTGGGATTACGAATTGGCGATCCGTAAGATTTCGAAAAAGGTCGAAAAGGAATACGAGAAAAAGATTGCCGAGCTCAAAGAACAGGGCGTAGATTTCTCGCAGATTGAACGCCGTGTACTCTTGATGACGGTAGACAGAAACTGGATTGACCATATCGACGCAATGGACCAGCTCCGCAAGGGTATTTCCCTGCGCGCATACGGTCAGGTAGACCCCGTCATTTCGTACAAGAAAGAAGGCTTTGATATGTTCGAAGAGATGGTGGACAGAATTCAGCGTTCGGTTATCAGCGTATTGTTGAAGGTAAAGGTAGAAATGCGTCCCGCGCCTATCGCGCAACCGATGCAGGCAAGACCTATGCCCGCGCAAGCGCCCGCAAACGGCGCAAATCCTGCGCCTGCGGCGCAACCCGCTCCGGTAAGAATACTTCGTCGTCAGATGCCCGAGCCTCTGTCGAATATGTCGTCGTTTAAAGCGGCGCAAAAGGCGGCGGAAGAGAAAAAGGATAACGAATAAGCTGCAAGTAAGAGGATAAGAAATATGTTCAAAGCAGGCGATTACAGATTAAAAGTGCAATCGATGCGCGCAACCTTAAAAGAGGCGGAGTACGCGTTGGATATCGAGCATTTGCGCCCCCGTTTGGCGGAACTCGAACAAGAGCAAGAAAAACCCGAGGTTTGGCAGGATATGGAAAAATCTACCAAAATCGGCAAGGAAGTTTCTGCGATCCGCAACAAAATCAATTCCTACGAAAAGGGTGCGACGGCGTTATCCGATGCGGAAGACGTTATCGATTTGATTGAAGAGACGGAAGACGAAAGTCTGATACCCGAACTCGACGAGATGCTTAAAAATGCGGAAAAGGATATCGAAGATATGCGTATCCGCGCCATTTTGAAAGGGGATTACGACAACCATAACGCAATGCTCTCTCTGCACGCAGGTGCGGGCGGTACCGAGGCGTGCGATTGGTGTCAAATGCTCTATCGTATGTACAACCGCTATTGCGAAAAAATGGGCTTTAAAGTGAGCGAACTTGACCGAGAGGCAGGGGATGGGGCTGGTTTGAAGAGTGTTTCGTTCCGTGTAGAAGGGGAAAACGCTTACGGCTATTTAAAGGCGGAAATGGGCGTGCACCGTTTGGTGCGTATCTCGCCGTTTGACGCCAACAAACGCCGTCAGACTTCCTTTTCTTCCCTTGAAGTTATGCCCGAGGTTGAGGACGACAACGAAGTGGAAATCAACGACGACGATATCCGTATCGATATTTACCACTCGGGCGGGGCAGGCGGTCAAAACGTCAATAAGGTTGCCTCTGCCGTTCGTATCACGCATTTCCCGACGGGTATCGTGGTACAATGCCAAAACGAGCGTTCGCAGCTCCAAAACAAAGCGATGTGCTTTGCGATGCTCAGATCCAAACTCTTGGAAAAGAAGATTGAACAGCGCCAAGCGGAGGCTGCGGCGATGAAAGGGGACGTGAAAAAGATTGAGTGGGGCGCGCAAATCCGCTCCTACGTGTTCTGTCCCTATACCTTGGTAAAGGACCACCGTACGGGCTTTGAAAAGGGGGACGTGCAGGCGGTTATGGACGGCGAATTGCACGGCTTTATCATTGACTATTTAAAGAAATTTTAACGAATGACAGCGTAGCGGTGGCGTTTGCCGCCGCTTTTAAAACAGGTTTTCAGTATGTATAATCCCTTTGAAAAACTTGATTTGAATAAGGCAGAGCCCATTATCCTCGGCATTGAAAGCTCGTGCGATGAAACGGCGGCGGCGGTGATTAAGGGCAGAAAAATTCTGTCTAACGAGATTGCCTCGTCGGCGTCCGTGCAGGCGTTGTTTGGGGGCGTAGTCCCCGAAATAGCCTCTCGCGCGCATACGGATGCGGTTGCCGAAGTGGTGGAACGCGCGGTGAAAAACGCAGGGATTTCGTATGCGGAAATCGACGCGGTGGCGGTTACCTACGGCGCGGGGCTTTTGGGCGCGTTGCTCGTCGGCGTGTCCTTTGCCAAAGCGTTTGCGTACGCTTTGAACAAGCCCTTGATTGCCGTCAACCATATCCGTGGGCATTTGGCGGCGTCCTATCTTTCCGCGCCCGAATTAAAACCTCCCTTTGTTACCTTGCTGGCAAGCGGTGGGCATACGGCGGTGCTGTACGCAAAATCGGAGGCGGAGTTTGAAATTCTCGGCGCAACGCTCGACGATGCGGCGGGCGAGGCGTTTGATAAGGTGGCGAGGGTACTCGGTTTAAAATACCCGGGTGGACCCAATATCGAAAAATGCGCCCTTGACGGCGAGGCGAACGTGCCGATGCCGAAGATGTTAAAAGGGGGCGGCGGTTATAATTTTTCGTACAGCGGATTAAAGACTGCCGTTATCAATTACTGCCATACTAAGGAGCAGAAAAACGAGGACTATTCCAAAGCGGACGTCGCGGCGTCCTTCCAAAAGGCGGCGATTGACGTTTTGGTAGAAAAGACGGTGGACGGGGCAAAGGAAAAGGGCGTAAGCGTCGTGACCGCGGGCGGCGGCGTGGCGGCGAATACCTATCTTCGTCAAAGCCTGCAAGCGGCTTGCGAGAAAAACGGCTTGCGCTTAGTTTTACCTGAAAAGAAATATTGCACGGACAATGCGGCGATGATTGCGGCGGAGGGGTTGGTGCAATACCGCCTTGGCAATTTTGCGGATATGACGCTGACGGCAAAGGCGTCCATACCCTTGGCGGCGACCTTGGAAACGGTGCAAAGCCGTCGCGCGAAGGATAAAGAGGTGTGACGATGTGGCATGCGATAGAGCATTTTTTTGAGGACGCAGGACATAATTTATTGCACGCCTTAGAGCATACTTGGCCGTTACTTCCCTTTTTATTTGTGATTTACGCCTTGATGGAATTGTTGGAAAGCAAAGCCGATTTGCAGAAGGTAACGAAACTCGGCGGGCGGTTGGGGCCGACGGTGGGCGCGGCGACGGGGCTTGTTCCCCAATGCGGTTTTTCCGTGATGGCGGCGAAGCTTTTTGAACGGAAATATATCACAATCGGTACGTTGCTTGCCATTTTTATGGCGACGAGCGACGAGGCTTTCGTCATTATGATTTCGTCGGGGAAGGGCGCGGTTTGGCTGTTGCCCTTGCTGTTATCGAAAATCGTTATCGGTGTGGGTGTGGGGTATGCCGTGGACGGCGTTTTGCGGTTGTTCGGCAAAAAGCAGACCTGCGTTGCGATGCCCAAAACGGAAAAAGGCGTGCCCGAAAGCACGCGCGAAATCTTTATGCAACGGTATTTGGACGAAAAGGACGTGCAGGTCAACTGTTCTTGCGGACGGGAGCACACGGGCGAGAGCGCGTGGAAGAACTATCTGCTCTATCCGCTGTTGCATGCCTTGAAAGTGGGGTTGTTTATTCTGCTCGTGAACTTTGTCCTTGGCACGATTATCCACGAGGTCGGCGAAAACGTATTCGTTGCCTTTATGCAAAAGAACCGTTTTGCGCAACCGTTTATTACCTGCGCGATTGGGCTGATACCCAACTGCGCCTCGTCTGTGGTCATTACCGAAACGTTTTTGGGTGGCGGTATTACCTTTGGTTCGTGCGTGGCGGGGCTGTGCGTGAACGCGGGTATGGGTTTTGTTGTGTTGCTCCGCAACATGCGACAATGGAAACGCAACGTCGCGCTGATTGGTTTTTGTTATGCGATTTCGGTGGCGATCGGTTTGCTGTTCAATTTGGTGTATCCGATTTCCGTTTCGCTTGTTTAAAACGGTTAAAAAGTGCGTTATATATAGATAAGGAACTCTTGAAAAGGAGAAAAGATTATGCAAGAAGTAACGATGAAAGGCTTGGAAGAGGGCGTGCTGACAGTGGCGCTTTCGGGGGATATCGACCTTGGCAACGCGGACGAGTTTTACGGCGAAGTGATGTCGGCGTATAAGCAAACGCCCGCAAACGTATGCTTTGTTTGCGACGAGCTTAACTTTATCGACAGCACGACGCTGGGTACGTTCGTCAAGATTTTAAAGACGGTGAAGGCGGACGGATTTGCTATGCGCCTCGTTGGGTTGCAGGCAAAAATCAAGAAGTTGTTTTTGATTTGCGGTTTGGACGCCATTATGGAGATTGCGTGATATGGAAAAGTTTTCGGTTACGTTGCCCTTGACGGGCGAATATCTCACGACGGTACGCTTGACGACGGGCGGTCTTTGCGCGTTGGTCGGGTTTGACGTGGACGCGGCGGAAGATTATAAGGTCTGCGTCACGGAAAGCTTGCTCATTTTAAAACGGAACGGTTTTTCTTCGGCTAGTATAGAATTTTCCGTAGGCGAGGCGTTGGGTTGCAGAGTGGTTGGCGCGGAAGAAAACGGCGAAATGGAAAACGGCTTAGAAGAGGAAATTTCCCATGCGTTGCTTTCAGCGCTCGTAGGGGACGTGTCGTTTGTAAAAAAACAGGAAAAAATTGTGGAGATTGCGTTTGTAGGCTAAGCGATGGCGGACGAGAAGATGACGGAGCTTTTTAAGCGGTACAAAGAGACGGGCGACGTTGCCATTCGCAACCAAATCGCCGAAAAATATCTCTACATAGCCGATATTCTCGCTAAAAAATTCGTGGGGCGAGGGGTAGAGTACGACGATTTAAAACAAGTGGCGTCGTACGCGCTTTTGCGTGGCATCGACCGCTTTGATCCCGACCTTGGCATGCAATTTACAACCTTTATCACGCCGACGATTACGGGCGAAATTAAAAACTATTTCCGCGATAAATCACGGCTAGTTAAATTGCCTAGGCGGTTGGGAGAACTGAGCGCCGCAGCGAAGAAATTTTCCGCTGAATACGAAGCAAAACACGGTGAAAAACCTACCTTTGCGATGATTGCGCAACGCCTTTCGGTAACGGAAGAAGACGTTGTAAAGGCGTTAGAAATCGGCGGTACGCTGTCTTTGGACGGTATGGCGGGCGACGATGAAAACGAGAATAAATCGTTGTACGGGCTTCTTTCTGTCGGCGAAGATAGCTATGAAGCGTTTGAAACCAAAGAAACGTTGGCGGCGGCAATGCGAGATTTTTCAGACACGGCAAAGACGTTGATACGTTGCCGTTATGCCGAGGGCTTGTCGCAAAGTGAAACGGCAAAACGGTTGGGCGTTTCGCAGATGTTCGTTTCCCGTATGGAACGAAAACTGCTCTTGCAACTGCGCGAACGCTTGCAGGACAGCTTTTAAGGGGGGCGCATATGGTTTTCGAGATTGAAAATTACGTCACGCTGAAAAGCGCCGTGGAAGAATTGTGTGATTTTCTCGCCGTAAACAAAGTCGCCGAGGAGCGTATTTTTGACAGTAAGTTGGTCGCGTACGAATTGCTTGGCAACGTGCTTCAACATTCGGGAGGCGGCGCAAAATTGGCGTTGGAGCTGTTACAAGAATACATTGAATTGAAGGTGCTAGCGGAGCGCGTGTTTTTCCCGCCTGAAAGGGGGGTATGCGCCGAGGTCTTTTCCGAGCACGGCAGAGGACTGTTTTTGGTCGATAGCGTTTCTGCGGAGCGGACGTTTACCGACGATGGCGGTATTTTGGTTAGAATTAAGATAAAATAAAAAGACGGTTGCTTTATAAAACAGTCGTCTTTTTTGTTTGTTGATTGCCTTTTATACAAAAGTTTTTTGCGCAAAAAAACAGCCGACCGATAAGGTCGGCTGTTTGCTTTTTCCGTTATGCGTTTTCCGTCTGCGGAGCTTCCGAAACTTCCGAGGTTTCCTGTTCTTCTGCATAGCAGAAATCATACATTTTACCAAGCAGTTCATCGGAAATCTTGTCGCGGTAATCGCCGAGCATGATAAATACCATATCAAAGAACGCCTGATTATCTCCGCCCACTTTATATTCGGGAATTTCGGGCATATCCGTCTTATTTACGAGGTACAAGGAAGCGAATTCATTGCGTTCTGCAACGTTGAGCGTTTCGATAAAGTCGTCCACCAATTTGCCTTCAAAGTAATCGGTTTCGGGCGTAGCGGGCGTTTTGTTTTCTGCGGGAGCAGCGCTCTCCGTAGCCGTCGTTTTTGTAGCCGCTTTCTTTTTCCGCGCCGCTGCCTTATAAGCCGCGCGTACAGCCGCAACCGCCTTTTTCTTTCTGTCAACCATCAAGTTTGCGAACGCAAGGACGAACAATACCATAGCAATGATACGAGCGGCGTCGCAAAGAATCAAGAGCGCGGGGTTGAGTATGTAAGAAAGTATGGACATGAAGAGCAACGTGCTCGAAACAAGGAATTCCAAAATGGAGCTGATGAAATCAAACGCAAACGCTTTCTTAGCGGATGCGCGTACGGACGCCATAAAGAGGTTGACGATAGCCAAGCCAACGATGACGACGGGAATGATATCAAACGCTTTGTTCTTGGAAAGCAACCCGCGAACGAGAGTGAACTCGAGCGCAAGGGACAAAATCAAACAAGCGGTAAAGCAAAGCGTCAAGAGGAAACGAGCCGAGTTAAGAATCGTCGTTTTACCACCGAGCTTTACAACCATAAGCGTTACGAAAGCAACGGTACCGAACGCCGCAAGCGCGATGGACGCGATATCGAAGGTAATTGCCATGGGAAGATAGCAGGTAATCGACAAGACGCCAATCGCATACAGAGCCGCGCCCCACGTGAAGATAATCGTCGCAACGAACAACGGTTTTGCGGCTTTTTTGCCAAGGAAAATGGAAACGACAGCAATAAAGAACGCAATCACCAACGCAAGGGTAAGCGCGTACGGCAAAAGGCCAGCTACAACCCCCAGGATGGATTTCGTAGTCGTAAACGTGGGTATAAGCGTAAAGAGCTTATAAGGCGCGTCCTTTAAGTGCTTAGCAACCTCAAAGAGCTGGAATTCTTGAAGTGCAAGATTTTTGCCGAAGAAATGGTCCACGAAAAAGGTGGTCGGCAAGAAAAATGCGCCAACGCAAGCGGCCGCGATGAGTGCCGCGATAATGCGGTAAGCGACGCCGGAGCCTTTTTTAACGGGAGTCTGTTTTTTTGCTTCGCTCATAATAAAAATCTCCTACCTTGATTTATTGTTTACTGTCTTACGCGTGCGTACGCGCGGACATATTAAAACAGTATACTTTTTCAATATTATAACACTATTCCCTCTTTCTGTCAATAGGGAAAAAGACTTTTTTTGCGCTCAAAAGCGAAAAAAAAGCGAAAAAAGTTTTTATTTTTATGAAATTTATCGGTAAAAGGGGGAAAGCGCGTGAAATTTTTGAAAAAAGTATTGAAAAAAATTTCCGTTTGCTGTATAATAGCGGTATAATATTTTTTCGTGTAAAAACGGAAAATTCTATCGGGAGATATTTTGTCGCGCTATACGTCTTGAACCATATTTTGTGGATAGGGCAGGCGAAAGAAAAAACACGTAAATTTGCCTATAAAAAGGCGTGGGAGATATGGTATGAACGAATTGCAAAGAGTCGCAAAACAGATTTCGGAAAGGCTGGGAATCGCCTTTTCCTATTACGCGGAAAACAGCCGTCCAAGCGCGGGCGTGGTTTGCGACAGACAGTTTGAGGGCGTAATCGATGACGGCAGCAATACTTTCTTCCGCTTTCTTTTTAAGAGCGTAGGGTATATCGGCGTGCTGGCGGGGGCGGGAGAGACGGAACGCAATTATGCGGCGTTGCTCCCCTCGTATATCGAAAGCTTTGTGGAAAAAGAGGCGGAGCTTTCCAAGACCGAGCATTTGAAACGCATTTTACAGGGGGAATGCTCGTCGATGGGTATTTATAAGTACGCGACGAAATATTCCGTGCGGGACGCGGCGTGCTTTACGTTGGTGTTGCGTGTGCCGAGATTGATGAAAGAAACGTTGGCGCTTTTAGAGCAGTACGGCGGGAACAGTTTGGATACGGCGGTGCAGATGAGCGCGCAGACCTGCGTGTTGGTCCGCTTTTTAGAGGGCAACGAAGAGGATTCGTACCGCGCGTCGGTGGACTATGCGGAATTTTTATCGCAGTCGATTAAGGAAGAACTTGGCTTAGACGTAGCGGTGGGCGTAGGTCCGACCGTGCGTGAATTGAAGGACGTTGCGCTCTCGTACGCGCAGGCGGAAAACACGCTCAGATATGCGGACGTGTTCGATTTTCCGGGCAACGTACATTCGTATCGGGAGTGCGTTTTGATTAAAATGATAGAGGACGTACCCGAGGCAAAGTTGCTCGAATACTTTTCGCAAATCACGGACGAGCGCTTTAAAGAAGTGTTTGAGGACGAGGAAATGTTGGAAACCGCCGAGGCGTTTTTGCAAAGCAGCTTGAACGTGAGCGAAACTTCCCGTAATTTGTATATGCACAGAAATACGTTGCTATACCGCTTGGACAAGATAGAAAAGGCGACGGGCTTGAATATTCGCTTGTTTTCAGATGCGGTATCTTTCCGTGTGTTGACGGTTTTGCATAGGCTCTTGAAGAAATAAAAGGCGGGGGACGGACGTAAAGCCGATAGATTATTTTCTTGCCGAAATGGGCATAGTATAATCGTATGAGGAGCAAGTAATGGACGAAAATAAGAACAACGATTTGGATATAAACGATACGGGGGACGGTTTTTTCGACGACGTAACGAAAGAGGAGCCGACCTATAAAGAGGAAAACACAGACGGCAAGCAGGGCGAAAGCAATCGCGAAAAAACGCCTGCGCCCACACCCAAAAAGAAGGTATGGAAGCGCATCGTTGCGGTTGCTGCGGCGGTCAGCGCTGTGTTTTTTGCTTTTTCTTGCGGAGTAACGGTTACGCAGCGTGATATGGACGACGAAATGCGTACGCTGATGAATATTAAAAATACCATACAGAAAGAGTATTATCAAAACATCACCGACGAAGAGTTTTACAGCGTTATCTTCGACGCCATTAACAACGATTTGCTTGACGATTATTCGGAGTATATGACGTACGAAGAGTACCTTGCCATGACGGAGAGCTTGGCGGGCAAGCGGAGCGGTATTGGCGTTGCGTTTTCCGTTGCAGATGCGTACGGCAATCCCCAAATGATGGTGTACCGCGTGTTGGAGAATTCCCCTGCGGAACAGGCGGGCTTGCGTTACGGCGATTTGATTGTCGGTTTCGGTAAGAGCGAAACGGACATCAAAGAAAGCGTGGATTTTAACAACGGCTTTCAACCGTTTTTGAATGCGATGGGGGATAACGAGCCCTTTTATCTGAAAATTATGCGCGACGGTGAGACGTCGTTGGTGCAAATTAGCAAGGAATATTACGTGGAAAGCTACGTTTCTTACCGCACGAACAAAACCTCGTACGGTTTTACGGGCGATACCGCGTTGGAAATGACGGAAAAGGGGAACGCGCTTACGTGCTTGCCTGACGATACCGCGTATATTCGCTTGACGCAATTTACGGGCAACGCGGCGGACGGTTTTGCCTTGGTAATGGAACAATTTAAAAAGGACGAAATGACAAATCTTGTCTTGGATTTGCGGGAAAACGGCGGGGGATATTTGGAGTATTTGCAGGATATCGCGCAATATTTCTGCAAGGAGTCCGACCACGCGCGTCCCGCGGCGGTTATTGCGGACTACGGCGAAAAGCGGGAAGTTTACCGCGCGGCGGGCAATAGATATTACGATTATTTCACGGACGAGAGCCGTATTATGGTATTGGCGGATTGCTATACGGCCTCCGCATCGGAGTGCTTAATCGGCTGTATGGTAGATTACGGAGCCGTGGCGTACGAGGATATTTGTCTGTCGGAGCGCAACGGCGTGGCGAAGACGTTCGGCAAAGGTATTATGCAGGCGACCTTTTACGTGGACAAGAGCATGAAAGATTTTTTGAAATTGACGACGGCGGAATTGCGTTGGCCCGTTTCGGAGGAATCTATACACGCAAGGGGTGTTTTACCGCAGGACGGAACGCTGACGGTGGCAGAGAGCCACGTCGGGGAAGAGGAATTGCAAAACGCAATCGCGTTACTCTTTCAATAAAAAAGACGGGTTTAACCCATCGCAAAAGTTTTTGAGGACAAAGCAAAAGCGCATACTTAGAGAAGTATGCGCTTTCACATTTATTATGGAGGTGTTTCTTAAAGGGAAACGTGTGAGCTTTGTTTTTGTAAGCTTATTATAACGGGTAATTGCGTAAAAAATGTTGTGAAATTGTGAAAATTTGCTGAAAATTAAAGTCCCCGAAGGTGTTTTTCCTTCGGGGACCTTTTTGTCAATATAGGGAATTATTTCGTTTTTGCGATAGATGCGAGCGCCTTTTCCACAACGTTTTCAACGGTGAAACCGAAGTGGGGGAACAACGTGCCTGCGGGCGCGGACGCGCCGAAGCCCGTCATGCAAACCGTTTCGCCGCAGTCGCCTGCGTATTTGTACCAGCTGTAAGGACAAGCCGCCTCCACGCAAACTCTTGCCTTAACGTCTGCGGGGATAACGCTGTTTTTGTATTCTGCGCTCTGCTTTTCAAATTCTTCAAAGCAAGGCATGGACACAACGCGCGCTTTCACGCCTTTTTCCGCAAGCGCCGCCTTTGCCTTTACGCAGAGTTCAACTTCCGAACCCGTACCCATAAGGAGTACGTCGGGCGTGCCGTCGCAATCTTCCAAAACGTAACCGCCTTTGAGCGCCGCTTTACCGCTACCGGCATACTGAGGCAGATTTTGTCGGGAAAGGACGAGTACGGTCGGTTCGTTGCCCGAAAGCGCCGATACCCAAGCCGCCGCCGTTTCCTTGCCGTCCGCAGGACGGTATACCTTCAAGCCGGGTACGGAACGGAGCATAATCAGCTGTTCGATGGGCTGATGGGTGGGACCGTCTTCGCCGACGCCGATCGAGTCGTGCGTCATGATATACGTTACGGGCAATTTCATAAGCGCCGACAAACGCATTGCGGGCTTGCAGTAATCGGAGAACACGAAGAAGGTCGCGCAGTACGCCTGAATACCGCCGTGGAGCTGCATACCGTTCGCCATTGCCGCCATTGCGTGTTCGCGGATACCGTAGTGCATATTTCTGCCTGCGTAGTTGTCCGCGGAGAAGGTGCCGTATTTGATATCGTCGGTGTCTTTCATTTCGGAAAGGTTGGACGGACCAAGGTCTGCCGAACCGCCCATGAGCTGAGGCATCAACGCCGCCAACTGGTTGAGGACTTTTGCCGACGTTTGGCGGGTTGCCATAGGCTTTTCAAAATCATACAAGCCTTCTACGCTGTCAAAGTCGGGCTTTTCGCCTGCCATTGCTTTCTTGTAATCCGCCGCGAGTTCGGGATATGCCTTTTCATACGCCGCGAAGAGTTCGTTCCATTTGCTTTGCGCGTCCGCGCCTGCGTTTGCCGCAACCGCGCAATGGTCAAAGACTTCTTGCGGGCATTCAAAGGGCGCGTAGTCCCAACCGAGTTTTTCCTTGGATTTAGCAAGGTTTTCCGCACCGAGAGGGGCGCCGTGGCATTTTGCCGAGCCTTCGAGGGGCGAGCCGTAACCGATATGCGTTTTGCAGATGATGACGGAGGGTTTGTCCGCGCAAGCTTTCGCTGCGTTGATTGCGTTTGCAAGGGCGTCTACGTCGTCGGGGCTTGCTACGAAATCTACGTGCAATACCTGCCAATTCTGCGCCTTGAAACGGCCTTCTACGTCTTCGCGGAAGGTAACGTCGGTGTCGCCTTCAATCGTGATATCGTTGTCGTCGTAAAGGAGAATAAGCTTGCCAAGGTTGTTCGCGCCTGCAAACGAGCAAGCTTCGTAGGAAATACCTTCTTCCAAGCAACCGTCGCCACAAATTGCGTAGGTGTAGTGGTCTACGATGGGGAAGTTGGGTTTGTTGTATTTAGCCGCCAAATGCGCTTCGGCAAGCGCCATACCGACTGCGTTTGCGATACCTTGACCGAGGGGACCCGTCGTCGTTTCTACGCCGTACGTATGACCGTATTCGGGGTGACCGGGCGTTTTAGAGCCGAGCTGACGGAAACTCATCAAATCGTCTTTCGTGATACCCATGCCGTAGAGGTGGAACAGGGTATAGTTGAGCGCCGAGCCGTGGCCAGCGGAAAGGATAAAGCGGTCGCGGTTGTCCCAAGCCATATCTTTGGGGTTGATTTTCAGAAATTTCTGAAAGAGGGTGTACGCAATGGGAGCGCAGCCCATAGGCAGACCGGGGTGTCCCGATTTTGCCTTTTCAATCGCTTCCGCAGACAGAATTCTGATTGCGTTGATGGTAGTTTTCTGTACGTCCATGTTAATTCTCCTATTGATTTTTCAATTTTTTCGTGGTTGTGTATACGGTTTGTCACCGCAGAAAATTATTTAATCGCCTTTTCCAAAGGGGAGAGGTCGAGAAAATCGTAGTTTTTAAGGAAAGCATATAAATCGTTTGCAATTTTCTTGCAACCGCCTATCTCGTCGCTTTCCACGTTGATAGGTAAAATAGGGTCGTGCAAGCTCATACGGACAAGCGCCCAACCGTTGCCGTGTTCGCTGTCATAACGTACTCTACATCCCTCGTGGTTATCTGGAGCGGGTTGGGCGTTGGCGTGATTTTCAGCGTACGCCTTAAAATCGTCCAGCATAGCAAAACCGAGGGTTTTAAAATCGCAGCCGTCTTGAAAGCGGAGACGGATTTCCTGCGCCTCTTTCGGCATTTCCAAATCCGCGATTAGGTCGGAAAGGTCCTTGTTTTCTTTCGCCGCTTTCGCAAGGGCAATCAGGAGTCTTGTGATAAGGTATGCGCCGTCGTCTAAGAAGTAGTTTTCTTTCAGCGCGGCGTGCCCGCTCGTTTCGATTGCCAAGGGGGTGTATTCGCCCTCGTTGTTAAGGCGAATCGCCTCGTTGATTACGTTTTTATAGCCACGCTTAAAACGGCGGTGCTTGCCACCTTTTTGCGCGATAAACTTCGCCAAACCATCGCTCGTGACCGAGTCGGTAACAATCGTGCCCTTCTTTTCCTGCAACAAGATAGCGGAAATAAGGGCAATCAAACGGTTGCGGTTGATTTCCGAGCCGTCTTTATCCACCGCGCCCGCGCGGTCTACGTCCGTATCGAAAATGATACCGAAATCGGCTTTCGCCATTTTAACCGCCTCGCAAACCGATTCCATCGCCTCTTTATTTTCGGGGTTGGGGATATGGTTGGGGAAGGTACCGTCGGGGTTTAAAAATTGCGAACCCGTCACGTCCGCGCCAAGGGGAACAAGGACTTTGTCCGCATAGAAACCGCCCGCGCCGTTGCCTGCGTCCACAATAATGCGTTTGCCTTTCAACGGCTCGTTTTCACCGCAAGCCTTGCGCACGATTTCCACCAGCGATTGCGCGTATTCGTTGAGATAAGAGCAAGTAAAGGTCTTGCCCACGTTTTTGCTATCGACGGTAATTTCCGACGCGATTGTTAAAATTTCTTTGATATCGCTTCCTTCCAAACCGCCGATAGGGGAAAAGAATTTCAAACCGTTGCGATTGAAAGGCAAATGGCTTGCCGTAATCATAATCGAACCGTCGGGGCGTTCTTCCTTTGTCAAGCGTTCGTCCTTTAAAAGCATGAACATAGAGGGGGTAGTGGAGAGCCCCGTCACCAAAGCGTCGTTGCCCGATAAGGTAATGCCCTTTACCGCGCCTTCGCAAAGGGCGGAGGCGGAAATACGGCTGTCGTGCCCAACGGCGATTAAGAGCTTTTCTTTGCCCGTCTTATTAGACAGCCAACGGCAAAATGCCGCCACGATATTTTGCGCCGCCTCGGGGGTGAGGGTAATCGGCTCGCCCGCCACGCCGTCTACGGCAACACCGCGCACGTCCGTACCGTTTCTTAAATTGAGATATTCTTGTAAGGTCATAAAATTCTCTCGCTCGCGTTTTTTCTTTGTCCTAGCGGACAAAAACTTTACCTATTCCATTATAGCGTTTTTACAAGGATTTTTCAAGCCTTTTAAGGAAGAAAAAATTATTTTTTTGCGCGTTGGGAACAAAAGATTTTCGTTGGGAATAAGTGTCATAAATAATCGTTACTTTTTCCAAAAAATAAAGAGCATTTATTTGACAGTTTAAGGGCATTGTGTTATAATATAAAAGAATAAGCTTAAAGATATGAGGAGAAATAAATGACACGCTTTGCGGTATCGACCGATTCTACTTGCGATTTGAAAAATGCGTACGTGAAAGAGAGGGATATTTGGTTTGTTCCCCTTACTTTTACCATGGAAAAGGACGGCGAAATCAACGAGTATTTGGATAATTTTACCTCTGACGAGGAATACGTTACTTTTTACGAAAAGGTGTCCGCAGGGTATTTCCCACGTACGGCAAAGCTCAATTACGACGCGCATATGCAACATTTTACCCGCTTGGCGAAGGCTGGCGTGAAAGAAGTGGTGCATTTTATGATTTCTTCGGGACTTGCCAATACGATAACGATTACGATGCAGGCGGCGGAGGATATGAAAAAGGAATATCCCGACTTTACCGTATACGCGCTTGACCCCCTTACCGCTACGGTTGGGCAGGGCGTTTTGGTAGAGCTTGCGGCAGATTGTCGCGATAAGGGTATGTCCGCAAAGGAAACGTACGAGTATCTAATGGAAATGCGCCACCACGTACAGCATTGTATCGTGCCCAACGATTTGTTCTATCTTAAAAAAGGCGGCAGAGTTTCCGCTGTGTCGGCGGCGTTTGGCACCATGCTGAACATCAAACCGATGCTCTCGTTCGATACGGAAGGCAAGTTAAAGGTTTTGGAAAAATGCAAGGGTATGAAAAAGGCGTTTTCCCGCGTGGTTGACCATTTGAACGTTGCGCCCGCGGAAACGTTTGATAACGATAAAAAGATTGTTGTGGTCGTGCATACCAACAACGAAAAGGGCGCGCAGGAGCTCGCTGCGCTCATTGCAGAACGCACGAGCATACAGCCTAGAATTACCATTATGGGGCCCGTCATCGGTTCGCACGTAGGACCTGGGTCGGTGTCCTGCTGTTGGATTTCCACAAAGACCAGAAGGGAGCTTTTAGACGCTCTGTATTAAGCCTTTTACGGCGCGTTGCGCCCGAAAGGATACATAGAATTGCATACGAACGCGCGGTACTCTTTCTGCGGAAAGAGTTTAATAGGGAAGAGAGAAATTTGTCCTTGGACAGAGTTGCTCCGCTGCCTCCGCAACCGTAAGAACGCTTGTCCTTTCTCACTGCGAAAGCGGGAAGAGGGGGGACGGTACGCGACGAACGCCGTTTTCGGCGAAGATAATCGACGTGCAGGAGCGTTGTAAGTCGGGAGACCTGCCCTGCGTTTTAGTCGCTACTTTTTCTGCGGATGGGCGGAAAAAACGCAAAAAACGCCGTTGAGGGATAACGGCGGTTTTTGATTTGATTTTTTGCCCGAACGCAATCAGCGTTCGGGTTATTTTTTACTAAGGAGGCGTTTTATGAAACGTATCAGAAATTTTTTAGTGTTTTGTTTGCTTTTTGTTTTGTGCACGGTAGGCTTTACCTCCTGTAAAAAGGGCGGAGTTGCAACGGCGACAATTCTTTCCAAAACGGATACGCAGGTGGTTATTCAGGTAAACCAGACGGATGGAAACGCCGTGCTTTTGAACGTAATGGAGGACCTGCAAAAGAAAGGCGAATTGACCTTTGTCGTGGAAAGCGGTATGGTAACGTCGATTAACGGGGTGGCAAACGACGCGGATTTCGACCCGTGTTGGATGATTTATACTTCGGATAGCGAAATGGCGTCAACGGCGTGGGGGAGCGTGGAATATAACGGGCAGACGTTCGGGAGCGCCGTTGTCGGCGCGGAAGCTTTGACGGTGATACAAGGCGGTATTTATATTTGGGTTTACCAAGGTTTTTGATGAAAGGGCAGGGGACGGTACGCGATGAACGTGGAAACGGAACAAGAAAAGGGGCAGATAACAAAGCCTAAGGCGAGGCAAAAGTGGGTATGGGCGCGTTCGGCGAAAGAATGCGCGTATCTTGCCGCGTTCGTTGCGCTCGTTATTGGGGGGCAAGTGGCGTTATCCCCTATCCCGGGGGTAGAAATTGTGACGGTATTGTTCGTTTCCTATGCCTTTGTGTTTGGGATAAGCAGGGGCATGATTGCCTCGACGGCGTTTTCCCTTTTACGACAGCTCGTCTTTCCCTTTTCTCCGCCCGTGTTGATTTTGTATCTCGTGTATTACAATTTTTTAACGGCGACGTTCGGTTTCTTTGGACGGATTGTCAAAAGACCGCTCGTGTGTCTTTGGTGGTTGACGGTGGCGGCTTGCTTGTGTACGGCGTGTTTTACGATGTTGGACAACCTAGTAACGCCGTGGTGGTTGGGGTTTTCCGAACGGGCAAAAGAGGCGTATGTTTATGCCTCGCTCTCCTTTATGATACCGCAGATTATCTGTACAGCGATTACCATGGGGGTGCTTTTTTATCCCCTGCAAAGAGTTTTTCGGTTGATAAAAAAAGGCTTGCGCTAATCGCAAGCCCATATCTAAAAAACTCCGCATAAGCGCGGAGTTTTTTTGTATAATTTATTGTTCGTATTTGCAAAGGTAATAGATAGGCAGAGCGCTCCAACCGTGACAAAGACTGCCGGCAAAGCCGATTGTATCTTGCCAGCCGAGCTCCGTTTCCCAGAAGGTCGTCGCGCCCGCGTCCAGCATTTTCTTGTAACGGGTTTTGATATCGTTTAAGATAAAATCTTTGTTCTTCTCGTCTGCCTGCAACAGCGCGTCGTAGTAGAAAGAGCGCATAGACAGCGACGCCTCGATAAGTTCTTTGCTAAAAAGCCGTTTTGCAAAGGCGGGGGTGTTGTCAAGTCCAATCAAATACGCAAAGGCGTTGCCAAGCTGAGAATACCGTTCTTTCCCCGAAAGGCAAAGCTTGTAAAGCCCCTTTTCTTCGTTATAGAAATGGCGTTTTATCGTTTCTTTCAGCGCCATCGTATCCCGTTTTTCGCCCGTCAGTTTTTCAAAATAATCGCAGGCGAAGATATACGCGCAGTTCAAAATCAAATCGTAATGGGTGGGGGTAATCGCACCGCCGAATTCTCCGTCGGCATAACTCCCTTCCGTCCACTCGTAATAATTCCAATGCCCTTTCAGAGCGGGGATAAGCCCCGTTTCGTCAATGTGTTTTTCAAATCCGTCCAAAATTTGCCGTATGGTAGGGATAAGCGTTTCGACCAAGGCGTTATCGCCCGTGTATTGCTGATATTCGTAGACTTGCATAGGAAAAATCAGCGAGAAGAAGGGAATGGCATACTTCTTGCCTGTCGGATAGCAAATATCGAGTAAGCCGTCTTGGCGAAGACCGTCTGCAATCAAGCGTAAATTCGCGGCGGGGAATTCCGTCCCATCAAAGGCGTAATATCCGCACAGCATTTGGTTTCGGCTGTCCATAACGTAGAGGGATTGTTCCCGCCAAGGACAATCTTCGTAACGGTCGTGCATACAGCAAACGAGGGTATGTACGCAAACGTCGTAGATTTTTTGCGAAAGGGGGTCGGCAAACGTACGTACCTTTTTTTCTAAGGGGTACAGCACCTCGTTCAAACCGATATAGCGGATATCCAGCTCCGTTTCGCACTCGATATCGAGATATCTCCCCGCCAAACGTCGAAAGGCGTTGCGGTATTGGTTCTCGCCCGCTTTGGCAACGAATTCCACGCTAAAATCTTGTTCGCCGTTGTGACGCAGAACTTTGCCAAATCCCAAATGTTCCCCGTAGGCGATGGTAAGTTTTTGTTCCTTAGGACTGACGAAGTCGAGTTCTAAAAATCCTACCGTTTCACGCTCCCAAGCGATGCGGTAGCCGTTTTCGATTTTGCTGATTGTCACGGGCACTCGTCCGTTCAATACGCAATTTTTCCGTCCGCGCGGTTCAAAGGCTCGTTCGCCCTTTTCCTCGCTCTTTGCAAAGGGCAAGGTGTTTTCTACGGTGTTATCGTAGAGGAAGGATAGCCCAAGCTGGGAAGTAATCAGCTTGCAGTAGCCGTTTTTATAGTTGATATTTTTTCGGGAAAGTATATCCTTTGAGCTTGCCAAAAGGACGTTGTCGCCTTGTAAAATTTCAAAAGCCAAACCGCGTTCCCCGATTTTGTAGTTGGAACAGCCGTAGCCCAAATACCAAACGGTGATTTTTATCTCGTTTTCCGCCTTGCAATATTTGGTGATATCCACGCTGTCGTAGTATTTACGGTGGGGATAGTCGGCGCAAGCGCCAAACGCCGCCAATGCGCCGTTGATTTCCACGTTATAAATGCTGTCGCAAGCGATATTTAAGAGCACTTTTTCGGTGTTTTCCGCGTGGAAACAGCCGATAAATTCGGCATAACTGTCCTGTTCAATTTGGTCATTGTTCGCCCAAATCCATTTTCGTTGCATTTTAAAAGCTCCTTGTTTGTTTTCGATTTATTTATTTTTGATTTAACTGCGGAGGTGGGAAAAGTCGTCCACGTTTTTGAGCAGTTCTTTGGTTTCGTAGATATAAATATTGCACCCGTAATAATCGAATTGCGGGGGGCCGCCTAACATTTCGCAAATTTCGCCGTCCAAACAAAAATTATCGCCGAAGACGTACTGCAATTTTTGCGCCAATTCCTTATCGATATACCCCAACACCCGATTGAGCGAGATGCTGTAAACGTATGCGTTGTGCGGGTATTTTTTTAAGGGCGTATGCACGATTTGTAAATCGTCCCCCTGCGCCGATTGAGCCAAAGCGCCCTGTCGGTCGGTAGAGGCAACGCCGTTGATTTTCGTGCAAATCGGAAAGAGTAAACCGCTCCGCCTTAACCGCCTTGCAAAAAGCTTATTTTTGAAATACGTCCTTAATCCCATGGACATAGTATACCATGATTTTCTTGGTTTGTAAAGGGAATTTGGAAAAATAGAAGAAAAATTTCCTTGCGGAAGAATAGGAAAAAACCACGAAAGAATATCGGGGAATTTTTTTAAAAAACCCTTGCTTTCCGAGTGAAAATTTGTTACAATAAAGAAAAGAAAAATAGAAAAGGCAAAGGAGTGGTTTTTATGACTTACGAACAGGCGAAACAACTTTTGGAAGAAAAGGGACAGTTACAACTTTTGCAATATTACGACGAGCTTTCTTGCGAGCAGAAAAAGACCTTGCTCGACGCGATTGCGGCAATTAATTGGGAGTTTGAGGACGCTTTGGCAAACCCGACGGATATGACGGGCAAGGGGCGTGACATCCGTCCTATCAGCGGCTTGCGCTATGCGGAAATCGAGAGAAGAAAGGCGGAGTTTGAAACTATCGGCGTGGACGCTATCAAAGCGGGCAAAGTGGCGGCGGTATTGCTTGCAGGCGGTATGGGTACCCGTCTTGGCGTAGACGGTCCAAAGGGCGCGTACGATATCGGTATTACCAAGCCCTTGTATATTTTTGAACAGCAAATGCGCAATTTGCAGGACGTCACCAAAAAATGCGGCGTCGTTGTGCCTTTGTATATTATGACGAGTGATAAAAACCACGAACAGACGACGGCGTTTTGGAAGGAACACGGATATTTTGGCTATGACGAAAAGGACGTGAAGTTCTTCAAGCAGGAAATGGCGCCCGCAGTCGATTACGACGGTAAGATTATTTTGGAACGCAAAGATTTGCCCGCCCTTTCGCCCAACGGCAACGGCGGTTGGTTTAGCTCGCTTAAAAAGGCGGGGCTTGTGGAAGATTTGCACGCGCGTGGCGTAGAGTGGTTGAACATCTACGCGGTGGATAACGTATTGCAACGTATTACCGATCCCGTATTTATCGGCGCGACGATTGAAAGCGGGGTAAACTGTGGCGCAAAGGCGATTTTTAAGACGATTCCCACCGAAAAGGTAGGCGTGCTCTGCATGGACGGCGACAAGCCCGATATCATCGAATATTACGAACTCACGGAAGAAATGGCAAACCAACGCGACGAAAACGGCGATTTGGTATACAGCTACGGCGTAATTATGAACTACCTTTTCCGCCTTTCCAAGCTGGAAGAAGTGGAGGGTAAAAAGATTCCCGTGCATATCGTTGAAAAGAAAATCGAGTGCCTCTGCGCAGACGGCGTGACGAGAAAACCCGAAAAGGAAAACGGTAAGAAGTTCGAGGCGCTTGCGGTCGATTTGATCAAGCTCATGGGTAGCGTTTTGCCCTACGAAGTCGTGCGCGAAAAGGAATTTGCGCCCATTAAAAACAAGACGGGCGTCGACAGCGTGGAAAGCGCGCGCGAGCTCCTCAAAATGAACGGAGTGGAACTCTAATGGCGACCGAGCTCGAAGGGAACGTACAACTGCAACGTTTTATTGCGTTACTTGCCGATTTAAATCATCAATCGGCGGCGTATTTGCAATCGGGCAACAACGAAATTTTGTCGGCGATGAACAAAACGGTGGAGGACATGTACGAAATACAGCGCGTTGGGACGGAGGACGCCTACACCGCAATCGACGAGGATATGCAGACGATTTGCAAAAACTTTAACGCGGCGGTGGCGATGATGCAGAGCAATGAAAGCTCTAAAATCGATATGGCGACGTTTGTGGCGGTGAAAAAATTCGTGGCGAATATTTTCGACGCGACGGTGCGCATTATCCACGCTTACGGCTTGGCGTAAAAACAGAAAAATATAAAAAACAAGGCACCCGTGTCGCAACGAGTGCCTTTTTGTTTGCTGGTTTTTTAAAAAATATTCTTCACGTCAAAATTATACGAGTGGGGGATTGCGTCCGTCAGGCCAATCAAAACCTCGATTTTTGGGAGCGCCCCCTCGTTGTCGTCGAGGGACAAAAACCCGATTGCCTCGTTTAATTGAAAATCGATTTCTTGTAAGGCGGTGTGCGGTAACCAAAAATGCAGAGTTTCCTTTTTCTTGTCCCAAAACGAACGCGCGGCAACGCCGTCGTTGTAGGTCGCCGTGCCCAGCTCCGCCTTTTCTTGCAACGTTTCAAAGGTGGCGCGCAATTCGTTAAAGGCTTTGTCCACGCGCTTGGTTTCCCAAACGGAAACGCCGAAAATGAGCCCGAGCGTGATAAAAATGCTTGCGATTGTCCGTATCATATCCTCTCCTTTACCACAGCGGTTTTTCCCAATGTAAATGGATTACTTTATAGCGTTGTCCCTTTTTTTGTAGGTACACCTTTCCGTTGCCGTCCACGGTCATAATCAGCACCTTTTTTTCGTCCTTGCAACCGTTTCGTCGCAACACGTCTAGGTAGTAATCGGTATTTCGCTCCGTTTTTTCAACGTTTTTCACATCGAATTTTCCCTCGTTTACGAGTATGATAGGCAGGGAGGTTTGCATGCTTTCAAACCCTTTTTTGGGCAGAGCGGAAAACGCGCCCTCCGCCTCGTACAAGGCGTATTCAACGGCATCAAGGGAAAAAATTCCTTCCACGCGCAGACTTTCGATGAGGTCGGACACGTTGAGGTTGTTCTTTTTGAGTTGCGAATCGTCCACACCGTTTTTATTGAGTACAATGCTAGGCGTACCGCTGATAATCGGTTTTGCCGCCGTAAATTTGAGGTCGATAACGCACACGATTTGGTGTAAAACGAACACGGTGAGTATAGCGATTATTCCGTACAAAAGGGGGATAGAATTATCTGCCATGGGGATACAGGCAAGCTCGGAAATAATCAGCGTAATGACGAGCTCGTAAGGTTGCATTTCACCAATTTGGCGTTTGCCCATCATGCGCATAATGGCAAGCAACGTGATAAAAATAATGGTTGTACGGATAAAAATCAAGCCCATACGGGTATTTTGCGCTTGCCGAAAGAAAAATATGCGTGAAAGCTTGCGCAAACGCTTGCGTTTGGAAAAAAATAGGTGTATAATAAAGACACAAAAGTAAGAGTAGCCTTTGGCGCGTAAAGTGTCACCGAACGGGACGTTGTCGGTGAACGAAAGAGAGCGAAAATCTTCTTCGTCTTTCTGCGGTGTCGGGGCGCGTCCGCTACGAAAGGCACCACCCGTGTCGCGATGAACGGCAAAAAGGGCGGTTGCGAATACCATTTGCGGACCTTCTTTACGGGAGGTTTTTTATTATGTCGGAAGTTGTTGCAAAAGAGAAGGTTTCGCTGTGGAAACGGTTTCTGTTTTCCGATTTTTTGCGGAAGAAAAAGGGCAGTCATAAAATCGCCTATATCGGGGTAATTTCCGCCTTTTCCGTCGGCGCAAACCTATTGGTTTCCGCTTTCCCCGACAGTCAATTTTCCATCGTTATGGTGGTGGCGTTGTTGGCGGGGATTATCCTTGGCGCAGGGGCGGGGTTTGTTTCTAGCGTGATTGCCGACGGCTTGGCGTGGGTAATTTACCCCCCGGGTATGTACATGTTTTGGGTTGGATTGGCAACGGGCGCGTTTTCGTTGCTGTCGGGGTTGATATTCAGCTTTCTCAACTTCAAATTCAAAGGGGCGATGTACGTCAAAATGTGTATTGCGATTGTCGCGACCTTTTTGCTTTGCACAATCGGGATCAACACCACGGGGTTTTACCTTTACAACCAAAAAATGGGCTTTTCGAAAGCGGTGCTCGACTACGTTTCCAAAAAAACGGGCGGGGACGTCAATTATTGGCTGTATACCTTATATCGTTTGTTTTTTAAAGGACAGATTTGGAACAGCGTCTTTAATTACGCCTTGTTTTTTGTCGCCGTGCCTGCGTTGAACGGCATAAAACCTTTAAAACTTCGCATAAAATAACGTAGAAATACAAAATAGAAAAACCGTCGAGTTCCGCTTGACGGTTTTTTATTATTATGCTATAATAATAAATAGCATGGGCGGATATACCCTTGCCACTCGCGCGGGCAAGCGCATGCGAGGGCGCATATATAAGCGCTCATACCCACGCGCGTATAAGGAGAAAACTATGAACCTTTCCAACATGTTATGGCCGATGGACCCTTCCATAAAAATCGGCAAATTGGATATTCACGCGTACGCAATCATCATCGTTTGCGGTATGGTTGCGGCGTTTCTCGTGATAACGGCGCTTTTCCGCCGCAGAAACATGTCCTCCGACCTGTTTTTGACTTTTTTCGTAATCGGTCTGCCGGTTGCCATTATCACGACAAGATTGTTCTATTGTATCACCGACGGCTTGCCGATTTCCGAGTGGTTCAAATGGAGCTCTATCCGTAAGGGCGGGCTTTCTATTGTCGGCGGTATTATCGGCGGTACGGCGAGCATAGCGGTCATTTGTATCGTGAAGAAAGTCAATTTCTTGCGCGTAGGCGACTGTGTGGTCGTGGGGCTTTTATTGGCGCAATCGATTGGCAGATGGGGGAACTTCGTCAACCAAGAAGTATACGGCGGGCAGGTTACGAACGCCAGCTTGCAGTTCTTCCCCTTTGCGGTGTTTATTGAAAAGACGGGCACTTGGCATTACGCCTTCTTCTTCTACGAAAGTATGGTTACCTTGACGGCGGCGATTTTGCTTTTCCTCAACGCATGGAAGAACGGTAAAAAGCCGAACGGCGTCAATACGGCGTGCTATTTTATCGTGTACGGGCTTACCCGTTCGATTATGGAGCCGTTGCGCGACAGCGATTACGTTTTGAGTGGCGGCGGTATTCCTTGGTCGCTGGTGATGTCGTTGACAATGCTGGCGGCGGGTCTTGGATTGCTGTTTTATCTGCTGTATAACAACAAGAAAAAAGAGGGCAAGCTCATTGGCTCGGTAAACGGCGAAGAGTACGGTATTGCGAGCTATATCGCCGACAAAAAAGGCGAAGAGCCGACCTTGGATAAGTGGAATATGATGTGCAAAATTTACCCTGAAAACTATAAAAAACCGACGGACAAGAAAACCGTCGAAGAAAATGAAGAACCGAAAAACGAGGGAAAGGAGGACTGAGTATGCGTAATCTTACCCTTTTGACAGACTTGTATCAACTGACGATGGGCTACGGTTTCTATCGCCACAAAAAGCACGAGGAAGAGGTGGTGTTCGATTTGTTCTTCCGCAAGAACGCCCTCATTACCTATTCGATTGCGGCGGGCTTGGAACAGGCAATGGACTATCTTTTAAATTGGCGTTTTGACGACGAGGATATTGCCTATCTGCGTTCGCTGAAACTTTTCGACGAAGACTTCTTGGCGTACTTGAAAGATATGCGTTTCACGGGGGACGTGTACGCCGTGAAGGAAGGCACGCCCGTTTTCCCCGGCGAGCCGATTTTGACGGTAAAAGCCCCCTTAATCCAGGCGCAATTTGCCGAAACGGCGTTGCTTAATATCATCAATCACCAAACGTTGATTGCGACGAAATCGTCCAAGATTTGTCGCGCAACCAACGGACAGGGTATCGTAATGGAATTCGGCTTGCGTCGCGCTCAAGCGCCCGACGCGGGTATTTACGGGGCGAGGGCAGCGATTATCGGCGGTTGTTCTTCGACGTCCAACGTCATTGCGGGGCAGATGTTCAACGTGCCCGTGGCGGGTACGATGGCGCACAGCTGGGTTATGGACTACCCCACCGAATACGACGCTTTCCGCGCGTACGCCAACGCGTATCCCGACAACTGTCTACTCCTCGTCGATACCTACGACACGCTCCGTAGCGGTGTGCCTAACGCCATTAAGGTGTTTAAGGAATTGGAGGCAGAGGGGCACAAGCCTAAGGGCATACGCCTTGACAGCGGCGACCTTGCGTACCTTTCCAAGAAAGCGCGTAAAATGATGGACGAAGCGGGTTTCCCCGATGCAATCATTTGCGTTTCGGGGGATTTGGACGAACGCTCGATTAATTCGCTTTTACAGCAAGGAGCAAAAATTGATTCGTGGGGGGTTGGCACAAGACTGATTACCTCGGAGGATTTGCCCGCGCTCGGCGGTGTGTATAAATTGGCGGCGGTTGTGGAAAAGGACGGCACGGTTACGCCGAAGATTAAGCTTTCAGACAATACCGCAAAAATTACCAACCCTGCGTTTAAGGGGTTGTACCGTCTGTACGACAAGGACAACGGTATGGCGATTGCCGACCTTATTACTCTCCGCGACGAAGTCGTAAACGACGATAAGCCGTTGACGCTGTTCCACCCCGTCGAAACGTGGAAGGAACACGAAGTGGACAATTTCCACGCCGTACCTTTGCAGGAAACGATTGTAAAAGGCGGAAAATTGGTGTACGAATTCCCGAGCCTTATGGAAATTCAGGCGTATTCTAAGGGAGAATTGGCGAAGTTCTGGGAAGAATATTTGCGTTTGGACGTACCGCAGCTGTATAAAGTGGACTTATCCAAAAAACTGCATACTTTAAAAATAAATATGATTGGCAGTATCCGTAAAAATGCTGCTGAAAAAAATAAAAGGAAATAAGAGCAATGAAAAAGAAGAATTTGCTTGAAAGCAAGAGCGTAGAAGAGTTGACGGCGGAACGCGCCCGTTTGAAAGCGTGGCGTGGATTGCTTTGGGGGTTTATCGCCTTCGTTTTGTTGGTGTTTGTCGACCAATTTACCAAATTGGCGGCGGACGTATATTTTGGACAAAAGGGCAACGCGCCCGTGGCGGTGATTCCCGGTTGGGTATATTTGGAAATCACGTATAACCCCGGTGTGGCATACGGTATGCTTGGCAACGCGGCGCAATGGGTAAAAATTGCAATCGTCGTAGGTACGGCGGTGTTGATGGCGGTGCTCGGTGTATTTTACGTTCGTATCGACGCGCGTCGCAGTTTCTTGCGCGTGGCGTTTTTGTTGATAATTGCAGGCGGTGTCGGGAATTTAATCGACCGCGTGCAATATAAGGTTTGGGAGTTAGGGCCTGGCGCAACCATAGGGGTGCGCGATATGATTAACTTGGAGCGTTTCGGCTTTGCGGTATGCAATCTTGCCGATTTCTTTATCACGTTCGGCGCGGTAATGTTGGTGCTTGGGTTCTTGTTCTTTGACCGTGACGCTTTGTTCCCTACGGGCAAGAAATACAAGGCGCTTGCGCAAGAAGTCGAGGACAAGAAAAACGCGTTAGTGGAAGTAAAAGGCACGCGCTCGGCGGAAGATTACGAGCCGAGAACGGACGACACGACGGGCGAGTAACAACGGCGAAAGATATGGAAAAACAGTTATTTGTCGCGGAGGAACCGTGCAAGCGTTTGGACGTGTTTTTAAGCGAGCAGATGGAAGACGTCACGCGCTCCCGCATTAAAAAACTGATAGAGGACGGCTGTGTTTGCATAGGGGATAAAACCGTTAAAAAGGCAGGCGCGGAAATCAGAACGGGGGACGAAGTGACCATTGAAATCCCCGATGCGGTGGAATACGCGTTGCAGGCGGAAAATATCCCGATAGACATCGTGTACGAAGATAAGGATTTTGCGGTGGTGAACAAGCCCAAGGGTATGACCGTGCACGTGGGCAACGGCGTGGAGAGCGGTACGCTCGTCAACGCGCTGTTGTACGCGCTGGATAGCCTCAGCGGTATCGGCGGTGTGCTCCGCCCGGGGATTGTGCATCGCATCGATAAGGATACGACGGGGCTGTTGGTGGTGGCGAAAAACGACAAGGCGCACGTGTCCTTAGCATCGCAAATTGCACAAAAAACTTGTAAAAGAACGTATTTTGCGCTCTTAGAGGGAAACGTAAAAACGGACGGCGGGCGAGTGGTGACGGATATCGGCAGACACCCCACCGACCGATTGAAAATGGCGGTGTTGTCCGACGGAAAGGGCAAAATTGCGGTGACCGATTACGAGGTCGTAGCGCGTTTTGGAACGGAGTTTACCCTTTGCAAATTCGATTTGCAGACGGGGCGCACTCATCAAATTCGCGTCCACGCAAAGCATTTAGGACACCCCGTAGCGGGCGACCCCGTATACGGATATAAAAAGCAAAAAATCAAGGCGGACGGACAGCTGTTGCACGCTTGGCGGTTACAACTTACGCACCCGACGACGGGGGAAGAAATGGCGTTCACCGCCCCCCTGCCCCCTACGTTTGCGGAAATTTTGCGGAAATTGTGCAGGCAGTACGCCGTGGAAACGGACGGCTTTTCCGAGCTTTTGGGAAAGGAAAAATAGGACAGAGTTTTTGGTATGCTGAAAATCACGAAAGTAAAACGGAATAGTATCGCCAAAGAATTGGGCTTGGAGGCTGGGGACGAAATCGTCGCGTTTGACGGACACCCCTGTCAAGACGAGCTTGATTATTTGTACTACTGCGAAACGGACGGGTTTTCGATGACGGTACGGGACAAGCGCGGAACGGGCGAAACGACGGTGGAGATCGAAAAGGACGAGGGGGAAGACTTGGGCGTGGAGTTTGCAAAAAACGCCGAAATCCGTACCTGTCACAACCGTTGCGTGTTTTGTTTCGTCGACCAAATGCCCGAGGGCATGCGCGAGAGTTTGTACGTAAAAGACGACGACTACGCCATGAGCTTTTCGTGTGGAAATTTCGTGACCTTGACCAACGTGACGGACGAGGAATTGGAACGCATTATCCGTTTAAAACTTTCCCCCTTGTACGTTTCCGTGCATACTATGAACCCTGCATTGCGCGTAAAACTACTTCGCAACCGCTTTGCGGGCAAGATTGTTCAGCAGATGGAACGCTTGGTAAAGGGGGGGATTCGCTTGCATTGTCAGGCGGTACTCGTGCCGGGCGAAAACGACGGCGAAGAGCTCGCGCATACCGCGCGGGAGCTTTTCAAATATTACCCTATGGTGCAGGACGTGGCTTGCGTGCCGACGGGGATTACCAAATACCGCGACGGGCTGTACCCGATTGCGGACGTGGATAAGACATACAGCGAAAAATTGCTCGACCTTGTCGATAGCCTAAACGCGGAGTTCGGCGTCAACTTTTTATTGCCCGCCGACGAATATTTCGTGAAGGCAAACCGCCCGTTTAAGGACGCGTCGTTCTACGGCGATTTCGAGCAGATTGAAAACGGAATCGGCATGACGAGTAAGTTTGAAAGGGAAGTAGAATGCGCGCTTTCTGCCTTGATAGAAGAAAACGGCGGGGGCAGGTACGCGTTGAAACAGAAAAAGCGCGCGCTCCTTATCAGCGGTATCAGCGCGGAAAAAATCAATAGAGAACTCGCCAAACGTTGCGAAGAGAAGATAGACGGCTTGAAGATTTCGGTATTGCCCGTAAAGAACGAGTTTTTCGGGGAAACGGTGACGTGTACGGGCTTGCTCACGGGCGAGGATATTCTGCGCGCGATTGAAAACTACCGCCTCGGCGGTGAAAGCTTTGACGAAGTGATACTTGCGGGGAATACGATGAAGGAATTCGAGGACGTATTTTTGTGCGGTATGACGCTCGAAGAATTAAAGGAAAAATTAGCATTTGACAATATTCGCGTAAACCGCGACGGCGGTTACGGGTTCGTTGAGATTGTATCGGCGAACGGATAGAGAGGAGGTGAAAACATGGCAAATCCCTTGATTGCGTTGGTCGGCAGACCGAACGTGGGAAAGAGTACCTTTTTTAATAAGGTGGCGGGGCGGAAGATTTCGATTACCGAAGACCGTCCCGGCGTCACGCGCGACCGTTTGTATACGGACGCAAGTTGGCGCGGTAAGCATTTTACGATGGTGGATACGGGCGGTATCGAGCTCAAATCCGAGGACGTAATGTGGAAAGAAATTGCAAAGCAAGCGGACGTGGCGATTGATACGGCAGACGTTATTCTGTTCTTTACGGACGGCAAAGAGGGGTTGCACCCTTCCGATTACGACGTAGCGGACATTTTGCGCCGTAGCAAAAAACCCGTTATTTTGGTCGTGAACAAAATCGACCACTATTCCCCCGACCAAGTTTACGAGTTTTATTCTTTGGGCTTGGGCGAGCCGTTTGCAATCTCTGCGGAACACTCGCAAGGGATAGGCGACGTTTTGGACGAGGCGATTTCGTACTTCCCCGAAACGACGATAGAGCCGATTCCCTCTTTGAAAATCGCGGTGGTGGGCAAGCCCAACGCAGGGAAATCCAGCTTGGTAAACAAGATTTTGGGGAGCGAACGCAGTATCGTAACCCCGATGGCGGGCACAACGCGCGACGCCATCGACACCCTCTTTTACCGTGGCGATAAGGCGTACACCATCATCGACACGGCGGGTATCCGTAAGAAAAAGAACGTGGAAGACGACGTGGAGTATTACAGCAATATGCGTGCGTTTGACGCCGTACGCCGTAGCGACGTTTGTCTGTTGGTGGTGGACAGCGCGGAGGGTTTGACCGAGCAAGACGTTAAAATTATCGGCTACGTGCACGAACAGGGAAAACCGTCCGTCATCGTTATGAACAAGTGGGATTTGGTGGAAAAGGACACACACACCGTCAATAAGTTTGAAGAAAAGCTGAAAGAAGATTTAAAATTCATGGATTATTACAAGTCCATTTATATCTCGGCAAAGACGGGACAGCGCGTGGAAAAGATGCTTTCTGCGGTGGAAGAAGTGTATAGAAACGCGTCGTTTAGAGTGCCCACGGGCGAGCTGAACGATTTGATTGGGGACGCGGTGCGTTTGCAAGAACCGCCTTCCTATCAAGGCAGACGTATGCGCGTATTCTTCTCTTCGCAAGTTGGGGTATGCCCGCCCCTTTTCGTGTTGCACGTCAATTCCGAAGATTTATTGCATTTCTCTTATCAACGCTATTTGGAAAACACGATTCGCCGAGCGTATGACTTCACGGGAACACCGATAAAGATAGTGGTTCGCGAGAAAAAGGACGAAGAGTAAAACGACGTATAAGGGCGCATCTTCATCACAAAAACGGAACTTGCCCTTGCTCGTGTACGTCTATGTACACTCCCGTCGGGCAAACCCCGTGTTTTGCGCGAACCTGCAACCCTTCTCCGCCGTTTTAATCTCGACCGAACAAAAACGGAACTTGCCCTTGCTCGTGTACGTCTATGTACACTCCCGTCGGGCAAAACCCGTGTTTTGCGCGAACCTGCAACCCTTCTCCGCCGTTTTAATCTCGACCGAACTCGCGTATAAGACAGGCGTTTTCCCTCGGTCACGTACTATTTGAAGAGGAAGAAGAACAGAACAAACGTAAAGGACGTTATGGAACGTTATGAAAGAATTTGATTTTTCTCAAAATTGGTGGCAATTTTTAATTATGGCGGTCGCGTGCTATTTCATCGGCTGTTTCAATTTCGCGCGCACAATTTCGCATTTTAAGAAAAAAGATATTGCGAAAATCGGTAGCGGTAATCCAGGCACCATGAATATGACGCGGGAATTCGGTTTAAAAATCGGCGTAATCACCTTCCTTTGCGACGCTTGCAAAGGCGGGGTGCCTGCAATGATTAGTTATTTTATCTACCGTGACGTCCGCTTTGCGAACACGCTCGTGCAAGTGTCCGATTTTACTCGATATTTTTGCGGGGTGTTCGTCATCATCGGGCATATTTTCCCCGTGACGATGAAATTCAAAGGGGGCAAGGGTATCGCCTCGACCATGGGGCTGTTTTGGTTCTGTTTGCCCTGCGATTGGGGCTGGTGGGCGCTGATTATCTTCGGTTGCTTGATTGGCATTGTCTTGTTTATTTTCCTAACGGAATGGGGCTCGCTCGGTTCGCTGTTGGGGGTAACGGGATTCAGCATTATCCAAATGGTAATATTTATCCGCAGGTATGCCTCGATAGGCATAAATACGTATATTATAATTCTGTACATGCTAATTTTGACGTTAAACGTCCTTACATGGTGCGCGCACCACGCAAACCTTGCGAGATTGTTTGCGGGAGAAGAACGTCACACGTCGATACGTAAGCTTGCGAAGAAAAAGAAATAAAATAGAGAGAGTATTACAATGAAAGTAATTATCGTAGGTTGTGGCAGAGTGGGTAGGACGCTTGCCGAAAAATTGAACGGCGACGGGAACGCGGTTACCGTCGTGGATATGCTCCCTTCTAAGGTCAATGAGATCACGGGTCAAATCGACGTTATGGGCGTGGTCGGTAGTGGCGCGACGCATACGACGCTCATCGAGGCAGGGATTAAAAATGCCGACCTGTTTATCGCCGTTACCAACTCGGACGAGCTGAATTTGCTCTGCTGTATGGTTGCGAAAAAGGAAGGGAACTGTCAAACGATTGCCCGCCTTAAAAATCCGCAGTACAGCGACGAGGCGGAATATCTTCGTCGGGAATTGGGGCTGGCTATGGTCATCAATCCCGAATACGCGGCGGCGCAAGAGATTGCGCGCGTATTGCAGTTTCCGTCGGCAATCAAAATCGAACCCTTTGCCAAAGGGCACGTAGAGCTTATAAAATTCCGTCTGCCCAAAGACAGCGCGTTGATTGGCTCGTCTGTAAAGGATATCATTATGAAATATCGCGCCAACGTGCTCGTTTGCACGGTTGAGCGTGGCGAAGAGGCGTACATTGCCAACGGTGATTTCGTCTTTGCGGAAAAGGACGTCGTTTCGATTGTAGCCTCGGCGAAAAACGCGCACGATTTCTTTGCAAAAATCAAGCGTAAAGGACATTCTATCAAAAACGTATTGGTGGCGGGCGGTGGCACCATCACCCATTATCTTTGCGAAATTTTACAAAAATCGGGGATTTCGCTCAAAATCGTGGAAAAGGACGAAAAAATCTGCGAAGACTTGGCGGCAGATTTTCCCAAACTCAATATTATCCACGGCAAGCCGTCGGATAAAGAGCTCCTTTTGGAAGAGGGCGTAAAGCAGGCGGGGGCGTTTGTCGCGCTTTCGAATTTGGACGAAGAAAATATTCTGCTTTCGCTGTTTGCGCGCGACGTCAACGACGGAAAGATTATTACCAAAATCAACCGTACCGATTATGACAGCGTCATCAGACGTTTGGATTTGGATACGGTTATCACGCCGAAAAACGTCACGGCAGACAGCATTTTGCGGTACGTTCGCTCCACGAAAAATGCAAAGGGTAGCAATATCGAAACGTTGTATAATATTATTGAAGACAAGGTAGAGGCGACGGAGTTTATCGTCAAAGAAAACGCGCCGCTTATCAATATACCTTTGTCGCAACTCAAATTCAAAGAAAACGTGCTGGTGGCGTCCATTGTTCGCGACGGCGACGTCATTATCCCCCGAGGCAACGACGTGATTTTATCGGGCGATTCCGTAATCGTCGTAACCAAAACGGTGGGGCTGTCCGATATTTCCGACGTGTTGAGGTGAACGTATGAACTTTTCAGCAATTCGGCGTGTCGTTGGTTGGATACTCTTATTCGAGGCGATATTTTTCCTCGTGCCGCTCATAACCGCGGTGATATATTGGGAAGAGGAATTTTTCGTTTTTTTGTTCTGTATTGCGCTGTGCGGGAGCTTAGGCGCGCTTTTCCTTTCTAAAAAATTGACCAATAACGCAATTTACGCCAAAGAAGGGATAGTCATTACGGCGCTTTGTTGGATTGTACTCTCTCTATTCGGGGCGTTGCCTTTGTATCTTTCGGGTACGGGCGTGTACGGTTCTTACGTTGACGCGTTGTTTGAAATCGTTTCGGGCTTTACCACGACGGGCGCAACGATTGTGCCTACGGGCGCGCAGATAGCGGCTCTGCCGAAATCGATTTTGATGTGGCGTAGCTTTTCCCATTGGATTGGCGGTATGGGCGTTTTGGTGTTTATGATTGCCTTTTTGCCTCTTAGTGGCGCACGCAATATGCACATTATGAAAGCGGAAAGCCCTGGACCGACGGTAGGCAAGCTTGTGCCTAAGGTGCGTACGACGGCAAAAATTTTGTACGTCATCTATACGGGTATGACGGCAATACAGATTATTATGCTCCTTTGTGGCGGTATGTCGTTTTTTGAATCGGTCAATACAGCGTTTGCCACGGCAGGTACGGGAGGTTTTTCTGTTAAAGCGGACGGACTTGCGGGCTATTCGTCTTATCTACAAATCGTTGTTACCGTATTTATGTTGCTCTTTTCCATCAATTTTAACTCCTATTATATGCTGGGAAAACGTAGGTGGAAAGAGGTGCTGACGGCGGAGGTAAAGGTGTTCCTGCTCGTGGTTTTTGCGACGATTGCCGCTGTTACGCTCAACGTATATTTGACGGGTACGATTCCGTCTTTTGGCAGGGCGTTAAAACACTCTGCGTTTTCGGTTTCATCCGTTATATCTACGACGGGTTTTGCGACGGAGAACTTCGCCCTGTGGCCGATGTTTTCGCAGATTTTGTTACTGCTTATTATGTTCATAGGCGCTTGCGCGGGTAGCACGGGTGGCGGTATCAAGGTGTCCCGCGTCGTAGTGTTAGGCAAGAGCGCGTCTAACGAAATTGGAAAAATGCTACATCCCAAACGGGTAAAACACGTTACAATGGACGGACACGTGATTGACTCAGACGTCGTGCGTTCTATCTTCGCTTATTTCGTAGTGTATATTGCGGTATTTATTCTCTCGCTTTTGATTATTTCTTTTGATTTGAATAATCTCAATTATGCGGGCGTGGAAAACACGAAATTTTTAACGGGCTTTTCGTCCGTTGCGGCAACGTTGAACAATATCGGGCCTGGTTTGGGCGCGGTTGGTCCAGCAGGGTCGTTTGCGGACTATTCTTGGTGGTCGAAATTGGTGTTTATTTTCGATATGCTGGCGGGGCGTTTGGAGGTATTCCCGATGCTACTTTTGTTTGCGCCCTCCACTTGGCGCAAAGGATAATAAAACGTCGTTCGTTACGACACGGTACGGGGGGTACGTAGAAAAAACAGGCGGAGCAAGGACTGCTCCGCCTATATATTTTTTAGGGAGTTTTTGGAAAAAGCGCAAAAAAGAGTTTACAACGGGGTGTTTTGTGTGTATAATAATAACACAATAAAATATGGGGATGCACCGGATTCGATTGCCGGTGAGCGAAAGGATAAGCATGTCGTAGAGGGAAAGGCTACGTTAAAACGATCCACTTAAATATAAATGCAAATAGAAATGCAAACTACGCTCTTGCAGCGTAACTTCGCTCGTTAGCGAATCGTCGCGCCTGATTTATCCGTCGGTCAGGGCCGCGGCGTCAATTAGACGGAACACTCTTACAAGCATCGGAAGGTGTGTTTATAAGAGTATTTAGCCTTCTGCGTTTTGCAAAGCGTGTAGGCCCGCGTTGCAAAATTAAGAAATAATAGACAAACTAAGCATGTAGAAAGTTTTTTGGCAGCCGTGTAAGACGTGAGTTCAACTCTCACCATCTCCACCAAATTAAACCCAAGTTGAACTTCAACTTGGGTTGTTTATTTTATAAAAAGTATTGAAAAAGGTTGAATTGTGTAGTATAATTAGAAAAAATGGTTTGGCTTCAAAAGGAGAGGGATATGACACGCGATTTAACAAATCGATTCTTATTGATAGAGTGGGACAAAATAAAGGACGCTGATATTTTTACTTCAATAGAAGAGTTTGCTGAACTTTTTTACAGTATTGAAAACGGAAAATGCTTTAGAAAATATACGGCATATCCTTGGTCGAAAAAGAACTTTTTCTTTGGTAGCTATAGTGATTTTTTAAACTTTCAAAAAACGACGATGGAAATCCCCTTTTTCCTTGAAGCTAAAATTAACACAAAAATTTTCAATCTTACATTATTGTCATTTTTTCGAGATGAAAACAGAAAATTATATGCTAACTGCAAATGTGATTGTGGGAATGAAGTTGTGAAATCTTATGATTCAATATTGAAAAGGTCTGCTCGTACTTGTGGTTGTATAAAAGGACAAGGAGAAAAGAAAATTATCAGTATTTATGATGCTTTTCCCGAAATGATTGAAAAATATTGGGACTATGAAAAAAATTCCGTTGACCCTAAACAAGTTCCTTTAAATTCTATTGAAGAATATTGGTGGAAAGGATATATTGGAAGTTTCCAAATGTCTATTCAAAGTCTTAAACATAATATATCGGGAACTTCGTTTCCCGAGCAAGCAATTTGCTTTTTTTTAGAAACAAATAATATACAAGTTATTCATCGCTATAAAATACAGTTTGAGAATAAGAACTATGAGCTGGATTTGTTTCTTCCTGAATATAACGTTGCGATTGAATACGATGGGGTTTTTTGGCATAAAAAGAAAAGAAAAATTGAAAATCAAAAAAATCTTATTGTCGAAAATCTTAATATTTCACTTATACGTATAAGAGAGAAGGGCTTATCTAAAACAGGGATCACCAATGGGATTGAAATATGTTTAAAGAAGACCTTGACAGACACATCGCTATCAGAAGTCATCAATAAAATCTTTGCTTATTTAAAGACATTATCTGGAAAAGAGTTTTCATGGGTTTCTGCGGAAGATGTCTCGCGTAATAAATTACTTATACAAAAACGCTATACACTTTATTATCAAGAAGATAATATTGCCAATTCGTGGATGAGTGTATATTGGTCAAAAAATAATACTATAGAGCCCTATTTAATCCCAACAAATTCTTCTCAAAAGTTTTACTTTGAGTGTAAACATGGGGCAAAATTTTATTACTCTCCTAATTTTCTGTCGTTTAAGAGGCGCGAACATCGAATAGGAGAATCCGAGGGATGTTTTTTTAAAAATACTTATTTGTGTCGGAGGTCAACTCAAATTGCAAAAGGGATAGATTTAAAAATAATAGATTGCTCTTTTACTAAGACTAAATGCGTCCAAATTGATTTTTCAATTGAGAACCAAACACCAACATCTTTTTATGCTTTGAAATCTGAAAAAAACTTAATGCTTTTTAATGGAGAATATTATTACGCAAATAGAAATGAAAAATGCTATATTATTCCCCAAGAAACGACATCTATTCCTAAACTAGTATTTTTTCCGTGTGAGCCATTGGAGATTATGGAGGGAAGACCACCTTTTGATCTCGAGGCATTTTCTCAAAAAAAATATTCAGTTTCTTGCACATTAAAAGAAAATCAACCATTCGAAAATGCAGATATTATACTATTACTTGAGATGAAGGATACATGTAATTGGATATATAAAATTTGTATTTATATTCATAAAGACGGATTGAATATATCTCATAATGCGCAAATTTTGCCCAATAGAATGTTGGATAATATTATAGCTAACAATTATTTGTTGGATTCAAATAAACGTATTCCAAATAAGAAAGGAATGTACAATATTATAGAATACTTAAAAAATTTATAATGAGTGTATACGGATAATAAAGATGGATGAAACAAAAGAAAAAATAATGATAGATATTATGAATAGCGCAATTGATGCTTTCAATAAAAATGAAAGATACTTAATTGAATATGATTTAAGCGAGCGTTGTATTTGCGCTAAATTTGCGCATTATCTTGCGATAGAATTAAATAAAGGTATTTACCGAGAATATTACGTTGATGTTGAATATAATCGTACAATTAGACGCAATATTAAAAGTCTTGAGAAGAAAAATATAGTAGTAGACTTGATTGTGCATAAGAGAGGAATTGATGATAATTTACTGTGTATAGAGATGAAAAAATGTTGTGCAAGGCAAGATTGCATAAAAAAGGATGAGGATCGCTTGAAAAAATTAACAAGTATTCAATACTCCTATATGTATGGGCTGGGAATTATGATATTGATAAAACGGGATGGTAAGAATAATGTATATAAATTGTTAATTGATAAGATTTTCAAAAATGGTAATGAAGTTACAGAAGAATGTAATTGATTTAATAATTCAACTTGCGTTTAACATATTCTATAAAGTTGGTGAGCGTTATAGGGCTTTGCTTTTCAAGGAGTAAGGGCGCATAATGTGCCCTATTTTTGATAATTTAACCTAAGTCGGATGGATATATGAAAAGTCAAAAGGACGGCAAATTGCCGTCCTTTTTATGGCAAATAAGCCCGCGCAGTTCTGCGCGGGCTTATTATAATTAGTTCTTTTGATTACTTGTTCTTCTTGTTGGATTCATCTGCCTTGAACATTTCTTCCGGCGTTAAAGACCAATCGGGGAAACAACTAGCAATCTTTTCCATGCCAACTTCCTCGTATGCCGTAACGTCAGCAGAGGCATATTCAGCAAGAGCATCTTCAAGCGTTTCCGAAGCGTCAGCTGCAAATTCGTCTAAGCCGAAATCGTCGCCGCCGTCAAGCATTTCTTCGGGCGCTCCAACTTCCATTTCGTCCAATGTTACATCTTTTTCCATGTCCAATTCCGACATATTACATACCTCCCTTAATTTCAAGTTTATCCCAACCTTCTTGAGATACAAAATCGTTTACAAGCTTGTTAACGTCAACTCTTGCGCTAACAGCAGCGTCAAGTCTAGCAACCTGTGCTTTGCAAGCTTTATCATACTTGTTCGTGATTTCAGCGCTGCGTTTCTTGAAGTTTTTACTCATCACAAGCGCACCGATACCGAGGGTGAAAATAGCAACTGCAACCATCTTACCGGTGGAGGGTTTAACCTGCGCGATAGCGGAATCTGCCGCTTTCTTATACGCCGTCTGAACGCCTTTCTTCATCTGGTCAAGGTTTTCACCGTTGTTCGTCTTAGCCGCCCACTTAACCGAAGGAATGTTATATTTCTGGAACAACTGCTGATCCAAAGCAACTTTCTTGTTGATATGTAAATCAATCGTTTCGGGATAAGCGTCTTTGTGTTCGGTAATATATTCCGAGTACGCGTCAATGATATATTCTTTGAGCAAGTAAATAGCCGTCTTTTTGCCTGCGATCGAATCGGGCGTGGATTCGTCCAAAATCGCATCTTGAAGTCTCTGCGCAAAGTTAACGGGAGCAGAGAATCTGCTTCTTTGAAGGGCTTCAATTTCTCTAACCGCACGTTTTTCGTCGCCTTCGTAACGCTTAATCAAATCATACTTCAACTCTTCGTCTCTCAAAGCAGTTTCTTCATCGCTGGAGTATTCTTTAACGAGTCTCTTGAGGTTAGCGTCAACAGCTTCTCTCAACTTCTTAATTTCTTCAGGCGTAAGCTCTGCATACAGTTTTTCGAAGATCTGGTCCTTAGCGCCGCCCTTGTTATGAACGGAGGTAATTCTCCCAACGAACGCGTCGATTTTACCGAAATCGTTACTCATTTCACTCAAAACGGTGTACGCGTCGGAACGATATCTTGCCTGCAAGCCCTTCGTGTTGAAGAACTTCTTCCAATAGCTCTTTTGCGATTCATCGAAACCGGGAACTTCCTTCAATTCGTCCATCCAGCTCGTGATGGTATCTTCACAGATCTTGTCCTTATCGTTACCGAAGATACCGTTTGCGTACGCTTCTACGAACGCCATTACGTTCTGGTTCATATCCTTCGCTTTTTGTTGGCTCAGATACAACTGCAACCACTTAAAGCAAGCGTCGGTATGACCGTTTCTTCTGCAAATAATTGCAAACAACAAGCTGGTTTTTTCAGAATCTCTGTCAAAGCCGACTTTGAGCGCTTTATACGCCATTGCTTTGTCGTTCTGGATCCAGTATGCAAGCGCAACCACGCAGGGCGCAAGCCAGTATTCGGGGGTATTGATCATCAATTCTTCGCTGACTCTGCCGATAGATTCTTGCGATACGATACCGCTATCAACCGCCTGCAAAATACCGAGCATAGCGTCACGAACCTGTTGATGGTGACCGAATCTTTGTTCAACTTCTTGTCTAACACGAATGATTTCGGTAACGGCGCGTTGAAGAGCGAACTGTCTGTTCATCGTTTCAACCATTTCTACAACTTCGCGTTGAAGCGCTTGAAGCTCAGCGTCAACGTGCGCAACGCGCTGGTCAACTTGCGCAACGTGAGCACTCACGGCTACAACGTTTCTATGAACATTGTCAATCGCCCGTTCCAAATAGTTCAAACTTACAGTAGAGACTTGTACTTCTGCCATTTTTTGTTTCTCCTTTAATTACATTTTAGAAATAAAAATTTCTTTCTTTTTGATGAGCGCAGAGAGGAATTTCTGCTTGAGTTGTTCGTTCCCGATTGCCGAATAAATCTTTTCGATACCTAAAACGATAGTTTCGAAGTACCGTTTCGTCTTCGTCTTCAAATAGAAGGCGCCGGTCTTTTCGGGGGAGTCGGGGTTTAAGCTGATATGCTGGAAAAGCGCATACCAGGTTTTGGGTAAGGCTACTCTTGCCGATAAATCGCAATAAATGGCAACCATTTCATCCGTCAACCAATCCATGTCGGGTTTCTTTGCAATCGTTATCGGACAAAAAGCGTCCATGAAAGTGGCGATACTCGTAGGGTCTTCTTTTGATACGTAACGAAGAATTTGGTTTTCGTATTCGCCGACATACGAAGGACATTTCAAGAAAAGTCTTTTGATTGCGTTTCTTTCGTCCGGGTCGCTTTCGACTCCGTTCAATATTTCATTGAAAAATTTATCCAGCAAATCTCTGCTCTTCGTGGGAGCCAAATACGCCTTATGAAAGGCTTCGATAAACTTAGAAGGAAGGTTATCGTAGGCGCTTTCAAGAACGGTCGTTGCGCTCTTAAAAGCAAGTTCAAAGTTTCTGTCTTCAAACGCCCTGACCGCGGTTTCTGCATCGCTGACGATTTGCGGCGCGGAATTAATCTTTTCGCGGGGGAGAACCATGGTATCTTTACATGAGGGACAAAAACCAGATCTCGTGAAGATGTTTACGTTTGTAAGGACGGCGTCACAGATGCCGCATCTAAAAACCAAGCTATCCATGGTGTAACCTCTTACTTTCCACCAAGGCCGTTTCTAAGTTTGACCATGTTATAAGCGTCGTCGATTGCACTGATAACAGTTGCGCTATCCGCGTTGTCGCTAAGGAGGGAACCGATGGTTTCGATTTGCGCCTTGATTTCGCCTTCGATTTCTACTGCTCTATCCCCGCTCAAAGGATCGCTGATTTTAATTTTGTCACGCAGAGCGACCAGTTTGCTCTTAACGGCTGCATCGGTGGTTTTGTACGTCAAAGCGTTTACCGAATAAGCCATTTCTTTGATGTTGCTAACCTTTGCCGCAACGTAGTTTTCATGACCTTTAATGTGGGACGCACCCATGTATACCAAAACAAAAACGATAATGAACGCTACGATAATAATGGCGTTAGGGATAATGGACCACAAAACGCTTCTAAGAACGCGTCTGGACAATAACATAACGATATTGTTAAAGATAAAGGTTACAATAAGATAAGTGTACGTCGTTGAGTAGAAGGGTAACAGGGTGTTAAGTGTGTCGCCTTTCTTCATAAATACGAACCACGCAACCGCGCATACGACGGCAAACGCTACGGTAACGAATGCGTAAGACGCCCAGAAGGGGGGATAGGATTCCTTAAACTTAAAGCACGTGAATACAATTAAGTTCCAAAGCGCAAAAATTGCGCCGATGATAATTAACGAAAGTTTATTTACTTTATTTTTATTAGCCATTTTTTTACCTCCTTACAATTTAGTGCCACAGTTGCCACAGAATTTCGTGCCAACAGGCAGCGTAGTGCCACAGCTAGGACATTTCAGCTCAAAAGCGTGTCCGCAATTTCCACAGAATTTTGTGCCCGTCGGGAGCATAGTGCCACAGTCGGGGCATTTAATACCGAAAGCGTATCCGCAATTATTGCAGAAATTGGTATTCGGTTGTTTTACCGCGCCGCATTGAGGGCAGGTTTCTTGCGGAGCCGCTTGCTGAGGAGCTCCCATACCCATCTGGGGGGCGTTACCCATAGCGCCTTGCGCCATATTGTTCATGCCTGCGCCAAATACGCCGCCCATGCCGACGCCCATACCTAAGCCCATGCCTGCGCCCATAAACGTGCCAGCCATACCTTCGTTTGCCGCTGCTGTACGCATAACTCCGATTTGCTGGTCTTGCATATAGCCATAGGTTCTACGCATTTCGTCATCGGCAATGTTTTCGTAGTGTCTCTTTTCGAATTCGGTAAGATTTTTGTAACGTTCTTTTTTGATTTCAGCCATCGTCTTGTTGTATTCTGCGATGCGCTCTTTTCTCATTTGTTCGTATTCTTTGATTTCAGCTTTAACGTCGTCGGGATAATTCAACCGATCGATTGCGAAGAAATCAAGTTCGATACCGTATTCTTTTAAGATGGGCGTGAGTTTATCCTTCATTACGGAGGAAAGTTGATTGAAATATCTACCGAGGTTAAAAATATCCGAGCCAACTTGCCCTACGAGATCACCGAACGCATTGCTGATGTTTTGAACAATACGTGAAGTCATTATCTCTTCAACCTTATCCGTCGTAAGGATATTCGTGTTACTCATGATATTTTCGACGATCGTTTTGATGGTATCGGGATCGTCAAATTCATCAAAAACAAGATGAGCCCCGTATGTGCCGCCGCCCTTCAATGTAATGTAAATTTGGGTGGTTGCTTCGGCTTCGGCGTCGGAATCACCTTTTAAAATTTTGAAATCTACATATCCGCAACTAATCGGACCTTGTTTCGTGCTCCATTCGAGCGTCGTAAATTTGGTCTTTGCGAGGAAGAAATAAATATCGCACTGATAAATATTCGTTCCCGTTGCCTTACTGAAAAGTCTTCTGAAAAAGCCCTTCTTTTCGCCTACGGGGAGTGAGGTTTCAAGCTGATATCTGCCTGCGGGGAAAGTTTTTGCTGCAGTGCCTTCTTCCGAATATTGAACGAGAATAGCGACTTGTCCTGGTTTGACTTCCAAAATGGAATTCGTCGGGATATCTCTTTCAGGATATTTGTAACCTATGATTTGCTGGTTTTGGGGAACCCAGCTAATGTGTTTTACAATAGCTTCACTCATTTTTATCTCCTTTTTTATTTGTTTTTGTGGAAAAAATACTTCAAAGCCGTATTTTGTAAAATTATACCACAAAATGGGGAATTTTGTCAATAGGGTTTTCAAAAAAATATATGTATTTTGTCAAGTCCTTTCGCATGGACCAACGCACTTTGGAAAACGCCGTAAAAAGCAAAAATTTCCCCTCGCGCGCGAGGTACAATATATATAACTAAATAATAGGACAAGCGTTGTGACGTTTAAAAATCTCTGCCGTCTAAAAAGAACAAAGAAAATGTAAAATACGTCTTTACAAACGCGGATAAAGGTGGTATAATGCTACGGAATGAAAAAGGGGAAGACGATTTGCGTATGAGGACGTATTTGCAGAATTTTTTAAACGAATATCCCTATGAAGAGGCGGATAAGGAAGTATACCTTTCCGCGTACGATAAAATCACGCAAAACGCAGAGGCAAACGCAAAATTTTTTGCGCTTATCGACGGGCATGAAAGAGGGGAGCGCGTGGGGACGGAACACCGTTCTATCGTTGAAGAAGTGGCAAAATGCGTAGGCGTGCCCCCTTGTACGGCGGAAATGCTGACGGTGTTTTGCCTTTCGCGGGAAGCGGAAAAACGCATGCTCGCGCGCGGTGTTGAAAAGGAAATCATCCACGATACCTTTTACGACTTTTTCCTCAAAAATTGGGAAACCAAATATATGTGTGGGGTTGCGGGGACCGTATTTTGGGATTGGCATTGCCGTTTTTTAGACGGCAAGATATACGCCCTTGGCAGATTGCAGTTTGAAATTACGGAATTTAACGCAGACCGTTACGAAAAAGACGGCAGAACCGTCCGTTGCGGGGATAGGGTGCTTAGCATACATATTCCGCGTGTAAATGCGCCGTTTGATCCCCTTTCGTGCAGTGCATCGATTGAAAGGGCAAGGCGTTTTTTTGCGGAAAAATTCGGTTTTTGCGACTTGCCGTTCGTCTGCTCGTCGTGGCTACTGTATCCGTTAAACAAGCAGATTTTGCCTCCGACGTCGAACATCGTGCAATTTACGGATAGGTTTGATATCCTTTACGTAATAGATTACCCCGACGACAAAACGCCCGTATATGCCTTTTTGTTTGGCGTGGGCGGTGGCGTTGCGCTGAGTGACTTGCCGAGGTATTCGTCCTTGCAACGCGCATACGTAGAGCATTTGCAAAAAGGCGGGCATACGGGGTATGGCTACGGCATATTTTTCTAATCTTGCAACGCCTTTAAAAAGGGGAGGGTTTCGTATAATTTGCGCGGGTATTTTTATCTAAGTCCTTGACAGCGTATAGTAAAAGTGATATAATAAACGCATAGAAACGGTGGAGGAGTAAAAGAGTGAAAAAAGTTGTGTATTTGCCGTTGGACGAGCGGCCTTGCAATTATTCTTTTGTGCAATTTTTAAGTGAAAAACAGAAAAACTACCGTTTGGTCTGTCCGACCTTGGACGAAATGGGGGATAAAAAAATTCCCGCCGATTACGAAAAAATCGAGGCGTTTTTGTTGCGGGAATGCGCGGATGCGGACTATCTCGTGATTGCCGTCGATACGCTTTTGTACGGCGGTATTATTCCGTCCAGATTGCACCATTTATCCAAGGAGACCTTGGAAGAAAGACTGAACGTTTTAAAAGAAATCAAAAAGCATAATCCGAAAATGACGGTATACGGATTTTCGCTCGTGATGCGCTGTCCTTGCTATTCGGACGCGGACGAGGAGCCCGACTATTACGGTGTTTGCGGTCAAGAAATCTTTGAATACGGTCAAAACGAGCACAAGTTTAAGGACGGAAAAATCAGCGAGGCGGAATACCTTGCGGAAAAGGCGCGTTTGAAAGTGGTCGAGCCCTATTTGGACGATTACCTTACCCGTCGGCAATGCAATATCGAGCTGTTTATGAAAACGCTCGATTTGGTGGGGGACGTGTTTGAATCATTCGTGATTTTGCAGGACGATTCCAACCCTTGCGGTTTTACGGCGATGGACCAAGCGAAAGTGCGCAAAATGATTGCCGAGAAAAATTTAAAGGTCGATATTTATCCGGGCGCGGACGAAGGCGGAATGACCTTGCTTGCGCGCGTGGTTGCGGATATGGAAGGGTACGCCCCGAAAATCTGTCCGATTTATCCTAAGGAACAATGTAAAAACGTGATTCCGCTGTACGAAGACCGTGAAGTGTATAAGACGATTAAATTGCAGGTCGAGAGCGCGGGCGGTGTGCTTTGCGAAGACGAAGAGAACGCGGATATATTGCTCTTTTGCAATTTGCCCGTAGGTAAAGTGCAAAACATTTCCGTTCCCCACGGCAGACAATATTACGACCGTGATTTGCCCGCGTATATCGCCCGTATGAAGAAGGCGGTGGAAGAGGACAAAGGGGTTGCGGTGGCGGATATCGCCTATTGTAACGGCGCGGACGTGCGCCTTTGCGAACGTATAACGCAAGAAATCGGATTTTTCAAGCTCTGGGGCTTTGCGGGCTGGAATACTTCGTCCAACACGCTCGGCACGGTTATCTGTCAGGCGATACTGCGCTATTTCTACGGCGACACGCCTACGCACCGCAAATTCACGGCGGAGCGCATGTACGAGGATATCGGCTACTGCGCGTACGTGCGTAAACAGATTTGGGATTTCGAAGTGGAAAAAATGGGATATAAGTACGAGGATACGAAAGTGCAGGTCGGCGAAGTGAGCGCTCGCGTGGAAGAGCTGTTAAACGAGTACATGTCTGCGAATTATCCCGAATTGACCGACAATTATAAGATTGCGAAGTGCTATTTGCCTTGGCGCAGAATGTTTGAGGTCGGCTTGGTTATCGAAGAAAAATAATAAAAAAGGATACATATATTATGAAACAAACGGTTAGCGAACTTAGAGATTTTTATTACGATACCCTCTTTAAAGACGTAGTGCCTTTTTGGCTGAATTCCGACCTTATCGATAAGGAATACGGCGGATTTATCACCAGCGTAGACAGACAAGGCAAGTCCTACAACGACGACAAGAGCGTTTGGTTCCAAGGCAGATGTCTTTGGACGTTTTCCAAACTCTGCAACGTATACGGCGAAAACGAGGCTTGGGCAGAGGCGGCGGATTTGGGCGCGAAATTTATCAAGGAACATTGTATCGATACGGACGGCAGAATGTTCTTTACGGTGACGCGCGACGGTCAACCCCTTAGAAAACGCCGTTATTTCTTCTCGGAAAGCTTTTTGGTGGTTGGCTTTGCGGAATATTATTTACTCCGCAAAAACCCCGAAGATTTGGCTTTGGCGGTGAAATATTTTGATTTCATGTGGGATATGTATTGCGATCCGAACGCAGACCCCTTCAAAATCACGCCGAAGGAAAACGGCGCAATCCGTCCCTTGCATTCCAATACCAACCCTATGGTTTTGGTAAGCTCCGCGCAGACTTTGCGTCGTATTACGGGCAATTACGAATATTACGACAATATCATCAAAAAAATCGTTGCCGATATGATGAACTTGCATTATAAAGAAGATTTGAAATGCGTATTGGAAACGGTGTATACGGACGGTAGCATTTTGGATAACCCCGTAGGGCGTACGATTAATCCCGGTCATTCCATTGAAAACTCGTGGTTTTTGATGAACGCGGCTTTGCAGACCAAAGACGACGTTTTGATGAAACAGGCGCTCAATATTCTCGATTGGTCGCTCGACATCGGTTGGGACGAAAAATACGGCGGTATTTATTATTTCCGCGACGTATACGGTAGACCTTGCGAACAGCTCGAACACGATATGAAACTGTGGTGGGTACACAACGAGGCGTTGATTGCGACCTTGGTAGCGTATAAGGTTACGGGCGACGAGAAATATTCCGCTTGGTACGACAAATTGCACGAATATATTTTCAATCACTTCTCGGACAAGGAATATGGCGAGTGGTACGGATATTTGCACCGTGACGGCACCGTTTCGCACGAACAGAAAGGCTCGCTGTGGAAAGGTCCTTATCATCTTCTTCGTTGCTTGATTTTGTGCGAACAGATTTTGGCGAATTGGGAGAACGAACTGCCCGCATTGTTATAAAATAAATCGTAGAATTTTTAAAAAACCGCCTTTTACGGGCGGTTTTTTCCATATAAAACGCAATAGAAAATATTTGACGGGAAAAGTGGATTTATGTTATAATAAACGCGTATGTGATTTCAAAGATAGGAGAGAAAAAATGAGGAAACGGTTGGCTACGATTCTTGCGTTGATACTTGCATCGGCAAGCTTTGCGTTTGTTGGTTGTGGCGGTGCGAAACCAAATCTGCCAAATGATAGCGGTGCGAATTCGAGTACGGAAGTTTCCGATGACGAAAGTTCGAACGAGGGCGATACGCACGAGCACGTTTGGTTGGACTACGAATATGATATGAATCAGCACTGGATAGCGTGCGACGGTTGTGAAGAAATCAAGGAACAAGGAGCGCACGTGGATAAAGGCGAGGGGAAATGTGACGTTTGCGGTAGCTTATTCCCGACGGTCGGCGTAAACTATGAGCTTTCGCAAGACGGCACGTATGCGGTTGTAACGGGGTATGAGGGCTCGGACGCGATGGTTGTCATTGCGCCGTTGTACGAGGGCGTGCCCGTGACGGAGATTGGGGCTACGGCTTTTCAAAACCACGCGTGGATAGTCAGCGTAGATATTCCCAATTCCATTACCGAGATTGGCGCAGATGCGTTTTGTGGTTGTACGAAATTGGAGGGGGTTCGGATTCCCGACAGCGTAAATTATATCGGTGACAATGCTTTTGGTGATTGCAGAGTTTTGACGATTTATTGTGACGTAACAGAACAACCTGCGGGTTGGAACGCTAATTGGAATCCCGGCAAGCATATGGTCGTATGGGGGTACACGGGCAAAAGAATGACGACGGTATCGCCGAGGGCGCTTATGATAGGGGAATCCATGCTCAACGTAGACAATCCCAGCCGTAGACAGATACAGCTCAATCAAGATTTGGGCGACGTAAGCGCGCCCGAAGGGTTCTCGTTTTTAACTCGTTTTGATTCTATGGCAACGGGTGCGAATGCTTGGGGACAAACGGGCGTATTGCAGCATTATAATTTCGACCAAAGCAATCTTGCGGAATACAGCGAGATTTGGTTTGCGGCGAAGGTAATAGGCGGTTTTTGGGTTTTTGTTGGACATACGCCTAGGGACGTTACGTCGCCTTGGGTTTATATACACATTAAAAAAGAAAGCATGGATATTTTGGGTAACTACTATTGGACGGTTGAAGCGTCGATTGGTGGTTACGTGTTCGCAAGAAACGAAAATCAGTTTGGCAGATTTGTGGACGGAGATAGACCTAAAAACAGCATAGCGCGACTTTTGTGGGATGAAGGGTTTGGTAGTCCCGACGGAAATTCCATTTTGATTTATCCCTTAGGAGTCGAAAATGGCGTAACGATTTACTGTACGGAAATCGTCGCCGTAAAAAATGATTATTAAGCAAAACAGAAAAACCCCGACCGAAAAGGTCGGGGTTTTCATATACAAAAATTTTCAATTTTCGGGCGTGAATTCGTAACAGGGTATGGGCTTTAACTTAAATTCGTTAATTCTGTGCAGACGGTCGATACGCGCTTTTGTGTCCGCGTCCTCACATACGCCCGTGCGGATATACTTGTCTAAAACGGCGTAGGTAAACCCAAGGTTGTCCTCGTCCGTTCTATCCGTCAATCCGTCGGAGGGGACCTTATCCACTAAGTTTTCGGGTAAGCCCAAATACCGTCCAATCGCCTTTACTTCCTGTACGGTCAGCTTGCCAAGGGGTGAAAAATCGCCTGCGGCGTCGCCGTAACGGGTAGAGTAGCCCACCCAATCTTCGGACAAATTGCAGGTATTCGCTACTCGTCCGTTCATCGATTGCGACAGCGCGTAAAGGGTGGACATGCGGATACGGGGGGGCAAATTAATCAGCGTTTGACGGGAAATTTCCACACCGCTTTCTATCAATGATTGCTTTACGCCGTCCACCGCTTTTTTAACGTTGCAAACGTAAAAGGGTATACCCAGGTACGCAACGAGTTGCTGAGAACAGTCGATATCGGGTTGTTCGCCGTTGGGCATTAAAACGCCGATAACGCGCTCTTTTCCCAGCGCCTTTACGCACAGAGCGGCAACCACGCTACTGTCCTTACCGCCCGATATACCGATGACGGCGTTACAGCCCTTGCCGTTTTGTTCAAACCAATCGCGTATCCATTGTACCGCCCCCGCGGTTGTTTTTTGTACGTCAAACATATCAAAATTTCCTTGTAAAAAAGTTTGCAAATAGTTCTTAACTTTATACGCCGAGTTATACGCCGAACATCAAATCGCCGTAGGTGGGAATCGGCCAATAGTCCGCCGAAACAAGATTTTCAAGGGCGTCTGCCTCGCCACGCAATTTTGCCATAACGGGCAAAACTTTGTCCTTATAATATACGGACAGAGCCGCCGCCTCGTGGATTTTTCCCGCGTTTACAAGTGCTTTTTCCAGCGATTTCAAATGCTTATACGCCTTGGCGATGCGTTCCGAAATTTCCGTCAAGATTTCCGTTTCGTAGGTGCAGTCGAGCGTCTCGCTTACCGCCTTTTTAGACAAAATCGTATCGGAAAGGAGCTGACTGTACTCGCTTGCGGCGGGCAAAATCTCTTTCTTCGCCATTTCAACCATGGTTTTCGCCTCGATATTGACGAGAGCGCAATAATTTTGGAGCTGAATTTCAAGGCGGGAGTGCATTTCGCGTTCGGTATATACCTTATGCGCCGTGAACAATTCGACGTTTTTCGCGTCCACGAAATGGGGTAGCGCGTCGGGGGTTGTGCGCAGGTTCAAAAGTCCGCGTTTTTCCGCCTCGGCAAGCCACTTATCGTCATAGCCGTTGCCGTTGAAAATAATGCGTTTATGGGTGGTAATAACCCGCTTGATTAAATCGTGCAACGCCGTTTCAAAATTGTCCGCGCTTTCGAGTTCGTCTGCGAACTGTTTCAAAATTTCCGCAACCGCCGTGTTGATGACGGTGTTGGGCGCGGAAACGGACGCCGACGAGCCGAGCATACGGAACTCGAATTTGTTGCCCGTAAAGGCAAAGGGCGAGGTACGGTTTCTATCGGTTGTGTCCTTGGGGAACTTCGGCATGGTATGTACGCCCACGCGGAGGAGTTCCTTTTCTTTTGCACCGTAAGGCTGGTCTTTTTCAATCGCCTCTAAGATTTCCGTCAGCTCGTCGCCGAGGAAAATGGAAACGACGGCGGGAGGCGCTTCGTGCGCGCCAAGGCGGTGGTCGTTGCCTGCCGACGCAACGGAAATGCGGAGCAAATCCTGATAATCGTCTACCGCTTTCAAAACGGCGCAGAGGAAGAGCAGGAATTGTGCGTTTTTGCTGGGCGTGTCGCCCGGTTCAAACAAATTGATACCCGTGTTCGTCGAAATCGACCAATTATTATGTTTACCGCTACCGTTTACGCCCTCGAAAGGTTTTTCGTGCAAAAGGCATACCATATCGTGTTTCTTTGCCAGCTTTTGCATAATTTCCATGGTCAGCTGGTTGTGGTCGGCGGCGATATTCGTCGTGGCGAAAATAGGCGCAAGCTCGTGCTGCGCGGGCGCCGCCTCGTTATGCTCGGTCTTAGCAAGCACGCCGAGTTTCCACAGCTCCTCGTTCAAATCGTTCATAAACGCCTGTACACGGGGCTTGATTACACCGTAATAATGTCCCTCGAGCGCCTGTCCTTTCGGGGGTTCTGCCCCAAAGAGCGTCCGACCCGTATAAACGAGGTCCTTTCTCTTATTAAATACCTGTTTATCGACGAGGAAATATTCCTGTTCGGGGCCGACCGTCGTTTTGACGGAAGTCACTTCGTCGTTGCCAAAGAGCTTTAAAACGCGCATCGTTTGGCGGTTGATTGCCTCCATGGAGCGGAGCAACGGCGTCTTTTGGTCGAGCGCGTCACCGCTGTACGAACAAAAGGCGGTCGGGATACAGAGTACGCCGTCCTTGATAAAGGCGTACGAGGTTGCGTCCCAAGCGGTATATCCGCGCGCCTCAAAGGTTGCGCGCAAACCGCCCGAGGGGAAAGACGAAGCGTCCGTTTCGCCACGAACGAGTTCCTTGCCCGAAAATTCCATAATCACTCTGCCGTTCTTGTCGGGGGAGATAAAGCTGTCGTGTTTTTCGGCGGTGATACCCGTCATTGGTTGAAACCAATGGGTAAAGTGGGTAGCCCCCAGCGAAATCGCCCAATCCTTCATGGCGTTCGCCACTTCGTTCGCCACGGACAAATTCAAACTGCGCCCGTCCTTTATGGTGCGTTTGAGGGTATTATAGATATTTTCGTCGAGCATCGACTGCATCACTTTGTCGTCGAATACCATCGAGCCGAAATATTCGGTTACCGTTTTCATAGCGTACTCCTTTGCTGTCTTTTCGTCGGTAAAACTCCGCGCGTTTATTATCAATAAACGATAATAAACGAAAAAAGGCAAGGGCAACAGGGTTTTACACCTTGTGGCACCTTTGCCGTCGATGGTTTTATTATACCCCTTTTGTTGGGCTTTGTCAACGGTTTAAAGGGCGTTTAGTACAAAAATACGGGCGGAACTTGGCGTAAATCAAGACATTTGCGTGATAATCTTCGTGCGCCTTGCGCAAAACGTTTTACTTTTTTAAAAAAAAGTATTATAATATTTTCGATAAAGAGTTAGACAAGGAGCGCTTTTATGGCAAAGAAACCTTATTACATCACGACGGCGATTGCGTACACTTCGGGCAAGCCCCACATCGGGAACACCTACGAGGCGATTTTGGCGGACGCGATTGCGCGTTTTAAACGGAAAGAGGGCTACGACGTGTTCTTCCAAACGGGCACGGACGAGCACGGTCAAAAGATTCAGGAAAAGGCGCAGGCGGCAGGGGTTACTCCGCAGGCGTTCGTGGATAACGTGGCGGGCGAAATCAAGGGTATTTGGGACCTTGTTAATACTTCGTACGATAAGTTCATGCGCACGACGGACGACGACCACGTAAAACAGGTTTCGAAAATTTTCAAAAAGCTGTACGACCAAGGGGATATCTACAAGGGCTATTACGAAGGTATGTATTGCACTCCTTGCGAATCGTTTTGGACGGAAAGTCAGCTTGTAGACGGCAAATGCCCCGATTGTGGCAGAGAGGTAAAACCCGCCAAGGAAGAGGCGTACTTCTTCAAAATGGGCAAATATGCCGACCGCCTTATCGAACATATCAACACCCACCCCGAATTTATTCAGCCCGTATCCCGTAAAAACGAGATGATGAATAACTTCCTTTTGAAGGGATTGCAAGACCTTTGCGTGTCCCGTACGTCCTTCTCGTGGGGGATTCCCGTTGATTTTGACAACCGCCACGTCGTATACGTGTGGATGGACGCATTGACCAACTATATCACGGGTATTGGTTTTGACGCCGACGGTAACCACGGCGAAAAATATAAAAAATATTGGCCTGCGGATTTACACCTTATCGGTAAGGACATTTTGCGTTTCCATACCATTTATTGGCCGATTTTCCTGATGGCAATGGGCGAACCCTTGCCCAAGCAGGTATTCGGACATCCTTGGCTGTTGCAAGGCGACGGCAAAATGAGCAAATCCAAAGGCAACGTTATCTATGCAGACGATTTGGCGCGCCTTTTCGGCGTGGACGCGGTGCGCTATTTCGTGCTCCACGAAATGCCGTTCGATAACGACGGGCAAATCACTTGGGAGCTCGTGACCGAGCGTTTCAATACCGAGCTTGCCAACGTTTTGGGTAACCTTGTTAACCGCACGATTGCGATGATTAACAAATATTTCGACGGCACGGTTGCAAAATCCTTGACGGCAAACGAAGAAGACCCCGACGCAGAATTCAAGGCGACGGTAACTTCCGTAGCGGCGAAGGTACAGGCGAAAGCGGATGAACTGCGTATTGCAGACGCGATTACCGAAGTTTTCGCGCTGTTTAGAAGAGCGAACAAATACATCGACGAAACGATGCCTTGGGCTTTGGCGAAAGACGAGAGCAAGAAAGCGCGTCTGAACGACGTTTTGTATAACCTTGCCGAGGCGATTCAAATCGGCGCGTCCCTTTTGGATAGCTTTATGCCCGAAACGAGCGAGAAGATTTTGGCTGCGTACGGCGGGGAAAGCAGAACGCTGGAAGATTGCGCGTCGTTTGGGTTGCGTGACAGCGTAACGGTAACGACGATTCCGCCCCTTTTCGTGCGTATTGATTTTAAGGCGCTCGCGCCAGAGATAGAAAAAATTCAACAGGAGCAGGCGGCGGCGTACGCGGCGGAAATGGCAAAGACCGCTCCCGCGGAAAAGAAAGCGGAAAAGGCGGAAACGACAGCCGTTGAAACGCCCGTTGAAGAAGAAAAAACGCCCGAGATTTCCTTTGACGATTTTGTAAAAGTACAATTACGCGTGGGTGAAATTATCGCTTGCGAGCCCGTTCCGAAATCGAACAAGCTCTTAAAGGAAACGGTGAAATTCGGCGACGAAGTCCGCACGATTGTTTCGGGTATTGCAAAGCATTACAAGCCCGAAGAAATGGTAGGCAAAAAAGTGGTATTCGTCACCAACCTTGCCCCTAGAAAGGTATGCGGGATTGTGTCCGAAGGTATGATTATGGCGGCGGAAGACGAGGACGGAACGCTGTCGCTTATCGTGCCCGATAAGGATATCAAGAGTGGCGCAAATCTCGGCTAAGAAAGAGTGAAATTATGTATATCGATATTCATTGCCACTTGACGGGTGGCGAATACGAAGAAATCGGCGGTGTGGACGGTGTGATTGCGCGCGCCCGCGAAAACGGCGTGGGGCGTATCGTGTGTTCGGGTTTTGATTTACAATCGTCCTACGTGGCGGCGGAAATTGCCACGCGGTACGACGACGTGTATTTTACGGCGGGCTTTCATCCGAGTGAGTTAGACAAATACCGTGACGGCGATTTGGAAAAGCTCCGCGCGTTGTGCGGAAATGAAAAATGTATCGCCGTAGGCGAAATTGGGCTAGATTATCATTTTGAGGACAATCCCGCGCCCGAAACGCAACGGGATTTGTTTATTCGTCAAATGGAGCTTGCGGACGAAGTGGGCTTGCCCGTGGTCTTGCACAGCCGAGACGCGGCGCAAGAAACTTTGCAACTTTTGCAAGAGCACAAAGGCTTGCTGAAAAAGGGCGGGTTGATGCATTGCTATTCGTATTCGGCGGAAATGTTGACGGATTTTTTGGCGCTGGGGCTGTATTTTTCCTTTGGCGGTCCGTCCACTTTCAAGAACGCGAAAAAGGTGCAAGAATGCGTTCAACGCGTACCGTGTGGGCGTATTTTGTCGGAAACGGACTGTCCGTATTTAACGCCCGTCCCTTTTAGAGGGACCTTTCCCAACGAACCGAAAAACGTGAAGTATATCGTCGAAAATATGGCGATGCTTCGCGGAGAAAATGAAAAGGAGCTGAATAAGCAAATTCTTGATAATGCAAGAACGCTGTTTTTCAGATTGAAATAATCTTATGGAAGAGAATAAGAATAAAAACGAACAACAAAACGCAAACGTGCAAGGCGAAAACGGTCAAGGTGGCAGAAGACGTCGCAACAGACACAGACACCACGGTAACGGCGGTGGCAATCAGGCGCAAAACGGTCAAAATGCGCAAAATGGGCAAAACGTGCAAAAGGGACAAAATCAGCCCAAGCAACCCAAGAATAATCAGGGACAAAACGCCCAAAAACAGCCTCAAAACCAAAGTGGACAAAACAACCAAAATGGGCAAGGCCAGGGTAAAAAGCATAAAAATAAGCACGGTCAGTCTCAAAATCAAAACCAAAACCAAAATCAGCAAAAACAAAACGGGCAAAAGCAGAACGCTCAAAACAATCAAAACAGCCAAAAAAGTCAACAAAATCAACAGAGCAAAAACGATAAAAAGGACGAAAACCGCAAGGATACCTACGTGTATACTTTGGACGGCAATCTGTATATCAACCTTACCAACAAATGCTCCAACGGTTGCGATTTCTGCGTAAGAAACGAACGTAGTAGCTATTACGGCAACTATTTGTGGCTTCGTCACGGCGAGCCCACGCCCGAAAAAGTGATAGCGGTGGTAAACGGTATGGGGGATTTGTCCCGTTTTAAAGAGGTCGTTTTCTGTGGCTTTGGCGAGCCGACGTATAAGGTTGCGGAAATGGTAGCGCTTTGTGATTATTTCCATGGCAAGGGCTTAAAAACCCGCCTTAACACCAACGGGCAGGGCAACCTGATCAACAAGCGGGACATCGTACCCGATTTAAAAGACAAAATCGATTTTGTCAATATTTCTCTCAATGCGTCCTGCGCGGAAAAATATCAACCGATTTGCCGTTCGCAGTTCGGCGAAGCGGGCTTTGCCGGGCTTATCGAGTTTGCAAAGCTTTGCCGTAAAAACGGCGTGGACTGCCGTTTCTCTATCGTCGATTGTATCGGCGAAGAGGAAATAGAGGCGTGCAAACGCTTGGCAGAGAGCGTAAAAATTCCGCTCTACGTTCGTAAGTATATTACCGATTCCTAATAAAAGACCCCACCCATGTCTGCGTTCACGGCTTTCGTGAACGCAAAATTTTATAAAAAGGAAGTGCAAAATGCAAGACCTTCGCTTGGTGCTGGAAAAGCACGGCTTTCATTTTAAAAAGCAGTTTGGACAGAACTTTATATCGGACACGAATTTGCTGCGCTCTATCGTGGAGGCGTCGGGGATCGATAAGGACACGACGGTGGTGGAAATCGGTTGTGGCGCGGGGACGCTCACGCGCGCGCTCGCCGAGGCGGCAAAGCAAGTGTACGCCTTTGATATCGACCGTGATTTGCAACCCGTATTGGCGGAAACGCTGGCGGGCTTGGACAACGTCGAGGTCATTTTCCGTGATTTTAATAAGCTGAACTTGAAAGAATTTGAAAAGGAAATCGAGGGATACACGGTGGTGGCGAATTTGCCCTATTATATCACGACGCCACTTGTCACCAAGCTGTTGGAAGAGAGCGACAAGGTGCAAGGGCTGTCGATTATGGTACAGGAAGAGGTCGCGGACCGTTTTTGCGCCAAGGAAAACACGCCCGAATACGGCTCGATTACGGCGGCGATTGCTTTAAAGGGGAGCGCAAAGGTTGTAAAACGGGTTTCACGCAATCTTTTTTACCCCCGTCCCAACGTTGATTCCGCGGTGGTAAAAATCGAATTCGAGCGGGGACGTATCGCGGTGAAGGACGAAAGAGCCTATCGTCAGACGGTAAAATGCGCTTTTTTGAATCGCAGAAAGACCTTGGAAAACAACCTTGTGAACTTTTTCAAATTGACGAGGGAGCAGGCAAAGGAAATTCTTGCGACGGCGGGGGTGGAAGAAAAGGCGAGAGGGGAAACTCTTTCTCCGCAAAGGTTGGCTGTCCTTTCCGACGTTTTATTGGACCATGGCGCAATAAAATTGTAAAAAAATGCAAACAAAAAACTCTCGGGGCTTGCCGAGAGTTTTTATTTGTTTTCGTTCTGATTAGAAAAAAGCAGTAATACCGCAGAGTATACCAAGGACGTACCCTACTGCCAAATCGGACGGATAATGCACGCCGATGGTAAAGCGGATATAGGCGAGCGCCAAACCGCAAAGTAGCAATAAAACGCCGAAGACGGGCTGTATGGAAAGGAACGCCATGGCAATGGCTGTCGCGCAGGCGATATGACGGCTGGGGAAAGAATCTCCGTCACGGTCTTTACGTGCAACCAAGGGGGTGATATTGGCGCCTTTTTCCGAATAGGGGCGGGGACGGTCTACGCCGAGCCGCATTGCGCTGACCAAAATCAAGGCGAACGCGGGCGCGAAAAACAGAGAAACCAATCCGCGCGTGGGCAAGCCGTCCGTTTTTACAGCGTACAGCCAAAGCCCTGCATACACCACCGCAAATAGCCACGTCAAGCCTGCGTTCAGGACTTTTAACAGCGTTAGGCGGTTAGGAGATTTTTTAAAAAACGCCGCGTTTTTTTCGTAGAGGGTTTTATAATCGTATTTCATATACTCAGTATACCACAAAAAAGCGTTGTTTGCAAGCATTTGCGTTTGAGGATAAAGGGCAAAGAAAAAAGTTCTTCTATAAGAAGAAAAATTTATCGAAAAGTAGTGGCATGCAAAAAAAATGTCATTTTTTTGTAAAAATTTCATTGAAAAAACACAAAGATATGATATAATTTAAAAAAAGATAAGGTGCAAGCTCTTACGGTTACGTCCTTTTCTAACAAAACAAGCTTTGGTAGGTGCAAATGTCTTATTTATTGGGTATTGACGTTGGTTCGACAACCGTGAAAACGGTTGTCTTGGACGAAAAGACGGGCACAATTTTATATACGAGCTACGAACGGCATTTTTCCCGCGTAAAAGAATGCGTTTTGTCTGCGCTCGAAAAGGTGGGAAAAGCCTTTCACGGTGAAAAATTCCGCGCGGCGATTACGGGTAGCGCGGGGTTAGGACTTGCGGAAAAGAGCGGCGTGTGCTTTGTGCAAGAGGTGCAGGCGGCGTTTTGCGCGATTAAAAAGTACCATGCGGACGCAGACGTAGCGGTGGAGCTCGGGGGGGAAGACGCAAAGATTATCTTCCTCACGGGTGGCGCAGAACAGCGCATGAACGGTAGTTGCGCGGGCGGTACGGGGGCGTTTATCGACCAAATGGCGACCTTGCTGGATATCAGCGTGGACGAAATGGACGAAATAGCGTTGCAAGCGGAAAAGACCTATCCAATCGCCTCTCGTTGCGGGGTGTTTGCGAAATCGGACATTCAGCCCCTCATCAACCAGGGCGCGGCGAAAGCGGACATTTCGGCGTCCATTTTCCGCGCGGTGGTGGAACAGACGGTGTCGGGGTTGGCGCAAGGCAGAAAAATCAAGGGTAAAGTGCTGTTTTTGGGTGGTCCGTTGCACTTTTTAAAGGCGCTCCGCAAGGCGTTTACAGACACCCTTGCTTTGGATGAAAATCATGCGGTATTCCCCGAAAACGCACCCGTTTTTATTGCGCTTGGCGCGGCGATTTCTGCGGCGGGGGAAAGCGCGAAAACGGCGGATGAGCTGTACGAAAAAATCCGAAATTGCGAAGCAAAAGACGAAGTGGTACGCGGAAAACCGCTCTTTGAAACGCGCGCGCAGTACGACGAGTTCATCGCTCGGCACAAACGTAGCGATTTGGAATTTGCGGATATCCGCACTTATGAGGGGAACGCCTATCTCGGCGTGGACAGCGGTTCTACAACGACGAAACTCATGCTCATTACCGAAGATTGTAAGGTGCTGTACTCGAACTATCAGTCGAACAACGGACAGCCCCTCGATATCGTGGTGGCGAGATTGAAAGAGATGTATTCGCTCTGTGGCGCGGGGGTAAAAATCCGCGCGGCGGCGGTGACGGGTTACGGCGAAGATATGATGAAAGCGGCGCTGAAAATGGATTTTGGCATCGTGGAAACGGTGGCGCATTTTAAGGCGGCGGTGCATTTCAATCCGCAGGTAGATTTCATTATCGACATCGGCGGGCAGGATATCAAATGTTTCAAGGTGAAAAACGGCGCAATCGATTCGATTATGCTCAACGAAGCGTGCTCGTCGGGTTGCGGTTCGTTTATCCAGACGTTTGCAAAGGCAATGGATATGGACGTGGAGAGCTTTGCGCGTCTTGGTCTGTTTGCGAAAAAACCCGTGGAACTTGGCTCGCGTTGTACCGTGTTTATGAACAGCGCGGTTAAGCAAGCGCAAAAGGAAGGCGCGAGCGTGGAAGATATCTCTGCGGGTCTGTCCTCGTCTATTGTCAAAAACGCCGTTTACAAGGTTATCCGCGCGAAAACGCCCGAGGAACTCGGCAAGCATATCGTAGCGCAAGGGGGTACGTTCATGAACGACGCCGTTTTGCGTTCGTTTGAAATGGAAACGGGCAGAGAAGTCGTTCGTCCGGCAATCGCGGGGCTGATGGGGGCGTTCGGCGCGGCGTTGTACGCTAAGGAAATGCAAAAAGCAGAGTGTTCGTCCTTGCTTTCAGCGGAGCAGTTGGAAAAGTTTTCCTATACCTCTCGCGCGACGACTTGCCGTGGGTGTACTTCTAATTGCAATATCAATATTTTGACCTTTGAGGACGGGAGTAGGTTTATTTCGGGAAACAAATGCGAGCGTGGCGCAGGATTAAAACCGCAGGACGGAAAATGGAATATTTACGAGTATAAATACAACCGTTTGCTTTCTTCGGCGCAGGACGTGTCGGGGGGAACGGATGAAAACGCGCAACAACGCGGCGTCGTGGGCTTACCTTTCCAGTTGGTTATGTTTGAACAACTGCCGTTTTGGTCGGCGTTTTTCCGCCACCTTGGTTTTGCCGTCAAGGTAAGCGATAAGAGCAGTCGTGATTTGTATTTCCGCGGTCAGCACACGGTCGCAAGCGATACCGTTTGTTACCCCGCCAAGCTTATGCACGGGCATATCGAAAGCTTACTCGATAGCGGTGTGGACTTTATTTTCTATCCTTGCGAGAGCTATAACATTGACGAACACGCCTCGAAAAATCATTATAATTGTCCGATTGTGGCGTATTATCCCGAATTGTTAAAGGCAAATAACGAACGGTTAAGCTCGGAAAATTTGCTTTCGCCCTATATCGATTTGAACGAACGGAAGTCCTGTCTTAACAATTTGGCGGTGGCATTTAAAAAATACGGCATAAGCAAAAAGGAGCTGAGCAAGGCGCTCGATAAAGGTTTTGCGGCGCTGGAAAGCTATCAAAACGACGTGCGCGAAAAGGGCAGGGAAATCCTTGCAAACGCCCGCGCGGAGGGAAAAAACACCGTCGTTTTGGCGGGTAGACCGTACCACGTTGACCCTGAAATCAATCACGGCATCGGGAAATTATTGGTGTCGCTCGGTCTTGCGGTTTTGTCCGAGGACAGCGTTTGTGACGAAGCGCCGATTGTTGAAGTTAACGTCCTCAATCAATGGACGTATCATGCAAGGTTGTACCGCGCGGCGGAGTACGTATGCGGGCAAAAGGACGTACAACTTGTTCAGCTTGTGTCCTTTGGTTGCGGTATCGATGCGTTGACGACGGACGAAGTCCGCGCGATTTTGGAGAGCAACGGAAAACTGTATACCCAAATTAAGATTGACGAAATCAACAACCTCGGCGTAGTGAAAATCCGTCTGCGCAGTATGGTGGCGGCAATTGAACGGAAGGGGGGTGCGAACGTATGAAAAAGGCGACGGTCAGCTATAAAGAAAGCTCGCCCGTATTCACGGACGAGATGAAAAAGACGTACACGATTCTTGCGCCGAATATGCTTCCCTACCATTTCGATATTTTGGCGGAAATCGTGGAGAGTCGCGGTTACAAGGTGGAAATTTTAAAAACGGAGGGGCGCTCGATTATTGACGAGGGGTTAAAGCACGTCCACAACGACACCTGCTATCCCGCCCTTTGCATTATAGGGCAGTTTATCGACGCGCTCAAAAGCGGGAAATACGACGTGGACAAAACGGCGGTGCTGATTACGCAATCGGGAGGCGGTTGTCGCGCGTCTAATTACGTGCCCTTGCTCCGCAAGGCCTTAAAGGCGGAATTCCCTCAAGTACCCGTTTTGTCGCTGAACTTTTCGGGTTTGGAAAAGGAAAACGGCTTGGATTTGCGATTGAGAGATATTCTGAAAATGGGATACGGCATTTTTTATGCCGACGCCATTATGAGTTTATACAACCAATGTAAGCCCTACGCCAAGGACAAAGAACAGGTGAACCGTGTCCGTGACGAGAGCATTGCGTTTGTGAAAAGTACGCTCTCCTCTAAGGCGTATAAAAAACACGAAAGAATTGTCGCTGAGCTCCTTTCCCGCTTTAAGAGCGTGGAATTAGAGCGCACGGAAAAGGTAAAAGTGGGGATTGTGGGCGAGATTTACGTCAAATATTCCCCTCTTGCAAATAACGGGTTGGAAAAGTTTTTGTACGCGGAAGATTGCGAACCCGTCGTGCCTGCTCTGTTAGACTACGTAATGTATTGTATCGTCAACGTTATCAACGACGCAAAGCTGTATAATAGGGGCAAAATTATGGCGGTTTTGTATAAATTCATCTATAAGCTGTTGCTCGGTGTGCAACGCAAGGCGATTACGATGTTTGAAGAGGCGGGCTTTGAGCCACCGCACGATTTTGAATATCTCCGCGCGTGCGCGGACAAAGTAATACACCAAGGCGTGAAGATGGGGGAGGGCTGGCTAATTCCCGCGGAAATGGTGGCGCTGTACGAGAGCGGTACGGAAAATATCGTGTGCGCGCAACCGTTTGGGTGTTTGCCCAATCATATCGTCGGCAAGGGCGCGGCGCGCGCGGTAAAGGCTTTGCACGAGGATGTGAATATCGTGCCGATTGATTACGACCCGTCTGCGACCAAGGTCAACCAAGAAAACCGATTAAAGCTGATGCTTGCCACAGCGCGGGATAAGATAGCGCAGAGAACTGCAACGGCGCAAAGCGACGTCTTGGATGAAGTCGCAACCGATTAAAAACAGAACGATAAAAAAGACACGGATTTCCGTGTCTTTTTTCGTTTCGTTGCGTACCGTATGCCCACCTTTGCGTATTATTTACGGCATATCGGGGGGTAAATTTTGCCGTTCGGGCAAAAATTGCCAATACCTTACGGGCAGATACCCGCGCATTTGTTTCAACCGTTCTCGGCAGGGAATATTCACTGCGCCGTAGTATTTTTTCCATAAGTTTTGCCAGCCGTTTTCATCGGCGGAAAGCAATATATCCGCTTGCGCCAAGGGCGCAACAAAGGTGTTCTTTCCGTCGTAGACCGCCGCTTTTTGCCGTTTTACGTCGTGCAAAACAAAGGGGAATTGGGGCAAGCGCGCCCGAAAATGGGGCAAAAGCAAATCGCAAATATCGTTATCGGGGGAAAAGGGGGCGTACAGCGCGCCGCTCTCCGTTTCCATAAAACGGATAAAACCGTGAAATCTATGGATTTCATACCCGACCTTTTTGATATATTCCACAGCGGTAAACACGTCGGGATTGGCTAACCGTTTCGCCACGGGGCGTTTTTCCTGCGCCAAAAAACGGAAATACCGAAAGGCAACCTGTTCCTTATCGTCCATACCGCAACGGAGGAGTCTATCTAAGTCAAAATCAAAATCTCTATCAAAGGAAAGCAACCGTTCTTCCGCCCTTTTTGCGCGCGGTAAATCGGTGGGCACGTCGATGGTCGCCATACCCAAGGGGATTTGCTCCCGTCCCGAAGTTACGATAGCGGCAGGGTCGGGAAAAGCCGTTAAAAGGGCGCTTAAAAAACCGTATTTCGTTCCGTCAAAACAATAGACCATACTCGCCCCCTTATAATTGTCCGTGCAGAGCAATCAAAGCGTTTTGCGGTGTGGACATTGCGCCGAACAAATCGAGCTGCTGAGCGCTTTCCTGCGTTTCTACCGCCGCCAACAGTCCCCGCACGGCGGTCACGTTTTCCGTACCGAAAAATTTGCCGTTACAGGTGATAAAATGTTTCGCGCGTTTTAACGCCACGCGCATTTTTGTCAAATCTTCAAAACGCAATTTCGTGTATTTGCGCGCTTCCATAATTTTGTAGGCGTTTTTCGCGCCGATACCCGGCACGCGGAGCAACGTTTCCAAAGGCGCGCGGTTGATTTCCACGGGGAAAAGGTGCATATTCCGCAACGCCCAAGCGCATTTCGGGTCGTATTCCATGGAAAGATTTTCCCCCTCGCCCACGATTTCTTCCACCGAAAAGCCGTAAAAACGGAGCAACCAATCGGCTTGATACAAACGGTGCTCGCGCAGTTGCCCCGCGCCCACGTCGGGCAGAGCCTTATCCCGCACCACGGGCACGTACGACGAATAATACACCCGCTTCAAGCCGTTTTTTTGGTACAGAGCGTTGGTAAGGCGCAAAATCTGTCCGTCCGCCTCGGGGCTTGCGCCGATAATCATTTGCGTCGTTTGCCCCGCGGGCAAAAAATACCCCTTAACAAGGCCCTTGCGTTTTTCCTCACGGAAAACTTCGCTCTGCGTTGCCAGCGTTTTCATAGGCAACAAAAGGCTTTCCTTGCTCTTTTGCGGAGCAAGCAATTTCAGACTCTTTTCGCTGGGCAGTTCCACGTTATAGCTCATACGGTCCACGTACCGCGCCGCCTCCGTCATCATGCGCTCGTCCGCGCGCGGAATACCCTTTAAATGTATGTAGCCGTGAAACCCGTATTCCGTCCGCAGTTTTTTGACGACCAAGAGCAACTGCTCCATGGTATAATCGGGGTTTTTATATACCGCCGAGGACAAAAACAGACCCTCTATATAATTGCGCTTGTAAAAATCGACGGTCAGCTGACAAATTTCGTCGGGTGTTGCCGTCGCGCGGGGCACGTCCGCATCCAAACGGTTGGGGCAGTATTTGCAATTATAAATACAATCGTTGGAAAGCAAAATTTTCAGCAAAGAAACACACCGTCCATCGGGCGTGAACGAATGACAGCACCCCGCAACGTACCCATTGCCCATACCGCCTGCGTTTTTTCGACCGCTCCCCGACGACGAACAAGACACGTCGTATTTTGCGCTCTCCGTTAAAATTGTCAGCTTTTCTTCCGATATCATACCTACATTATATCCCCTTTTTTATTAAAAGTCAAACATTTGTTCGCATTTTTACAAAAAAAGAAAGCCGATTTTTTTCGGCTTTGCGTTTGGTTTTGCTTTTGGCGTTGGGGATAAAAAGGGGAGGGTTAATTTTCCGCTTGGCGTTTTTGCATGCGCGTCCAATTTATAAAACTGTACGTATCGTTGAACAAAAAGGTGGCAAAGCAAACGACGGTAGGCAGATAAGAAAGGTCGTGCACGCTCGCCGAAACCCACAGCGCGATGAGAACGATATCGTTGGCAACGTACGCAAGGGCATAAAAGGGGCTACGGAAAAACAGCAAGGAAGCGGCGAGCATACTCGTCGTTACCGAAATCGTGCTGACGATTAAATTATCGGTATGAAAATACCGCAAAACGAAAAACAGAACGATGGTTGCGACAATAGAAAGTCCTATGCAAATCAGCCATTTTTTGAGGGACAGTTTGCCGATTTGTACCTCGTGTTTGCCTTGCTTGGACGGATTTTTCAGCCAACTGATACAGGCAAAAACGGCGGCGGGGAAGCTCATGAAAAGGTAGGTAATCATTTCGCCGTAATAGCGCGCGCGGATAGAAATAATGCCGTACAAAACGCTGAAAATCATTATCATAATTTGCCCGACGAAGTTCCCTTTTGCAATAAAAATCAAGGAAGTCACGCCAAGCAGGGAGGCAATTAGGCTCAAGGGGTAAAAATCCTTACCCAAGCAAGACGACACCGTAATCAGCGTTACCGAACAAAGCCACAGCACCCGTTCAAAGGGGGTAAAATATGCGATTGTTTCTTTGAAAGATTTCTTCATAGCAACCTAGAAAAAAAGCATTCCTATCGCGCGCCTTCTAAGACCTAACGGCGCGGAATATGAACGCTGTTCATTTTGCCACCCGGTGGCGGCGTACTATTATGATTTTTATATTATACAAGATTTGGCGGGTGTTTGTCAAGCATTGAAAAGCAAGAAATTTTGCAATCAAAAAAAATCATAATAGCGGACAGATTTATCAAAAAACGTGGAAAATATTTTCATTCAAACGTTTGACAAAGCAAAAAACAATGTGTTACAATACGGAAGGAAATAATGAGAAAGTAGCAAACGCAAAGGGTTGCGTGCGAGTCATAGGAGTGGCTGATCGGAAATCAGTCAGGCTTGCAAAAAATTGTGAAACTCATTGTAGGCGATGCCGTACAATGCGTTCTTTTTAAAGGATTAGTAGGAGTACGGTGAAAAAACGCCGTACTCTTTTTGTTTTTTTGTAAACGGAACGCAAACAAGAGTATTTACAAACGAGAAACAACAAATATTATATACTAAGGAGAGAAAAAGATGACGGTATTAGAAGCAGTTTTGCTATTGTTGGCAGGCGTAGGCGTGTTCATTGCGGGTATGAATATGCTGGGGGACGGATTAGAGAAGAGTGCAGGTGGCGGTTTAAAACGTTTGCTTGGGAAGATTAGTGGCAACCGCTTCGCAGGGGTTGGCGTCGGTGCGGGCGCAACGGCGATTATACAGAGCTCGTCTGCGACTAGCGTCATGGTTATCGGTTTTGTAAACGCAGGGATTATGACCTTGTTTCAGGCAACGGCGATTATTATGGGTGCGAATATCGGTACGACGATTACGGGTATTTTGGTTTCGTTAAAATCCTTGCCGATTGCCGATTTTGCAATGGTGCTCGCCTTTATCGGCGTTATGATGATGTTCATTAAAAAGGACAAAGCCAAGCAAATCGGTGGTATTTTGTGCGGATTTGGTTTAATTTTCGTCGGGTTGGATTTGATGGGTTCGTCCTTGAAAAAGTGTGATGCTCTCAACGATTTCTTTAAGGACTTGTTTACAAAAATCGATTTTCCCTTATTATTGATTTTGTGTGGGGCGCTGTTTACGGCGCTTATTCAGAGTTCTTCTGCGGCAACGGGTATCTTCATTTCCATGGTCGGCTCGGGCGCGCTGTCGCTAGATGTGGCGTTGTTCTTGGTGCTCGGCTCTAATATCGGTACGTGTATCACGGCGGTCTTGGCGTGTATGGGCGCAGGGGTAAACGCAAAGCGTACTGCGCTGATACACCTCTCCTTTAACGTAATCGGTACGGTGATTTTTACCGCACTCCTTTGGCCATTGAGAGCTTATGCGGTACAATGGCTCACGCAAATCCCTGGTGGCGAAGAGATGCAGCTTGCGTGGTTCCACGTAATCTTCAACGTATCGACGACGCTCTTGTTGCTCCCGTTCATTAAACAGCTTGTGGCGATGGCTACGAAGATTATTCCCGAAAGAAAGGCGGAGGAAGACAATCGCCGACTTAAATACGTGGACGAACGTCTTTTGACCACGCCCCCCGTTGCGATTATGCAGGTAAAAAAGGAAGTGGAATATATGGCGGACCTTGCCAAAGCAAACCTTGAAAAGTCCTTCGAGGCGAATTTCGGTGTGGCAAAGGAATACGAAAGCGAAATTGCAGAAAGGGAAAGCACGATTAACTTTACCAACAAAACGCTTACGAGATTTTTAATCAAGCTGTCGCCCTTGGTGGACAATCAAAACGAAAAACGTATCGGCGCGTATTTCCACGTTTTGAACGACTTGGAGCGTATCGGCGACCATGCAGAAAACTTCGGCGAAATTGCGTCGGAAATGCAGGAAAAAGGACTTGCGTTCTCGTCAGTTGCCGTGGAAGAGTTGAAAACGATGCAAGAAAAAGTGTTGCGTATGTTCGCAATCGCAACGGAAGTTTTTGACGGGCGAAATGCGGAAAAATTGACTGAATTGACGGCGCTGGAAAACGAAGTGGACGCTTTGAAACGGGAGCTTACGGCAAACCATTACAAGCGTTTGGCAGACGGCGAGTGCAAAATTGAGCATAGTCCGTACTTCTCGTCGACGGTGGCGGGCTTGGAGCGTGTTGCCGACCACCTTGTCAACGTCGGGTACAGTATCTTGAACCCCACGGGCTCGCAAAGCGACGCAAAAATTGCGGTAAAAGCGGAAAATTAATAAGAGTAAAACGATTGGGTTGGAAGAAAATACCGACGGCGTGCCGTCGGTATTTCCTTTCCGTATAAGCAAAAAAAATGCAAAAAAACAGGTTTTTGAGCAAATACGTTTGATTTTGTCATAAAAGTATGTTACACTAAAAAGAGAAAGGAGTTTTCCCATAGGGAAAAAAGAGAACAAATGAGGAATTTTTTGCATACGTGCGCAGTAATAATCACAAGTATTCCGTTGGGGCTGTTTATCCTTTTTATCGGATTCTGCAATCTGTTCGTACGGCATAAGCAATACGAAAAGGACAGCGGATTTTATCGGTTTTTACTCAATGCATTGACGGGCTGGTTGCTTTGGTACGTAGGGGCAAAAATACACGTTGAAGGGCGGGAACTTGTGCCCAAAAACGAACGGTTTGTGTTGGTCAGCAACCACGTTTCCAATTTTGACCCCCTCATCACTTGGTACGTCTTTCGGAAACAACGCATGTCGTTTGTTTCTAAATCGTCCAATTTCAAAATTCCGTTGGTAGGGAAATTGATTCGCAGATGCTGTTTTTTAGAGATTGACCGTGATAATCCCCGCAACGCAATCAAGACGATTGATACGGCGGCGCGGCTGATTCAAAAGGACGAAGTATCCATTGGCGTATACCCCGAGGGCACGCGCGCAAAGGACGGGGTTATGTTGCCTTTCCATAATTCGGTATTCAAAATCGCGCAAAAGGCGAACGCGCCGTTGGTGGTGTGCTCGCTCAGCGGTGTCAACCGTATCCACGAAAGAGCACCTTGGAAGATTACGCACGTCTATTTGCGTGTTATCGAGGTGATGGATAAAGAAGCGGTTAAGACAATGCGGACGGCGGAAATCGGCGAACGCGTAAGGGAAGAAATTCAAAAATCATTAGAAAGTACGGAGGAAAAATAACATGAAATATTACGTATTGTATAATCCCCAATCCGATAATCGGCACGGTGCGGAAGAGGCGAAAAAGCTGGAAGAGATTTTCCGTGGCAACGAGTTTGACTATCGTGACGTGACGGAAATCGACGATTATCAGGCGTTTTTTGGCGAGCTTGAACAGGATGCAGAGGTTGTGCTTTGCGGTGGCGACGGTACGCTGAACCGCTTTGCAAACAACGTTGCGGACGTGGAAATTTCGCAAAATATTCTGTATTTTGCCTGTGGTAGCGGTAACGATTTTTTGCGCGACGTCGGGGACAACGGCGGTAAACCTATATCGATAAGCAAATATTTAAAAAATCTGCCCACCGTTACGGTGCAAGGCAAGACCTACCGTTTTTTGAACGGCGTCGGTTTTGGTATCGACGGATATTGCTGTGAAGTGGGGGATAAGCTCCGCGCGCAAAAACCCGGCAAGAAAATCAATTATACGGGGATAGCGATTAAAGGGTTGCTTTTCCATTACAAGCCCACGGGCGCGACGGTTATCGTTGACGGTAAAGAGCATCGTTTTGAGAAAGTATGGCTGGCTCCTACGATGTTTGGCAGATATTACGGCGGGGGGATGTGGCCTACGCCCGGTCAAACGCGCGAGGACGATAGGTTGTCCGTGCTTGTTTTTCACGGTACGGGCAAGTTGAAATCTCTGCTAATTTTTCCGTCCATTTTCAAGGGCGAACACGTGAAGAAAGAGAAAAATATTGCCGTTTTGTCGGGGAAGGAAATTACCGTAAAATACGACGAACCCAAAGCGTTGCAAATCGACGGCGAAACGATTTTGGGCGTAACCGAATACACGGCAAGAAGATAAAGAAATTGGCGTTCACCGCGGTACGTATCGCGGTGAAAGGGATAAAAATATGAAAACGAAAGTGATTTTATTTGACCTGGACGGAACGCTGTTGCCGATGGATCAAACCAAGTTTGTCAAGGCGTATCTCGGCGGTTTGGCAAAACGGCTTGCGCCCCACGGGTACGAGCCGAATACGCTTGCAGATGCGATATGGAAAGGCATGTACGCCATGATTACCAACGACGGTGCAAAGCGAAACGAGGAAAGATTTTGGGAGGCGTTTGCCTTGGCTTTTGGCGAAAAGGCGCGCGAAGACGAGCCCTATTTCGAACGGTTTTATATCGAGGATTTCGACAACGTGCAGACGTCGTGCGGGTTTGACGCTAAGGCGGCGGAAACGGTCAAGGCGTTGAAGAAAAAGGGTTTTCGTTTGGCGCTTGCCACCAACCCCGTGTTCCCGTCTATTGCCACCGAAAAGCGTATGCGTTGGGCGGGCTTGGATAAGAGCGATTTCGAGTTGTTTACCACCTACGAAAACTCCCGCTATTGCAAGCCGAATTTAGCGTATTATCAAGATATTTTATCAAAGCTGAACGTGTCGGCGGAGGATTGCCTTATGGTCGGCAACGACGTTGCGGAGGACATGATCGCCAAGGAATTGGGCATGAAAGTATTTTTGATGCCCGCGTACCTTTTGAATAAGGACGGAGCAGACGTGTCGGGGTATCCGCAGGGCAATTTTGACGATTTGCTTGCGTACGTGGACGGTTTATAAGAGAAAAATTGCAATAAAAACATACTGTTTGACGGGTTTTGCATAAGGATTTTAATTGTAATGAGGGTAATTCTTTGAAAAACAAAATGATTTGGATAACCGTTTCTTTGTTTGTAGGATTTGCAATATCCCTGTCTGCTTTTATTGCAACAAAAAATGGTATCGTTGAAACGGTTACAATTACTATCGGTGTTACGCTTTATCACTTTGTAATGAGATTGGCTGTTGGGATCATTATAAATTCTATTATGAAAAACAAGGCCAATCATAACAATGCCTGGTTTCGTGAGAAAAGATTTGAAAAGAGGCTTTATAAGCTGATACGTGTACGAGCGTGGAAAAAATATCTTCCAACGTACAGTCCAGATACATTTGATATGTCTGAAAAAAGCGTAAAAGAGATTGCAGGAGCAACCTGCCAAGCGGAAGTAGTTCATGAGATTATTATGGCGCTCAGCTTGCTACCGATAACGTTAATACCGTTGTTGGGCGGTGGGATAGCCTTAATCATAACATCTGTATTGGCAATGTTGATTGATTGTTTGTTTGTAATACTTCAACGCTATAATAGACCGAGGCTTATCAAAGCGATGGAACGTTTACAAAGGATGAAGCATAGAGAACAGGATTATGCTGCAAGTTCTTCTTGTGTGTAAGAATATTCTTCTCTTAACATTTTTAGTTTGCGACCTATTAAAACAGTATTTGCGTTATTGTTCATGCCGTTTTTTAACCTATCATTATTAGTTGATATTTATATTATAAAGTATTTGCCTTTTAATTCAAACGAAAAAACACTTGATTATTATTAGAAATGTTCTATTATTGATAAATATATCTTATCAATGTGCCTATAAATTTATATATAAACACCTTTTTTTGTTTCGTAAACGTAAGACTATGTGAAATTTTTAGATATGAAATTTTCACAAAAAAAGTGTTTTATTTTTTATTGTTGGGGGTTATAACATAATTGAACGAAGGGCAAAGCGCTTTGCCTACGGAAATCAATTTGAAAAGGAGAATTATTATGAAAACTTATTTAGCAAGAAGAAGTAACCCCACAGACATTTTTGACGTATTTGATAATTTTTTTCGCCCTGTATTTTCGGAAGAAACCAGTTGTATGAAAACGAATATCCGAGAAACGGACGACGCTTACGAACTTGATATTGAAGTTCCCGGCTTCACGAAAGAACAAATTAAAATTTCGCTTGAAAATGGTTATCTTTCCGTCGTATGTTCTCGTCAGGAACAAGAAATTAACGGCAGATACAGACGAAAAGAAATCTGCGAATCCTGTGCAAGAAATTATTTTGTAGGAAAAGACATTCCCCGTGAATCTATAAAAGCAAAATATGAAAACGGTATTTTAACTCTTACGGTACCGAAGTCTCAACCGAAGCAGGTGGAAACGTCCTATATCGAAATCGAATAAGATAAATAGCTGCCATTTTTATCTTTTTGGATTTGCGCATAAAAGGTTAAACGTATTGCAACAAACTCCTAATTATTTATCTTATATGCGTATAAATTTGTAGCGTCGGGTGCGTAATCGCTCGACGCTATTTTTAATTTTTTTGTTTTATGTTTAATATATCATCAATTTTTCACATAGTTGTTGATTGTATTATCAATAAAAAAGGGTATAAATATAATATAAAACTTTTGTAGAAACATTTTTCAATGTTCATTTAAAGTTTTTGGATATAATAGATTATATAAAATTGTATATGCAGGAGATAAGGTATGAGCGAAAAAAATTATTCTGAAATTACCCCCTACATACAAAAGCAGGCGCAATTATCTGATGACAGAAATACAATCCGTTCCGAAATGTATGTAGAGCACGATGTGAAGCGTGGATTAAGGGATTTGAACGGTAAAGGCGTTGTTGCTGGATTAACGGAAATTTCGCATATAAAAGCGAAAGATACGGATGCAAACGGAAACGAGATCCCTTGTGAAGGCGAATTGTATTATCGTGGTGTAAATATAAAAGATATTACGCGTGGTTTTTTATCTGAAAATAGACACGGATTTGAAGAAGTTGTTTATTTGTTGCTTTTTTCAAAGCTGCCTAATCAACAAGAGCTTTTAGACTTCAAACAAGTTCTTTCTGAATACCGTTCCTTACCGCGGTCGTTCGTGCGAGATATGATATTGAAAGCACCGGGGAAAAATATGATGAATATTCTTTCTCGTAGCGTTCTTGCGCTTTATGCTTACGACGAGAATCCTGACGACATTTCTACGGAAAACGTATTAAGACAATCTTTGCAACTCATTTCACAATTTCCCTTATTATCGGCTTACGGGTATCAATCTTATCAACATTATCACAATGATAAAAGTTTATTCGTGCATTATCCAAAAGCGGAATATGATACGGCGGAAAATTTACTTTACGTGTTAAGGGAACACGGAGAATTTACGCCTTTGGAAGCAAGGGTGTTAGATTTGGCGTTGGTGTTACATGCTGAACACGGCGGTGGAAACAACTCGTCTTTTACGACGCATGTAGTTACTTCTTCGGGAACAGATACGTACTCTGCTATATCTGCGGCGCTTGGTTCGTTAAAAGGACCTCGACACGGTGGCGCAAACGTAAAAGTCGTAGAAATGTTTGATGATATGAAGGCGTCCATAAATGTCAAGGACAAGGGGCAAATAAAAGACTATCTTGCGAGATTGCTTGATAAACAGGCTTTTGATAATGCAGGGCTCATTTATGGAATCGGTCATGCCGTGTATTCAAAATCCGATCCGCGTGCGGATATTTTACATAAATCGGCAAAACTTCTTTCCTACGAAAAAGGAATGGAAGACGAATTTGAGTTGTATGAAACCGTAGCAGAATTTGCACCGCAAATAATAGGCGATAAAAGAAAAATGTATAAGGGTGTAAGTGCAAACGTAGATTTTTATTCGGGGCTGGTTTATAAAATGCTTAATTTGCCGTATGAAATGTATACGCCGATTTTTGCAATAGCAAGAATTGCAGGTTGGAGCGCGCACCGCATTGAAGAATTGCAAAATGCTGGAAAAATTATTCGTCCTGCGTACATAAACGTAAAACAAACGGTACCCTACGAAAAACTTTCCGAACGCAAATAAGCAAAAATCAATAATAGTAAAAGTGGTCGTTTTTGTTCTAATCTTTGTTCTAATAAACGTGCAAGATTTTGAACATTTTACCTTTGTTTTTCAAGGATGCAGGAAATTATTGGACTTGCATCCTTGAAAACTTTAAAAAGGTTAGGACGTATAAGGGATTTAGTCGTCAAGGATGCAAGGGTGCAATGATTTTTTTGTGTATACGCGCGCGTACGCTACTTTTCGTGCAAAGGTTGTAAAAATTACTTATCGTTCGATAGTTAGGCAATTTCAAGGTAAGATAACAAGGTGCGAGAAAGCGACGGCGGTCTTATGTCAAAAAGAAAAAGGGGTATAAAAACCCCTTAAAACGAATAAAAGGCAAAGAAAAAGACACACACGGTAGAGTTTTAACGCTCCTTTCGTGTGTGTCTTGATGGCGCAGAGAAGAGGATTCGAACCTCCGGACCAGTTTTCCCAGTCACACGATTTCCAATCGTGCTCCTTAAACCACTCAGACATCTCTGCAAATAGGTCGCTTTCGTCAAGCGCCTATTTATATTACTGTATTTTTTCAAAAAAGGCAAGCGTTTTTGATTGACTTTGTGAAAAATCTTAAAAAATCTTCCCGTTTTACCATTACGCTTTATAACAATTACATTGCGCGCCGTTTTTCGTATATCCCGTGTCGCCACATTTTTTACACGTCGGTTGCGGGACAAGGTCGCTCTCTTTTATGCCAAGCCCGTCCAAAATCTCTTTCCGCTCTTGCAAAAGGGCGTTTTTTTGTTCCTCCAACACAGGCAGTTTTTGCGGTTCGAAAACCTCGGCTTTCGCCAAGGAAAGTTCCATTTTCGACAGTTCAACGCTAATCGTTTTAAATCGCGCGTTTTCGTTTGCTTTCGCCAAATACTTGTCGGCAATCGACTGCGCTTTTTCGCGGAGCAATGCATAATATCTCTCGCGGTCGGACTTCGCGTTTACCGCCTCGATGGCAGGGTTGACAAACCCCGATTTTGCCGTTGAACGCGTACCTGCCCCCCTCGTTTCGCCTAAAACGCCGTTTGGAATATCCTGTAAAGAAAAGATTTCGTTCTGTTTCCAATCGGACAAAATTTTGTTCATATAGGGGATAGGGCTGGAAGAGGAGCAACTCCGTTTTGCCGCCTCCAAAATCATCTCGTCGTTGAAATTCCACGCCCGCCACGTTGCAATCAGAGCAAGGTTGCTTTCGCTTTTTCGTACGCCGCCGCAAACCGCTTGAATTTTGGAAAAGAGTTTCAGTTCGTCGTTCTTCGTCCTCAAAAACGCCTTTACGCCGTCCGCGCTGACCGTTCCGTCGTTGAATAGGCTTTTCACCACGACGTTCATGCCATCGAAATCGTTGCGGTCGGTTTTTAAACACAAGAGGGCAATATCGAGAAGGGAGCTTTCTTCAAAGCCGTAATTATACCACTTTTCGACGTATTCGTCGATATACGGGGTGGGGTTTTGTACCTTGACGCCCAACTTTCTGCCGATGCGGAACGTGAGGTTTGCCAAGCTCTCGCGGTCGGAAAGATAACTTTCAATATCTTTCGCCTCCAACTTGCCTTTTTGCGCCAATTCTTCGAGGGTAATATCGAGAGAAGTCATGCTTCCGCGCTTCATTTTTTTCGCCGCCGCTACGATACCGCTCTGCGAAAAACCGAGCTTTTCCGTCCATTTCGTATACAGCGCGTAATCGCCCTCGTCGGGGGTGCGGGAAAGGGACAAAATGCTCATGATCGCGGTCACGTCCCCCTCGTGTTTGTTATAATTGGACAGTTCCTTTTCCACCTGCTCGTAGGTCGTCAACCCACTGCGAATCAGCTTTTTCGCCTTGTTGAAGATATAGGCGGGGGTAACGCCTGCGCCTTGCTTGTTGATACAGTACTCGGTCACGAGCAAGAAGGCGTGGGGTTGCATCGCGTTTTCTTCCAAAAATCGCATGTATTTGATATACTCGTTGGCGGAGATAAACTTGCCGATGCGTTGCATTTTGCGTTGCAATTCCTTGTTGAAATCGGAGTATTGTTCGTAATGCACCTTTTTGGGCTTGCCAATAGCCGCCTTGACGGGCAGATATTGCACGGTAAAGGGGGATTTGGAAAGAATTTCCACCAAGTCGTAATCCTCCCAAAAGGCAAACGCCTCTTTGACCTGTTCCTCGCTGATTTTCAGCACTTCCGCCATCGAGCGCACGCCAAAATCGGTGTCGGTATTTTGGCAGAGAAAAAGTCCGTAAAGGTAGACCTTTACGGCAATGCCGTCCCCTTCGGGCAGATATTTGGTTATGAACTTGTTTTCGACGAGGGTATAGGTATTGTCTACGTCCTTGGAAAATGAACAAAAAGCCATATCGCCACTCCGTTTTTGGAATTTTATGACGGCTACGCCGTCAAAATGGTGTATTCTATGTGTAAATTACGAAAAAATTTGCGCTTTACGCAACACTTTTCTTGATTTCTTGGAATAAATAGTGTATAATAAACTAGTATAGGTATCGTCGCTAAAAAGCGAGAGTAGGTCTATTATACAGTTTTTCAAAAACAAAAGCAAGGTGTTTTGCTATCGTTTTTTGAAAAAAATTTTAAAAAAAGCAATCGCAAAGATAAAGGAGGTCGGGCGATGAAAATTTTGCATACGTCCGATTGGCATATCGGCAAGCGCCTAATAAACCGCGAACGTTTGGACGAGCAAGCGGAGGTTTTGGACGAAATCGTTGCCGTTTGCGACAACGAGGGCGTGGAGCTCGTGCTTATTGCGGGCGACGTGTTCGACACGTATACCCCCTCGGCGGAGGCGGAAAAGCTCTTTTATCAAAAAATCAAACGGCTCGCGGGGGACAACCGCGCGGTGGTACTCATCAGCGGTAACCACGACGACGGCGTGCGTTTATCGGCGGCGGCGCCCCTTTCGGAAGCGCAGGGCATCTATATCGTCGGCAACGAAAGACGGTCTCTCTCGTGCGAAGATACCCCTCGACTCGTACACCCAATCGAGAGTGGAAAGGGACACGCAACCTTTGTAAACGGAAAAGGGGAAAGGGTATTTTTATCCTTCTTACCCTATCCCAACGAGGCGAGGTTTAAAGAGGAAAAATCGGAATTGCCCTACGTGGAGCAAATGCAAAAATGGATTGCGGAAGGGGAGAGCGGCAACGTAGAAAAGCTCCCGTCCGTATTCGTGGGGCATTTGTTCGTAGCGGGTGGCGCGGTATCGGAAAGCGAACGCGAAATCGACCTTGGCGGCGCGCGCGCAATTCCCGTGGACGCATTGCCGAGTAGCGATTATATCGCGCTGGGGCATTTACATAAGAAACAGCACATGGGCAAGGGGCATTGTTATTACAGCGGTTCGCCCTTGCAATACGCCTTCGACGAGAGCGCGGATAAGGGCGTGAAGGTGTTCGATTTGACGGCGGACGGCGTACAGAACTTACGCGACGTGCCCTTGACGAAAGGCAGAAAGCTTATCCGTTTGCAAGCGGACGACGTGCAGAGCGCGTTGGCGCTGTTGCAAAAGCACCCCGACGAGCTGGTGGAAATGAAACTATTTTTGACGGCGCCGTTGCTGGCGAGCGATTCGCAGGCGCTGTCTGCAAACAAGAATTTGGTATCTCTCTTGGCGGAAGTGCATACGGAAGAGAGCTTGGCGATAGAAAGTCGCAAAGGACTGTCTGGGGAAAAGCTGTTTGAGCTTTTCTATCAAACGAATTACGGCGTAGAGCCGAAAGAGGAATTGAAAACGCTGTTTTTGCAGACGCTTGCCGAATTGGACGAAAAATAAGGAGTCAGTATGAAACCGATACGCTTAGAATTTTGCGGAATCAATAGCTTTTCCGAAAAAGCGGAAATTGATTTTCGCGCCCTTTTATCGGGTGGCGTGTTCGGTATTTTCGGGGATACGGGGAGTGGAAAAAGTACCATACTCGATTGTATTCATTTGGCTTTGTACGGTCAAATCGAGCGGAGCAGCGGGGGGGATTTTATCCACTACGGCGCAGACAGCGCGTACGTAATTTTTGAGTTTGAAATCGTGTTCGAGGGTGTACGGCGCACCTTTCGCGTGCATAGAGAGCGTCGCCGTAAAAACAACGTCGGCAAAGCGCAGTTGTACGAATATAGAGAGGGCGGTTGGTTCGCCCTTGCCGAGGGTACGCGCGACGTCAACGCGGAATTGGAAAAAATCATCGGATTGGAATTTGCCGATTTTAAAATGTGTATCGCCCTGCCGCAAGGGGATTTTGCGGCACTTGTCAAATCTACGCCGTCGGAGCGCGTAAAGCTCGTTTCTAGGCTGTTCGATTTGGAAAAATACGGCGATAAGCTCTTCAAGGCGGTCAGCGAAAAATATTACGCCGCCGAATCGGAGGTAAAGGTCCTCGAAGGGCAAATGGGGCAAAACGTAGGGGGCGACGACGAGAGCATCGCCGTTAAAGAAAAGGAAATTGCAGAAATCAAAATTGCCCTTCAAAACACGACAACGGAGCTGAACGAGGCGGAAAAGGTTTATCAGGCTGCGCGTGAACTGCAAAAGGAAAAGACGGCGTTCGACGGCTTGCAGAAGAGCTTGACGGCAATGCAAGAACGCTTGCCACAAATGGAACAGGTTCGTTTGCAGGTGGAAAAACTTCCCCAAGCCAAAGCGGTAAAGCGAGAAAACGACGCGTTGCAAGCCAACCGTATCGAGGGGGAAACCGCCCTGAAAAAAGCGGTGTTTGCTACTGAAAAAGCGAACGAGGCAGAGATTGTTCTCACACGCGCGCAAGAGGCCTTTCAAGAGGCAGATTACGACGGAAACGCCGTCAAATGGACGGTTGCGCTCGATAAAGTAAGGAGCGCGGACGCGGATATCCAAGCGGAAAAGGACGCGCTGAAAAAGTACAACGATTGCGTTGCCGAATATAAACGGCTCGGCAAGGAAAACCCGTTTGTCGATTTCGACGCTTTGAAGGCGGAAAAGGAAAGGGCGTTGGAAGCGTTGGGCGGGGACGGCTCGCTACTTGATTATCTGAAAAGCAATGCCAAGGACGTGTTGCTCGTGGATGCGTACGGGGAATTCCGCGCCGACCTTCGCGCAATAGCGGAAAAGCACCCGATAGCGGAAGGCGATATTGCGCCTCTTTTGGAAAAGTACACGCTGACGGAAAGCGATAAAATCTTGGACGTGGGCTTGCTCAACGCGCAGTTTAAAGCCATCGAACAAAAACGCAAGCTTTTACAAAAAGAGCTTTTGGATATAGAGGCGAAAAAAGCGGATTACGAAATCAGCGAAAAAAGGCGCAAGGCGTTGGCGGAAGAAGGGGGGCGTTACCACGATCAATACGACGCGCTTGCGAAGAAGAACGAGGAAGTCAAGGCGCTTGGCGAGGCTTTGGAGATAGAACGGCAGTTGCAGATTTTGCAAACGGCGAAGAAAAACGCGCAGTCGTCCATAGAGGAAAAGCAAAGGGCGTGGAACGGATATTTGGCGGAAAAGCAAACGCAAGAACGCTTGGCGGAACGTTGTAAAGAGGCGGAGACGGAATTGAGAACCGCGTTGAACAAGGCGGTGGACGAAAACGGTTTTGCCTCGGTTGCGGAAGCGCTTGCGCTGATAGAAAAATTAGACAACCGCGAGGTGGAAGAGTGCAAGGCGTTTTTTGAACGCTACGCCCTTATCAAAGGTCAGTACGACAGCGTGGACAGCGCGAAATTTATCGGCTTTGACGAAAGGGCGGAAGCGCGGTCGTTGCAACGCAAACAGGAAATTTCCGAGGCGTATACCGAGCAAACGAAACGCTTGGCGACGCTTGAAACGGAGCTTGGCAATTTGCTTGCCCTTCGCGAACGGTATAGGGCGCTTGCGGAGCAGTTGAAAGAGAAGAAAAAGCGCGCGGAGCTTTGCGAGGAACTGAGAAGTTTACTCAAATCTAACCGTTTTTTGAGTTTTATTGCATCGGAATATTTGCAGGAAGTTTGTATCATGGCAAGCGGACAGTTGAAAAAGCTTACGGGGGGCAGATATTTTCTGCGCTATGACGAGGAGTTCAAGGTAGGGGACAATTTAGACGGCGGAAATTTCCGCGCGGTAAAAACCCTTTCGGGGGGCGAAACGTTTTTGGTTTCTCTGTCCTTGGCATTGTCGCTCTCGCAAGCAATTTGTCAAAAATCTATGCGTCCGATTGAATTTTTCTTTTTGGACGAAGGGTTTGGTACGTTGGACGAAAAGCTCGTCAATACGGTCATGGACGTATTGGGACATTTGAGTAAAGATTTTGCGGTGGGTTTGATTTCGCACGTGGAAGAATTGAAACACCGCATCGATAATAAAATATTGGTAAGCGGCGCAACCGAAGCCCACGGTTCTCGGGTGCGTATGGAGCGGTTTTAATCGCCGTCGATTAAAAGAGAAGTAAAAAAATAACCATAAGTCGGGAAGAGGACTATGATTGTAAGCGCAATATCATTGTGGAAAAAATTTAATTTAAAAAACCCTTTAAACGTGAAGGTGTTGGACGAAGAGGAACGGGACGGTGTAAAATATTGCAACGTGTTCTATTCGGGCCATAAGGTCAGCGACGGCGCCGTACAAATTTACGCGCGCTATATGACGCCGACCAAAAAAGGGAAAAAACCGGCGGTATTGTTGCTCAACGACATCGGCGCGACGCCCGACGAAGCGTTGGCGAAATATTTCCTGGATAAAGGGTACGCCGTATTGATGCCCGATTATTCGGGGAAAATGTCGTTTGATACCGAGGGGGTTTACCGCACGGAATATCCGCAATCGATTGCCTATGGCAACTACGAACAGCAACAAGGCTTTACGCATGCGGACGATTTGCCTGCGGATGAAACGACGTGGTTCGAGTGGGCGTACGTTGCTCTGTATTCCGTCGAGTTTTTAAAGGCGCAGGAAGAAATTGGAAATATCGGTATCGTAGGTATCAAAACGGGGGGCGAGTTGGCTTGGCAAGTTATGCTCTCTCCGCACGTAAAATGCGGTGTGCCTATCAATGCGGCGGGCTGGCGTTCTTTGCAGAACATCGGCAAATTCAGCGATGATATCGCGCATAATTTAAGCGACCATAGGCACAGACATATTGCGGCGACGGAGGCGCAATCGTACGCGCCGTACGTAAAATGCCCCGTGCTGATGCTCTGCTCGTTGCGGGACAAGGATTTTGATTGCGACCGCGCGTACGATACCTATTCCCGTATAGGAAACACGGACGGCAACGCCCTTGCGTATTCGCCCGAAAGCGGTGCGAGTATCGGTCATCACGCTTTGGCAAATTTGGATTTGTTCTTGGATAAAAATCTCAAAGGCAGGGAAATTTATATTCCCGACACGCTGAACGTTGCGCTCAAAGAAACGGGCGAAGGTATCGAAATCACGGTCAACAGCGATAAGGAAGGTCTGTTGGAAGAAATCGGCATTTACTACGCCGAGGGGGACGTGAACAAAAAATCGACCTTCCGTGATTGGCATCCCGTCTACAAAACGGATGGTAGGTCGGTGAAAAACGGAACGGTGGTACACACGATAAAACCGTTTGCCGGCACGCCTGCGGTGTTCGTGTTTGCCTACGCGAAATATTTCAACGGTTTCCGCGTAACCTCCAAAATTGCGTGCAAGCGTTTGAGTAACATAAATGCAAATGCGATAAAGAGCCGAATGCTCTTTTCAGGGACGGAAATGGATTCGTTCAGCATTGCCAAACACGAAGAATATTCCATTGGTAAAATCTTTTTAGAACGGGAATTTTTGCCCAAAATCACGACGGGCTACGGCGGTATAAAGGGCGCGTATTCGGCAGGAGGTATTATCACCTACAAAATCAGTTCGCCCAAATATCTGCCCGACGAAAACGCCTTATTAGAATTCGACGCCTATTCGGCGGAAACGCAGACCTTACGGGTGGCGGTGGAAGTGGCTGGCATGGAAGAACAGGAACACTACGCTTGTCAAGTAGACGTCAAGGGTGGTGGCAAGTGGAAACGGATTATCTTAAAAGCGAACGATTTCAAGGCAGACAGGGACGGCAGACCGCTGAAAAGCTTTGCAGACGGAAGTGGCTTGTCCTTTGACTGCGCGGGAGAAGAAAAGGAATTTTCCGTGACGAATATTTTGTGGTTGTAACGAAGAAAGCGAACTGAAAAAAGGTTGGGATATGATAGAAACGGGCAAACTCGTAACAATGAAAAAAAACCATCCTTGCGGTGGCGCGACGTGGCAAATCGTGCGCGTTGGCGCGGACGTGAAATTGCAATGTAAAACTTGCGGAAAATATATCAATTTAACGCGGGACGAATTAAAACGGCGGGCGAAAACACCGCTTGCGGATAAAGAGTAAAAACCTATGCTTAGTGAAAAAGACAAAACGCAGACAACGGAAGAAACGGAAGTGACGGAAGAAATCGTGGAAATCGCGGAAAACGTGGAAAACGTGGAAATTGCGGAAAATGCGAAAAACGAAACGACGGAAATCGTCGTGGCGGAAGAAACCGAAACAACCGAAGAAACCGAAGAAACCGAAACCGCCGAAGAAACGGAAACGACGACGGAAATCGCCGAGGAATCCGAAGAAACGGAGGGAAGTGAAGAAAAAGAGGACGAAAAAGAACGTCGCTCCTCCGCGCGTTTTTACGCCATTTTGCTTTCGGTTTTGACGGTCATACTGCTCTGTTTAAACTTTTGGTCGAGTAATTATAACTTTGTTTTGGTGTCGGGCGCGTCCATGGACAAAACCCTTTATGACGGGGAATATCTTCTGTCGTATAAGGTGGTCAACCCCGAATACGAATTAAAACGAGGGGATATTATCGTGGTAGACGTTCGGCATATTCCCGAGTGGAATTACGGCAAAAAGGGGACGGCGTTTATTATCAAACGGTTAATCGGTTTGGAAGGGGACATCGTCCGTTGCGAAAAAGGCGAGTTGGAAATTTGTTATGCGGGCACCTGGAACGAAACCATGGACGAGGAAAACTATCCCTTCGTGCCGTTGGACGAGCCGTACGCTTATTACGAAGATAAGACTGCCGCGTGCAACACGTTTGAGTACGTCGTGGGCGAGGGGGAAATTTTCTTCCTTGGCGACAATCGAAACCACAGCAGCGACAGCCGTTATTTGCAAATGGACAATAGAGGCAATCGATATTCGCAATTACAAGATAGACTCTACAAAATCAACGACGTGTCGGCGGTTGTTCCCAGTTGGGCGTTAAAACGGCACGTAGGACTCGAAAAATATTTGGTTAGAATCCCTACGAAAATCAAAAACGCAATCTTAAAACCTTTTAGATAAGGGCTTTAAGTCGGAAAAATTAAAACGGAAAAACACACGCGAAAGCTTTATTATAATTTTTAGAAAACAAGGAGAATTTACATTATGAGTATTCGTATCACATCGGACAGCACCTGCGATCTTGGACATTTGGTTGCAGAAAGAAACATTGGCATTTTACCTTTGCAGGTAAACTTGGACGCAGACTCCTTCCACGACGGCGTGGATATTACGCCCGAAGACATTTTCAAATTCGTTGCAGAAAAGAAAATTCTGCCCAAGACCAGCGCGCCCAGCATCGGCGATTATGAGGAATTTTTCACCGCGCAGTTGAAAGACTACGACGAAGTGATTCATTTTAATATTTCGGCAAAGAGCTCCGGTTCGCACAATATGGCGTTGCAGGCGGCGGAAAGCTTTAACGGTAAGGTACACGTAATCGATTCGATGGCGCTTTCTTCGGGGCAGGGCTTGCTCGTTATGAAGGCGGCGGATTTGCGTGACGAGGGGAAATCGGCAAAAGAAATCGTGGCGGAAGTCGAAGAAATTCGCACCCACGTCAATACGTCCTTTATCCCCGACAGCTTGGACTATCTGCACAAGGGAGGCAGAGTTTCGGGTATGGTAAAATTGGCGGCGGGTCTGTTCAAAATTCACCCGTTGATTATGATGGACAACGGTCAGCTCGTTCCCGGCAAAAAATACAAGGGGAAAATGTCCATGATTATCAAACAGTACATCGAAGACTTGAAGGAAATGTATCCCAGCTACGACAAGACCCGTTGCTTTATTACGCACTCGACGGCGGATCCCGAGCTCGTGGAATTGGCAAAGGAGAAGGTAAAAGAGCTGTTCGATTTCGACGAGGTTATCGAAACGGTAGCAGGTTCTATCGTTACCAGCCATTGTGGCAGAAACACGCTTGGCGTGCTGTTCGTTTATAACAAATAAGGAAAAAATTGGAGAGAATAACAATGGTATCCGTTTACAAAGACGCCGATTATTTGGCGGTATACAAACAAAGAAAACGCTTGTTATATATTTTTTGGGCGTTGACGGTGGCGTATTTGGGGTTTAGCGGTGGATGCTTGGCGTATCATATATCCTTGCCCTATCGCGATCCTATGCTGATATGGCCGAAAGTTATGGTCATTAGCGCGTCGATTTTGTATATGGTGTTTATTTTTCCGTTTATGTCGATTAAATTTGGCAGAGTCAACCGCTATTACAAATTGATGGGCTTTTTGTCCGAGGGGTTGAAATCGGAAGAGAAAAACTACTTCTATTGTTTCGAGGAAAAAGCCTTGCAAAAGGACAACGTGGACGTCATGGGTTGCGTGTTTGAAACGTGGAACAAAAAGCATAGCGAGTGGATGGAGCGCGAGGCGTTTTGGGACAAGGAAAAACCGTTGCCCGCTTTTGACAGTGGCGACTACGTGCAATACGTCGTGCAGAGTAACTTTATCGTGCAATATAGAATTCTGCAAAAGCAAGCGCTGGAATTCCAAGAGGAAGACGACGAGGTAGATGCGGAAGAGTCCGTTGAGGAAGAAACCTCGGAAACCGAAAGTCAAGAACAAGTACAAGAAGAAACGCAAGAACAAAGTCAAGAATAATAGAGAGAAGAAAAAAGGAGAAATACACATGAAAGCAGTTGTAACCGTTACGGGAAAAGATAAAAAAGGTATTATTGCAAAGGTAAGCTCGTTTTTGGCGGAGAAAGGCGTAAATATCGAAGATATTTCGCAGTCCGTCCTTGGCGAATATTTCGCCATGATTATGATTGCCGACCTTGCCGAGGCAAAGGAAGAGTTGTCCGTTTTGGCGAAAGAATGCGCCGAGCTTGGCAAGCAAATTGGTATGACGATTTATATGCAGCACGAAGATATCTTCAACGCGATGCACAACATCTAATCGGAGGGAAAGGTTATGTTCAGTAATAACGACGTTCTCGAAACGATTGCGATGGTGCAAGAGGAGCACTTAGATATCCGTACGATTACCATGGGCTTGTCGCTGTTTGGCTGTATCCGCGAAACGGCGGAAGAAACGGCGAGAAAGGTGTACGACCTCGTCTGTTCCAAGGCGGAAAATATCGTAAAAACGGCAACCGATTTGTCGGGCGAATACGGTATTCCCATCGTCAACAAGCGCGTATCGGTAACCCCCGTCAGCTTGCTCTGCGCGGCGTTCCCCGAAAAAGCGCCCTTGATTGGTAAAGCGCTCGACGACGCGGCGGCGACCTTAGGGATTGACTTTTTGGGCGGTTATTCCGCGCTCGTGCATAAATCGACGGCGGAATACGAAAAGATTTTTATCCGTACAATCCCCGAAGTTTTGGCAACGACAAAGCGTCTTTGCTCGTCCGTCAACGTCGGCTCGACGAAATCGGGTATCAATATGGAAGCGGTCAAAATGCTCGGCGAAGTGTTCAAGGAAGCGGCGGTTTTGACTAAGGAGCAGGACGGTATCGGCGCGGCGAAACTCGTTGCGTTTTGTAACGCGGTGGAGGATAACCCGTTTATGGCGGGGGCGTTCCACGGCGTCGGCGAAGCGGACGTCGTTGTCAACGTCGGCGTTTCCGGGCCTGGCGTAGTCAAACACGCTTTGGAAAAAATCCCCGACGCAAACTTGACGGACGCGGCGGAAATGATTAAGCGCACGGCGTTTAAAATCACGCGCGCAGGACAGCTTGTGGCAAAAGAGGCGGCGCGCCGTTTGAACGCGCAGTTCGGCATCGTTGACTTGTCCCTTGCGCCCACGCCCGCTATGGGGGACTCGGTTGCGCAGATTTTGGAAGAGCTCGGTATCGAAACGGTAGGCGGTCACGGAACGACGGCGGCGCTTGCAATGCTCAACGACGCGGTAAAGAAAGGGGGCGTAATGGCGTCCTCGCGCGTTGGCGGTTTGTCGGGTGCGTTTATTCCCGTTTCCGAAGATATCGGTATGATTAAGGCGGCGGAGGCAGGTAAAATCACCCTTGATAAGTTGGAGGCGATGACCTGCGTATGCAGCGTTGGTTTGGATATGATTGCAATCCCCGGCGACACGCCCGCAACGACGATTGCGGCGATGATTGCAGACGAAGCGGCAATCGGTATGATTAACAACAAGACGACGGCGGTACGTATTATCCCCGCCCCCGGTAAAAAAGTAGGAGATGAGGTCAGCTTTGGCGGTTTGCTTGGCCGTGCGCCGATTATGCCCGTGCATAATTGCGACAGCTCCCGCCTTATTAATCGTGGGGGGAATATACCTGCGCCTATCCACAGCTTCAAAAACTAAAAACGACGTATCTGCGTCGCGCTACTTTGTCGCCGCTCAGTCACGTACTACTCGGTACGCTCCTTCGCGGCTTCGCGTATCGCTCGCATCTCCGTCGTTTTAACTCGACCGAGTATTCGTAAAATGCGGTCGACTATGCCCCCAAACGACCGAGTGTTCGTAAAATGCGGTCGACTATGCTCCCAAACGAACGTGGGGCGTATACACACACGGACGGAAAGATAGTAAAGCTAGCTGCAAGATTATCTTGCTCGTTTTAACTCGACCGAGTGTTCGTAAAATGCGGTCGATTATGCCCCCAAACGAACGTGGGGCGTATACACACATGGACGAAAAGATAGTAAAGCTAGCTGCAAGATTATCTTGCTCGTTTTAACTCGACCGAGTATTCGTAAAATACGGTCGATTATGTCCCCAAACGAACGTGGGGCGTAAAATGCGGTCGACTATGCCCCCAAACGAACGTGGGGCGTATACACACACGGACGGAAGATAGTAAAGCTAGCTGCAAGATTATCTTGCCCGTTTTAACTCGACCTAATTTCAAAATAAAGGAAATAACAATCAGATATGTTGGAAAGAAAAGACGTACCTCAAAACTTAAAATGGAACTTAACCGACCTCTTCCCCTCGGACGAGGCTTGGGAAACGGAATATAAAGCAATCGAAAAAGAATACGGTGAATACGATTTTTCCGTATTCGAGGGCAAGCTTGCCGACAAGGCAACCCTTCTTGCTTGCCTGCGGCTTAACGATACCATTTCCCGCCGTTTGGAAAAGCTTTACATTTACGCCAACGTCCGTCACGACGAGGACGTGCGCATTGCGAAGAACACGTCTGCGCTCGCTATGGTCGGCGCGATGTTCTCTAAAATTTTTGCAAAACTGTCCTTCATCGAGCCCGAACTCACGACGCTTTCGGACGAGGTTTTGCACGGCTTTATCGCCGACCCCGATTTCGCGCCCTATGAATATATGCTCCGCAAAGTAGAAAAATCCAAGGCGCACGTGTTAAGCGCGGCGGAAGAAAAGCTCCTTGCGCTGGGTAGCGACGTCATGGGCGGTTTTCAGGACGTGTTCTCTATGATGAACAACGCCAATTTGAACTTGCCAAAGGCAAGCTTTAACGGCGAAGAGGTGCAAATGAGCCACGGCTTGTACGGCGTAGTGCTCCGCTCGGGTACGGCGGCGGAAAGAAAGGAATGGTTTGAAAAATATTACGGCGCGTATATCAACCTTATCGACGCGATTGCGCAGACCTATTACGGCAACGTAAAAAAGGACGTTTTCTATAAGACGGTGAGAGGTTACGATAGCTGTATTGCGATGGCGATGAGTGGCGAAGACGTAAACCCCGTCGTGTATGACAACTTGATTGAGTCGGTACACGAGGGCTTGCCCGCCTTGCACGAATATATTTCCTTGCGCAAAACGGTGACGGGTATGGAAGAACAGCACGCCTACGACGTGTTCGTTCCCTTGGTGGACAACGCCGAAATTAAAATGCCCTTTGAGAAAGCGTACGAGCTTGTAATCGAGGGGCTTGCGCCCCTTGGTAAGGACTATCAAAACCTTTTGCGTAAGGGCAAAAACGAGGGTTGGATTGACGTTTGCGAAAACGAGGGGAAACGCTGTGGCGCGTACTCGGCAGGTATTTACGATTGCCACCCCTACGTCCTTTTGAACTATCAAGAAACGACCAACGATATCTTCACGGTTGCGCACGAAATGGGGCACGCTTTGCACACCTACAAATCTTCCAGCGCACAGCCGTACGCAAAATCTGGCTATACCATTTTCCTTGCGGAAATTGCCAGCACCGTCAACGAAGTGCTCTTGCTCAAACACCTTTACAAAAACAGCACAGACAAGAATTTAAAGAAGTTCCTGCTCAATTACTATATGGATACCTTCCGCGCAACCCTTTTCCGTCAGACGCAATTTGCGGAGTTTGAACAGCTTGCGCACGCGAAGGCAGAAGAGGGCGAGGCGCTTACCAAAGAGAACCTCAGCGAGCTGTATTACGGACTTAACAAGCAATATTACGGCGACGGCATTATCCACGACGACGAAATCCGTTACGAGTGGGCGCGTATTCCCCATTTTTACAGCTCGTTCTACGTGTATAAATATGCGACGGGTATTATCTCGGCGGTGTCCATTGTCAAACGGATTTTGACGGAGGGCGAAAAAGCCGTACAAGATTATTTCGAGTTCTTATCCTCGGGTGGCTCGGACGACCCCGTGTCTATTTTGAAAAAGGCGGGCGTGGATTTGACGGGCAAAGCTCCTTTTAAGGCGGCAATGGACGAATTTAAGGCGACCTTGGAAGAATTTAAGACGTTACTTTAACAGAGAAAAACAACGAGGCAGGCATACGGAAACCGTAAAAGGCTCTGCCCCAAAGGAAGAAATATTATGGCAAACGAAATGAACACGATGCCCTATAACCGCGACGCGGAAATGGCGCTGCTCGGCTGTCTTTTAATCGACAACGAAATTGCGGCAGACGTTGTGGATAGCTTGACCGAAGACGATTTCTATCAAGAGAGCCACAAATACATTTTGCGCGCAATGAAACGGGTGTATAACGACAGAAAACCCGTCGACCTTGTCACCGTCACGGACGAGCTTGAAAAGGAAGGGAGCATTGAAAAGGCGGGCGGTATCGCGTATATTACCGAGCTGACGCAAATTACGCCCTCGGCGGCGAACTATAAGTCGTACCAAGAAATCGTCACGCGCGACAGCGTAAACAGAAAGCTTATCCGCGCGTCCAGAAAGATTATCGAAACGTCCATGAAAGGCACGGACGATAAGGCGTCGCTCGCGTATGCGGAAAAGTGTATTTACGACATTTCCAAACAGACCGAGCGTTCTGCGCTTATGGGCATGGACGACGGGGATATCGTCGGCGAAGTTTTGCAAAAGTTTGAGCAGTTGCAGTCCGACCCCAACACCTTCAAGGGGATTCCGACGGGGTTCAAGCGTTTTGATAAAATCACCAACGGTTTGCAATCGGGCGCGCTGATTGTCTTGGCTGCCCGTCCCGGTATGGGTAAGACCTCGCTTGCTATGAACATCGTAGAACACGCGGCAATCAACGCGGGCAAAACCTGCGCCGTGTTCTCGCTCGAAATGCCCCGTAGCGAAATTGTGCAAAGGCTGATATGCTCGTATGCAAACGTGAGCATGAAAAACGCGCTTTCGGGTACGCTGTCGCAAAAAGAGTGGAAAAAATTGATGCTTGCGGCGGACCGCTTGAAAAAGAGCAATATCTATATCGACGATTCGTCCCGCGTCACGCCTGCGGAAATTCAGTCTAAATGCCGTAGATTAAAGACGGCAAAGGGCGGGGTCGATTTGATTATGATTGACTATATCCAGCTTATGTCCAGCGGGGATTCCAAAATGGCAGGCTCGGAAAACAGACAACAGGAAGTCGCGTCCATTACCCGTGATTTAAAGATTATGGCAAAGGAATTGGGCGTGCCCGTCATTGCCCTTTCGCAGCTTAGACGTATCACGTCTAACGAACCCCAGCTTTCCGACCTTCGTGAATCGGGCGCAATCGAACAAGACGCCGACATCGTTATGTTCATTTCCCGTCCCGAAATGTTTGCGACCAAAGAACAGTTGGAAAATGGTGACGTAGTCAAAGGCGCAGCGGAATTGATTTTGGCAAAGCACCGTGCCGGCGAACAGGGTAGAGTGTCCTTGAAATTTATCGGCGAATATACGAAGTTTGTGGACGTGGACGATCAGAACCGCGAAGACGAACCTCCGCAGTACGGCGTAACGCCCGCCGCGCAATATGACGACGACGTGGAATACGAAGCGCCCGACGACGATTACGGCTATCCCGAACCGCCCGCCCCTAGAAAGAGTGAGTTAAAAAACACAGAGGACGACGAGTTACCCTTTGAGTAATAATTGGTATGAAAACAACCATCAAAACCATAACGCCCGAAAGCTTAGCGGAGGCGAAAAACTTAATATTCGGCGGCGAAGTGGTGGCGATGCCTACGGAAACGGTGTACGGCTTGGGCGGTAACGCCTTTGACGATTGCGCGGTGCAACGCATTTTTGCCGTAAAGGGCAGACCTGCGGACAATCCGCTGATTGCGCACGTGCATACAGGCTACGACCTTTCCAAGATTATCGATTACGACCCGCCGTACGCAAAGAAATTGCGCGAAGCGTTTTTGCCCGGCCCCTTGACCTTGGTCTATCCGTCTACGAACAAAGTGAGCGGATACGTGTCTTGCGGACTGGATACGTTGGCGGTGCGCGTGCCCTCGCATACGGGCGCGCAGGCGTTTTTGCGCGCGGTAGATATTCCTATCGTAGCGCCTAGCGCAAATCTTTCCAAACACGTTTCGCCCACTTCGGCGGAGCACGTATACGAGGATTTTAACGGAAAGATTCCCTTGATATTAGACGGCGGTGTCTGCGAGGGGGGAATTGAGAGTACCGTATGCGACGTGACGGGCGAGATTCCCGTGGTTTTGCGCCCGGGGCTTATCACGGCGGAGATGATTGCGGCGGTGGTTGGCGACTGTGGCGAATACGCACCGAACTTGACCGTAGGGGAAAAGGTGAAGAGCCCAGGAGTTTTGTATAAGCACTATTCTCCGCGTTGCAAAACCTTGCTTTTTGAGAACGTAACGGACGGCTTGACGGCAATACGGAAGACCAACGGTGAGCGTGTGGCGGTGCTCTGCGAGGACGAAATCGCTGAGGTGTTTGCAAATGCAGGCGTAACCGTTTTGAATTTGGGAAAGACGGAAAGGGAAATGGCGGCACGGCTGTACGAGCTGTTGCGCGAGGCGGAAAAGCTCTGCGACGTGTTGATAACCATCGAGCCGAAGAAAAAGGACGGCGTTATGGTGGGGGTACTCAATCGGCTTCGTAAGGCGTGTACGTCCGTAGATATCAAGCACTAAAAAACAAAAACGAGGGGGGACGGTACTAAATGACGGCACGAAAGAAGAAAAAAATCGTATTCGTTTGCACGGGAAATACGTGCCGTTCTCCAATGGCGCAGCTCCTCTTGACGAAATACTTAAAGGACGTAAAATTAAAGGGCTTTGACGTGCGTTCTGCGGGCATAGCGGCGAAAAAGGGGGATACAATCAACCCCAAATCGGCGCAAGTGTTGCAGGAAAACGGCATTGCTTGCGAAAGCTTTTCTTCGACGAAACTCACCAACAAAACGCTCGTGGACGCGTTTGCCGTGGTGTGTATGACCGAACGCCAGCGCGAATACCTTATGGATATGCGTTGGAACGCCCTCAAAAAGGCGGGTATGCCCTTGGACGACGTCGAAAATAACGTGTATTCCTTTGCGGAAATTACGGGGTATGAAATTCTCGATCCGTACGGCAAGGATATCGATTGCTATCGGTACGTATACGGCTTGTTGTCTGCGGGCATGGCGCGGTTGAGTGAAAAGCTCCGTTTAACGGAAAACGCTTGGGAAACGAAACCCCGCGCGCCCAAAAAGGCGAAGAAAACCGATACGAAAAAAGCCCCGAAAAAAACGAAAACAACGCCGACTCAGCCAAAAGCGGACGGCGATAATAAACAACTATCAATTTTTTAAGGAGAAGAAAGTATGAAAATTGCAGTAGCTTGCGATCACGGCGGACTCAATCTCAAAAACGCTTTGATTGCATATCTTCAAAAGAACGGTCACGAAGTAAAAGATTTCGGCACTTATACGAAAGATTCGTGCGACTATCCCGATTTTGCCCTTTTGGCGGCGGAATCGGTAGCGAGCGGCGAAAGCGAACGCGGTATCGTGGTATGCTCGTCGGGGATTGGCGTTTCGATTGTGGCGAACAAGGTCCCCGGGGTACGTTGCGCGCATTGTCACGATTGGTATTGCGCAAAATTTACTCGTTTGCATAACGACGCCAATATGCTCGCATTTGGCGAAAAGGTGGTAGGCGAGGGCATGATGCAGGAAATGGTAGACGTGTTCTTGAAAACCGAATACGAGGGTGGCGAACGTCACGACCGTCGTTTGGCAAAAATCAAAGCCATCGAAGAAAAATATAGCAAATAAGAAAATAATAATATATAAGGAGACAAAAAACTATGACAAACTTGCTTATGGCAGGGTCCCTTGGTACGTTCTGGAAACAGATCAAATCATGGGCAAAAGGCTTTCTGGGCGGTTATGGGCTTGTAATTGCGAAAGCGTTGGTTGTTTTCGTACTTGGTTTGCTCATCGTTTCCATCATCAAGAAGTTGGTGAAAAAGAACTCGACGAAGAGCAGAAAAATCGACAATTCGGCGGCATCGTTCATCACTTCCATCGTGGCGTTGATTGCGTATTTGATACTCATCGTCGTCTTCATCTCATCGCTCGGCTTTTCGACGACGGGGATTATCGCGTCGCTTTCGTCCATTATGCTCGCCATTGCTTTGGGCTTGCAGAACACGCTTGCCAGCTTGGCAAACGGCATTTTGCTTATCTTCACAAAGCCTTTTCAGGCGGGAGATTTCGTGGATATCAATGGGACGAGCGGTACGGTAAAGGAAATCAAGCTGTTCAGCGTAAAATTGGTTACGCCTGACAATTTGACGGTCGTTATCCCCAACAATACGGTGTTTGGTTCGACGATTATCAATTACAGCAAAATGCCCGCGCGCCGTTTGGATATTGCTGTTTCGGTTGCATACGGTACGGACGTGGATAAGGTAAAAGAGCTCGTTAACGAATACGTTGCCAAGGACGAACGCGTCAAAAAAGAACCCGCGCACTTCTTCCGCTTGACGGAATGGGGTGCAAGCTCGCTCGATTTCACTCTTCGCGTATGGGTAGACGCAGCCGATTATTGGAACGTGCGTTTTGACCTCTTGGAAGGGCTTTTGAAGTTACTTGATGAAAACGGCATTGAAATTCCGTTCAATCAGTTGGACGTACACGTACGTAAGGTAGACGAGGAGGTGCAAGCATGATGAGCGCATATTTGTTAGCGGTTTCGGATAATACGGCAAAATTATTGTTGGCTTACGGCGTTTGCGGGGGAATCATTTTGGTTGCTCTTGTAGCGATGGGCTTTTTGAATCGTCGTACCAAACGTCAAATGCGCCCGATAAGCGTTAAAAAGGCATGTATGAAAGCGAAAAAATATGCCGAAGAATCTCTTGCAATGGGCGATAACGCGCAAAAGCTTTTGGGCGCAACGAGATTGCATAGACTCAGCGCGTTGGTATCGAATGCGGCTTGGCTTTCCTATCAAATCGTAGAAAATAAACGCGACATTGTTTTCGATGGCATTGCCAGCGGTTTAGACGGCTTGGCGACGTCGCTTGCAAAGGATTCCGAGCAAGGATATTTGCCCGACGAGGAATTGGAGACAAGTTTAAAGGCGGCGATTGACAGCTTGAATTCCACGATTGCAAAAATCGATAAAATCATCAACGCGTAAGCGCAAAGCGGTAAAAGGACTAAAAAAATGAAAAAAATCATAGCTATCGGTGGGGGAGAACTCCGTGAAAGAACGACGATGAAAATCGACGAATATATCGCAAAGCTTGCGAAAGAGCACGCAGGGGAGAACAGAGCAAACGCGCTGTTTATCCCCACCGCCAGCCATGATTATATGCCCTATTACAATACCTTTCACAAGGTGTATACGGGGGTATTTAACATCAAAACGGACGTTGCTTTGACGGTGTTTAAAGAGCCGGATATGGAAAAAATGCGCGCCAAATTTGAAAAGGCGGATATGATATACGTCGGCGGCGGCGACACCGTGTTTATGATAGAGCATTGGAAACAGTCCGGTTTGTTGCCCCTTATTAAAGAGGCATACGAACGGGGCGTGATTATTGCGGGACTCTCGGCGGGCGCAATCTGTTGGTTTTCGGACATTTATACCGATTCGACGGCGGCGCTTGGGGAGGGGGATAAGTACGCAATGTTCGAGGGTTTAAATTGGATAAAGGGCAAAATTTCTCCCCATTATAATGCGAGAATGCTTGACTTTGACAAAATAGTGTGTTATAATTTGGGCTGTGCTTACGGGATCGAAGACGACGCCGCGCTTGTTATAGAGGACGGCGAAATCGTTGGAAGCGTATCGAGCGGCGGAAAAGCCTGGTGGATAGAGCAAGTGAACGGAGCAATACAAAAGAAGGAAATTGCGTTACTTTGACGTAATTTTCCAAGATACGCGGATGTGGCGAAATTGGCAGACGCGCAGGTTTCAGGTTCCTGTGGGTAACTCCGTATGGGTTCAAGTCCCTTCATCCGCACCAGTAAATCGACAAATTTCGACAAGAGATTTGTCGATTTTTCCTATCTATATAAATTGCTTATACTAAGCAAAAAAGGTGGCAGTGGTCTAGCTGTCTAAAAAAATTGACACCTTTCAAGTGTGGCTGCAATTTATAAAAAAGTAAAAAAACCATATTGAAAATGTTTAAATGTATGGTATAATATTTAAAAATATATTTATCTTGGTAGGAGGCAAGCAATTTGTGAAGGTTGTTGCGCAGATAATTGGCATTGTTGCCATGGTGTTTAATATTTGCTCGTATCAACAAAAACAGCAAAGAGGAATTATTGCTTTGCAGTTGTTGGGATCGGTTCTATTTACTGTGCATTTTTTTATGTTAAACGCGTATATGGGTGGCTTGTTAAACGCGATTGGCGTTATCCGGGCGATTGTTTTTTTGTATAAAGACAAGCTGAAAACAGAGCACGTTTTGTGGCTTATCGGGTTTATTGCCATCTATGTAGCGTCGTATATTTTGACTTTTACCGTCTTTAATAAACAATTTGACATTTGGAACGCAATGATTGAAAGTTTGCCTTTGATTGGTATGACAGCGACAACCTTTGCTTTTCGCAGCCGAACCCCAAAAGTTACTCGGTTATTGGGGTTGGTAAGCTCTCCGTCATGGCTTGTGTACAATTTAATTTCCCTGTCAATAGGGGCGATTTTTTGCGAGGTTATTAGCTTGGGTTCTATTTTAGTTGGTTATTTGCGATTGGATAGAGAAAAGATGAAAAAAGGGGATCAAAATGCGTAAAAAATTTTTGCATTGTTTGAGGATACAATTTCCGCCGAAGCATTATGAAGATGAACGTATTGCCGAGGTTGTGGATTATTGCGTGAAATATGGCTTCAAAAATGTGATGCTTTTCATAAATGCGGAAGAGTACAACGTTGGACATATGACGATTGAGGAAGCAAAGCCGTGGCTCGAAACGATGAAAAAAGCAAAAGAAGCTTTGGTGGAAAAGGGAATTACAGTTAGCTTAAATCCTTGGATTGAGATTGGACACCTTGACCGTTGCAGACCTTTGAAAAAGGGACAAAATTTTACCACGCAGGTGGATTACGATGGGGGCAGGTGCGAGATGGTCGCTTGTCCGCTGTGTGAAAACTGGAAAAAATATTTCTTTGAATTTTATCAATATATTATTAAAGAGCTTGATCCCGATACCGTTTGGGTCGAAGACGATTTCCGTTTGCATAATCACGGCGATTTAAAATTTGGCGGATGTTTTTGCCATTTGCATATGCAAAAATATAACGAGCGTTTGGGAACAAAATATACTCGTGAAGAATTTACGGACAGGTTGTTCCGCAAACAACCTGAAAAACGGGTGAAGAAGGCTTGGCTCGACGTAAATAGAGAATGTATGGCAAATCTTGCCGAGGATATTGGTCAAGCGGTTGCAGAACTTGGTCTTGGAACGAAAGTAGGGTTGATGTCCTCTATGCACGAAAAACACGCCTTAGAGGGTAGAGATTGGCATAGGTTGCATAAAGGGCTTGCCGCAGGCGGGCCTATGATTAACAGATTGCATTTGCCGTGCTACGATGAATATTCCGCAAAGAGATATTACGTGGAATTTAACCGCGGGTCTTTCCATTGTCGCGCGCTGTTGCCTAAAAACACAGTCGTTTATCCCGAGCTTGAAAACGGCTCGTTTAGTACATTTACGAAAGACGCAAGATTTTTACAATTTCAGCTTGAATCGGCAATTCCGCTTTGTATCGAAGGTATGACTTACGATATTTACGATTTCGTGGGGAACGGGATTGTGCCGAGTTTTCGTTACGGCGAAGCGGTAAAAGAAATTACACCTTACTTAAACGGCGTAATGATGTTAGGATTAAAATATGAAACGTTGGAAGGAATCATTCTTCCTATTGATGAAAAAACGGCGTATAAACGCAGCGCAAAAATCAATAAGTTTGACGATTTGTATCCAGACGAATCTATTTTTAACGCTTACTTAACTTCAATAGGATTAAGCTGTAAACCGTCGACAAAAAAGCGTTTTAGAAATAAAATCGTGGCTTTGGGTGGCGGGAATACCTATAATTTTACAAAAGAACAGCTTATCGATTTGTTTGAAAATAATTTTGTTATTGTGGACGGCGGCGCAGTGCGGATTCTTATCGATCGAGGACTTGGTTTCTTGATTGGAGCAACCAAGTATGAAACCTATATAGGCGAACATAACGTACATAGCTATGAACAGGTCAAAGACGGTATATTGATTAATGACAAGAAAGGCTATCGAGTGACGGCGTTTGGGAAAGCAGGCGACTACGTTAAAATTTCGTATAAAGATGAAAGCGGCGCGCAGTCGTTTGTGTACGATTATTTGGATAATAAGATCGGCGTAGGCGATATGGATGGTGGAAATTATTTCGTGATTCCGTACGTCATCAACGGTATGTATTTCGAGCAGTATCACGACCTGCGAACGACGCTTTTGAAAACGTTTTTGCGGAAGAGCGGTGTAGAACTCGTCCTTACGAATCATGCAGGCGTGTATGTGTATTTATATAAACAGCACAATAAAAAAGTGTTGATCATTATAAATAGTACGGAAGAGGATTTTGAAGCGACGGAACTTGAATTGCAGAATGTGAAGTTCACTCAAATATATGCAATTAACCGTAAAAGCGGAGGGAGACGTTACGTAAAGTACGAGCGTCAAGGACATAAGCTTATTATAAAAACAAGGAATGAGCATTTGACATCACAAACGTTGCTGCTTGTATAATTGGATGATTCTTTTTGATGGGAACTGGAAATCGCTGTAAGCTTTGAAAATAAAGGCTTACAGCGATTTACTTTAAGAATTTGCGTCCTTGTACGGGTTAAAGTGAAAAATTGGGGGGGCTAAACACTGAAAAATAAATAAAAATCGGGTGGAAAAAGGGTTGTCGCACAGTCCTGAACGCCTTTAAAATAAGGCGTTCAGGTGCGTCTTATAGGTTCGATTTCACCACTATTTTAAGTGATAAAAAGAGGGAATGTGAGACAATAATATATTCAGCCTGTTATAGAAATTAAAAAGGAAGATTTCCGTGTGATTTCGGGTTCAGTTGC